>DLIG01000005.1:0-295 GCA_002483605.1 Sulfurovum sp. UBA7648
GCTTCAAACATATCTACATACTCTCCGCTTGCAGCATTGAAACCGAAATTGGCATCTTTGCTATTAAGTACTTTATCTGCTACAACGCCGGCGTCGTATCCGGCATTTTCGGCGATCTGTTTCATAGGAGCTTGGATAGCTCTAAGTATAATGTTAGCGCCTACTAACTCATCATCGCAGAGTTCAAGTTTTACATTTGCCGCAGCTTTAACAAGTGCCGCGCCGCCGCCTATGACGATACCTTCTTCGACTGCTGCTTTTGTAGCAGACAGAGCATCATCAACTCTATCTTTTT
>DLIG01000005.1:439-7444 GCA_002483605.1 Sulfurovum sp. UBA7648
AGCATCATCAACTCTATCTTTTTTCTCTTTCATCTCAGTCTCTGTCGCTGCTCCTACTTTGATAACAGCCACACCGCCGGCAAGCTTAGCAAGTCTTTCTTGAAGTTTTTCTTTATCATATTCGCTTGTAGTTTTAACTATTTGCGATTTTATCTCACCTACTCTAGCTTCAACTCCGCTTTTATCGCCTTTGCCGTCTACTATTACAGTATTGTCTTTGTCAATAACAACTCTTGAAGCTTGTCCAAGTTCTGCGATTGTAGCTTTATCTAAGCTCAACCCTAACTCTTCTGTGATCACGGTTGCACCCGTAAGTGTTGCTATATCTTTTAGCATCTCTTTTTTACGGTCGCCAAATCCAGGAGCCTTGACTGCTGCGATATTTAACACTCCTTTTAGACGGTTAAGTACCAAAGTTGCCAATGCTTCACCTTCTACATCATCAGAGATGATCAAAAGCGGTTTGCCTGTTTTTTGAATTTGTTCAAGCACAGGAATAAGATCTTTGAGCGATGTGATCTTTGAATCGGTCACCAAGATCATAGGGTGCTCTAATTCGCATGTCATTTTTTCGGCATTGGTTACAAAGTACGGAGATAGATAACCTCTGTCAAACTGCATACCTTCAACTACTTCAAGATCATCATTGATCCCTTTTGCCTCTTCAACGGTTATAACACCGTCTTTACCAACCTTTTCCATAGCTTCGGCTATCAAATCACCGATAGCATGATCGGAATTTGCTGAAATTGTAGCAACTTGAGCGATCTCTTTTTTGTCTTTTACTTGTTTTGAGATCTTTTTAAGTTCTTCGATTATAGCTGCACTTGCTTTATCCATACCTCTTTTTACTTCGATAGGGTTTGCACCTGCTGTAATATTTCTCAAGCCCTCTTTAAATATAGAGTGAGCCAAAATTGTAGCTGTGGTAGTACCGTCACCTGCTTCATCGGCAGTTTTGCTGGCCACTTCTCTTACAAGTGAAGCGCCCATATTTTCCAAGCTGTCAGGAAGTTCGATCTCTCTTGCTACACTTACACCGTCTTTTGTTATATGCGGAGCACCGTAACTCTTTTGGATAAGGACATTACGGCCTCTTGGCCCCATAGTTACTTTAACCGCGTCAGAGAGTTTTTTAACACCCTCATATAGCCCATTTCTTGCTGTATCTGAAAAAAATATTTCCTTTGCCATTCTTGATCCTTTAAATATATTTTATATTATTTTATGAAAGCAGACCTAATATGTCGTCGCTTGTTAAGATTAGATACTCTTGACCATCGATTGTAATTTCTGTACCGGTATATTTACCGAAAACTACAGTATCGCCTACCTTGATACCCTCAGCATCAGGTCCTACTGCGATGGCTTTGCCTTGAAGTGGTTTTTCCTTAGCATTATCTGGAATAATAATACCGCTTGCGGTGGTGTTTGATTCCTCTTTTCGTTCAACAAGCACTCTATTTGCCAATGGTGTAAATCCCATAATTGCTCCTTTATTTTCATTAAATTTAAAAATATTTTTTGAGAAATTATTATATCTAATTAAAAACTGGGTGTCAAGATATCATTAATAATTTTATTCAATATTTATGAGTCTACTAGACTCAAGTTATTGCATTAAAAAAAGATCCTATTTAAAAAATAAGATAATTATTAATATAAAACGCGTAAAAGTATTGACAAATTAGCTAACTTTGGATAGAATGCCGTCTCTTAAAACTTTTTTACGTGGCAAGGTAGCTCAGCTGGTTAGAGCGCTGGTCTCATAAGCCGGAGGTCGGGGATTCGAGTTCCCCTCTTGCTACCACTAATCTTTCAAGAATTCTATCTCCTTTAACGTATCATACTAAACAATTTTACAATACAGCATATATGCAATTTTAATTGGGTTTGATACTGATATATATTGTTTGAATTGGCAAAAGCTATTAGCCTCCAAAAGTATCAAATGATCGTTAAACACACTTTGGATATAATGTTGCAATTTTTTAATCCAAGGCTAATAATGATAGATCTAAAATATATACAAAATAACTTTGAAGAAGCATCTATAAAATTATCCAAAAAAGGTGTCGGCCAAGATGTCTTAAATGAACTAAACGATCTATTTCAATTGCTAAAAGCCGCTAACTCAAAATATGAAAGCATGAAAGCAGAGCAAAACAAGCTCTCAAAGCTTTTTGGAGAATATAAACAAAAAGGCTTAGATACAAATGAATTAAAAGACGGTATAGACAAACTCAAAGTACAACTGCCATCCCTGCTTGAAGAGGCAAGGATAGCAGATGAGAAATTGCAAAATCTAGCTCTTGTGATACCGAATTTTCCTGATAATGAAGTGCCGGAGGGCAAAGACGAAGATGATAATATAGAACTCAAAAAGGTTTTAGAGCCTAGAGTATTTGATTTTCAACCAAAAGAGCATTGGGATCTTGGAGAAAAAAATGGCTGGATTGATTTTGAAAGAGGTGTAAAGCTTGCAAAAAGCCGTTTTTCTGTTCTCAAAGGTACAGGTGCAAAGCTCGAACGCGCTTTGATAAACTTCTTTTTGGACACAAACGCCAAAGCCGGATTTGAAGAATTTAATGTTCCTGTCATAAATAATGCAAATATGCTTCTAGGAACCGGTCAACTGCCAAAATTTGAAGATGATCTATTTAAAATAGACGGTGAAGAGTTATATCTCATACCAACCGCTGAAGTTGCACTGACAAACCTATATAATGATGAAATCATAGATGCTAGCTCACTCCCATTACTCCTTACTGCATATACTCCATGCTTCCGTAAAGAAGCAGGAAGCGCAGGACGAGATACTCGTGGCATGATACGACAGCATCAATTTGATAAAGTAGAGATGGTGGCCATATCACATCCCGACAAAAGCGATGAGATCTTTGATATGATGGTGCAAAATGCTTCAGATCTATTGACGGCTCTTGAATTGCCCCATAGACTTGTTATGCTTTGCGGGGGTGATCTTGGATTCGGAGCAAGCAAAACTGTCGATATCGAAGTTTGGCTTCCAGGACAAGGAAAGTATAGAGAAATAAGTTCCATATCTAATACAAGAGATTTCCAAGCTAGACGTGCCAAAATACGATACAAAGAAGATGGAAAAAATCTTTTTGTGCATACACTGAACGGTTCAGCGCTTGCAGTAGGAAGGACACTGATAGCTATCATGGAAAACCATCAGCAAGAAGACGGAACTATAGAGATACCTGACGTTTTAAAGAAATATTTGTAAAAAAGACATGTATATTAAAATAACATTGTTCTAATACCAGTTATCCTTATATCGTCACTCCTGCGCAGGCAGGAGTCCAAAAAAAATTCATAAAAAACAATAAAACTGGATACCTGCCTTCGCAGGTATGACAGCAAATTAAAATTTTTCTTTGCCTAAACACAAAGCGGTTATCTTCGTTGTTTTATCCTCTAGGACAAATTGCTGCCCTCTTTCTATATCTTCAAGTTTAGTAAGCTTACCATCTGTCAAAACCTGAGCCCATCCGTCAGTGCAGCGTAGAGCAGGATTTGACAAAATAAAATGTTTTTTCAGCTCTTCTAGCAAATACTCTTTTTGATTCAATATCAAAGCAAACTGATTTTTTAGATTCTTTTCAAGTTCGTTGGGTAATTTTTCAAAATTACTTGTTAAAAATCTTGATATTCTCATCATGTCATCTTTGATCTCTCTATACTGCTGTTCCATATGCTTGATCTTGCTGTATGGAGAATTTCTTCGCGCATTTTCTCGCAAATTTTCCAATTGTTTTTCTAGTAAAGATAAATTTCTGATCGTATTATTTTTCAAATCTTCCAAATAGCTATCAAGTATCTGCAATATCTCTTTTTTGTCCGGAAGTATCATCTCCATCGCTGCGCTTGGTGTGGGGGCTCTAAGGTCTGCCACAAAGTCACTTATCATTACATCTATCTCATGTCCAACAGCGCTTACGATCGGGGTTTTGGCCTCAAATATAGCATCTGCTACTGCTTCGCTATTAAATGCCCACAGATCCTCACTGCTACCGCCTCCCCTGCCCGCCACAATAACATCCGCATTTAAAGAATCTGCATATTTGATAGCTTTTGCTATTTGTGTCGGCGCTTGTTCGCCCTGGACGAGCGTATCTACGATGGTCACCTCCAAAAGCGGCCATCTTTTGTCTATGATCTTTAACATATCATGCAAGGCTGCGCTATCTTTTGCAGTAACCAAGGCAATAGATCGTACTATTTTAGGAATCGCTTTTTTTACAGATGGATCAAAGTAACCTTTTTGGGATAACTTTTCTTTGAGCTGCTCATACGCTAAAGCTAAAGCTCCTTGACCGTAAGGCTCAATGTGAACGGCATAAAATTGATATTCACCTCTTGGTACAAAGACACCCAATGAGCCTTCTACTATGATATGCTGGCCTGTTTCTATACGAAATTTGAGTTTAGTAACGCTTGATTTGAACATTACACATTTAAGTGAGCTCTCATTGTCTTTGATAGTAAAATATAGATGCCCGCTTGTATGATAAGTAGCCGATGATACTTCACCTTCTACTAAAATATGCACAAAGGTGGTTTCGAGCAATGATTTGATTTTGTTATTGAGCGATGAGACACTCATCATTGCGTTTGAACCCATAAGATGTCCTATGCTAACGGTTTTTGTGCCACTAATAATGTAGATATACCCATAGAGAATGATTTGACGTATTTTACATCAAAACCGGCTTGCTTGAGTTCGTCTTCTAGCATTGATGTAGTCAAAAATTGCTCTATAGAATCTGGAAGATAACGATACGCTGCATAATTTTGTGAAACCAATCCTCCAATGGCCGGAAGTATCTTTTTCATATAAAAATCAACAATTTTTGACACGAAACCGCTCTTTTCTTGCTTGGTAAATTCCAATATAACTACCATTCCGCCATTGTTCAATACACGATAAAATTCGTTAAGCCCTTTTGCCCTATCTACAACATTTCTGATCCCGTAAGATATTGACACTATATCGCAACTTTTATCGCTAAACGGTAGCGCTTGTGCTTGCCCCTCTATAAAAGAGGCAAATGATACTTTTTCTTTGGCAACTTCCAGCATTCCCACAGAAGGATCCACGCCTGTATATTGCTCTACACTAATACCGTGTTTGTCAGCTCTAGCTTTCCAATACAATAGCAGATCACCCGTACCACAAGCTACATCAACGATTTGGCCAATTTTATTTTTTGCCAAAATTTCATATGCTTTATCGCAGCCTTTTTTTCTCCATTGTTTATCGATACCAAAACTAAGAACGCGATTTGCAATATCATAAGTAGATGCAATGTCGTCAAACATTCCTATGATTTTTTGTTGTTTTTCTGCATTATTGCTCATATCTTTTTGCTCCATATTATCAAATCATCTCCTATATTTTGGTGGTGTAAAGTTTTTAAATTCATATCTATATTATACGACAAACGCTTGGAATTTAACATTGGTGCCTGATATATCAAAAGCCAATCTATCTTGTCTTGCCAAGCTTTTAGCATCCCTTCTCCGCCTTCTACCAAGATCAAAGACGGCGTATTTAGAAAATCTAAATTATCACCAAGATCGACATCTCTATTGGGAACATTAAATAGCGGGATAGTTCTATCAATATTTTTTTCATCGGCCGTATAGATAAATAAGTCCGGAGCTTTGGCGTCTATTAATCTGCAATCAAGCGTGGGTCTGTCTATTCTGACCGTATTGCCGCCGATTACAAGCTTGGATGCAACTCTGCGGAGTTTATGCGTATGTATTCTAGAATCAAAAGAACTAATAACTCCCTCAGTGATCCTGCCATTGGTGGTTTGTGCCAACTTAAACAATACAAAAGCTCTTTGTTGCCAAATTATAAATGGCTCCAATAACTCATCTGCCTCTTGTTTCAATAACCCAATATGTACTTCAATACCGCTAGCTTGAAGTCTTTTTGCACCGCCGGAATGACTAGGTATAGGATCAAGTGTAGCAATATGAACGGATTTTACATTTAAATCTATAAGCAAAGATGCGCAAGAAGGCGTTTTTCCTTCGTGGTTACAAGGTTCCAAAGTAACATACATGCTGCATTTTGCAAAAAAAGCACTAGGCAAAGAACGCAAAAATTGATGTGCTAAAAAAGCATTTCCTCTATCAAAATCTATTGTTTTACCGCTTATGAATTCATAAGCCTTCAAAAGAGCCAATACCTCTGCATGCGAGCTTCCTGATTGTTCGTGAGAGGCGATACTAACAAGCTTACCTTCCAGTGTTACGACTGCAGCAACGCCTGGATTTGGATATGCTAATCCTTGATACTTCCATGCAGCTTGCACGGCAAGACGCATATATAGCTCATCCACATTTTGCCCTTACCACTCGAAATATGTTCGTGCTTTATTGATCTGTGAGTAATTTATTTTTCTCTCAACTCCATCAACATCAATTACTATTCCATTATCATCGGCACTTTTTAGCATACCAATAATTTGGCCTTCTTCTGCTATTTTAAGCTTTACCTTTTCATTGAGGGAACTTTGAAAATGGTGAGGTTTTGTGAGTTTTCTCTCAATGCCAGGTGAACTTACTTCCAGTCTGTAAGCTTGCTCCATTGGTGGATTTACATCCAAAAACAATGAAAGTTCACGAGAAATATCAGCGCAAAGATCTAGATTAACCCCGCCTTCTTTTGTGATCATAACTCGCAAAATGGTATCATCAAATTCAGTAACTGTCTCTATATCATACAATTTGGCGCCAAAAGAGCCAACAATTTTAGCAATAGAATCTCTGATCTCATTTTTCATCATCGCCCTTTATCTCTTTATGTATTTTAGCAAATAACTCTTCTAGATGACTGATCTTATCTGGTTGCTCGTCAAATTCAAATGTCATATATGGTGCTTTAAACCACCCTTCGCTTTGCTTGCAATGATTTTGAATATAACCGGAAAGTGAATGAAGTTTTTTGAGGATTATTTTTTG
>DLIG01000005.1:7591-19836 GCA_002483605.1 Sulfurovum sp. UBA7648
TTTTTGAGGATTATTTTTTGTTCATCGGTATTTAATACCGATTTATCAAGATAAACTTTGGCATCACTGCGGCCTTTAGAGCAAACCACATCCGTAACCCCCAAAGTATTGAGCAATGGATCATCCAATGTACCTAAAGCCTCCGGTATAATCTCTTTTAAAATTGACTCTACTCGATGTCTTTTGATCTCTTCTTGGGTCATAGCGTTGCTTGTTCCTCAACATTTTTAAATGATTCTATGATATCGCCTGCTTTCATATCGTTGAAATTATCAAACATTATACCGCATTCATATCCGTTTTTGACCTCTTTGACATCTTCGCTAAAACGTTTAAGCGATGATATGGTGCCTTCGTATATGACATTTTCACCTCTCATGACTCTAGCTTTACTGCCTCGTTTGATACTGCCGCTTATAACTTTACAACCTGCGATGGTTCCGATTTTTGCCACAGTAAAGGTCTCTCTAACTTCTGCTTGTCCTGTAGCTTCTTCGCTTATAACAGGGCTCATCATGCCGCCAAGAAGATCTCTAACATCATCTAACAACTGATAGATAACAGAATAAGTCTTGATCTCAACTCCGAGCTCTTTTGCTTTTTGTCCTACGCTGCTATTGGCTTTGACATTAAAACCTAAAATAACAACATGCTCTCCTGCGCTTGCCAGTGTGACATCGCTTTCCGTAATGCCGCCTACGCCCTCATGGATAATATTGACCTTAACCTCTTCATTTCTAAGCTTTTCAAGACTATTTTTGATAGCTTCAAGAGAACCTTGAACATCTGCTTTTAATATTATTGGCAATGCTTTTAGCTGTCCCTCTGTAATAAGTGCGGTCAAATCATCCAAAGATGCTTTTGTACTTTTAGAAAGCTGTTTGGCTCTATCATACTCTGCTCTTTTGCTTGCTAATTCTCTGACATCTTTTTCACTGTCCATTGCTACAAGCACATCGCCCGCTCCTGGCACTTCATTTAAGCCTACAATTGCAGCAGGAGTGCTTGGCCCAATTTCTTTGACATTAGAGCCGTCATCAAGCTTGATAGCCTTAATACGTCCATATGTTTTACCGACAATTACATTATCTCCTACATGAAGCGTACCATTTTTAACTATAATATTTGCAACCGGCCCAAAACCTTTTTCAAGCGAACTTTCAACAACGATCGCTTTAGCTTTTCTAGATGGGTCAGCAGTAAGCTCCATGATCTCGGCTTGAAGCAAGATCACATCCAAAAGCTCTTCTATGCCAAGGCCTGTATGTGAAGACACAGGTACAAACTCATAATCCCCGCCCCAATCAACCGGAGTGACTCCTACTTCAGCAAGCTGTGCTTTTACCATATCAGGATTTGCACTCTCTTTATCCATTTTGGTAATTGCAACGATCATTGGCACACCGGCAGCTTTTGCGTGGTTAATAGCTTCTTTTGTTTGAGGCATTACTCCATCATCTGCAGCTACAACAATGATAACTATATCGGTTGCCTGGGCTCCCCTGGAACGCATTTCAGTAAAAGCCTCGTGGCCCGGAGTATCTATGAATGTTATTTTTTTGCCGTTTTTTGCTACTTGATAAGCTCCAACATGCTGTGTGATACCGCCGGCTTCTCTAGCTGCGACTTTAGTGGAGCGAATTTTATCCAATAGAGATGTTTTACCGTGGTCAACGTGTCCCATTATAGTAATAACAGGAGGTCTCTCTTTAATATTTAGATCTTCTTCTTTATCATACGATCCAACATAATCAAGTGCATCCAACGGATTAATAGTAGTTACTTCAACACCGAATTCATCTGAAAGTATCTCAATATCATCTTTATCCAAAAAGTCATTTTTTGTGACCATTGTTCCTAATGCAAATAGAACTTTTACAACCTCTCCTACACTTCTGCCGACTTTTTCTGCAAATTCATAGACTCTAACATTTTCAGGGATCTCGATTGCCGTTACTTGCTCTTGGCTTTCATCTGACTTGACATATCTTTTGCGCTTTTTACCGCCGCGACGAGTGCTTGTTTGCTGGTTGAATACTTGAGAAAAACGCGTTGGACGTTTTTCTTGCTCTTCTTTTCTTTTTTGTTCTTGACGCTTCATCTCTTCATAGATATTCTTATCAGAGAAATCCAACAACACAACTTCTTGTTCCTCAAAAAGCTCAAAACCGCTGCCCATAAAATCTCTATCTTCAATGTCTAACTTTGAACCGCTCTCTTTTGCATTGATAGTTTTTTTTGGTTTTTTCTTTTTAGCGGCTTCCGGCGCAGCAACAACTGCAGGTTTAGGAGGTGTTTGTGCTTTTTGTTTGACTATTGTCATACCTGCAAGTATGTTCGTCTCTTTGTCTTTTATCTCTTGTGCAGTTGCTTTTGGAGTAACTTTAATAGAGCTTGAAATATGAGAAGTTTTTGGCTTTTCTTTTTTAGGCTCAACTACGGATATTTTTTCTTCTTCTGCAGCAACAATGGTTGGCGCAACACTCTCTTCTGTTTTTTCACTCTTGATAGCAGCTGTTTTTTTGGCTGGTTTTTTAAATTCCTGCGGCAATTCTCCGCTAACTATATAATTAAACAATACTTCTGCATTTTCAGTGCTAATAGTGCTAGACGCTACTTTGACTGCAAATCCTAATTCTATAGCTTTATCCAATACCTCAGCATTCGAAAGCCCTGCTTCGGCAGCAACATCCTGGATTTTAACCTTATCCATCAATCTCCTTTAATAACTTGTCAACATAAGTTTCTTCAATTTTAAAACGCTTTGCCAACCCTTTTTTCTTTTTCTGATCTTGTACACATTCATTGCAAAGATAAAAGCTTCTGCCACTGCCATCGTATGAAACAATACTAGTCTCTTTGTGCTGTAATCTTATGAGAGTATGCTGAAAAGCCCTTTGTCTGCAAGCGATACACATTCTTATAGGTTCTCTTTTCGACATCGCGTATTATACCAAAAAAGAGTTTAACTCTTTGCTATAACGCCGTAATTATCAAGGCCGCAGACAAATATTCTAAATTCAGGAAAGCTATTTTGCAAAGCCTTTGCAATTTTTTTGCTATCTTTGTCATAACATAGATTAAAAAACGTAGATCCGCTGCCTGAAAGAGTACTCATTAAAGCACCCTCTTTAAGAGCGATCTTTTGAACTTCAAAAAGCTCTGGCATCATTTTCATTCGTCTGGTTTGATGCAGTTTATCTTTTGATGCTATTCGCAACAGATCCCATGATTCACTCATAAATAATGCCGTCATATATGCCGATCTGGATAATGAATACACTGTTTCATCTTTTGTATAAACCTTGGGAAGTGTCGTGCGTGATTTTGCAGTAGAGATTGTTTTGTTTGGAACAACCAGCACGGCTTTTAAATAATCAGGTAAACGTCTTTTCTTGCTGTAAACACGGCCGTCCTCTACGCATGCTACGTTAAAACCGCCCATTACTGCAGGTGTTATATTATCCGGATGCTTTTCATAAACAAGAGCTAAGTTTAACAATTCTCTTTTTGTATACGATACACCTGCTGCCGTATATGCACATGCCAATGCGGCTACGATAACGGCCGATGAACTCCCAAGTCCTCTTGAGATTGGGATTCGATTTAAAAATTCAAAACGAAATGCATCTTCTTTGCCTGTTAATCTTTTGTAGTGGGTAGAAAATATATCTAAAAAAAGAAGGTTTTTTCTAATCTTTACATTTTCTGCCCCTTCTCCATGGGTAGCAAGACTAAGAAATGATGATGGCTTAATAACAACTTCGTTGCGTAAATCTACAGCCAAGCCCAATGCATCAAACCCGGGACCTAGATTAGCACTAGTTGCAGGAACACTTACAAACAATTTATACCCTTTAGACTGCCGGCAAAATATGCAATGGCATAGCATCAAAATCAAGTTTTATATCTTGAAGATTTTTTGGCAATGCAAAAGACATATTTGGCGCCTGGTCAAATTTTTTTGTTATTATAGTCTCTTTTTCTTTGACAAAGTATAGATTGCCCATTGCTTTTATCGGTCTGTTGTCATTGCATTCAAAACCGCTGCAGCCGACACAAGATATGCCCTTGGCAATTTCTATGGTCTTTAATGTTATAAATGTAAGTTTGGTAGCCATATGGCTTCCGGGCCCGCTGGTATAAATTATCGAGTTTATATCATATGCATCCAAAATAGGCATAAGAAACGGCAAAAGAGCATCTGAAATCTTTTCATTAGAACTCCACTCTTGCACTAATTGTTTATCATGATAAAGTCCTATCAAAAACGGGGAAGCGATAGATATTATTAGCACATCATGCTGTGGCAAAACTTTTTTCAAATTCCCTACTTTGTACAGCATCTACAGCTACAATTTCATAATTAGTGCTCTCTTCTTTAAGCTTTGCAATGAGCTGGGAATTTAGCTTATGGCTTCCGGCAAAAGATTCATAAGCTCCCAATATAGCACATCCCCCTACCATCATATCGCCCATAGCATCCAATATTTTATGTCTTACAAACTCATTGTCAAAACGCAACCCTTCCGGATTTAGGATCTTATGCTCATCCAATCCTATTGCATTTTGCAAAGTAGCGCCAAGAGCTAGATTTTTATTTTGAAGATATTGTATGTCTTTTGCAAATCCGAAAGTTCTAGCTCTTGCTATCTCATCTATAAACTTTTTGGTACTGAGAGTAAAAGAGTATGATTGTTCTGTGATAGCCGGGTGTTCAAAATATATTTTAAAATCAAATGTAGCTTTATCACTTGGCATGAATCGAACAAATTTGTCACCCTCTCTGACCTCTACAGGTTTTAAAATTCTCATAATATTTTTAGGAGCATCAAGCGTTTGAATACCTGCCTCATCAAGCAAAAGGCAAAACGAAATGGCAGAGCCGTCCATAATAGGCATTTCATTGCCATCAACAATAACTCTAAGATTATCAATGCCATAAGCATAAACTGCTGAAAGGAAATGTTCTATAGTAGATATAAAACCTTTTTCATTGCCGATCACCGTAGCCATTTGAGTATCGATCACACTTGATGGTTTTAGCGGAATAGTAAGAGCGATATCTTCACGGTAAAATACTATACCGCTATTTGGGCCCATAGGTTCCAATCTCAACCTAATAGGCTCACCCTTATGCAACCCAATACCGACTGCTTCAACAGGTTTTTTGATGGTTCTTTGCTGCATTATGCCCTTTCTTTAAAATAATTATTTTATTATACTATATTTTTTATTAGCTCTCTATCTTCATAGAAAGATCAATCCAATTAGCTTGATGGATGATACTGCCTGTAGAGATAGCATCCACACCGCTTGATGCAACCTCTTTAATAGTATCAAGCGTAATATTACCGCTGGCTTCTAACAGTACATGTGGATATTTATCATTCCTAAAGACAACCACTTTTTTCATTTGTTCTATACTCATATTGTCACACATGACTATGTCCGCTCCTAGCTCCATGGCTTTTTGAGCCATCTCTATACTCTCGCATTCTATTTCAATAGCAGTAGTAAATGGTATGTTTTTGCGAGCTTGCTTAATATAATTTGGCAGATCATCTATGGTTGCTAGATGCGTATCTTTGAGCATAAGTGCATCATCAAGTCCCATACGATGATTTATACCGCCTCCGCAACGAACGGCATATTTTTCAAATACACGAAGCATTGGCCTTGTTTTGCGAGTATCTAAAAGTTTTACGGCGCTTCCATCAAGTGCTTTAGCATATTTTGATGTCAACGTAGCAATAGAACTTGCATGCAGCACTATATTAAGAATTGATCTCTCTAGAGCTAAAATTGTTTTATTGTCTCCTTTGATAAATAAAAGCTTTTTGCCGCTTACAAACTCTTCTCCGTCATCTATATTCCACTTGATATCTACAGGATACAACTTGGAAAAAACTTCTACATATTCTCGTCCTGCAAATACTCCGTTGCTTTTTGAAAGTATATAAGCAGTAACATTTTTAGTTTCTCCAAAAAAAGAGAACATATCACCTCTGCCGATATCTTCGGCCACTGTTGATCTGATAAAAGACTCTTTATGCATGATATCTCCTTTATTGCACTTCAAGCATTCTCAAGAGTGCCAGATTGGCATATTTTCTCGTATGCTCATCTACAAAGATCTCATTGATCGGATCGCCATCTTCTATTGATTTAAGAGTGCGATATAGATCTTCTAGTGTTGTTTCATTCATTGTAGGACATTCAGGCTTAGTAGAAGATAAAACATATGTATTGGCTTTTCTCATACGGTTGACTAGATTATATTCAGTACCTACTGCAACTTTTTGATCAATATCAAGCTCATTGACATACTTAATAAGCTGAGAAGTTGAGCCGACAAAATCTGCTAGTGCCGTAACTTTGGGATCGCACTCGGGATGAACCGCTATTTTAATGCCAGGATATTTGCGGCGATAAAACTCGACATCTGCGGGTGTAAAGAGTTGATGTACCGAGCAAAAACCGTTAAAGCAGATGACGTCGGCTTCTTTGGGGTCGCATTCGCCCACACCGATCACACATGATTTTAATCCCATTTGAATGGCAAAATTCTGCCCCAAACAACGATCTGGAACAAACAGTATCTTTTTACCGCTCTCTAAGCCTTTTTGAATGATCTTATAAGCATTTGCGCTCGTACATACCATTCCGCCCATCTCTCCCACTTTGGCTTTGACACTTGCATCTGAATTTATATAAGTTATCGGCAAAATATTTTCTTTTGGTATTCCTCGCTCGACCATATAAGCTACACTTTGATCAAAATAGCTATCATCTATCATCTTTGCCATTGCACAACAGGCAACGCGCGGCATCAATACTCTCTTTTCCGGAGATATGACTTTTACGCTTTGGCCCATAAAACCGACGCCGCAAAATATTATCCATTCATTTGGATCATTTTGGCATTTTCTGGCAAGCTCCAATGAATCACCGACGATATCTGCTATCTCAAAAACTTCATCTCTTTGATAATAGTGCGACACTATTTTAACCGGTAATGCGGCTTTAAGTCTCTCTATCTCTTTTTTATAATCCATATTTACCCTTTTGTTCTCTTTTTTGGATACCGATTGGTTAAAATTGGAGCTATTTTATCTAAAATCGGATAAAATTGCATTAACATTACATCTGGAGAGACCATGGACTTTATTAATCAAAATTTACTATTTTATATATTAGCCTATATCATTAGCGGGATTCCTTTTGGATATATATTGGCCAAACAATTTGCCGGAGTAGATATCAAAAAAGCCGGCAGCGGCAACATAGGAGCTACAAATGTGCTCAGAGTCGTAAAAGAAACAAACCCTTCTTTGGCAAAAAAATTGGGGGCCGCCACATTGGCACTGGATGCACTAAAAGGTGCTATCGTATTATTGATCGCTATGTTATCAGGCGTAGGTCAGGAAGTATTATGGACTATCGCATTATTAAGTGTTATCGGACATTGCTTTTCACCTTTTTTGGGTTTCGAAGGCGGCAAAGGTGTAGCAACAGCGCTTGGAGTATTGATTGTTTTGCTTCCGATACCGACTTTAATTGCTATTATGATCTGGTTTATCAGTGCAAAACTTCTTAAGATTTCGTCATTATCATCTTTAATAGCATTAGCAGCGCTTTTAATCGCAAGTTATATCATAACTCCGCACATTCCTCATACGCCGCTTTGGATCATAGCCTGGATAATTTTTTACAAACATATTCCAAATATAATGAGGATCATTAAAAGAGAAGAAGGAAAAGTCATCTGATGACAATTCACATCAAAGACCTGGAAATTGACGTAATTATTGGAATATTAAAACATGAAAGAGAAATTCCTCAAAGACTCATAATCAATTTGGAAGCATCTTATGAATATACGCAAGGCCGATCATTTGTTAATTATGCGGATATGGTTGATATCATAACTAATGAGCTTTCCTCCAAGCAATATGGCTTGCTCGAAGAAGCATTATTGGGACTCAAAAACAAAATACGAGATAACTTTCCCCAAGTAGATAAACTTTTTATAGAGCTTACAAAACCTGATATATTGACAAATTGCAATGTAGGGATAAGTCAAAATTGGATTTTTTAAAAAAATGCATACAAAACTCTATTTTTTTGCTATAATTAAAAAAAACTTAAACCAGAATGGAGTCTAGTATGAGAATATTGATTATCGAGGATGAAGTAACACTAAGCAAAACGCTCTCCGATGGACTCAAAGAGTTTGGATATCAAAACGATGTTGCAGAAAATCTCAATGACGGAAAATATTATATAGGTATAAGAAATTATGATTTGGTATTATTAGACTGGATGTTGCCCGATGGGAACGGCATGGATATCATCAAAGAGATAAAAGCAAATTCTCCAAAAACATCTATCATTATGCTTTCAGCTAGAGATGACAGAGAAAGCGAAATAGAAGCTTTGCGTGCAGGGGCTGATGATTACATAAAAAAACCGTTTGATTTTGAAATTTTATTGGTTCGCATCGAAGCTAAACTTCGTTTTGGCGGCTCAAATATCCTAGAGATCGGAAACCTTATCATTAACCCGGAAGAAGAAAAGATCATTTATGACGGCAAAGAGATAGAATTAAAAGGCAAACCTTTTGAAGTTCTTACTCATTTGGCAATGCACAAAGATCAAATCGTATCAAAAGAACAACTTCTTGATGCCATCTGGGAAGAGCCTGAACTCGTTACTCCAAACGTTATAGAAGTTGCAATTAATCAAATTCGCCAAAAAATGGATAAACCGCTTGGTATTACAACCATTGAAACAGTACGCAGACGAGGCTATAGGTTTTGTTTTCCCAAAAAAGTATAAGAGTTCGTTTTTTACTACAACTCAGCGTTGCCATGGCAACGCTTTTAGTTTTCTTTTCTAGTATCCTTTATACATATATTAGTTACAGCACAGACAATCAGCTCGAAGACGGGATCATAAAGCATGCAAACTATCTTTTTGCTACATATCCTGATATCGAACATACGGTTTCTACACAGCAAGAAGTTCTAAGACAAACACTCAACATCGAAGCAAATATAGTTACTGTCAAAACCAACAATCCAGCCATAACAAATATAGTAAGATACAAAGATAAACAAGGGCATTTTATCATGGAGATGCGTATCCCTTATCGTTCACATGCACTTACCGGTGCAGAAAGTTATCTAATCATAAAAACCGACATTACCCAAGCAAAAAAACTGCAAGCCGAAGTTTATAGGGCTATTCTTTTTTTAAGCGCTATTACTATGGTTATCATCATAATTTATGCCTTTTTCTTGTCGAACATGCTGTTAAATCCTATAAAAACTCTAAATTATAAACTATCGAAAATGGACGAAAATATGTTGCAAAACTTGGATCTGTCATCTCTTCCAAGTGAATTTCAACCGCTAGGCAAAACTCTTAACCGTCTACTTATGCGCATACAGAATTTTATCAAATACAAAAAAGAGCTCTTTATCGGAAGTGCGCATGAATTAAAAACTCCGCTTGCTGTTATGAAGACCAAAAACCAGGTTACTTTACTCAAAAAAGACAGCACAAAAGAGATGCTAAAAGAAGCTCTGCAGCAAAATATTATCTCTATTGACGAGATGAACAGAACAGTTTCTTCAATTTTAGAATTTGGCCGTGCAGAAGGTGCACAGCTTGAAACTCCTGAAAATATAGATATTATCGCATTTTTACATCAGAAAATGGATGGCTTTAGCATATTGGCCCAAAATCAAAAAAAACATTTCTCTTATGAATTATCTCCAAGAAGCCTTATGGTTACAATTCAGCCGCTACTTCTTATTCAAATAGTTCAAAATTTTGTCCAAAATGCCCTCAAATTTACTCCAGAAGGAAAAAGTGTTCTGCTTAAAAGCAAACTAAAAAAACACGACTTTATAATCGAGGTCATTGATGAGGGTTGTGGCATAGATGAAAGCAAAGATCTATTTGCCCCGTTTGTGAGAACGAAAGAGTCTCAAGGTGTCGGATTGGGGCTTTTCTTGGCCCAAAGTGCTGCACAAGCATTAAGAGCTACGATATCATTAAAAAACAGGCCAAAGGGCAATGGTGCCATAGCTTCCTTGATACTTCCGATCGAAACGACGAAAAAATGAAACATTTTTTATTTTTAAATAAACAATAAGCTTTAATGGGTTATAACTCTTAAAATTTATTATATGAGGAATTATATATGGCGTTAATGATCGGTGATGAATGTATTGCATGTGATGCATGTCGCGAAGAGTGTCCAAATGAAGCAATTGAAGAGAGTGAGCCGGTATATTTTATAGACCCTGATCGCTGCACAGAATGTGTCGGGTATTATGATGAACCTTCTTGTATTTCAGTATGTCCGGTTGATTGCATAGTACCGGATCCAAATAATATTGAAAATACAGATGAATTAATGTTCAAATACGAACAATTGCAAAACGAAGAATAATGGCAGTATGGCAAAACGGACTGCCATTATAGATATAGGCTCAAACTCAGCAAGGCTTGTTGTCTTTGAGCGCAGCAGCCGTTTTGGCTTTAGATTGATATGTGAACAAAAAAGCAAAGTACGCATAGGCGAAGGGGCTTATAGTAAAGCTGGATTTCTACAGCCTATAGGCATCAAGCGGGCTTTTTTTGCTCTAAATGCTTTTACTCGAACAATTCAAAAATATTCTGCAAATAGTACTATCTGTGTCGCCACTTCAGCTCTTAGAGATGCTCCCAATGCAAAAGAATTCATATCACTTATAAAAGACAAACTTGGGATAAAAATAAAAGTCATAGACGGCAAACAAGAAGCTTTATATGGCGGTATCGCTATTGCGAATCTACTTCCTTTTAAAGACGGAATATCAATAGATATTGGTGGCGGTTCATCAGATCTGACATTAATGAGAAACGGCAAAATTATAGATACTTTCTCTCTAAACATCGGCACAGTAAGGATAAAAGAACTTTTTTTTGATTGCAACCGGCCAATAGATGATGCAAAAGATTACATAAAGCAAGAACTAGCCAAACTTCCAAGTACTTTTATAAATGATCTAGCCATTGGTATAGGCGGAACAGCTAGAGCCCTTGGCGATGCTATCATGAAAAAATCAGAATATCCGCTGGATAAACTTCATGGTTTTATGTATGATATTGCCGCACACCAAGAATATCTAGATAATATCACACATAGCAGCGCTATCGGTTTAAAGCATTTTCAACTCAAAAAAGATAGGTACGATACGATCAGAGAAGGGGCTCTTATCTTTTTAGAAATAGCTGCTCATATCAAAGCTAAGACGGTTATGACAAGCGGAGTTGGGGTGAGAGAGGGTGTTTTTTTAACTAAGTTTTTAAAAAACAATAATTATACATTCCCCAAAGAAACAAATCCTAGCATCCAAAGCATTCTAGACAGGTTTGATTCTAACCATTCATACAAAACTTTGCAAATAAAAAAGCAAATAGCAAAAGGACTGCTTAACATATTTAGCGAACATTTTGAATTCAAACAAGGAGGATATGAAAATGAACTTTTATCGGCTTTGACATTGAGCGATATTGGTAAAAATCTTACAATTTATAAAGCGAACAGGCACTCGTTTTATATTGCCCTGCAAGAGTTGAATTATGGCTTTACTCATGAGCAAATGATTTTTATCGCTACTTTGCTTAGAGCCGGGAAGAGTGCAAAGATCAAAAAAACACTTCGCAAAAAATATGGCTCTCTTTTACCGCGCAAAAAAACTTTACATTGGTATAGTTTCATATATACTCTTACGCTTATGCTTTCTGAACATTCGCACAATGCAAAAATTACTTTTATATACAACAATCAAACACTTACAATAACATCTGATAAGCCGTTATATCTTATCAAAGAAGCTATTAAAGAGATCAATAAACCTGCAAGTTTTGCTATTATAGTAAAAGACACGCTGCATATACCGCCTCAAATATTTGAGCTGTAAAAATATATTACTACACTACTTTTAATCAAAAAAGATCTGAAAGCTTGTTCAGGATGATACAAATACCGTCATTGGTGACTTGATCCGGAATCCATAAAAATAGATCTTCACGAAGTCTAAAGACTTCTCAAGATGAAAAACTCTTTCGTCATCAAAACATCTTTCTCTACTTTTCTTTTTATTAAAGAAAAGTAACAAAAGAAAAGCGTCATCCGAACAATATCGTTTACGGCATATTTCATGCTAACCGCTTTGAAATATTGC
>DLIG01000005.1:20069-20209 GCA_002483605.1 Sulfurovum sp. UBA7648
AAATCCCTGTCATGATCACATCATTATAGGATGAAAAGCGTAAAAATTGTAAACTGCTTTACAATTTTAGCTTTGAAACCAAGACGATGTGCATACTTGCACCGCCGCGGAAAAGCGAAAGTAAAACATACTGTACTGAG
>DLIG01000006.1:0-680 GCA_002483605.1 Sulfurovum sp. UBA7648
GAAGTGGTCGAAAAAAATAGATTAAAAGGATAAAAATATGAGAGTTGGTTTATATCTCTTTGCATCGATAACTCTTCTCATGATAGTTGCAGTATTGGCTTTTTTGGCCAATCAGGGAAATTATGATGTGAATTTGTTTGGACTTCATTTGAGTTTGCCAGTAGCTGTATGGGTTATATTGCCTATGGCAATACTTTTGATTCTCAGCGTTTTGCATATGTTCTATTACAGTACTAAAAACTTTTTCTTGCTTAGAAAATGGCACAAAGATGCACTTACTTTGGAAGAAGCTCTTTACTGGTCTATCCTTCAAGAACCAAAAGAGCAAAATATAGGCATTAGTGATATGCAAGATATTGCAGAATTGTTAAGCAAATCAACTTTGAGCCCATCTGCAGAAATTTTGGCAAGCAATCCGAGATTAAATGAAGCTTTAGAGATATTGACGAAGATAAACAACGGAGAGTATGTGGATTTAAAAACAAAAAAACTATCCAAACAACTATCAACATCAAATCCGTTAACTATTAAAAATTCTATCAATAGACTAGCAGTTGATAGTAAATTTACAGATGATGTTCTTAATTCGCAAAACAATCATGACGAAAAGGTAGTAAAAGCAACATTGACCCATGTAGCAAAAACCCAAACTCTTGATAAATATAAAAAATATATTCCTC
>DLIG01000006.1:827-35029 GCA_002483605.1 Sulfurovum sp. UBA7648
ATATAAAAAATATATTCCTCAAATGAGCATGGAGCAAATTGGTATAATATTAAGCAGGGTGCAAAATGGCGAAAATGTATCTCTCGATGAAGATATCATAAAGCAGGTTGTAAATAATCTTTCTTTCGAATGTCAAGATTATGTCAAATTAGCAAGTGCTTCTACAAAAGCTTTGAGTCCGAAAGTATCTTTGTCGCTTTTTAACTCTTTTCAGCAAAAAGACGAAAAGGCCGAGATAGCTTATCTTTACTTGCTGCTTGAATATGAAATGATGGAACAGGTAAAAGAGTTTTTGGATGCAAATCCGGAAAATGATTTTAAAAAATTAAAACTGTTTTATGAATTAAAACAGACACATAGCACTTATAAACTGCAAGATATTATGGATATTGATTCACTTTGTGATGATGCTTGATTTTTCTAAACCTATTTTTGTATTAGCCCCATTGGCGGGCTATACGGACCTCCCCTTGCGTTCTTTAGCTAAGCAATTTGGTGTCGATCTTACTGTAAGTGAAATGATCAGTGCAAATGCATTGGCTCATGGAAGCCAAAAAACTTTTCATATGCTTCAAAAAAGTCCATTGGAGAGTCCGTATGCCATACAGATTGCAGGCTCAGATCCGCTTGTTATACAAAGAGCCGTAGAGATATTAAATGATCAAGAAGGCGTGGATATCATTGATCTTAACTGTGGCTGTCCTGCTCCAAAAATTGTTAATAATTTGTCCGGAAGTTCGTTATTGACAGATCTTGTGGCGATGGGCAAAGCAATTGAGACTATAAAAAAATATTCAAATAAACCATATACTTCTGTCAAGATAAGGCTTGGCTTCAATGAAAAAAATCATCTCGAAATAGCTAAAGTATGCCAAGAGAGCGGAGCTGATTTTATAGCAGTTCACGGGCGTACGCGTTCAGGAAGATTTAAAGCACCGGTGGATTATGATGCAATCGGAGAAATTAAATCCAATATCAGTATCCCAGTCATTGCAAATGGAGATATTGATAGTCCGCAAAAAGCACAATGGGTACTCGAACACACAAAGGCTGATGGCATAATGATAGGCAGGGCCGCTGTTGGAAAACCATGGATCTTTAGTCAAGTCAAAGGGCTTGAGGGAATAAATGAGAAAGAGTTGATAAAAAGAGCAGTGATAGAACATTTTCGTCAAATGATAGATCACTACGGAGATTATGGAGCTATAATGTTTAGAAAGCATTTGCATACATATTCTAAAGCCGGTTATGCTGGAGCTTCAGCTTTTCGAGATGCTGTGAATAGAACAGAGAGTTCAGAGCAAATGCTTGAACTTATAGAGTCTTTTTTTAATTAAATTAAAAAGAAATAACGGGTAGAATATTTTAGGATAATATTGCCGATTTGCAATAAGTTTATTGTAGACTTATTATAGATGAGCGTGGAGCATAAAATGAATTCAAAATATTTGCTCGGATGGAGAGAGTGGATCTCTTTGCCCGAGCTTGGTATAGAGCGGATTAAATGTAAAATTGATACCGGTGCTAGAACATCGGCACTTCATGCTTTTTATATTGATCCGTTTATGATAGATGATATAAAAATGATACGATTTGGCATCCATCCTTTTGCCAAGGATATGACAACTGTTTTGCACTGCGAAGCAAAGGTCATAGACGAAAGGCTTGTAACAAGTTCTGACGGCAACAGGTCAATGCGTTATGTAATAAGCACGACTATGGTTTTGGGTGACATCAAAAAAGATATCGAACTTACGTTGACAAATCGTGACACAATGAGATTTCGCATGCTTTTGGGCAGAAAGGCAATGGATGATGGCTGCATCGTAGATCCTGCACTTTCTTATCAAAAAGCTAAACCTATATTTTGCAAGGTAAATAAAAATTAATGAAAATAGCCATACTTTCTCGAAATAAAAATTTATATTCTACACGCAGGCTCGTCGAAGCTGCCCAAAAAAGAGGCCATGAAGTAAAAGTGATCGATCATCTAAAATGCTATATGAATATCACATCAAAACATCCTACTATGCACTATAAAGGTGATGCACTTGAGGGCTTTGATGCAGTTATTCCTCGCATAGGCGCATCCGTAACTTTTTATGGTACCGCAGTTTTGAGACAATTTGAAATGATGGGAGTATATCCTCTTAATGAATCGGTTGCTATCTCTAGATCTCGTGATAAATTAAGAAGCGTACAATTATTATCCAGAAAAGGCATAGGTATGCCCGTAACAGGTTTTGCAAGAAATCCGGATGATATAGATGACTTGATAAAAGAGGTTGGCGGGGCTCCTTTGGTGATTAAATTGCTTGAAGGTACTCAAGGCATAGGAGTAGTACTGGCAGAAACCAAAAAAGCAGCAGAATCAGTGCTTCAAGCATTTATGGGGTTAAGTGTAAATATTATGATCCAAGAATTCATCAAAGAAGCAAATGGAGCAGATATCAGATGCCTGGTGATTGACGGCAAAGTGGTCGCATCCATGAAGAGACAGGGTGCTGAAGGAGAGTTTCGTTCTAACTTGCACCGCGGCGGGAGTGCTGAACTAGTAAAAATTACTCCTCAAGAGAGAGCTACTGCTATAGCCGCCTCAAAAGTTATGGGTTTAAATGTTTGCGGAGTAGATATGCTTCGTTCGGCTAGAGGACCGCTTGTAATGGAGGTAAATTCATCTCCGGGGCTAGAAGGCATAGAAAAAGCCAGCGGAAAAGATATTGCAGAATTGATGATAGAAGTGATAGAAAAAAAAGTGCATCAAAATATACACAATCCAAACAAAACAAAAACAAAAGGTAAAGGATAAAGCTATTTTAAGAAAAAAATTAAGAAATTATTTTATAATTTCTTTTATATTTTTTTAAAGGTAGGAAAAGTAATGAAAATTGCTGATATTCTATTTGAGATGCAATCTAATTATGTAGCTGATGAAGATATTGCATTGATGGAGAATTTTATCAAAGAAAATGGGCTTAATCTAAATAAAATCGATCAAAAGCTTGAAGAGCTCGGATATGATGCAATATTTGATGATTTTGATAGCAGCGAATATAATGTAGTCCAAAAGATCCAACATCGTAAACATTTATCAGACTGAGTATTTTTAAATATTTTAATATAATTATTTTTGTACAATACATCCCATATTGTACAAAAATTAAAATATTGGAATAAAAATGAAAAAAAGTGTTATTGTGTCACTATCTATCGTATTGTCGTCTTCATGTCTATTTGGAAATGCTCCGCACTCAAAGACAATCCAAGATCAATCAAAAATAATTAAGCATAGGAATGATATGCGTATTACAGAATCAGAAGTGATTTTAGCACAAAAAGAATGGGGCGATGCTATTGTAGCAATAGGCAAAGCATACACTGAAGGCAAAGATTATAAAGCAGTAGCTAGAAATGCAGTTGACACAATGTATGCCTATGATGAGGGCAGAGTGCTGTTTAAACCAACAAAAGCGGCCCACAAACAGTTTCGATTGACCGAAGATGAAGCCGTGTCATATTTTGTTACCGGCTTGGAAAGCGAGGACCATGGATTTGCACTTCAGCCGTGGAGTAAAGTAAGGTTTGAAAACAGCGGGATCATCATTGATGAAGATTCTGCCACTGCTATGGGTGAATATTATTTTACTGATGCCAAAACAGGCAAAGAAGTTAATGTAGAATATACATTCGGCTATATCAAGGATAACAACGGCAAGCTGCTGATCAATTTGCACCATTCGTCAATGCCGTATATTCCGTCACATTAAATTAGAGATAAAGTGCTTTTAATACATTTAAAGCACTGATAATAGAATCTATACGCGCAGTTTCTTCTATTGTGTGGTAGCCTATTGTCGGTATTTGAAGCGTTGTTCCTTGGATTTTGCGTTTTGACGCTACTATCAGCCTTCCAAGTTCTGTGGAGCCAATTGAGCTTGGTTTGTTGCCGTCTAAGATTATTTGCTTATTTTTTTCTTTTATATATCGGTCTTTATAGTCATATCTTATTTTATTTTTACGGCAAATCTTTATCAGCTGTTTTTGAAGCGGAGATTTGAATCTGGCATGAGAATCCCTTCGTCTAAAGACAAGATCTAGTTTTGATATGCTCTCTAGGTCTTGGTATGGGCTGGTATCAAGTATAAGCAGCTTATCAGTATCAAGGTCAAATCTTTGAAACCATTCAAGTATATACCTCCAGCTTTTGCCGGCTTCTTCTTCAGCTGTAAAAAATGCAGTACCTTGGTATCCTAACTGATAAAGATATACGATCATAGCATTTGTAATTGCATTATCAAGTTGAGCAGATACATATTCGTCTTTAATGGTAAGTTTATCCAAAAATGCAATAGGCGTATTTGGCAGGAGATACTCAAGCCCGTCAATTTCAAATATGAGATTTCCGCGTCTTTCGCAAATATAGGTCGATCTTATTATTCCTATTCCTAGATAATTTCCAGAACATGGACTGTATGCTTGTACTTTTTGGCCTATAAATCTTCCGACTATGTTTTTGTATGTTTGTTCCGAGATAGAATTACCTGTCAGGTCGCCTCTGTTTTTGCTGATATATGCGGCATATTGAAATTCATTCGGACCGGTGCAGATAAGGCCGTGCCTATCGGCATGTGATGATATATAGCCGGAATCAGGCTCGTTTCCTTGGGCTACTAGGAGCCCTTCATAAAGCGTGGTTCTGATCCCTAGCTCTTCAAGTTCTCTTTTTATAGCCATAAAATACGGATTTTCTGCCCCTACGACCGATGGTGTTCTGATAAGTTGCTTTAGAAGGTCAAAATAATTTTCGTATAATCGCATACTTGCCTTATGTATAAGAATATTTAATTTATTATGTCAGAAATGAGCTTAAGATTAAGAAATGAAGTGTAGCGGGTTGGTGGGTCCTCAGGGACTCGAACCCTGGACCACTCGGTTATGAGCCGAGTGCTCTAACCAGCTGAGCTAAAGACCCGCGGTAAATTATCTTACCATGCTTATTTTAGCGTCAGAATTATATCCTAAATAACTTTGAAAAGCAATTAAATTTTGCAAAATTCCAAAAAGAATTGCAAAAATAATAAAAGAGGTCCCTCCGTGGCTAAACATTGGCAGTGGAATTCCCACTACAGGGGCAAGTCCTATGATCATATATACATTAACTCCCATATATACAAAAAATAGCCAACTAAGTCCAATAGCAAATACTTTTGTGAGATAATCCGTAAAAGGCTGTATGCCTATATAAAATAGATGCAAGATCAATAAAATATATAAAAATATAACAGTTGCCATTCCTAAAAAGCCAAGTCTCTCGCCAAGATATGCAAAAATGAAGTCACTAGAAGATATCGGAAGAAATTTCATCTGTGTTTGAGTAGAATCTTCTTTTGACTTACCGCCTATTCCTCCTGACCCTATGGCTATAAGAGCTTGTTTGACATGATAGCTTGGATGGCTGATCGCATCATGAATTCTTTGTTTTTGATATGTTTTAAGTCCATATGTGTACATTAGCGGCGCACTCAACAAAACTATAGTGCCTAACCAAAGCCAGATTTGTTTTTTAATTCCAATTACAAAAAGAATCCCAAAACCTACTATTAACAGCACCATAGCTGTTCCAAGGTCAGGTTCTTTTGCTATGAGTACAAAGGGAATAAGGATAATGGCTGAAAAGATAATAAACATTTTTATGCCATACCCTTCTTTTGGAGGAGGGTTTTTTCTTATAATATATGCCAAAGCCATAATAACACTTACTTTTATGAATTCAGATGGTTGTATGGTCATACCAATGCCAGGAATTTCAAGCCATCTTTGTGCCCCAAGAATTGTTTTCCCAAACATATCAACAGCAATCAGTAAAAGAATATTAAAACCATACAGTACAGGCATTAACCACCATAAAATTAACCGCCACGGGATTACTACTGAGACCAAAAAAGCAATGAGAGCAACGACATAATAAATCATCTGTTTTTTAAATAACTCAGGATTTATCTCATAAATAAGCCACGAGGAAAGAAAAAATATAGGTAAAAGCTGTATTATCAAAAGATAATTAAAGTGTTTAAAAACACGCTCATTTAGATTGAGCCAAGATAGCATATGCATTTCCTATTTTTTTATGTTAGTATATCAAAAAAGTTTCAAAGGTTTGGTATGCAAGGCGTATTGCGTTATGAAAAATTTGATTTATTCAAAGAATGCATACACGGTACCAGTATAAAAAATAGTTTATTGCCATTTGGTTTTAGTTTAGCTCTCCATACAGGGGAAGATTCCCATGATATTGTTAATAATCGTAAACAATTTCTTGAAATGCTAGGCGCAAGTAAAGATACCAAGATAATTTTAGCAAACCAAACCCACAGTGACAATATAGCGATTATCAAGGATGGGCAAACTGCCGGATGGTTGAGTCACGATGATGCTATTGCCGATTGTGATGCATTGATCACGGCACAAAAAAATTTATTGGTTGGTGTTTTGACAGCCGATTGTGTCCCTATACTTCTTTTAGATAAAAACAAAGGGGTTGTAGCGGCCGTTCATGCCGGATGGAAAGGAACACACAAGCAAATTGCATATAAAACTGTAGCAAAAATGAAAGAAGTTTTTGAGTGCCGTGAGATAAGCGCAGTTATTGCCCCATCTATCGGAGCTTGTTGTTATGAAGTGAGCAGCGAACTCACAGAATATTTCAGTGATTATCCGGAGGCTATTAAGCATATTGATGGGAAATATTTGCTTGATCTGCCGCATATTAATAAGCTGCAACTCCAAAATGCCGGAGTAAATAGTACAAATATAGAAATGAGCGGTATTTGTACCTCTTGCAGTAATGATAATTTTTTTTCTTATAGAAAAGAGAATGGCTGCAGCGGAAGATTTCTAAGCGTGATCGGGATTAGTGATTAGTAGTGCAGGGGGTGTGTTAGCTAACACACCTTTTGTTTATATTTAGATTTCCATCTCTTTAATATTCCAAGGCAAACCTTGAGTATTCATCTCTTCCATGAATGGATCAGGGTCAAGCTGCTCCATATTCCATACCCCAGCTCCACTCCAAATGCCTTGCAGCATAAGCTTGGCTCCTATCATAGCCGGAACACCTGTTGTATAGCTCACGCCTTGACTCATTACTTCTGCATAGCACTCTTCATGATCTTTGACTTGGTAAATATATATTTTTCGTTTTTTGCCGTCTTTTATGCCTTCGGCAACTATACCGATATTTGTTTTGCCTTTGGTTCTAGGCCCTAGGCTTGCAGGGTCAGGAAGCAGTGTAGAGAGGAACTCAATTGGAACTATCTTCATTCCTTTGTGTTCTACCTCTTTAATGCCAAGCATTCCTACATTTTCCAAGCACTTCATGTGCATAAGGTAGCTTTGCCCAAAAGTCATGAAAAATCTTATTCTTTTTAGCCCTTTTATATGCTTGACAAGTGATTCCATCTCCTCGTGGTAGAGCAGGTAGCTATCTTTTGGGCCAACCTCCGGATAATCCCATACCTGCATTATCTCCATGGGCTCTGTTTCTATCCATTGCCCTTCGCCATTTTCATCTTTTTGCCAATATCTGCCTTTTGCGCTTACTTCGCGAAGGTTGATCTCTGGATTGAAGTTTGTAGCAAAAGGATATCCGTGATCTCCGGCATTGCAATCTAGAATATCGATTGTATGAATTTCGTCAAAATAATGCTTTGCGGCATATGCGCAAAATACATTTGTTGCTCCTGGGTCAAATCCGCTGCCTAGAAGTCCCATGATACCGGCTTCTTTGAATGCATTGTCTTTTGCCCATTGCTCTTTGTATTCGAATTTGGCAGTATCGGGATGCTCATAGTTTGCAGTATCAAGATATGGGGTTTTTGTGGCTATACAAGCATCCATTATGGTGAGATCCTGATATGGAAGAGCAACGTTTATGACTATGTCGGCTTGTGTCTGTTCTATTAATCTTATAACATTGGCCGTATCATCTGCATCAACTTGAGCAGTTTGTATTGTAATGCCCACTTTATTTTTAATATTTTTGGCTATTTCATCGCACTTGCTCAGAGTTCTACTGGCTAATGTTATGGTGCCAAATGTATCATTATTCATTGCACATTTAAAAGCTACCACATTTCCTACGCCGCCAGCGCCTATAATAAGAGTTTTTTTGGACATATTTGCTCCTTGATTGGTGAAAGAATTTTATCATAAAAAGACAAAAAATTGACAATATTTATACTCTCCAAAATCAATTAATAAAAAGATATTACGATATAATAATCTTTTTAAAACCATCACATAAAGGAATTTTTTGGAAGAGACTTTGTCATCATTGGCCACATGGGGATATATAGCTATAGCATTCTTTTCGTTGGGCGGTTCACTGGTTATTGTTGCAGCTGCCGGCGTTTTTTCAGCCATGGGACAAATAGACCTTGTGACAGCTTTAATTGTAGCAATGGTTTTTAACTTTATCGGGGATAATTTATTATTTTATATGTCTCGTTATCAAAGAATAGGTATTATGCCGTATCTTCGTTCTCATCACCGCAAATTAGCACTTGCTACTATTATGTACCGAAGGTATGGTCCTGTCGTTATGTTTGTTAAGAAATTTATTTATGGTCTTAAAACTCTTGTGCCGCTTAGTATGGGATTGTCAAAATATAATTTTGGAAAGTTTATTTTGATCAATCTATTAGCATCTGTCTTTTTTGTATTGGTTGTTGGGCTCGGCGGATATTATGCAGCAGAAAGTATAACCATTATATTTAATACAGTAAAAGAAAAGCCATGGATAGCACCAATTATTCTTTTTAGTATATTGGGTTTAATTTGGTTTTTGATGGAGAAGGCAACCAATAAAAGATAGACTCAAGACTGCACTTTGAAGTACAGCTTGATTTTTGGTTATTTGCTATATTTTGTATCTACGAATTTTTTTATTCTTCTAATGCCGTCTCGGATTGTTGTAATATCTGTAGCAAATGAAAATCTAAAATATCCTTCGCTTCCAAATCCAATACCAGGGACTACTGCAACGCCTGCTTCTTGAAGCAGCTCTTTGCAAAACTCAATAGAATCATTCGAAATTTCTTTAATATTGACAAACAGATAAAAAGCGCCTTGTGGTTTCAGTACGCTTATGCCGTCTATTTCATTTAGCAATTCAACAGCTTCATTTGCTCTAGCTTCAAAGGCTTGTCTCATATGTTCTATCTCTTCATCAACCTCACCGCTTAGTGCAATAATGGCTGCCTTTTGTGTAATAGAGTTGATATTGGATGTGCTTTGGCTTTGCAAATTATCCATGGCAGTTATAAGTTCTTTATTTGGGCTGGCAAGATATCCAAATCTCCAACCTGTCATCGCAACTGATTTGCTAAGGCCGTTTATGGTAATTGTTCTTTGAAACATATCCTCAGATATGCTAGCAGCTGCTACAAATTCAGTGCCATAAACAAGTTTTTCATACATTTCGTCGCTGGCAACTAAGATGTCAGTTTCTTTTAGTACTTCGGCTATCTGTATTAATTCCTCTTTGGTATATACAGATCCTGTTGGATTGGACGGTGATGTGAGAACGATCATTTTTGTCTTTGGAGTAATTGCATTTTTCAACTGATCAGCAGTCATTTTAAAACCGCTTTTTTCATCAGTATCTATAATAACAGGAATACCACCGCTGTATTTGACTTGTTCAGGATAAGTTACCCAGTATGGTGCAGGAATTATAACTTCATCGCCTTCATCGATTACGGTTTGAAAAAGATTAAATAGTGATTGTTTTGCGCCATTGCTGACGATAATTTGATTTGGCTCATAATTTAGGCCGTTTTCTCGTTTAAGCTTATCACTGATGGCTTTTAGAAGTTCTGGAATCCCTGCAACTGCTGTATATTTTGTAAAACCGTCATTAATAGCTTTTATAGCTTCTTCTTTTATACGTTTTGGTGTATCAAAATCCGGCTCGCCGGCCGAAAAACTAACAATATCTTTTCCTGCAGCTTTGAGTTCTTTTGCTAATGTAGCAACTGCAATGGTCAAAGATGGAGAAAGTGCTTGAATGCGTTGTGAAAGCATAGAAAAACCTTATGTTTAAATAATATATATATTATACTATGAATTTCATAGCAATTTGCTTGAAAAAATGGGTGAAAAATACTCAGCTATCCATTGATTTTAGGAAGGCATTATATACTTCTTCTAGTTCATGATCTTTTTTATGAATGCTTGAATGGTCACCGGTTTTAACGGCATGTTCAAGCACTGCGATGCGTTTAAGCAAATAATGGAATACTTCTTTATCAATATCAGGCAGTTTGTTGTGGCTAAGCAAGCTTTTGTCAAACCCTTTTGCTATGATGCGAGCAGGAATGCCAATGGCTGTCGAGTTGTCCGGAACATTTTTTACAACTACGGAATTGGCCCCGATTTTTACATTATTTCCAATTATAATATTGCCCAATATCTTTGCTCCGGCACCAATTACGGTACCGCTTTTGATGGTTGGGTGTCTCTTGCCCTTTTCTAGGCTCACTCCGCCAAGGGTAACTTGTTGATATATCAGTACATCGTCTTCAACAACAGCGGTTTCTCCTATAACTATACCGACACCATGGTCAATAAAAACCCTTCTGCCTATAGTAGCGGCCGGATGAATATCAACAACCGTTAAAAATTGTCCAATCGCTGAGATAAGTCTAGGAAGATATGGAACTTTATGATGATACAAAGCATTAGCTATTCGATAAAAAAAGAGGGCCCAAAGCCCCGGGTAATTAAAAAAAAGTTCAATATTCGAATGCAGAGCAGGATCGTTTTTTTTAACTGTAACAAAATCCTCTTTTATAAGAGTAAAAAGTGACACCTTTTATCCTTGTTTTTTGGTTAGATCTAATGTTTGAATTGTTTTAAGATAGCTGTTTTCACTTAAATACAAATAAAGCCTTCCTAGTATATCCCTTTTTTCATCGGCATTGAGATGTTTGGATTCTTCAATTTTTGATTTTAAAGATTTATCCACAAGACTTGTATCATAATCCAAATCATCGAGTACATCCATTAAATTTTGAGCTTCTATAAAATTATATGGCTCATAATCTCCGTTCTTGTCAAATTTGATCACAACTTCTGTTGGGTGGGTAAAGAGGTTGTGCCGCATTCCAAGAACTTCTTGATATGCTCCTGTAAGAAAAAAAGCTAAGAAATATTCCTCTTTTTCTACATCAATATCATGCAGATAAAAAGGTGTTTTTGGCTTAAAGCCGATCTCTCCGTCGCTGTCACACGTGATATCCCAAATGCTTGCCGGATTGGTTGGTTTTATATCCAATTTATTAAGAGGCATAATAGGGAAATGCTGCCCAAGCCCCCACCAGTCAGGAAGAGATTGAAATACGGAAAAATTAACTAAATATTTTTCTTGGATACGATCTTGAAGTCTTTTTAGTTCATTTGTATCTTCGTCTTTGAGTAAATAGATCACTTTTTTGATGATCAAATTTACTAAAATCTCGGTATTTGAACGATCTTCTAGATCTATGTAACCCAAATCAAAAAGAGTTAACAAGCTTTCCATATGATCAAGCGCATCATGCAGATATTCTCTAGCATTTGTACGTTTTAGCAGATTGTACAGATCGAAAAGCTCTTGAATGAGCGGAGGGTTTTGTTCTTTTAAACGTAAACTTTTTTCATTATATTCTTGACTGAAAAGTTCTAATACGGGAGCTACCAATACTGAATGGCTGGCAGCTATAAATCTGCCCGATTCTGTAAATATGTCAGGCTCTGGTACATTTTTGCTTTTGGCGATCTCTTGCATTAAATAAATGACATCGTTTGAAAATTCTTTGAGCGAGTAGTTTCTCTCTTGAGTTTGTACGTGCTGGCTGTATTCAACTGCAAGTCCGCCGCCGATATTTATAGCCCTAAGAGAATCAACACCTCTTTTTTTTAGTTCAGCATATATATTTCCGGCTTCTCTTAATGCTTTTTTAAGCGGTGCAATATCGCCCATTTGTGAGCCGATATGAAAATGGATCATCCAAAGATGATTTAGCAGATTATGAGCTTTTAACATCTCATATGCTTCCAAAAGCTCGGTGGACGTTAGACCGAATTTTGAGCTAAAACCACCGCTTTTTGCCCAAGTACCGATACCAGAACTATGCATTCTAATGCGTACGCCGATTTTTGGCACTACCGGATTCTTGCTTTTGTTATTGAATTCCTGGTGAACATTAATAATAGTTTCAAGCTCGCCCAGTCCTTCAATTGTAATAGTTATGTTGTGTCCCATTTTGGCCGCTATGAAACAAAGAGCTATCATCTCTTTGTCTTTAAAGCCGTTAACCGTAATAGGTGCCCCAAGAGGCGTGTGTGACATGGCAATAATGAGCTCAGCTTTGCTGCCTGCTTCTAAACCATAATTATATCCTTGGCCTACATTCACAAGCTCATGTACAAAATTTGGAAATTGGTTTACTTTTAGAGGAAATACAGCATGGAAATTTCCGGTATATCCAAATTCTTTTTTGGCTGTTTTGAATGTATTAAATAGTGTATGGATCTGCTTTTCTATCAAATGCGGGAAACGCAAAAGAACAGGTCCTCTGTAACCCTTCTCGCGAATATGGTTTATGATTTCCAATAAAGATGGTTGATTGCCGTAGTTGACATTGACGGTATCTTTTTTGATAATGAAGTTACCATCGCCCCAAATATCTAAACCAAATTGCTTCATCCGGTATCCTAACGCTTAATTTTTTGTTATTATATCTAAAAGAACTGTGTTTAAATATGCTGATATTAAATAATTTTTTCAATTACCATAAGAACTATGGCGCTCAAAAGGCCTCCTGCAATGCCGGCGAGTACATCATCGACCATTACGCCAAGCCCTCCTTTTACTTCTCTGTCTATCCAACCTATTGTGGATGGTTTCCATATATCAAAAAGTCGAAAAAAGATAAAGCTAAGTAGATATGCTATTAATATACCGTATTGATTATCCAAAGAGACGGCCGTCTCGTACGCAATAAACATTGATATCCACATCCCGCTTACCTCGTCTATTACTATCTGTGGATTATCGTGAGAACCCGCAGCTTGTTCATATTTATTTATTTCCAAAATTCCAATTATAGTAATGGCGATAGCTAACATAAAAAGTGTTTGTGTACCTAAAAATTTAATAATCAATATTCCAACGATCAATGCCGCCAAAGATCCAGCCGTTCCCGGAGCTTTTGGAGATAAGCCTGAGCCAAAAAATGTAAGAAATAGTTTTTGTAGTGTCATATATGGCCTTTATTAAGTAAGTGAACTCGTCTGATACAATTCGATCAGTTTGGTATAAAATGTTTTGTTTGTTTGCTCTTCAAGCAGCCCGGAATTTGGTAAAAGAGCATAATATAGGTCTTGAACATTTTTAAATCTATTGGGGAATAATGATGATAAAATAGTTGCAGAAACCTCTTTTCTGACCAAAATAGTCGGAGGAACTATCCCGCTTTGGATCAGTTTTAAAATAGCATTTGAATTATATTTGATATGGTGGTGTTGTCCATGAGGACAATTCTCGTCACTCACTAATGTTGTACAAATATTGCAGTATACATATTCTTCTATCGGTGCGATTTCTATACCTAGGTTTTTGCATTGATCAAATACCGTATTTGTTCTATTGTGGTCATAGTAAAGTCCAAGCCCTGCATGATTTTTGCCAACTACAAGTTCATGGCATCCATAATTTTTTGCTAGAAATGCATCCAGTATAAGTTCGCTATACCCGGCAAAAATATAAGTATTTTCAAAAGGAACAATTATTACTTTATTAGGAGGTAAAAAATTTTCTACAAATTCCAATACAGATTTGTATCTAATTTCATAAGTCAAACCTTCGTTGGTAAATGGCTTACGTAAAAATAAAATAACCAGATCGGAACGACTCAAAGTTTGTCTTATCAATTTTTCATGAGCACGATTGAATGGGTTGGCAGCAAGGACGATCCCTGCAACATGTCTAGCGCTCGTTTTTTTGATTATCTCTTTGACATGTTTGAGATTATTTTGTATCAGCGGATATTCTACTTTGTATTCTCCGCTCACGGCGATCGTGCCCAGTCTGGCAAGAGTATTGCGAACCCCCGGATGCGATAGATCAGTTGTTCCGTATATATTATTGACTCTTTCGTGCGGATCGATCTCAAATGTCTCTTCAACAATAAGTTCTCCCACCTTGTGCTTCTCGCTAATAAGGTCAATTGTTTCATTTGGTTTGATCGACATGAGGGTTTCGTGATTTTTTTTACCCTTAGGCGCCAATATAAATGAAAAAGGAAACGGCATGCCTTTGTAGGTTTTATTCAAATTGACATCCTGGGATGTTTTTTTATTCATAAGGCCGGTCACTGGTGCAATTAGTCCGGCTTGGACCAAAGCCAACGATGAAAGAGCTTCTGTATCTATATATAATGACTTATTTTTTTTTGTAGAGACCATATTTTTTCCTTTTTTCCCATAAGCTTTTTCTAGACATTCCTAATTTTTTTGAAAGTTCAGTATCGGGGAACTGACTTTGAAATTGGGCAAGAACAAATTGTATATACTCATCAATAGTCAAAATATCATTTTGACTATGTATTTTATTATTTGTATTTATTGTAATTGTATCAAATGGAGAGTCTATCTCATTGCTGTCCACCAACACAAAATTACACAAAGACAAACATTGAAAAAGCGTCTCTCGTTCGGACTTCTTTAAAGAGTTAAAGTTCGTTATATAAAAAAGAGTATTTTCGTTTTGATTGGATAATTTTTCTTTCCATGATTGTGCTCCAAGAGACACAAAAACAAGCGATAAATGTTTTTTTTCTGCATATTCGAAAATGAGTTTATCTGCCATAGTATAATGATTTGTTACTATTACACAAGGGGTTGATATGGCAGGGTGCTCAGCGTTTGATTCTGCAATGCTGAATTGAGAATTGATGTATTCTTGATAAAAATTATTTTTTTGTTTGAGTTGCTGATATTCTTTGTAATGCTCTATCTTTCTAAATAGCTCTTCTATCCTAAAAGGTTTGAGTATATAATCTTTGGCACCCCATTTTAGAGGATCTCCTACGGTATCATTATTTATATAGTTAACCATAAGAATAATGATTTTATCTTTATATTTTGATATCAAAGGGGATATCGATTGCCCAGGTATGTGGGTCGAGAGAAGATAAACATCTCCTTGAGTATGCATTGCTTCTTTCGGTGATCTGTAGATCTCTATTTGAAAATTGTGTTCGGTTAGCTTTGAGGCTATGCTTTGAGCCAAATATAATTCATTTTCTATGATTATTATCTTCATAGTTCTTTCCAATCTATATATGATAGGGTTGCAGCTGCATGGACAGTTATGCCTTCATTGCGGCCAACAAAACCAAGTTTTTCAGCCGTTGTAGCTTTGATGTTTGTGTATATAGCTTGAATGCCAAGCAGAGAAGCTATGGTGGTTCTCATTTTATTTTTGTATGGTGTGATTTTTGGAATTTGTGCCAATATGGTTATATCAACATGCTCAATTTTCAAACCGTATGAATTTATTCGTTTAACGGTATCTTGCAAAAGCAGTGCTGAATTAATATTTTTAAATTCCATACTTGTATCAGGATAGAATTCTCCGATATCTCCCATGCCGGCAGCTCCAAGCAGGGCATCTATAATAGCATGAATAGCAACGTCACCGTCACTGTGTGCTTTAAATCCGTATGAAGTATCAATTTCCACGCCGCATAAAACCATTTTTTTATTATCTTCAAAAGTATGGATATCAAGCCCGAATCCGACGAGAGTTTTGTTTGAGACAGTATCAATACATGATAATTTTGCAAGATCATCTTTTGTCGTGAGTTTGTGGGCTTTGGTTGATCCTTCCACAAACAAGATCTCTTTATCCAAAGATGCTATCGCACTGCTGTCATCGGTAAAGATCTGCTTACTTTTAAGAGCTTGCTTGAGTAGTTGAGTAACACTTAATTGAGGTGTTTGAATAAGCTTTGCTTTTTCGCGATCGGCAGGTATATTGTCAATATACAATGTATCTGCAACTTTTAAAGCAGGAACTATACAATCAGCTTTGCCTTTGGCCTCAAGTATTCTATCTATCATTTCATGATCAATACAACATCTGGCAATATCACTTACAAGCACAAAAGGTGTTGATACATGATCAAGTGCGTTTGAGAGAGATTCTTGTCTGGTAATGCCGCCATGTATATATGTATATGGTGCAAAATATTGCATGTATTTGATCTCATCTAATGAAGAGACTATTATAATATTTGAAAAATTGTATTTTTCAAATTGTTTTGCCACAAATAGCCACAATGGTTGATCTTTGATGTAAATCCACTGTTTTTTGACTGGGGCGTTAAAGCGTGTAGAATTTCCGGCCCCCAAAAGTATCAATGTGATATCTTGCACTTATTTATCCTTATTTTTTCCATCAGATTGACGAAAAGTGTAACGAAATTATACATATTACAAACTTGATATATTCTTGATTTATATTTTTTTAAGCTTTATTGGGGTAAATAGAAGGTAACTTTTTAATTCTTTTTTGTTCAAAATATAGTAAAAAAACTGGATTTTTTATAATAATTTAAGATTTGATAGGTATAACTACAAAATCACTAAGGATGTAAATAATGAGAGAAAAGTGGATAGATAAACGTATTGATGATAATGTCAGGACTCAAATGTATTATGCCAAAAAAGGCATTATTACTGAAGAGATGGAGTATGTAGCAAAGATAGAGGGAATAGATGCCGAGCTTCTAAGAAGTGAGATAGCTAGAGGCCGATGCATCATTCCGGCAAACATCAATCATAGACATCAAGTTCCAATGGCGATAGGTATGGTTGCCAGCTGCAAAATCAATGCAAACATAGGCTCTTCTGCTCTTGCTTCTGATACTGCAGGCGAGATAGAAAAAGTTGATGTATGTCTAAAATATGGAGCCGATACCATTATGGATTTGAGTACAGGCGGCGATCTTGACAGTATTCGCGAAGCGGTAATTGCTCACTCTACGGTTCCTATCGGTACAGTGCCTATATATCAAATATTGCACGATTGCAATGGAAAGATAGAGGATTTGACCATAGAAAATATGCTAGAGGTTTTAGAAAAACAAGCCAAACAAGGTGTGAGCTATTTTACGATCCATGCGGGTTTTCTGCTTCGTTTTATGCCTCATGTTGCTAAGAGAAAAATGGGGATCGTAAGCCGCGGAGGAAGCCTTATGGCTGCTTGGATGATGCATTATCACCGCGAAAACCCGTTTTATGAAGCTTATGATGCTATTCTTGATATATGCCGCAAATACGATGTAGCACTTTCGCTTGGCGACAGTTTGCGCCCCGGATGTTTGTATGATGCAAGTGATGAAGCGCAGCTAAGTGAACTAAAAGTATTAGGAGAGCTTACTCTAAGAGCTTGGGAGAAAGATGTTCAAGTCATGATAGAAGGGCCTGGGCACGTACCGCTCAATCAAATAGAGCGCAATATGAAAATAGAGAGGGAATACTGCCATGAAGCTCCTTTTTATATTTTGGGGCCATTGGTAACCGATATTGCTGCAGGGTATGACCATATTAGTTCAGCTATAGGTGCGGCAGTCGGCGGATGGCATGGTGCTGCAATGCTTTGCTATGTTACACCAAAAGAGCATTTAGGACTACCAAATGCACATGATGTAAGAGAAGGTATCATAGCTTACAAGATAGCTGCTCATGCAGCAGATATTGCTAGAGGCCGCAAAGGAGCCAGGGATGTAGATGATGCAATGAGTGATGCTAGATATAGATTTGATTGGAATCGTCAGTTCGAATTGGCACTCGATCCTGATCGTGCCAAAGAGTTTCATGATGAGACATTGCCTCAAGATGTATTCAAGGATGCCGAGTTTTGCTCAATGTGCGGGCCAAAGTTTTGTTCATATAAGATAACTCAAAACATTATTGCCGAACATGGCGAGACCATGAAAGATTCTCAAATTTTAGGCAAAGCCTAAAATTAGGTCTTCAACAGACTACTCTCGCGACTAGTCGCTTTGTTTGATTTAAATTTATTAAAAGGAAATAGATAAAATGACAAAAGAAAAAGTTTTAGAAGCATTAAAAAATGTAACTTATCCGGGTTTTACTAAAGATATCGTAACTTTTGGATTTGTAAAAGATATTGAAATCAGTGATAGTCGCGTAGCACTTAGCGTGGAGATCACATCCAGTGCACCTGAAGTAAAAGAACAGCTTAATAAAGATATTGAAGTAGAACTTCAAAAGATCGGTGCGAGTGAAGTAATAGCTACGGTCATACAGCCTAAAGCTCCAAAAGAGATGAGCAATTCTATGAGCGGTAAAAATTTAGCGCCGCAAGTGAAAAATTTTGTTATGGTAAGTTCAGGCAAAGGCGGTGTAGGTAAATCTACAACTTCTGTTAACCTTGCTATCGCGATGGCTATGCAAGGCAAGAAGGTAGGGCTTTTAGATGCTGATATATATGGGCCAAATGTTCCTAGGATGATGGGTCTAATCGATCAAAGACCGGAAATTCAAGGCAATAAAGTATTGCCTCTCAAAGCATATGGTGTTGAAGTAATGAGCATGGGATCACTTATGGAGCCGGGACAATCTCTTATTTGGAGAGGTTCTATGATCATGAAAGCCATTGAGCAGTTTTTAAAAGATATCCTTTGGAGCGAACTGGATGTTTTGGTTATTGATATGCCGCCGGGTACTGGCGATGCGCAGCTCACTTTGGCTCAGTCAGTACCTGTAACTGCAGGTGTGACCGTTACTACACCGCAAGAAGTAAGCCTTGACGACAGCAGAAGAAGTTTGGATATGTTCCAAAAGCTTCATATTCCAATAGCAGGGATAGTGGAGAATATGAGTGGATTTATCTGCCCTTCATGCGAAACAGAATCTGATATATTCGGCATGGGTACCAGTAAAGCAGTTGCAAAAGAATTTGACACTACTTTGATGGTTTGTGTGCCTATCGAGCCGGCTATTAGAATAGGCGGCGATACTGGTATGCCTATCGTGTATCATAACCCAGACAGCCAAACTGCAAAACGCTATCAAGAGGCAGCCAATAAACTTATTGCATTTATAGATAAAGTAAATGAAGAGGGCGGGGCAGATAATTCAGGTATTCAACCTACTACACCTCCTGGAGTAAGTGCATGCAGCACTGGAGCAGCACAACAAAACAGCGGCGGATGCGGCACAGGCGGATGTGGCTGTCATTAATTGATGCTGCCATAATAGCAAAATGAATGCGTTCATGGTGAGCTTGTAAAACCATGAACGATTACAAGAAAAAACAATTTAATTCCTTACTATTTTTTATATCATCATTTATATCTTTCCAATAATTTTTATAGTTAATCTTTTTTTAATAATTTTAATCTATCAAAATTATCGTCAAAATATATCAACTTTATAGTTATTTGGCTATAATACAAAAAAAGCCAAGGGGAGGCTAAAAATGACTATGAAAGATAAATTACATACACTGCTTAGCAGTGAGATCATTCCTGATTTGGAAAGTGCTATTGATGAATTGTTTGAGGCAATCAGCGAGGGAAGCGGGAGCTTGACCGAGCAAAAAGAAGATCTTGAGGAACTTAGAGAAATGCGTACAGAGTGTTTTGCTATTCTAGAAGAACTTAATCGTGATGAACTTGAAGATGAAGAGATCGAAGCTCTTTATGAAGAATTAGTAGGAATGAAGAGCAGCGAAAATAATGAAGATTGATTTGCCGTTGATACAATCAATCAAGATAGAGATATTATGTTAAAAAAAATGGCTTTAGTGGAGGGAACTACCCTTTTACTATTGATGTTCATAGCCGTTCCTTTGAAATATAAGCTAGCCATGCCTGAAGCAGTGTATATAATGGGCAGGATTCACGCAGCAGCATTTTTGTTCTATCTTGCCATGCTTATTATATCATTTGCGCGCAAGAATCTTACATTATATCACTTTGTTTTAGGCGTTATTGCTGCATTTATACCGTTTGGCAGTTTTGTATATGAGCGAAAAATTTTGGAGCGTAATTTACAGATCGTTTAAGCAGTGTAATTTAAATACTATATAACATCTAATATTTATTTTCTATATTTAATCGTTTCTTGGCCCAAGCTAGAGCTTCATCGCTCGTTGTGATAGCACCTTCTATTTGGGCTTCATATGCTTCTTGTAAAATATTTTTAAAAACAGGCGAAGGCTGAAGTCCTAATTTTACAATATCTCTGCCTTGCAATAGCGGAACAGGCGGCTTGTTGTTGACTCCTATTTTTTTTGATTCTGCCAATAGCCATTCACCAGCTTCAAATACTCCGTTTCGTGCTTCTGGCGTAAGGCGACCTAAAAAATCTGCTTTTGCCACTATAACCAATTCTTCAATATTTACTTTTGTTGATAGGCGACGAATAGCTTTGATTGTGGCTTTTTGTTTGTATAGTTGGTATGGTGCTAAGTGATATCTTACAAGCGGCTCTATCTGCATTATCATTTTATGTTCATTGGTAAGTCTATCCATAAATAGATGCATAGGTTCAATTCCAGCCATTTCATGGCCTATAGCTGTATTTTTTTTGCTTGTTATTTGAGTATGTGTGGCTTTACCAAAGTCATGGCAAAGTACCGCCCAAAATAATCTTTCATCTTTTTTGTCATTGCCTGTTTTTAGCTTCGCCATTTCATCTAGTGCCATCATAGTATGAGTCCATACATCGCCTTCGGGATGGTAAATAGGAGATTGATGCAAACCTACTAATGCTTTAAGCTCAGGGTAATACCGTAAAACCCCCAGTTCTTTAGCCAGTTTAAAGCCGGTAGATGGATATTTTGATTTGAGTAGCATTTTTTTAAGTTCAGCATAAACTCTCTCTTTTGGAAGATGTTCAAGCATATTATCATCAACCATTTTTTGACACAATTTAAAAGTGGAATCATGCAAAGTAAACCCAAAACGGCTGATAAATTGTATGGCACGATAAACTCGTAACGGGTCCTCAATAAAAGTATCATTATTTATGTGACGCAGATTTTTTTTATGTATGTCATCTATGCCCCCAAACGGATCTATAAAGCTTTTGTTTTCAATATCATAGCCGATCGCATTTATAGTAAAATCCCTTCTTTTAAATGCATCTTCATACGACATTGAGCTATCACAAGTTATATGAAAATCTTTATGTCTATTTCCTATTTTGGTTTCTGTTCTAGGAAGCGATATGTCGTATTCTTTTCCATTATGTGATAGTTTGAGTATTCCATAGCTTTTACCTACAATGTTGACTTTGCCAAATAGTGAGAGTATATGTTCCAATGCATCCATATCGCAGATGCCATAGACTTCTATGTCATAATCTTTTACTTTTAGCCCCATGAAACAATCTCGTACACTCCCGCCGACAACAATAGCTTTGGCATTTTTAGATCTAAGAGCTGAGGATATGGAGTATAAAATAGAAGGAAGCTGCATGATATTAGTAGAGTAGTGATCTACTCTACAGTAACACTTTTAGCAAGATTTCTAGGCATGTCTACATCATTGCCAAGCCGGATAGAGATCTCTAGAGCCAAAATCTGAGTAATGACCATCATTTCAAAAAACTCTAACATTGGGTGGCTGTCATATTGCGTTTGTATGAAATCATCTGCTAATTTAAAAGCTTCCGGCGATATGGCAAGTATGGTCGCATCTCTCGCACTTAGTTCTTCTACATTGCTTTTAATCTTTTCATAATGCAAACTGCGAGGCATAAGCGCAACAGTAAAGAGCTCGCTATCTGCTAGTGCAATAGGGCCATGTTTCATTTCACCCGCCGGGTAACCTTCGGCATGAAGATAGCTGATCTCTTTTAGTTTCAATGCACCCTCTAATGCAAGCGGATAAAATAGGTCTCTGCCTATAAAAAAGAAACCGTGGCCGTGCAAATATCTCTTTGAAAGTCTGTGTATCTGTTCATGCAAACCATCTGGAACAAGAAGGACTTTTGGAACATGGATCATCGCATCTAACTCTGCAGCTATAATATCGTTTGATACACTATTTCTAATTTGCGCAAAATATACCGAAAGCATCCACAATACCATCGTTTGTGTTGCAAATGCCTTGGTGCTTGCTACACCTTTTTCTATTCCGGCTCGCGTCAAAATAGCTCTGTCGCTCTCTCTTACTATTGACGAGTTATCTACATTGCATACACTAAGACTTTTGAGACCAGCACGTTTTGCCATTTTAAGAGCTTCGAGAGTATCGGCTGTCTCTCCGCTTTGTGATATAGTGACAAACAGCGTATTTTTATTTAGTAGCGGATCTTTATATCTAAATTCAGAAGCTATCTCTACTTGGCAAGGAATACGTGAGATTCTTTCAAACAGATAGCTGCTCGCCAGTGCCGAATGATAGCTAGTGCCGCATGCGCAAATTTTTATGGCTTCGATGCCTTCTAAAAACGATTTATCCAATTCTTCAAAAAATATACTATCGCTTCCTACTCTTCCCATCATAGTTTCGCTCATAACACGACTTTGCTCATATATCTCTTTTTCCATAAAAAATCTATATCCGTCTTTCTGGGCTGATGTCTTATCTACAAGAAGAGGTTTGGCATGCAGTGATTTTTCTCCATCGGAATTAAATAATAATACTTTGCCGTCTTTTGCATATCCAAATTCACCATCTTCAAGATAATATACCTCTTTTGCTTTTCCTATGATAGGAGTATCAGATGAAGCAAAATAAATATCTTTATCATCAAATCCGATCAGCATAGGAGAACCGTTTTTAGCAAAAAAGATAGTATCTGGAGCAACTTCTGTGATCAGCAGTGTTGCATATGCTCCATTTAGTTCAGCTATTGTTTGTTTAAATGATTCAAAAGCATTTTGATTTTGTTTGTAGCGGTATTCAAATAGATGCACTATGGTTTCTGTATCTGTTTGGCTTATAAAATTTACACCGTTTTTTTGGAGTTTAGCTTTTAATTCTTGATAATTTTCTATGATGCCGTTGTGTACAACAAAACTGTATTCGCCAAGGTGCGGATGCGCGTTAAGCTCAGTCGGTTTACCGTGAGTTGCCCATCTGGTATGTCCTATGCTGACACCAAATCCGCTGCTTAAATAATCTTTCGTTTTAGCCCTGAGGTTTTCTAGTTTGCCTACAGCTTTGAAGTTTCTTAGATGTTTGTCTTCTATTATTGCAATTCCGGCTGAATCATATCCTCTATATTCTAACTCTTGAAGCCCGTCAAGTAATATATCTTTTTTTTCTTTATTGCCAATATAGCCTACGATTCCGCACATTTAACTATTCTCCGTTAGTTTTTGGATAATTAATTCGATATTATGACAAAAGTTTCCATTCTTTTCGATGAGAAACAAGTCTCTAGTGCGATTTTTGATAGTATGTATCTTTGCAGATGCTATATCTATATTTAAAGAATCAAATATATCTATAATATATGCAAGTAGCCCACTTTGGTTTTTTGTGTGCAAATACATTGATGCATAGTGTTGTGAATGTTCACAGTTGATATCTATTTCGGAGCGTAATATCGTTGGTTTTTTGATATTTGCTTGCAAAGAAGGATCAAAAGATAATTTTATGATCTCATCAACTATATCCATATCATCATCGGTGATCTTGGTGGTGTAATCTATCTTGAAATATTTTAGATTGTCAAATAATTTGCTTATCTCCATATCACCAATTTCCAGATATGATAATCTACCCAATAGATAACCAAGATTTATAGGTGTTTCCCGTACGATTTCTAAACTAAAATATTCATCATTATGTATCCAGTATCTATATCCTTTGGTTCCAAATGCTTTTTTTGAAAGTGCTACTATTGCTTCGGATGAATAACGCAGAAATGGCAAATTGGCAGGAATTGAAAGGATTTTTTTCTGTTCTGATTTGTTTAGCTTCAAGAAATCTATATTTTTTTTGAGCGCTTGGATCTTTTTGATCCTTTTTGATGTCTCGTCAATAAGTTCTTTATGTTCCAGTTTTTCGATAGCATTTTCATAAAGTGTTTTTAGCAATTTGCTTATAAATGAATTATATATATTTATGCCGACACCGCTGATGTCGGCATAAGTGAGTATATAAAGCATATCAATTGATTTTTGATTTTTGAGGTGGGATACAAAATCCAAAATCACTCTTTCATTATGCAAATCTTCTCTTTGTGCTACTCGGCTCATAAGAGTATGATGTGTTATGAGCATCTCTCCTAATTTAATCATCTCTTCATTAAAGTTTAATTTTTGAGCAAAAGATCTAAAGATCAATGCACCGATAGTACTATGATCTTTTTGACGTCCCTTGCCCGTATCGTGCAAAAGAACTACCAGCTTGAGCAAAGCTTTTTCGTCATTGCTCAATCCTTCAAAAAGTAATTTTATATTATTGTCTTCGATATTTTCCAAATAATATAGTGTTTTTATGGAATGGATATCAACTGTATAATGATGATAACCGTCAAATTGAGGCAGATCTATTACTTTTTTAAATGGCGGAAGCAATACTCCAAGCAGCCTAGCTTGTGATAATGTCTCTATAATGCTATGGGCATGTGCACAGTAAAATATTTTTTTTATGTTTTCCAAGATAGTTTTGGATAGTGCAGATGGTAGCTTTGAGCGTACTAATGTGCCTATAAGTGACGGATGTGCAGCGTAGGCTTTGTCTGCATTTGCTATTAAATATTTTAATAATGCACTTAAAGAAGCATTTGTCTCTTCGTAGGTTAGCAATAAGACTTTATCGTCGATGTCAATTATATTTTTACTCATTTCATATACCCATAAAGTACAGTATAGATCTATGATACGTAAACTTTGTGTGACTTTTTTTGCAAATTTTACATTCTCATCCGGATTGTTTTTATATCCTAGCAATAAGCTTACAGCAGGGATCAGTTCAAGACGAAGTCTATCTTCTTTTTTGCGGGAAATTAGATGCAATGCAGATCTGACGCGAAATAAAAACTCCAAAGCAATTCTAAATGTACGGTACTCACTGTCAGAAACTATATTGCTTGGAAGCTGCCTTATATTGTCGGTATTGTAAAGCACTTTGCCTATCCAATATACCATGTTCGCATCCCTAAAACCGCCAACCCCATCTTTGATATTTGGCTCCATAGTGAGAGGAAAACTTTTATGTTTTGCTTTTTGTTCTTCGAGTTTAAGCCTTATAAATTCCTCTGGATTATCATGCCTTATGGCATTTAGTACATTTTGTGTCTCTGTCCATATGGATTTTGAGCCTTCTATGAATCTGGATTCCAAAAGCGCAGTTTTAATAGTAATATCTGTTTTGGATACATCAAAAAGCTCTTTGGTCGTATGAACTCTATGTCCAAGCTTCAAGCCCGTATCCCACAAAATATAGAGCATTTTTTCTATCAAAACTTTGGTATTATAGCCTTCTATCTCTTCATAAACTATCATGAGGTCTATATCACTATGTACACATAATTGTTCTCTCCCGTAGCTGCCAAGCGCAACTAGAGCAATGGGAATGGAGTGTTTCATCGGCAAATACTGTCCAAAAGCTTCGCGCAGACTTACGTGGTATATGATTTGCAATATTCCATCAATATGTCTAGTATGTTGTACTAAAAAATCTTTACCACCGCTTTTGCGAAAACGATTCTCTAGTGTGCCAAAATAATTATTGAGATGTTTTTTGATGACTTTTGCTATCTCAAAACTTGTAGCATTGTTATATAAAAGCTCTTCAATTTCTTCTTTGGCCGTATCCACACTTATTCCTGACATTGAATTTGACTCCTAAACTTATATTGGTATAATAGCAAAAATTTACAATGAATTGCAGTGGATAAAAATATGGATTTGATACAAAAAATAGAACGAGGCGAAAGACTGGGTTTTGATGAAGCTCTTGGGCTTTATGATCTGGATCTGGACATTCTCGGAACGCTTGCTAGTGCCATACGCACAGAAAAATTTGGCAAGAAGAGTTATTTTAATATCAATCGCCATATAAACCCGACAAATATTTGTGCGGATATCTGCAAGTTTTGCGCATATAGCGCAAGCAGAAAAAATCCAAACCCATATGCTATGAGCCACGAGGAGATGCTTCAAATAGCTAAGAGCTCATATGCAAATGGAGCCAAAGAGGTGCATATAGTCTCAGCCCACAATCCTGATGTTGGACTTGATTGGTATATGGGCGGTTTTAGAAAGATCAAAGATGCTCTGCCTGATATCCATATCAAAGCTCTCACTGCTGCGGAAGTTGACTTTTTAGCTCGACAATACGACAGAAGCTATGACGAGATTATCGATATGATGATAGCAAATGGAGTTGACAGTATGCCAGGAGGCGGAGCAGAGATATTTGACGAAGAAGTTAGGGATTATCTATGTAAAGGCAAAGTAAGTTCAGCCAGTTGGCTGGAGATTCATCAAAAATGGCACGAAAGAGGCCGTCAAAGCAATGCCACGATGCTTTTTGGGCATATTGAGAGCAAGGCACATCGCATCGACCATATGCTTAGACTTAGAGATCTGCAGGACATCACAGGCGGATTCAATGCTTTTATACCTCTAGTATACCAAAAGGAAAACAACTTTTTGCGTGTAGAAAACTTCCCTACAGCACACGAGATACTAAAAACCTATGCTATCAGCCGTATAGTGCTAGATAATATTCCACATATAAAAGCTTATTGGGTGACATCGTCTATCAATCTGGCTCTCATAGCCCAAGAGTATGGATGTGACGACCTTGACGGCACAATAGAAAAAGAATCTATTCAATCAGCTGCCGGGGCATCAAGTGCAAATGGTATGAAGATTGATGAATTTGTGGGGCTTATCAAAAATGCCGGCTTCGTCCCGGTTGAGAGAGACAGTTTGTATAATGAGCTTAAGGTTTGGTAAAAATTCTCATTCCTGCCTCCTATGCTTTCTGCGTGAGTGTTAAAAACTAGACTGCCACGGCTAAAGCCTCGCAGTGACGATCGTTGCAATTATTGAATTGAAAATCTACTTATATAAGTTGAATAGTATTTATATAATTTGACAATAATCTTATTATGTGCTACAATATGTACAATATTTTGAACATAAAGGACTAAAATGCAAGTAATGAATTTTACTGAAGTTCGAAACAATTTAAAATCTATATTTGACAGCGTTGTACAAAACTCCGAAGAAGTTATAGTAAATCGTAAAAACGGCGAGAATGTAGTCATTATTTCGCTGGATGAGTATAACAGCATGAAAGAGACAGAATATCTTATGAGTTCTCCGGCAAACAAACAGCGGTTGCTAAAATCTATTGCGAGCGCAAAATCAGGAAGAGTTAAGCAAAGAGAGCTGATTGAAGAATGAAGATAGTCTTTACTCAAGAGGGCTGGGAAGATTATCTATATTGGCAAACTCAAGATAAAAAGATATTGAAAAAAATTAATACACTCATCAAAGATATTTCAAGAGAACCTTTTGGCGGACTTGGAAAGCCGGAGCCGCTTAAATATGATTTTGCAGGATACTGGTCAAGGCGAATTACAGGGGAACACAGATTGGTTTATGAGATTTATGAAGATAGCATAATTATAGTTGCGTGCAGATATCACTACTAGGAATATTTTATGAAAAAACACTATTATCCATACACTGAATTTAGAGATGATCTAAAAACATTGACAAAAAAGATAGACAAACCATTTGATACTATCGTAGGTATATCTCGCGGCGGGCTCAGTATGGCTCAGATGCTAGGGGAGTATTATGATATACGTAAAGTTTATGCTATAAACTCTATCGGTTATGATGATACTGTCAAGCTTGATGAGGTAAGAATATTTAATATTCCAGATCTTAGTGATTCCAAATCAGTATTAATAGTTGACGATATAGTTGACAGCGGTGATACACTGATCAAGATTTTAGATCTATTTAAAAATCGATATCCTCATATCAATTTCTATGTAGCCTCTATTTTTTATAAGAAAAGTGCTAAAATTGCACCAACATGGTATGTAAAAGAAGCACCGAGCTGGATAGAATTTTTCTGGACGGTTGATATAAGGTCATCTCTAAAAACTCCTTAATGGTATAGAAGCTTAGATTTTTGATAAATTATTGTTTTAAATTTTTAAAGGACTAGCTAGGCTAATTCAAGAAAAATTAATGCTATAATTTGCAAAAAGATGGCTTCCCTTGGGGCTTTTATATCATTTTATATTTCGTTGTTGCCTCATCTTGATTTGTCACAAAGCAAACCTACGATGAGTCGTCTAGAAATATTTTATGCTATACAAGCTATAACGTTAAGGAGTTTTAGAGGTGACCTTCAGAGAGGATAGAGTATGATTTTGATGATAGACAATTATGACAGCTTTACTTACAATATAGTCCAATATTGTCGTGAGCTTGGAGCTGATCTAAAAGTCATTAGAAATGACGAGATGACGATCGAGGAGATTAAAGCGCTTAATCCAGAAAAGATCATTCTCTCCCCTGGCCCTGCTACCCCGGATGATGCAGGGGTTACATTAGATGTTATCAGAGAGTTTGGCGATACTACGCCGATATTTGGCATTTGCTTAGGACACCAAAGTATCGCTCAAGCATATGGAGCCGATGTTGTAAGAGCTACAAATATGATGCACGGCAAGACCTCTCAGATAGTTATAGATAAGCCAACCGCTATTTTTCATGATTTGCCAAATGAATTTCGAGCAACTAGATACCATTCTCTGATCGTGCGTCCTGACTCTTTGCCTTCAGATATCATCCCTACTGCACACAGCAAGGATGACGGAGAGATCATGGCTCTAGAGATAAAAGGCAAGCCGATATACGGTGTTCAATTTCATCCTGAATCTATCATGAGCGAATATGGGCATGAGATACTTGCCAATTTCTTGGATTTATGAGATTATTTGCCAATAGCATTATAGTTTTATTGTATTTAGCAGTTATGCTATATCTAGCAATTGCAATCCCAATTACTCCAAGCGAGGCAGAATCGTTTTATACATCAAATGATCTAGTATCAAAGTTGATGCATTTAGGAGATGCTCTGATCGGTGGTATTTTCGGCTTGAGATTTTTCTTTTTGATGGCCGGTTTGCTTTCTGTTATATCGTTTTATATAGTTGCTAATGATACATTCAATAATAAAAAAGATGCCGTGTTTGCTACAGCAATTTTTGCGATGCTGCCGGGCATCATTATAGGCAGCGTATTGGCCAATATTGCAATGCTCGTGCTTTTATGCGTACTGCTTTATCTCATTGCCTATCATCGGAAGTGGTATATGTTGGAAATCGCAGCTCTAGCAGCTCTATTTTTGCTGCATGATGCTTCAGTATTGTTTTTTATTGCTATAGCGATCTATGGAGTAGTGAATAAAGAAAAGCGAACATTGATTTATGGATCGGTTTTTGTAATTCTTTTGGTCTTTCTAGATAGAGGGATTGAGATAGGCGGCATACCAAAAGGGCACTTTGCTGAAATTTTTGCTATTTATGCATCTCTTTTTTCTCCGTTTGTTTTTTTGTATTTTATGTACACAATTTATCGTATCTGGCTCAGAGAAGATAAAAGCATAATTTGGTACATATCATCGATAGCGTTATTTTTGTCTCTCTTGCTTTCCATTAGACAACGAATTTTTATCACAGATTTTGCGCCATATATATTTATCGGTATTATATTTATGATGCAAATTTATTATCAAAGTTTAAGAGTTAGGCTTCCGGCTTTCCAGGTCGTATATAAACAAGGCTTATTTGTTTCATTATCTATTTTGATACTCAGTGTTTTATTTATAGTGGCCCAACCGTTAATTTTTAGTGTTACTAATGGGCTATATTTTAACTTCACAAATAAGGTGTATCGTCCATATCTATTGTCTCAACAACTAAAAGCATCCGGGCAGCATTGTTACGATACCAAAAGAATCAAAGAGAGTTATCAACTGCGATATTACGGCATTACCTCTTGCAAAAAATAATATTAAAGATAAATAATTGTTTCTAAAATACACATTATCTCTATAATCATAATTTTCAACATCAATTGCAAAAAAAGTTAAAACATTATCATGGTAATATAACTCACCAACTCAAAAAAGGAGAACTCGATGGCTCAAAAAGCGATTAGAGAGTATGATGCTAAGACAATTTTAGCAAAACATTGGGATAAGTATTTTCCAGATTTTACTTATGCCTATGAAACCATAATGGTTCAAAACGGAGCAGAACTCAAAAGTGCTGCTGCACAAAAAACATGGCTTGCCAATAAACCTTTGGTTGCCAAACCGGACATGCTATTCGGAAAAAGAGGCAAAAACGGCCTAGTACTATTTAGAGACAGCAAACCAGGCGATGTTAGCTTGGATAAAGCAGCAAGCTGGATAGATGAGAAATCAAGCTCAAAACAAAATGTATATTTTTCATTTGACGGCGATACACCGAGTGGCGAGCCAAAAAGTGACTATTTGACACATTTTATTGTTGAGCCGTTCACTCCGCACGAACAAGCCGAAGAGTATTACATCAGTGCAACATGTGTTGGCGATGATGATGTGCTCTATATGTCTGCAGAAGGCGGTATGGAAGTAGAAGAAAATTGGGACAAAGTTACAGAAGTAACATTTGCTATCACTGATACTGAAGAAGAAATAGAAGCAAAAATCAGAGCAAATATCCCTAAAGATGTTGCAGACAAAGATAAAGAAGGATTTGCTAAATTTGCAATAGGTTTCTTTAGAGCTTACAGAGAACTAAACTTTGCTTATCTTGAAATCAACCCTTTTGTTATGCAAGGTAATAAAATTGAACTTCTTGATATGGTTGCCAAACTAGATGATACTGCCGGATTTATGATGACAAAAGAGTGGGGCGATGTTGAATATCCAACTTCTTTCGGTATGGAAGAAAAATCCCCTGAGGTTATGGCTATAGAAGAAGCTGATAGCAAATCTGGTGCTTCACTTAAACTTACTGTTCTTAAGCCGGACGCTAGAATCTGGACAATGGTAGCAGGCGGTGGTGCATCAGTTGTTTATGCTGATACGATCGCAGACCTTGCAGGTATCGAAGATTTGGCCAACTATGGCGAGTATAGCGGCGGGCCAACAACAGGCGAAACACAATTTTATGCAGAAACTTTGCTTGATCTTATGACAAGAAGCAAAGATCCTAAAGGCAGAGAAAAAGTTCTCATCATAGGTGGAGCCATCGCAAATTTTACTGATGTTGCAAAAACATTCACAGGTATTATTTTGGCATTTGAAAAATATGCCGAAAAGATGAAAGATGTAGGCGTTAAAATTTATGTTAGAAGAGGCGGACCAAACTACGAAAAAGGTCTAAAAGATATCAAAGAAGCAGCCGACAGACTTGGTCTTTGGATTGATGTATATGGGCCGGAAACTCACGTGACAGATATCGTGAGAATGGCAGTAGAGGGATAAGGAGAACAAATGGCACAATTATTTACAAAAGATACACAAGCAATTTTTTGGAACAACAACACGAGTGCGATCCAAAGAATGTTGGATTATGATTTCGTGATCGGCAGAAAAACTCCTTCAGTTGCAGCTATCGTAGCTCCAACAGGGGATAGTAAATTCCAAAAATTCTTTTGGGGCGGCGATGAGATCATGGTGCCTCTATTTAAAAATACCGCAGAAGCCAAAAAAGCATTCCCTAATGCTGATGTACTTCTAAATTTCGGATCTTTTAGAACTGCTTATGATGTAACTATGGAAGCTTTAAATCTTGGCGGATTTAAAACTATTATGATCACAGCCGAAGGAATACCTGAAAGACTTGCTCGCGGCATGAATGCAAAAGCTAGAAATCTAGGCGTCACTGTAATTGGGCCAGCTACGGTTGGTGCTATTGCTCCAGGTGCATTCAAAATAGCAAATATCGGCGGAACTATCGAAAATATCATTAATTCTAAACTGCACAGAGCAGGAAGCTGCGGACTTGTAACTCGTTCAGGCGGTCTGTTTAATGAGCTTTCAAATATCATAGCTATCAATGCTGACGGTATTGCTGAAGGTGTTGCGATCGGTGGAGATAGATTTGTAGGTTCTGTATTTATCGACAATCTTCTTAGAATGCAAGACAATCCGGAAGTAAAATACATGCTTCTTCTTGGAGAAGTTGGCGGTACTGAAGAGTATAAAGTTATTGATGCTATCAAAGAAGGCAAGATCACTAAACCTATCATTGCATGGTGTATAGGAACGATTGCCAAGCATTACAGCAGCGGTGTTCAATTCGGTCACGCAGGCGCTAGCGCGAATGCTGAGAGAGAAACTGCGGATGCTAAAAATAAAGCAATGGCTGAGGCCGGTATATTTGTTCCAAGTTCATTTAATGATCTTCCAAACAAAATCGCTGAAGTTTATGGCAAATTAAAAGCAGAGGGCGTTATCTCTGATATTGCAGAACCTGTTATTAATGCTATTCCTGCTGTTAGAAAAAGCAAAAACTTCATTTGTACTATCAGTGATGACAGAGGCGATGAAGCTACATATGCCGGCTTCCCGATCTCTAGCGTAGCTACTCCAGATACCGGCAAAGGAATCGGTGATGTTATTTCACTTCTTTGGTTCAAAAAACAGTATCCAAAATGGGCTACCCAATTTATTGAAACTGTTATCAAAACTGTTGCAGACCATGGTCCGGCAGTTAGTGGAGCTCATAATGCAAAAGTTACGGCTCGTGCAGGCAAATCTGTTGTAGAATCTCTAGTAACCGGACTTTTAACTATCGGACCAAGATTTGGCGGAGCAATTGATGGTGCTGCAGAGCATTTCAAATATGCACATGACAATAACTTGACTCCAGCAGAGTTCTTGAACCACATGAAAAAACTAGGTATTCCAATCCCTGGTATCGGCCATAGAATCAAATCTTTGAGAAACCCTGACCTTAGAGTTGTTGGACTTAAAAAATATGCAGCTGAGCATTTCCCTAGCACTCCATTGCTTGATTATGCACTTACAGTTGAGCAGCTTACAACATCTAAAAAAGATAATCTTATTCTTAATGTTGACGGTACTATCGGTATTTTGATGGTTGATATGTGGAGAGCTTTAGGTTACAGCGAAGAAGAGATCAATGAATTTATTTCAAGCGGCACACTAAATGCATTCTTTATTGCAGGACGTACTATCGGATTTATCGGACATGTTCTTGATGAAAAACGTCTTGCTATGCCAATGTATCGCCATCCAATGGACGATATTCTATATCAAGTTGATATGGCTGAAGAAATTTAATAAAAATTTCTTTTTAATTCTACAAAAACTTGCGATATAATGTTTATCATTATATCGCAAGAGGATTTTTATGTCCAAACAAAACAAAGCTTTTACACTATTAGAAGCTGTAATGGTAATAGTACTTATAGGTATTTTAGCTACAGTAGCAATCCCAAGACTTCAAACAGACACCACCCAAGATGCTGCGAACCAAATTCTTTCAGATATTAGATATACACAACACTTAGCACTTACAGATGATGTAACCAACCCAAATAATTCAAATTGGCAGAGAGCTTTTTGGAGTATGCGTTTTACCGGATGTAATGGAGGAACAAATTGGTTCTATATAATAGGATCAGACAAAAGCTATGAAGGCAACATAGATGTAAATACAGAAGCTGCCATAGATCCGTTATCCGGCAAACCAATGAGAGGAGATTGTATTTCGGGAAATGACGGTACAAAAAGCAGCAAGATATTTATAACAGATAAATTTGGCATATCAAATGTTACTTTTTCCGGCAGTTGCGAGAATGCACAACATATAGGCTTTGACAGACTCGGCAGACCGCACCAAGGTTTTACTGCTTCTACCCTTCCAAATTACGCAAGTGTACTTCATACTCCTTGTACTATTACTTTTGCACATCCAAACGGTAATTTTTCTATTAATATAGAACCAGAAACAGGTTACGCTTATATAGTAGGCCAAGAAGATCAATAAAACTAATTAAAATAGATATTTTATGTCAAAAAAGGCATAAATATCTAAAAAATATATGCTAAATAATCATATTATTAAATGCAACTATTTAAACAAAATTTTTTTCAAAATAT
>DLIG01000016.1:0-43248 GCA_002483605.1 Sulfurovum sp. UBA7648
AGCACTTACGTGCCTTTTGTTTTGGCATTATAGCAAAAAGAGGTTTTATCTTTTATAGATAGTCCTCTTTTTACAAAATGGTGTTATCGTTTCAGGCGGTATATCTTGCTGTACGGAGAAGATACAACAAGCTCAAATAAATTATGGTCATATTGGCCAAGTAAGAACATTTGCACATATGCCGTATCAAACGTATCGGTATCCATAATTATAAAAGATCCATAAATTTTATTGTGTATAACCACATAGTTGCTATCGCTATTAAATAGTCGTTTTTTGACACTATTGCCGTCTTTCTCTACAAAATAGTGCATTGGGTATTGTTGGTTATTAAAGATAAAAATACCATTTTGGACATCTATAATAATTCCGTTAGTTAAATAAACCAGCGAACCTTCTTGTTTAATAGAGTTTGCTACAACCCACTGCATATTGCTCAGATTTTTTCCTGTTGCCAGATCTATATCTCCAAAAGACGCTATAGTAGGAAAGATCTGCATCATTCTAGAAGGCATATAAATGTAAATATCTCTACTCTTTGAAGGCAACGGATAAACCTCGTCCTCAAGAGCTGTCAATACATCTTCGGGGTTTAATTGTTCTTTTTGTCTGTTTTTAAATATCACATCTATAGAATCCATATATCCTAGTTGCTGATACAATCTACCCTCTTTGGTATCTTTGCCCAAATGGGCATCTTTTAATTTTGAAGCAAACGGAAAATACTCCTCTGTGGCTAAAACAGCCATATTGTAAACAAATTGCTGCGATGGGCTTAACATGATTTTTGATATGACAAAATTATCGTGGTGATGTTTACCGCCATCAATAAGCGTAGAAGTGCCGGTATAGTACCAAATAGGATATCCATAGTCCCACCAAGCCAGCGTAATATCTCCGTCTTTGGAAATACTTCTTAATTTATCCAGATCCGCTACCTCTTGCTTGCTAAATACAGTTGGCATCTGGTACTCATATATATGCAAAATATTTGGCAGCAACAATACTATCATGCCAAAAACGGGTACTGCATATTTAGACCATTTATGCGACATATACTCACTAAGCCATACAAGAAAATACGCCGCACCAAGAGCAGCTATAGGAGTGGCATAAACCGTAAAACGAAGACCGCCTATTAAAGAGAACATCCCTATGCCCAAAAGCGGCAAAGCTATCCAAAATACCCTGTACCGGCGCATCAAAAGGCCAAACCCTGCAATAGCGACCACAAAACCGTAAATTGACCCGCTAATTCGATTTGCCATTGTGATAAAATCTATAGGAGAAGCTTCTTGGACCGTTTGAACCACTCCAAAAAAATGCAATCCTTCCGATACGGTGCCTTTGGCAGTATAGCCTAAAATTTTTCCGATAATTACGCCGTAAATATTGCCAAAATATAAAAATAGCACGAACATAAAAACAGATACTATAATTAGTGATCTTTGCGAAAAAACTTTATATGAAAAGATCACATAAATGATGGTTAGAATTGCGAGCTGCACCAAAAAACCATAAGGATATGTATATGATGTCGTAAGATTGCCAAATGGCAAAAGAGCCACTATGAGTAAAATCATAGCTTTATATGTAAAATGTTCTTTTCTATGAAACCAAAGTTTATACGCTAGATATGTAAGCCCCAAGGCGTAAATAACACCCTTGCTGGAAGTATATACAAATGCGTAAAAAACCAATACTATAGAAGCATAAAATACCATATTCCATGATGATCTTTCTATGCTTCTAAGCAAGAAATACAATGCTAACAACGGCAACCAAATAGCAAACATATCCGTATCATAATATCCTGCCATAGTACGGTTATAGTAACTCCAAGCTATCACGCCAAGAAGAGCTGACATAAATCCCCAAGTCGGGCGGCCATACAAAGAACCTATCAATACCAAAGGAATAGCTATCAAACTAGACAAAAAAATAGGCATATAAAAGAGTGTTGTTTCTAGAGAAAAAGGAGAGAGCCATGCAAAAAATGCGCTAACCAATATAGTGCCTTGATGCCATATATCCCAAAGCCTAGGATTGTTAGCATGAGAGCCGTCTAATATATTTTGCACCCCGCTGGCAAAATAGTAGCCATCATTTGTAGTAAGCATAAACTCATTATTCCAAATAAAACTCGGTTCGCCTGAAAACTGATATATCCATATAAAACGCATCAGTACACCAAAAGCATATGCTAAAAATATCAAACCTATGATCATTTTCGCTGATGTTTTTTGATGATCCATAACTGCTGGCTTGACTCTATTTTTTTTACTCAATTACTTTCCTTTTTTATTTATCTTATGATCAAATTCTGGCACTATTTTTTTTAACATTTGCAGTTTATCTTCTGACTCGACAAGAGTTTGCATATCAAGTTCGAGTTTTTCGATAGGATAATCGGTTCTTTTGGCTACTGTAATAGACTCATAAGGAGTGGCGGCTTGGCTGTCGTCTATAAGGAGTTCTTCGTATAGCTTCTCTCCGGCTCTTAGTCCTGTAAATGCTATGTTAATATCTTTTTTCCCGCTAAGCTCTATCATTTTTTTAGCCAGATCAACGATTTTAATAGGCTCGCCCATATCAAGTATAAAAATCTCCCCGCCATGCCCTAAGCTGGCAGCCTGTAGTACCAACTCACAAGCTTCAGGGATTAACATAAAATACCTTGTAATTTCAGGATGGGTCACAGTAATCGGACCGCCTTTTTCAATTTGGGCTTTGAATTTTGGTATCACGCTTCCGCTGCTGCCAAGCACATTGCCGAACCGCACGGCTACTATTTCTGTATTTTTTCTTTTCACATTTTGCACATAAAGCTCACAAATGCGTTTCGTTGCGCCCATTACATTAGTAGGCCTTACTGCTTTATCTGTTGAAATAAGAACAAACTTTTGCGCATCATACTTTATAGACATATCAATAGTATTTTTAGTCCCTATGACATTATTTAATATCGCTTCATTTATATTCTCTTCAACAAGCGGCACATGTTTATAAGCTGCTGCATGGATAACAATATCTGGTCTGTGTGTCTTGAATGTATGCTCTAAGAGCTCTAAATTGACTATAGACTGCATGACAAACGCTATATTGTTACCGTGCAGCTCTTCAGCGATTGTATAAAGGTTAAATTCACTATGATCTAGCAATATGAGTTTGGCAGCTCCAAATTTTGCACATTGTCTGGCAATCTCGCTTCCTATGCTTCCCCCTGCGCCCGTTATAAGGACTTTTTTGCCTTGGATGAATTTTTCTATGATGGTTTTATCCAGATCTTTTGGATGGCGCGCCAATAGATCTTCTACAGATATATCTTTGAGCTGCGTGGCAAAATCTTTATCTCTTAATATTTCATCAAGCGACGGCAAGATCTTTATGGCCTCAAAATGCGAACCAAGCTCTTCGTATATCTCCTTGATCCTCTCTTTATTTGCTGAGGGCATAGCGATAACGAGTAGATCCATTTTGTTGGCACCAAGCTTATGTTCTAGTTTCTCTTTGGATAAGATCTTGATCCCATCAATTGAACGTCTTTGCAGCATCTTGTCATCATCAACAAAATAACGTACTCTATAAGTACTGCTATAAAATTCATTAGCTATTTTAAGTCCTGCTTGGCCGGCACCATAGATGACTACCTCTTTTGTCTTGGCTATGCTGCGATTTCTCCATGAATAATAACCATACATAGCCAAACTTATAAAAAAAATAAAAACAAACAACTCTGAGAGTAAAAATGAAACGGGGATCTTTTTATAAAAAAACGGCATATAAACAACAAATGCCGATGCATATATGAAGCTTTTAAGTAAAAATGTTTTTTGTGTTACTTTCGACCAAGAAAGCGAATAGTCTTGAAATAGCAAAAACGAAGCAAGTATGCGGACACAAATAATAACCCATACAGGTATCCACATAATAGACCATGATTTGTGGGTGATCCAAAAGATCAATCCAAAACTCATCAAAGTGAATACAATGATAGCAACTATATTTAAAATACGCCTATCAATAAATCTCATCTTTTATCCACTTTCATGACTATGCTCGCCTTGCTTTTAACTTATAAATTGTATCACAATAGAGATTACATTTTGGCTCGCAACCAACCGCTACATAATGAATTGACAGCAATAAAAAACTTTATGATTCTTCGAATAAATTTATTTTTTTCTTTTGCCTCGCAGTTGAAGAAGCTTTCATGATATCATTTTTAATATTATTCAAAAGCGCCGGGCCGACACCCTTAACATCATCAAGCTCTGCTAGATTTTTAAAAGGGCGCGCATCCATGATAGCCTTTGCTTTTGACTCTCCGATACCTTTTATTTTCATAAGTTCATCTTTTGATGCTTTATTTATCTCTTTAAGATTCATAGCAAATGTTAGATTTACAGCACAAAAAATAACTACAACAAATTTTACGATCTTCATAACAACCTCACATAAACAAGATTAATTGATATAGCTAATAAAAGTATACCGAATAGATATACTTTTATGATAATAAAATGTCAATTTGTAATGATTTTTTTAAAGATTGTTTTATGTGCTATAGATGACTTTTTTAATTTCCTCTGATATTATCAATACATCATCACGACTCATTGTTGTACTGCTGGCCAAACACAATCCTTTGCCGAACAATCCTTCGCTCGTGCCGTCAACCAACCTTTTGGCATCTTTAAAAAGCGGCTGCATATGCATAGGTTTCCAAAGCGGGCGGCTCTCTACATTTATATTTTCCAATGCTTGCATGACTTTTTGATAATCTGTTTTGTCAAACGTAAGCGCACTCAACCACCTGTTGCCTCTGCTGTTTGGCAGTTCGGGCATAAAATCTATCTCTTCGATATCGCTCAAAAACTCTTTGTACCATTCAAAAATTTGTCTTTTTTTTGCGATCCTTTCTTCTATGACCTCCATCTGCCCGACACCTATAGCAGCCAAGACATTGCTCATGCGATAATTATATCCGTACTCTTCGTGTTCGTAATGAATAAAAGGTTCTTTGGCTTGTGTGCTGTAAAATCTAGCTTTATTTATCCACTCTTCATTTGGGCTCACCAGCATACCGCCGCCGCTTGTGGTAAGTATCTTATTGCCATTGAAGCTATATATACCAAAATCCCCGAATGTACCTGTATGTTTATCTCCATAAGTAGCGCCTAGAGACTCAGCTGCATCTTCTATGAGATAAATTCCGTGCAATCTGCAAATATCGGCAATCTTTACTATATCTGCGCTCATGCCGTATAGATGCGTGACTATAAGGGCTTTTGGCTTTTTTTCGCATTCAAGAAGATATTTATTGAGAAGTTTTGGAGACAAATTCCAGCTTTCCATATCGCTATCGATAAAGACAGGATTTGCCCCTTGATATATAATAGCATTTATCGAGCCTATAAACGTAAAGGTCGATGCAAGCACATCATCTCCAGCTCCAACGCCAAGCACTCTAAGAGCCAAATGGATAGCTGCTGTACCGCTATTTAGAGCCAAAGCATTTTTAGCACCCGTGTAACTTTTTATGCTCTCTTCGAATTTATTTACAAATTCGCCAAGAGGAGCTATGTAATTGCTCTCAAATACATCTTTTATATATCCTAGCTCGCTGCCGCTCATATGCGGTGAACTTAAAAAAATCCTTTTATTCAATAATATCTCCTATCTCTTTGCATGGATTGCCATACGCTTTTTTAAAATCTCCAATATCTTTTATAACCACAGAACCTGCACCGATTATAGAGTTTAAACCTATACTAATGCCCTGTATCACACTGCTGCCTATGCCTATATGGGTCAATTCTCCTACGCTAACATTTCCGGCTAAAGCCGCATTTGGAGATATGTGTACAAAATCTCCTATATCACATTCATGTTCTATTATGCAGCCGCTATTTAGTATAGCGCCATCGCCTATTCTTGCATTTGCATTCACAACCGCCAAAGGCATTACTACGCTGCCTTTGCCTATAATGGCACTAAGACTGACGATACTGCTCGGGTGCATGAGCGTTGCTAGCCTGAAGCCCTCTGTTTCTGCTTTTTCGCAAAGTTTTTTTCTTATTTTATTATTCCCTACTCCAAGCGCAATTGGAATATGTGTATTTAATGCTATATCTGCAAAGCATGGGAAATCATTATTCCCGTCATCTACAAATATTACCTCTTCATACCCGCAAGCGTATGCAATATCAGCAACTACAAGGCCGTGGCCGCTAGCGCCATAGATATATATCTGCTTCATTTGTTGCCTTCAAATTTTTCCATTGTTACACTGCTGGCAGAACTTATCCCGCTTCTTTTGAATAATTTTATCATAGTCATCCACAATATCTTCATATCAAGAAGAAAGCTTTGATGCTCTGCGTACCATATATCATGCTCAAACTTTTGCTCCCAGCTAATAGCATTACGTCCGTTTACCTGAGCCCATCCCGTGATACCCGGTTTTACATCGTGCCTGATCTTTTGTCTCTCATTATACAATGGCAGATACTCCACAAGCAGGGGTCTTGGCCCCACAAAGCTCATCTCTCCTTTGAGCACATTAAAAAGCTGAGGCAACTCATCAAGGCTTGTGCTTCGTATAAATTTGCCTAAACCGTGTAACCTTTGCGAGTCAGGTAAAAGCTCTCCGTTAACATCTGTTTCATTTGTCATTGTGCGAAATTTATATATACCAAATACCTTTTCTTTATATCCGGGCCTGTCTTGCAAAAAAATTACAGGCCTACCCATAGCAGCCAAGATCAATAAACTTACTATGATCAAAACAGGTGCAAACAAAATGATCAACATAATAGAAAATACGATATCAAATAGCCTTTTAAGCATCGCTTACCTCATCATGGAGAACTTTTTCCAGCTTGTTTGTGAGCACTTTGATACTGTAAAATTTCTCGCAATATTCTCTGTTTCGTTTACCCATCTGCACCCTGTCCTCATGCGACATAGATAATATTTGTTTCATAGTATCTGTCAACGCATCTATATCGTCAGGAGCTATCGTAAATCCTCCATTTGCCTCTTTGATTGGATTGTTTGCCGCATTTGTAGAAAATATAATTACTCTGCCTGCTGCCATATAATCAAAAAGTTTATTTGAGCTAATTCCGTATCTAAACACTGGACTATCTTTGAGATTGAAATACAAAATGTCGCTAGCTGCGAGAATATCAGGTATCTGGTTTTTGACCACTGGATCTTCGATTGTTATATTTGTTAATCCTTTTATTTTGACCATTTCTTTTAGTTTTTGTTTTTCTGCCCCATCACCGATGATACGGAAAATGATATTTTTATCTTCTTTTAGTTTATCTGCGGCTTCTACTAAAATCCCTAGATTATTTGCTACTCCGATAGCACCGGTATAACTGACTACAAATGGGCTTGATTTGCTTTTTTCTTTATAAGGAATATTGCTTAGATCAACCCCATTACTGATCCATTCAAATTTTTCGGCCGGGGCATAAGCAGATATATACTCATATGCGTATGGCAGATTTGAAATGATCTTATCGGCTTTTCTATATAAAAATCTCTCTAAAATTCCAAGGACTATAATGAACGGATGTCGTTTTGAGATACCCATATCTATAAGCGTCTGAGGCCAAAGATCCCTTACCTCCATGATAAAAGGCGTCTTGTATTTTTGTGAGAGCCTATAAGCTGCATATGCGGCAAACAGGTGCACAGAAGATCCTATAATAATATCCGGCTTTGACAAATCAAGCTTTGGCACAATTCTCAAAACTTTATTCGTGTAGCTTAGCATATTTTTTACTCTGGCTACTCCGTTGCCTCTATATGGAGGCGTCTTTATCCAGACCCACTCTATGCCATCAACATACTCGCAAATATGCTCTTTTCCTTCATATTCTTTCATTTCTGTATATTTGGAATAGTGAAAACTAGAAGATATGATAGCTACCTTATGCCCTCTTTTTATGAGCTCTCTTGCAAAATCATAATGTCTTGTTCCTCCGCTCATTTGAGGTGTGAGTGCATGATGATTGAGTATCCAAATAGTCACTTAATACTCCAATAATGTTTTGATGATATTCTCGCTGGCTTTGCCGCCGCCATACAAGTTTTTAGTTTTTGGGTTATAGTTTTTAGTTTTTGGGTTAAATGCTATTGACTTGAAACTAGAAACTATTTTTTCTTTGTCTGCACCAACCAATACATTTGCTCCGATCTCTACAAGCTCTACCCACTCGGTTTCATCTCTGAGAGTGATGCAAGGCTTAGAGAAAAAATAAGCTTCTTTTTGAAGTCCGCCGCTATCGGTCATCACGAGTTCGCAATTATCTATCAGCCATACCATTTCCAAATATCCGACCGGATCGATTATTGTAAGATTACTGATATCCAATCTTAAATCCTCAATTATCTTTTTAGTTCTAGGATGCAAAGGGAGTATGACTTGTTTGTCTTTTGATATTTCATTTAATGCTTCAAAAATGGCTCTAAGCCTAGTTTCGTCATCTGTGTTTTCAGCCCTGTGAATTGTACAAAGGATGAAGGATGAAGGATGAAGGATAAAGGATGAAGGTTTTTGTGCGAAGTTTTTATAAAATATAGCACCGTCTTGCATCACATCGCCTACATTTTTTATGAGTTGCTGCTTACTTGTTGACATAACAAACGGGAAGCCTTCGTTTTTGAGATTTTGCACGGCTGTATCCGTAGGACAAAAGAGTATATCGCTTACTCTGTCTGTGAGTATGCGATTAACTTCTTCTGGCATCTTCATATTAAAGCTTCTGAGTCCTGCTTCGATATGAGCCAATTTTATATGCAGTTTGCTAGCCACTATCGCTCCTGCCAAAGTAGAATTTGTATCGCCGTACACAACCATCCAATCAGGTTTTTCGCTCAGTGCCACCTCTTCGATACGCTCTATCATCTGTCCCGTCATGGCACCGTGCGATTTTCCGCCGATACCTAGAAAATAATCTGGTTTTGGTATCTGCATCTGATCAAAGAATATATCGCTCATATTGGCATCATAATGCTGTCCTGTATGCACTATGACTTCTTCAATACTTCTGCCTTCTGCCTTCTGCCTTCTTACTTCTCTACTTACAGATCCTGCCTTTATAAACTGGGGTCTGGCACCCAATATGGTTAGGATTTTCATCTTATTATCTCCTCATATACCTTTGTTAACTTCGCTTCTTCAATGCCCCAGTTATATTTTTCTGTTACGGCTTTTTTGCCGTTAGCTCCCATCTTTTGAGCTTCACCCTGATGTGCCATGATATAATTAATTGCATCGGCGATCTCATCCGGGCTTAGGGGATCTACACATATTCCGCATTTTGCATTCTGGATAATCTCTTGCCATAAAGGTATGTTTGACGCAATCACCGGGATCCCTGCTGCCATATACTCAAACATCTTCACGGGCAGCGCATCTTGATAATTAATAATAGGGTGAAGTGTCACAATTCCGGCTTTTGAACGGCTCAATATTTCGCTTATTTCGCTTCTTCCGACAAAACCAAGCTCATTTACCTTGCTCCATCCGGCATATTTTTTTACTTCATTTTCCACATCTTTTTCTACAAATTTTCCTGCCAGATTTAATCTGACATTCTTAACACCTTCCATAGCGCGGATAAGCTCTTTGATGCCTCTTATCTTGGCGATCCCGCCTACATAGCATATCTCGTCTTTTTTTTCATTCCAAGGCGTATCGTTGCCAAGCTCTTCTAAAATAGGAAAATTATTTATATCAATACTATTTTTATTAATATTCAAAAATTTATTTCTTATGTACGGCGTAGCTGTTATGATATAGTCAAATTTTGCAAGCGTATACTTCTCAAATATACCAAAAGCCCTTGAGATAGAAGCTCTTAAAAATGCATTTAAATACGGTGCATTTCTCAGCTGTTTTGGCGTATCTTCATGGGCATCAAATATCACTTTTTTGCCCATTTTTTTAAGCTTTAACCCCACCGGGATAAGCTCCGGATCGTGCATATGATATATATCGCTATTTAACTCCACGGCTTTTTGGAAAACTTTTTGCACCGTATTTGTCATGCGGGATATTCGCCCGCCGCTTTTAGCACCGATATCAAATATATGCACTCTGTTTTTTAGCTCATTCCCATTTCCGTCCGCAACTATAAGGCTTACTTCATAATTTTTATTTTTAGCCAAAGAACTGCACTCTTTTACAAATATTCTAGTGTCATATCTAGCATGAACTGATGTTAGGTGCGTGATCTTAATTTTCATATGCTTTTATCCAATTTTGTATGTTATTACCCCAGCTTGAAAGAGAATTTATGATCTGTACATTTTGCATAGTTTTTTCTTTATTTAAATTGCTCAATACTTCTGTTAGTTTGCCGGCCAGCATTTCTGCGGAATCTATCTTGTGGTAATAAACCCCAAGCTCATCAAAAAGTTTGTAGGGCAACCAGCTGCCGGTTATTACTATGTTATTCGCATACAAAAACTCCTGCATGCTTCCTGAAAAACTATCTGTTTGCAGAATGTTTATCATCACATCCGAACACAATTTTATATTCGCATTATCATCGCCTTTATCATCAGCTACAACCAAACTTACTTCATAGTTTGTATTTGTAGCTAGAGAACTACACATTTTGATAAATATACGATTATCATATCTTGGATAAGCAGATGTTAAATGGGTTATCTTGATGCTCATTTTAATACCTCTATTCAAGTTATTGTTTATTTTAATTATAATATATCCTAAATCTTATAGTAACCATAAAAAGTTTAGAAGTTTATTTGGCATACTTCAACACTTTTTCAATTATGTACAAAATTGCCTCATCGGTAAGACTTGGATATATTGGAAGGGATAAAGACTTTTCAAACAATTCATTTGCTACTTTAAAATCTTCATCTTTATATTCAAATTTATCTTTATAATAAGGATGTTTATGGACTGGTATAAAATGCACGGAAGCCCCTATGCCATTTTCTTTTAGTTTATTATACAGTTCATCTCTATTGTTTACTTTTATTACATATAGATGCCAACTTGTTTCTCTGTCATTTTTAACACTTGGCAATATTATATTTGAGTTTTCAAATCCTTCATTATACTTTTTGGCTACTCTTGCTCTTTGTTCGCGCATCCATTCAACTTTCTTTAGTTGTTCAATTCCAAGTGATGCATTAATATCGGTAGTGTTATATTTATTGCCATTGTCAACTACTTCATAATACCAACCTCCCCCGCTATATCTATCCCAAACATCCCTGCTTATTCCATGAAGTCTATTAATTTTCATAGATTTTGCATATTCATCATTGTGTGTAGTTGCCATACCACCTTCCCCAGTAGAAAGTGTTTTTGTAGCATAAAAACTGAAGCAAGTTATATCTGTACCATATAACCTTCCCACAAGAGTCCCCTTATATTGCGATGGCAATGCATGGGCTGCATCTTCTATTACTTTTAAATTGTATTTCTTTGCTATGGTATATATTTCATCCATATCGCACGGCTGCCCTGCGAAATGAACTGGTATTATAGCCTTTGTTTTGGATGTGATTAGCTCTTCTATTTTAGTTACATCAATGTTGTGGGTATTTGCTTCTATATCACAAAGTACTGGAATAGCGTCAAAATATGTAACTACCTCGGCGGTAGCTATAAACGTCATTGTTGGTAATATTACCTCATCTCCTCTCTTTAGTCCTATAGCTTTTAGTGCCAAATGGAGCGCCGCTGTTGCACTATTCATGCTAACTGCATTGGATGAGCCAATATATTCATTAAATTTTTGCTCAAATTCTATAGTTTTTGGGCCCATTGTTAGCCATCCAGACCTTATTGATTCTACCACAGCATTAATCTCATCATCAGTTGTATATGTTTTATGAAACGGTATATTCATTATTGTTCCCCTTTTTTTCAACAAGATTATTATAGATAGCTATAAACTTTCTTTTATTGTATTGTTTTGAATATTCTTTTTTTCTAATATCGTTAACTTCTCTTAAAAGTTTGATATCTATGTCTTGATATTTCTCCAAGCATATATTGTCCAAATTCGGCTCAATAAATCCATTAACTTTATCTAAAATGTGTTCACAGTTTGCAGGAAGATTTGATAAAAAACATATACAATTATTTGAAATAGCTTCGAGCAAACTTATAGATGTTGCATCGCTAGATGGTATAGATATATAAATTTTAGCCTTTTGGTACATATCATTATTTATATTAGAATCAACCCATCCTATAAAATTAATGTTCTCTTCTATGTGCAAATCTCTAGCTAATTTCTTTAATTTCTCAGTACCGTCTCCAGTAGCCCCTATAATCAATCTCCAATCTTTATTTTTGGTAACAAATTTATTAAAAGCATAGATAATTTTTTCAATATTATATAGAGATTTATGAAGTCTATTGGAATATATAATGTTTTCTTTTTTCGACCAATCTATCTCTTTTAACTCTATACCAAAATTTGCAACTTTAATATCTGCATTAGGATTATATGTTTTAATTTCGTTGGCCATATATAAAGAATCTGATGTTACAATATCCACATATTTTAATACAAATTCCAACATTTTTTTAAAAATAATATTTTTTCTTGGATTAATCAGAATATCGCTGCCCCAGGCAGTTAATACTTTTGGAATTTTTATATTTTTCAATCCTAACAAAGAAATAAAAGCATAACTATTGGCTTGATGAATATGAATTATAGATGGTTTAAACTCTTTTGCTATATTTTTTATCTTATTGGCTGAAAAAAATATTTTTACCCCCAAACTAAAATCAATTTCTATTGTATTAATATTGTATTTATCATTTGTTTTATTCGTTAAAAGTAGTATATCATCAAAATAATCTTGTATTAATGATATGTAATTATATGTGTGGATAGTATTACTTCCTATTATTAAAAGTTTCTTATTCATTATTCCACTCATTATAGTACTCTTGGAATTGTTGATTATTTTTTAAAAAAATGTTATCTACTTCTTTTGTATATCCAATAATTTTAGCTGGGGAACCATATGCAATAGCATAATTTGGAAGATCACTATTTACAAAACTATTTGCCCCAACAATGCATCCCTTTCCTATAGTAACACCATTTGTAATAATTGCTCCAGTGCCAATAAAAGTAAATTTACCTATCTTTACTCTTCCAAGTTTGTAACCTTCGTTTTCTATACCATTGCATAAAGAGTATTTATAACCAAATAGTCTTATGCTGATGTGTGAACTATGCGTCAATATAGATACTCTTGCCGATATTTGACATCCATCATCTATTTCCAATCCAGCGGTGCCATCGAGTATGGCATAATGACCAATATAAACATTATTTCCTAAAGTTATCTGTTTTTTATTTACAAAATCAACTGTATTACCAAATCTTGTATTTTTTGCTATATTTCCATCTGGATTGATATAAATGTTATTTAACATTCTTGGTTTGTTAATCCATTGAAAAAATCTAGCCCTAATAAACAATAATAAGTTTTTCATTTTATTTCCCTACATTGTAAAACTTTCAATATCCAAATGATATTATAACCCAGTACTAAGCAATTAGAAATTGTAAAAAATATTAAAGATGTATATACATTTCCTATTTTTATCCCAATATATATTGACAAACTTGTTAATATTATTAAAACAATACTTACCTTCAAAATCTTTTTTTGCATTCCAACAAGACTTGGTATAAAAGAGATTGTCGAAACTACCAGATTTAAAAGTATCCAAGGAAAAAGTATCTGAGTATAAACGCCAGCTTCTCTCCAATTTTCTCCAAATACGAATTCAAAAATTGTAGGTGCAAAGATCACTATAGCAGTCAAAGGCAAAATTATTTTTTTTATAAATGCCTTTAAAAAGCGAATTGTAAAAGCATATGTATCTTCATTGTTATTATATAGCTCACTTACTTTTTGATTATAAACTTTAGCACTTGCATTTGAAAGTATACCTAGTGGTGCAAGAACTATTCTTGTAGCCAAAGCATAAAAACCAACTATATTAGAGCCAAAAAATACAGAAAATAAAAAAGTTGGTACATTTGAAGACAAATTGTTTAGCATAGCGTGTGGTGCTTGAAATTTCGGAAAATTTATATATTTTTTAGCCTGGTTCATCATAGACTCTTTTGAAATTAATTTTAGTAGCTTTTTATTGTTCAAAAGTGCTTTTGCTAATCTCATGTTAGAAAAAATACTTGATAATATTTGCCCGCCCACAAGCCCAGCTGCTCCACTTTTTATAGTTCCTATAACTATTTGAGAAATTGCTAAAATAATTGATTTTATTATTGTTGCTTTTGTTATGTTAGCATAATGTTTTTTGCGATTATTCCAATATGTTAACAAATTAAAAAGTCCTATAAAAAATATGGTTAACGGAGCAAACCAAAGCCAAGTTTCAATCTCTTTGTTATTGAATAAATTTGCAATTTCTTTACTCAGCATAGCTATAACCAAAAAAAGAAAAATGGACATAAAAGCATTTATCAAAAAACCTAAGGCAAAGATATTTATAGCATCTTTATCATCTGCAGGTACCAGCAAAGCTTGCTCATATCTTGCGCTCGAAACAACACTGATAAATCCGACAATAGCTACAAATAACGAAAATACTCCAAAATCCGCAGGTGTGTATATGCGGGTAAGCATAGGGCTTATTACAATAGGAATTGCTTGCGCAACAGTACTTCCCGTCATAAGCGTAAGGACATTTTGTCGAAATTCGTTTTTTGGCTTAACCCTTTTCATCATAAATGACTTGCTATATAATCTATCTCTTCGTCGCTTAAGTACGGATTCATAGGAAGGCTCATAATCTCATTTGCGATTATTTCAGAAATAGGGAAATCTCCTTCTTTGTGACCAAGATAAGCGAAACACTCCTGCAGATGCAAAGGTTGCGGATAATGCACTGCTGTTGGGATATTGGTTTTTGGTTTTTGGTCGCTAGTTGTTAGCTGGTCAAGATTTGATAATCTTTGTTGCAATTCGTCTCGTTTGCCTTTGCCTAAAACTCTAATGCTATACTGCGCAAATGCACTCGTCCTGTCATCTTTTATAATAGGGGCTATTATTTTATAATTATTTGAGGTTTGCAATATTATTTTATTATCTTCACTAGAAACTAAAAACTTCTTACTAAAAACTTTATTGTATTTATCTGCTACTTCCTGGCGAAGAGCCAAATCTGCTTTATAATATTTCAGCTTTACATTAAGCACTGCAGCCTGAATAGTATCGAGCCTTCCGCCCATACCTATGTATTTGTGATAATATCTTTTGGTTTGCCCGTGGACTCTTAGGCTTTTTATCTTGTCTGCAAGCTCATCATCGTTGGTAAAAACGGCTCCGCCGTCACCATAGCAACCCAAAGGCTTGGCAGGGAAAAAACTGGTACACGAGATATCTCCTAAATTGCTGTCACTTTTGCCCTTATATGTACTTCCGAAACTCTGAGCTCCGTCAATAATTATTTTTATAGAGGTTGAAGAATTTTTTCCTTCTTCATTCTGCCTTCTACCTTCTACCTTATCAAGCACCGCTTGAATAGCATCCATATCGCACGGCTGGCCATACAAACTCACGGGAATTATAGCTTTTGTTTTTGGTGTGATTTTTTCTTCTATCTTTGTCGGATCAATATTATAAGTTATCTCATCTATATCTACAAATACAGGTTTTGCGCCCAAAAATGCGATAGTCTCAGCAGTGGCGATAAATGTGAACGGCGTTGTAATGATCTCATCGCCCGGCTTTATATCCAAAGCCATCATTGCTAAAAGAAGCGCATCTGTTCCGCTGCTGCAGCTTATGGCGTGTTTGGCTCCGGTGAAATTTTGAAGAGAAAGTTCTAGCTGCGCAATCTCTTCGCCCATGATAAAATTACATTTTCTTGCTACTGAGAGTAAAGCTTGTTCTATTTCATCTTTATAGAGATTGTGTTGATATTGCAGGTTGGCAAAATCTATTTTCATTGTTTATCCTATCGCTATTAAATTATCATTTTCCAATCTGTATCTGCTGCCATCAAATCTGTCTTCAGCACAGCCGTTTTCGTCAAATTTCAAAGTGTTCCCTGCTCTGCTTACCCATCCTATCTGACGGGCCGGCACGCCTGCTACGAGCGCGTACGGCTTTACATCGCGATTTACCACTGCTCCGCTGCCTATAAGTGCATATTCCCCTATAGTAACCCCGCAAACAATTGTCGCATTTGCTCCTACGCTTGAACCTTTTTTAAGAAGTGTGGGCTTAAATTCATCTCGTCTTACTATAAAAGCTCTTGGGTTTGTAACATTTGTAAATACGCATGAAGGCCCCAAAAATACATCATCCTCGCATTCTACGCCTTCGTACACCGAAACATTATTTTGTACTTTTACGCCGTTGCCGATCTTGACTTTTGGACCCACCACACAGTTTTGCCCGAAAGAACAGTTTGAGCCTATATCGCTCCCGCTTAGAATATGTGAAAAATGCCATATTTTGGTGTTTGAGCCTATATTTACATTCTCATCAACAAAGGATGAAGGATGGAGGTAGAAGGATGAAGAGCTAGGCATTTCTGCCCCCTTTTTTGGTTATTAATGAATTTAACATTTTTTCAATCTCCAATGACATATCTAGAATATTTTCTATGCTTGCTATATAATTAAAGCTTGCGGCTAATTCCAATTGAGTTTGTAATTCATACAATGAGCCTAAAGATATTTGCAAAAATCTTACAAATTCTTTATCGCCACCCCTTCCTTTGCCTTCTGCTATATTGCTTGGTATAGAAACAGCACATCGTCTTATTTGAGAAATTAATCCATACGTTTCTTCTTTAGGAAAAGAGCTTGTCAAAACATAAAGTTGCTTAGTTAAATCCATGGATTTTTGCCATACTATCAAATCTCGATAACTATTTCCCTTCATCCTGCTGCCTTTTGCCTTCTACCTTCTTACAAAACGGATGATAATCTCCGCTCAATCCCAATGCCGGCAATTTTCTGATCTCTGATACGATATTTATAGAATTTCTAGCCTCTTGCAATCCAAATCCGCCGCCTTCAAGTATATGCTTATAGCTTGTAGTATGAAGATCTGTAAAGCCCTCGCTAAATTCAAACTCTTCGCCATCAACCGTTATGCTTCTGTAAGTTGTTTTGCCGCTTGTTTTAACATCTTCGGGAATATAATCATAATTTACCGACAAGAACCATCTCACTCTGGCATTTTTGAGTTTCATATATCCTGCATTTACATCGCTTTGTTTTATATGTGCAACATTTTCTTCTATCGGGCCAAATATCCAAGAAAGCATATCAAAAAAATGCACTCCTATGTTGCTTGCTATCCCGCCGCTTTTAGATTCATCGCCCTTCCAAGATGCAAAATACCACTTGCCTCTGCTGGTAAGATATGTCAGATCTATGTCATAGATCTTGTCTGGATCGGATTTTAATTCTTTTGCGATCTTTTCTTTTAATGCGATGATAGAATCATGAAGTCTAAGCTGTAAAATATTATAAACTTTTTTGCCGGTCTCTTGTTCTATTTTTTGAAGCATATCTATATCATTTGGATTTAGTACCAAAGGCTTTTCGCATATAGCATGAGCGCCGTTTCTGAGCGCAAAACCAATATGGCTGGCATGCAGATAGTTTGGACTTGTGATAGCTACGTATTCTATCTTTTGATTGCCGTTTCTATGCCACTGGTCTACAAAATTTTCGAACCTCTCAAATTCTGTGAAAAAATCAGCTTGCGGAAAATGACTGTCCATGATACCGATACCGTCATATTTATCAAGTGCCACTACGAGATTATTGCCTGTCTCCTTGATAGCTTTCATATGTCTTGGTGCTATATACCCCGCTGCTCCGATAAGCCCGAATTTTTTTCCTTCTACCTTCATCCTTATACCTTCTACCTTATTTACAGTCTCCATGTCGGTTTTTCAACAACGCCTTTAACGTCCATCACTATCGGGTTGCCTCTTGACATGCTCTTATATTGTTCGGTGGTGACTTCTTTGAATTTATCATGTCCTACTGCAATGATTATGGCATCGTATTTATGCGACTCCAACGGCAGCTCATCCAAAAAATTTAGATGTTTTGTCTCTCTGTCGCTTCTATCGACCCAATAATCATATACATCGACTTTGCATTCATACTCTTCAAGCTCTTTGATGATATCAAGCACTTTCGAGTTTCTCATATCCGGACAGTTTTCTTTGAAGGTAGCCCCCATTACAAGCACATTTGCATTTTTGAGCTTCTTGTCATCTTTTATCATCTGCTTGATTGTTTTGTCAACTATGAGTTTGCTCATGCTGTTGTTTATTTGTCTGGCGCCAAGGATTAAGTTTGGCATATAGCCTAGACTTTGTGCTTTGTGTGTAAGATAATACGGATCAACACCTATGCAATGGCCGCCGACAAGTCCTGGAAATAGTTTGATAAAGTTCCATTTCGTAGCTGCAGCTTCGATAACATCGTGTGTGTTTATGCCCATAAGGTCGAATATCTGCGCAAGTTCATTGATAAGCGCGATATTGACATCCCTTTGCGTATTTTCTATGACCTTTGCTGCTTCGGCTACTTTGATGGTAGGAGCCAGATGCGTGCCTGCTGTTATGATGGATTTATACAGATCATCCACTTTTTTGGCAATTTCAGGGGTGCTTCCGCTGGTAATTTTTAGTATCTTTGTAACAGTATGTTCTTTATCGCCAGGATTGATCCGCTCAGGAGAATATCCGCAAAAAAAGCTTTCGTTAAATTTAAGCCCGCTGCCTTCTTCCAAAAGAGGCACACAAACCTCTTCTGTCACACCAGGATAAACAGTGCTTTCGTATATCACTATATCGCCCTCTTTTAGCACTTTTGCCACACTCTGGGTGGATTTGATAATAGGAGTAAGATCTGGCTCATTGCTGGCATCAATAGGTGTCGGCACTGTGACAATATATACATTGCTGTCTTTGACATCTTCAAGACCTGTTGTATAAACCATGCCGTTGCTAATGCTCTCTTTGACCTGTTCGCTTGTAAGCTCCAGTGTTCTGTCGAATCCGCTTAAGAGTTCATCGATCCGTTCCTGATTGATATCAAAACCGACAACCGGATATTTTTCACTAAAAGCATGAGCTAAAGGCAACCCGACATAACCTAAACCTATGATAGCAATTTTTATAGACATGCCAAAAATCCTTGTAACAAAATATAACTAATATTATATCCAATCAAGTTTATTAGCACGCTTCTAATATGATAATATTATTGCCTTCATGCTATAATTTTAAATAATTGAATATCAAGGATACAAATGGGACTTAAATCAGACAGCTGGATACGAGAAAAATCCCTAAACGAAGAGATGATAAAACCATTTTGCGAAGCATTGGTCGGGCACGGAGTGGTTAGCTATGGGCTTAGCAGCTATGGATACGATATACGAGTGAGTGATGAGTTCAAGATCTTTACAAATATCAACGCGCAAGTCGTCGATCCAAAAGATTTTGATGATGCAAACGTAGTTGATTTTAAAGGTGATGTTTGTATAGTACCTCCAAATTCTTTTGCCCTGGCACGTACTGTGGAATATTTCAAAATGCCTCATGACACATTGGCAATTTGTCTAGGCAAAAGCACATACGCAAGATGCGGGATCATCGTTAACGTCACGCCGTTTGAACCTGGTTTTGAGGGGCATATCACGATAGAGATATCAAACACTACTCCATTGCCGGCAAAAATATATGCAAATGAGGGGATAGCTCAAGTACTGTTTTTGCAAGGGGATGAGACTTGCGAGACTACATATAAAGACAGAAAAGGAAAATATCAAAATCAAACCGGCATCACTTTGCCTAGGATTTTGAAAGACTAATTCCTCTCCAGCCAGCGGCATAACATATACAAAGCAAATATGTGGTGCTTAAACCCTCCGCTTGGCGCTTTTGAGAGTATAAATTCCAAAGCTTCATCGTTGAATATCTTTCTTTCTCTCTGGACTTGCCTAATTGTCTGTAATTCATTTTCTTCCAGCAGCCACTCCATATACGGATAGCTAAATCCTCTCTTTTTGCGCTCTACGATATCATGCGGCATATACTCATATGCGACTTGTTTTATCAACGCTTTTGAAGTATCCCCGAAACGCACATCTGGATCTATGCTAAAGGCCAATTTCAATACGGACGGGTCCAAAAACGGACTCCTAGCTTCGATACCGCAAGCCATGCTTATCCTGTCTAATTTGGTCAAAAAGAGATCCCCAAGCTTAACCTTCATATCGCAAAAGCTATACCAATCGATCATATTTGCCCGTCCGCTTTGAGCGAACTCTTGCCAATACTGCTCAAGATATTGCAAAGAATTATCATCTTTGACATTTTGTTTTAAAAGCCTGTTTTGCTGCAAGTCCGTAAAAAGTTCAGCAGTTGATCGAAACAATAACGAGCCTCCAAATATCCTTTTATACCACTCCCACTCTTTATTCGGCGAATAGTGTGATCTCAAAAATCCCTGCAGCCAGTTTTTGTATTTGAGCTGCGAAGCTTGTTCTATATCATGATATTCTTTATATGTTTTGTAGCCCAAAAAAAGCTCATCGCTCCCGTCTCCTGTGAACACCACTCTTTTGCCGCATTCTTTGACATTTTTCAGCAAAACAAACAGCGGTATGCTGGCCGGATCCCCCAACGGCTGATCCAAGATATCCTCTACTTCGTTTAGCGCATCAAAAAACTTTTCCTTTGTCATAATAGTCTCATGATGATTGGATCCTGTATGTTTGGCTACTTTGCTCGCATATCCCCTTTCATCATAGGAAGCAAATCTCTCTTCATAGCCTATGCAAAATGTATCGATTTTATTGTTTATTGAAGCCATAGCGGCCACCAAAGATGAGTCGATACCCCCTGAAAGCAAAGCTCCCCATGGTATATGGTTTTCCGGGATCCTTTTTGATACAGCTTCTACAAGTGCGTCTTTTGCGGCATCGGCAGCATCTTTGGAGTTTGTATATATGATTTTATTATTTAATGGCAAAAAATGGGATTTTATTGTTATCTTGCTATTTTCAAATGTCATAAACGATCCGGAAGGTAATGAAAAAATATTGTTGTAAAACGTATTTGGCGCAAGCGTTGTTTGGAAACTAAGATATGGCAAAATCGCTTTTTTATCCGCTTTTAGATCGTTCCTGATCGCTTTTATCTCGCTTGCAAACCAAAGCGTGCCGTTTTGCAACGAATAAAAAATCGGTTTTTTGCCTGCATTGTCGCGAAAAAGCTTGAGTTTGCTGCCGTCATAAATCGATATTGCATACATTCCGTTAATATACTCAACAAAACTATCCCCCAATAATTTATATGCTTCCAAAATAACCTTGACTTCTGATGGTTCGCTAATTCCAAGCTTTAATGCCAGCTCTTTGTAATTATATATCTCTCCGTTAAAAACTACAATATAATTATTATCGACAAAAGGCTGGTCTATTTCGCGGCCAAATGATGTGATCGCCAAACGATGAATGCCGAAAAAATATTTTTTATTGGCCTTAAATGCATAATCATCTTCTCCTCTATGAGCCAAAGCCATAAAATTATCCATTGCCGCAGTCTCGTCATAGCTGCCTATTATGCCAAAAATAGCACACATAAACCAACTCCTTCGTATGTCAAATTGACATTAATTATATTCTTTTGTTTTCTTTTGTGTTACAATACCACAAAAATATTCACAGAGTACCTATTATTATGAAAAATTTGATTATCGTAGAATCTCCGGCCAAAGCCCGAACCATTGGAGGCTTTTTAGGCAAAGATTATAAAGTTGTTGCATCAAAAGGGCATATACGCGACCTTCCCAAGCATAACTTTGGTATCGCAATTGATGAAAAGAGCGGCGACTTTATCCCACAGTATGCTATTCCAAAAGAAGCCGCAGCTACGGTAAAAGAGCTTAAATCACTTGCCAAAGAAGCTGAAAATATATTTATCGCGACGGATGAAGATAGAGAAGGAGAAGCTATAGGATATCATATAGCAATGGCTATCGGCAAAAATCCGTCTATCTTGCCGCGTATTGTGTTTCACGAAATCACCAAACAAGCTATTAATCACGCTCTTGAAAATCCGCGTAAAATGGATATGTTTAGCGTTGATGCACAGCAAACAAGACGTTTGCTGGACAGAATGGTAGGATATAAACTCTCTCCGCTTCTAGCAAGCAAAATTCAAAGAGGATTAAGTGCCGGACGGGTACAAAGTGCTGCCCTTAAGCTCGTTGTAGACAAAGAGCGTGAAATTAATGCTTTTCAAAGCCAAGAGTACTGGAGCATAGAAGGTATTTTTGAAAAAGAGATAGACTCTACGCTCATTTCTTATCGCGGAGAAAAGATAGATAAACTTACAATCGAGAATGAAGAGCAAGCAAGAGAGATAGAAAGTGCTGCTAAAAATGATACGTTCATAGTTGCAGACATTGAGACCAAATCCAAAAAAAGCAAAACTCCGCCTCCGTTTATGACATCTACTTTGCAACAAAGCGCATCAACACAATTGGGATTTTCGCCTAAAAAAACCATGACGATAGCTCAAAAGCTTTATGAAGGCGTCAAAACAGACAAAGGCATAGCCGGTGTGATCACTTATATGAGAACTGACAGCCTAAATCTAGCAAGTGAAGCTGTGGAATCTGCTAGAGATTATATACAATCGAATTTTGGTGATAAATACCTGCCAAGCAAGCCGAAGATATATAGCACAAAATCAAAAGGGGCCCAAGAAGCTCACGAAGCGATCCGTCCGACCATGATAGATTTTGATCCTGCAAAAGCCAGTGCCTATTTAGCAGCAGATGAACTTAAATTGTATCGTCTTATATATAATCGCTTCCTGGCATGTCAAATGAACGAAGCCATCATCGAGTCACAAACTATTATATTTAAAGGCAGTGATACTGCATTCAAGGCCAATGGCAAACGACTTATATTTGATGGATTTTACAAAGTTACAGGATATAACGAAAAAGATAAATTATTGCCCCCTTTGGTTTTAAATTCTTCTGCTAAGCTTTCAGACATCAAAGCAACTCAGCATTTTACAGAGCCGCCTGCTAGATACAATGAGGCAAGCTTGATTAAAATGCTTGAATCTCTAGGTATTGGACGTCCAAGTACATATGCACCAACCATAACCATACTAGACACCAGAAAATATATAGAGATAAAAGAGAAGCGAATATATCCTACAGAAATTGCATTTCTTGTTACCTCTATGCTAGAAGAGCACTTCCCAGAAATCGTTGATAGCGGTTTTACGGCGAATATGGAAGAAAAGCTTGACCTTGTTGCTAATGGCGAACAAGATTGGCAAAAAATGCTCAAAGAATTTTACGGTACATTTTTACTCAAATTAGCTGAAGGCAAAAAAAATATAGCCAGCCTCAAGACCGCCACACCGACAGGCGAAATCTGTCCTGAATGCGGCGGTGAACTACTTCTTAGAAAAGGCAGATTTGGTGAGTTTGTTGCATGCGGCAATTTTCCAAAATGCAAATACACAAAAAATATTAAAGAAACTACCTTAGAGGAAGAGACAAAAACACCCGAGGATGCCACTAGTGAAATTTGCGACAAATGCGGCTCACCTATGGTTATAAAAGACAGCAAACGCGGTAAATTTTTGGCTTGTTCTGCATATCCTAAATGCAAAAATGCAAAACCTCTCACTCCTCCAAAAGAGCTGAGCGTACCATGTCCAGAATGCGGCGGCAAGCTGCACGAAAGACAAGGAAAAAGAGGAACCTTTTATGGATGCAGCAATTATCCAAAATGCAAATTCATTGCAAACTTTGAACCTATTGACCGTCATTGCAGCGAATGTGGATACCTTATAGGCAAAAAAACACTAAAAACCAAAACCGTATATGAGTGTTTCAAATGCAAACACAAAGAAGAAGTATAATGTCAAAAGAAATTTTTTTATGTGCTATTAATAATATTCTTAGCGGCACTTGTGCTGAAGATTGTGCATTTTGCACCCAAAGCGTACGCTATCATGCCAACATTGAACGATACAATTACAAACCATTGGAACAGATAATCAAAGAAGCCAAGCTCGCAAAAGAAGTAGGTGCTCTGGGTTATTGTTTAGTTACAGCAGGCAAAGGTTTGGATGATAAAAAAACAGAATATATAGCCAAAGCAACCAAAGCAATAAAAAAAGAAATTGATGGTTTGCACCTTATTGGATGCAATGGCATTGCAAACATTGAACAGCTTCGATATTTAAAAGAGAGCGGGATAGACAGCTACAATCACAATCTAGAAACATCGCCCTCATATTATCAGAAAATTTGCACGACTCATAGCTGGGAAGAGAGATATGAGACTTGTCAAAATGTAAAATCAGTCGGCTTGTCATTGTGCACAGGTGGAATTTTTGGCATGGGGGAAAGTCATGAGGATAGAGCAGATCTTATAGCTGCCATATTGTCTCTACAGCCAGATGCTGTGCCTCTTAATTTTTATCATCCAAATCCTGCCCTTCCTATAAAATCAAGGAATATTACCCAGGATGAAGCCGTAAAAATTATATCTCAGATGCATAAAGGTTTACAAGAAGACAATATCTTAATGGTAGCAGGAGGAAGAGAATTGCTCTTTGGCGGAAATGAAAAAATCATGTTTGACGCCGGCGCAAATGCTATTGTGCTGGGCAATTACCTTACCACGCAAGGGGATGAGCCGCAAAGAGATATAGATATGCTTGATAAATTAGGATTTAAAATAGCTAGCAGCTGTCATGATTAATTGTTTTTTGGCTCTAGCTGTTTGAGTAAAAAATACTCTTTTTGCAGTTCTTGATTTTTATTTTTTGTATCTGTGATCTCTTTGCTTAACTCTTGTTTTTCTTGTTTTAAATGCCAAAGAGCCAATATGGAATTTTCACCAAACAATATTACGCCCAAATAGACCCCTGCAAAAACGATCAATCCAAAGGCTATAATTATTTTTTTAATTCCTATATCGAGCAATGTATCGAAATCAAAATAATCATTAATAGCCATAGAGATTATTTAAATAATGCGCTTCCTAAATATTCACTATTTTCAAGCTCGCCCTCTATTTCCAACAGTCTATTATATTTAGCTATTCTATCGCTTCTTGCTGTTGATCCTGTCTTGATCTCGCCGGTATTTAGTGCCACTGCGAAATCGGCTATAAATGCATCTTCGCTCTCGCCTGAACGATGGCTCATAACACACTTATATCCATTTCTTTGGGCAAGTCTGACTGTTTGCATAGTCTCACTAACCGTTCCTATTTGATTTGGCTTGATAAGAATTGAATTGCCGATACCTTTTTCGATACCTTGAGCTAATATTTTAGCGTTCGTTACAAAAAGGTCATCTCCTACCAGCTGTACTTTGTTTCCAAGTCTCTCAGTCAATATTTTCCAGCCGTCCCAATCATCTTCGCTCAAACCATCTTCGATTGATACGATCGGATATTTATCGCATAGCATTGCATAATAATCTACCAACTCGGCACTTGTCAGTTTTCTATCTTCTGAATGCAGATGATAGATACCTTTTTCTACTTCAAGTTCGCTGCTGGCTACATCAAGAGCTATTGCTATTTGTTCGCCAGGAACATATCCTGCTTTTTTGATAGCCTCGATGATTACAGAGATAGGTTCTTCATTGTTTTTGAGATTCGGCGCAAATCCGCCCTCATCGCCCACTGCAGTACTTTCGCCCATGTCATTAATGATTTTTTTAAGATGATGATAAACTTCAGCGCTTGCTCTAAGTCCTTCTGAAAATTTATCAAAACCGATAGGCATTATCATATATTCTTGAAAATCTACAGAATTGTTTGCATGTGCACCGCCGTTGATAATATTAAGCATAGGCACAGGCATTACCATGGCATTTGCACCGCCAAGATAACGATATAGAGGTATTTTGAGGTATTTTGCTGCCGCTCTTGCTACTGCCATAGAAACTCCAAGCACAGCATTTGCGCCCAAATTGCCATAATTATCAGTGCCGTCTAATTCTTTTAATAAAGCATCGATCCCAGCTTGATCGAGCGGGCTGAGGCCGATAAGGGCTTCTGCTATGGTTACATTGATATTTTCACAAGCTTTAAGCACGCCCTTGCCCATATATCTTGTCCCGCCATCTCTAAGTTCTAAGGCTTCTCTTTTGCCTGTACTTGCACCGCTTGGCACAATTGCATTTGCCATAGTGCCGTTGCTTAGAAATATTGTAGCTCTAACCGTCGGATTGCCTCTGCTATCCATGACCTCATCTGCTCTAATATCATCAATATAAATCATAATTTTCCTCTTTGCATATAATGTTGATATTTTAGCAAATTTTATCTAAGAAGATAGGGTCACTCTTCTATGCCTATCTCGCTTTCGCCCATAGAGAGCATATCGCTTACCCCTAAAGCATCACGTATCTTGCCTTCTATCTCTTCTCGCAATGATGTATTATCTTTTAGAGTTTGTTTTGCGCCTTCTTTGCCTTGGCCGAGCTTGTGTTCTCCATAGCTAAACCAAGCCCCTGCTTTATCAACAATATCAAGTTTGACGCCATAATCTATCAGTTCGCCCTCTTTGCTGATACCCTCACCGAACATGATATCAAACTCTGCTTGCCTGAAAGGCGGTGCTACTTTATTTTTGACAACTTTTGCTTTGACACGGTTTCCTATTTGTGACTCTCCTTGCTTTAATGTAGCAATACGTCTAACATCGATTCTGACAGATGCATAGAACTTCAAAGCATTTCCGCCGGTTGTAGTTTCCGGTGAACCATACCCCATAGTACCTATTTTCATACGGATCTGATTGATAAATATAACTGTAGTATTTGTCTTATGGAGTATTGCTGTTAGTTTTCTAAGAGCTTGGCTCATAAGTCTAGCTTGAAGCCCTACATGCGTATCTCCCATATCACCTTCTATCTCGCTTTTAGGAGTAAGTGCTGCGACTGAATCCACAACTATAAGACTAACTGCACCGCTTCTTGCCAGAGTCTCAAGAATATCAAGAGCTTGCTCCCCAAAATCCGGCTGAGAAACAAGTAAATTATCCACATCAACACCCAAATTTTTGGCATACAGCACATCAAGAGCATGTTCTGCATCTATAAAAGCGCACACATCACCGTTTTTTTGTGCCGAAGCGATGACTTGCAGTGACAATGTGGTCTTTCCTGAAGACTCAGGGCCATATATCTCTATGATCCTGCCTTGCGGAACCCCTCCGATACCAAGGGCGATATCCAGCCCCAAAGAACCTGTGCTTATGGCTGCGATCGGTTCTATCTCTTTATCGCCAAGTCGCATCAAAGTGCCTTTTCCAAAGGTTTTATCGATCTGCTTTATAGCCATCTCTAACGCTTTTGCTTTTTGTGCATCCATTGCCATGCTCATCCTTTTATCCTTTATGTTGAAATTCTAACACCATTTTAATCTCTTTTGGATGAGTGGTAAAAAAATATGTCAAATTGTCATGTTTTTTCTTTTTTTCTGAAATTCTCCAATTTAACCCATTTTCGCTAAAATAACGTATATTTTTACGGAGCCGTATATGAACATTACCCTAGCCCACTCTCCCGATGCAGATGATATATTTATGTATTATGCTATAGCATTCGGATGGGTGGATACGTTTGATTATAATATCACAAATGAAGCTCTTGATATAGAGACATTAAATGTAGAAGCACTAAAAGGCGCCTATGATGTGAGTGCCATTAGTTTTGCTCTATATCCGCTTATCAAAGATGAGTATGCGCTTCTAAGAACCGCTGTGAGCTTTGGAGAAGGATACGGCCCCAAACTTATCCGCAAAAAAGAGACCAAGCTCAAACGCAACTTTCGTGTAGCGCTCTCAGGAGCAAATACCACCAATGCATTGTTATTCCGCATATACTATCCCGAGGCCAGAATAGTATATAAAAATTTTTTAGAGATTGAAAATGCCGTACTTAGCGGCGAGGTGGACGCAGGAGTGCTGATCCATGAATCGATCCTCTCTTACGATGAAAGTCTGGAAGTAGAAAAAGAGATGTGGGATATATGGTGTGAACTTAGCGGGGGCGGATTGCCTCTGCCTCTTGGCGGAATGGCACTTCGAAGATCTTTGCCTCTTAATCGCGCTATAGATATAGAAAATATCCTTATTGACGGCGTAAAAGTAGCGAATGAAAGAAAAGCTGAGCTTTCAAAAAAATTAGAAGATGAAAAGCTGGTCAGGATTGACGGTAAAATGCTTGAAAAGTATCTGGATATGTATGCATCCGATGAATCTATCACGCTTTCGCCGCTGCAAATAAAAGCGCTTGATAAACTTTATGAGATCGGATACAAGAATGGTTTTTACAGTGAACCCCTCGTTACTACACAGTACTTGATACCACAACAATACGCAACGCTTAGGCAGCAATAGTGTTTTATAAAACTATAGACTTCAGCAAATTTACGAGTATCCGCATAGGGCAAAAAGAAGAAGTGTTAATGCTGGAGCTTGGCGATACCGCCCCAAAAGACAGATATCTCATAGGCCACGGGAATAATCTGCTCATTTCTCCAACGCCGCCGCCGCTTATGATGCTTGGCAAAGATTTTGATTTTATAAATTTAAAAGACGATATTCTAGGCATAGGAGCAGCTACGCCTACAGGCAAGATCCTCTCTTTTGTAAAAAAACACGATATAGCAGGATTTGAGTTTGTATCAAAGCTCCCGGGTTCATTGGGGGGCATGCTGGCCATGAACGCCGGGGTCAAAGAGTATGAGATCTTCAATATTTTAGACAGCGTCTGTATAGACGGGCTCTGGAGAAAAAAAGAAGAGATAGAACATGGCTATCGCTTTGCAAAGCTTGGCGGAGTTGCTACTGAAGCTAGATTTCGGATTAAACACGGATTTGATACCAAACAGCTAGAATCTCTTATAGCCTTGCGTGCTAATCAGCCTAAAGAGCCAAGCGCAGGATCGCTATTCAAAAATCCCGAGGGAGATCATGCCGGCAGGCTCATAGAAGCTGTGGGGCTAAAAGGTATGCAAATCGGGGGTATGGCGTGGAGCGAAGTACATGCGAACTTCTTGGTCAATAAAGGCTACGGAACATTTAGCGAAGCTATGGAGCTCATAAACCTTGCTAAGCAAAAAGTGCAAAGCCGATTTGGCATAGCCTTGCAAGAAGAGGTTAAAATACTCTAATTACTTTTTTGTGCCAATATCTTCTTGCGTCAAGCACCGAACGCAGCGAATATAGTTTGACTGCTTAGGATCTCTGGCGTATCTATATCCGTCTACGCTATAAACAACATAATATTTACTTTTTACAGCAGGGGTAGATGTCCAAAAATCAGCTCCGCGGTTGTCTTGAAATACATCTTTTTTGACCGAAACCGTCATCATTTCGTCCGACGTAGGCAATCTCCAATCATTATAGCCTCCCATGTTTGATGATTCACAATAATTTGCAGCATGCGACAAACTTCCGGCTTTGCAAGCCGACGCATCCTTTTTGTATGCACCGTCACTGCGATCGTCATATACTGCATCTTGCCACACAAGGCCGGCTTCTTTGTCTACATAAACACCATCATTTTTACAACCGCCAGAGCAGTCATCTATACCTACATTAGGCTCATAGGAAGGTGCAATATCTCCGCCTGCATTAGCAAGGAAAGAAAATAATATTCCAATTTTAATATATTTCATCATCGTAAAATCTCCTCTTTGGTATCTTAAGCATATATTTCTATCTTGACTCCCGGAGCCACTGCGCTCCACAAGAAATCAATTGCTTTGTTTGGTATGGCTATGCAGCCTTCGGTCCAATCCTGCTTTAACGTATATGCATCGCCTCTGCCATCGCTGTTCCATTTGGGTTGCCCATGAATCGTAACATAGCCGCCAGGCTTAACGCCTTTGGCTTTTGCCCTAGCTATATCCTGTGCATCTGGATAAGATATTAGCATCGACCTATACAGCCTCGGATCGCATTTTTTGCTTACTATACAGTAACTTCCTTCCGGTGTTTTATAATCTCCTTCTGCTATCTTATGCCCTTTTAGGCCATTTTTACCCAAAGATATTTTATATTTTTGTATAATTTTGTCTTGCTTATATAGATACATGGTCTTTTTAGATTTATAAATAACGATCTTGTCTATCTTCATTGCCGGAATAACATCCCTGCCGGTCTGGAGTTGCTTGCGGCACTCTTTTAGATCATAAGGTGTCTTATCGTATGCGGTATGTTTTTTTGAGCATCCTGTTATTATTACAGCTAAAGCAAATAGTACAATTGCAAATTTTAAGTTCATCGCTGCTTCCTTCGATCGCTTTAATCATCATCCCTACATGCCAAAAGCTTATGCTTCTCTTTTTTGTAACTATTTTTATTTTTCAGTTTTTGCAAACGATTAAGATTGCTCATCTCTGTCTCTCTAAGCTCGTTTAATATTATATCATTAAATTGTTCTCTGTTTTTGCTTTTCTCATATAAAGCTAAAATATACTCTTTAAGTTTTTGATTATACTCGCCTTCTAAACGAATAGCTTCTTTTTCATGCAATTTTTTAACCATAGACTCAAGTTTAATATAAAAAGAATTAGAGTCAGTATTGGTATCGCGAAGCATTTTAAATATATTTTTTGATATTTTTTCTAATTCTGCAATGTATTTTTGACGATTATATTTGTCGATCTGTTTCTGGGTAAATCTAGCCAAATGCATGCCTTTACTTTATCTATATAGTAATTATATAGCAAGAAATGCTAAAAGTTGGTAAAATGAAAGTTGATAATATCATCTGCGCCCTTGTTGGCAGCAGATGAAGTGTTAATTTACTTAAGGAAAGAATTTTAAATTAATTAGAAGCTGCCGTTTTTGCCGCTGCAATAGCCTCTTCATAGTTTGGCTCATCTGTGATTTCAGGAACCAATTGTTTATATGCCACTTTGCCGTCTTTTCCTACAACAAAGATACATCTAGCCATTACTCCTGCAAGCGGACCGCTAGCAATCAACACGCCGTATGCCTCGGCAAAATCTTTATTTCTAAAGTCGCTTCCTACGGTTAGATTCTCTACACCTTCAGTGGAACAAAATCTCTTGGCTGCAAACGGCAAATCCATAGATACTACAGTCACTTCAAGCCCATCAATAGCAGCTGCTTGGTGGTTAAATTTTGTTGCTTCCATAGCACAGACTGGTGTATCAAGACTTGGAACTGCTACGATAAGTTGAGCTTTGTCTTTAGCGCCGCCTACTGTTACTTCTGAAAGGTCTGCAGATTTTACCACTACAACTTCTGGAGCAATGTCGCCTACTTTTATCTCATTTCCTGCTAGTTCGCAAGGGTTGCCTTTTAATGTTACTGTTGCCATATATTATCCTTTATTTTATTCTTATAAAAGCATTATGACTTAAATAGGATAAAAATACTCTTAATTTAAAATTTTTATTCAAAAAAAATTTCAAATCTATTTTAATGCAAAATCATGCTCTAGAACAGCTCGTTTTTAAGCCTGTCTAAAACCCGCTTGATCGCAGCATCTTCGTCGTTTTTAAAATCACTTTGTACTTTATATATACACTTATCACCTTGAAATATATTAATGCGTACATAGCCATTAAAATCCGCCCCTATGCTTTTTGTTTCTATGCTATTGCATTTAGCGGTACGATAAATTTCTCCCTCGGCACGGTAAAGGCAATTGTTGGAAATCTTATCTTTCATTGCCTCTTTAAAATTACCCGATAAGATAATATCGTTTTTTATATCCGCCCTTATACAATCAAGCGGCAAGGATATATTTGCATCGTCACAAAATCCGCTATATACAGGATTTTTATTTTCGCATCCCGCAAGGAGAAACAGACATATACAAGCTATTGCAAATAAACTACGCAATAAGACCTTTCGCCCAACTTTCCATTGCATCATTTGCCGCAGGATTCGGAGCTTCCATAAAACCTATAAAAAAACTCTCTTTAAATTCTGCCACGCCGATAGATCTTGGCCTGATGCTCATAACGTGTGGCTTTGGCAGCTCTTTTCCAAAACAAAATATTATATTTTTAGCATCCAAAATTTCCGGTGCAATAGATCCGTCGCTTAGGCCTTTTGTGTGACTGTAATGATCAAAAGTAGCAATATATGCAACTGCCGGGTGTGCTTCGATTTTAGATTTAAAGTATTCTATAATTTCATCTACTGATTTATATTTTGTTTCGTTTTTTGAGATTTCCAATTCAAATATCGGATACTTTTCCATAAGTATGGTTTTTGTCATTTTTGATTCCCTTTGGCAAATATTTTTAAAGTTATTATTTTTTTGTATGTAAACACGTCAATATATTGTCATATTTACATACCAGGAATTCTTGGTATATTGTTTAGTTTTGAATTTTTACAATACCAACCCCATCCTTTTTTCATCCAATGTCCAATTATCGGCAGCGGTATCATCTTGGCGCTTGTATTGCTTCTATACACAAAAGCTGCGCCGTTTCCTATATCCATCATACACAAGATATTCAGATGGTCTATATAACTTTTTTTATCATCTGGATTTGTTATGTTATGAGCTACATTTTTTGCCATAACTTCTGCCACATGTCCTTGTTTTGCTTTCCAATCATTATCTCCAAGGAGCAATGCGCTATCGCCTATAGCATAAACTCCGCTCATGCCTTCAACTTCATTAAACTCGTTTGTAACTACAAAACCTGTTTCACTAAGAGGCAGATCAGAAGCCATCAAAATAGGATGTCCTGTTCCTGCTGATATAAACATGGTCATATCGGATTCAAGCCTGCTTCCATCTTCAAAAACTATGCCGCCGCTTTCAAAACGAACTATTTTACTTCCGACTTTTTTCTTAATGTTTGTCATGCCAAACATCTTATCCATCATGACAAGAGCCTTTTCTCCCATCTTTTCGCCAGGTTTTGCCATAGGGGCAAAAAATGTAAGTTCAAATTTATCCCTCATGCCTATTTTTTTAAGATAATTATGAACATTAAAAAGCACTTCAAACGCAGGTCCGCCACGTACAGCAGATTTGTCTTTTGGATTGCCTCCAAAACCAAATGTCAGCTTTCCGCCGCCTTTTACGATAAGTTCTTGAAGTTTTAGATATAGCTCATCTGCCTCTTCCGGTTTTCCGCAGATAGACAGAGTATTTTCTATGCCCTCTAGTTTCATTTTACCCTGACCAAGAGCAATGACTAATTTATCAAATCCATCTAATACTTTTCCGCTTTGCAGTGTTACTTTTTTTTCTTTTGCATCGACTTTGATCACGCTATCAATTATTAGATCAAACCCATGCTTGGCAGCTATATCTTCAAGGGGGATACTTATATCTTTTCTTGTTGCTTCCCCTGTAGGTACCCAAATCGACGTAGGATAGATATAAAAATAATCCCTATCGCTCACTACGGTGACATCATATCCGTTTTTTCTCAAATAAATTGCGGCTTCTATACCGGCAAAACCGCCACCTAGTATTAATGCTTTTATCATACAAAGTCCTCCTTTATATATGATGTTATTATTTTGATTTTATATATATATTATAACATGAATTAATGAATAGTGAGTATGATTAAAATAATTATGAGTAAAAACTATAGCCATATCAAATATATGGCTATAGCGATAGTTTGGAGTAGTTATTTTTTGATTAGGTCACTTCTAGGGAAAACAAATACGCTATCCCTTTCTACTACAATATTTTCTTTGTCGTCAACCGCATATGCTCTGATCTTCACAGGGATCGGCACATCTTTTCTTGCATCATTGGCAAGCATTTCATGTGTTTCAAGCACTACCACGCTCTTTTTCTTTTTGCCTGCGCCTATTTTAAACGGTTCTTCCGGACGAACAATTTTGATCTTGTCATTACCGATTATTTCAAAATAATATGTATGTGCTTTGCTGTCAGTGTTTGTAAACAAGAAAATATAATCATTCTCAACTCCTCCATTATCCAACACCTTATACAATCTTGTAGTTTTATTTACATTTAAAAGCATATTTTCTTTTTTACTTCCCATTGTAAATAGCGCGATCAAAATTAAAACAAGTGCAACAAAATATCCGATTGTTTTGGCTCTAACATAACTTGTTTTACCTTCTTGTGCGATAGTTTCTTTCTCGCTTGACCATCTAACAAGACTTGGTTTGCCCAAAGCCCCCATTACTTTTGTACAGGCATCCACGCACTCTAGGCAGTTGATACATTCTAGCTGCATTCCTTTGCGAATATCAATATGCGTAGGACATACACTTACACAACTTTCACAAGTAGTACATTCTGCACTAGGCTCAACTGCTAAAAGTTCTTTTTGTTTAGCATAAAGCTTATGACGTTCCGGTCCACTGCCTTCATATATCTCTCCGCCTCTATGCGGGTCATATATAGCCATAATAGTGTCTTTGTCATACAATACCGATTGTACACGGCTATAAGGACAAATATATATACAAAAATCCTCTTTGATAAATATAACATCAGCTATCAAAAATAACGCTAATCCAACAAGAAAGCCGATAAGTACCATATGTTCGCTTGGATTTGCAAGATACGCAAAAAAGTCTTCAGGCGGCACGAAATACCATAAAAAGTTAGCTGCCGCAACAAATGCCAGTGCAGACCAAATCAAAATCGCCACCACTCTTTTAAGCTGATTTTCGACCTTGCTCATGTCCGGCTTTTGTTGCTTATTGGAAATTCTTTTTCTTAGCCCAAGCAATTTTGTCTCTATAATATCTCTATAAATTACACGAAAGATGGTTTGAGGACAAAACCATCCGCACCAAGCCCTGCCGCCAATAGCTGTTAATGCAAAAATACCCAAAAAAAGCAGCATGAGTATAAACGGCATCAGATAAAGTTCTTGCATATCAAATGCTACACCGGCAAGATGTAATTTTTTCTGATCAAAATTTAACAAAAATATGTGGTTGCCATTAATAGTGATCCAAGGCATACTAAGCCCAACTATCGTAACAACGACATAGGCCCAATATCTTTTAATACTATACGGTATCCACCCCTTTAGATATTCTTTGCCTTTAACCTTCGGTTGTGCGGCATCATTTGTAGTTGTTGACATTTCACTTCCCCTTTGTAATGTAATTTATATTTTCAAATGGACAAATAATCAGTTTATCATGGATTTGCTTAGAACCTTGCGTTTTATCTATAGATACAAAAGAGCCATTAATAATTGCTTTAATGCCCCTTGAGTCTATATAATCCTTCAGCGAAGTCCTGCTAACCTGCAAGTCTCTAGCTATTGCACTTACACTTTGACCGTTTTTGAGCATATTCACGATTTGAGTGTAACTAGCATCAAATTTAGAATATGATTTGCTTCCTTTTGGTCTGCCAACATATCTAGATTGAGCCTTTTGAGCTTCTCTTAGATCATTTAGCAAAGGAAGGATATCGCCAAGCGGTATATGTTTATTTATATGCATACTCAAAGACGCCACATAAAGCGTGACATCTCTACTCAAAAAACAAGTAATGATTTTTACAACTTCATCTGCAAAATTACTTAACGACGAGAGTGTCGCCACAATTATAATATCATTTTTTTTGAGTCCATGCACAAATTTTTCAAACTCTTCTCTTTCTTCAATTAAACGATGTTTGGCTGAATACTCAATAACCTCTTTGTCTATTTGTATCATTTGTGTTAATGCAAAAGTGAAAATAATTTTTTGCTGCTCAGATAAAAGCAATGATTGCGGTGCTTGTCTCAGATATGCATATATCATCTATTCTCCCTTTTAAACATTGGGACCATTTTACTCTATCTGATGATAAAAGTCAATAAAAAAATGAATATTTTCGTCAAAAATATCTTTTTTTCGTCATTTTATAGTTTTTGCTTTTGTATGTTACAATACCAAAAAGAATTATTTCAAAGGAAATAAGCGTGAATCTTACACATTTAGATGAGAACAATAAGCCTAAAATGGTAGATGTCTCAGACAAAGAAGCTACAACAAGGATAGCAACCGCTAGCGGTCTTATCACTGTAAGCCAAGAAGCTTACGATGCGGTCATAAACAATAGCGCAAAAAAAGGCCCCGTACTTCAAACGGCAGTAATTGCAGCAATAAGTGGCGCTAAACGTACAAGCGACCTCATCCCTATGTGCCATCCGCTTATGCTCACCTCTGTTAAAACCGACATAGAAGAGCTGCCAAACCTGCCGGGATTTAAACTAAGTGTCACGGCAAAACTCCAAGGACAAACAGGAGTAGAGATGGAAGCATTGACAGGAGTAAGCGTGGGGCTGCTTACAATATATGATATGCTAAAAGCGATTGATAAATCTATGGTGATCAGCCAAATCCAATTAGAAGAGAAAACAGGAGGAAAAAGCGGTGATTTTAGACGATAATACACCACAAAAACCACAAATAGAATACCCGACTCAATGGGGATTTAAAATTATCGGCAGAAGCAAAGAAGAGCTTTTAGCATGCATAAAAGAAATCATGGGCGACAAAGAACACCTATGCTCTTGCGGCAATATTTCCAGCGGCGGCAAATTTCACAGCTACAACGCCAGTTGCGAAGTGGCTACAAAAGAAGAGAGGGATAGAATTTTTAAAGCATTCCAAGACCATCCTTCTGTAAAAATAGTCATTTAACCAATGATAGAGATACTAAAATCCATAGCCTTAAAAGGCGGAGAGATAATCAAAGAGGGGTTTACGGCATCCAAAGATATTTCTCACAAAGGCGTAGTGGACCTTGTAACCCAATATGATGTGCAAACAGAACAATTTCTCATACAAGAACTTAAAAAACATTTTAATGATTATATGTTTATAGGCGAAGAAGGCCACGAAGACATAATTGTTTCACCAGGCAAAGCTATATACATTGACCCCATTGACGGAACGACAAATTTCATACACGGTTTACCTCATCTTGCCATTTCCATGGGAATATGGGAAGACTCTGTCCCGATCGCAGGAATTGTATATAATCCTATACTTAATGAAATGTTTTGGGCTCAAAGAGGCAAAGGAGCGTATTGCAACGGGGTAAAGTTATCTGTCAGTTCGCAAAATAATTTACAGCAAGCCCTTATAGGCACGGGTTTCCCGTATGCCAAGGTCAATAAGGGCATAGAGTATGAGTGGGTCATCAAATGTATGACCGCTATACTTCCAAATATTCAAGATATCAGACGATATGGTGCAGCGGCACTGGACCTTTGCTATCTTGCGCAAGGCAAATTGGATGCATTTTATGAGATAGACCTAAAGCCTTGGGATGTCGCAGCCGGCATTCTCATATTGCAAGAAGCCGGAGGGAAAGTTAGTGATTCGTCTAATAAACCCTATCACTTGGGAGCAAAGAGTATCGTTGCATCAAACGGGCTTGTGCACGATGAATTGACAAAATATCTGTATCCGATCTAATTGGATTCTTTGGCAAACCAGATCTGGTGGATCAAAAACCACCCAACGGCAACATCTATCATGACATCTGCGAAATTAAATACCGCAAAATCAAAACCGCAATGCCAAGCTACGTAATCTACAACCCCGCCGTGGATAAATCTGTCTATCAAGTTTCCGCAAGCAGCACCTATGAGCAATCCTGCAGGAATTGTATATTGTTTTAGATAGCCTTCTTTGAAGATAAAAAACCCGAGCAATACAATTAGCAAAACTTGTATCCACTTGAGCCAATCTCCCAAAAAATCCAGCATCGAAAATGCCACGCCGAGATTATAGTGAAGTTCCAAAGAGATACAAGCACTCTCCCAGCCAAAGCCGCCCACAAATACGGATTTGATATATTGGTCTACAAAAAATACTATAAGAGCAGTCACGGCAAAAATGATCAATTCTCGCTTCAAGCAAGCGCCTTTGTAAAAAACGCTTGTGCTTCGTCCATCATCTCTTCTAATGCTTTTTTATCTTTGCCTTCCAGTAGCAGGCGGATTTTATTTTCTGTGCCCGAATAACGAAACAAGTGCCTCATATGTGCTTTTTCTATTTTGTCACATAATACTTCAAACCCTTCAAGCGATGAAAGCTCTTTTTTATTTGATATAGACAAGTTCACTAATTTTTGCGGATAAGACTCGTATGGGTTAAACGCTTCGCTTGCTTTAAGCCCGCTTTGCACCAAATAAGCCAATGCCTGAAGAGCAGAAGAGAGGCCATCTCCGGTTTTGGCATAATCGCTAAATATAATATGGCCGCTTTGCTCACCGCCAAAATTAATACCTTTTTCCTGCATCATTTCTACTACATGCTTGTCTCCAACCGCACTGCGATAGAGTGAAAGCTTATGTTCTGCTAGATATTCCTCTAATCCTTGATTGCTCATTACCGTAGCCACTATTCCGTCGCCTTTGAGCGTGCCCTCTGATTGCAAATGAATAGCCAAAACGCCCATAAGCTTATCTCCGTCTATGACATCGCCTTTTTCATCAACCATCACCAATCTGTCCGCATCGCCATCAAGTGCTATCCCTACATCAGCGCGATATTCCACAACCGCTTTGGCCAGATATTCCGGATGCATAGCGCCGCAATTTTCATTAATATTGAACCCGTTTGGCTCATTGCCAAGCACTATCAGATCAGCGCCAAGCTCTTCTAAGATCGTTGGGCCCGCCAAATATCCGGCTCCGTTAGCACAATCGATGACCACTCTTTTACCCGCTAACGTCAAATGCTTAGGAAAAGAGTTTTTGATGTGTACGATATAGCGGCCGATCACATCATCGATTCTTTTGGATTTGCCTATTGATTTTTCAACTGCTTGGGCTGAGGATATCAATTCTGAATCATGAAATATTTTTTCAATAGCTGCTTCTTTTTCTTTGCCAAGCTTATTTCCTTCACAATCAAAAAATTTAATTCCATTGTCATAAAAAGGATTATGGCTCGCCGATATCATAATTCCTGCGTCACATCTCATATCTTCAGTCAAAAAGGCAACAGCAGGGGTAGGCATAGGTCCTATTTGCACCACATCGAATCCCACCGCAGTCAGCCCGGAAACAAGAGCATTTTCAACCATATAGCCGCTTCTTCGTGTATCTTTTCCGACCAAGATCCTGTTTGTTTTGGAAATAGGCTTAAAATATATTCCGGTTGCCATTGCCAATTTCATAACATCAAAAGCATTAATTTTTTTACCTGCCTTGCCGCGCACCCCGTCTGTTCCAAAAAGCAACACTCCGACTCCTTTTAATATATACTGTTATATAATTTGGCAATAATTGTAGCTAAAATTTTGATTAAAACGCTTTATTCTAGCCTAAAAACACAGGTTTTAATCAATATTTAATATTGCTTTGGATAAAATTCGCGAACTTACTATGTAACTATAGTTACCCATACCAAAAGATTAACATTAAGGAAAATGACATGGCACACCATAAGTCAGCAAAAAAAAGAATTTTGCAAACTGCAGTGAAAACTGAAAGAAACAGATACTATAGAACAAGAATCAAAAACATTACAAAAGCGGTTCTTGAGGCAGTAGCAGCGGCGGATAAAACAGCTGCAACAGAAGCTTTTAAAGTAGCTAACCAACAAATTCACTCTATGGTAAGCAAAGGTTTTATCAAAAAACCAACTGCTTCTAGAAAAATCAGCCGTCTCCATAAAATGGTCAACGCTATCGAAGCTGCTTAAGCAGTTTCGTCCAACTTCACAACTTTCATCCAAAGCATATATATATGTTTCAAGACAAACTTATTCCATTTATAGACAGATATAACGAAATTAGTACGCTTTTAAGCTCTCCTGATATCGGCAATGACATCAAACGCATGACGGACCTTAGTAAAGAGCAATCTTCTATAGCTGCTTTGGTAGAAAAAGCCAAACACTACCTGGAAACATTACAAGCTATCAATGACAACAAAGAACTGATCTTTGATCCCGAACTTGGCGAACTTGCAAAAGAAGAACTTCCGATGCTTGAGGAGACCCTGGCTTCTTTGGAAGAAGAGATCAAGATCCTCATGATCCCAAAAGATAAAAATGATGACAAAGATATATTTGTCGAGCTTCGCGCCGGTGCAGGCGGAGATGAGAGTGCATTGTTTGTAGCTGATGTGTTTAAAATGTATATGCGTTACGCTGAACAGATGAAATGGAAAGTTGAACTTGTCAGCAGCAGCGAAGGAACAGCTGGCGGATACAAAGAGCTTATTTTTCAGATCAAAGGAAACGGAGTTTACTCCAAGCTCAAATACGAAGCAGGCACGCACAGAGTCCAAAGAGTTCCTGATACCGAAACACAAGGGCGCGTACACACTTCTGCTATCACAGTGGCCGTCATTCCTGAAGTAGATGATGTAGAAGTAGATATCAAACCAAATGAGATCAAAATGGATGTTTACCGCTCTAGCGGATGCGGCGGGCAATCAGTTAATACGACAGACTCTGCTGTGAGACTTACGCACATTCCTACCGGTATAGTTGTGGCCATCCAGGATGAAAAATCCCAGCACAAAAACCGCGATAAAGCTATGAAAGTGCTCAAAGCTAGAGTCTATGAGCAAGAGATGCAAAAGCAATTAGATGAAACATCTGCGGCGCGCAAACTTCAAGTCGGCTCTGGGGACAGATCAGAGAAAATACGAACATATAACTATCCGCAAAACCGTATCACAGACCACCGTATAGGGCTTACAATATATGCTCTTGATGATGTCATGGAAAACGGCAATCTAAAGCTTATAATCGACCCTCTTATAGCTCACGCTCAAGCTGAAGCTATCACTGCTGCAGGATTGTAAAAACTTTTATATATCCCTTGCCAATGCGAACATATCAGAATGATTTTGTACAAAATCTTCGCATCTTTTGCAGACGGTCTCGTTTCCTTTTTGAGGGAAACTCACCCTACACTCGCTGCATACGGCAAAGTGATGCTCTATAAGCAGTTCCGCGCGGTTAAATGCCAATGTTACAAGATCGAGTTCATTATCGCTGCTAATAGCTTTTGGCTTGCACACATCATCGCATATACCGCAGGCTATGCATCGAAGCGGCTGAAATAAGATCTTGGTCTTATCGCTGCTGTAAAGCAATGCTTTTGTTGGACAAAATTGTATACAATCCCCGCAATTATCACATGAAACAAAATCTATCTTTTTATGGGCAATAAATGAGAATTTCTCTTTTATAGGACTCTCTCTCAGCTCTTCAATGGCCAGCTTAAGTGAATTTTGTAAAACAACTCGGGACTTTGGCAATGTCTCTTTAGTATCAAAAATCTCATCAAATGACTCTTCATTGCGCAAAGTATTGACATCTTTGACAAAAGAAAAAAGAGCCTCTCTTCTGGATAATTTATTTTGCTCTTTGCTTATAGCAATAGATGGCTTCCCTGCTGCTTGCAAAAATCTATTTGCTTCATCTATGTGTTCTGTTATGATTTTTTCAGTCTGTGCACCTGGATTCATATTGCACTCATCGCAAATTGAAATATCACAGCTTACACTATTATGGCGCAGCCCTAGAGAGATAAAATGCTCGCTGTTGAATATACTAAGACAGGCGTGATTGTTTTTGCATGAAAGTGTAATATCTTTTTTTATACCCGTTTGCAATACAAAAACTGACGGATCAAAATCCGGATATATCAATGCTCCTGAAGGACACACTCCTATGCATGACATACAGCCTATGCATTTTGTACTATCTAGCGATATCCTTTTAGATGTAGACAATCCTATAGCTTCTGTCGGACACAAATCGATACACTTTGAACACTCATTGCTGACATGCTCTATACGCAAACAAGAAAGCGGCTCTATCTTGATAGCATTTACAGGTTTAAGCAAGCTCATTATCTTCCTCTACACAAAGATTACTATAATCATCCAGCATAAAATCGATACAAAAATCACATAGATCTTTATAAAACGGATTATCGCTCATCTCTTTAACTGCTAGCAAATATTGCGGAACCCATGCTAAGAGGTGTTCTTGATAAAATTTTATTTGAGCGGTTTTGTCCCGTTGCAATATAAGATTTTGCATAAATCCAAATTCAATAGCTATATGGTCAGGTGCATGCAAAGAAGATGCGGCAAGATTAAGATCATATCCGTGATTTACATAAAATTGCATAACCGGGTTTTGCAATCCTACCAAGATCTCGTTTTTGGCATCCATTGCCGAAGATTCTATCGGGTGATTGTTCATCACAAACAAAGAATGAAATGCAACATTTAGCTCTTCTAAAAGTTTTTCTTCATTTGTGTTTTGCAAATAAGATGTTGCTTCATCTCCGATAGTATTAAGCAATTCCGCGTTGCCTTGCAGCTCATTAAGTAGTTTTTTGTCTATATGAGAGCTAAATACCCGTGATAAAAAAGCATATATATAAGCTCTGATCTTATTGTCCACGACAACTCCTGTATAAATTTGTTGTAGCATACCCCAAAATAGTTTAATCTATCCAAAAAATCGCTAATAATACGCAACATCTTGTGCATTATTAGTAATTTTACCTCCCCCGTATCGGGGGAAGAAAATAGAGCTACAGACAACCCTTGAAGAAAGACTTTGTCGGCGGCGGCGGAGCTTCAAACGCTCTAGCAACTATGCTTTTGTTGCCATCGCCAAAATCTCCTTTTATGGTTACCTGATCGCGGTTAATGGCCGTTTCAAGCAATTCCGGCACTTCATGCCCAAGCTTGGCTATATCGAGTTCATAATATTTCAAATCATCATGTACATAAAGTACAAGTTCCATTTTTTCTTTATCGCCAAATTCCCATTTTTGATTGCATTCGCCTTCTCCGCATACGATACTCTCCATGCGGCAATCAGCAAACATGCCTTGCTCGGCACACCATTTAGTGGTCAAAAAACCCTGTTTTTCAACTGTAAAATTTGCCTCAGCAGAAGCATTATGCTCTTTGCTCTCTTTTTTGCTACACCCACTTAGCATTAATGCAGCAAGGGCTATTCCTAAAACTAATTTTTTCATTTTGCTACCTCCACTTTTAGAGTTTTCAGATATGCAACAGCATCGTTAATACTTTTATCATCACTCATCATCGGTGGCATTGTAGATGTTCTTTTGCCTGTTTTAGCATCTACATTGTACCAGGCAAAGCCTTTGTGAGCATTTCTATTATATCCGG
>DLIG01000016.1:43399-45261 GCA_002483605.1 Sulfurovum sp. UBA7648
ATTATATCCGGCCACAACAACCGCATTTGGATCTTTGATCGATTCAGCAAGATATGCATTGGTTGAATATCCGCCTATATTTTTTAAACTCGGTGCCATAAAAGGTGAAGCTGCTTGTTTTGCAGGGCTCAGAGTATGACAGCTTGCGCACATTGCTTCTACTTGAGCTTGTCCTGCTTTTGCATCCCCTATTGGTTTAGCGGTCAACTCTTTTACCAGTGCATCGCCTCCTGCTTTGCCTTGAAGTTTCACAGCAAGCCAGGTAGACAAACTTTTAACACCTCCACGGTTATATTTAGTTCCATCCCAGATAGCAAACGATACAGGCAATGCGCCGTATTTGCTTAGATCTGCCGCACTGTCTTTAAGCTGTTTTGCTACTACGCCGGTCCATCTTTTGTTCGCAGCATCATATGTCATTTTCATTCCAAACTTGTCACTGCCATCTTTTAGCTCTGTCATAGAGCGAAACCCTTCTGATACAAATGAACGAGTATATGCTTGCTTGCCAAGTTTGTTTACTTTATCGTGGTAATTTTTCAGGTCATCGCCAAAAGCGTGTGTATTATGAGGACTTACTTGATGTTCTACATCACCATTACCGTTTGGCTCATAATGCACGCTTGTAGCTTTGGTCAAATGCACAAGTACTGGTCTTCCTTCGCTTCCCATACCGATATATGGCAATTTTTTAGGATCGCTGAAACTAACTGGTACTTGCATTGCAAAACCATCTGGGTATACGTCTGACACATTGCCGCTTTGCACGCTTTGCGTAGGATCGCTCCAGCTTATTTTGAATGCAACTGCTGAATTGTTATAAACTGCAGACACTTGGGCTACTATAGCCTTATTGTCTTTATTCGCAGCATTTGCTTTTGCATCGTTTAGTTTAATGGTAGCCTGCGGATAAAGGACCACAGCTGCTGATTTTGCATTTCTCCAAATGCTATCAGATGGGGAAATGTTTGCTACATTTATATTTGATACCCTTTGGGCATTTATAAGGTTCTCTGCAGTCGCAGAAGCCGGGGCCTTAGCATATGTAGCCGTTGCTGCGCCAGCTATGATCAATAATTTTATTATAGTTTTCATGCGTGTGCCTTGAAATGAATTTCTTTGGTAAATTTACCTTTTGCATAACGGCTGTCAATCGGTGCCAATGGATTTGCACCTTTAGCTTTTGCTACATCTTGATAATAATTAGCATCAAGTCTGAACATATCTTCATGATGATAAGCTATAAGCAGATCCATCAATTCGCTTTCGCCAGTTTTTGCTCTTTTGTCTTTTTCTGCTTTTATGGTTTTAATTGCTGTATGTACATCTTTGCCAAACAAAGTCTCAAGCTCTTTCATTGGCACTCTTTGGCTTCCTTCGATTATTTTGCCTTGAGCATCAAATTTTGCCGGGGCTTCTGTAGGAGGGATATAATAAACATTCGGCTGTGTACCATAATCGCTTCTTAGAGGCAATGCAACTTTATACTTATGCACCAATTTATGTACTTGTCCTTCTTCATCATCAAGGAAACCGACAAATCTGATTCTTCCTACGCATTGCTGTGCACATGCAGGCGGCAAGCCTTGCTCTATTCTAGGGAAGCACAAGATACACTTTTCACTCTTAGATATCTTGGAGTTAAAATATATTTTTTTATAAGGACATCCTGCTATACAATAGCGATACCCTTGGCATCTATCCAAATCCACAAGCACTACACCGTCTTCGTCTCTTTTGAATATCGCATCTCTTGGACATGCACTAAGGCATCCAGGATTTGTGCAATGATTACAAATTCTAGGCAGATAAAAGAAATAGTTGTCGCTTGGGAAGTTCCCAGCTCCCTCATCTTCATCCCA
>DLIG01000016.1:45443-45619 GCA_002483605.1 Sulfurovum sp. UBA7648
CCCCATGTAGGAGTACTGTCTGCATGAAAAGCAGCCGTTGGATTGTTTTCACGGAAATTAAATGTAGCTATCTCGTCATTACTAAAATCCCAAGGCACACCGTAATCAGCTTCAATATTTGGGATTACGCCTTCTTTAAGATCACCTGCCGCGTCAAATCCGCCGCCAAGCTCCAT
>DLIG01000016.1:45828-46123 GCA_002483605.1 Sulfurovum sp. UBA7648
ACATTATTCCAGTACATATATTCACGGCCGTTTCTGTTGGTCCACTGGGTCTTACATGCAACAGTACAAGTTTGGCAACCTATACATTTATTCAGATCCATAACCATTGCTAATTGTCTTTTTGACATCAATCTTCTCCTTACGCTTTCTCTATATTCACTGCGCCGTCATACGCATATTGGTTTCCGTCCCAAAGACCGCCAAATTTCAAATGTCCCCATCCGTCGGCCATCTCAAGTAGATTTAGTGAAGTTGGTACACACTCGTTGTGTCCTTTGTTATATCTATACATATA
>DLIG01000016.1:46243-47244 GCA_002483605.1 Sulfurovum sp. UBA7648
CCTTTGTTATATCTATACATATACGGTTCCCAACCATGCTCCATTACCAAACCGTCAGGAGGACATGAGCTAGAAACTTTTGCCATAACATAAAATTCTCCAAGCGTATTAGAGACTTTGAGCATATCGCCGTCTTTTATACCTTTGATTTTTGCTACTTCACGATTGACCTGCCCATATGGCACGCCGCCTCTTTGAAGTCTTTGCAGGGTTCTGCTTGCTTTATAGTTAGAGTGAATAGACCATCTAGCATGCGGTGTCATGAGTACAAACGGATATCTTTTTGGATCTATCGGTCTTATGCCTTCCATTGCTGTATTTGTATGGGCACCCATCTTAATATACAGATCATGGTCTACATAGAAAGTTTGTCTGCCCGATAATGTCTCAAATCTTTCAAATTTATATAGCATATTTTCAAAAGTATTATAAGGTCTATCTGAATACAACGGCGATACTTTGCCGGCTTTTTCGTTTAATTGCAAGAATCCGCCTGCTTTGTACATTTTTTCGGCAGTCCAGCCTTCATATTGATCACATTTTTCCAGCGCTGCCTCAACTGCCATTTTGTCTGTTCCCAAATACGGCTCCATTCCAGCCTCTGACTCTTCGTCTGTATTTGTAAACTCTTTATATACTATTGACAAGTCGTGATATCCTGGTTTTGCATATCTTTTATCATCTTTTACTTTTGCTTTTGAGATGTTTTCAGGCTTATTGGCTATCTCTTCTAATTTTTTAGCGATAAGCGCCATCATGCTCCACTCATCCATAGCTTCGCCTACGGGCTTCATATTTGCTACAGGCTGAGCCAAATTGGTAAATCTATGATAGCCCGGGCTGGTTCTTAGGTCCCACACCTCATAGTGCGATTTTGCCGGCAAAAGCAGATCAGAATAAACCGCTGTTTCACTCATGCGATAATCTGCATAAGCAAAATATGAGATTTTCTTGAAGAAAGCTTCACGATAATCAGCACCTTTGTTTCTTCTAAACTTGGA
>DLIG01000016.1:47375-47839 GCA_002483605.1 Sulfurovum sp. UBA7648
CCTTTGTTTCTTCTAAACTTGGAATCCGCTACTACTAGACAAACTTCTGGCTCCCACCATGGCTTAACCACATTTCCGTGTTTGCTGTCATTATTTGCTTTGCCGAGTTTTCCTTTTTCAAGCATCGCAGAGATGATCTGCATATACTCTTTTTTACCCATGCCGTTTTGAGCTCTTTTGACATCCTCGTCTGAGAAATATTTATCAAAAGTCTTCATTCCGTCGCCAAATACGAACTCTCCAACAAACCCCGAACCAAATCTGGCCGCATATTTACCGCCAAATCCTGCTAGTACATCAAGGCCCGATAGCTTAAATTCATTTTCTGTATTAAGTCCGCCGTACGGCCCAAGACGTCCTGTAAGGCCGCAAATAGAAGAGATGTTCCATACGCTCATCAATCCATTAAAATATTTATTAAGTGAAAATCCGGTAGTAATTGATACTACTTTTGGAAGCGCAAT
>DLIG01000016.1:47965-48201 GCA_002483605.1 Sulfurovum sp. UBA7648
GATACTACTTTTGGAAGCGCAATATCACGAGCTAGCATTTTTACGGTATCTGGATGAACTCCGGTAAGTTTTTGCGTCTCTTCTGGTGAGAATTTCTCTATATTCTCTTTGAGCATCTCAAATACCGTAGTTACTTCTACTTCGTCACCATTCAATAGTTCCACATCCCATTCGCCCTCAAGCTCAGGATCTATGCCCAGTTCTGCTATACGAATAGATTTATGTGCACTTCCTTC
>DLIG01000016.1:48400-48903 GCA_002483605.1 Sulfurovum sp. UBA7648
TTCATGACATAAAACTCTTCATGATACTTTTCTGCATCTTCAGGATTTTTTGCTTTTTCTACATCGCTGCGTCTAAGCAGTTTTTTTGTATCTTTAATAACCAAGAACGGAAGGTCTGTAAAGATCTTCATAAATTCAGGTTTGTATAATTTCTCTTTTAATATCTCATGGATCACAGAAGCGGCAAGAATATTGTCGCTTCCTGCTTTAATAGGTATCCATATATCGGCCGATCTTGCAGATGCATTAAACTCAGGAGTAATTACTATTACCTTGGCTCCGTTATATTTTCCCTCCCATACGAAGTGGGCATCAGGGATCCTTGAAACTGACGGGTTTCCTCCCCAAAAGATCGCTGTGTCCACATTGTACATAAAGTCATATGTACAACCCACATTTCCCTCTCCATATGCTACAGCAGCGCCGGAGAACATATCCCCAAGATAAGAAGCTGGATAGATACGGCTAGATCCTAGCATTGTAGAAAATCTTAGCGGTCCTCC
>DLIG01000016.1:49026-49634 GCA_002483605.1 Sulfurovum sp. UBA7648
GTAGAAAATCTTAGCGGTCCTCCGCGTCTACCTTCTGTAAGCAATCCAGTCCCAGCGTGCACCATCAATTTATCCGGCCCTTTGGCTGGATCGGTCATTACATCCCAAATTTTTTGTGCCACTTCATTAGCTGCTTCATCCCAGCTGATTCTTTGCCACTTGCCTTCTCCTCTTTGCCCGACTCTTCTCATTGGATAAAGGATTCTATCTTTTTCATACATGATTTGAGAGTGTTGTACGCCTTTGTTGCATCCTCTTGGATTAAAGTCCGGTATTTTAGGGTTTATCGACGGATATCTTGCTGATTGGTTTTCACGAGTTACTACGCCATTATGTGACCATATCTCCCATGCGCAGTTTCCTTGACAGTTTACACAGTGATAAGCAAAACCTGTATCTTCTGTGTTTCCGCGTATAAATCCAAACTCATTGCGATACATATCTTCTGTATATGTAGTATTTGGATACCCCTCTTTGCCGTTTTCGATTTTCATGACATCGGTTTTAGCAAAAAGCGCACCTTGCGACGCAACCATAGCCGCAGTAACGCCGGAAAATTTCAAAAAATTTCGTCTTTTTTCATTTGTCATTATTTTTGTCATTATATA
>DLIG01000016.1:49796-51110 GCA_002483605.1 Sulfurovum sp. UBA7648
TTCCTCTTATCTTCTGATTGGTAAATTCATATCATTACCCCATGTATCCCAACTGCCGGTAAATACTTTTACATTTTGATACCCTAGGTTACGAAGTGCAGAAATGATATGAGATCCTCTTCCGGCACCAACTTGACAATAAGCATATATTGTTTGATCTTTTCTGACTCCTGCTTTATCAAATACTTTTTGCATGTCTGCATTAGGCTTGAACGATCTTGTTTTTTCTTCGTCTGTGATATTTTTCCATTCAACAAATTTTGACCCAGGTATATGTCCGCCTCTAGCTACGTTATCCATTTTTTTCTCGCCGATGATCTCTGCCATGCTTCTGGTATCGATTACGGCAAATTTACTTTTGTCGCCATTTTTCATGATATCATCAACTGCTTTTTTTACTTCGTGTTTATCTGCTATATATTTTGTATTAATAGCTTTTTGATCGATCACATAATTGCTAGGTGTATGTTTTGGTTCTTCTCCGGGCTGTATGGCAAGCTTTGGCATAAGCGCTTCCATTTTGGATGTCAAAGATTTCTCAGTCGCTTCTAGTTTCGCTACTTCAGCATCATTTTTGGCTTTTTTGGCCTCTTTTATTTGATTCTTAAGTTCTTTTTTCTCTTTTTTCAATACATCATATTCTTTTTGATATGGATCTACTTGTTTAATTCCGTCAAAACCGCCGTTTAAAAGTTTTACATTTTTATGTCCAAAGCTTTCAAAAAAACTATATACTCCAGTCGCATTGGGTCCTCGGTAGTTGTCATATGCAATAATCGTTTGATCATTTCTTATGCCCTTGCTTCTTATATATTCTTGTGCTTCTTTTGGGCAATTATAAAGTGGTGCGCAATGCATGTTTCCCATTATATCTGAATGATGCAAATGGTGTGCATACATCTCCACTGAACCTTTAATATGATTATTAGTGTAGATATCAGGATCGTCCCCTGAAACAAACATAACATCTTTATTGCCTATAAGTTTTAGTGCTTCTGCTGGCTCAATAAGCTGTATAGGTGCACCATAGAGTGAACTTACAGCAAGTGCACTGCTCATCAAAACAACGCTTGCAACTCTCTTCATAAATTCTCCTTATAACTTTTCTAACTGTCTATAATAGTACCGATTCGATAACTAATAATAGTGTTATGTATTTATCATNNAAAAAAATTATAATTATAAAATATGCTTTACTTATATGAAAATAGGCGTTTTTATATTTTTTTTATCAAAACGTCTCATCATTTTAAATCATTTTCTTGATAAAAGCCCATGTACGTACTTTTTAATTTATATAAAACAATATATTTG
>DLIG01000016.1:51268-53268 GCA_002483605.1 Sulfurovum sp. UBA7648
ATTTATATAAAACAATATATTTGTTTATATTTTAACCTCTTTTAGCCCAAATATGCTATATTCATACAAAATTGTTATAAAAAGGCAACTATTATGAATTACGAAGAAGCTGTAGAAGCATTATCTCAAAGCGAATTACCTATCCATACGGTAAGAGAGATATTTGATGCTTTCAAAGATAATAATGAAATTGTAGGCATGGTAGCTATGAATATATCTCGCAAATGCAGCGTATATGACAAAGAGCAGGGCAAAAGCGACGAAATGGTAGCTCTTTTAAGAGACCTAAGCAGTGTATCTGATATGGGAAGCAGATGGGCAGTGGCAAAAAATCATTTTACACCTGTAGATATATTAGAGAAATTAGCTCATGATGATATCAATTTGGTCAGGGCTCTAGTGGCCACCAATCCAAATACCCCATCATCCATTCTAAGTAAATTATTTTCAGATGAAAAAATAGTCAGAGACGGATTATCTGGAAATCCGAATACTCCTATCAAATTGCTGCAAGTATTGGCAAATGATAGTGACAAAATGGTACGCCTAAGAGTTGCAGAAAACCCGTCAACCCCAAAAGAAGTTTTATCATCTATGATAGACGATGAGGATACCAATGTTTCCAAGGCTGCAGAGATCAAATTAGGAATGAGACAATGAAACCAAAATTCAAAGACAAACAAAACGAATACGAGACACTAGAAAAACAACTGCTTTCGCTCTTCCATAGCGGTATCTATATATCTTCATATGACATTGTGCAGCTTGGCAAAGCTATAGGCTATGATCTGCCGCTTAAAGAGAGAAATATTCTGCTCTCTAGATTGCTAGGCAATGCCAAAAAAGACAATAAAATTAAAAGTCTTTTTGATGCCCTGTCAGCACTTATCAAGCATAGGGCTATGCAATATACCAAGCTTGGCAACAATCATCCGCATGCACGTCCAATAATTTCAGCATGGCTTCAAAAAGCCAAGGCTACTGATCTGCTTATAAAGCGAGAAATAGCAAACCATGAATAAAAGATTTATAGAAAAAAGACTAGGGGCCGTCATCTACCCTGGCCTAGACAAAGATATAGTCTCGCTTAAAACAATTCAAAAAATCGAACCAAAGGGCGAGAGTGTACGGATCGAACTGACCATTGCAAATGAATCGGTTTTTGAATCTATCGAATCGCAGATACATGATGTGCTCAAAAATGATTTTAAAGCAATCGATATTGCATTTTTGGCAAATAAAAAACCGTCACTTAATTACGGCAATACCAATAAACCAAACAACCGCGCATCTTACGCCAAACATATTATAGCGGTCACTAGTGGCAAAGGAGGGGTGGGCAAAAGCACCGTTAGTGTAAATCTTAGTGTAGCCCTTGCCCAGCTTGGATACAAAGTAGGCTTGCTGGATGCTGACGTTTACGGGCCAAATACTCCTAGAATGATAGGCGTTAATGAAGAAAAGCTTCAGTGGAATGATGAGAACAAAATGATACCAAGCGAAAATTATGGGATAAAATTGATGAGCGTTGGGCTTACTACCCCAAAAAGCGACACGCCGCTTGTTTGGAGAAGCTCTGTCGCAGTTTCTGCACTCATTCAATTTTTAGAAGATGTCGCTTGGGGAGAGCTTGACTTTTTAGTTATCGATATGCCTCCGGGCACCGGGGATATACAACTGACTATGGCTCAAGAACTGCCTATTTCTACAAGTGTGATAGTCACAACACCACAAGCCATCTCAACCGATGATGTAAGCCGAGCCGTTATGATGTTCAAAGATATTGGAGTGCCGATCGGCGGGATCGTAGAAAATATGAGTTACTTCATTGCTCCTGACACAGGTGCAAGATACGATATTTTTGGCTCAGACGGCGGAGAGATGATATCGTCTAAATACAATGTGCCGTTACTCGGCAAAATCCCGTTAACGATGGCGATCAGAGAGACGTCAGATGCCGGCAAACCTGCAGTTGTGACAGATGACAGTATCCAAAAAGG
>DLIG01000016.1:53406-53549 GCA_002483605.1 Sulfurovum sp. UBA7648
CAGTATCCAAAAAGGATATTATCGAGAGATCACGAGAAATCTTTTGGCACAAATTGGTATTTTATAATTGTAAAATACTGTCATTCTGAATTTACAATTTGTCATCCTGAACTCGCACTTTTGTCATCCTGAACTTGTTTCAG
>DLIG01000016.1:53694-54052 GCA_002483605.1 Sulfurovum sp. UBA7648
CTGAACTTGTTTCAGGATCTACATACAAAAAACAAACTATAATCACCAGATGAAAAATGGCTACATCTACATCATGACAAACAAACCAAAAGGTACTCTATATATTGGTGTCACATCTGATTTAACAAAGAGAATATATCAACACAAAAACAATATTCTTGATGGATTTACTTCAGCATATAATCTAAAAACACTTGTTTATTATGAAATATTTGATGATATGCAAAATGCTATTTTCAGAGAAAAACAACTCAAAAATTGGCACAGAGATTGGAGAATCAATTTGATTGAAAGCATAAATCCAAATTGGAATGATTTATATAGGGATATTATTTAGAGATGCTGAAACAAGTTCAGC
>DLIG01000016.1:54202-54612 GCA_002483605.1 Sulfurovum sp. UBA7648
GCTGAAACAAGTTCAGCATGACAGAAAACTTCCCTCGCATATGCGAGGATGACAAAATATATAATAAATAAATGTCATTGTATGCATCCTTGAAAGCAGCACACATTCAAGCGTAGTCGCAGAATGAGCGCGTCGCGATTTGCTTACGATGACGATTTTCTTTTATTACTTTTCTTTATAAAAAGAAAAGTTAAGAATGGTATATTTATTTACTGCTTTTCTAAAAAGTAGCAGAAAAGATAGATAAAAAATTAAATATATTAAAACTACAAACTTATCTCAATATCCCATCGGATACTCAGACAAATCATATTCTCCCGCCCGTAGGCGAAAGAATATAGTAATTAGAAATCTTTAAAAAGAGTGGCTAGCCACGAGAGCCCTCACGCTGAAGACCTAATTTGGAGCTT
>DLIG01000016.1:54747-55027 GCA_002483605.1 Sulfurovum sp. UBA7648
GCTGAAGACCTAATTTGGAGCTTAGCTCCAAATTAGAGAACCAACAAATGGTAAATTAGAATCTATATCTTACGTAAAATCTCAAATCACTTGCTTTGTCAACAACCATGCCGCCCATGCCCATGGCGTTTGCTTGCTCCATAGTCATAGGAGCACCGTCTGCGCCAAAGAAGTTATTGCTTCCTGAGTAGTCATAGTCTAGATATGTATATCTAAGCTGTGCGCTAAGAGCCTGTGTGATAGGATATGTATAGTATGCTTCCCACGCGTCACCACGAAC
>DLIG01000016.1:55188-56027 GCA_002483605.1 Sulfurovum sp. UBA7648
GTGTCTTCACCATAGTCAAACGGTCTCCAGTATTTGCTTCCGTGGTTAAACTCTAATCCAAGATCCCCGCCAAGTACCGGTACTTGGGCTCCAAGCCAATACGAAGTTCCTGTTGCACTATCGCCCGCTTCAGCACCTATTGTGCCCATTGGTGTTGGCATGCCAAGCATATACTGACCCGCGTTTGGATTTGTTCTACTTACCGCAAAAGATCCAAATAGCTTGGTTTCAGACAGTATATCATAATCTCCGATACCGTCTACAAGTACAGAAATTGCTGCCCCATCAATATCTCCGGCTTGGCTCATAATACTTGGATTTGTTGTAGGATCACCATCAAACATTGTTCCCATCTCGCCTGGGCTGTATCCAGGGAGGTCAAATGCTCTAAATGCCGTAGTTTTTACGATAAATTGTCCGTCATCATATGGCACAAAGATAAACCCGGCCAACATGACATCATCGATATCGTTTTGGTCGTCTGTATAATTTGTACTTCCACTAAACATTGGCGCAGCATTGGTGCTTCCTTGGCCTAGGCAAAGTTTAAATGACATGCCAGGAACACCTGTGACATTGCCCAGGTTTGCGCTAGCACTTGCTCCGTCAAACTCGACATTGATGATATGCCCAAGAGGTGACTGAGCCTCATCATCATCTCTAAGGTTTGCCAAGAAACCGTTTGTTGACGGTCTTCTACCAAGGCTTAAAGTCCATGGTATTTCAGCTTCACCCATCTTGTCTGCCATATATAGCCAGTAAGCTTGTCTGACTTTCAAGTCATTGCCTGTAAGTGATTCATTTGTTATCCAGTCAAATGTATCCATACCCCAGCCTCT
>DLIG01000016.1:56295-56470 GCA_002483605.1 Sulfurovum sp. UBA7648
AAGCCATGTTTAGCCACAATCTATTTGTTAATAACGAATCGTTGGATCTTTTCTTTGGCACCGCTATAACATTCATAGGATCCGAAGGATCTACTACATATGATCCGGCCATTGTATAGTTGAGGCTATCCACTGCTGTTCTCAGATCCACGCCCCATTTGATATTATCATTAGC
>DLIG01000016.1:56712-57407 GCA_002483605.1 Sulfurovum sp. UBA7648
TTTTAAAGCTTCAATTTCTGCTTTCATTGCAGCCAAATCGCTATTGCTAGCACCAAATGCCATGGTTGTTGCTACTGCCAAAGACAGTGTTATACTCTTCTTCATCGTTTTCTTCCCTTTTTAAACTAGTATAAATATACATTACTATGATAAAGGAAATAATCTTAAATAAGAATGAAAAATATATGAATATTAATATTTTAGTATTTGAGAGTATTAAAAATAATTATAGTAAAAATCTAGTCAAGGAAAACTGATGATTAGAATCAAACAAATAGATTGTTTTATTTGGAAGAAAAGGGGCAACCTTTGCGGTTACCCAAAAGATGAGGATTTTATAAATTAATATCTATATCTAACGTAAAATCTTAGATCGCTTGCTTTGTCAACGACCATGCCGCCCATGCCTGCTCCAATAGCTTCATTCATAGTCATTGGGGCACCCTCGCCTCCAAAGAAACCATTGCTTCCGCTATAATCATAGTCTATGTAAGTATATCTTGCTTGTAGACTAAGTGCTGTTGTAATAGGATAGGTATAGTATGCTTCCCACGCATCTCCGCGAACTGCCAATTTGGATCCTGCCATAGTATCTTCGCCGTACGTAAATGATCTCCAATATTTGCTTCCGTGGTTGAATTCAACGCCAAAGTCACCGCCAAGTACCGGTATTTGAGCTCCAAGCCAATAAGAAG
>DLIG01000016.1:57527-58154 GCA_002483605.1 Sulfurovum sp. UBA7648
TTGAGCTCCAAGCCAATAAGAAGTTCCTGTTTTATTGTCACTTGAGCCAAGCATAGTTTCGCTATTGTCCGGATTTGTTTTGCTTGCTGCAAATGATGCAAACAATTTAGTCTCTGCAAGGATTCCATCTTCGCCTATACCGTCAATAAGCCCTGATATTGCCAAGCCGTCCATATTTCCAACTGTTTTAAATCCTGCCGTTGGATCCATAGGGTTTACCATGCCTGGCAGATTATATGCTCTAAAATAGTTTGTTTTTATACTATATTGGCCGTTATCATACGGCACAAAGATAAATCCGGCCATTGTGATGTCATCTATGCTATTATCATCACTGTAATTTGCCGGGCCTCCAAACATTGGTGTCGCACTTGTGCTTCCTTGACCTAGACAAACTTTGAAATTCATTCCAGGGACTTCTGAAACATTTTCAAGATTCACACCTGCACTTGCACCGTCAAATTCAACATTTATATTGTGCCCGAGCGGTGATTGTGCACTATCGTCGTCTCTCAAATTAACCAAAAAACCATTTGTTGAAGGACGACGGCCAACGCTAGCCGTCCAAGGTATATTTGTTTCACCTATAGAATCGCCCATGTACAACCAATAAGCTTCTTTTACTTT
>DLIG01000016.1:58283-58585 GCA_002483605.1 Sulfurovum sp. UBA7648
AACCAATAAGCTTCTTTTACTTTGAGACCATTGCCGCTAAGAGCTTCGTTGGTAACCCAGTCAAACGTATCCATGCCCCAGCCCCTAGAGCCAGCCATTCCGCCAAAATCAGCACCAAATGCTTTATTGTAAGCAAGCTGGCCCTTGAATATATTATTAGTATCAGGCGCATAAGCCATATTAAGCCATAATCTAGTGCTCATAAGCGCATCATTGGATTTTTTGCTGCCGTCTGCCATTGTATAATTGAGGCTATCTGATGCTGTTCTAATATCTACACCCCATTTGATATTATCATTAGC
>DLIG01000016.1:58806-59064 GCA_002483605.1 Sulfurovum sp. UBA7648
TAAAGCCTCAATTTCTGCTTTTAGGACAGCCAAATCGCTATTACTAGCACCAAAAGCCATCGTTGCAGCTACTGCAATAGACACTGATATACTTCTTTTCATACGTCTTCCTTCTAATATAAATAATATATTATTATATTGAAAAAAATTTAAAAAGCGATAATGATAAAAGTTATAAGTTTTTGTAGAAAATATGAAGGGTTCTTACAGATGCAAATGCATCTGTAAAAAAGACTTAGCAGCTTGGTACGTTACCTG
>DLIG01000014.1:0-156 GCA_002483605.1 Sulfurovum sp. UBA7648
TGTTGCCCACTTGCTTTAATGATTGCGTACATTGCAAACCCTTTATTAATTTCTTACTTGGTATTAAAAGTGTGTGATTATAGCAAAATAAGCTTTAATCTTTTTTAAATTAAACTATTTTTAATTAATATAATCAAAACTAAAAACTAAAAACTA
>DLIG01000014.1:318-20713 GCA_002483605.1 Sulfurovum sp. UBA7648
AACTAAAAACTAAAAACTAGAAACTAGAAACTAGAAACTAAAAACTAAATAAATGCTATACACTCTATTTCAACAAGCGCATTCTTTGGCAAGCTCTTGACTGCAACAGTACTTCGAGCAGGCTTATGGCTACCGAAATGTTCAGCATAGATCTCATTAACTGTCACAAAGTCATCCATATCAGCCAAAAATATAGTGGTTTTGATTACATTATTCATAGAACTGCCGCCTGCTTCAAGTACTGCTTTTAAGTTTTTTAGCACTTGATTTGTTTGGGAAATGATACCGTTGCCCGCCATCTCTCCATTGGACATTAGTCCAATTTGTCCGGATGTATAGATTATGCCGTTATTTTCAATAGCCTGAGAATATGGCCCGATGGCCTGAGGAGCATTTGGTGTAGATATAATATTCATGTGTTAACCTTATTCATTTGATTCAAAAAATACATAATTGCCGGCATAGTCTGAAAATTCAAAATAAACTCTCTTCTCGTCACTATCTATCTTGCCGTTTAAATTTAAGTCATGATAGCCATATCCGAATCTGTATGGCCTATCTGTATTGCTTTGCGTGCCGCTTGCAGTAGAAAGCTTATCTATTTTCATAAATCTATGTACTAATTTGTCCCCGGCATACATCTCGAGCACTCCATTGGTACCGGTCCAATTTTGGATAGAACGGCCAATGGTGTTTTGTGTCTCTTGCGTGCAACCTGCCAGCAAAGCTATCATGGATAACACTATTAACGGTTTTGCTTTCATGACAATTGCCTTTATGATTATTTCTTGTAATATTATTTTACCATTTAAAATAGTAATTTAAAATTATTTCGGATATCCAATCAAGACGGTAAGTTAAATTTTTGTGTCACAAGGTCGCCTGATTCGTCAAAATAGAGATAATATAATTTGTCTCTTGTGACCTTCAAACCTGCCAAATAGCGCAGAGCAATATTTGCTTGCAAAGAAGCTATATGCATCACCATCGGTGCTGCTATACCGCTAGGCACGTGCGGCGGCGTATTGAATGCCGTAAATCTTCCATGTTCAAAAAAACATACCTGTCCTACAAACGCCTCTACGCTGGCATATATCCAAGGTATGCCTGATTCATTGGAGTATTCATCGATTTGATGTCTTGTATCGAAGTTATCGCTGGCATCAAGGATCAAGTCATATTTTTTACCAAGATGACTAAACTCTCCAAAATCCATCACGAGGCCCCCGGTTTTAACAAAAGGATTTTTGGCCTTTATGAGATCACTTGCAATTTTTGATTTATACCTTCCTTCGTCTTTTAAAGTAAAGGCAATTTGGCGATGGATATTATGCAATGCAATCGTATCAAAATCAACCATATCAATCTCGCCTATGCCGCTAGTCCCAAGTGCCAAAGCCAGAGATGAACCAAGTCCCCCGCTTCCTATGATTGCTATCTTTTTGGAAGATAAAAGCTCTTGGGTCTCTTTGCCCCAAAGCTGAATTTGTCTATGGAAATATGATTGTGGTGTCATGACAACTCCTTTTATTATTGTCTTAATTGTAATGCTTTTTCAAACTGCCAAACCTTACGATGCTCCTGTAGTGATTTTTTATCTATCTCTTCAATAAGCATGGATTCTTTGTCTTCTAGCATCATTTCTACCTCTCCGTTCGGGCCTACTAACATACTATCCCCATAAAAACGCCATTTGATATCTTTATCATTGTATTCGCCCAAGCGATTTGCCCTAAGAACATAACATCCATATAAAAATGCCTGGGTTTTAATGATCTCTCTCCAGCGATTATGCGAACCAAAAGTTGATGATGTCGGCAACACTACCAAGTCAACTTTTTTTTCTCGTACATATTCCCAAAGTTTAGAAAAATGCAATTCAAAGCCGGCCATTATCATCACCCTAAAGCCGTCAACCGAAAATACCATTGGCGATTTTAGCGGTTTGATATCATTGACAAAAAAGTTTTGCTCATCCCAATGCGGATAAGAAATAAGGATTTGCTGCTCGTAATATGCGATCTGCTTAGAAGTGATCTTGGCTACGACTTTTAGATAACGATTTTTTTTACACAGTATAATAGGAGCTACAATGGTCATATCATATGACTTTGCAAGAGATTTCAAAAGTGCTAAATGTTTACCGGTTTGTTCTCTTACCATAGATACGGGCATATTTGCCAATTCTTTGTAGAAATGATTTAATATATATTCCCCAAAGACTATAAGTCTAGCGCCTTTGGAGTGGGCATTTTTAAAATAAAAATCCAGCTTTGAGCCATTCATCCCCAGTGTTTGGAGCTGCAAGGAGGCTACTACTAGAGTTTTCACTCTTTGGCCTTGATACTTTCTTGTTCAATGACAGTTATTTTGGCTTTTGCAAGCTCTAGCATATCTTGAGCTTCTTTGATAGTTTTTAAACCATCCTCATAAAGCTTTACGCTCTCTTCTAGAGGAATATCTTGACGCATTAATTTTTCTATAATACTTTTGGCATTGGCTATTTTATCTTCAAAGGTTTCATTTTTCATTTTTCATCCCCCAGTATGCTTATGATATCGTTTTCAAACTTATCTATCTCAACCAAAAAGGCATCATGTCCATAATCACTATCCACTTCTATATAATTACACGACTGTTCATTTCGTTTCATCATTTTATATATATGCTCCATCTCTTCGGGAAAAAACAGATAATCAGAACTGAAACCAAACAGATGAATATTTGCCTTTATGCGCGAGACGGCATCATGAAGTGAATCATACCCGCGCGAAAGACTAAAGGTATTGATGGCTTTGACAATATAAAGATAACTTAAAGGATCAAAGTGGCGACTGAAATTTGCAGTATTATACTCCATATATCTCTCTACCTCATATCTGCCAAAAAGTTCAAAAAGCCCATCCGTGCTCACATAATTGCGGTCAAATTTTTTATCCATAGATTTTGGAGACAAGTATGAAATATGTCCTGCTATTCTGCCGATAGCCAATCCGCTAAGCCCAACTTCACTAAAAGCATCTTTTGCATAATTGCCATCTTCAAATCTAGGATCACTTCTGATGGCTTCAACAGCAACTTTATTGAAAGCAATTGTCCATGGCCGTGTTGCATATGTAGCTGCCATAGAGATGATATGTTCTGCCAAATTTGGATAATCTACTGCAAATTGAAGTGCCTGCATACCGCCCATTGAGCCGCCGATGATAGCTTTTAAACGATATATACCAAGGCTTGAAAGCAGATGCATTTGAGCTCTGACCATATCTTTTATAGTCACTACAGGAAATTTGAGACGAAATGGCTGATGTGACGGATAATTATCACTCATAGGCCCGGTAGTGCCAAAGCAGCTGCCTATAACATTTGAGCAGATCACAAAATATTTGGTAGTATCTACTGCTTTACCGTCACCTATAAGCCCATCCCACCAGCCGGCTTTTTTTTCGCCTTCATAGGTGCCTGCAGCATGATGTGATCCGCTTAGAGCGTGGCATACCAATATTACATTGCTTTTGTCCTCATTGATTTCACCATAAGTTTCATATGCTATGGTATATGGTTCAAGTATACGGCCGCTTTCTAGATAAAGTGGACTGCTAAAATGTGCTTGCTTGGTAGTTATCTTCATAAACTGCTTTTTAAAAAATTATTTTTAGTTATTTTATCTTAATTGGACTTTAAAGTTAGTGAAGCTGGTTTTTGGTTTTTGAAAGAAATGAGATAGTCTTAGCAAATAAAGTAAAAAATCTATAAAATTTTGCCATGACAAACTATATTAACATGACAAAATACACATTCTGCTTTTGTAGGAAAGACAGGAGTTGTGTATTTAATATCAAATATGCAACAAAAAGGTAAATTTACTCATCATAAAGTGCAGTACTTAGATACCTCTCTCCTGTATCGCATAGTATAGTTACTATAACCTTGCCTCTGTTTTCCGGCCTTGAGGCCACAATTGACGCGGCAAATGTATTTGCTCCTGCCGATATCCCGACTAGCAACCCCTCTTCTTTGGCAAGATCTCTGGCTGTAGCAAAAGCATCTTCATTACTTACCGTGATGATCTCATCATAAATAACGGTATTAAGTACCGGCGGAACAAACCCTGCTCCAATCCCCTGAATAGCATGAGGAGCCGGAGAGCCGCCGCTAAGCACCGGTGAAGCAGTAGGCTCTACAGCTATGACACGAATGTTTGGATTGAGCTCTTTTAACCTCTCTCCGATACCGGTAATTGTTCCGCCGGTTCCCACCGCAGCTACTACAATATCCACTTTGCCGTTCGTATCCAGCCATATCTCCTGTGCAGTTGTGGCGCGATGCACAGCAGGATTACTAGGATTTTCAAATTGTCCCAATATAATAGAGTTTGGCATACTATTATGAAGCTCGTCTGCTGCAGCAATAGCTCCGCTCATACCTTTTGCAGGATCAGTAAGCACAATAGTTGCGCCAAGAGCCTTTAACAGCTTTTGTCTCTCTATACTCATTGAACTGGGCATGGTTAATATTAATTTTAACCCTCTAGCTGCACAAACCGAAGCCAATCCGATACCGGTATTGCCGCTAGTAGGTTCTATAATAGTAGTATCGGATGTTATAAGCCCTTTTGCCAGTGCATCATCTATCATGGCAACCCCGATCCTGTCTTTAACAGAATGGGTTGGGTTCATAAACTCACATTTGCCAAGCACTATTGTATAATTCAAACTTGCTTTTTTAAGTTTAACCAGCGGAGTATTGCCTACAAGGTCTGTCACATTTTGTGCATATTTCATTTCTTCTCCTTATATATTATAATGCAAAGAAGCGTTGTATCTGTCTTGATACTTTTTAAGATCTACCAAGCTAAGACTTAGCATTGTTGCTATTTCATTTCCGATGTCGTCAAAAAATAGATCGAGTATGTGATTATTGCTTTTATCATCTACTACTTTTATCTTATCCTCAAGTGCTATAATAATATCTTTTATCAATATATCCTTAGGCGATTTAGATAGTAAAAATCCGCCGTTAATTCCTCTAACACTCTTTACTAATCCCGCTTTTTTTAATTTGCCCAATAATTGCTCTAAATAATTTAGAGGTATATCTGCGCTAATGGCAATTTGACTTGCCTTAAGCGGTATATTATTATCATGTTTCAAAAGCTCATACATGGCACCTAGTCCATATATTCCCTTAGACGATATTAGTGCCATTTTTTATGCCATCGCCTGAGCAAGATCATCTATCAGATCTTTTGTATTTTCAAGTCCGATACTGAGCCTGATAGTAGCAGGATTTACTCCGATTTTCAAAAGCTCATCACCTGTCATTTGCGAATGTGTCGTGCTTGCAGGATGTACAATAAGGGATTTGCTATCTCCAATATTAACTACAACTCCAAAAAGCTTGACACTGTCTATGATGCGCTTGGCTTCTTCAAAACTGCCTGCATCAAAGGAGATCAGCCCTGAAGCTTTGCCGTCTTTGAAATATTTTTGAGCTTTATCGTGATCTCTGTGGCTTTCCAGTCCTGGATAATTTACAGATTTTACTTTCGGGTGCGATTCTAAGAATTTAGCAACTTCTAATGCATTATCTGAATGTTTTTCTACTCGAAGGCTCAACGTTTCAAGTCCTTGTATTAGCAGCCATGAATTAAACGGCGCTTGTGATGCTCCTATATCACGAAGCAATGAAAGTCTTATACGCAAACAGAAATTTGGCAACGGCACATCCGTATACACAAGTCCGTGATAACTATCATCAGGAGTATTAAAATGGCTATATCTAGATGATGTTTTAAAAAATTCATTTAGACCGTCTCTCTCAACTACTATACCGCCTATGGCTGTACCTTGCCCGTTGGTGTATTTGGAAGTAGAATGCACTACGATATCTACACCACATGCTATAGGATTAAATAGTGCGGCAGTGGCTACTGTATTGTCACATATAGTCAGTACGCCATGTTCTTTGGCAATTCCTACGATAGTATCTATATCGGCAATTGCAATTTGCGGATTCGATAATGATTCAAAATATATTGCTTTTGTCTTATCGTCTATCAATTCTTCTAGATTGGCGGCATCACTGCTTTTAAAAACACGCGCTTCAATACCAAAGCGTTTAATAGTATGGGTTAGCAATGTAACCGAACCGCCGTAAAGTTTATCAGATATTACAATGTTATCGCCGGCCTCAGCTACATTGGCTATCGCATAAAAGATAGCGGCTTGTCCTGATGCTGTACAGATTGCAGCTGCTCCGCCCTCCAATTCGGCAAATCTGGCTTCCAATACATCCGTCGTAGGATTGGTAAGCCTAGTATAAATAGATCCAAGCTCTTTTAATGCAAATAAATTTGCGGCATGTTCGCTGTCTCTAAAGGCATATGCAGTAGTTTGAAAGATAGGTACACTCATGGTGCCAAAACCTGCTTTTTGATCATATCCGGCATGAAGCGCGATCGTCTCTTTTTCCATTATGTTTCCTTATATTAAAATATTTACAGTTACTATATTATAAAAAAAATATAATGTCAAGTATTTTTGTATATTTTTTGACTATTTATCGTTTTTAAGGAGTTTATTTAATCTTTAGTAATTTAGTATAGTTTTATTTTTAATGTTTTTTATTATCATTATATAATTGATTGATATATCATATAATAAAATTGATACTGATGGTTTTTCAAGCATAAAAAACGAGTGATATTTTGTTATTAAAATGATATGTTTTATTGAAGAAATATCATGCCGCATAAAAACGGCACAATAATAGTTATAGAAAAAAGGAGAAATTACTGTCCGTGATAGTTCGGAGACTCTTTTGTGATAGTAACATCATGCACATGACTCTCTCTAAGTCCTGCGCTTGTGATCTCTACAAATTCAGCTTTTTCCCAAAATGTCGGAATATCTTTTGAACCGCAATACCCCATAGAACTTCTCAATCCGCCTATCATTTGATGAACCACATCAGAGATCTTACCGCGGTACGGTACACGGCCTTCTATGCCTTCTGGTACCAGTTTATCTGCAGCCGTGCCTTCTTGGAAATATCTATCTGTACTTCCTTTGGTCATAGCACCGATACTTCCCATACCTCTATACTCTTTAAACTGTCTGCCGTTAAATATGATCATCTCGCCAGGAGCTTCATATGTACCTGCAAGGGCTGATCCTAGCATAACAGAGCTTGCACCAACTGCAAGCGCTTTAGCTAGGTCGCCTGAATATTTTATCCCGCCATCAGCGATCACCGGCACGCCATATTCTTTGGCTACCATTGCTACATTATCAATAGCCGATATCTGAGGTACGCCTACGCCTGCTACTATACGAGTGGTACAAATTGACCCTGGCCCAATACCTACCTTAACAGCATCTGCTCCTGCTTCTATAAGATCTTTTGCTGCTTCGCCTGTGGCGATATTGCCTGCTATCACATCGATATCAAGTTCTGCTTTTATCTTTTTGACTGTATCTATGATACCTTGCGAATGCCCATGAGCAGAATCAAGTACAAGTACATCCACGCCGGCAGCTACCAATGCTCTGGCACGATCCAATTGTCCCACGCCGATAGCTGCAGCGACTCTGAGTCTGCCAAAAGCATCTTTATTTGCATTTGGATGTTGTACTTTTTTCTCTATATCTTTGATAGTAATGAGGCCTTTTAGCTTGCCTTCGTCATCAACGATAGGAAGCTTTTCAATTTTATGCTGCTGCAATACTTTTGCTGCTTCTTCTAATGTTGTACCTACTTTTGAAGTTATCAAAGGAGCATGTGTCATTACATCTTTTACAAGAACGCTCATATCACTTATAAAACGCATATCTCTATTGGTAAGAATCCCTACCAAGACTCTATCTTGGTTGACAACCGGCACACCTGAAATATGATACTCGCTCATAAGAGCATCTGCTTCGGCAACCTTTGCTTCAGGGTATATAAATATAGGATCTATGATAACGCCGCTTTCTGATTTTTTGACTTTTTTAACCTGCAAGGCTTGTGTCTCGACATCCATATTTTTATGAATTACACCAATACCGCCAAGTCTAGCCATGGCAATAGCGGCTTTGTATTCTGTAACGGTATCCATTGCAGCCGATATGATAGGTATATTTAGGCTTACTCTTTTAGTTAACATAGTAGCAATGCTTACCTCTTTTGGAAGTACTGTAGAATGTTGTGGTACCAACAAGACATCTTCAAATGTCAAAGCTTTTTGTTTTATTCTCATATTATCTCCTTATTTCGTATATTTTACAGCTTTTTCCATACTAGCCGCACCGTCAAAAAGTGTCTGTTCATCAAATGCTTTAGCGATCAATTGCAATCCGATCGGCATCCCCTCGCTGTCTTTTGCTACTGGAAGAGAGAGTGCCGGAAGGCCTGCTAGATTTATCGCTATCGTGTACATATCGCTTTTATACATTTCAAGCGGGTCATGCACTGCTCCGATCTTAGGAGCTACACTCGGGGCAACCGGAGAGAGTATCAGATCAGCATCATTAAATATAGCATTAAACTCATCGCGAATAAGATGTCTGACTCTTTGTGCTTTGAGATAATAAGCATCATAATATCCGCTTGAAAGCACGAAATTGCCTAGCAATATCCGTCTTTTAACTTCATCTCCAAAGCCTTCGCTTCTTGTATTATAATATAAATCTGATACATTGTTTGCTTCTGCACGTCTTCCGTATCTAACGCCGTCAAATCTAGCTAAGTTTGTAGCTGCTTCGGCAGTAGCGAGGATATAATATGTAGCGATATCATATTTGGTATTTTGCATATTTTTATGCACTATCGTATGTCCTGCATCTTGCAAGGCTTTTACGGTATCACTGTAAGCTTTTTGTATATCATCGCTAGCTTCGCTTATATAATTATCTATTACAGCTATAGTAAGTTTTCTGTTTTCATTTATGACTGTTTTGCCATCCTCGATATCTGCACTGGTAGAATCTCTTGGGTCATGCCCTTTGATGATATCATATAGTATCGCTGCATCTTCTACATTTTGTGTGATCGGCCCTATTTGATCAAGCGATGAAGCATAAGCAGCCAAGCCATAACGGCTTACTCTTCCGTATGTTGGTTTCATTCCTACACATCCGCAATAAGCTGCAGGCTGGCGTATAGAGCCTCCTGTATCGCTGCCAAGCGCTGCTATAGCGATACCTCCCCCAACAGCTGCAGCAGCTCCGCCAGAACTCCCGCCCGGAACACGTGACGGGTCATGAGGGTTTTTAGTGATCCCGTAAAAACTGCTCTCAGTTGTACTTCCCATGGCAAATTCATCCATGTTTGATCTTCCAAATGCCATCATGCCGTTTGCTTTTAATTTATCGATAACAGTCGCATCATAAGGAGCGATATAGCCTTGGAGTATCTTTGATCCGCTTGTAACACTCCATCCATTGACTTGGATATTATCTTTTATTAAGATCGGCACACCTTCGCCTGAGCTCTCAAATCCGATATAAGCATTCAAATCACTTGCTTTTGCAAGATTTTCCAATTCATTTTTGATTTCGCTTAACTCTTCTTTTGTTTTAGTTAATGCCTCTTTGAGTGTGATCACTTTTGCTCCTTAATGTATCTTTTTTTCATAATATTTTACAGTCAATAAACCTATACCTATAAGTACGAATATAAATGCGATCGAACCTATGATCACTTCAAGTCCTACAGGTTTGGACAAATCAAACATTCACTACCTCTGCGCATCTATCGCAAATGCTCTCTTCGCTCGAAGCTTTAAATCTCCAGCATCTAGGGCATTTATGATCATCGGCTTTTGCTATATCAAATCTAACTCCATCCATTTCAAAAGAAGCCAAAACTTCGCTTTGAGCTTCATTTCTTACATATGAGACCATAAACCAATCTTCTAGATCTTTTGTATTTTTAATATCCCAGTCATATTCACCGCAAAGTTCTACTTCCAAAGTAGCTTTAAGCACTTTATCTTTTTTGAGCTTGTCTATCTCTTCGTAGAATCTCTCTCTTATAGCCATAAGTTTTGCAACGTCAAGTTTTGAATCCGCTTCAGGCAGGCTTACAAATTCAAAATCAAAGATATTCTTGGCATCACCTTTTAGCAACGGCGAAGCATAGTCGAGTATCTCATCAGCAGTATAAGTTAATACAGGTGCAATTAGGCCCAGCATACTTCTGGCTATCAGCGCCATAGCACTTTGCGATGCTCTTCTTTGTCTATTGTTTTTATCATCACAGTAAAGCCTGTCTTTGCAGATATCCATATAGATAGAGCTTAGATCATTGACCAAGAAATGGTTGAGTACGGCAAAGCCTCTTAGGAAATCATAATTGTCAAAATTCGTCTTAACTTCATCAAAAACATTTTTAGCGCTTGCAACTATCCATAGATCAAGCTCGCCAAACTCTTTTATATCGACAAGTGTTTCAAGGTCGCTGATGTTTGCCAGCAAGAATCTAAATGTATTTCTGATCTTTCTGTACTGCTCTGCTGTTTGCTTGAGAATTGCCGATGAGATCTTAAGATCGCTTTGATAATCGCTCAGTGCAACCCAAAGACGCAAGATCTCAGAACCGAACTCTTTTGTTACTTCATCCGGAGCTACGACATTGCCTTTGGACTTGCTCATCTTTTCGCCTTTCTCATCGACAGTAAATCCGTGAGTAAGCAAAGCTTTATATGGCGCATGATGGTTAACGGCAGTCGATAGAAGCAGTGAACTTTGAAACCATCCTCTATGCTGATCGCTTCCTTCCAGATACAAATCTGCAGGATATTTTCCTGCGTCATAGTTTCCGCTTTTAATGACACTGTTCCAAGTTGATCCGCTGTCAAACCAAACATCTAGTATGTCTGTGATCTTTTCAAGCTCATCAGCATCATATCCGCTGCCCGGATAAAGAAGTTCAGATATCGGCATATCATACCATGCATCACAACCGAACTGATCAAATATCATAGCTGTAAAATTAAGCACCTTCTCATCGAGTATCACTTCTTTTGTCTTTTTGACACGGAAAAATGCTATCGGCACACCCCATGCTCTTTGGCGTGAGATACACCAGTCAGGACGCTGTTCTATCATCCCTTCAAGTCTGCCTCGTCCCCAGCTAGGATAAAATGTAGTATTTGCCACTTCTTGCAATGCTATCTCGCGCAAGGTATTGTTTTCGCCATTTGGTTTGGAATCCACAGAGATGAACCATTGGTTTGTTGCTCTATAGATAAGAGGTTTTTTGGTTCTCCAGCAATGCGGATATGAGTGCACAAATTTACTTTGGTGCAGCAGTGCATCTCCTAAAAGTTCCAAGATAGGAGCATTTGCTTTAAATATATGCATGCCTACAAATTCGCTTGGAAGCAAATGATGCCCCACTATACTCTCATCATAACACCCTTTTTCATCAACAGGCATAAGTACTTCAAGGTTATATCTAAGCCCTACACGGTAGTCGTCTTCACCATGCCCAGGGGCGGTATGAACAGCACCGGTGCCGCCGTCAAGCATTACATGTTCGCCCAAGACTATAGTTGAATTTCTATCATTGAGCGGATTGATCGCAATTTTATTTTCAAGTTCTCTAGCAGCTATTTTTCTGCCTGAATGTTTGCTTATGATACCCATCTGCGCAAGCTCATCGTATCTGCTTTGCGCTACGATATAGCCATCCTCACTAATGACATACATCTCATCTGGGTTGAGCGATATTCCCGTATTTGCCGGAAGGGTCCATGGCGTTGTCGTCCAAATGACAATTGCCGCCGGCCCGTGAATTTCGAGCTCTTCTTTTGTCTTGTCACTTAGTTCAAAAGCCACATATATTGAATAATCTTCTTTGTCTTTATACTCTACTTCTGCATCAGCCAATGCTGTTTGGGCTGCCCATGACCAAAAGATCGGTTTATGGCGCTCTATGAGCAAACCTTTGCTTGCTACTTCGCATAGTGTTCTATAGATATTGGCTTCAAATTTGAAGTCCATCGTAACATAAGGATTATCCCAGTCTGCGATGACACCTAGAGATTCAAACCCTTCTTTTTGGATAGCTACGAACTTGGAAGCATGTGCTCTGCAAAGTGCCCGAAACTGGGAAGCCGGCATAGCTTCTTTTGCTTCTTTGCCTATATCTTCTTCTACTTTTTGCTCGATCGGCAATCCGTGACAATCCCAGCCTGGGACGAAACGAACTGATTTACCTTGGAAATAATGATATTTGACGACGATATCTTTGAGGATCTTATTGAGTGCGTGGCCGATGTGGATAGTACCGTTGGCATACGGAGGGCCGTCATGAAGAGTAAAGGCAGGTTTGCCCTCTCTGAGAGTTTTCATCTGCTCATACGCACCCTCTGCCTTCCATTTGGCGTATCTGATCGGCTCATTTTGAGGCAGGTTTCCACGCATCGGAAACTCTGTCTGCGGAAGTAAAAGCGTATCTTTATAGTCTATCATATTATAATGCCCTCGGTCTCTAAAATGTGATGATTATATCCAAAAGTGCATTAAGGCTTGGTTTGTTACAGATTTTCAGTGTATTTTTTGTAAAAAACAGCCTATATTTTTGCTATTTTTTTGGAGCGAGATACTGGTCTAATAGCTTCATCAATTTCTCATAAGTCTCACTTGGAACGAGATATGCTATAGGGACATTGTGATTGAGTATGGCTGTGGCTTCTTTGCCTGCTTTTTTGATAACACTGCTCGGGGATTTTTTGAGTTCACTGATACTTACTGTTTGTTCTGCATAAATAGTTCTCATTTTAGTACCTTTTTTTATACTTTTTTTATACTTTTTTTGGTATATTATATCGTACTTTTAAAATTTTTGTGAATCTAATAAATAATTGCATCCGGTCATTCCTGCGAAAGCAGGAATCTAAAATAATCGTCACTCCGTACTTGATACTGAGTCTATAAAAATGGTTGTCATTGTTACCTGACTCCTATTTTTTTAGTGCATTTTGTTTTGAATAGTTTGAAAAAAGCGGATTGAGAGTTCTGCAGTTGGATCGTAGTCTATACTTGTAGCATAGATATCAAGCACTTTTCTCCAAAATACTTTTTCACTGCTTCGTATATCTCGAATGCGGGCTAACAATTCTTCAAAGTAGTTCCCGCCACCGGCTTCTTTTAAGAGTTCATCATTCATAGTAAAACCTTTTACTATGTACTCTTTTAGTCTAGCAGTTGCCCACTGGCGGAATTTTGTTCCTTGAAGTGATTTTACTCTGTATCCTACCGAGATAATAACATCAAGATTGTAAAAATTGGTAGGTTTAGTAGAAAAATCGGAAATTCCGATTTTTCTCACCGTATCTTCTTTTTTTCAATTCCTCTTCATCGTATATATTGATAATATGCTCATTAACTGTGGAACGAGATTTTTGAAAAAGCTCTGCCATTTGATCAATAGTAAGCCAAACGGTTTCATCTTCAAGTCTTGTTTGGATCTTGGTTTTGCCATCTTCTGTTTGATAGATGAGGATTTGATTGTTTGATTCGGTTGTCATTTTGGGTTACCCTTTAAAACTGTTGCATTTTTTCCAACAACAGACAAAAGTCAGTTGTTATTTGATAATGTTGGATGTTTGGTCATTTTATATTGCCTGTCCAAATTTTCTTCATATTCTCTATATTAGTATTTGCCATAAAAAATCCTTAAAATATATAGATTTTACCGCATCTATTTGTAATTATATTTTATTAATATCCAAATATAACTATAAAAAGAAAAAAATATGTCAAATCGTTATATTTTTAACCTATTGTGATTTTAGGTGTTATTATGTGATTATTGTGGAGTATAACCGCGTCGGAGAGCGATGTCATTGCAAATAAAGTGTGGCAATCCAAAATAATCGTCACTCCGTACTTGATACGGAGTCTATAAAAAAGTTGTCATTATCACCTGACCCCCATGCTCCTATTGCAATTTTAAGTGCTAGGATGTAATTAATTGTATAAAAGTGCAGCAGCGTCGGGGGGTGTCATTCCTGCGAAGGCAGGAATCCCATAAAGAGTTGTCATTGCTACCTGACCCTTATTTTTGACATATCCTCCACTACTTTTATCTCATCATTGTATTAATAATATTTTTATTTATTTAATACAATCCAAACAAATTTTTTCTGACTTCTTAAAAAACAACCACATCAAAGTCCATATTGACGAAAAAAACATCGCCATTCCAATATATTGAAACCAAGCAAAAAACGGTTTGCTCTCATGAGAATTCATAACTATAGTCAAATCTTTTAAAGTATTAGCAAATAATGCTACAGAGGCGAACATAAAACAAAATAAAATTGCCATCCCAATAAAATTTAAAAAACATTTTTTATTCATTTTATCCCTTTTTTATTTGCATTCTGGCAAATTAAGAAGATTGTTCGGCTGTTCTCCATCGCTTTCTGTTTTTAAATATTTATTTACACTTGCACTTTTAGAAACAATTACTCGTACAGATTTTCCATTGGCATTGACATAAAAACTCCATTTTCCACTTTCAATTCCTTCAATAGCCTCAACTTGAGTAATTCTCCATCGTGTACCATCAGAATTAAGTCCGCCGATATGGGTTATGCGTTCATGTGGATTATAACGATCGCTTTTATTAATACATTTAATTTCAATTGCCATTTTATATCCTTTTATTTTAAATTTTATAAACCATAACATAAAATCAAAAAAGAATATAAAAATATGTCAAATTGCAATATTTTTACCTCATTGATTGGATCGTTCGATTTAATTTTGAAATTTCATCTTTTATATCTTCTAATTTACCAATCTCTTGAGGAGCAACTAATGCCATACTGATTTCAATCATAAATTTATAATTTATTTTAATAGATTCATGGAATGTCTTTTTATCTTTTGATTTATAATTCAATTCTATTTCAAACTCATCAAGTTCATTTTCCAACTCATTAATCATGCCAATAAAAGTTGTAATCTTTTGTCCAATCGGCAAGTAATTGATATGAGTTTGTGGTAACTTGTATTTTTTATCTTTAAATATCTCAATGGTTTTATCAGCAAATTCTATATCAACATTATAGGCAGGAGACTTACCAATATTTTCAATTTCCATTTTTAACATTCTAGAGTAATGATGCGGTTCTATTTTTACAGTAAGAAATGGACTTGTCTCAACTTCTCTCAATTTAACTGTTTCTTCTGTTAATTTATAAGAAAAGTAAACATAAATGGATGTTGCTATAAATAAAAAAACAGTAGTCCATGCCGTCAACCATTCAGGTGTTAAATTCATGCTTTATCCTCTCCAATCGCTATCTCTTTATCACTCAAGTCATACAATTCACCTACAGCTTTATCGATCTTTCCATCTACCCTATCAATCTCTTTTTGTAATGTCATCATCTCATCGTAAAGCTGTTTGATACTACGGAAGATCGAAATGTCTTTCATATTGACTTTGAGTTTAGATAAAGTGGTTTGGAGTTCGTCAAACGTCAGTTTTTCAGGAGCATCCAGTTTGGCAGGGATTTTTGCAACGCTTAAAACAATTGTCAAATACGCTTTAAACTCGGATTGAAGAGCGGATAACGATTTTTTAAATTTTGCCATTTTGTGGTAAAAATCAGTCAGAATCTCATTTTGTTCTTTGCTTGGGATACGAATCGGGAGCTTTCGAAGATTAACCCCTTTTACTTCTGCGAATGTTCGTCCTTTTTCAGGAACCAGATAGGTGTAATATACATCCATTAATGACGAATTCAAGATGACCGCTAATGCTTCGTAAGATAACCGTTCGGTAGATTTTAAAACGATATTATGAACATTGTTAAAGTCCAGAAATCCATCATAATCAACCGCTGCAATTATAATGTCGCTCGTTTGGCGTATTACAATTTTCTTTTGAAAAAAATTCAAACTCACTCTTGGTTCAGCCAAATGCTTTCCATAATTAATCCATCTTTTTGAATTTGGACTTATAATATATTTTTGAAAATCACTACCAACTAAATATTGTTTATAGGTAACATTAATTTGATGATCTGCATCATAGATACGTTGTTTCACATCTTCGGAAGATTGCTTTGGTGTACCTTTGTTTGCTTGATATGGTTTGATCCCTACGGTGACATCCGCTATCTCTTCAAGTTTTGCACTTTCTTCTTCCATTAGGCGAATAATCGCCGTTTGCTCTGTATCAAAAGCGAGGTTAAATCCTTTGTCGTAATTGGAAGCCCATTCAGAACGCTTAACCGTTGAAAATTTGAGTCTATCAAATTCACTTGCTTCGTTTGCTACGCAAAATGCTATTGATTGTTCATTATTTGGAACCGAGTGGTGAGCGATAAAAATCGACGTTTCCGCCGTGACATTTTCAAAAACATTGTATTTGAAAAGAATGAGATTATCAAATGTAAAATTCTCAATTAGGAAATGGCGGAGGTTTTTAAAATAGTTTTGTGTCAACCATGTTGAGGGAACTATATAGCCCGTTTTACCTTTTGGAGCCGTCAAAAATGAGAGCATTTCCATAAAGAGCGTGTAGGTATCGAGTTGATATTCGACTGTTTTGAAACGCTCATAAAAATATTTTTTGTGTGCTTCACTTAGCTGTGCACCATACGGCGGATTACCGATCACGACATCGAAACCGCCATGAGCGAATACGTCTGGAAATTCCTCTTCCCACACAAACGCATTTTCGACAACGCTTTTATCGGCTATCAGAGAGTTCCCACATTTGATCTTATCACTCAGATTCGTAAGTGCCCTTCCCTTTTGCGCCGTGCGTAGCCATAATGACAAACGGGCTATCTCCACCGCATCTTCATTAATATCCACACCATAAAGGTTATGTTCCAATATCGATGTCTCTATATCATAATACGCCGTGATATCACCCATGATCACAAGATCTACCTGCAATGATCTATGCTCACGGATCAGAAATTCCAAAGCTTGATTGAGAAATGCTCCGCTTCCGCATGCCGGATCTAGGATCTTGAGGCCTAGCAGCCAGTTTCTATATATTTCGAGATTATCTTTGGTCTGCTGTTCTTTCTTGGTAGGTTTTCTGCTATCTTTTGGGGCTTCTATCTCGATTATGCCAAGTTCTTCTTTTTTGTCCTTGCAAAGTTTGCCAAGAGTATTTTCAACGATGTAGCGGGTGATATATTCCGGAGTATAAAATACACCGTCTTTTTTGCGTTTGGATTTCTTGCGGTCAAACTCAGTATCGTTTATATCTGCTTGTATCTCTTCGAGGTCTGTGAGTGACTGCTCAAATATATGCCCCAATATATTTACACCGATATCGCTCTCAAAATCATAATCACTTAACTTTTGAGCATCCATATCTAAAGAACTGTCATCTATTACAAGAGCATCCAAGATAGGATCGGTAGCAAAAAGTCCGCCGTTGTAACGAGGGATGTTTAGTTTGTCGTTTCCATTACTTATAGCGTCAAAATAGAATTTATAGATATCATACAGGGTGTAGTTTGTAAACTTTTGATTTTGGAACTCTTCTCTGATCTCTTTTATAGTATTTGGTTTTAATAGCCCTCTGTCTTCTCCGAAAAGTATAAACACTATCCTGTCGCATAGCTTTTGAGTGAGGCGCAAAAGTAACGCTTTGTCCATTTCGTTGTTTTTGACAATATTTTCAAACAGATGTGTGCGAAATGCGCTAAAATCGCTATAAAGTTTTTTTGATATAGCCGCTTCGAAATTTACTGATTTTTCTTTGAGGTTCAGAGGGATATTGTCCTTGATACTCTCATAACTCATGAGCAAATGAAGCGTCTTGAACTCTTCATAAGAGAGCTTAAAGAGATTAAATTTCTCATAAGCAGTTTTCTTGTCGATATAAAATCTCAATTCGTCGAAGTTTGATATGATGATGTATTTGGAATTGGAGTGCGAAGCGTGATAATCGAACGCTTGCGCTTCTACTGCATCGAGATTTTTCGTCTTTTGGTCTTTTAGCTCGACCACTCCGATGACTTCGCCATTGACATAAATGACTCCATCTGCTTTTTTTGAGTCAGTTTCGTTTTTCTTTTCTCTTTCCAAATTAAAGTCATTTGGATTTGTACTGTCAAGCGTATAACCCAAACAATTTTCAAAAACATCTTTTAAAAACCCGTCTTGGTATTTTTCCTCTTTGACTGTTTTTATAAATTCAATTTTTGCAAGATAGTTTTGAAAATTAGCCCATCGTTTGGCAATTATACTTTCGTCTTGTTTGACATTTCTGATCACAGAGTTTTGAAAGATTTGCAAAGAATCATCCTAAAAAAATATTTAGATTATTATATCTATCCTTGTTTAACAAATAACACAAATACAGCATATATTACAACTTTGCCATAATTTCTAATGACGACCTATCCATCTTTGAAAATGCAAACCACTTTTTGCCCAAATCCTTGATACTTGCCCCTATATGGTAAATGCTCTCATCAATAATCAAAAACCTATCATGAGATAAATTAAACTCTTTTGCCTCTATTGGATTGTATTGGGAGTTGTATTTTTGTATATCCAATTTTAACTGATCAGTTATAGATTTTGTATAGATAGCGATCTTGACATTTTGATTTTTACTCAATAGTATCAAGACATTCTCGTCTATATAATTATCTATCAATACGATATTGTCTTTGGCGCTTTTTATGAGCTCACTTACAAATGCATACGCATCGAAGATCTGCCCGTCATAAAATATACCTTGCTTTGGCTTTATATCCTGATTTTCAATCGCTTCAAAAATTTTATTGAAATTGTCATCATGCTTAAGAAGTTTTTGTTCAATAACATCAAACTTTTGGAATATCAAGGCATTAGATGATATGAATTTTCGCATACTCACAAAAGCCTCTATGATTTGTATGCTTATTTTTATAGCTGTATCACTTTTAAGTATGGCACTCAACATTGACACACCCTGCTCAGTAAAAACAAATGGCCTAAAAGATGAGTGTTTAAGTAATTGCAACCGGTCACAATTTGTGACCAGTTTATTTTTCTCAGTTTCTGACAACTGAAATCTAAACTCTTTTGGAAATCGCTCATTATTTCTTTTGACTGCTTGATTTAAAGCTTTTGTCTCGACACCATATAGTTCTGCTAGATCCCTGTCAAGCATTACTTGCAAATCTCTAATCGTAAATATCTTATCGTGGATATCCAGTTTATTTGTTATTAAGTTTCTCATATTCAACCCTGTATCACAGCTTTATTTGCTAATTTTAACCAACGTTTATCATGTGGTTAAAAAACATGACAAATTGAAATATATGAAAAAAATTTAGACACAATATCCATACGAAACAGCAACTATCATTACCCAAAAAAAGTGTATGATAAAATGAAATTTTTATATCTAGCTCTCCATCTTATACTCTATCATTGAGATAACCGCACCTTGAGGATCTTGAATGACAGCAAAATCGCCTACTTTTGGGATAGCTGTGATATCCACAAGGACATTTGCTCCAAGCTCTTTTGCCTTGCCAAGAGTGGATTTGATATCTCTCACTGTTATATAGCTGCCCCAATGTGGAGGGATCTTCTCATCACCGCAATGTTTGAGATCCATGATGCCTGCCATTTCTTGGCCGTTTAGAGAAACCACGTTATAATCAAAATCAACATTATCCGCTTTTTTGAAATTCCAGCCAAAAAGCTCGCCGTAAAACTTCTTCGCACCCTCGACATCGCTTGTCATTAGTTCAAACCAGCTAAATGCCCCGTTTGTAGCAAATGGATTCATATCACACTCCTTTTTTATCTAATTATAGCAATAATTATTTTCATTCTATGCTAAAATATCCATATGAAACAGCAACTACTATTAACCAAGATCATTGATAAGCTTCAAGAGCAGCAACAAACCATCTCTTTTGCCGAAAGCTGCACGGGTGGGAGGATCGCAGCGGCATTTACGAGCGTTAGCGGGGCTTCAAAGGTATTTAACGGCTCGGTTGTATCCTATGCCAACGAGATCAAGCATGAATGGCTCGGGGTTTCAGATGAAATACTCCAAAATTTTGGTGCTGTGAGCAAAGAGTGTGTTTTAGAGATGCTAAAAGGCATAGCCAAAATGGCGCATGCTGATTACGCCATAGCTATTTCGGGCATTGCAGGGCCGACTGGGGGGACGGAGTATAAACCGGTAGGCACTATATATATAGGATTGCTTTCGCCTGCTGGCAGTCTTGTCCATCACTGCTTTTTTGAAGGCGACAGAGAAGCTGTACAAAATGCTTCAGTGGATTATGCAATTAATTTATTGGCAAAAGAGTTAAAAATTATCTCTTAAATAGGTTTTTTAGCTTGACAATCCAGGTTAAATAAGCTATAATGCCGGTCTCATAAACGATGTCTCGTTAGCTCAGTTGGTA
>DLIG01000014.1:20912-21168 GCA_002483605.1 Sulfurovum sp. UBA7648
TCGAATCCTAGACGGGACACCACCAAAGTTGACTTCAAAAGGTTAGCTTAAAAAATTTATGAGTTTATTTTAAAAGAATAAACTAATAATTAAACTAAAGTTTGCTATAATTTTAGCCTTTGGTCTCTTAGCTCAGTTGGTAGAGCGCTACCCTTACAAGGTAGATGTCGCAAGTTCGAGTCTTGCAGGGACCACCATAAAGTGACATTAATAGTTTTAAAATAGATTTTCGGTGCGGCGGTAGATCAGCTGGTTA
>DLIG01000014.1:21426-21784 GCA_002483605.1 Sulfurovum sp. UBA7648
TCGAATCCTAGACGGGACACCACTTGACTATTTTAAATAGTTTTTTTACGACTGTTTGGATCTAGATGACCCTTTCATCTAGTGGCCAAGGATGTTGCGTTTTCAACGCAGACACAGAGGTTCAAATCCTCTAAGGGTCGCCAAAAAGTCCATGGTCTCTTAGCTCAGTTGGTAGAGCGCTACCCTTACAAGGTAGATGTCGCAAGTTCGAGTCTTGCAGGGACCACCATCAAATATTTTTGAGTCCATATTGGATTCTGAAACAAGTTCATACTGACAAACATTGTTGACATGTATTTATTTCAGGATCTATTCAAAAATAAACTCCTAGACAATGCGGCGGTAGATCAGCTGGTTA
>DLIG01000014.1:21962-27811 GCA_002483605.1 Sulfurovum sp. UBA7648
CGAGCCCCGTCCGCCGCGCCACTCCTTATTTTTTTGACAATCCATGCTTTTTGTGATATGATTTGTTATCTCAGCACCAAGGATAAGTCATGTCAAAAGTTGCAAAAGTCATAGAAGTTTTAGCTCAGTCAGACAAAAGTTGGGAAGATGCTGCACAAAATGCTATCAATGAAGCATCTAAATCCATTAGAAATATCAAATCAATCTATATCAAAGATAAAAGTGCAAAAGTAGTCGATAATAAGATAGTACAGTATAGAATTACTGCAAAAATATCTTTTCGTATCGATGAAGAAAAAAAGAAATAAACAGATTTAAAACAAAATCTGCTTATTTGCCAAGTCTCATACGCACACTTGCTTCATGTGCAGTTAAACCTTCCGTATGAGCTATCAGGGCACATGCTTCTCCAAGCTCGTTGATCCCTTGTTTGCTCATGGAGATAATAGAAGATTTTTTCAAAAAGTGTTCAACGCTTAGAGGCGAATAAAACTTCGCAGTTCCGCCAGTAGGCAGAGTGTGGTTTGGGCCTGCTATGTAATCTCCGATTGGTTCTGGTGTATTTTCGCCTAAGAATATGGCTCCTGCATGGCGTATGCTATCCAGCAAACTCATAGGATCACTTGTCATAACCTCTAAATGTTCAGGGGCTATCTCATTCATAAGTTCCACTGCTTCATTCATTGATGTTGTGACGATGATCGCACCTCTTTCCTCTATTGATTTACGTGCTATTGTCTCCCTGCTGAGGGTATTTAAGAACTCTTCTACTTTATTACTTACACTGTTAGCCAATTCCATGCTTGTAGTTATCAAAATAGAGCTTGCCATCTCGTCATGTTCTGCTTGAGAAAGAAGATCCATAGCTATATAATCTGCTCTTGCGCCCTCATCTGCAAGTATTCCTATCTCACTTGGCCCTGCTATCATATCTATATTTACTTCGCCGTATACAAGTTTTTTAGCTGTTGCTACAAAAATATTGCCAGGACCCGTGATAACATCTACTTTTGGTATCGTTTGCGTACCGTATGCCATAGCACCGATCGCAGAAGCTCCGCCTACTTTAAACACTTTGGTCACTTTACATAAATGACAAGCAGCAAGCAATAGTTCATTTATCTCATTATCAGGAGCCGGCGTACATACGACTATCTCTTTGACGCCTGCTACGATTGCCGGAACCGCGTTCATAAGCAATGAACTTGGATATGCCGCCTTGCCACCCGGGATATAAAGCCCTGCTCTATCAACAGCTGTGACCTTTTGACCAAGGATTATACCGTTTGACTCCTCATCCATCCATGTTTTAGGCATAAGCTTTTGGTGATATGCTTCTATTCGGTCATATGCCAGCTGCATAGCTTCTCTAAGTTCATCACTAATATTGTCATACGCTTTTTTCATATCATCAATTGATATATTTAAATCTTCATCACCAACAGGAGTCCATCTGTCAAATTTGGCAATCTGCTCTTTGACTGCTCGGTTGCCGTTATTTTTTATCTCTTTTAGCAGACTTAAGACGATGGCAGAAACTCCATCTATATCCATTTTTCCTCGCTGTAAAAGTTCAGCGAACTCTGCTTCAAACTTTACATCATTGCTCTGAATTATCTTCATCCCATTTCCTTGTATTTTCTTTGATATCTTGGCAGCATGCTTTCATTACCCAAGACTCCCCCTTGATGAATATACATGATCTCTCCATCAAATATGTCCATATTTGCTAAAAGCACTTGCCAACCTACCGGGTCATAGAGCATATCAAACTCTACGCCTGTTTGTTGATGTAATTTTAGCCAAATTTTATAATGTTCACTATAAAGTTTGCTAAAATGCCACTTTTTTTCCGGCTCTAAGATCGTTGGATGAAATCTCTCTTCACTTTCTAGCATATAAAACTGCTTTTTAAGATACTCTAAATCTCCTACACAAGGGGTGGTATATACCTTAGAGTAAAGGGTGAAGGGTGAAGGGTGAAGGGATGATAGATGTTTTTGCAAAAAAAGAGCCGTGGTTCCCGTGCCGGAAGGTAAAAAGATATTTAATTTTTGGATGCTGTTTGATATCTGCCAATCAATTATCTCTTTTGCCATGATTTCGAGCCCAAAGCTGGCCTCGGCTTGTCTTCCGCCCTCCTCTACATATAGTACGTTTTCTTCGTCATCCTCGTGCTTGACACGGGGGTCCATATCCTGCTGGATTCCTGCCTTTGCAGGAATGACGAATAGTTTCATCCCCTTTTCAAGTGCTTTAGCGTAATTGCCATGAGGATTATCTCTCAAAAAATCTGCTATATGATCAACAAAATATTCAAATTCCCAGCCCCTCATACGAGCTAATACGGACAATGAATACATCGCATTTGATTGGGCTGAGCCATAAGATATTATCTTTGAAATATTTGGAAAATCATGAGTTAAAAAGTAGTGAAGTTTGCGCGCTTTATTTCCTGAAAAATCAGGATGGATAAAATCGTCTCGTTTGAGATAAAAGCTGCGTCCGTCTATAGAGATATTCTCTATAGGAGTAGGCAGTAAAAGTTTTAGATTTGACAATAAGATTAATTTCTGCCGATGCAGTTTAGATCTTCATATGCTTGAAGAAGTCTTGCTGCCATAGATTCTTCGCCGGCTCTTAGAAATTTTCTTGGGTCATAATAATTTTTATTTGGTTTGTCTTCGCCGTCAGGATTGCCGATCTGTCCTTGCAAATAATCATGATACTTGGCCTCATAACCTCTTACGCCATCCCAGAAAGCCCATTGCGTATCAGTATCGATATTCATTTTGACCACACCATAAGAGATAGCTTCTTTGATATCACTAAGTTCTGAGCCAGAACCGCCATGAAATACAAAACTTACCGGTTTTTCTGATGTGCCGAATTCTTTTTGAATATACTTTTGGGAATTATCCAGTATTGATGGAGTCAAAACCACATTGCCGGGTTTATAAACGCCATGTACATTGCCAAAAGATGCTGCAATGGTAAAACGATGGCTGATCTGGCTTAACTCTTTATAAGCATATGCCACTTCTTCGGGTTGAGTATAAAGTAAAGCATTATCAACATTGCTGTTATCCACGCCATCCTCTTCACCGCCGGTAACGCCGAGTTCAATTTCCAGCGTCATGCCTATCTTGTCCATTCTGGCTAGATATTTTTTGCATATTGCGATATTTTCTTCCAACGGCTCTTCTGAGAGGTCAAGCATGTGAGATGAAAAAAGCGGTTTGCCATGCGTAGCAAAATGATTTTCACTGGCATCGAGCAATGCATCTATCCAAGGAAGCAGTTTTTTGGCCGCATGATCGGTGTGAAGCACTACGGGAATCCCGTATGCTTGTGCAAGCACATGCACGTGCAAGGCTCCTGCGATCGCTCCAAGGATGGCAGATTTGTCTGATGACAAGCCTTTACCGCCCCAAAATGCAGCACCGCCGTTTGAAAATTGTATAATAATAGGAGATTTTGCTTTTGCAGCTGCTTCAAGAGCCGCATTTATAGAATCTGTTCCTACTACATTTACAGCAGGAATTGCAAAACCCTCATCTTTTGCTGTAGTAAATAAAGTTTGTAAATCATCGCCGGTAACGACACCGGCTTTAATTTTGCTAAGCAACGACATTAAAACTCCCTCTATTACTTAGCTACTATTTTCGCACCGCTCATTAGCGATTTGATCACCTTATCTTGTTTGATTTGCATTTTGATAGTTTCTTTTACTTTATCAAAAGCAGGTATTTTGCTTTGATCTTTGCTGGCTGCTTTTATTTTGTCATATGTAGTTTTTGCTTCGCTGTCAGATACATTCACTGCAGCCATCTTTTTTTGCATCCACATTGCTGAGATCGCAGCATTTTTCTCTTTTTCGTTAAGCTCTTTTTTGGCTGCTTTTTCTACAAGTTTACTTGGAGCCATCAAAGTTACAAGTTGTTTTTTTTCTTCAGGTTTTAATTTGTCGTATGTTGTTTTTCCCTTAGTGAGAACTTTCACGGCATTTTCAGCTTCTGATTTATAAATAGGCATACCATCAACTGTTCCTATAACGCTATCTGCAAAAATAGATGTAGCCAATAATGCACTAATACTTGTTACTAATAAAATTTTTTTCATTTATTCCTCTTTTAAAAAATATGATGCAATTATACACTATCTTGGTAAATCAATCATTAATATAAAAAAACATTATTTATCTTGAATTGTTTTCCCTGGTATGGTGATTTTTGCCGTTCTTTTAAACTCTTTAGCTAATTGTGTCAAATAGAGATTGAATTGTTTTTGCTTCAAAGAAGCGATAATATCTTTTTTTGCTTTTTCGTAAGGAATTGTCCGCGGTTTTAATTTTTGTTCTACAAAAATAACATGATAACCTACCGGTGTTTGGATAGGCCGCATAGATATAGTACCAGCATCTAGATCCCATGCTATTTGCGCAACATCCGGGCCTAATTGTTCTTTGGACAACTCGCCTAGATCGCCTCCTCTGTCACGGCTAACATCAATGGAATTATTGGAAGCTATGGCTGCAAAAGTACGCTTGAGCATATCGCCGCTAAGATGCTTTAACGCAGCTATGATACTATTTGCCTCTTCTTTGGTGCGGACAACTATGTGTCTTATTTTTATACGAGAAGGTTCTATAAACTTGGCTTTATTATTATTGTAAATTTCTCTAGCTTCTCCGTCGCTGACAATCATAGAATCAACTTGCGTTTTGATCCACAAATTTATCATTAATTCTTTTTTTAGCTTTTCCAATTCTCTTGTAAACTGCGGTGTTTGTTCGATCTTTGCTTTTGCTGCTGCTTCGGCAAAAAGTTCTCTTTCTATCAATCTTTCAATAACGGCAAATTTTTGCTCTTCAGTTAGAGAAGAGTATTTTAAATTTGTATTTGTTGATTCCAAAAACTGTTTGGCATCTTCTGAAGTGATAGACTTTCCATTAACGGTTGCAATTATATCATCTGCATTAATATGGGCAAAAATACATATAAAAACTATTGCTTGTTTAAATAAACTATGCATATACCATTTTCCTTTTTATCATTTATGTTATATTACCTTATCATTGTAAATCGTTCATTAATAATACCGATTGTAGAATGATATATTATTTTATATGAAAGATCATCATGCCAAAAAAAGCAACAAAACTGGAAATAGAAGCTATAAAAGAACTTTTTTTAGAAAATTATCCCGATAGTGTAACCGAACTTCATTATACTAATGCTTATGAGCTACTCATAGCCGTGATGCTTTCGGCACAATGCACAGACAAAAGGGTCAACCTCATAACACCTGCGCTTTTTGCTGCCTATCCTAGGGTTTATGACCTGGCAAAAGCGAATTTGGATGATATAAAAACATTGATCGGTACATGTTCTTTTTTTAACAATAAGGCCAAAAATTTAATAACTATGGCAAATCAGATTGCAGATAGCTATGACGGCAAAATACCGCTTACGCAAAAAGAATTGGTAAAACTGGCCGGCGTAGGACAAAAAACAGCTAATGTTGTAATGTTGGAATATACCGGCGCTAATCTGATGGCGGTTGATACGCATGTATTCCGAGTTGCTCACAGGCTTGGGCTGAGCAATGCCAAGACTGCAAAAAAGACAGAAGAGGAACTAAGCAAAAAGTTTAAAACAGACTTGCATAGACTTCATCAAGCCATGGTGCTTTTTGGAAGATATCGCTGTAAGGCTATTAATCCTCTATGCGAAGATTGTTTTTTGAAATCGTACTGCAAAAGCAAAGGACGATTTAAGGTGTAATTTCTTGAATTATTTTGTTTAATACTTCAAAAGTTTGCTCAACCGATCTTAGATTCACTGCTT
>DLIG01000014.1:27945-50203 GCA_002483605.1 Sulfurovum sp. UBA7648
TTAGATTCACTGCTTCTCTTGTTGAATGAGGATACACAATAGTAGGTCCTATAGATGCAAACAGCATATGCGGATATTTTTGCTTCAAGACTCCGCACTCAAGTCCAGCATGGATAGCTTTGTATGTGCTTTTGCCAAAAACTTCACCTGTTTTTTGAGTTACCATAGTAGTAAATTCATTTTTTTCAGGACTCCATGCCGGATATTTATCTCTTTTGCTAACCTCAAATCCCGCATCTCTAAAATAATCTGCCGTGGCTTTGGCTTGAATGTCGAGCTCATCCATGCTCATTGCCCGCACGCTTACTTCTATCGTTAAAATATCTTCATCGCTATCTATAATAGCTAAATTTTGACTGATCTGCGGTATGCCAAGATCATCGTTAAACTTCAATACTCCGTGCTGGAAAGCTGCTATATGAGAAATTACGGATTCTTCAAATCTGTATGGTATGTTTTCTATTTGCGTGATCGTAACATTATCATTTTTAAAAAGCTCTATATTATTGCCGGAAATGACAGCTTTTGCATTTGCCGGTATCGAATTTATCCTTTCTCCTCCGCTTATTGAGACCAAGTTTATATCGTGTTCGTCCAAAAAACCGGCTAATTGCATGATGGCATTTGAAATATCTTTATCTATATCCACTCCTGAATGTCCTCCAGGCAGATCTGATATGCTTACTTCATAACAATCAAGATCATTTGAGATCGTTTTGATACCCTTTGTAGCTTTGATATCTATACCGCCTGCGCATCCTATATAAATTTCACCTTCTGATTCGCTATCAAGGTTGAGCATATATTTGCTCTTGAGATCAAACTCAACACTATTTGCTCCTATAAGTCCTATCTCTTCATCCGAGGTAAGTAAAAATTCAAGCTCATATCCATCTTCTATAAGTACCATCATCATGGCTATAGCCATTGCATTATCGGCTCCCAAAGAAGAGTTCTTTGCTTTTAGCCAACCATTTTCTTCGTAAATCTCGATATTTGGTGCGTCACCCATGCATACCATATCATAATGAGCTTGCAATGCAAGGTTCGGCTCTCCTTTATATATGAGGATATTATCTGCATCGTCTAACTCTACATTATATTCGTGCTGTTTGCCAAAATCTATTAAAAAATCTCTCAAAGCATGAGCTTGTCCGCTGCAATGTGGGATCTTGGCAATGGTTTTAAAGTGTTCTATAATTCTAGACATAATAACTCTTTTTTTAACGCATTATAATATAATTCGCAAAAAGGAATCCATGTGTGTCTGATAATTACAGTTATTATGCTGGCACTTGGCATAAGCAATATTCAAGAACATAATTGGCTGCCAGCAGGAGTTCAGTTATCTATTGCTTTTGGATTTATGATTTTAATTATCAATAATATCAAAAAAGTAAGATGCGAAAAAGACAACAAATGCAATAGCAATTGTTCTTTGATATCATGGATAAGTAAAAAATTTAACAAAACGGACAAAATATGATACAGCTAACCAATATAACAAAAAGCTTTGGCGGCCAAATTTTATTTAACGGATTGAACCTGCAAATGTCAAAAGGACAAAAGATAGGGCTCATAGGCCGAAACGGTACGGGTAAATCTACACTTTTTAAAATAATTTTGGGCGAAGAAAGCTACGACGAAGGCGAAGTAAGCATTCCAAAAAATTACCGCATAGGCACTTTACGCCAGCATTTGAAATTCACCAAACCTACTGTACGCGAAGAGTGTGCACAAGTTCTTAGCGAAGATGAACAGTATAATTTTTATAAGATAGAAAAGATCTTATTTGGGCTTGGGTTTAGCGCTGAAGATTTGGAAAAAGATCCGTTGAGCTTTTCGGGCGGTTATCAGATACGAATCAATCTCGCAAAGCTTCTGGCAACTGAGCCTAATATGCTGCTGCTTGATGAGCCTACAAACTACCTAGACATCCTTTCATTGCGCTGGCTCAAGCAATTTATCCGCGAATTTGACGGCGAAGTGATACTAATCACGCATGATCGCGATTTCATGGACAGCGTTACTACCCATACCATGGGTATCCAGCGCAAAGGGCTTTATATAGTGCAAGGTGATACCAAAAAATATTATGAGACATTGGCGCTGCAAGATGAGACATATGAAAAAACCCGTCTAAACCAAGAGAAAAAACGCAAAGAACTTGAAGAGTTCATAGCCAGAAACAAGGCTCGTGCTTCAACAGCGGCTCTGGCTCAATCAAAGGTCAAAGCGTTGGAAAAAATGGAAGAGATGGAAAGCTTAGAAAATGAAAACTCACTTTCTTTTAATTTTAATTATAAAGAAACACCGGCAAAAGTTGTGCTTCGCGCCGAAGATCTGGGATTTGGATATGATCCTGATACCCCGCTTTTTAAACACCTAACTTTTGCTCTGGAAAACGGCAAATGTCTAGCCATCATCGGAAAAAACGGCAAAGGCAAATCAACATTGCTTAACTATATCGCAGGAGAACTTCCAAAACAGAAAGGTGAGATCACCTTTCATCCTTCAACGGCTATAGCACACTTTGGACAAACCAATATAGAACGCCTGGACATCCAAAATACTATCATAGACGAGATAAGCTCGGTAGATAAAAAACTGGGTATTGCTCAAGTAAGGGCAATTTGCGGAACAATGATGTTTAGCGGCGATCTGGCAGAAAAAAAGATCGAGGTTCTTTCAGGAGGAGAAAAAAGCCGTGTCATGCTAGGCAAGATCATAGCAACTCCGGCGAACTTGCTACTGCTGGACGAACCTACCAACCACCTCGATATGCAATCGATCGACGCCTTATGTGATGCTGTAGAATCTTTTGAAGGAGCAGTGATCATGGTCACCCACTCTGAGATGCTTTTAAGACGTTTGGCTGATGCGCTTATTATTTTTCACGAAGGAAGAGCTGAGTATTTTGAAGGTACGTATGACGAATTTCTCGAAAAAATAGGCTGGGAAGAGGAAGAAGGGATAAACAAACCGCAAAAATCTAAGCCAAAGATAGATAAAAAAGAACGAAAATTGCTTAGGGCCAATCTGGTTCAAGCCAAAAGCAAAGAGTGCACTCCGTATAAAAAAGATATAGAGCTGCATGAAACAAAGATCATCAAACTGGAAAAACAGCTAGAAGAGCACAATCAAGCTCTCCTTCAAGCAACAAATAACGGCGATAATTCACAGATCATAGAAGTTTCTCAGATCATCTCAAAAATAAATAATGAGATAGAAGAGCATTTTGTAAAATTAGAAATAGCCTCTGAAAAATTTGAAGAGATCAGCGCGGGGTATGATGCACGATTGGCCGAGCTCGACTAAGAACAATATATCAAATATTATTCTAAATAATTATTTTAAATGATTTTTTTACATTAAATATCATTAATAAAAGAATTTGTATAATAACATTATCTCTAAATATAAGGATTTAACATGAAACAGTGGTCGTTAAACTTTAGGCTATGGCACTGGATAAATGCCGTAGTGATACTTGGCCTGCTTGGTACCGTTTTTTTGCGTAAAACATTTCTAAGCTACAGAACTAATAGTGAAATTATCATCGAGAAGCTTGGTGATATAAATATCTCTATAGCCAAAGATCAAGCAGTTTCTATTGCTAGGGCTATCAGATCGCCTATGTGGGATTGGCATATATGGCTTGGATACGCTTTGGCAGCATTGGTAGTTTGGAGAATTGTATTGTTTTTTACAGACAGCGGAAAACAAAATTACCAAAATTGTTCCGAAAAAACAACTCATGATAAAATTGTTAGTTCGATATACGTGATCTTTTATGCCTTAATGTTTCTTATAGCTGCAACCGGACTCCTGCTGCACTTTCATGATTTTTTTAATATTAGCAAAGATCTAGGACATAGCATTAAAGAATTTCATGAGCTGCTTTATAATGGTATTTTATATTTTGTAGTTATTCATATCGCAGGAGTGATCATGGCAGAAAACAAAGATGAAAAAGGCATAGTCTCGAGCATGATAGGAAAATAAGAAAATACCATATGGTATCATTTTCATCACAGCCTCTGATCGAGATAACCAAAGAGCTGGAAACATCACTTCAAACTTCAAACATTGTAAGTTTTGAAGTGATAAATCCGGATATTTCAGATGATTTATATAGTGGAGAGCCTATTTGGGTTGATGGAAAAAAATATCTATATCGCGGATACAAAGCATGGGTGAATTTAGCCGAACTTCTTGGCTGCAAGATGCAAACACCTACCAAATACCAAGAACATACCATCGTTATAACGTTTCAAAAACTAAACACAAACGACTCCTTTCATACAGCTCCTATAGATACAAAAGAAGAGAAATACGGAGTAGATTCTGCATTTTTTAGTATAAACAAAAATGAAGAGCCGACTTTTTTGCATGCTTATGACTCAGCTTTAAAAGCGGTAAAAATCGAAAATAGACAAAACATACTTGATCTTGGCATAAACAAAGCAGATGAATTTGAACTCATTGCCTCCATGATGGAGCCTGAAACATTTGCCAATATAAATTTGACAGGCATAGACCACTCAAGTTCAGCCATAAAATTTGCAAAAAATAGATTTCCGAATGCAAAATTTTATGCACATGATATAAATAAACTGGGCGAACTTTCGCTTGGGCGGTTTGACCTCATCATTTCTATAGGAACTTTACAAAGTCCTGACATTAATTATAAACCGTTTTTGATGGATCTGGTGCAAAACTACCTAACTGACAACGGAGCATTGATCTTGGGGTTTCCAAACTCACGCTGGATAGGTCATGAACTTATATATGGGGCAAAAGCACCAAATTATAATTATTCTGAAATGTCGCTTCTTTTCAATGATGTCATATTTGCCAAAAAATATCTGCAACAAAAAAAGTTTCGTGTCACCATTACCGGGCGTGAATATATATTTATCACTGCCACAAAGATAGGAACACTCTAGTTTGTTATTCCCTTTAATCCTTCTGCATCAATTATATATAATTTTTTAGACCTCACTTCAACCAGCCCTGCTTTCTTGAAACGTTTTATAATTCTTGATAACCCTTCTGGTGTAAGCATAATATTTGAAGCGATTTGGCGTTGAGTAAGCTGTGACAATTGATATTCATGATCTATCAAAAAAGTTGCCGTACGCACTGAGGCATTTGAAATAGTGGCATATTTTAGGACGCCCTCTAAATGTTGTATCTTTTTAGTTAATGAATTTATCAATACCTGCGATAATGGGGATGTTTTGGATACATATGCCTGAATACTTTCCAAGTCTATCTCATATATCTCTACACTGCTTTTGCACCTAGCAGTAGCAGGATAAGGAATGCCCTTTAGTGTCGCCATTTCAGCAACAAGCGAAGGAGCAGCAAATTGACCGAGCACAATTTCATTTCCTTTTTCATCATGTTTATAAACTTCTACTTCGCCGCTAGCTAACATCAAAAATTTTTGTGGCTCTTCGCCTGCGTAAAAAAGTATTTTACCGGCTTGAAATTCTCTTTTTTTGGCTATTGTTTCCAAGTAACTATACGTTGCATCATCCAATAAAGCAAAAAGTGCAATCTCTTTTAAATTCATATTATCTTAACCTTAATCAATATCTTTACTTAAACTATAGTATATACTTCCTAAAAAATAAGGACAAGATTATGATAGATCACTCTAATATACCTAAAGTAGCATTTGATGAAATGAACATGGTGCATAATGAAGAAGCGACATTGCTCAATACACTTGAAGAATTACTAAAAAACTCCCCAAATGATCATGAAGCTATAGCAAATTGCCTGCATGAGATCATAGAACATACCAGAGGACATTTTGGAAATGAAGAGAGACTAATGAGAGAAGTAGGCTTCCCGGCTTTGGTTATGCATGAAGGCGAGCATATCCGAGTCTTTAACGAGATGCAGCGTATTATATCAGGCTGGCTAAGTACTAAAAATAATGAGTTGCTGCATGAGTACTTTTTGGGATCCATGCAAGAATGGTTATATACTCATATAACAACTATGGACACCATTACCGCACAATTTATATGCATGTGCAAAGGCTGCTAGATGACAAAAGTAGCTTTTTTTGAAAATCTTAATTTTGATATTACACCACAGATAACAAAGATGCTAGAAACTCCTAACAGCAAAGAGGTTCGCATCTGTATGGCAAAGGGTAATATCATGAAAGAACATACGGCTCCTGGAGCGATAACTATTATGGTTCTTAGGGGAACAGTGAATATAGGCTATGAAGACAAAAATATCACATTGCAAGATGGTGAAATGATTTATTTTGATGCCAAAGTCCCTCATTCTCTTGAAGCCAAAGAAGAAAGCATCATAAGGCTAACGCTATCTAAAAACGATACTGTGCAAAGAGTTAAAAATCTTATAAGATTATAAAAAATCGTAAAACACATCGGCAAAATTAACTATTTTGCCGTTTTTTACCGCAATTCCTTCTTTCTCCAATAATTCTATCTTTTTATCTACGCCAAATGCGTAATTGCCGATTCCGGCATTGCTCTTCACTACTCTATGACATGGTACCTTAACGGGGTTTGGATTTTTAGCCATTGCAGTACCTACTGCTCTATATGCCTTGCCACCCAATGCATGAGCGATCGCTTGGTATGTTGTTACCTTTCCTTTTGGGACTTGACGTAAAAGTACATAGCACTTATCACTAAAATTCATATACGCCTCCTCTTTTTTGTTAATCTTTGGCGGTTGGTATAATATGAAAATTATACCGGATCTATTGTTATGCTATCATATTGTCGCAAAATATAAGGCAGTGTCAGGAATATACATACAGTATGGTTTGGCAATAAATTTATTTTGTATGATATAATCACACTATTCTTCAATGACCAACTTCAAGTTTAATTAATTGGCACTGTAAATATCGCATAAATATAATACAAAGGTAGTATCAAATGCCATTTGACACTTTAAATATTCAATTACAAAACAATATAGCCTCTTTGGGATACACAGATCCAACCCCTATCCAAACTAAAGCGATACCATTAATACTGCAAGGACGTGATATTTTGGGTGCGGCTCAAACTGGCACAGGAAAAACCGCTGCATACTCATTGCCTATTTTGCAAATGCTAAACAAAACAGCCTCTAATGAACCTGCTCGTGTTCAAGCTTTGGTTATCGTTCCTACAAGAGAGCTCTGTGATCAGACAACATTAGCCATGAGAAGCTTTGCTATAGATACAGGAGCTAGGATCATTAATATTTCCGGCGGTGTAAATATAACAAAACAAATTGCATCCCTTGATAAAGGTGCAGATGTTATCGTTGCTACTCCTGGGCGTTTTATAGAACTGAACCGCCAAGGGCATATCCCACTTTCAAAAGTTCGAATTTTGGTACTTGATGAAGCCGATACGATATTGGACATGGGGTTTATACGAGAAGTAGAGCATATCATAGATCTATTGCCTCCAAAGCGTCAAACTATTTTGTTTTCTGCAACGATGACCGGTGCAGTTAAAAGACTTAGCCAAAAGATACTAAAAAAACCTCTTTTAGTCGAGGTAGATAACCTCTCTCCTGCCGATCTAACGATACGCCAGATTGTCCATCCTATAGAAAAAGAGAAAAAAAATGAGCTTCTTTCTTTTATCATTGGCTCCAACAATTACCCACAAGTACTTGTTTTTACTCGCACCAAGATTATTGCGGACGAAGTGAGCCAATATCTAAAAGAGAGCGGCTTGCCATGTGCTACCATCCATGGAGACAAAAAGCATGGAGCCAGAGAGCGGGCTTTGAAAGATTTCCGTTTGGGGGAAACTAAGATCTTGGTAGCAACAGATATAGCAGCGCGCGGATTGGATATTGAAAATTTGGGTGTTGTTATCAATTATGATATTCCCCATATCCCAACTGACTACATACACCGTATAGGGAGAACCGGCCGTGCAGGCAAAGATGGAATATCGATTACTCTTTTATCTACAGCAGAACAAATATCTTGGAAAAAAATAGAAACTTTGCTAGACAAAAAACCTGAACGCATTACAGTAAAAGGCTTTGAGACAACAATACCAACACAGGCCGCCAAGACACGCGGGAAAAGCCTTACCAAAGAGGAAGAAAAACCAAAAAAAGCAGCCGGTGCATTTGGAAATAAAAAGAAAAAAGGGCTAGTCCAGCCAAAATATGCTACAAAAAGAGGTCCAAAAATAGCCAAAGCAGAATCTGCAGGCAAAAAACGATCAAGCAAGTCCAATAAAAAATAAGATAAAAATAATCTAATTTATAAATTATTTTTGTGTTATAATATAATCATATCTTACAAAAGGGGAAATCATGAATAAAAAGGGCTATTTAATAGCTGCATTAACTGTAGCAGCAACTCTATCATCGGCTGCTCCGATGAAATGCAACATGGGCGGCGGCAAAATGATGGGCTGTGGCCAAGGAGACATGGTAGGTGCGTGCGGTTGCGAAGGGCCTATGCCTGCCATTATGAGTCTTGAGCTAACAAATGATCAACGCATTGAAATGCAAAAGATCATGAAACAATGGCACATGGATAGAATGGAGATGATGTCAGGCAAAGGCAAGCCCATGCTAAGTGCATTTCATGACGGCAAGTTTGATAGACAAACTTTCATAGCAAAACATACCCAAATGGCAAACGAAATGGCAGCCAAAAAAGCTGACGTGATAGAGAAAATGTACAGCTTGCTAACTAACGATCAGAAAAAAGCATTGGAAGCAAACACAAAATAGCTCGAAACAAGATCGATTCTATGCGATCTTGCAAAGCCAAAGGAGCAGTTGGCTCCTTGGAAATTAATTACTCCTCTTCTTCTATCTCTTCAAGCTCTTCTTTTAATTGTTTTATTTTTTCTTGAGCCTCTTTTTTTTCTTTGGGAGTGATCTTATCCTGCTGCAATGAACTTTCCAAAAAATCTATCCATTCAATAATCTCTGATTTTTCCATAATCGCTCCTATTTTGATTGATTATTTTTAATATTATTACTTTTCTAGTCTTGTACTAAAATAAGTTCCGCCTTCGCCATCAGGAGTAAATGTTACTAAATATGGAATGTTTTTATTGCAAAGGCTTACACTCCATCGCTCGTCGACACTCCCATACTTTTTTGATGCTGCAGACTTACCTGTTCCAATTGGGTTTATTTTTATAATCTGTGTACTGATAGAATCTACTTTATTACATTTTGCTTGAATTTTGGCCATTAGAGAAACTTGTCTAGTAGTGTCTGACTTCAAAAGAGGCCCGGCACTAGATTCACCACTAATTAATACCTTACTTGTGCAGCCAAAAAATGTACTTATTGCCATTATCGCGAATGTGCTTCTTTTTATTTTTTGAATGTTACACATATATCCCCTTTTGTTTTAAAAAATTTCCATCCTCATACGGCATAATAACTCGCCTCTTTGTGGTGAACGATCAATGCTGTGGTACTCTGCTCCGGGTGAATCTGGAATGTTTCGCTTAGAGTGATGCCAAACTCTTCGGGGCGAAGCAGGTCGAAAATTATCCGGCTGGGTTCTAGATCAGGACATGCAGGATAACCAAAGCTGTATCTAGCTCCTTGATATCTGTTCATCCTCACATCGCGGAGACTAAAGCCCTCATCCAGACTGGCAATATTTAGATCAAGCCTTATTTGCTTATGCACAACTTCAGCCAAAGCTTCGGCAAGTTCTACGCCAAAACCGTGCACCATATTATACTCCAAATATTCACCGCGTTCATAAAGCTCTTTTTCATAAGCGCTAAATTTATTTCCTGCACTGACACAGCTAATAGCTATAACATCATCTCTACTATGAGAGAAGAAATCACTCAAAGCCCTATGAGGTGCTCTGCGCTGCCTCGGGAAAGTAAATTGGTATTTGGCCCTGCCTATGATCTCGCTGAGCGGTTCCCTGTTGGCATCGGCGTCACTGCTCCACCCTTCACTCTCATCAAAAAGCAATAACTCCCTATCATTGCTTCTGCATGGATAATATCCGTATATAATAGTAGGATCAAATAATCCGCGAGCTGCTATCTCGTTCTTGATTCGCTCATATGCCGGATATACTTTGGATTCCAAGATCTGCTTATATGCTTCTTTGCTCATGCCGCGGCTTGTATATCCCCAGTGCATTTTAAAAAGACTTCGTTTATTGATCCACTGCATAACCATATCAAAATCGAGTTGCTCTTTTCTAAGTACCCTTCTGCCCCAAAAAGGAGGGGTTGGTATATCAACTTTGCTAGGCATTTTAAGATCTTCAAATGGAGGGATCACCACTTCTTTGATCTCTTTACTTTCTCTCTGTGTCATATCGCCTGCTAAGCGATCATCAAGACCGATGCTTGGCTCTTCGATAAATTTTTCTATCCTGCTCATGGCAATAACACCGTCAAAAGCATCACGACAATAAAATATAGGCCCCTTATATATTGGCCTGCAAAAATCATCGACAAAACTTCTAGTAAGCGCTGCTCCGCCTAATAGCACAGGTATGGTGATGCCTTCTTTTGCCATCATCTCAAGGTTGTCTTTCATTACCGCGGTTGATTTGACGAGCAATCCGCTCATACCTACTGCGTGAACCTCTTCGTTTTTAAGCACTTCCAGATACTCTTCAAGCTCTGTTTTGATACCTATATTAAAGACTTTAAAACCGTTATTTGTGAGTATTATATCTACCAGGTTTTTTCCTACATCGTGCACGTCGCCTTTGACAGTGCCTATAACAAGAGCTGTTTTGGTATTTTTTTCTTGTTTGGTTAGATAAGGATTTAGAAAATCAACGGTCGTTTTCATCGTTTCAGCTGATTGCAATACAAAAGGAAGCTGCATTTTGCCGCTTCCAAAAAGCTCACCGACCTCTTTCATGGCATCTATGAGTATTTCGTTGACTATCTTATCAGCAGGAATATGATCTTTGGCTGCGGTAACGAGCGGTATCATTCGTTCTTTATCACCATCTATAAGCAGTTTGGCAATTTTTTCCTCATCGCTCAAAGCATTATATGCTTCATCATTATCGGTACTTTCAATAGTTTTGTCACTAAAATGATTTATGAATTTAAATAGTGATTGGTCATCCGGAGTAAAAAGCAGCTCTTCACAAATCGCCCTATCTTCATCGCTCATTTTTGATATAGGAATTATATGTTTGACATTGATAATGACGCTTGTCATGCCGGCTTCGACACAATGGTGCAAAAATACAGAATTTAGAAACACGCGGGCATTTGCGCTCAAACCAAAAGAGATATTTGAAAGCCCCAAAGTAGAACCGACATCAGGGTATTTTGCATGAAGCTGTTTGATTGCTCCGATTGTTTGGATGGCAGCATCACGATATTCCACATCACCGCTTCCAACCGTAAATGTCAGCATATCAAAGATCAGGTTTGATGGATCTATGCCGTGACGATTGACGCACAGATCATATATGCGATCAGCTATCCTCATTTTGTCTTCTATTGTTTTTGCCATACCTTTTTCATCTATAACTAGACATACAAGCGCCGTACCGAACTTTTTGGCTAAATGACAGATAGCGTCAAGCTTCTCCTCTCCGTCTTCAAGGTTAACTGAATTAATGATAGGCTTTCCGCCTATGGCTTTTAGGGCCTCTTCTATAGTATTGACCCTGGTAGCATCTGGCATAAGCGGTATTGAGATCTTTTGGTTATAGAGCTTCATAACCGCACTCATATCTACTGCACCATCGCGCCCGGCAAACTCAACGTTCACATCCAAACAATGCGCTCCGTCTCTGACCTGTGCCTGTCCGACACTGAGCGTACCTTCATAATCTCCTGCAATGATAAGTTCTCTAAAAGCCTTAGAGCCTGTTGCATTACTGCGTTCACCTATGAGCAGCGGAGCTGGGGTTTGAATAAGCTCCACACTATTAAACAGTGAAGCTACAGAAGGCTGGATGCTCCCAGTGGGCAATTTTGGTTTTTGGCCTTCTAATGCTTTTGAGAGTGCCAAAATATGTTGTGGTGTCGTACCGCAGCATCCGCCCAAAAACGAAACTCCATCAAATGATGTGAACTCTTTTTGTTTTGATGCAAACTCATCAGGACCCATTGGATAATAGGTATACCCTCCTCTATTTTGAGGAAGCCCGGCATTGGCATGTATAGAAAGCGGGAATTTGGATATTTCACTTAAAAGCTTAAGATGTTTTTTGACTTGATCAGGCCCTGTTCCGCAGTTAAATCCGAGTGAAAGTATATCAAAAGGCTCCAATATAGTCATGAGAGTGGCCGCATCCGTACCTATTAGCATCGTACCGCTTAGCTCGATTGTAGCACTTACCATGATAGGCAGCTTCACGCTTCGCTGTTTGTTTGCTTCTTCACACGCATGAAGAGCTGCTTTTATCTGCAACGGATCTTGACATGTTTCAAGTAAAAATATATCACATCCGCCGTCTATAAGCCCAAGTGCAACTTCCAAAAATCCTTCATACATTTCATCATATTCAATATGTCCCAAAGAAGGTAATTTCGTCCCAGGCCCTATTGATCCAAGTACAAACCGCGGGTTATGGCTGCTTTGATACTCATCACATACGCTTTTAACTAACTGGGCTCCCTTGAGCGACAATTCATAAGCTCTAGAGCTCATACCGTACTCATCAAGAACCCAAGGCATTGTCCCAAAAGTATTGGTTGAGATGAGATTGGCTCCGGCCATTGCATAGCGTTTGTGTATCTGTTTTATAAGATCTGGTGCTGTATCGTTAAGCAGTTCGTTGCAACCCTCTTGAGAGTTTCCATGTTTATCTATCCAAGCCTCTGCAGGGATCTTGAGGTCTTGGATCTGTGTTCCCATTGCCCCGTCTATGATGAGAAATTGATGATTTAAGATGTCTAGTATCTGTTCTTTTGTAGCCAAAAAGTTATCCCTTGAAAATGATTTCGAATCATATCAAATTTTTTATTTTATTAAATAGCTTCAAATTCAAAAAACGCTCTTGTTGAATTCATTTTGATATATTTTATCAATATTTATATAATATAACTTGAAATTACAGATAAAATAAGCTATAATCTTGCAAAATACAACTATTAAGGAGAGAAAATGAAATTTTCGATGATTACCGTACCATTTGCCAAAGCTGCTACTTCTCTCCTGCTGCTCCCATTTTCCCTATAATAAATAACGATTTTTATTCTATTTTTTCTACCCTTTTTGGGTACAATTAAACAATTTTACACCGACTAGAGGTGTTTTATACAAACAAAGGTAAATACAAAATGCAAACAGAAATGATAAAGATATTTGATACAACATTAAGAGATGGAGAGCAAAGCCCAGGGGCTTCCATGAATACTGAAGAAAAGATACAAATAGCTTCTCAATTAGAAAGACTTGGTGTTGATATCATAGAAGCAGGTTTTGCTGCAGCAAGTCCCGGAGATTTTGATGCGATCAGCTTGATAGCACAAAAGATCACCCGATCAACTGTGTGTTCATTGGCTAGAGCAACAGATAATGATGTAAAAGCTGCCGGAGATGCTATAGCTAAAGCACCATTCAAAAGAATACATACTTTTATAGCTACCAGTCCGATTCATATGGAATACAAGCTTAAAATGTCGCCTGATGAAGTCATAAAAAGAGCTGTAAGAGCAGTAAGCTATGCCAAAACCTTTGTAGACGATGTAGAGTTTAGCTGCGAAGATGCAGGACGAAGCGATATAGGATTTCTAAAAGAAATAACTGATGCTGTCATAGAGGCAGGAGCAAGCACTATTAATTTGCCCGACACCGTAGGTTTTCGTTTGCCTTTTGAGATAGGTGCAATGGTAAAAGAGATGAGCGAATACACTAAAGGCAGAGCCATCATATCAGTACACAATCATAACGATTTGGGCCTTGGTGTGGCAAATTCACTTGAAAGCGTATTGAATGGTGCCAGACAGATAGAATGTACCATAAACGGCCTTGGCGAGAGAGCAGGAAATGCAGCTCTTGAAGAGATAGTCATGGCGATAAAAACTCGTCAGGATGTATTTAAAGGACTTAATACCCGTATCAATACAAAAGAGATCTATCCTACAAGCCGATTAATAGCCAACATTACAGGAATCGAGCCGCAGCCAAACAAAGCAATAGTCGGTAAAAATGCTTTTGCACACGAAAGCGGCATACACCAAGACGGTATGTTGAAAAACAAATCCACATACGAGATCATTCGTCCCGAGGACATAGGCCTTGATATGGAAAATACACTTGTTCTTGGCAAACATTCAGGCAGAGCTGCATTCAAAGATAAACTTGCCAAGCTTGGCTTTGAGCTTGATGATGAAAATTTGAATAGCACTTTTGAAAGATTCAAAGAACTTGCAGATAAGAAAAAAGATATCTATGATGACGATATCAGAGCATTGGTCACCAGCGAGATGACCAATGTAGAAAAAGCTTATGAACTTGTAGCTATGCAGCTAATGGATTCCACAGGCGGGGTGCCAAGTGCAGCAGTAACCATCCGGCACAATGGCCAAGAGATCACAGATGCAGGAATAGGCGGCGGTACGATCGACGCTGTATTTAAAACAATAGACAGGATCACAGGCTATCAAGGGACATTGCTTGATTATAAAGTTACATCAGTATCCAAAGGAAAAGATGCCTTGGCCAATGTAACAGTAAAAGTAATGTTTAATGACTATGAGCCGGCTATTATAGGCCACGGACTAAGTCTTGACACAATGCTAGCGAGTGCTAGAGCTTATATAGGTGCACTCAACAGCTATCTTAGCATGGAAGGCAAGCTTGCGCTTAGAAGTTCTTGCCATGATAAAGAGGGCATATAAATGAGTAAAAAAAACACCGTGATGGCCGGCTTTGTTGATAAAGTCATCAAAGGACTCTTTGGCATACTTCCGGCTGCGCTGGTTCTTATGGTGCTTTTTTGGATATATGGCAAGATCGAATCTTTTGTAAACTCTTATGTATTTACTATGATAGGTTTTACTCCAAAACAAAATGAGCCGCTTTGGATAGCTCTTTTTATGATCGTTCTAGTGATAGTACTTTTTGTGCTTGGCTTTTTGATAGAGACTAGGCTTGCCAAGCTTTTTGGCAAACTTATTGCCACAATACCAGGCTACAAAACCGTAAAGGATATGATCGAAATTTTTAACTCCTCAAAAAAAGGAGACACAAAAGTCTTAGTAGTTGCTATTTCTGGATTTGGGAGCAAAGATAGCTACAACATAGGGCTTATGTATTCCCAAAAAGAAAGTATCATAAAAGACCATTATACAGTTTCGCTTTCAATGTCGCCTATACCAAACGGAGGATTTATGTTTGAGGTGCACAAAAAGGAGATTTTTATCATACAAGAAGCTTCTTTTGATCATAACTTACAATATCTTCTATCAATGGGCGTCAAAAGTTTAGCCGAGATATTAAAAACACAGCCGCGAGAGATCGATGCACTAATGCCTTTTGAAAAATGGCTGGAGACAAAGCATAATCATGCGAACAATATACTTTAACAACAACCCAATCACTCCTTCAAAAGTAGTATGTATAGGGCGCAATTATGTCGAACATATCTATGAACTCGGCAATGAAATACCTGAGAATATGGTACTTTTCAATAAACCAAATTCCGCCATTACTGATGAGCTGAAATTCTATCAAAGCGACTGTAGATTTGAAGGTGAGATCTGTTTTTTGGTGATTGACAACAAACTTCAAGGCATAGGCTTTGGACTGGATCTGACAAAAGCAAATATTCAAAACCACCTAAAGGCCAAGGGGTTGCCTTGGGAGCGGGCAAAAGGATTTGACGGTTCTTGCGTACTTGGTAAATTCATCCCTCTAAATGGAAATTTGGAAACTCTTGAGATGAAGCTGTACATAAATGATCATCTGCAGCAGCATGCAACTTACGAGCTTATGATCTATAAACCGCTCGAGATTTTAGAAGAGATACAGACTTTTATGAGCCTGGAAGACGGGGATATCATCATGAGCGGCACCCCAAAGGGCGTGGCTGCATATGCAAAAGGTGATATTTTTAGAGCTGAGATATATATCGATGGAGAGATGATAATCCAAGAGATTTTTGAAGTTTTGTGATATTGTGATCTTACGCCTCTTCTCTTATGATACAATAACAAAAATTCTATATACTTGAAAAAGTTTTTCAGTAGCGAAAAGGCACCGCGTCCGTACGATTGTTTTATAAGGAGTTAATAAATGAGTTTGACCGCTAAAGTATTATTAGGAATGGCACTGGGGATTTTGCTCGGAACGGCGATCAATATAGGCGGATTAAATACTCAAGGCAGTTGGATAAATATCTATTTAATAGAAGGTATTTTTGATGCTCTAGGCAAGATGTTTATTGCCGCGCTCAAGATGCTAGTGGTCCCTTTGGTCTTTTTTTCACTGATCAGTGGGGTAGTAGGCATAGGAGATATCAATAAACTTGGCAAGATAGGTATCAAATCTTTTTTACTCTATGTTTTTACGACAGCTTTGGCAGTTGCGAGCGCTATAGGTATTGCCGTTATATTTTCTCCTGGTACAAAAAATAGCTTGACTACCAATAGTTCTTTTACTCCCAGCCAGGCACCTTCACTTATAGATGTATTTATAAATATCATCCCAGAAAATATTGTTCAGGCTTTTGCTTCCGGGAACATGCTGCAAATCATCTTTTTTTCGATTCTATTTGGTGTTTCTTTATTAATGGTGGGCAAAAAAGCAGAGCCTATCGTAGAAGGAATTAAAATAATAAATGAAGCTATGCTGCAAATGGTCATTATGATCATGCATATTGCACCTTTTGCGGTTTTAGCACTACTGGCCAAAGCTGTTAGCCAATTGGGGTTTGACCTATTGGCAAGCCTAGCAGAGTATGTCGCAGTATTGGTTGCTATATTGGCATTTCATATGTTTGGTACTTTAATGTTGATATTGAAGTTTTTTGCCAAACTCAGTCCCAAAATTTTCTTGCGAAAGATTCGAGATGTTCAGCTTTTTGCATTTTCTACCTCTAGTTCAAATGCTACTATTCCCATTACTCTTCAAACCGTGACACAACGTATGGGTGTAGACAATTCTGTTGCTTCTTTTACGGTACCGTTTGGTGCAACGATAAACATGAATGGTACTGCGATCATGCAAGGAGTGGCTACTATATTTATTGCCAACGTTTATGGTGTAGATCTTGGGATAAGCGGTTATTTAACAGTGGTCTTAATGTCTGTGCTTGCTTCTGTAGGTACGGCTGGAGTGCCTGGAGTAGGACTTATAATGCTGTCGATGGTCTTTACGCAAGTAGGACTTCCTATTGAAGGTATTGGGCTTATTTTGGGTGTTGATAGGCTATTGGATATGATACGCACAGTCGTTAATGTAGTAGGGGATGCGGTAGTAACCTGCATAGTCGCTAAAAATGAAGGTGTTTTAAATGAGCAAGTTTTTATGGATAAACAAGCAGGATTATAAAACCGATATCCAATCTTTATATTGTGTAGCCATTTGACAAAATTTTCTTCAAATTGCGTTTATTATCTTTTAAATGTAAATTTTTTGTAAAAAAGTATATTTTTGTAATTTACAATCCTTGATTATGATGTCAATATCAAACCAAAGGAGTCATTATGAAAAAATACACTTTAGCTATATTGCTGTGTGGAGTGATTGCAAATGCAGGAAACTTTTCTCCATCTATGCAGGGCTATATCGCAGCTCTCAAAAGCGAAGCTAAACAAGCCGATAGCAGTTTCGTCGACTTCAATGCCAAAAGAGGGGAAAAGATATTCACCACTAAACATATAGGGAAAAGCGGTGATTCTATTTCTTGCACTAGTTGTCACGGTAGTAATTTAACCAAAAATGGACAAAATCCAACTACCAATAAAATTATCAAGCCGTTAGGGCCAAGCGTCAATAAAAGTAGATTGACCGATATTAAAGAAGTACAAAAATGGCTCAGACGAAACTTTAAAGATGTTTATAATAGAGAAGGCACTGCGCTTGAAAAAGGCGATGTTCTTTATTATATTCAATCTAAATAAGGAATTTTAAAATGTATAAAAAAATTATAATACCACTAATCTTGATAAGTGGAGTTTACGCGGATGATGATAGATGGGGCAACAGGAATGATGTAGCACCCGTGAAAAATGCAATATATATCAAAGAGTGCGGAAGTTGTCATTTCGCATATCAGCCAGGATTATTACCGCAAAGATCATGGACAAAAATGATGGGTAATTTGGAAAACCATTTCGACAGCGATGCTTCGCTTGATGATGCTACGACTAAATATTTAGCTAATTATCTAAAAGCAAATAGTGCAGAAAAAGGCATAGAGTATAAAAGAAGTAGAAAAATATTACAGTCAATTAGGCCAAACGAAGTACCTCTTAGAATTACACAAACCAGATATTTTATAAATAAGCATGACGAAATACCAAAAAAAATGATTATACAAAAAGAGGTCGGCTCTTTAGCTAATTGTACGGCATGTCACACTACTGCTAATAAAGGAAACTACAGCGAAAGGGCTATAAAAATACCAAATTATAGAGCGTGGAAAGATGATTAAGAGTTATATTTGGCCACTTGGCAATAGGATCTCACATATTTTGATGATAGTTTTTTTTGCTGCAGCATATTTGTTGGGTGATACAGATGAACTTCTAAAATATCATGTCATATTAGGATTGGCTTTTGGAATATTGGTCGTATTTAGGATCTTTTGGGGATTTATAGGTCCTAAATATTCAAAATTTAAAGATTTTGACCTAAACATCAATTCACTAAAAAAATATCTAGGTTCTGTTTTTTCAAAAGGTGATAAGCATATAGGACATAATCCGGCATCCAGTTTTGCTATAATCACTATGTTTATAGTAGCTATTCTAACAACTCTTAGCGGTATGCTAGCATATGGCATTGAAGAAAACCATGGTATTTTTGCATTTTTACATCAAGCAAATTATCATGAGATGGAAATATTTGAAGAGTTGCATGAGTTGTTAGCAAATATCTTTTTGGGTGTAGTGTTTGTACATATAGCCGGCAGTCTTATGGATAAGTTTATCAAAAAAGGAGATGCGGTCGACTCAATGATAGATGGATATAAAACAACATATGAACCAGCGGGCATATCTACTTCATGGTGGCAAAAAATATTTCAAATTGTCTGGATCGCAGTTTCGATATGGTTTTTATATTATTTATTTGCTGTCAAAGAAAATGTATTTGTATCCAATTTCAACAAACCGGTCTCTTATGCCGTTTTGCATCCTGAGTTCAAAGCAGAATGCGGCAGTTGTCACATCACATATCCTCCATTTCTATTGCCACAAAAATCATGGACAGCCATGATGGGGAATTTGGAGAACCACTTTGGAGAAGATGCTAGTCTTGATGAAGTCACAAGGATTTCTATACTCAAATTTTTGAAAAAAAACAGTGCCGAAAATTCTACGCATCAAGCTGCTTTGAAAATAACAAAAAGTCTCGATGATACAAATAAAACAATTATAGCAATCACTAAAACTCCATATTGGAAAGCAAAACATAAGGAGATAGATAGTAGAGTATTTTTATCAAATAAAGTAAAAAGCAAAGCTAATTGCCAGGCATGCCATCAAGATATTGAAAAAGGGATGCTAGAAAATGATTTGATACAATTACCAAAAGGCTTAAAAACGTGAAAATTATTTTTTCGTTTATTTTCTTAATAAGCATAGTATTCGCAGGTGATCATGATGATGATGACCATCATTTTTACAAAAAAGATCTTACTTTCTTGTCACTAAATCAATCTCAACAAAGTATTGTTAAAAAAATACTTCAAGATTATCGTATCAAAATGAAAAATTTACAACACACACAAAAAGTGTTTGCGGAACAAAAACAAAATTTATTTTTACAAAATAAATTTGATAGTATCAAAATGCAACAACAAAACAGACAATTAAGCGATAAAGCAAGTGCGATAGAAATAGAATTTTTAAAACAAATGCATGCGGTTCTTACTTTAGAGCAAAAAAAGAAATTTATTCACCATATGGATGAATGGGAGATAGATTGAAGATTTATCTAATAGAAGACGATTTGGAGATGCAAGAACTGCTGACAGACTATCTGCAAAACCACGATTATACAGTATTTGCATTTGATGATCCTGTGATAGCTTTAGAAGCTTTAAGTAGTAGAAACGATTATGATCTGGTCATACTTGATTTGATGCTGCCCAAACTTGACGGATTCGATGTTTGCAAAAAGATCCGTTTAATTAGCAATGTGCCTATAATAATATCAAGTGCCAGAGGAAATTTAGGCGATAAAGTAGCAGCATTTGAGTATGGTGCGGATGATTATCTGGCCAAACCATATGAGCCAAAAGAACTTTTGATTAGGATGGATGCTATTTTTAGGCGCATAAAAGGATTGGTTGGCGTGCAACAAATTGGGGAATTTCAAATAGATGAACGCAAAATGGAGATACTTCAAGACGGGTATCCGCTTGAACTTACCAGGATAGAATATGAGATATTTATACTTTTATTACACCATCCAAACCAAGTGCTTTCTAGAGAATATATATCTGGGCATTTAAAAGGTGAGAATTATAACCTAAAAGACAGAGCCATAGATATGCACATATCAAATCTCAGAAGCAAGCTGTTTGATGATTTCAAATCCCCCAAATATATCAAATCAATTTGGGGTGTAGGTTACAAGTTTATAGGTTAACTATGTCAATTTTATCAAAAATCACAATACTATTTTTTATAAGTATTTTGCTTATGGGGTATATCTCTTTTAAGACCAATGATATATCACAAAAAAACTTTGAGACGTCCATTAGAGATAAATATATACAAGCATCAAAAAATCTTTTTGATATCTTAATGAAAGGAGATAATGATGCTCTTGTGCTTCAAGCAAAAGCGGTTAATTTTAGGACTATAGACCCTGGCAAATACGGATTTCAAAAAGCTCAAAAAATATCATATTCTCCAGTATCATTTGGCTATACGGAAGTACTTAAAAATAATGACGGTTATTTTTTACACTTACACTACTTGGATGAAGATGTATTCTTTTTTGACAATACTCAAGTAGAAGAAATAGGACAAAAAAAGATTTTAAATCTTCTTATCTTAGCAGATGTATTGATACTGATAGTAATGTTTTTTGTTATCACTAAAATGCTCATGCCGCTTCGAAGGCTTCCTTCGGAAATAGAGAAATTTGGCAAAGGAGATTACACTCATCGCATCAAAGAGCAGCATAACTCAGATGAAATAGCAAAAGTTATTTTTCAGTTTAATACAATGGCACAGAATATTGCTACATTAATAGAATCAAGAACGCAATTTTTAACAGATATAAGTCATGAATTACGCACTCCCATATCAAAAGCCAAACTTTCTTTGGAAATGATAGAAACTTCTAAGTACAAAGATATCTTAAAAAAATCGATCGATCATATAGACACCCTTACTAATGAACTTTTGGAAGTAGAAAAATTAAGTTCAAATAATCTAAATCTATCTTTTTCTACTTATAACATAGAGACATTATTGGCAAAGTCACTTGCCAAAATGCTCGTAGATAATGAAAAGGAATTGCATATAGAGGTTCAAATTCCATTTCATCTACATGGGGATATAGAATATCTCTCCATAGCCATCAAAAACCTGCTAGATAATGCACTTAAATACAAAACTGGCGGTATTGTTCGTGCAATAGCAACTGATAATATTTTAGAAATTAGAAATCTTGCTGATCCTCTTACTAAGCCGCTATCGTTTTACACGGATGCTTTTACCCAAGAAGATAGCACCAGAATGAATAAAGGATATGGATTAGGACTAAATATTGTTAAGCGAATTTTAGAACTTCATAATTTTACTTTAGATTATTATTACGACAATGGAGAAGTGGTGTTTGTTGTAGATTTTAATAAACAGATGTAGAAAGTTACATATATTTTATATTTTTCTTATAGATGAGTCGTAATAAGTTGTTTAATAACCAAAACAGAAGGTGCTTTGAATTAACAAGTTTTTTATCCAAACAAGCAGAATTATAAAACCGATATCAGAAAAAAGAAAACTTTATGATCGCGGCAATTAGAGGTTATTTATAATAGATATTAGAAATATATAGATAATTTATACCCCTTGCAAAAGGGGTATAAAAAGTTGGCAGATTAATACATTCCGCCCATGCCGCCCATATCAGG
>DLIG01000014.1:50335-50496 GCA_002483605.1 Sulfurovum sp. UBA7648
CCCATATCAGGCATTGCAGGAGCCGGTTTGTTTTCTTTGATCTCACCGATAGTTGCTTCGGTAGTAAGAAGCAAACTAGCTACACTTGTAGCATTTTGGAGAGCTACACGTTCAACTTTGAACGGATCTATGATGCCTGCTTCAAACATATCTACATACTC
>DLIG01000023.1:0-1811 GCA_002483605.1 Sulfurovum sp. UBA7648
TATCTTATAATGATATAATACTTCAATGTACAATAACAATATAAATAATGGTTTAATAGGTAAGGATAAATAGTGAGACATGTTTATTTGATTTTGATAGCCGGTTTTACTGTAGCATATGCCGGTACAACATATAGTGTCAATGATCTAGTAACAATGACCATCAAATCCCACCCGAGCATCAAAATGCAAGAGCAAGTCATTAGAGGCGCCAATGCACAGGTCCAAGGTGCGATGTGGAACTATTTCCCTACCCCTTCCATTAGTGTCAATCAAGGGGTTAACAAAGACAAACTTTGGGGAGGGACAGCTGCCATTGAGCAGCCATTATGGACAGGCGGCAAGATCAGTTCGACATATGATATGGCAGTTGCCAATAAGCATGATTCTGAGTATGGACTGGAAGACAATGCATATATTTTAGTAGAAACACTGCTCAATACCCTCAAAACATATCTAAAGGCCAAAGGAGACCTTGAGGCCCTTTCAGAAGGGCAAATGCAGCTAGGCATACTAGAAGGTATGGTTTCTAGACGCGTAGCTGCTGGGGTGTCTTCTAGATCGGATATGGAGCTTTTGAAGGCTAGATTGTATCAAATGCAAACAGATATCAATTATGCCAAAACCAGACTTGATACCTCTTTGGCGCAAATAGAACTTTTGACTAACCATAAATTTAACGGCAGACTGGAGATAGACCAAAGAGTGCCGTTTTCTTTTGATTCACTAGACAAGATCATTAAATCAATGATAAACACTCATCCATCACTCAAAAAACTTGATGCCAAGCTGGAGCTGGCGGAGGCAGAAAAGTCTAAAGCCAAATCTGTCTTTTGGCCGAATATTTCTATTAAAGCAGAAAGAGGCGTAGGAAGCAGTTCGTTGTATTATGATGAACCAATGGATGATACTTTGGTGTATCTATCGGTGCAAGCATCTCCAGGAGCTGGGTTATCAGCGTTTTCAGGAGTAGAAACAGCTGAAGCAAAAATCATGCAAGTCAGACAAGAGAAGCTCTCAAAGCAGCAAGATCTTATCAATAAAGTAATGTATGCCTATAATGATTATACATCATCAGTCAATAGGGTTGAATCACAATCAGGATCTATCGGATCATCACAAAAGGTTTTTGCTTCATATACCAGATTGTTTTTAGCAGGCAAGCGTCAATGGCTGGATCTTGTCAATGCATCAAGAGAGCTTACTCAAAACCAAATGGCATTTGAAGATACGAGATCCACTCTTATAGTTTCGGCATATCAGCTTGCTCTATTGGGCGGCAAAGACGGCTTGTTGAATATGCTTGGCAATAATAAATTGGCAAAACTCAAAAAACCTGCCAAACCTATTGAACCGGCGCAACCGTCTATTCCTTCAGATAAAAATCAAAAAGTCACTTTTGATACTATTTTTTCAAGAAAAGACGAGAATTTGTCAAAAACTGCAGTAAAAACAACTACGACAAATAAATCAAATGCAAACAATGCAAATAGCGTAGTAGCTATTAGAGAAGAAAAAGTCAAAACAAAAGACAAAAACGAAACAAGCGGATGGAGTTTTGCCAGCCTCTTTAGCAAAAAACTTGCAACCAAAACAGCAGAAGCTAAAGCCCCTGTAGTTAAAACAGCAGTTGCGGCTAAAGCGCCTTCTGTTAAAAAAGAAGAGGCAAAAGTTGTCATAGCAGCTGCCCCAAAAGCAGAAAAAGCAAAAACTACAACAACTGCTCCAAAAACTGTAATAGCTAAAAAAGCAGAAAATAAAGACAAAAACGAAACAAGCGGATGGAGCTTTGCCAGCCTCTTTAGCAAAAA
>DLIG01000023.1:2044-2256 GCA_002483605.1 Sulfurovum sp. UBA7648
GCTAAAACGCCTTCTGTTAAAAAAGAAGAGGCAAAAGTTGTCATAGCAGCTGCCCCAAAAGCAGAAAAACCAAAAGTTGCCGCAGCTGCTTCAAAAACAGAAAAAACAAAAACCACAACAACTGCTCCGAAAACTCTCATAGCCAAAAAAGCAGAAAATAAAGATAAAAACGAAACAAGCGGATGGAGTTTTGCCAGCCTCTTTAGCAAAAA
>DLIG01000023.1:2445-19444 GCA_002483605.1 Sulfurovum sp. UBA7648
GCTAAAACGCCTTCTGTTAAAAAGGAAGAGGCAAAAACCGTTGCTGCCAAAACTCCTGCAGCCAAAACAGCAGAGGTCAAAACAGCAGTTGTTGAAAAAGCTCCTGCAGTCAAAAAAGAAGAAAAACCAAAAGTTGCTGCAGCTGCTAAGAAACCAAAAAAAATAGTTATTGAAAATATGGTAATTCCTGGAAAATCAAAAGCAATTGCGCCAATGCCTGAACCTGAACAGCCTATAGGAATAAGAGTAAAAGCAGCAAAACCTATACCGGGCAAAGAACAGTATTATGTACAATTTAATGCGAAAATTAATGAGAACATGAAAAATGAACTTAAAAAACAAAACTTAGAGATCATGGAAAATGGGGACCATAGCCTAATAGGCTGTTATGCCCAAGCAACTGACGCGCTTAAAGTTGCTAGAGAGGTGAAAAATATCATTTGTGATGAAGCTTACATCGTAAGACAATAGAGGGGAAAATATGAGTAAAAAATTAGGGGGCTTGTCAAATGGAACTGTATAAAAATGCAAAACAGCTTGAAAAAGATATCGAATGGTTAGCGCAAAGTTGTTCATTGCCGCATTTTGCTACATCTAGACTCTCGAAACATGAGTATGATGATTTTGTCAAAAATTTGACATCAGGCACTATGGTCAACAATGAATTTGTGACTAATTATTATGAAAAACTTTTTAATGTACATGGACTCGTAAAACCAAAATGGACTAAAAAAATTAATGAAGAGATGCTTCCGGCACTTGCGTTTGTTCCTGGCGCAGGCATGTGTATAGTTTTAGAAAAAACAGCAAACGGAAGATGGAAATGTGACAGCGTTGAGGGTATTAAATATCATGACTTAACCGCGCCTGACTTATTGTTTTCGCCTATAAGAGTAGAAAGAAAACCAGAAGCAGAAAAAAGTGCATATGAAATGTTCAAACAAGTTGCATTACGGGAAAAGCCGCGTATAGTTCAAGCCGCAGTCGCGACTCTTAGTATCAATTTTTTGGCTTTGGGAACTTCATTTTATAGTATGCAAGTTTACGATAGGGTCATACCGACTCATGGTATGTCCACATTGGTGGCATTATCTATTGGTGTATTTATAGCGATTTTATTGGAAATGATACTCAAAGTTGCAAGATCAACTATACTTGACCACTCCTCCGTGGCGATGGATAAAAGCTATTCGCATAATATTTTTGATCGTTTTTTAAAGATCAGGCTAGATTCTCTTCCTCAGAGTATAGGTACACTTTCAGCCCAGCTTCAAAGCTATATAGCCATTCGTACTTTTATATCAACAGCAGCTCTATATTTTGTTATAGATTTCCCGTTTACTTTATTTTTTCTTGCGATCATAATTATGGTAGGCGGATTTATGATGGGGATAGTACCGTTTGTATTTTTCTTTTTATCTCTTGGAGCGGCATTCTTTTTTAGAGATAAAATAGAATTCCTAACCTATCAATCAGTTGCTGCGTCAAACAGAAAACTAGGACTTCTTGTCGAAGCAGTAGAAGCTGCTGAAACCCTCAAAGCATCAGGTCATAGTTATGCTACACTGAGCAGATGGAATGCGTTGAGCGAAGATGCTATTCATGATGATATATCTATTAGACATTACACGGAACTATCGGGTTATATAGCGGCATTTTTGCAGCAATTGAGCTATGCAGGATTGGTGGCTATGGGTGCTTATATGGTAAGTTCAACTGATAGCTTGACAATGGGGGGACTTATTGCTATTACTATTCTTTCAGGCAGAGTTCTTGCTCCTTTGGCGATGTTGCCAAACCTGTTTGTTCAATGGGGAAGAGCAAAAATGTCAGTAAAAGATTTGGATCGTATCTATGAATTGCCAAGAGACAACGAAGGGGTGGAAAAACCATTAAGCCCGGCAGATATTGCTCCAAATTATCGTTGTCAAGCAGTTAAATTTTCATACGCTGAGGGTACGCCGCCTATAGTATTGTCAAATTTGACGATCAATACCGGCGAGAAGATAGCGATATTAGGAGTTATCGGCTCTGGAAAATCGACAATTCTTAAGATGTTAGCAGGTCTTTATGCTCCAAAAGAGGGACAGATTCTTTTGGATAATATAGATATACAGCAGATAGCCAGGGACAAGCTCAGCGATACTATAGGATATCTATCTCAAAGCACCAAACTAATTTCTGGGACGCTAAGGGATAATCTCATTTTGGGACTTGTCGGAATTGAGGATAAACAGATAATGGAAGCGGCTGCCAAAACAGGGCTTTCAATGCTTATAAATGCTTTGCCAAAAGGCCTAGATACCATAGTTCCCGAAGGCGGCAATAGCGTTTCCGGCGGGCAAAAACAACTGATCGCTATTACAAGAATGGTGCTTACAAATCCGAAAATATGGCTGTTAGATGAGCCTACGGCAAATATGGATGACGTGACAGAAAATAAAATTATGCAAATTTTGAGTACTAGTATCACAAAAGAACAAACATTAGTCGTAGTTACTCACAAACCGACCCTTTTGAGACTAGTGGATAGAATCATCATCATGACGCCACAAGGTATAGTAATGGATGGCCCTAGGGATGAAATTCTTGGGAAAATAGCAAATGCTCAGCGATTAAAACAAGAAGCAGCACAAGCCGCAGCACAACAAAACAATCCTGCATCTAATAATAATGAAAAAGAAGGTCAAGAATGAAAGAACATCTTCCGTACATAACAAAAGTCAATCCACTATGGATTATATTTGGTTCTCTGTTTGCATTGATCATTCCATTTTTGATCTGGGCATCTTGGGCTACACTGGATCAAATCTCACATGCTCCAGGGCAAGTAATAGCAACAGCTAAAACCCAAGAGATTCAAGCAGCAACAGACGGCGTGGTAGAGAAAATATTTGTAAAAGAAGGACAGCATGTCAAAAATGGTGAAAAGCTTGTAGTTCTTGAAAAAAATAAAGCACAAGCTGCCTACGATGACAGCACGGCAAAAGTAGCTGCTCTAAAAGCAACACTAGCTAGACTTCAAGCAGAGGTTTACGATAAACCGTTGGTTTTTCCAGAAGAGGCCAAAAAATATCCTGAATTTATCTCCAACCAAACAGAGCTCTTTAAAAGACGACAACAAGCTCTTAATGATGAGACTTCAGCACTTAAAGAATCTTTGAGTCTTGCACAAGAAGAGTTGAGCAATAATTTGCCGCTTTTGGAATCTGGAGATATAGGATCATCTGAGATAATTCGTCTCAAAAGACAAGTATCAGACCTCAAGGGGCAGATCTCAAACAAACGGAATAAATATTTTCAAGATTCTCAAGCCGAGATGACTAAAGCAGAAGAAGAACTCTCTACAAAAGAACAAGAATTGGCCGATCGCAAAGTAACTTTGGAGTGGACTGAGATATCATCACCTATGGATGCAATTGTAAAAAATATTTTGATTACCACAAAAGGCGCTAGAGTTAGACCCGGAGATATCATTATGGAACTTGTGCCGTTTGGCGACAAGCTGATAATAGAAGCAAAATTGCCGACCACAGATGTATCTTTTGTTAAAAAAGGACAAAGAGTTGCAGTCAAGCTGGATGCTTACGATTATAGTATATATGGTATCTTTGACGGTACCGTTGACTACATAAGCCCGGATACTTTGGTAGAAAAAACGCCGCAGGGGGATAAATACTACTTTAGGGTCAAAATAGTGTTAGACGAGACAAAACTCATTGCCAAAAACGGCAAAGAGATAGAAGTTACTCCGGGTATGACCACTCAGGTAGATATAATTACCGGAGAAAGAACAGTATGGCAATACCTAACTAAGCCAATCACTAAAACTTTATCTGAAGCTTTTCACGAACGTTAAGCAGTAGACGATATCTTTCGTCGCCCTGAATTTATTTCAGGGTCTAAATAATCAATTTTAAAACACACTCAATCTCTTCATAGATTGCTTCTACTCTGTAGAGTAGTCGCAAATATGATCTTCAAACAGATACTTATGTTCTTCAGGCAACGCTTCATAAATACCGTTAGCAAGGTTTCTTATCTCCCAAAGAGCATCTTTGCTAGAACGAAGATGTAAGAAATTTTGCAAACTTCTAGCATTTATCGTCCATGTGAGTTCTGTTTTGTAACTTTCAGGCAAACAATACTTTGCTATATCATTGCTGATACCGGCTTTTAGTACATTTTGAAGATTATCAAGTGCTGTTTTGCTGGCATTATCCACTATTTCATTGCCTGTAAAAACTAAAAACTTTTTATAATCTATAATATCGCATTCTTTGAGCTCTTTTAGTGTATAACGGGTACTTTTAACACTAAGGCTAGCTATCCTGTGTCTAGCCAATTCTTGCAGCAACGCGCGGCTAATACCTTGAATATAAAAATTATATGTTATATGTTCCAAAGTTGAAGCATGTTTGAATTTATTACCTACTCTATCGATTAGTGCTAAATCTTTTTCTCCGCCGTCATCCGACTTGTCAAAACTTTGCCAACAAGTCCTAATAGCATGTGCACAAATATTGAGAGGAGTGTTATGTAAAAGAGTGATTTTCATGGTAGCCCTTTGGGTCTAGTTTGATATAATTATATCACATTTTGTGTGAGTGTGAGCGAGGAGTGTTGAGAATGAGTGTGAGTAGCGTTGAAGATTTGGATGTTTTTAAAAAGTCTCATATATTAACTCTAAAACTATATGAGCATACAAAGCAATTTCCATCAGAGGAAAAGTATGGTCTAATATCTCAAATAAGAAGAGCTAGCAGCTCAGTTTGCGCTAATCTTATGGAAGGAAGCCATAGAAACAATATTGGAGAGTATCGCCAGTTTGTTGGAATCTCTAGAGGATCTATAGGGGAGCTAAAATACCATTTGCTTTTAGCTAAAGATTTGAATTATATCGATATAGAGGATTTTGAAAAAATATATAATGAGATCAATATTATCAGTAAAATGTTATACGGTTTATTGCAATCTCTTGCTCAAACTCAAACACGCACACACACAAAAGGCAAACAATGAAGGCACATTTGAGGTTTTATGGATTTGAAGAAGACTTTAGAAATCCTTATGCCAGAGATAGAGATAGGGTCATTCATTCTAGCTCTTTTAGGAGACTAGAATACAAAACACAAGTATTCCTTAATCACGAAGGCGATTATTTTCGCACACGCTTGACCCATTCGCTAGAAGTTAGCCAGATCGCGCGTACACTTGCCGGTTCATTGGGACTAGCCGAGAGCTTATGCGAGGCGATTGCTTTATCGCATGATCTGGGACATACCCCATTTGGACATATAGGCGGAGACACTCTAGATGATCTTCTTAGGTCAGATGGGCACGATTTTGGATTTGATCATAATTTCCAATCTTTTAGGGTATTGACTAAGCTTGAAAAACGATATGATGGATTTGATGGGCTAAACCTTACTTTTGCTACATTAGAAGGGGTACTAAAACATTCTGCGCCATACAAAAAAAGTTTTTTGAAATCATTAGATGAACGATTTGCGCTCGATAAACACCCGTCCATAGAAGCCATGATAGTGGATCGCGCTGATGAAATAGCTTATATCAGCCATGATATTGATGATGGGATAAAATATGGGCTTATAGATTTTGATTCATTGTTTAATGAGCCGTTGTGTCAAAGAATTGACTCATTGGTGCAAGCAGAGGGGATCGGTAAAGATAACGGTTTGTATCGGCATAGATTTGTAGCAAATCTTATTACTCTCTTGGTCAAAGATTTTATAGCTTATTCTGCCGAAAAAGTTGAGAAATATGATAGATCCAAACCGATTTGTGGCACTTTGGATGCAACTGCTTCTTTACCAGTTGGCTTTAGCAAAGAGATAGAAACGGAGATCAAAACTCTCAAAAAATATCTTTTTATAAATCTATATAGACATGAAAAAATTGTGGTAAACATGTTTGCAGGCAAGCAGTGTATCAAGGGATTATATAATGCTTTTAGAGAAGATATTCATCTGTTGCCGTCATATCAAAGAGAGCTTTTGGACAAACGAAACAAACACAGAGTAATAGCTGACCACATAGCTTCTATGACCGATAGATACGCAATGAAACAATACCATGAGCTTTATGGATTTGCAACGCGATAACTCATTATAATAAAATTTAGATATAATGCGCGAAATATATACAATAAAATAGGATGCATTATGCAAAAAATTAAAAATATCGCGGTTATCGCGCACGTCGACCATGGCAAAACGACATTGGTTGACCAGTTGCTGCAACAAAGCGGCACATATGCTGCGCACCAAGAGGTTCAAGAAAGAGCCATGGATAGCAATGACATAGAAAAAGAAAGAGGGATCACGATCCTTTCTAAAAATACGGCTATCACTTATGGAGATCACAAGATCAATATCATCGACACTCCGGGCCACGCCGATTTTGGCGGAGAAGTAGAACGTGTACTTCGTATGGTTGACGGTGTTCTTTTGTTGGTAGACGCCCAAGAGGGTGTTATGCCTCAGACAAAATTCGTACTCAAAAAAGCTATCGGTTTTGGGCTTATCCCAATTGTTGTTATCAATAAAATAGACAAAGATGCTGCTGAGCCTGACCGTGTAATGGATGAAGTGTTTGACCTTCTTGTTGCGCTTGATGCGAATGAAGAACAACTTGAATTCCCGGTAGTTTACGCTGCAGCTAGAGACGGCTATGCCAAATGGAACATGGACGACGAAAACAAAGATATGACGCCACTATTTGAAGCGATACTTGAACATGTGCCATATCCTACAGGCTCAGCTGATGCTGATACTCAAGCTCAAGTATTTACGCTTGATAATGATAATTTCGTAGGCCGTATCGGTATCACTCGTATCTTTAACGGAAAAGTTAGAAAAGGCGAAGAGTTTACTCTAGTCAAAGCTGACGGTAGTAAATCAAAGAGCCGTATATCAAAACTCATCGGCTTTAAAGGCTTGGATAGAATGGATATAGCCGAAGCCGAAGCAGGAGATATCGTAGCGATCGCAGGATTTAACGATATTGATGTGGGAGACAGCATATGTGACAATAACAACCCGGTACCATTGGATCCTATGCATATTGAAGAGCCTACCTTGTCGGTAATCTTTTCTGTAAACGATGGACCATTGGCTGGAACAGAAGGTAAGCATGTTACTTCAAATAAGATCAGAGAAAGATTAGCCAAAGAGATGGAGACAAACATAGCCATGCGTATGGAGCCTATGGGGGATGCGTCTTTCAAAGTTTCAGGCCGTGGAGAGCTTCAAATAGGTATTTTGGCTGAAAATATGAGAAGAGAAGGCTTTGAGTTCTTGCTTGCTCGTCCAGAGGTTGTTATCAAAGAAGAAAACGGCGTACGTATGGAGCCGTTTGAGCATTTGGTTGTTGATGTACCGGAAACTTTCCAGGGTGTTGCGATAGAAAAACTAGGCAAGAGAAAAGCAGAGATGACCTCATTGGTACCTATGCCCGACGGCACCGTTAGAATTGAATTCGAGATCCCTGCTCGCGGCCTTATAGGATTTAGAAATGAGTTTTTGACGGACACAAAAGGCGAGGGTATCATGAACCACTCATACTTGGAGTATCGCCCATATAGCGGTATTGTTGAGAGCCGTACACAAGGAGCTTTGGTTTCTATGGATGACGGTGTGGCAGTTGCATTTTCACTATTCAATCTACAAGCTAGAGGGATATTGTTTGTAAGCCCTCAAGAAAAAGTATATAGCGGAATGGTTATAGGCGAGTCTTCAAGACCCGGCGATTTGGATGTAAATCCTCTCAAAGGAAAACAACTTACAAATATGAGAACAAGCGGAGCAGACGAAGCTATCAAGCTTGTTCCGCCAAGAAAGATCACGCTTGAATCTGCCATGGAATGGATAGAAGACGATGAACTTGTAGAGATCACCCCTCTAAATATTCGTATTCGCAAAAGATCTCTTGATGCAAATGAGAGAAGAAGAATGGCTAGGGACAAGAAAAACGCTAGCTAATTGTCTGGTATGTTTGAACAATATTTTAGTATAATTAAAAAAATATAGGGCAAAAGGAACCCAAATGTGTGCAGAAAAAATACATAAATTAATGATAGCGATCATTCTTGGCCTTGTGATGGGAATGGTTGCACTTGGAAATATACAAATCGCTTTTTTGATCCAATTTATCTTAATGATAGTATTTATCGTGTGGGCATTGACCGGGTTTTGTTTGTCGCTCTCTATACTAAAAAAGATTTTTCCACCATGTGGTTTTGACAATAAAGCGTAGTTTAAAAAGGGGATTTTATGGCAAGTATTTCATATAAAGATGCCGGAGTAGATATTGATGCAGGTAATGCCTTTGTAGATGCTATCAAAGACGATGTAAAGTCGACCTTTGATGCAAATGTTATAGGTGGCATAGGTTCATTTGCCGGCGCGTATGCCTTGCCTGCTGGATATCGTGAGCCTGTGATCTTGTCTGCTACCGATGGAGTAGGCACAAAGCTCAAGCTTGCTATTGAAAGCGGCAGATTAGATACTGTAGGTATTGATCTAGTAGCAATGTGCGTGAATGACCTTATATGTAATTTTGGCCTTCCTATGTTTTTCTTGGATTACTATGCTACTGGCAAGCTTATCACAGATGATGCCAAAAGCGTAGTGTCTGGTATTGCAGCCGGATGCAGAGAAGCCGGTTGTGCACTTATTGGCGGCGAGACAGCAGAGATGCCTGGAATGTATAGCAATGATGATTTTGATCTAGCCGGATTTGCAGTAGGAATTGCTGAGAGAAGCGAAATGGATACTCTTAGCAATGTCAAAGACGGCCAGGTTCTTATAGCTATGCCAAGCTCAGGAGTCCATTCAAATGGATACTCTTTGGTAAGAAAGCTCTTCTTTGATACATTAGGCATGAGCATGGAAACTACATTCGAGGGCAAACCGCTTATAGAGACACTGTTGACGCCTACCCGTATCTATGTAGACCTATTTAAAACACATAAAAGCCGCATCAAAGCGCTAGCCCATATTACTGGCGGCGGTATTGTAGAAAACCTGCCTAGAGTTTTGCCAAAAGGTTTGGGCGCAATTGTAGAAAAAGACAAAATTCGCATGCTGCCTATTTTTGAGTTTATGAGCCATTATATCGCTGAAGATGAGATGTATCGCACATTCAATATGGGTGTAGGGATGGTATGGGTTGTAGATGAAAATGATGTTGATGCCATCATAAACAGTACAGATGGGTATGTTATTGGCAAAATTGCTAGAGGCATAAGAGGCGTAGAGTTGGTATAATATTATCAACTTTACAATATTTTATTATTTTAAGACATTTTACTATTGACAAAAAGAAAGTTTTTGACTATAATGTCACTCTTTTTAACGGAGTGTAGCGCAGTCTGGTAGCGCACCTGGTTTGGGACCAGGGGGTCGAAGGTTCGAGTCCTTTCACTCCGACCATAAAGAAAGATAAAAAGTTTTTAATATTATTAATGGTGGGCGTAGTTCAGTCGGTAGAGCACTTGTTTGTGGCACAAGGTGTCGCGGGTTCGAGCCCCGTCGCCCACCCCATAACATAAGAAAAACAAGAGCGCTAGTGGCTCAATGGATAGAGCATCAGACTTCGGATCTGAGGGTTAGAGGTTCGAGTCCTCTCTGGCGTACCACTAGCGAAAAAATACGCGCTTGTAGCTCAGCTGGATAGAGCACTCGCCTTCTAAGCGAGCGGTCTCAGGTTCGAATCCTGACGGGCGTACCACCTGTTTGATTAAATTATCAAATAGAAGAATCATTAAGGATTTTTTTAAAGAAAATCGATATGATTACAAACTACTTTGTGCGGATATGGTGAAATTGGTAGACACGCCAGACTTAGGATCTGGTGCCGCGAGGCATGGGAGTTCGAGTCTCTTTATCCGCACCACCACCCCTTTTAAATCAATTTAAATAACTCTAATACAATCCAATAAAAATCTTTTTAACCCCTGAAATACGAGCTTTGCAGCCATACTATACTCCAAATCAATTCAAATTAGTCTAAATGAAGCTAATTTTTTTAGTACCTTTTTTATAAGCGACCATCTTCTGTGCTGCTGCATGCCGTGTACACTGACAGTTCAAAACTTTAATTTTTCAAGCAACTTTACAACACATAACACCTGCTTATCGCTATAGGCTATAGTGCAATATTGGATATAGATAATATTAGGCATGTATACAAAGTCATAAGTCAGACATAGAATATATAAATGACATAGACGAGTTTTTAAATAATTTTGACATCAAATTTACACAGTTATTGGTTTTTCAAAAAACGGGAAACAAAGGGTAATTTCTTTTTTCAGTGATAGAAACTTCGATAGGGGTGGGAATAAGCCCCCACATTATTACAACCTATCGAACAGAAAGAGGGGGGAGTCATAATGCTCAACCCAACTCTTCTGATGCCATTATACCAAAAAGCACAAAAATGTCAAACTTGATAAAGCCAAAACAAATCACTATAAGTTTATCTGGTAGTCTGATTAGTATTGGTGCAAGAGATAAATTTTTGCATGTGTGATGACGAGAAAGACCCAAATCTTCCTCTTGCTTTACGGTTGTCGCTTGATGCTAAAAAGCCCCAAACTCTACGGCATGACCCGAACTCCGATGGGATTTACCATCAATTTGATGATAGCTGAAATTATACCACAAACAGGTGACTCTTTACTAATTTATTGCCTTTTTTATTAAAACAGATAAGGAGTATCAAATGGGAGAATTAAAACAAAAGTCTTGGGAAGAAGCTGAACCGCTAAAAGTCGGGAATGATATAGAGGGAGCTTTATAGCTGCAAGGCAGATTGGTCGGTATGAATTAGTTATTATGTAAAGGTTTTGTATAATGTTTGAAATAACTAGGGATGTGATATGATAACAAATGAACTAAAAAATCAAGTAGATAAAATCTGGGAAACATTCTGGACTGGAGGCATCTCAAACCCTCTAACAGTTGTTGAACAATTTACATTTTTGATTTTTATCAAAAGCTTAGATATTGCACAAATCAAAATTGATAAAAAGAAAAAACTTGATAGTAGTGTAAAAGATATATTCACAAAAGAATATGAACACCTAAGATGGCAAAATGTTTCTTCAAAGGCTGCTGAGGATATGTTTAGCACATTTCAAACCCAAATGTTTCCTTTTATTAAATCGCTTTCAGATGAACAATCAGCATTTTCAAACTACATGAAAGATGCATCATTTTTAATTCCTACAGCAAAACTACTTCAAAAAGTAGTAGACATGATAGACAAACTAAACCTTGAAGATAAAGATATCAAAGGGGATCTATACGAATATCTACTCAGCAAACTAGCAACTGCCGGAACAAATGGGCAATTTAGAACACCAAGACACATTATAAAAATGATGGTTGAGATGATGTTATCAAATACAACTATCACAAAAGATTTCAAAATCTACGACCCTGCATGTGGAACGGCTGGATTTTTAATCAACTCTATAGAGTACATAAAAGAGCAAAAAAGTGAAATCCTTGATACTCTAAGCTCAAAAGAGTTTGAGGGATTATTTTATGGAAATGACTTTGATATCTCAATGGCAAGAATCGCATCTATGAATATGATGCTTCACTCCATTGAATCAGCTCACATCTACAATACTGATGCACTAGCAAAGTTTGATATCAACGAAGAGGACAAATATGACCTAATCCTAGCAAATCCACCGTTTAAAGGTTCTCTTGATTATGAAGAGGTATCTAAGGCTATTTTAGATGTTGCAAAGACTAAAAAGACAGAGCTTTTATTTGTATCACTCATACTAAAAGCTTTAAAAACCGGCGGTAGATCTGCTATCATCGTGCCTGATGGTGTACTTTTTGGTTCAACTACTGCACACAAAGAACTTAGACGTGAGATAGTTTCAAACCAACAGCTTGATGCCATCATCTCTATGCCAAGCGGTGTATTTAAACCATATGCGGGAGTGAGTACTGCTATCATCATTTTTACAAAAACAAATGGACATAGAAACGATAAAGTTTGGTTTTATGATATGCAAAATGATGGATTTACTCTAAATGACAATAGGACCCCATGCGATGGAAGTGACATATCGGACATACTGGAGAGATTTAAAAATCTTGAAAATGAAGCAAATAGAGCAAGAACTGATAAAAGCTTTTTTGTTCCCATAGAAGAGATAGAAAGCAATGATTATGACCTCAGTATCAACAGATACAAAGAGGTGGTTTATGAGAGTGCAACTTATGATAAACCGGCAAAAATCATAGAAGATTTAGAAGTTATAAACTCTAAAATCACTATCGGATTAGAAGAGTTAAAAGAGTTGGTGAATGAAAAATAAAATAGCTTATTTAAATGATTCTTTTTCAAATTCCATTAATGGGACAGGAATTGATAAATTTGAAGGATACAAAAAATATTTATCGACAGAATCTATTCAAAATAATAAAATTGAAAAAATCGAAGAAGAAGTTACTATTGACGACCGACCATCAAGAGCAAATGTTCAGCCTAAATATGGTGATGTATTATTTGCAAGAATGCAGAATACTGAAAAGGTTATGGTCGTTGATGAAAATATTGAAAATGAATATATATTTTCATCAGGGTTTATGTCAATTAAGCCCAAAGAAAATATTTTAGACTCGAATTATTTATCATTCTTTTTTAAATCGAAATATTTTAATACACAAAAAGATAGATTATGTAATGGAGGTACTCAAAAAGCACTGAATAATAAGTCTGCTGAAAAAATAAAATTTCCATTACCACAAATAGACCAACAAAAACAAATTGCAAAAACATTAGATAAAGCTCAGGAGTTGATCGATCTAAGAAAAGAGTCAATAGCAAAGCTTGATGAGTTGGCAAAATCTATTTTTATCGATATGTTTGGTGACCCTGTTAGTAATCCAAATAATTGGAAAGAATCTGAATTATCAAAAGTTGTTGATAAAAATACTATAGTAACATATGGTATTGTTCAAGCAGGAGAAGAATTTCAAGGGGGTGTACCTTATATCCGTACTGGAGATATAGTACATGGTAAAATTAAACTTGATGGTTTACGTTATACCGATCCGCTAATAGCAGAAAAATATGAACGTTCAAAAGTTTTAGAGGGTGAAATTGTCATGAGTATTAGAGCTACTGTGGGAACAATTGCATTTGTTCCTAAGGAGCTTGATGGAGCAAATTTAACTCAAGGTACTGCAAGAATTTCACCAGGTAAAAAAGTGAATTCTAAATATTTGTTTCATTTTATAAAAAGCGAAGGTACTCAATTTTGGATAAGTCGTCAAGTTAAAGGTGCAACCTTTAAGGAAATCACTCTTAAACGTTTAAGAGAAATGCCTATCTTATTACCTCCCATAGAGCTACAAAACAAATTCGCTTCTATAATCGAAAAGATAGAAGAACAAAAATCACTTTATGAAATGGAGCTTGCAAAACTAGAAGAAAATTTTCAAGCACTATTACAACAAAGCTTTCAAGAGTAGGAGACAAGGCATGAGTAATTTTTCATTTTTACAGCATGAGTTTAAACCTTTAGCCAATGAGTCCATAAAGTCTGAATCAAATATATATGAAGACCCTGAAGTCTCAGCTATATATGCACGAAAAGCATTGGAAAACTCTGTAAAATTTGTCTATAACCTTGATGAAGATTTGGATAAAAAATTACTCTATGAATTAAATACTTTTGAGCTTATTACTCACCCCACATTTAGCGAAATATTACCGGCCGAACTCATAGATGAACTGCATGTCATAAGAAAGATAGGCAACAATGCAACGCATGCCAAACACAATGTTCCTCTTAGTGCCAAAGAGAGCCTTTATGCAAATAAGTGCTTGTTTAAATTTCAAAGATGGATAGTAGAGGTTTATAGTGATTATGAAGTTTATGAAAACTATGATGAAGCAAAAATAGCAAAGCCTATAAAAGAGTCTCTGGAAGATGTCATAAAAATCATAGAGGAACAAAAAATATTAGAAGAGGAAAATCAAAAACTCTTAGCAGAGCTTGAAAAACTGAAAACCGCAAACGCAACTATTCCAACAGAAGAGAAAAGAGTAAAAAAACAAAGAGTGAAAACTTTAGAGGGTATCAACGAGGCTGAAACTAGAGCCTTGATGATTGATTTGGAGTTAAAAGATGCAGGATTTGATACTGAAGATTTTGAAAAGAAAAAAGATATAGAGTATAAACTTACTTTAGAAGATGGAAGTACCGGCTTTGCTGATTATGTACTTTGGGATGAAGATGATACACCACTAGCTATCATAGAAGCTAAAAAATACTCAAAAAGCGTAAGTGCCGGAAAGTACCAAGCAAAACTATATGCACAGGCTCTACAAAAAGAGTTTGGCAAAGATTTGCTTATCTTTGTAACCAATGGAAAAGTAATTGAGTACACAAACGGTATCTATCCATTTAGAGAAATTCATAGCATTTTCCCAAAAAATGAGATAAAAAGAATCCTTTTACAAAAAAATGCAATAGAAAACAACAAGCCATCAACTTATGAGATAAATGAAACTATCACAGATAGAACTTATCAAAAAAGAGTAATAAAGAGTGTTTTAAAAGAATATGAATCTTATAAGATGAGAGCATTGCTTGTGATGGCAACCGGCACAGGCAAAACTCGTGTAAGTGCAAGTTTGAGTGATGTGCTTATACGGGCTGACTGGGTGAGAAAGATTTTGTTTTTAGCTGATAGGGTAGAACTTGTAAAACAAGCAAAAAACAACTTCAACGAATACCTAAGTGAAACATGTACAAATCTCGTAGAAGAGAGAGACCTTGATGCAAGACTTCATTTTGGGACATACGAAACAGTTCATAATCTAATCAAAAAAGGTGAATATAATAGTGCCTATTTCGATCTAATAATAGTTGATGAAGCACACAGAACAATATACAAAAAATATAAAGCTATATTTGAATATTTTGATTCATTTATCTTGGGGCTTACGGCAACACCAACAGAAGAAGTGCATAGAAACACTTATGAGTTTTTTCAAACAGGAGATAAAGAACCAACAGATGCCTATCCGCTTGACCTTGCTATTAGCGATGGCAATCTTGTGCCATTTAGAGGCAAAGAGATAGATTTAGGTATAGTCAAAAGAGGGATAAGATACGCTGATTTGAGCGATGAAGAAAAAGAGGAATATGAAGAGAAGTTTGAAGAGGATGAAGGGGAGATATCATCAAGCGAGATAAACGAGAGAATCCTAAATAAAGAGACAAATGAAAAAGTTTTGAGCTATTTGCATGAATATGGGCTTAAAATAGAAGATGGCAATAAGATTGGCAAAACCATCATCTTTGCAAAAAATAAAAAACATGCAGAATTTATCAAAAAAATGTTTGATCTCATCTATCCACACAGAACAGATGAAGCCGAAATTATTCATAGTGAGATATCTCATAAAGATAAGCTGATGGATAACTTTAAAAATCCAAACAAAAATCCTCAAATAGCTATAAGTGTAGATATGCTTGATACAGGTATAGATGTACCTGAGATTTTAAATCTTGTGTTTTTCAAACCTGTAAAATCAAAAACTAAATTTTGGCAAATGATAGGAAGAGGCACAAGACTTTGCCCAAATGTCTTTGGCTACGGAAAACATAAAAAAGAGTTTTATATCTTTGATTTTGGGATGAATTTTTCATTTTTTGGATTATCTCCCGAAGGAATTGCTTCATCACAAAGCATCTCTTTGGTTGAGAGATTGTTTCTAAAAAGAGTGAATATCATAAGAGCACTTGAAGACAGTGAGTTTAAAAATACTTTGGTAAGAAAAGTTAAAGCACAAGTTGATAATTTGGATTTAAAAGATTATAGGCTCAAAAAAGATAGATTTGTAATCGAAGAGCTACAAAATCAAGAGCTAAACATCATAACGGATAAAATCTATGAAGATTTAAAAACAATCTCTGTATACATAGAAGATGAAGAAGTTTTAGAAACGCAAAGATTTCAAATGGAGATTTTAAATTCACAAGAGATGATTTTGGCTGATAAAGACAATACCAAATATACAAACGCCTTAATGCAAAGATGTTTGATACTCAAATCAAAAGAGAGAACAGTAAATGTTGTTAAAAATAAGATAGATACGATAAATAGAGTTTTAAATAAAGAATATGATTTTAGAATCATAGAGCATCTAGAGGAGATAAGAATTGAGCTTCAATATATCGCCGACCTTTCAGTCCAAAAAGGCGGAGGCAATCCTGTTGAGACGAATTTTAAAGATAAGATTGAAGAGATAAGAGATATTAATAATGATGATTATATAGATAAAGCCTCTATAAAAACAGAAGTACAAAAAAGATTTAAAGAATATATGGATAAGCTGCTGATTATCCAAAAGTTGCAACATAGTGAGCTTATCACAAGTCAAGACATCGAGTATATAAGACAATATATTTTTAAAGCCGAGAAAAATATCGAAGACCAAATCAACGACAACAACGACTTTGAAATCATGGTAAAAAAAATTATCAATGAAACAGATAAAGAAGTTGCAAATAAACTTCTTGATAATTTCTTGTCAAAAGATAAATATACCCAAAAACAAATCGAGCTTATGAATAGGCTTAAAAATATAGTTTTTGATAAACAATACATAGATATCAAAAAAGCTGTCTTTAGTATAAAAGATTTATTGGGCAATAATAATCATTCATTATCGGATCAATATTTTAACTTATCGGAAAATGAGCAAGAAGATATTTTGGAAGTTATACACATATTAGAAGAGTTGGCAGCATAATTAATATTATCATTGCCTATTTTGTTTTTTCAATACAATACCAATAATTGATTATTTTTTAGCAATACAGGGTATATAACTCTACTCATTCAGGGTATATAAAATACCACCAATTATTCCTATGGTATCAAGTCCATATTTTTTATATTGCTGTAATTTTAATTTACGATTTGTA
>DLIG01000023.1:19602-23005 GCA_002483605.1 Sulfurovum sp. UBA7648
GTTACGATTTGTAAAATTAGTACCTTTTTTAGTAACTTTTTAAAGCCAATGCCTTTTATATGCCTATTTTACGAGCTTTCCGGTGCACTTTATCGCACCACCACCCCTTTTTAATCAATTCAAATCAATCTAAATAATCTTAATAAACCTCATAAAATCGAGCTTTAAAGTATATTCACTATCATTTAGTATAGCCAATTCTAATCATTAGTGCAATTCACTTCAATTGGCATAATCAAACACAACACTTTTAACGACAATTGTTTTTTACTCTGCAATCCATAATATGACATTTTGAGTATAAATCAAACCACTTTCAAATATCACTATATAATATACAAAAAACAGGTAATTATGAAGATACATTTAGATTTAGATTGTTATTTTGTGTCTGCCGAGCGGACAAGGGATTATAGACTCAAAGGCAAACCTGTAGTTGTAGCAAAAGGCAGTGACAAAAGAATATTTGCAAATTACAAAAAAGACGGGGTTATACTGGGTGATACAGGAGCATTTAATAGTGTATTGGAATTTAAAAATAACTTGAATAGAATATGGCAAGACGAGTTTATAGACGAGGATGGGGTTGTGCGCGGTATAGTCATAGCCAAAAGCTATGAAACCAAGCCTTACGGCATTAAGACAGGCACTCCGCTCAAAGATGCTCTTGTAATGTGCCCAGGACTTACAGTATTGCCAAGCGACCATCTTTTTTATCAAAAGCTATCCCAAAAGCTAAAAAGCTTTTTGGAGCTAAAAATTCCACTGCTTGAACAATACTCTATAGACGAATTCTTCGGGGATCTTGATGGATGGATAAAAGATGATGATACTTTAGAGTTTATCACCGATCTTCGTGATGAGATAATGGATAGATTTGACCTGCCTATAACCATAGGAGCAAACAGATCTAAATGGATAGCAAAGCTCATCACAGACAAGGCAAAACCGTTTGGCGTAAAGGTGGTGCACAATGATGATATCAATGATTTTGTCGATCCTATTGGCATAGATGAGTTTCCGGGTATCGGCAGAGCATTATCCAAAAAGCTCAGATCTCGTTATATCCATACACTAGGAGAGCTAAAGAAAAAGCCAAATTTATTAAATAGCTATGGCAAAACAGGACAAGAACTCTATAAGAGGATATGCGGTATAGATAACGAGCCAATTATCCAAAAAAGCGATAGAAGAGCTATAAATATAAGTAGAAATTTCAAAGCCGTACTAGATAGAAATGAAATCCAAAGAAGAATGGTGATATTGGCAAGGTATTTAAGCTATAGTGTTATGAAACTCGGACTTAATCCTACTACATTTTATTGCAAGATAAGATATGAACACGGGCTTAAGAATTCGCTATCCATTACGCAAGATAGGCTATTTAACGAGAGATTCATGATAGATACAGCATTACATATGTTAGATACACTAGATACTCACAAAGGCTACAAGATCCATTATATAGGACTTAGTGTATCAAACTTCACAAATCATAGCAATAAAAAAACATTTTCTCTTCTAGATTATCAAGAAGATAAAAAACAATCTATACTTTCAGCAGGATTGCTTAAAATAAGAGACAAGTATGGGGTAGATGTGATTCGATATGGATGTGAAAATATTTTAAGGTAGATTTATAGTTAAAATATTTTGCTTGCTATTGCTTAGCAAGCCCTAATATATCGCAGGCTTTTAACTATAAAAGCCTGATGCAAATATTAGTTGGCTTGAGGTATGCTGTTTGCAGGAGCTGCAGGAGCAGATGGCGCTATTGGTGCGCTTGCCGGTGTAGCAGGAGTGCTAGGTACAATGGTATCGGCAACAGAACGATTGCTCTCTTTTGTGTACATATAAGACAGTATCAATGTGTTTACGATAAGAGCAGTGCCAAGCACAAAAGTAACTTTTGCCAAAAAGCCCATAGGGCCTTTGGCCCCAAATAAGGATTCATTGCTTCCGCTATAAGCTCCAAGCCCTATACTAGAGCTTTTTTGAAGCAATACTGATATGGTGATCAAGATCGCCAAAATAATTTGCAATATAAATAATGTAGATGTCATAGTCGTCCAATCAAAGTTTGGGTATAATTTTGGCGATTATATCGAAAAAATATTGAAAACAAGATGAAGCAAAACGATAACATATGAATACAAAAAACCCAAATAACCTAAATGCAATAAAAGAGTTTTCTCGCTTTTCGAAAGATTACAATAGCTACAATCAGATACAAACCCAAGTCGCCAAACAATTAATAGATAAATTACCACATGATCATTATGGCATCATTGCTGATATCGGGTGCGGTACGGGCGCATTATATGATCGTTTGATAAAGAGTGAGATATCTTTTGAGATACTTAAGGCTTTTGATGCATCAGAACAAATGCTTTTGCTTCATCCTTCCAGCAAAAAAGCAATTACCCAATATTTTGATTTCAATATACCAAACAGTTTTGCATCCATAAAAGATAAATTTGATTTGGTATTATCATCATCTGCATTGCAATGGAGCAAAGATCTAGACTGGACCATATCCCAGATTGCGCGCATAGGCGATAATTTTTATGGCGCTATATTTACAAGTGATACTTTTAAAACCATTCATGAGACCGCATCTATAAACTCCCCTATATATTCAGCAGATAACATAAAAAAAGCTTTTGATAGATCATACAAAGATACACAATATGAGATATATACATACAAGCTTCACTTTGATTCCAAAAAAGAACTTTTTAACTATATCAAAAAAAGCGGAGTTAGCGGCGGAGAACAAAAACTTAGCTACAAACGGACAAAAACATTAATGAGAGAATATCCGCTGGATTACTTAGAATTTGAGGTAATATTTATAAAGGCCAGCAATTAATTATTGTTTAGTTTAATAAATTCTCTTTTTCCAAAGCATACAGTTCATATCTGATATTTTTGAAGCGTTCGGCAAGTTCACCACCCCAGATCTTAGTAGCTTCTTCCAATACCCTCGCTGATTCTTGCGCACGTTTATAGTTGGCTATAAGTATATCTTTGATGTTTGCACGATTCATTTCGCTTTTTGTGCTAGGACGAAGAACATCATTGATGCTATCGCGTGATGATAAGAGTTCTAAATATTTTTCGTCGATACGACATTGATGTCTAAGATTTTTTAGTTTAAGAGCAAGATGCCCGTTATCATCATGATATCTTGCAATATCTTCGATGACTCGGATACCTTCTTTGAGACGATTAAGATTGGCGTCAACAAGACGCACAATCTTTGGATCGTTTTTGTTATTCATCTTTTCCGAATATGCCAAGAAGTTGCAAAATAGCAGTAAACATATTTAAAAAATCAAGATATAGTGAAACTGCAGCATCAACAGGAGAGGCGTATGCGCCGTTGGCTATATTTTGTGTA
>DLIG01000023.1:23092-23243 GCA_002483605.1 Sulfurovum sp. UBA7648
GTGAAACCGCGGCATCAACAGGAGAACCATAAGCACCGTTGGCAATATTCTGTGTATCATAAATTGTAAATATACCAAAAAGCAATAATACGCCAGCAGTAATCACAAGATGCATCATAGGGCTTTGGAGTAAAAAGTAATTAACCAATGA
>DLIG01000023.1:23261-23401 GCA_002483605.1 Sulfurovum sp. UBA7648
GGTTTGCCCCAGCTTGAAAAATCACTTTTGCTGTTTATGGCAAATAAGCTTAATGCACCAAAAAGTACAGATGTCATCAAAAATGCATTTCCGATAACCGCACCTTGCCCGGCACCGATAAGCATTGCCAAAAGAGGAAC
>DLIG01000023.1:23674-23951 GCA_002483605.1 Sulfurovum sp. UBA7648
TAAACCATTTGTATTGCATAATAGTTTCTGCATACGGCATAGTCGCATATGCTCCGGCAGCTGCAGCAATCATGCTCGCAGCCAATAATTGATAAGTTTTTTTCATAAAGCCTACAGACGCACTTTCGATATGTGTCGTATAGCTTGTTTGTGATTGATAGTTTCTATCATATAATGCCATTAAATATCCTTCAAATATTATCTGTGTTATATAGTATGTATAACCTTCGCAAGTATAGTGATAAACAAATAAATAATAGATTAAAAAAAGATTTTA
>DLIG01000023.1:24085-24227 GCA_002483605.1 Sulfurovum sp. UBA7648
AATAGATTAAAAAAAGATTTTAAAAAAACCTATCAGATAAAATATTTTTTAGTTGTTTTGGGGCCAAATTTTCTATACATTATATATATGCTATTATTTTTGACAATGGCATATAAAACAAACAAAATTTTTTTCAAAATAT
>DLIG01000012.1:0-15585 GCA_002483605.1 Sulfurovum sp. UBA7648
ATTATTGGAGGCGTGGGGTTAGATCCGAGGATTGGTTCCCATTACAACAATCCATCGTTTGGCTATGGCGGTTACTGTCTGCCGAAAGACACCAAACAGCTCCTCGCCAACTATGCCGATGTACCGAGTAATATCATAAAAGCGATCGTCGATGCCAACACGACGCGCAAGGACTTCATCGCCGAGCAGATCATCCGCAAAAAACCAAAAACTGTGGGTATCTACCGTCTGGTGATGAAAGCAGGTAGCGACAACTTCCGCTCCTCCGCCATACAGGGGATCATGAAACGGATCAAGGCCAAGGGGATCGAGGTCGTCATCTATGAGCCGACGCTCCATGAGGACGAGTTCTTCCACTCCCGCGTCATCCGCGATCTGGAAGAGTTCAAGGCCATATCGGACGTCATCATCGCCAACCGTCACGCCGATGTGCTGGAGGATGTCAATGAAAAAGTTTATACTCGCGATTTGTTCGGCAACGACTAAGGGATTGAAATGAAAATATTAGTAACAGGTACGGCAGGTTTTATCGGATTCCATCTGGCGAAAAAACTCCTCGAACGGGGTGATGAGGTCGTGGGTCTGGACAATATCAACGACTATTATGACGTCAACCTCAAATACGGACGCCTCAGAGAGCTGGGCATCGAAAAAGAGACCGTTAAAGAGGGGGAATTTGCGATATCGTCGACATATCCCGCCCACCGATTTAGTCGGCTCAACCTCGCCGACCGCGAGGGGATGGATAAGCTGTTCCGTGAGGAGAAGTTTGACGCGGTGTGCAACCTTGCCGCACAGGCGGGAGTGCGCTACTCGCTGGAAAATCCCCATGCCTATATCGACAGTAATGTCGTCGGGTTCATGAACATTCTCGAAGGGTGCCGACATCACGGGGTCAAAAATCTCTCCTATGCTTCCAGCTCGTCGGTCTACGGTCTCAATCGATCCCAGCCGTTTAAAACCGGCGACCATACAGACCATCCCGTCAGCCTCTATGCCGCGACGAAAAAGTCCAACGAGATGATGGCACACACCTATGCCCATCTATATGGCATTCAGGCCACAGGACTGCGCTTTTTCACCGTCTACGGCCCGTGGGGACGCCCTGACATGGCCCCGATGCTCTTTACCGACGCGATTTTGAACGACCGGGCTATCAAGGTGTTCAACCACGGCGACATGAGCCGCGATTTCACCTACATCGATGACATCGTCGATGGGATCATCAATGTTATCGACCATCCAGCGGTCTCTAACGCGGAATGGGATGCGGAAAATCCTATCCCCGAAAGCTCATCGGCACCGTATCGGATTTTTAATATCGGCAATAACACACCCGTGCAGCTAATGGAATTCATCGGGACGATTGAACGTGCATTGGGCAAAACAGCCGAAAAACAGATGCTCCCGATGCAGGACGGCGACGTCGTCTCAACCTATGCCGATACGTCGGGATTGGAACAGGCGCTTGGCTACAAGCCTGATACCGATCTCGCAGTAGGAATTGCCGATTTTGTGAAGTGGTACAGGGAATTTTATAATTAATGAATATTATAAAAAATAATCATCATCATATTTCTATTTTAGACGATTTAAGAGGTATTGCTATATTGAGTGTAGTGATATATCATTATTTTTATGTTTTTTACAGAAAGATTGATTCAAACAATATATTCATTCAGAACTTTAACACTTTTAACGATTTTTTGAATTTTGGCGCATTTGGCGTTTCATTGTTTTTCATTGTTAGTGGTTTTGTTATTCCTATGTCTTTACAAGGTGAAAATAGACGACAAGTAGTGGTTAATTTTTTTGTAAAAAGATTTTTTAGACTCTATCCAACTTATTGGTTTGCAATAATAATGATTGTCTCGATCGTATTTTTGTTTAAAGACACGAATGCATTTTCTCTGACACAGGTTATGATCAACTTTACCATGATGCAAGATATCTTAAAAGCCCAAAGTATTGATGGCGTCTTCTGGACGTTAATGATAGAGATAAAGTTCTATGTATTGTCTGCGATATTGTTTTATATTGGTATCTTGAAAAAAATAAATCTGATTATTTTGTTTTTTTTATTGCTTTCGATAACTTCGCTATATTTAGGCTATATGGATGGCAATAGAGGGTTTGGGAATAGCATTTTGTCATATTTGATGTTGATGTATTTGGGAACATCTTTTTATTTTTATTACATTAAAGAAATCGAAAAAAATACATTAATATATTTAATTTTTGTCGTGGTAATATATTATTTTAGTAATCAATTCTTTTTGTTTGACAATGGATATGGTGCAAGATCTGGTTATTCATTGGCGACAATACTTTCAATTTTGATTTTTACGATAGCTATACAGTCCAAAAAACCGCTTTCTAAATTTACGTCATTCTTTGGAAATATCAGTTATTCATTTTATCTTCTGCATCAGGTTATAGGATATTTGCTGATCAGTCAGTTTTTAAATAGAGATATTCCTTCTCCATATGCACAAATCCTAACTATTTTTATCATGGCTATTGTTTCATTGATTGTATTTCAATATATTGAAATGCCTACAAATCGATATGGGCATAAATATGTTAAATAAAATCAAAAGTAATACTTATATTATGCAAATAATGACTTTAATGTCGGGGACACTAATTGCGCAAATTGTGATGCTTGCTTTTATGCCGATTCTTACACGTTTATATACGCCAAGTGAATTTGGGATCTATTCGTTATTTTTCTCTATTGCAGGTATTTTTGGTATGGTTTCAAGCTTAAAATATGATCAAGCGATCATGCTGCCTAAAACAGATAAAGATGCGCAAGCGCTGGTTTTCTTATCAGTTTTAATCATATTGGGCATAATAAGTCTGATTACATTAGGATTGTTTTTATTTAATGACTATTTTATTCATTATTTTAGCGGATTAGTTGATGTTGTATGGTTATTGCCTGTAAGTATATTGTTGACGGGACTTCTGCAAATATTTAATGCCTTCTCAAGTAGAAATCAATTTTATAAAAAATTGGCTACTGTACGAGTTGCCAACTCATTAACTATAGTCGGTTTTCAGGGGCTAAGCAGGTCTCTGTTTAGAATTGACGGTTTGATAATTGGAAAAATGTTTGCAGATCTTGTTTCTTTGTTCCTACTACTTAGATTTCACCTAAAAAACCAAACTTTGCAGTTGAGATCACTTTCAAAAAGGCGTTTGCTTGCCAATGCAAAAAGGCACAATCATTTTCCGAAATATCAAAGTTTTACAGTTTTTTTGAATGCCCTCTCTCAGAGCATTCCCGTGTTATTGTTCGCGTCATTATATTCAGCAGAAATTGCAGGCTTTTATGCTTTGACTGTGCAAATGCTTCAAGCGCCTATCGGATTAATCGGTGGATCAACAAGGGAAGTTTATTATCAACGCGCATCCAAGATGTTTGCCGCTGGTGAAAACATATTAGGTTTGTATGTTAAAACAACTATGGGGTTGTTGAAAATATTTATAATTCCTTTTGTGACTATAGCAATTTTTGGAGGATATTTGTTTACATTCTTTTTTGGTAATGAATGGAGTCATTCAGGCGCAATGGCACAAATATTGATTCTGTGGTTTTTGTTTTTATTTATTAATCCGCCGTCTGTTATTACATATAGTATTTTGAAACTCCAAAAAGTTCAAATGATACTTGAGATCGTTTCTATTTTATTGAGATTTTTTTCTATTTTTGCGGGTTTTTATTTTTTTAATTCTTATATGGTGTCAATAATACTGTTTATGATAAGTAGTGTTGTTGTGAATATATTTGTGATTTTATTTATATATTTGAAGCTGAAGAAGGGAGTAGTGAATGCGGTTTTTAGGTGATGTATTTATAGATAAAACATATGATGTGGATATTGAATTGGACAATTTTGTTTTTAATTTAGAGTATCCATTGTCATGTCACGGAAAACCTGCAAAAAATAAAGTTAACCTTTGTCAACGCAAGTCTTACATCAAAGAAACATTCGGTAAAAATCCGTTGGCGGTTTGTCTGGCAAATAATCATATCATGGATTACGGTGAAGAAGCATTCCTGGAAACAATAAAATTTTTAAAGGCCGAAGGAATTGGATACTTTGGAGCCGGCACGGAAGAGAACAATTACAACAATCCATATATTATTCATCTGGAGAAAAAAACTATTGCGTTATTAGGTTATTCATGTCCTACAACCCATCCTGTTTTTGGCAGTAAAAAAGAAAATGGAAGTGCCGTACTGGACGAAGCAAAAATTCTTGAGGATATAGAAGCAATTAAAAACAAAGTTGACTTCATTGTCATTCAACTGCACTGGGGTGATGAAGAAATAAAATATCCAAAGCCTGATGATGTACGAAAAGCGAGATTGTTTGTAGATGCTGGAGCAGATCTCATCATTGGACATCATGCCCATGTAATACAAAGTATGGAAATTTATAATGGTAAAAAAATATTTTATGGTATAGGAAACTTTTTATTTCCTAATTTAGATACTCCATCTATGTTTAATGGATCTGAATTTACACGGAAATATAAAAAAATACAAAACTCTAAAAATAGAAAGTCAATCATTGTAGAACTGAATGATACGCTAGATACTAGTTATAAAACTACTTATTTTGATGATAAGATAGTATTCTTACAAAAAACTAAAATTCCTTCATGGATTCCTGGAACAGAAAAAAGCTATCGTCTATACTATAAACTATGGCAGAGGAAGAGGATGATTGAACTTTATCTTAAGAATCCGCGAGTACCTAGCTTCAAACAAATTCGATTATTTTTAGGAATTAACAGATGAATCAACGTATTGCAATCCATCATTACCCTGGTGATTTTAGTGATCGGTGGATCGAATATTGCCAGGAAAAAGGGATAGAATACGAAATCGTAGATTGCTACAGAAATGACATTATATCTGTCATGAATGATTTCGATATTTTATTATGGTCCTGGAATTTAAGTCATCATGAATCGTTGCAATATGCAAAAGAACTTATCTACTCTTTAGAAACTATGGGTAAAAAAGTTTTTCCTGATTTTAGAACATCCTTTTTTTATGATAACAAGGTTGGACAAAAGTATATTTTAGAAGCGATCAATGCACCAGTAGTTCCAACCTATGTTTTCTATGACGAAAATAGAGCAAAACAATGGGCGGAGCAGACGACTTTCCCAAAAGTTTTCAAACTATCTGGTGGTGCAGGTTCTATGAATGTGAGGCTTTGTAGAACACAAAAAGAGGCGCTCAAGTTAATACACAGATCTTTTTCTAAAGGATTTTCACAAGTTAATAGGTGGGCATGGTTCTTGGATAAGGTGAAAAAGTTTAGGGAAAAGCCATCGAAAGAAACATTAATTAAGTTTGTCAAAGCTTTTGTAAGACTTTTTATACCAACAGAAAAAGAAAAAGTAATGAGTCGCGAAAAGGGCTATACCTATTTTCAAGAGTTTATACCGGAGAACACGTTTGATATAAGGGTTATTGTTATAGGAGAGAAGGCTTTTGCCTTGAAACGATTATGTAGAGAGGATGACTTTAGAGCTTCTGGAAGTGGTAAGATTATATATGATAAAAAGCAGATAGATAATAGATGCATCCAAATGGCTTTTGATACATCCAATAAGCTGGATGTGCAGTGTATGGCTTATGACTTTGTATTCAGTGAAGCTAATGAGCCAATGATAGTAGAGATGAGTTATCATTTTGCAGCTTATGCATATGATCAATGTGAAGGGTATTGGGATCAAACAATGTTCTGGCATGATGAAAAGGTCAACCCGCAGCATATGATAATAAGTATGTTATTAAATATTGAAAATAATTAATGCATATAGTATTTGTTCATTTTTTATTTTTAATGCTGGAGGTTTAAATGAATAAATTATTATTTATCATGTTATTTTTATATACTTTGTCTTTTATATTTTTTGACAGAGAAGGATTTATTTGGTATTTTTATATCGTTAATATTTTGCTTTATATAGTATTCTTTTTAAATAAATACAAAAAAAGATCTTTAGCCAATTTTAAGATTAATCCCATGATCATTATTTACGTTTGTTTTGCAATATTTTCTGCTTTTTCAATAATTTGGGCAATTGATACAACAATAGCATTGGGTAGATCAATAACATTGATGTTGATTTCTTTAAATATATTTATAGTATATAATATTTTAAAAGAAATCAAAACAATTGACCCAATATTTATAGGAATTTTATTTGGTGTATTTGTAAATTTTTTACTGGCTATAGTTCCAACCTTTAGTTTTGGAGAAAATTATATTGGCTGGAGATTTGTTGGCACAACTAGTAATGCAAATATTTTAGCAATGCTTGCATTGTTTTCTATATTGGTAAGTATTTATTATTTACAAATAAATCCAAGAATGAAGTATAAAGTTTATTTAGCCTTAAACTTTGTTTTCGCTAGTTACATTATATTTATCACTGGATCTAAAAAAGGTTTAATTTTAGGCAGTTTACTACTATTTGTGTATTTGTTTTCAACTGTGAAGAGTATTGAAAGTTTAGTGAAGATTGTATTTACCATTATGTTATTATCAGTAGTAACATATGTAGCAATAATTTACTTTATAGATTTTAATGAATTTATAAAAACTTTTGAACAAGTTTCACATCGCATAGAAGCTATATCCGAGTTGTTTTCAGGCCAAACAATTCACGATGAAAGTACACAAGAAAGACTAATGTTTATTTCAAAAGCATTCGATACTTTAGGAAACCATCCATTGCTTGGGATTGGGATTGACAATTTTAGAGTTTTATATGGAACATATGCACATAATAATTACATGGAATTATTTGCCGATGTAGGTCTGGTTGGATTTTTTATATATTATAGTATGTATATTTATATTTTATATCTTTGTTATAAAATGGAAAGATCTTATTTGCAATTTTTGCTAAGTATTTTTATTTTTTCGATGTTAATATTGGATGTAGCCCAGGTAAGTTATTTTGCAAAGTTTAATGTTTTTATATTAATTACAATTGTGTATATAGCTGAATCATACATTAACACAAAAAAGAGAAATATATGAAAAAAATAGTTTTTTTATTACCTAACCTTGAAGCCGGTGGGGCTGAAAGGGTAACATTAAATATAATTGAACAATTAGATCGCAATAAATTTGATATTTATTTGATATTGGTAAATTCGGAAGGAGAGCTATCGCATTTTTTACCTAACAATATTACAATAATTGACTTAGGATTAAAACGAACATTATTTTCATTACCAAAGTTCTTTCTTCATTGTTTAAAAATTAAACCAGACATTCTTTTTTCATCTTTGAATAGAACAAATATTATTGCGCTATTGAGTTCATTTGGGTTACGAAACACCAAGGTAATAATTAGAGAACCAAATATGCCATCCAAGCAGTATGAGATGTTACCTAAATTGACTATGTATTTAGTTAAACTCTTATACTCTAGAGCATTCAAAGTAATTGCTCAAACTGATGAAATGAAAGATGAAATTATCGGTTATTACAATGTACCCAAACAAAAAACTTTGACTATGATCAACCCGCTAAATACAAATCTAATTGATGCACTTATAAAAGATGGTAATTCACCATACGATTCAAAAGATCTAAATATGCTTGCGATAGGTAGTTTAATAGAAAGAAAAGGCTTTGACATTTTATTAAAATCTATGAAAATAGTTGTTGAAGAATTCCCTTCTTGTAAATTATATATTTTGGGAAAGGGAATTGATATGATGAAATTGATAGATTTAACCAAAAAATTGGATTTAGGGAGAAATGTTATATTCGAAGGATTTCAAGAAAATCCATATTTATATCTTAATAATGCAGATTTATTTATTTTATCATCTCTCGTGGAAGGGTTGCCTAATGTAGTTTTAGAATCTTTGTATTTGAATACTAAAGTTGTAGTTACAGATTGTGTCCCATATATTAGTAGATTAGTAAAAAATTCATATCTAGGGGAAGTGGCTAAGGTAAATGATGTTGATGATTTGGCAGAAAAGATAGTTATTGCTTTGAAACAAAAGGATTATAACCCTTTGTGTGATTTTAATTTTTCTGACTTTAATCATATTTTTCTAAAAAGTTGATAAAAGGATGTTTCTTGATAAAGAAAACAGTGAGATTTTTAAGATTATTTTTGGCTTGTGATAATATTTTTTTATTTAAAAAAGGCATAAATGTTATTGTAGGTAAGTCAGTTGAGATAGCTCCATGTAAACATATTTCAATAGGCAAAAATACCTTTATAGGAAACCATGCAAGCATAACAACCTCTCAATCAGGAGAAAGCAAAATTAGCATAGGTGGTAATGTTATGATAGCTCAAAGAGTAATGATAATTGGAGGAAATCACAATTTTGATAGATTGGATATGCCGATGAATTCACAAGGAGAAGGTAAGCAGGGACATATAAAAATTGAAGATGATGTTTGGATTGGCGCTGGGAGCATTATATTGACAGGAGTAACAATAGGAAAAGGTTCTATTGTTGGCGCTGGTAGTATCGTAACTAAATCCGTTGAACCTTATAGTATAGTTGCTGGAAATCCTGCAAAATTAATCAAAAAAAGAGCATAAAATGAAATCAATCTTAATATTTGGACGAACTCCGCCTCCCATTGGCGGAGTGACAATCAGCGTAAAGAACTTAATAAACTCATTAGCATCGAAGAATATAACTACAAAACTTTTTAGTTGGAAAATACTACTAGATTTTAAATTATATGATATCGCACATATTCATTATCACAAAAGATGGAAAATATTGATTGCTATCATTTTGGGTAAAACATTTTGTAAAAAAGTTATTTTGACGTATCATGGTTTGGATTTTTATCCTGATCGTTCTTTGTTAGATAAGTGGATTTTATTTTTGTTAGATGGAATAATTGTTTTGAATAATTCGGTATATAATATTTGTAGTAATTTTAGTAAATCTTCCGTTAAATTGCTTCCGCCGATTTTTAAAGAAGGTATCATAGATGAAGTAAAAAATAAAAAAGTTTATTTTGAAAAAGAGAAAGGATGTAAATATTTACTTATATATGCATTTGATAAGGTTTACATTGAAGGAAAAGAAGTTTATGGTTGTTCTTTTATATTAAATATTTTAAAACAATTGCCCAAAAACTACATATTGATATTTCTGGATCCAAAGTCAGGATATCAATATGATGTTGAAAATATCAATGAGAATAAAATAATTTATATTAATCATTATGTTGATTTTATGCAGTTGGTTAGTGCGGTGGACCTTTATATTCGACCGACCAACTTCGATGGAAATTCTGTTGCTACTTTAGAAGCATTATCTGCCGGTATTCCTGTTTTAGCCTCGGATGTAATTGAAAGGAATAATGGTATTCATCTTTATCAAAATAATAATGCAGATCAGTGTATAGAAAAAATTAAATATTTAATAGAGTCTAAGAAACTTAATAATGATGAATATGAGTTAACAAGCGTAGAAGAATATATTAATTATTGCATCAAAATACTAGGCATTAAAAATGCCTAGTATTAGACAGAATATAAGTTCTTCAGAAAAAAATAAGATTTAGTGTAAAAGGAGAAAAAATAATGTTTAAAGGGAAAACACTACTGATCACCGGAGGAACGGGCTCGTTCGGAAACGCGGTTCTCCGGCGGTTTCTGGATACCGATATCGGGGAGATCCGGATTTTCAGCCGCGACGAGAAAAAACAGGACGACATGCGTAAGCAGTACAACAACCCCAAGCTGAAATTTTATCTGGGGGACGTGCGCGACGTCAACTCGATCACCGATGCGGTGCGGGGGGTGGACTTCATCTTCCACGCAGCGGCGCTCAAACAGGTCCCCTCGTGCGAGTTTTACCCGATGCAGGCGGTCCAGACCAACGTCATCGGGACCGAAAACGTCCTTAACGCCGCGATCAACGCGGGGGTCAAAAAGGTGATCGTCCTCAGCACCGACAAGGCGGTCTACCCGATCAACGCGATGGGGGTTTCCAAGGCGATGATGGAACGGGTCGCGGTGGCCAAATCGCGCAACCTCTCCGAAGATCAGATCATGATCGCCTGCACCCGCTACGGCAACGTCATGGCGTCGCGCGGGTCGGTCATCCCGCTGTTCATCGACCAGATCCGGCAGGGGCGGGAGATCACGATCACCGACCCGGCGATGACACGCTTCATGATGAGCCTCGATCAGGCGGTGGAGCTGGTGCTCTTCGCGTTCGAGCACGGACACAACGGCGACATCTTCGTCCAAAAGGCCTCGGCAGCGACGATCGAGCTGCTGGCCCACACCCTCAAAAACATGCTGAACCGCCCGGAACACATGGTGCGCGTCATAGGTACACGCCATGGGGAGAAGCTCTACGAAACACTCCTGACCAAAGAGGAGATGGTCCACGCCGTTGATATGGACAATTACTACCGTATCCCCGCCGACACTCGCGACCTCAACTACAATAAGTTTGTCGAAGAGGGAGAGACCGTCGTGACGCAGGCACACGAGTACCATTCACACAACACCCATAGACTCGACGAAGAGGAGCTCAGAGAGATGCTTCTGGAACTGCGTGAGATACAGGGCGACCTGCGCGAGTTCGGAGTACTGTGATGCGTGTATTGGTTACGGGAAGCCGGGGCTTTATCGGCAAAAACCTGATCGAACGGCTGGAGAAGATGGAGGGGATCGAGATCGATATCTTTTCGCGCTCCGATAGCCCCGAAAGCCTCGCGCCCAAAGTAATGGAGGCCGACTTCATCTTTCACCTCGCGGGGATCAACCGTCCGGAAAACGTCTCTGAGTTCTACGAAGGCAACCGCGACATGACACGCCGCATCGCCGATCTGGCAGAGCAGAGCGGCAGAAAGATCCCCGTATTGCTGAGCTCTTCCGTACAGGCCGAGTGGGACAACGACTACGGCAAAAGCAAGCGGGAGGGAGAAGCGGCGCTGGAAGCGTATGCGCAGCGCAGCGGAGCAACGGTCTACCTCTACCGCCTGCCCAATGTATTTGGCAAATGGTCGCGTCCGAACTACAACACCGTGATCGCGACATGGTGTCATAATATCTCCCGAGATCTTCCCCTCCAGGTAAATGACGCAAGTGTTGAACTGAGCCTGGTCTACATCGATGATGTCGTTGAACAGTTTGTCCGACACCTTGAGGAAAACGGAAAAGAAGGGACTGTTTACGGGAATGTCTCTCCGGTCTACAGGAAAAGCCTCGGAGAGATACGCGATCTGCTGGTATCGTTCAAAGAGAGCAGGGAAACGTTGCTGACACCGCGCGTGGGGCGTGGATTTGAGCGGGCATTGTATGCTACCTATCTCAGCTTTCTCCCGACAGACCGCTTTTCGTATGCTCTGAACGGGCATCAGGATGAGCGGGGTACGTTTTATGAGTTTATCAAGACCCTTGACAGCGGTCAGGTCTCTATCTCGACCACGGCTCCTGGCATTACGCGTGGGAATCACTACCATAACACGAAAAACGAGAAATTCCTCGTCATCAAAGGGGAGGCCAGCATCAAACTGCGCCAGATCCACGGCGATGAGGTCATCGAGTATAAAGTCAGCGACAAAAAGATGGAGGTCGTCGAGATGATCCCCGGATATACGCACGACATCACCAATACCGGAGATACGGAGATGGTACTGCTGCTGTGGGCGAACGAGCGCTTCGACCGTGAAAATCCGGATACATATTTTTTAAAGGTGTGAAATGCGTAAATTGAAAGTAATGACCGTTGTTGGAACAAGACCTGAGATCATCCGCTTGGCTGCGGTCATAAAAAAACTGGATGAGTCGGAAGCGATCGAACAGATCATCGTGCATACAGGGCAGAACTATGACTATGAACTGAACGAAGTCTTTTTCAAAGACTTCGGACTGCGCAAACCCGATCATTTTCTCAATGCCGCATTGGGTAGTGCTGCGGAGACCATCGGCAATATCCTAATCAAGGTCGATCCTCTGCTGGCCGAGGTGAAGCCCGATGCCTTTCTGGTACTGGGAGACACGAACAGCTGTCTTTGTGCCATCCCGGCGAAGAAACGCCAGATTCCAATATTTCATATGGAGGCGGGAAACCGCTGTTTCGATCAGCGTGTACCCGAAGAGACTAACAGAAAGATCGTCGATCATATTTCTGATATCAACCTGACCTACAGCGACATCGCGAGAGAGTACCTCCTGCGCGAAGGATTGCCGGCTGATCGTATCATCAAGACAGGAAGCCCGATGTATGAAGTGATCCATAGCAAACTGGACGATATCAGGGCTTCAAATATCGTCAACGAGCTCTCTTTGGAAAAAGGGAAATACTTCGTCGTTTCGGCACACAGGGAAGAGAATATCGGAAGTGACAGGACCTTCGATGCTTTGGTGGAAACACTGAATGCTATGGCAGAGATCTACCAGATGCCGATCATCGTCTCGACCCACCCACGAACAAGAAAACGGATCGAAGAGAAAGAGGTGACGTTCATCCCGCTGGTCAGGCTGATGAAGCCGCTGGGCTTTAATGACTATGTCAAACTTCAGATGGATGCAAAAGCGGTGCTCAGTGACAGCGGGACGATCAGCGAAGAGTCCTCTATCTTGAAATTTCCAGCCCTGAACATACGTGAAGCACATGAACGTCCCGAAGCGATGGAAGAAGCATCCGTCATGATGGTAGGACTTGAGAAAGAGCGCATACTGCAAGGGCTGCGGGTCCTCGAAACCCAGACCCCCGATCTGTTGAGGCATGTAGCCGATTATAGCATGCCGAATGTCTCGGATAAGGTCTTGAGGATCATCCTCTCCTATACGGACTATATCAATCGTAATGTCTGGAAAAAGTAGTTTCAATGCGTATCTGTCTGATCATTGATGACTATCTGCCTGAGAGTATCAAGGTTGGTGCGAAGATGATGCATGAGCTTGCCTGTGAACTGAAAGATCAGGGGCATGAGGTGACGGTGGTCACGCCATCTGCAAAACTGAAAGCAAAAAGAGAGATCAGCACGCTTGACGGTGTCACGGTCTGCCGTTTCCGAAGCGGGGAGATAAAGAACGTAGGCAAGGTCAAACGGGCCATCAACGAGACGCTGCTCTCCTATCATGCATGGAGAAGTCTCTCATCGTATTTCCTAAGCAATCCGCATGATCTGATCGTCTACTATTCCCCTTCCATCTTTTTCGGGAGTCTGGTATCCCGTCTCAAAAGGCTCTGGAGTGCACCAAGCTATCTTATCTTGCGCGATCTTTTCCCTCAGTGGGCTTTGGACCAGGGATTGATCTGTGAAGGCTCGAAGATAGAGAAATATTTCCGTTTTTTTGAGAAAAAGAACTATGAAAGTGCCGATACAATAGGTCTAATGTCTCAAAAAAACCTCGAGTGGTTCAAAGAAAAAGTCACGAACGGCAAAAAAACGGAAGTCCTCTACAACTGGGCAGCCAATACCCCGGTTGAATCGACAACCGACTATAAGGGGCAGTTTGGGTTGAGAGATAAAACCGTCTATTTCTATGGCGGTAATATCGGCCATGCGCAGGATATGATGAATATCGTAAGACTCGCAAAGAATATGCAAAATGAAGCAAAAGCGTATTTTGTCTTGGTTGGTGCGGGCGATGAGGTAGAGCTTGTCAGGGAGGCGATAGAGAAAGAGGAGCTGCATAATATGACCCTGCTGCCTTCTGTATCGCAAGAGGAGTTTAAACAAATGCTTGCAGCGTTTGATATCGGGCTGTTCACACTGCACAAAGACCACTCTACCCATAACTTCCCGGGCAAGCTGCTGGGGTATATGGTGCAGGAGCTGCCGATTCTAGGGAGCATTAATCCTGGAAACGACCTCAAAGAGGTTGTCGAGGATGCCGGAGCCGGACTTGTCACGATCAACGGGGAGGACGAACTGTTTTTAGCAAATGCGTTGAAACTTCTGGACGATGCGTACAGGGAAGAGGTGGGACACAACGGCAAAAAACTGTTAGATGAGGTTTTTTCAGTAGAGTCAGCAGCTAGGCAGATTTTAAAAACAGTTTGATTTTGAGTTTACCGATCTGTACACTGCTGTAGAGAGAGTAGATTAGGAAAAGATTAAAGTGATAAAGATTTGACAATAAAAGGAAACTATCATGACAAACATTATTCTATGCGGCGGAAATGGTACGAGACTATGGCCCATAAGCCGTACACTGATGCCAAAACAGTTTGTTAAGCTTTTTGATGATAAATCACTTTTTCAGTTAACCGTAGAGAGGAATAATGTTGTATGTGATTCTATGCTAGTCGTTTCAAATGCCGAACAGTATTTTTTGGCGCTCGACCAACTAGAAGAAATGGGATGTGAAAGCAACAAATATATACTAGAACCTGTCGGCCGAAATACTGCTCCTGCTATCGCTTTGGCATGCATGTCGCTGCCTGCTGAGAAGATAGTTTTTGTAACCCCTTCTGACCATCTGATAAAAGATCATGACCCATACATAAAAGTACTTTTACGAGGCAAAGAACTTGCCAAGCAAGATCATCTTGTAACATTCGGAATAACTCCTGCGTATGCAGAAACAGGATTTGGGTACATAGAAGCCAACGGTGAAGATGTCAAGGCTTTTCATGAAAAGCCTGATCTTGAAACTGCTGCTAAATATGTGAGAGCCGGAAACTACTACTGGAACAGCGGAATGTTTTGCTTTAAAGCCGGAGTGTTTTTAGATGAATTAAAAAAGTATTCTTCTGAGATATACAATATGTCCAAAATAGCATTTGATAATGCGAACAATGGTGATATTTTGCGTATCAAGCATAATGATATGGCTGCAATTCCTGAAGATAGTATCGATTATGCAGTGATGGAGAAGAGCAAGAAGGTAAAAGTCATTTCAAGTGATATCGGTTGGAGCGATCTGGGAAGTTTTGATGCGCTTTATGAGGAATTGCCACAAGATACAAATGGAAATACAATAAATCAAAATCATGTAAGCATAGGCAGTAAAAATAATTTAGTTTTGAGTGACGATAGACAAATAGTAACAATAGATATAGATAATCTTATAATAGTAGATGCAGGCGATGCAGTGCTGATCTCACAAAGGGGTTCGTCGCAAAAAGTAAAGAATATTGTTCAAAAATTAAAAGAGCAAAATTCGCAGTTACACAATATACACATTACTGCATATCGGCCATGGGGAACTTATACTGTTTTGGAAGACAAACCCGGATACAAGATCAAGCGTATAGTTGTAAAACCGGGAAAGCAGCTTAGTTTACAAAAACATCATCATCGTAATGAGCATTGGATAGTAATTAGCGGAATAGCCACAATAACTATAGGAGAGGATACCCGCCAATTAATGCAAAATGAGTCCACATTTATAAAAATGGGAGAAATCCATCGTTTATCAAATAAGACTCAAATTCCGTTAGTGCTCATCGAAGCGCAGGTAGGTGACTACACAGGAGAAGATGATATAGTGCGCATAGAAGATGATTTTAAGCGAAAATGATACCAGACAAAATGGATTAAGGGTTTGAATGACATTAGTTTTTAGTTTTTAGTTTTT
>DLIG01000012.1:15721-29354 GCA_002483605.1 Sulfurovum sp. UBA7648
AGTTTTTGGTTTTTGGTTTTTGGTTTTGAATTATTTTTCAACAAATTAACTAAAATATGATATAATCTTTTCAATCAATTGAAAAGAGGTCAATATGGCAGATATGACATCATTGGAAAATTTATATGAATTTTCAAATCTTTATTTTTCACTTCCTACACCAAAATTTAAAAGATATTTGTTTAATGAAATAGATTTTGCATCAAAGATCATAGGAATATTGGGGCAAAGGGGTGTAGGCAAAACCACGTTGATACGGCAAATAGCCCAAAATTATGAACTTCCGTCTTCAAAAATGCTTTATATAAGTGCGGACAACATTACAGACAGCTTAAGCGAAATAGCAAAACAATTTAGCGCTTATGGCGGGAAGCTGCTCATCATAGATGAGATTCATAAGGCTGATAATTTTGCAAATGAGCTTAAAATCATTTATGATTTTTTGGATATCAAAGTGATCTTTTCAGGTTCATCTGCGCTTGAGATAGAAAATAGCAAAGTGGATTTAAGCAGAAGAGTTCTTTTTTATGAACTGCATTCGCTATCCTTTAGGGAATTTTTGGCGATCAAATTTGAGTTTGACTTGCCGATATTGACCTTAAATGATGTTTTGCACAACCATCAGAACTTAGCTTCGGATATAACAAAACAGATGAAATCTTTGGAATATTTTGTTCTTTACAAAGAATTCGGCGCTTATCCGTTTTTTACAGAGGGTGAACTTGGTTACAAACTAAGGTTAAATGAGATCATAAATATCATCCTTGATAGTGAAGTGGCTACGATCTATAATGTCGATAGCGACAAAATAAATACAATAAGAAAGCTATTGCATCTTTTATGCAGTTCAGTTCCGCTTGAACTTAATATACAAAATATTGCCCAAAGTGCCGCAATAAGTCGAAATACACTCTATAGTTATCTGTATTATTTGCAAAAAGCAAATCTAATAGAAATAATCGGCGGGAATTTTGCAAATAAAAAACTGCTCAATAAGCCTGATAAGATATATCTCGAAAATACAAATCTATACAATATTTTGTGCTCAAATAAAAATATCGGAAGTATAAGAGAGAGTTTTTTTGTTTCGCAGATCAAAATAGCCCATGATATAAAATATGCCCAAAAAGGTGATTTTATAGTGGACGATAAATACACTTTTGAGATCGGCGGCAAAAACAAAGGGTTTGGGCAAGTTAAAAATATAGAAAATAGTTTTGTCGCAGCAGATGATATGGAAGTCGGATTTGGCAATAAGATCCCGCTTTGGTTATTTGGGTTTTTGTATTGAAGCAGTTTTTAGTCGCTAGTTTTTGGTTTTTGGTGAAGGTAGAAGGGTGAAGGGTCTGGATGACGATTTTCTTCTTCGCGTCATTCCGGACTTGATTCGGAATCCACATATCATAAACGATATTGTTCGGATGACGTTTTTCTTTGGTTACCTTTCTTTATTAAAAAGAAAGGTAGAGAGAAGTGTTTTGATGATGTGTAGTTTGTCATCTTGAGAAGTCTTTAGACTTCGTGAAGATCTATTTTTTTATAGATTCCGGCTCAAAGCACGGAATGGCGTAGTAGCGGTAAAGCATGCAGTATAAGCTAAAGATATTTCATAAACCATTGCTTTGCCGCATTGGCAGCTTGATCTAAAGTACCCGGTTCTTCAAATAAATGTGTTGCCCCGTCAATGATCAAAATATCACATTTGGCTTGCATGGCTTGCTTGGCAATTTTGTTTAGATGTAGAACTTCGGTATCAAAACTCCCTACGATGAGTAAAGTAGGTGCCAAAACATCAGGCAAGGACGGCATAGATAGATCAGGACGGCCACCGCGTGAAACAACACATTTGATTTCATTTGGCCTTTGTTTTGCTGTATTAAGCGCTGCTGCAGCTCCTGTGCTAGCACCAAAAAATCCGATAGATAGATTTTTTAACTGCGGCTGCTCTCCAAGCCAATCAATGGTTGCAATGGTTCTTTGGCTAAGCAACTCAATGTCAAAGCGATATTCTCGTGTGATCTCATCTATCTGATTTTCCTCAGGTGTGAGCAGATCAAAGAGCAAAGTTGCCAGGCCTGCTTGATTCATCATAGTAGCAACATATTGGTTTCGTGAGCTAAATCTGCTGCTGCCGCTTCCATGCACAAACACCACTAATCCTCTAGCAGACTGCGGTAGTGTCAACAAACCCTCTAAGTATACTTCTCCGGCTTTAATCGTGATAGTTGTTGTATCCATCTTGTATCACCTTGATCATTTATTTTGCCATGCTTGGCTAAGCAGTTTGGTAACCGCCTCATCGCTAACTTGGGAAAAATCTTCATACCATTGGCCGATCGATGAAAACTGTGGCGGCTGAAGAGGGCAGATGACTTCATCTACCTTCCGTCGTAATGCATCGATACTATCAGGCGGTGCAACAGGTACCGCGACTATGATGGATCTTGGATCTTGCAGGCGCACCGCATCGATCGCAGCATGCATGGTCGCTCCAGTTGCAAGGCCATCATCTACTATGATGACTATCTTATCATCTAGATCTGGATAAGGTCGTTTGCCGCGGTATGCCACTGTTCTGCGCTCAAGCTCTTGCCGCTCTACTTTTTCTGCTTCTTCGATCTGGGCTTCACTGATATCATAGCTATAGATAACCTGCGGGTTGAGTACCCGGATGCCTCCAGCGGCGATGGCTCCCATAGCAAGTTCAGAATAATTGGGTGTTCCTAACTTTCTGACAAGCATCAGATCAAGCGGAGCATTTAACTCTTTGGCGATCTCAAATGCCACTGGAACCCCGCCTCGCGGCAATGCCAATACGATTGTGTTATCCAGGTTTTTATAATTTTGTAATTCATGAGCTAGTTCTTGACCGGCAATTGTGCGGTTTGGGATGGGAGGGTTCATCGCTATCTCCTTGTGCGGTTTAGTCGGAAATCTATTTTTCTTTTGTTGTAAACTAGGAGTAACTAAAAATATATCAATATTTTTAAATGATATAGCTTGATTGTATCTGATTTTGATTAAATTAGCAATAAATGAATCAAGGGCGAAGGTAAAAGGATGAAGGTGGAAGGGTGAAGGGTGAAGGGTGAAGGGTCGGAATGAAGCGGAGTTTGTCATCTTGAGAAGTCTTTAGACTTCGTAGAGATCTATTTTTTTATGGATTCCTGCTTGTGCCAGGATGACTGCTTGTTTCAACACCCTTGGCTATCCATCCCCATCTGAAGTTCTTCTATAGCGCGTTGATGTTCGGCAATTTCAGCCTTGATCTCTTCACTGTCACTTTCTTGTGCGGTTGGAGTGCCTATATATACTTCCAGCTCTTTTCTTAATTCTCTGATGGCAGCTTGATGAGCTGCAATTTTTTTACGTAAATGTTCACAGATATCTGGCATATTTCATCTCCGTTTGTAGATAATTTGATTATAACATAAAATTGGATTGGTGAAATATCATAATGCAGATTTTACAGCTCTTCCACTTTTGCCAAACCACCTTCGAGAAGTTTTACTATAAAATTTTCAAGATCCGCTCTTAATACTTCAGCATCTACATCATACCGTTCAAGCAGTGTCTCATAGATTTCGCTTAACACCTGCTTTTCCTTGATCGTTTGCCAGATCACGCTGCCGATTTTATTTAGCCCGAAATAGTTTTCAGTGTTCGCATCCAAGACGATGATCTCATCATCTACCTCTTGAGTAAATACTGTATCTGAAAATATAATTTTTTGATTAAAATTCATATGTATACTTTATGCTTTTTATGAATTATAACATATATTTTTTTTGAAATAATATTTACTTTTTAGTTTATTCTAGCTATCCTTACTTAATATAATGAGATAGGTAATAAATGACGGTCTATGGCACAAAAATAAAAAGCGACCTTTCTTTTCCTCTTGATTTTTCTCAGGAAACTAAAATACGTTACGAAATAGAGCTTTCCTCAAAAATACCACAAAAGTTAAAAAATGCTATTACTTATGGCTTGCCTCTTTATTGGTCACATGGTCGCAATGTTTATCTTCATTCTGATCGCTTGATTGTTGATGGCAACACAATAGGGCAACAATGGTGTTATGAAGTTAAAGAAGTAGTACTATTTTATTGGCAGAGTGGAGATAGAACAATCTATTATGAGTTGCATGACAAAGGTGATGTTGATTTATTAAATTTTTGGTTTGTCCATCAATTTTTGCCTATATATATGACATTGGAAAATATGTATGATTTTATTCATGCCGGTTCGATTGAGATCGAAGGGAAGCCTATCTTGTTCATTGCTCCGTCAATGGGTGGAAAATCAACATTAACGGACTATTTTATTAAACAAGGGCATGTTCTTGTATCTGATGATAAGGTTCCTATTTTTATTGAAGATGATAAATTCATGGCAGTAGGATCTCATCCATACCATCGACCATTTCGAGATTATGAAGTATTTGGTTATCGCGCGGAACATTTTATTAAAGAATTTAAACCAATCCAAACATTTTATGTATTAGAGAAGGTGGATGCGAAAGAGGATATTGTTATCGAGGAGATCAAAGGGATAGAAAAATTTAATATTCTATTGTCACAATATCTTTATACAGTTGGATTCAATAGAGCACGGCATATGAAACATGCGACAATCATGCTTGGCACTATTAGAATTTTTAAGATAAAAATACCATGGAACATGGAACGTCTCGGAGAAGTGTATGAAGCTATTATGCAACACAGCAAAAGAGTACAGTAGATGCATGTCTGATGGTTCTTATCTGTTTTACACTGTTGGGCTTGGGAATGATAATGATGTGAGTAATATCATAGAGCGATGTATTGATGATAATCATTGTGACGGTGTTGTCTTCGAGGTTGACAAGGAGAGACAACTTTTTGATGATCTAATGTTTCTCAAAGACCACGTAGTCGAACTGCTTTCCAGCAATAAACAGGTCGGATTCCGGGGTATACCGGAGTGTGTCATCAAAATTATATTGGACAGCTATTGGTATATGAGGTTTTGTGAAACCAAAATAGCAGAAGAGAATATCTGTCATTATCAAAACAATATACTTTCTTTTTCTCAATGTAAAAATTGTTTAGATCGCGACACTTGCAGCGGAACAGGAAATAAAAATAGAGATTTTTTAAAAAAAGGTTCAAAGGAAGCAAATCAAAAACAAAAGTAAGATTTAAAACAAATTTATTTCAGTTGCCATCAACATCTATTTTTAATCAATATAAAAAATTTCTCTTGCATTCTTCATTTGGCAATAAGGCTAGCGTAACAACCGATCGATATGTGTATTTTGCTACAAGTGTCGATTATGGTTCGGTGCATTCATATACAGATAGATTTATTTATATGTGCAATCATCTAAACTCAAAAGCATACGACAAAGAATTCGATTTTTTGAGAAATCAAAGTATGAATAGTAGCTATATCGATCTGCTTCAGTTCATTGCGGGTATTGAGAAAACATCACAAATAGCTTATAGTCTCGCAGAAAAAGATGGAGTTTTTAGAGAATCATTCTATATGTATACACCTGAGCATTATGGAGAAAATCTGCTAAAAGATTTTGACATCCATTATGCCATCCCACGATCAAAAAAGATTCAATTTATCGGGGTTGGTATAGACGTTGTCAATCAAAAAATGACAGGATATAAACTTTATTTTAAGTCCGCAAAAAGTTTTTTGTCATCATATTTTGGCCCCTTTGGTATAGAAATAAAAAAGGTAAAATCAAAGTTTCATTATTTTGTATTGAGGTTGGATCATGAGCAAAAGTTATTGTCGTACAAGATAGAAGTTTTAATCAATCATAAAGATTTTAAGCTGTTCAAAGCATTGATCGATAATTATGAATATTTTGATACAAATTTTGAGAAATTGGATATCTTTAATGTAGCTATGGAATTTGAGGGAGACAAGATCAGCAAGATAAATCTTTACCACAGAAACTATTTAATCGGAGGTGATAGTGATGCAGTATGATGTGATCATAGTCGGAGCAGGTCCGGCAGGTGCCAATGCAGCATTAGAGTTTGCAAGATCCAATCTAGAAGTATTATTAATCGAGAAAGAATCTCTGCCGCGTAAAAAACCATGTGGTGGAGCTATGCCAGCATCTGCAGAAAAACTGCTCTCTATCGACATATCAAAAGTTGTCAAAAATAGAACAAAAGTACTGAGGCAATATCATAATTACGAAAAAGAGATTGTAAAAATATTGCATGACGACACAAATGCACCTATTTTGATCAATCGTAGTGAGTTTGATATGTTTTTGCTCGAGCAAGCTAGAGTGGTTGGCTCTGGAAATTTGGAAATAATCGATAAATGCCGTGTCGTATCTGTAGGTGAGTCGCCCCAGATGGTTCATGTTGTACTTGAAAACGGTAAAACAGTGGAAGCAAAATATCTCATCGCAGCCGATGGTGCCCTAGGCAAGATAGCTCCTAGCATAGGCTTGATGCAAAAGAGAAAATTTGCCCCTTCATTGGATGCAGAGATCACTACATCGGCTCAATACTATGATAAGCATTGCGATACGATGGTAATGAATTATTTTTGTGTACCGCATGGTTATGGATGGATATTTCCGAAAGATAAAAATCTATTTAGCTGCGGCGTCCTCACATGGGGTAAAGCCCTCAACCTAAACAAAGAGCTGGACGACTTTATCGCTAGATCTTTCCCCGGGGAGAGCATCGAAAATATCGAAGTATCAGGATACCCTATACCGATCTATCAGGGAACAGAACAGATATCGACTCAAAGAATATTACTAGCAGGTGATGCTGCTGCCCTTGTGGATCCGGTCAGCGGCGAAGGCATCCGTTTTGCACTGCATAGCGGAAAAATCTCTGCAATTGTTATCATGGAAGCGTTGAAAGGAGATACAGATTTATTGAGTGATTCCATATCTCAAAAATATCAGAAAATGATCGATGAAGAGATCGGCAAAGAATTGAAAACGAAGTTGTCTTTCGCATCTCTCACTTTTCATAGCAGTCCGGATATGTTTTATAAAATATTTTTAAAACGCTAAAAAAACTTGTCAGAAAAAGTATATTTCTTACAAAAGACGAGGCAAAACTTAAAATATTTGAATATATTGAAATGTATATAACTCAAAAAAATGAAAATGTTAAAAATAAAATCATTTTATTCCATGCCCAATGTTTCTTGTTCACATATGACCTCTTTATTAAAAGAGCGCCAAATGTGTTTGAATCTATGCAGAAAGTACGAGGTATTCATCGCCTAAACTTATTCCACTTTCGGTTTTATTGATATCTAACTCTATTAGTTGAGGCTGCTCCCATTCTTTTTTTTGAGTAGTTTGAGTTTTTTCAACCATGTTATTGTTTTCCGTAATCATGATATTCCCTTATAGTTAAATATGTTTCATAGACACGCCTTATTATAACATCTTTTTTATCAATAAAATAGATTTTAATCTATCTACAATCATTAATTCTTCTATGTCGTTAATGCTATCAAATCTGTCCATAATTTTATGGTATTGATTTAAATATTTTTCATTATCTATATAAGGTGAATTGAATTTTTTGATCATCATAATTATTTCATCATCGTTTAAAGCTTTGTATATTTCGTGCAAAACATTTTTTCCGCGATGGATTTCAGATGGTTTGAGCTTATCCAGCATAAATGGGGGCAGATATTTACGGACAGCAAGCCGATAAAGATAGCGGGATTGCCCGCCTTTGAAATAAAGGGTAGGGGGAATGGAGAGTGCAAACTCTATAATACGTTTATCAAGATATGGATAGACATAGCGAATTCCAGCTTTTCTACCGAGAGCAGCCCAGCTCTCCATGCGCTCTTGATGGTAGCCGGAATCTAAATATGCATGTTGTCTTTTTTGAATACTTTCTTCTTGGTATAAGAGTGGATTGCAATGGTTAGAGAGTGCATAATCTGCAAATTCATTTTTTAGCATTGAAGAGCTAATGGAGATTCTTTTTCCAAATATTTTTAATCTTTTTCTTTGCCGAAAAGCACGCGGAAGTATGCTATATAATAGTAGGCGCAGATATTGATATGGCAGTCTAAGGAAGTTCCATCTGCGTTTTTGGGAAAGTTCGACCTTTAGGCTTTTCCATGCCGAGACAAATTTTCCTTTTTGAATTTTATCAATATGGCTTTCTTTGAAACGTGCAGTGAGATACTCATCTCCTCCGAAACCAGAGAGGATAAGTCGGATGCATTTTTCTTGTGCTAGTGGTAACAAAACTCGCTCATATTCATACATGACGGTTCCGTCAACTCTGATATCATGGGTTAGTAGTGTTTTTTTGAGTTCATCTGCATTGCAATCGATCTCTTTGTGCTTAAAACCTTCAATCCTGGCAATATTTCGTGCATCTGCCCATTCATGCCAATTGGGGTCATCATCTATTGTTGGTTTGCACCAATTATAGGTATAAAATGGATTGCCTAGCTTTTTCCACATCCTGCCGGCAATGGTCGCGATCACAGAGCTATCAAGCCCGCCACTCATATGAGCACTTATAGGATATGCTGAGTCGATGCGATCACTGATCGCAGTTTCTAGAAGGTGTCGAAGATAATCCGCATACTCTTCTTCGGTTTCATATCGTAATGGTTGTATAGAGTGGAGATCCCAATACTCTGTGGCACTCATAGCATCATCCGTCACTTTTAGGCAGGTAGATCTAGGGCATTTTTGGATAGATTTATAGAATGTTTCTTTTTGATTTGGAGCATATCCCTGCAGAGCAAATTCAGCCATGACTTTGTCATTTAGTTCTTGTAAAACCTTTGGATGAGCCAGTATCACTTCCATACTATCACTAACCAAAAATAGAGTATCATCGATATGATAGTAGAGAGGCCCCACACCCATATGATCACGCACGCAAAGGAGCTTCTGCATCGAGATGTCGTAAAGGGCAAAGGAGAAATCTCCAAGCAGGCGGTCGGCAAATTTTTCTTCGCCCCATTGGAGATAGGCACGGACGATAAGCTCGGCGTTGCTCGGTTCTTTGTCGATAATATTTAGTTGCTTGATCAGCTCATTGCGGTTATCAATACGGACATCACCGGTAAAAATATAAGAATTGTTATTTATCTCTACATATATTGGAAGTTTGGTTTTTTTGTCAAGTTCGCTGATCCATTGTGTCGCTTGTCCTGCAGCGGTATTTTCATGTACTAACAATTTTTCATGATCATGCGGCCATGATACTGTTTTGCTGTAAAGTTTGTCGACTATATCTGTAGATGGATTGGTGCCATCTCTTTGCATTAGGAAGAAAAAAGCGCTCATGAGAAACCATTTTTGTTTGTATGGTATCATAGCGAGGATTAATATAGTATTTATTAATAATAGATTATCATATTGTTATATTAAATTAAAGAGGTTTTTTCGATGTTGACAGCCCAAAACATGATAAAACGCATAGAAAATATCATAGCATCTCCAATGGATGATGAGCTCGTAATGATGAGCATGGAAAATAATGCTTATTATGGACTTAATAAAGTGGGTCGCAAGATCTGGGAATTACTAGAAAGCGAGCAGACGCTTGATACGTTGTGTGATGAATTACTCAAACAGTATGATGTAGACCGGGCTACATGCTATAGAGACATATTAGTAATTGTATCCAAAATGGAAGAAGTAGGCTTGGTTGCCGTTGAGTAGAATTTTATTAAATTTTTTACGTCACTGCAATAGTGACAAGCTTTTGGTTTTCGAAGCCTTGTGGTATTTATTGATCTTAAAAATACAACTAAGATACAGCTCTTTTAATGCTTTGGCAAAACGTTACGGTTTGCAAATGACACACAAAGAATCGTGCGGTCAAGATGAAAATATAGCAACTCTCAAATCTATCAGATGGGCTATATGGCGTGTTAGCCGGATCATTCCTTGGGACAGTGTTTGTCTCGATCAGGCACTGGCTGCGCAAAGAATGCTTTCACGCAGAAAAATATCGGGCACTCTATATCTTGGCGTTGCAAAAAAAGAAAATGAAGAGCTCAAGGCTCATGCATGGGTATGCTTGGGCGAACACTTCATAACCGGACAGGCAGGGCATGAAGAATTTACCGTAGTTAGCTATTTTGGGTGGTAGTTGGTAAATGGAAAAAATGAAAGATAAACTTCAAAAACTAAAAGCGCAATTGCCGTACCTGCCAAAAACTATTAAACTTATTTGGCAAGCATCACGCTGGTGGAGTGTCCTTTGGGCTGCGCTATTGCTGCTTGGCGGTATATTGCCTGTGGCTGTCATATATCTTGTAAAACCGATCATAGACAATGTCGCTATGTTGGCAGGTAAAGGCATTGGCGGAGTTGATATGCTTTTGGCTCCTTTGGCAGTACTTGGTTTGGTTGTTTTTTTATTGCCTTTGTCGACAGGTTTGCTCAATCTAGTTCGAAGCATTCAAGCTGAAAAGATTCAAGACAATGTAAAAATGCAGATCCATGCAAAAGCAGTATCTTTGCCGTTAAGTTTTTTTGAAACACCGCATTATCACGATATGCTATATCGTGCCAATGTCGATGCTATAAGCCGTCCTGCTGCACTGTTGGAAAATATTGGTTTATTTATGCAAAACTTTATAACTTTGGCCGGCCTTTTGATCATAATGATCCCGCTTGCTTGGTGGCTGCCGATAGTTTTATTCATAGCGACTTTGCCAGCGTTAATGATAGCATTTCGTTTTACACTCAGGTTTCATGCATGGCGTGCAAAAAATACGGCGGGCGAGAGAAAGCTCAGGTATTTTGACCATGTGCTAACTGATAGCGAACATGCCTCCGAGATGCGTCTCTTTGGTTTGGGCGGGTTTTTTACCAAAAGATACTGGCAGCAAAGAGCGCAGATAAGATCTGAATATTTTTTCCTGTTAAGATCCGAGTTTTTGGCTGAAGCTGTAAGTATGGTCATTGGCTTTTTGGTGCTGGTTTTTGTGATGGGATGGGTTTTGCATGAAACGCTTATGGGACGAATAAGCATCGGATTATTGAGTATGTTCTACATAGCATTTACACAAGCGCAACGCGTCATGCGTTCGCTGCTAGGAAATATAAGCGAACTATACAAAAATATACTATTTCTTGAAAATCTGTTTGAATTTCTGGCTATCAAGATACCGGAATCAAAGCATGGCAATGAAGTGCTTGATAATACTCCTAGAGAAATAGTATTTGACAAAGTCGGTTTTCATTATCCTCATAGCGATAAAAGAGCGCTTGATAATTTGTCGTTAACTGTGCAAGCCGGCAAGACTACAGCAATCGTAGGAACGAACGGTGCAGGTAAAAGTACACTTGTAAAATTACTCTGCAAGTTCTACGAGCCAGATAGCGGAGAGATAAGGATGAACGGCACGCCTCTAAACCGTATCGCTACTGAAGATATGCATATGACAGTTTTGTTTCAAAACTATATGCGTTATCATATGAGCGTAAAAGAAAATATTGCCTTTGGGAACATCAAAGAAGATCAAAAAGCGATAATGGCGGCTTCGAAAGCATCTGGTTCGCATGAATTTATAAACAGGCTTGAGCACGGATACGATACCATGCTTGGGCGTTGGTTCGGAGGAGCAGAGCTTAGCGGAGGAGAATGGCAGCGTATCGCATTGGCAAGAGCATTCATGCGTGATGCCAAGCTTATCATACTTGACGAGCCTACAAGCGCATTGGATTCATGGGCCGAGATAGATTGGCTGGAGCGTTTTCGAGCACTTTGTATGAATAAAACAGCGCTTATCATAACACACCGTTTTACTACGGCAAGACACGCTGATATGATATATGTGATGGATGAAGGAAAAGTAGCAGAATGCGGAACCCATGAAGAGTTGCTTGCCATTGGAGGGCTATATGCTTCTTCCTGGCATGAGCAAACGAAGGAGTTTATTCGATGAGTACAGAAAATAGTTTGTTGCAGCTCCTTGGGTGCGGGTCAAGCGATCTTTTGCCTGAATTCAATGAGAATAAATGGCTGGAGATCATAGAGCTTGCAGGCAAGCAGCATGTCATACCGTATCTTTATTATCATTTAAAAGAGATTGGGGCATTGGGGTTGATCCCTGCTGAAAGCAAAGATGTATTGCTTCAATCATTTAAACAGAGTACTTTTAGAAATATGGCGATTATTGCTGAATTTAGACGTATTGCCGATGCATTCAATCAAAAAGGCATAGACGTCATCGGACTTAAGGGCTTGCAGCTGGTGCAAGACGTTATCTATCCGCATGTAGGGCTTCGTTTCATGAGAGATATCGATCTGCTGGTTCCTCTAAAACAGCTTAGAAATGCCCATGATATTTCACTTTCATTGGGATATATGCCTGAAGAAAATATCCATGATACCGATCTTCATATAAAATACCATCATCATATTCCTCAGCAATTTAATTACGAAAAAAATATAGTTCTTGAATTGCACGGTTATCTGGAAAACGTGATGCGAATTGATCCTGCTTTTTGGTGGGAGAGTGTTAAAAAATTTGAACACAAGATATTTTTAGACGATGAAAAGCTGTTATTGCATTTATGTCTGCATATAAGTTATTCTGATATGTTTAAAACGGATCTGAGACACTACCTGGATATCTATATGATTCTTAAAAAAAAGGCTATAAACTGGAAGCAATTTATGAGCATGGCGCAGGAAATGGGATTGGCAAAAGGAGTATTGATCGTCTTGGATATAGTATCCACACTTTTTGGGCTTAAGCTTCCAAAAGAGGTTGATAGCTTCATAGTGCGTGATGAGTATCATGAGGAATCTATAAAATATGCAATAGAATTTATGTGGCAATATCGCAAATCATCAAAATATTATGAACAGTATAGATCTAAAATGTTTTTAACTGACGAACCAATCTTAAAAAGATTCTTTAAACGAGTATTTATACCAAAAGAAGAGCTATGCTGCCAGTATTCTCTACGCTTGAGTTCCGGGATGCTATATATGTATTATTTTGTGAGGATATATGATCTGTTTAAAAGGCATTTTATAAGTACGATAAAGAGCAAAACTGACCAAAAGCAAATAGACGTGATTGCCAAAACCAAGATCCTGCATGCATATCTGTTTAAAAACAAGGATTGATTTTGAGATATAAAATGGTATTTTTTGCCACACTCGCATTCATAGAGTATCTAGCGACCGCCACAGCAGGAGTCGAATCAGTGACGCTCGGTTGGGATAAGCTAAATCATGTTGTTGCATTTGCGGTTCTTTATGTATTGATATCGTTTTCTTTTAAAAAGTTAGGTACGGTCTATAGAGTGTTGCTGCTTTTTGCTTTTGGTTTGCAGATAGAAATAGTCCAGTCATTCCTGCCGCCAAGAGAGTTTTCATCATTCGATGCGGTAGCGGATATGGTTGGGATTGTCATAGGTATGGCGATATATCCGTTTGCAGCCAGATGGTTGAAGAGTTTTTAGTTTTTTTGTCATCTTGAGAAGTCTTTAGACTTCGTAAAGATCTATTTTTATGGATTCCGTGTCATGGCATGTGAATGGCGAAGGTAAAAGGGTGAAGGGTGAAGGGTGAAGGGTGAAGGTGGAAGGATGAAGGGTCTGGATGACGATTTTCGCCTTCGCGTCATTCCGGAC
>DLIG01000012.1:29652-33327 GCA_002483605.1 Sulfurovum sp. UBA7648
AGAAAGGTAGAGAGAAGTGTTTTAATGACGTGGAGTTTGTCATCTTGAGAAGTCTTTAGACTTCGCGAAGATCTATTTTATGGATTCCTGCCTTCGCAGGAATGACGTGGTATATATGGATTCCGAATCAAACACGGAATGACGAAGTGGTCTGCTATAACAAATATTTAGAATGTATAGTTTACACCCAATGTGCCAAGCATGCCTTGTTCGCCTCTGTTTTCAAGATTCCAGCGGCCTTTCCCTTCCATCATGAATTGAAAAGAATCATACATAGGCACTTTTACCCCGGCACCGACGACTAGATTCCAATCATCGCGGTCATCAACATCACTGATAGTTCTATATCCGAACCCGGCCGCAGCAAATGGCGTAACAGATTTTATCGGGCTAAAATCATAACCTAAGCTTCCGATATAATCAACAACATCGACAGATTTACTGCCGTAATCAGGAATAGTATACAACACCTCACCAACAAGAGACCAATTTTGCGTAAAATGATAGCCTACTCGTGCTCCAATACCAGGAAAATAGTTATCTAACCCATCGCCGCTATGCCCTTCGGCAATACCGACTGCACTGATACCGACCTCCCAAGGATTTGTGGCGGGATTTGCTTGAGCGCTAGCAATTATTCCTACAGTTAACAAGGTAATTAATGATATTTTTTTAAACATACTTCTTCCTTTTTTAAGTATATCCATATTGAAACATATTAATAATTTAAATTAACTTAAATTAATATATAAAAAGTAATTTTTTTTAAATTTTTTTAATCGATAACAAAATAATAATATATGAATGTATTAAAATGTTATTATAATTTTTGGTGTTCGATCTTGGTGCAGCGACTTTGCACAACCTTCATACTGTGATCTTCAGCTTTTTTGGCTGCTTCATTATTGACAAGTCCAAGCTGCGTCCAAATACAATTCACATCACCTCTAGCTATAGCCTCATCTATCACGGAAGCTATGACATCTGGTTTGCGAAATATATCAACCATGTCTACTTTGCACGGTATCTCACTAAGACTTCTATATACTTTTTCTCCTAGTATCATCTCTTCTTTCGGATATACCGGTATGATCTTAAATCCTGCGTTTTTTAGATATCGTGCTATGATATTGCTAGCTTTACTCTCATCAGGCGAACATCCTATGATCGCTATCGTTTTTGTATTGTTAAAAATCTCTTTCATCTCTTTTGGGTCAGTATTGACTGTCGGGAATTCACATTCCATAATTTTCATTTCCTTGTTTGTAATTTCTTTTCGTTATAATTGTACCCAATTATGGTAACAGGAAAAATAAAATGTTAAATATTGATACTATCCAAGGTGCATCAAAAAGGCTCGAAGCAGTTGTTCATTTGACACCCTTTGCTTATGCTCCAAATTTGAGCAATCTTAGCAATTATGAAGTATATCTTAAAAAAGAGAATTTACAGCGCACGGGTTCTTTTAAACTTAGAGGAGCTTTTAATAAGATAGCTACACTTGTAGAAGATGGCAACATAAAAGGTGTAGTAGCAGCAAGCGCAGGTAACCATGCCCAGGGCGTTGCGTTTAGCGCATCACATTTTGGACTGAAAGCTACTATTGTTATGCCTGAATCCACGCCTCTTACCAAGATCCAAGGCGTGAGAGAGTTTGGAGCAGAAGTTATATTGCATGGTGTCAATTATGATGAAGCGTATGCATATGCCATAGATTATGCCAAAAGCAATGGTGCAAGTTTTGTGCATCCGTTTGCAGATGATGATGTTATGTCAGGACAAGGCACAATAGCCCTGGAAATGCTGGGTAATGTAAGTGATCTAGATGCTATTATTGTTCCTGTTGGCGGCGGCGGGCTAATATCCGGTATTGCTGCGGCGGCTAAGGCTATCAATCCTAAGATCAAGGTGATCGGAGTTGCAGCCAAAGGAGCTCCGGCTATGAAGCAATCTTTTGATGCAAAAAGAGCCATGGATACTTTGCATGTACGTACGATTGCAGACGGAATAGCTGTTAGAGATACATCGCCTGTGACTCTTGAATATATTTTAAAAAGTGTTGATGATATAGTTTTAGTACGGGAAGATGAGATAGCAAATGCTATTTTGTTCTTGCTTGAAAAACAAAAAATATTAGTAGAAGGCGCAGGAGCAGTAGGCGTAGCAGCACTGATGCATGGTAAGTTAAAACTGCATAAAAATAGCAAAGTAGGTATAGTGGTCAGCGGTGGTAATATCGATGTAACTATGCTCTCTCTAATTATAGAAAAAGGACTCATGAAATCAGCACGCAAGATGAAGCTGATGGTAACACTTGTAGATAAACCCGGAGCATTGATGAAATTTACAGAGATACTAAGAAGTGTCGGAGCAAATATAGTCCATATAGGTTATGATAGAACTTCTATTGATCTGGAATTTGGAGATGCGCATGTATCTGTGGCTCTTGAGACAAAAGGCGAAACCCATCAAGAAGAGATAAGAGAGAAGCTAAAACAAAACGGTTTTGTCTTTAGTGAAGCTCACTAAATGATAGCCATAGATCTAGGGTCCAATACTCTGCGTGTATTGCAGATAGATTGCAAAAGCGGAGAGTTTTTGTATGAGTATCAAAAAATCGTAAGAACTGCTGATAACCTGATCCATACCGGAGTGATATCTGTTGAAGCTAAAGAGAGGATCATAGAAGCTATAAGAGAAGCTGCGTCGCATATCGATTTTTCCAAAGATAAGATAAAAGCAGTGACTACTGAAGCCATGAGAAGAGCCAAAAACAATTTAGAGATAATTGGAGAGATCTATGACAGAACCGGAATTAGGTTTGAGATCATCGATGGAAATACGGAAGCTAGACTCACCATATCCGCTGTTATTAATCGTCTAAAAGCATTGTGTATTGTGACAAAAAATGGATTTGCCATGATAGATATAGGCGGAGCATCGACTGAAGTAGCTTTTGTATATAACGATGAGGTAGTTGCGCAAAGTTTTCCTATAGGAATAGTCACTTTAGCTCAAGCCTATCCAAGTTTAGAAATGCTCAAAAGTGCCTTGCCCGGCAAACTGGAGCCCATATATGAATTTGTCACAAACATTACAAAAGAAAAAAGTTCCGTAGATATAGCAGTAGCCACAGCAGGAACCCCTACAACCGTAGCGGCGATGAAGATAGGCTTGGATTTTGAGACTTACGAAGCAAAAAAGATAAACGGTATGAAACTTGATTTTGCAGATATGGATGTGCAATTGCATAGATTGCTAAAAATGAGTGAACAGATGCGTGAAGTAGCTGTAGGAACAGGACGAAGCGAACTTATAGCCACAGGCATAGTACTCTTTAAAGCATTGCTTGAATTGTTAGGCAAAAAAGAATGTATTGTAGTAGATGACGGCCTTAGAGAAGGTGTCGCATTTGAGGGATGCAAGAATAGTGATTAGTGATTAGTAATTGGTTTTTAGTTTTTAGTTTTTAGCGAAGGTGGAATGGCTAGTCATCTTGAGAAGTCTTTAGACTTCGTGAAGATCTATTTTATGGATTGCCGCCTTGTGCCGGAATGATCTATAAAGGATGAAGGGTCTGGATGACGATTTTCTTCTTCGCGTCATTCCGTGCTGTGACACGGAATCCACATATATAAAACAATGTCATCCAAGCATCATTGCAAGTAGGCAATA
>DLIG01000001.1:0-125 GCA_002483605.1 Sulfurovum sp. UBA7648
CCGGATCAAGTCCGGAATGACGTGAAGGCGAAGATCCATTAATTTCAAATCCATGTCATGATCACATCAATGCAAAAAACTTCAAACAAAAGCAAAACATACTGTACTCAGCAAAAGAACATTAC
>DLIG01000001.1:326-6525 GCA_002483605.1 Sulfurovum sp. UBA7648
TGACGATTTTTGCGCTACTTTTTTTAAAAAAGTAGTAAAGAAAAAACAAAAAAACACTTTTTTCTATCTTTCTTTTTATAAAAAAAAGTATGAAAAAGTCAAGATGTTTTTATGGTTATCTTCTTTATTTTCCACATATTTATTTTGAATTGTTGTTATTATATGTTATAATAATTTCAAATCATTTTATATAATGGAGTAATATATGGGATTACCGGAAATTAATATATCTTTTTTAGACGAATTAGTCAGCTTGCCAGTTCATATGCATCCGCCAATCATACACTTTGTTGTGGCATTGCCTGTTATCATATTATTGATAGAACTATTTAATTTGGTATTTAGAAGAAAAATACTTGATGTGCTAAATTTTGGACTATTGGCATTATTATTGATCTTTATGATCGGAGCATATATATCCGGCGTTACCGATGGCAAAGAAGCATGGGATTTACTTGATGAAAACGGGCAAGAAGCACTCAAAGCGCACAAAACATTTGGTATTTATATTATATTATTCGGCTTTGTGGCTGTAGCTATTTTTAAAGTCGTTTCATTGCTATCTAGAAGTATGATCTTTAATGTACTGTATATGCTTATACTTGCACTTTTTGTTGTTCTTATACTCAAACAAGCCAAGGATGGCGGTGAGCTTGTTATCGTCCATGGTGCAAATATCCAAAAGGTAAAAGCACTTGATGATAAACTGTTTGATCTGGAGAGCGCATATGAAGACTTAAATGCTTCATATAATGAAATAAGAGGAGAAGATATCAACGCTACCAAGAAAAAGCTTCACAAAGATATAAACTCAACTATCGTTCCAGTACCTTTGGCTAAAAAAAGCTAATAAAATATATGGGAGAGATAGAGCCCCTCGGGCGGGGCTAAGGTTACAGAGTGAAGATGTTTATTGTCAAGTTGTTCTTCTAGCTGCCAAAGTTCTAATTTTCCTTGAGCGCATTTCATGGCGGCTGATACCATCATGCGTACTTGTGAACGCAAAAACCCGTCTGCTTCAAAAGTGATACAATGCACCCCATGGTGATATTTGTGATTGCTTGCATATATACTACGAATTGTACTATTTGGTTCTGAGCCATTTTTGGAAAAATTATTAAAATCATGTTTCCCTTTAAAAAGAAAAAGAGCTTTGGTTAATTTTTCGCTATCAAAAGAATCAAAGTAAGCTAAATAATTTCGCATAAATACACTTGTTTTTGTGGTACTGAAATAGTATCTATAAAGTCTTGTTTTTGCATCATACCTTGCATGGAACTTATCATCAGCTTTGGCTATACTTTTGATCTTTATGGCCTTTAAATTGCGATTTAGTTCAGTTTTTAGTTTTTGAAGATCACTCCAAAAAGAAGGCAGATCAAAATGTATAACTTGATTGGAGGCATGTACGCCTCTATCTGTTCGGCCTGAACCTGTTATTTTTGATTGGATCTTTAGATTTTCAAGGGCTAGCTCAATGGCAGTTGCAACTGTTTGAGTGGTGTGAGATTGTTTTTGAAAACCATAAAAAGCTGAACCGTCATAAGCAATAACTGCTTTTACTCTCATCAAAAATGCCTTGCTGCTAATTTGTCAAAAAGCCGCCATCCTATTGCCAAAAATAGCAATATCCCACCCAAAAGCCAATAAATATTGCCGTATATTTCCAAAAAAGAAGCAAATGCATAACTGATCAAACTAATGGCAAAAATAACTATAAAAGAGCGATTGCTTTGATATCTTGGATTGATCATTGTAAAAGCTGCTACGCTATATAAGGATAGCAATGGTATAAAGCTGACAAAGATAAAAAATAAAGCCCTTTTCATAATACTATCATCGCTTTTTATCTGGCTCCAATAGTGTAAAATGGATTCAAAATCGATTTCACCGCGTGAACTTGTATCATAAGCTCTGAGAGTTTGAAATTTAAATTGCTGTAGATTATTCTTGTAATAAGTATATCCGTATCCGTCTTTTAGTATAAACGAAGCTTGTTCGTTCGGATCGTTTAATATTTGGCCGCTTTTTGATATAAAAATTTTCTCTTCGGTTTGTCCGTTTGGATTGTATATGACTATATCATGAAATTCATCATCTATCTGTTTACCTATGTAGAGATAATAATCATCAAATTTTTGACCCAGTGATGCTGCATTGATATTTAATTTTGCTTCAGATAATTTTTGTACTCTAAAAGCATTATACATCTGTTTTGTCATCGGCATAGCAAAAAAAGAGATAGAAAAAAGCAAAATAGAAAAAAGCATCGCTAGTAGCAAATATTTTTTGATGATATTACTCGAGCTTATGCCTAATGCATATAGGGCATTTAGTTCATTATCCTGAGAGAGCCTTACTAATACAAGTGCTATGGCAGTAATGAATGAGATCGGCAATGTATAAAATAAAATAGAAGGCAAAAAATATCCATAAAGTTCAAAAAGTTCCAAGAAATTGAGTTGTATTTGTGCAGTAAGCACGGAAATACGAATAAAATATACCAACGATACGATTGCAAAGAACGGAAGAAAAATAACCGAAAAAGTTTTTGTAAAATTGGATGATAAATAATTTTTGATCCTACCCATAAAGCACCTTTGTTAACATTAGATCAGCTCTGGTATCAAAGAGATAAATTGTCAATGTCCCAAGCGCCAAAAACGGCACAAAGGGTACGCCCTTTTCTCGATAAATAAGTGCAGGTATCATAGCTATGAGTGCAGATAAAAATAAAGCAACAAAAAAGAGAGGAAATCCCAGCAATGCTCCCATCGTGCCTGCTACTATGACATCTGCGCTTCCCATGGCTTCTTTGCCTGCTAATTTGGAAGCTAAGAGACCTAGTGTATATAATCCAATTGCAGCAATAGCTGCGTACAATGCAGCATGCATAAAATTCGGCTGCATCAATGCAAAGACCAAAGCTGCTGCATTGACACTATCGGGTACTGCCATATGGTCAAGATCTATCATACTAAGAGCAAGCAAGGATGCAAAGCTTGCAAATACAAACGGCAGATACCACGTTAGCCCAACTTTTAAATATATGACCAAGAAAAGCATACCGCTAAGCAATTCGATGATAGGATATCGTTTGGATATCGGTGTTTGACAAAAATAGCATTTGCCTTTCAATAGTATCCAAGATAAAACAGGTATATTGTGCCACCATTTTAGCGGAGTGTGGCACTTTGGGCAATGGGACGCCGGAAATGCTATATTTTTTTCAAGCGGTATACGATATATAACTACATTTAGAAAAGATCCAATAGTAAGACCTAGAATAAATATAAAAATTTCTACCATTATGATAAACCGCCAAATGTTCTGTTTCTATCATAAAACCCGTCAATGATCCCATTTAGTTCACCAGGAGTAAAATCAGGCCAAAGAGTAGATGTAAAATGAAATTCGCTATAGCTTGCTTGCCAAAGCAAAAAATTACTCAGTCTCTGCTCTCCGCTGGTGCGAATAAGCAGATCTATATCGCTATAAGGAGTATCAAGCATTTTGCTTATATTCTCTTCTGTAACATCCAAGCCAAACTCTAAGGCTCTATTGACAGCTCTTGTTATCTCGTCCCTGCTTCCATAATTAAGCGCCAATATCTGGGTGAGATCGGTGTGGTTCTTGGTAGTTTCTTTTGTAAATTCGATCCTTTTTTGAAGAGATGAAGAGAATTTGCTTATATCTCCAATAGTTGCAAACCTTACATTATGCTTCTCAAAGGTGTTAAGCTCATTAGCCAAATATTTATCCATGAGACGCATCAAAAAATCCACTTCCAGCTTCGGCCTTTTCCAATTTTCAGTACTGAAAGCATAGAGTGTGAGCGTTTGGATAGTTGGATGTTTGGAGCAGTACTCTGTGATATCTCTGATAACTTCAGCACCCCTCTCGTGGCCTTTGGTACGAGTCAAGCCTCTTTCTTTTGCCCACCTGCCGTTACCGTCCATGATGATAGCCAGATGTTTTAGGCTGCTGCTCATACAGAAAGCCTCTTTGCATTTTCCAATATCTTAAATGCGAGTGAAAGTTTGTCTTGTTTGTCTATTTTTAGCTGCCCGTCAGGCGTGATCCAAATTATCTCATTATCATCACCGCCAAAATTATTTGTATCTGATATTAGATTATAACATACTGCGTCAGCACCTTTTGTGTCAAGCAGGTTCACTGCATTAGCCAGGCCGTTATCGCTATCCGTTTCGGCTTTAAATGCTACAGTTTTGATGCCGTCTTTGTTTATTGTTTTGAGAATATCAGGATTTTGTTTTAGTTCGATATTCCAGCTTTCGCCTATCATATTTTTTTTGATCTTTCCTGATTGCGGGTAAGAAGGAGCATAATCAGCCACGGCTGCTACCATAAACAAAAACGGCTCTTTTTGTATCATACCTATAGCATCCGGATTATTCAAGCTTGGCTTGCTCATCACGCCTTTGCGTGCTACCCTGAGCGCATCTTCGGTAAAACCAAGCATCTCATCCGCGCTTTGTACATTTATAGTATAGACATCGCTTGGCAAATCTTTGGTCTCCTTGGTGGTAATGAGGCATACATCAGCACCTTTGAGGTACAAAGCTGTTGCTATGGCATTTGCCATTTTACCGCTGGAAAAGTTTGATATATATCTGACATCATCTATCTTTTCTATAGTTCCGCCGCCGGTCACTACCACTCTTCTATCAGTCCAAAAAGGATCTCTTAGAAGCACCTTGGAGCATTGCCAAAATATCTCTTGCGGATCGGCCAGTGCACCGCTGCCGGTATCTCCGCAAGCTAGAAGCTTCTCTTGAGGTTCTATGATTGTTATATCGCTGATCGAGAGCATCTTAAGAGAGTTTTTTGTGTGATGGTTGTTTAGCATATTGGTATTTGCAGATGGTGCGATAGCTACCTGCTTATTAAAGGCCAATGCGCTTTGCAACAGTATGTTATCTGCTATCCCTTTGCTTAGTTTGTTGATGGTGTTTGCAGTAGCTGGGGCTATGAGAAACATATCACAATCTTTGCTGATCTCTATATGATTGAGGTTGCTTGCCCAGCTTTCACTCCCTTCGCACAATACGGGATTTCTAGTCAATGCTTCAAATGTCAATGGAGATACGAATCTTGCAGCAGCTTCGCTCATGACCACTTGCACGCTAGCTCCGGCTTTAATGAATAATCTTGCCACATCACACGCTTTGTATGCTGCGATACTTCCAGTAACTCCTAAAAGTATTTTTTTGTTTTTTAAAAGCATAAATATCCTTTTCTATAAGCAGATTTTATCCAATTATTTGTAAAGTTTCGGTGTAAGGTTGTGAAATGTGCATATCTGTATCACCATAGATGGCATCGCTTTGCCGTCCTCGCAAAACATGAGGTCTATTGCTACCTAGCACAAACGGGGGGCTACATACCAACCATACGTCATTCCTGCGAAGGCAGGAATCCATAAAAAACGATATAATTTATAAAAAGTCATAATCATGAAACAACCGGTAGTGTATATACTTGCAAATAACAAAAATGGAACGTTATATATAGGTGTGACATCTGATCTGTCAAAGAGAATCTATGAACATAAAAATCATCTAGTAGATGGGTTTACGAAACAATATGATATAGATATGTTAGTTTGGTATGAAATTCATGAGGAAATGTCAGAAGCAATCCAAAAAGAAAAACAACTAAAAAAATGGAAAAGAGAATGGAAGATACGACTCATTGAAGAGAAAAATCCAAATTGGATAGATTTATATGAGACTATAATATGACTATGGATCCCCGCCTGCGCGAGGATGACTAAAGGGTAGAGGCTTGGATATATTAATATACGTCATTGGGGACTTGATTTTTCTCGCTCCCATGCTCCTGCGTGGGAGTGTATATTTGTTTTTTGGAATTTGGTATGCATTTCCATCGAGTACGATGGGAACGAGGTCATTGATGCTCAAATGACATTATTTATGATATGCGGATTTCGTATCAAGTACGGAATGACGCGAAGGCGGAGATCCATCCATTTTAAATCCCTGTCATGATCACATCAATGCAAAAAACTTCAAACAAAAGCAAAACATATTGTACTCAGCAAAAGAACATTACGAGACTATCATCATTTCTCAGAGTCTTTGTGATCATGACGATTTTTGCGCTACTTTTTTTAAAAAAGTAGTAAAGAAAAAACAAAAAAACACTTCTCTCTACC
>DLIG01000015.1:0-312 GCA_002483605.1 Sulfurovum sp. UBA7648
CATGCATTGCACTCAATATCTTTGAGTTCGTCTGCATCTATTTCTCCGGCTTCAAATTTGCCTACAGCTTCAAATGCAGTAGCAAGGTCAATAGGCGTACCGTCTTTTTTATATCCTTTTGCCATAGGGCCGCCGCTTACAAATACTGTTGGTACATTTACTCTTAAAGCTCCCATNNATTTTATCACAGTTTGGAATAGCTATCATGGCATCAAGCTTGTGCGCATTCATAACAGTCTCGATAGAGTTTGCAATGATCTCGCGGCTAGGAAGAGAGTAGAGCATACCATCATGGCCCATCGCAATACCGTC
>DLIG01000015.1:445-869 GCA_002483605.1 Sulfurovum sp. UBA7648
CCCATCGCAATACCGTCATCCACGCCTATTGTATTAAATTCAAAAGGCACACAGCCGGCTTGTCTGATCTCATCTTTTATGATATCACTTACTTTATCTAAAAAATAGTGCCCAGGTATTATTTCTATATATGAGTTTGCAACACCAATGAAAGGTTTGTTAAAATCTTCCTCTTTTACTCCGGTAGCTCGCAATAAACTTCTGTGTGGTGCACGGATAGCACCAGTTTTTATCTCATCACTTCTCACTATTTGTCCCTCTATTTTTATTTTGATTATATCATTTTTAGACTCAATAATTCGAGTTTATACTATTAAAGCGAAAAATTTATAATATTTTTTGTTTTTACTCTTTACATTCATATATTTTTTGGCTATAATTCTATCCCATTTATGGCGCGTTGCGGGCGTAGCTCAGGGGTAGA
>DLIG01000015.1:1068-41089 GCA_002483605.1 Sulfurovum sp. UBA7648
GAATCCCTTCGCCCGCTCCATAAAATGAAAAAACAAATTTTTGATAAAATCTATAAATATGGATGTTGTCATTGCCCGGATGGTGGAATGGTAGACACAGGGGACTTAAAATCCCCCGGCTATTGCAGCCGTGCTGGTTCAAGTCCAGTTCCGGGCACCACTAAATATGTGGTGCCATCGCCAAGCGGTAAGGCCGCAGCCTGCAAAGCTGCTATCCCCGGTTCAAATCCGGGTGGCACCTCCATATTTTAATCACATCGGGAGATGGTAGAGCGGTTGAATACACCGGTCTTGAAAACCGGCGAAGGTAACACTTCCGGGGGTTCGAATCCCCCTCTCCCGGCCACTACTTTTACACTGCTTTCCAGAAATTGCACTTATTGTTAAAATTGACGCTTTAAAACTTTAGAAATAAAAGTGGCGACTGACCTCTTAATCCTAAATGTAGCCTGTTTCCATTGTTCCTTTTTCGCAGATGGCGACAGTTTTATTCAGGTGTTACTTGAAGCTGCATAGAAGTTTTCGTATTTTGTGCCATATACTAGATGTTTTAAAACAAAATTTATAAAAGAATTCTTGTTTTAGCCCATCCACGGCAGCTATCCACTTATTTTCAAACTCCATTAAATCTATATGATGCATTCCTTTTCCATTCCAACCGCCATTGCCTGTTTTTGAAACGATCGGATGATTATCTACTATCTTTTCTTTGTATGTAGTTTCTGTCAATTCAATAATCTTAAAAACAAAAATTTGTATGCCGTAATAAGGAAAATCATCTTGTGCAAATCGATATAGTTCATTGTTGATTAAAGTTACTCTTCCTCCAGGCCTGGCAATATGTTTATTGTTTTTTACTATCGGATTCATTGGATGTGCTTTCCACTCACCAAGCAACTCTTCTGAATAAAATAGATTTAAAACATCATTAGAAGTTGTTGCAGCAAATAACCACCACTTGCCATTATAAAAAAATATTGAAGGATCTACAAAATGATCGCCCTTGAGAATATTGCCCATATATTCCCATTGCTCAGGAAATGATTTGGCTTGATATAGTCTAACGGATAAATCTTGATAACTTTCAGGAATCAAATAATATTGATTCTGGTGTTTAAAAACATATGGATAAGAAAGATGAAAAGATTCTCGCAAAATAATTTTTTTATATTTCCATTCTCTGCCATCGGTACTTTCGGCATAACCAATTTCACCACGGTTTTTTTCATCGTTTAATACCTCAAAAAATAAATAAAGTTTTTTATCATGACGAATTAGAAAAGGGTCTGCTACAAAACGTGCATTGACATCTGTGACCTCTTTGGATGTTAATATTGGATTGGAAACCCCTTTGATATCAGCAACTTTAAAAGGATCTGTACCTTCATATATCCCTATCGACCATATATCTGATTGCTTAACACTTTTTAAATTAGGTTTAGAATGAATAACAATAGGTTCTTTTAGATTACGGTAATGAGTTTTGTACAATTTTTCATGATCATGCACCCCTGGAAAAATACTCACTTGAAAATCTAGGTCTCTTTTAAAGTCAACAAATCGGTGGGGATGATGTTTTAAAAGAGGGTTAATTGCCAAGGTATACACAATAGGTCCTGTTGTAAGTAAAGTGCCATAAAGGCCTACCCCGTACTTTTTAGGTGTGTAATTTTCAAGATTAGACAGTACTCTTTCTATTGTAGCTTTTATTAAAGGATTTTGCGGAACAGAAATAATATACCACAGATTTATTTCACCGCCGGGTACATGTTTTAATATATCCCAAAACCCCCATCCTTGATAGTCCTCTCCCAATCTATTTGGCCACTGTGAAAGCAAATACTTATCATTTGTTTGCAGAACTTGATCTAGGGGACTATTCATCGTTGATTTAATGTCAAGCATAACCCCACCAACTTTATACATAACCAAATATCTAAACAAATCATATTTTGCTGCACCATAATTTGGATTTATACTGTTGTAAGTGTCCAAGATTTTTTTACAATAGTTTGTGCGAATAAAATTCTCTGCATCATTTGCATCATAAAATCTATATTCCCAATTTGGATTTAATGCTTTTATTTTCTTTATGTTGTCAATGAGTTCAAATGTAAGGTCATTGAACAACATTGCTTGATGTATTATTTTTGGAATATACTGTGAACCCATCCTAATTTCTATCCTTAATTCTAATTAACATTATATCTCATGGTACACAAAAATTTGACATAGCAGACCTAGTTAACTTTTATGCAATAGTTATATATAATTACATCCCCCCATCACCAAAAAAACTTTCTGCACAGTATGCTTATGGTCACATTAACAACAATTTCTTTGATGGGTTTACATTACAAATCTATCTTTTTATAGAAAATAAAAAATTTTGCCAAATTCCATACTTATCAATAAAATATTTGATGCAAAGCATATTCGCATCAAATCGATTATGGTCTTTATATACATAAGCATGAAGCGGATCACTATTTTGAATATCTATAGCAGTTGATTTTTGCAGTCTACTTTTACGAATATTGATACCATTTTTTTTCATCATACCAGACAGCCAAATGTCATCAACCGTCCAAAGAATATCCGGTATGTCAAAAACTTCTGAAGGGAAAAAATGAGGCTTTATCAAAACACCTCCAAAACCTTCTGCAATATCATAAAAACCTTCATTTTTAGAAGGCATTTTTCTTTTTGGATTCCAAATGCCCAAACTTAATATTCTTAATAGTTTATATCGTATGCGTAATTGTTTTTGCCATAATTTAAAAAAGAGCCATGCCAAAGAAAATCCATTTTCAGAGATACAACTATCCGGATATTGTTCACTCCTATACACAAGTCTTTTAATCCAGTCTTCATCATATAATCTATCATCATCACAATAGATCAATGTAACATTTTGGTTTTTATATTTTTGAATAGCCGGTAAAATTTTAGTTGCTGGACCATAATCCTCATCGCAATAAATAATGTCGCATCCATTTGGGAAATCATTAGGATCAATACTGCTAAAGGATCTTTTTTTATACTCCTTTGGAATATAAAGTTCTATACGATCAGGAGGTAAAGATTGTTTAATAATATTGTCTATAACCGGTTGAAGGGATTTAACTCTACTTGGTATTGTTGTTAAAGTAACGATGATCATACTTACAAGTTTCCTTTAATACTATATTCTATAAAATTATATTTAAATTAGGAGTTTAATGCAAAGAAAAATTTTAGTAACAGGAGGAGCTGGATTTATCGGTAGCCATCTTTGCGAACGCTTAGCAGAAGATTCCAATAATCAAGTTTTTTCTTTGGATAATTATTTTACCGGTTCTATATCTAATCATGTGTCGGATGTTACTTATATACGAGGTGATACCATCAATGTTGAAAATCTGGTTAACTTTTCTCCAGATATCATTTATCATTTAGGCGAATATGGCCGTGTTGAACAAAGTTTTGAAGATATAAAAAAAGTTTGGGCTTGCAATAAAAATGGAACCTTTGCTATCTTAGAATTTGCTAGAATAACAGGGTCTAAAATTGTATACGCCGGGAGTTCCACTAAATTTGGTGATGGTGGACTCGGAAGAAATTCATCTCCATATGCTTGGACAAAAGCTTCAAATACTGAGTTGATAGTAAACTATGGTAATTGGTACAATATCCCTTATGCCATCACATACTTTTATAATGTATATGGGCCAAGAGAGATTAAATCAGGTAAATATGCAACTCTTATAGCTCTCTTTAAAGAAAAGATGAAAAATGCTGAATCACTTACGATAGTAAGCCCGGGGAATCAAAAACGAAACTTTACATATATTGATGATATTATTGATGCCTTAATATTGATTGGCGAACATGGATCGGGTGATGAATTTGGTATAGGTAGTGAAGAATCTTACTCTATTCTGGATGTTGCTAAAATGTTTGGCGGAGATATTGAAATGCTTCCAGAAAGACGTGGCAATAGAATGAACGCTGAAGTTATGACTGAAAAAACCAAACTTCTTGGCTGGCTGCCTAAACATAACTTATCGGAGTATATTAACAACCTAAAAAATAATAATTGGAACGATCTATGAAAGTCTCTATACTCATCACAAACTATAATTATGCTAAATATTTAAAAGACTGTATTGAATCTTGTTTAAATCAATCATATCACAACTTTGAAATTATTTTATTTGATGATCAATCAACAGATAATTCCATGGAGATTGCACTTAGGTACACAAAAAACATTAAAATAATTAATGATAAAAATGCTAAAAAAAGTCCTTATGTAAGTTACAATCAAAATAATGGTTTATATCAAGCATTTTTAGCATCAGACGGTGATATTATCTGCTTGCTAGATAGTGACGATACGTTTGCTCCAGATAAACTTGAAAAAATTGTTAAGATCTTTCAAGCCAAAAAAGAAACTGTAATGGTTGAAAATAGCGGGTATTATACTAACAAATTTGGTGAAATAACCGATTACTTTAAATGCTACAAACCAATAAATTTTATAGATTTATATCGAAAACGTAACCACACCAATTTTCATATGCCAACAAGTTTTTTATCATTTCGGCGAAGTTATTTAGAGCAAGTATTTCAAATTTTTTTGGTAGAAAAATACCCTTTTGTGTATGCTGATAATAGACTATCCTCTATAGCACCATTTTATGGTACTGTTGAATGTACTTTTGAACCTTTAACTTATTATAGAATACATGGTGAAAATGAGACCGTTATAAATCCAAATGGAATTTATGGTTTAATGCACCACCAAAACTATGTCAATGATTTTTTAGAAATGACAAACAGAAAAAAATTGAAGACATATAAAAGTAAACTAATTTTGAAACAATGTTTTAAAGCATATGTTTCAAAATTAAAAAACTTTTTTAAAAATTGAAATAGAGGCAAAGCGTGATTATAGTATCTCTCACAACCATACCAAACAGAATAAAATACCTTCAGCCTGTAGTCGACAGTATTTTGGATCAGACCGTTAAGCCCGATGTTATAAAACTCTATATTCCTAAAGAGTATAAAAAAAGATCTCTGGGTATGATCGATATGGACGAACTGCCTAAAGGGTGCGAGGTTGTCTATCTAGATGAAGATGATGGCCCTGCTACCAAGATATTGCCGGCACTAAAAGAGTATCAGGGCAAAGATGTGAGTATCGTTTATTGCGATGATGATAAAATTTATAATAAAAACTGGATCAAAAGACTAACGGATAAAAGCAAAGAAAATCCTCATGATTGCATTATTGAAGAAGGATCACATTTGGGTTGGAATATGTTTAAGTTCTGGGAAGGAAACAATAGGTTTAAATATAGATTTCTTCGTATTGTCAGCTTGGGATTTTGGCACCCCAAAAATAAACTGCCAAAAAAAAATAGTAAATACTATGATATTGCAGAGGGACATGGCGGCGTATTAGTAAAACCTTCTTTTTTTCCTTCAGAAGTATTTAATATACCTGATATTATGTGGAGTGTAGATGATATCTGGCTATCTGGGATGATGACCGTCCATGGTACCAAGATCCAAAGAACGGTCAAAACAAAAGCAGAAAAATCGGTTCCTATAAATATCAAAAAAGATCAACCGCTTAATTTATATAGTTACAAAGGATATGATCGAGGTGCTGCTGACTGCTTATGTGCTAAATATTTTATTGATCATTATGGTATTTGGGAGCAGTATAAAGATTTGTGTTATAAGGTTTTTATACCACATTATTGATAGTAACGCGGTGTTAGATATAAACTTGTTATCGACCATATAATGTCATTATACCATCATTCCCAACTTCCGGTGAAAGTTTCGCATATCTCATTGTCATGTATATGTGTCTTTGCGGTTCATAAGTTTTTGTATCGTAAAGATAGGAACAGGATTTATTGCTAAATGCGAAGCAAACTATTGGGACACTGAACAATGGGGATGGGCTGTGAACACTGGGGAGAGGCTGGATTTTCAGAACATATTTCTTTTTTTGTAAAAATATTGATATTTTCATTGTTAAAATTCGAAACTTTAAAAAAATATTATCATGCCAACTAATATACACATCATTTATACTTTTAATACATTGAAATAGCCATTGGTGCAATGTTTTCCCTATTAATCAAAAAATGTTTTTTATTTATTTTTTGATTTTCAACTACTCTTTTTGTCTTTATCAAAATGTTAAAAAAAGAAAAAGTCCTATTGCAAGGCCTAAAAGGGAAATATATGAGTTTTATTCTCAGAAAAAAATATAACAATAAAAAATGATGATTTCCATTAATTTTTAAAATTTTTTTACCCATATTGACTTTAAAGTATTTTAATGATAAAGTAAAAATTATAATAAAACAATAAAAGGAGAAGTTATGAAAAAGCTTATCGGATCGATAGTTGTTGGATTGTTACTTAGTTCATTCGCACTAGCAGGCGGAGATATAGCTCCGGTTGAGCCAGAAGTAGTAGCGCCGGCTCCAATAGTAGTTGATGACAGCGGTTTTTATCTTGGACTTGCTTATAGTGCAGCAAGGTATAACGGTGATTTTTATGCTGATTTTTTTGATCAGGATGATTACTATGAAGTATTCGGAGAATATGATGTGGATTTTAATGCCATCATGGTACAAGCTGGGTACAAGTTTAATAAATATCTTGCCTTGGAGGGTAGATATTGGCACTCATTAGGCAGTCCTGAAGCTTCTGTTAATGCCGATTATTATCTAAATGGTTCTTTTGACGATTATATTTCAGAGAGCGGAGGCGATCATGAAATGAAGGCGTGGGGTATTTATATTAAACCAATCTACCCGGTTACTGAGCAATTTGATGTTTATGCATTGTTAGGCTATGGAAATGTTAAATTAAGCGAAGATTATTATGGCGAATTGCTCGATGAAAATGATTTCCAATGGGGTGTAGGTGTTTCATATGAATTCACTGAAAATCTTTCATTGTTCGTTGACTATGTACGTTTGCTAGATAAAAACAATTTATTCGTATTTCATGACATATCTGGAGATTATGAGGCAGACTTGGACAGCACACTCTATACCATCAATGTCGGTTTAACATATAAGTTTTAATCTCTTCTTCTGCCAAGTCATTCATGACTTGGCAGGTATATCTTATCTTCCATAAATATATCAATATACTTATTGGCTAAATTTGAAACTTCAAATTTTTTTGTTTATCTTTGATTTTCAAATATCTATTTTGTTTTTTCAATAAAAAATATAACAATAAAAAATGATGATTTCCATTAATTTTTAAAAAATTTCTTGTTTATCTTGACATTTAAGTATTAATGATGCTATAGTTAAATCGTAATAAAACTTAATAAGGAGTAGTTATACATATTCTATCGGATCGTTGGTTGTTGGCTTGTTAGTTGAAATATTCGTTTTAACGAATTAAATCAACAATATAGCGTCATTTTTGCAATAATTTCAAAAATGAAGCAAAACAATTTAAGGAGAAGTATTATGAAAAAGTTTACAATATCAGTTGTTGCCGCATTGTCAATGAGTTTATTTGCCTTAGCAGGAGGAGATATAGCTCCGGTTGAACCGGAAGTAGTGGTTCCTGCACCTCCTCCTCCGCCGGTAATGGTAGATGAGAGCGGCCCATATTTGGGTGTTGCATATAGTGCAATGAGGTATAATGGAAAAGTCAACGAAGGTGAAGATAATGTAACCGGAGAAAGAGATGTCGATTATAATGGCATCATGGCACAGGCTGGATATAAGTTTAATCAATATATTGCCTTAGAAGGTAGATATTGGTGGTCTTTGGGTGATGGCGATTGGTCTTATGATATGAATCCTGGGCCTAGTGATAGCGGTTCTGATAACGATGAGGAGCTGAGAGCATGGGGTATTTATCTTAAACCTATGTTCCCTGTTACTGAGCAGTTTGACATCTATGCGTTGCTAGGATATGGTAATGTCACATTGAGTAATGATAGTCATGGCGACTGGCTGGATGAAAATGATTTTCAATGGGGAGTCGGTGCTTCATTTGAATTCACTGAAAATCTTGCTATCTTTGTGGACTATGTAAGATTGCATGATGGTGATAATTCGCGTATATGGTTCCAAGATATTGAACGTAGTTGGGATGACGAGGTATATACAATCAATGTCGGTTTGACATATAAGTTTTAATCACTTCTTTTGTCAAGCCTTTTGGCTTGACAAAAATATTTCTTCTTTTATAAATATATTTATTGGCTAAATTTTGAAACTTCAAAAATATTTTATTTCAATGCAAACACATACTATTTATAGTTTAATACATTACATAATAACAACTATTACTGCAATGTTTTCTCATTAATCAATTTTTTATCTTGACATTTAAGTATTAATAATGTTATAGTTAAATTATAATAAAACTTTATAAGGAGTAATTATATATATTTATTGGATGATTGGTTGTTAATTTGTTGGTTGGAACATTTGTCTTGGCAAATGAAACAATAATATAAGCATTATTTGGGCAATCATTGCAAAAATGAAGCAAAACAATTTAAGGAGAAATATCATGAAAAAGTTGGTCGGATCTATGGTTTTGGCATTGTCAATGAGTTCATTTGCCTTAGCAGGCGGAGATATAGCTCCGGTTGAACCGGCGGTAGTAGCGCCTGTTCCGGAAGTAGTAGATGATAGCGGTTTTTATCTTGGAGTTGCATATGGTGCTGTCAAATCAGAGGATTATTACACAGACTCAGTTAATGAGGGCTATGATGAACAGCTGGATACTGATTTTGATTCTATTATGGGCCAGGCTGGATATAAGTTTAATCAATATATTGCCTTAGAAGGTAGGTATTGGTGGTCAACAGGCAACGGTGATAGCACTTATGGAGACGATCCAAATGGATTTGGTAATTACAGATTTGGAGATACTGATATTAATGATTATGATTTTGAAGCATGGGGCATATATGTTAAGCCTATGTATCCGGTAACTGATGAATTGGATGTGTATGCATTGCTTGGCTATGCCGGTACTAAAATTGAAAGCGATAATTTTAGCGGTACCCCTGATGTTCTTGATCTAGATGATAATGGTTTCTCTTGGGGGGTTGGCGCGTCATATTCGTTAACAGATGATTTTTCAGTATTCGTAGATTATGTATCTCTATATAACGATAAAATTCCATATAATGCCGATGAAACAGGTACGGACGATGTTGAGGTCTATACCATCAATGTCGGTTTGACATACAAGTTTTAACTTCGCTGCCAAGCCTTTTGGCTTGGCTGATCTATGCTTCCCAATAAATTTTATCACTATTTTATCTTTTATAACGTCTTGCCCAATAACTTATGCTACAATTTTGCAATAAAATCAAAGATAATCAGGATTATTAATGGCTGGAATTTTGGGATATTTGGCTGCACTGGCTGATGATATAAGCTCGCTTGCTAGCCATACATTGGCTGGAAGTACAAAAGCAGTAGCAAGCTCTTTGGATAATACATCAGTGATGCTTGATGATATAGCTACATATACCAAAGTAGCAAGTGCCAAGTCCTCAGGTATTTTAGTAGATGATCTTGCAGCTATTGCAAATCTTACCAATGAAACAACTACCAGCCTTCTGCAAAAAGAGATACAAAAAGCCCACTCTATGGACGAACTAAAGGCTAATATCCAAGCACTAAATGAAAAAGAAAAAAAAGTCATTGCAGCAGAATTGGAGCGGTTGCGTGAGTCAATAGGAGCAGAGGCCAAGAGAAAAGCAGCTGCTAGAGAACTTCCTATCGTATGGAAAATAGCCAAAGGCAGTATGCTCAATAAGCTTATTATTATCCCTTTGATACTCATCATCAGTGCAATCGCTCCATGGCTTATGAAACCAATCTTGATACTAGGCGGATTGTACTTGGCATATGAAGGCGTCGAGAGTGTGCTAGAGAAGTTTTTTGGGCATCATGATGCCCAAAGCCAAGAAGAGACCTTGGAAGAATTGAGCACAGAACACTTTGAGACTCGTAAAGTTAAAAGTGCTATTAAAACAGACTTTATCCTCTCGCTGGAGATCATGGTCTTGGCTCTTTCATTTGTAAGCAATACCGCATTTGCTGTCAAATTAGCTACGCTTCTCGCGGTTGGTATCATCACTACTATAGGGGTCTATGGTATAGTTGCGTTGATCATCAAGCTGGATGATATAGGCTTTTTCTTGCAAGCGCGTGCTAATGCAGCGGTTAATAAAATAGGAGATAGTTTAGTTTCCGTTGTACCGTATCTTATCAAAAGCATTTCGGTTATAGGAACAGTAGCCATGCTAGCTGTTGGAGGGGGTATAGTCGCCCACCAAACAGGACTGCTTCACAGCATTGAAGAGATAGTGCATCATTATATTTCTACTATGAGCTGGTTTGTTGTATTTGTTGTTGAGATAGTTTTTGGCATGATAATTGGCTATGCGGTGATCAAATTAGTCTCAATGGCTATTTTTGTGAAGAGTAAATTTAAAAAAATTGTCTAACTTACTCTTTGCATGCCCATACACTCTCTTTGCATAGCACATCAAGATAAGTGCTAGCTTCGCTTTTGCCAGATGAGAGAGCTTGTTTTAGATATTTGTATGTTTTTTGTTTGTCATTTGGCACGTCATTTTTCCATCCGTATATGATAGCTAAATTAAGCTGGGCATTAGCATCTCCCATGGAAGCAGCTTTATTTAGCAACACGATAGCTTTTGGCACATCTTTTGGTATCTCTTTACCGTATCCATTATAATACAAAAATGCCATATTGGTGTAGGCTTCTTTGATGTCGTTTGTCATTGCTTGAGTGTACCAATATTTTGCTTGATTAATAAGACTCGGATTTTTTTTGGCTTGTTTTTGATACATATAACCTAGGCTATATTGTGATGGAGCATGATTTTGTTCTGCGGCTTTGGTATACCAAGATATAGCTTCTTCATGATCGATCTTGGTGCCCTTGCCAGATAGCGACATTAAAGCGATATTGTATTGGGCTTTCGGATCGCCATTTTTGGCTAAAGGGTAAAAAATTTTATAAGCTTTAGCATAATTTCCTTTATTATACTCAGCAATACCGTCTTTTATCTCTATGCTAAAGGCTAATGAGCCAAACAACAGTACTGATATGATAATTTTTTTCATTTTGGATCCTAGTTGATCATTATATAAAAACTTCAGCGACAAATATTTTGCTTACTCTTCCCCCAAAACTATATATCCCTTCATTGTAGCGTATATCTATCTCTTCACCGCTTTTTGGAAATACTTGCACTTGAGACGGCAAAAGGCCTTGTTTGTATGCACGCACAAAACACGCGACCATACCTGTACCGCATGCTAAAGTTTCATCTTCTACACCTCGCTCATATGTTCTGACATATAATTTACCGTCTTTGATGGCAGCTATATTAACATTTGCATTGTATTTTTCTCTAAGCTCCCTTGCTTGCAATAGGTCAAAAGAAGCTATATTGTCTCGAAAAGCTACAAGGTGTGGAACTCCGGTATCTATGAGCCACCAGATCTCTTCGTTTTCTGTGATCTGTTGGTCTATGATTTTTGGTGGTACCATATCTGATATGACATAATCACCGTTTATTTTGGCGCGTATTACTCCGGCACCGGTTAAAAATATAGATTCATTGTTTATAGATATGCCCATTTCATGCGCATAGTGTGCAACAGCCCTTGAAGCATTACCGCACATTGAAGCCAAGCTTCCGTCACTATTGTAAAATTCCCATTCAAAATCATATTCGTCATGAGGTATCAACACTACCATCCCGTCAGCTCCTACGCCGCTGTGTCTATGGCAGAGTTTGATTGCTTGATCTGATCTATCTTTTTTTAGTTCGGCGTGGAAGATGATAAAATCATTCCCGCTGGCATTATATTTGGTCACTGTCATTGTTTGCCTTTATAGTCATCCAAAATTATATCGCGGACTTTTTCACATTCTTGCTGAAGGTGCTTTAAGTCTTTGCTGTTGTCTATCACATACGTAGCAAGTTGTTTTTTCTCTTCTATATCCATTTGTGACTCGATACGCAATAAAGCCTCGTCTTCACTCAAGCCGTTGCGTTTCATTAGGCGTTTTATTTGCTCAGATTTTGGAGCATAAACGACCAATGATCTGTCTATTTTGTAGCGTTTGTTTTCAAAAAAAAGAGGAATATCTATGAAATATGGAAATTTTCGCTTCTCTTCTTGAGCTGCTAGTTCCATTATTTTATCATAAATTAACGGATGAAGCAAAGCTTCTAGTTCGCTTCTTTTTTTGGCATTGGCAAATACTATCTTGCCTATCTCTTTCCTGTCTATTTTTTGATCTTTAAATATATGTGCTCCAAACATAGAGATAACGGCATCGCGCTGCTCTTCTATGGTTTGATGGGCAATCTTGTCTGCATCAATGCACCTAAAACCGTATAGTGACATAAAAGAGATAGTAGAACTTTTGCCCACAGCAATTCCGCCGGTTAGTGCTATAGCATAATTGAGTTTCATTAAGATTTGATAAGCCCTAAATATTGTTTGCGAATATACGTAGGCATCACAAAAGATGCAACGGCAATATCTGAATTGTAATAATTAAAGCCGTCAGTCAAATCTGCTCTTTGTAAATTTATATCGGCTGTAGGATGATAAAAGCTGCTTGCTAGATATGCATATGAGTAGTTATTATTACTGTCAGCAAACCCGTAAGGCATCACTATTCGAAAATGATCTCCTAAAGATTTTAATTCTTTTGATGCATCAGGTATATCTTTTGCCAAAGAACTTGCTGCAGCCGAGAGGATGCCTTTGGAATTTAATGCACGTTTTGCAACCCCGCAAAATAAGGGATCGTTTAGCATCTCTTTGTCATTCGCGATGATAATATCCAAACTATTTTCTTTGATATCGGTTAGCTTAGCTATAGCTTCACTAGAAGAGATCATTGATATATTTATCTCTTTATGTTTGGCTAATTCATCTAAAATCTCTTTTGATTCGCCTATGACAGCTACTAGTTTCGGTTCTGCATGTATACACATAGGGATATGTACAAGCATTTCGTATATTGTATTATCTGTATTTTGCACTTTTTATCCTTGTTTAATTGACTTTTAAAATATTTCAATTTAAGAAATTCGATTTTATCCAAAAAGAGTCAAAAAAAGTTTAAACAGATTAAAAATATCCGATTTGATGTTATAATGGTCAAAAAGGAAGCTCTATGATAGATCAAAAATCATTATCAGATATTCTATATTTTCGTCATGCATGTAAGCTTTTCGATAAAGATAAAAAAATATCCAAAGATGACTTAAATTTTATTCTCGAAGCTGCCAGGCTTAGCCCATCTTCTTTTGGTATGGAACATTGGCGTTTTATTGTTATTAAAAATCAAGAACTCAAAGAGACTCTAAAGCCGGTTTGTTGGAATCAACCTCAAATAACGACTTGTGATGCACTTGTGGCTGTCGTTGCTAAGCACAAAGCGGTTTCAACACCGGTATATTATGAAGCCATGTTCGCTAGAAGAGAGCTAGATGACGATGCAATGCAAGCTTATGTGCAAAGGTATGAAAATTATATAAAAGCCCTGCCGTCCATTAAGGCATGGAGTCAAATGCAGTGTTATCTAGCAGCATCCAATATCATGAATTATGCTGCTATGATAGGAGTAGACAGCTGTCCTTTGGAGGGGTTCGAGAGAGACGATGCAGAAAAAATTTTGAATATAGACAGCTCCAAAGAGAGCTTAGCTCTTTTTGTAGCGCTTGGCTATAGAGTCAATCATCAGACATCAAAGCATCGTTTACCGTTTGACGAGGTAGTTGAGTTTAGAGAGTAGAGCCAAAGTTTTATTAAATTCATTCTCACTTCGGCCAGCTTGGTGAGAACGAATTTTTAAAAACTATTTTTGCAGCTCATCATAACCATACACATCGTCTCTAAATTGCAACTCTCCATTATAATCTACCCATGCAGTTAAATATACGATATCAACCGGTATGCTGTTTTTGAGGCTCAAATTTGTCTCAGTTTTGCCTTTTAATATCTTGTTGGCACGTTCCAAATCTACTCTGGTGTCAATAGATGCAACAATTTTTAATAGTTCCATTGGTTCAGCCAAGCGTATGCAGCCATGGCTAAATGCCCTTACATTTTCATCGAACAATCTTTTTGTAGGAGTATCGTGCATATATACTGCAAAATTATTTGGGAATAAAAATTTGATCTTTCCTAAAGCATTGGCATTTCCAGGAGGCTGGGCAAATCTAAAAGGCAATGTTTTACTATATTGATATTGACTCCAATCAATAGTGGCTGGGTCTATTTTTGGCTCATCTCTTTCCCATCCTCTTGTTACTTCTATGCCTTCTTTTTTCATTGCATTTGGATTTTTGAGAAGTTTGGGGATAAACTCTTTTTGTATGATGCTTTGAGGAACATTCCAGTAAGGGTTTAAGATTATATTAGATACACGATTGCTAAATACTGGAGTACGATGTTTTTTGTCACCGACAATTACTTTCATCTCCTTGATCGCTTTGCCGTTTTCTATAAATGTAAATTTAAAATCCGGGATATTTATCATTATACTTCTTGGTTCAAAGCGGTGATTTAGCCATTTGATACGATCTAGATTTAGTCTGATTTTAGCTATTCTTGTATCTATGTCTTCTCTGAGAGTTTTAGCTGTTTTTGTATTTATTGTACCGCTTGGTTTGATACCGTTATTTTTTTGAAATTTCATGATAGCATTTTGCAGACATTTGTCATACAATTTAGGCTCTTTTGGAACGCTGCAACTGCCTAGTTCTCCGCTTGAGCGCAATCTTTCTCTGATTGAAGGAATTGATGTATTGCTTTGACCTATTTTGATAGAGCCTTTTATGGCAGGAATTTTTCCCCATCCGCCATTTTGTTTGATCTCTAAATATTTTACAAGTTCTTTTTTCATAAGAGCATAGTTGAAGCCTTTTGGAGCAGCTCTGTTTAGAGTATCATCCAAGCTCCCATTAACAATAGCATCTTGCATGATATTAAGCGGATTAAATTGACTACCGTATGTGATCCATCCGCCATTTATCTCTTCTTCATTTGCCGGATTAACTAATTTGCCTTTGAAAGCTCTCCAGTTGATATTACCATTTAATAGATAGTCTATATATTCTTTATAAAGCCTGGTTATTTCAAACTCCAGCCTTATTTTTTCTTCCATGCTCAAGCTCGCATATACAGCTTTGCTCTTAGAGGAGATTAAAAATGCATTTTGGCGAATTTTGGACTCAGGTTCAAGAGTTTTATCTTCATCTATTTGTTTGAACAATTCATATGAAAAATTTGAAATAGTATTTTCGTGTGTCCAGACAGGCACAAAATACAATCTTTCATAAAATTCTTTTAAAAAACTTTTTTTTGGTTGATTTGCCAAAGATGCTTCAATGATAGTAGAAGCTTCTTCGTGGAATTCAGCCGATTGTGCAAAAGAAAATATTGAAATATAAATAAGCAGGATATATTTCCAAAAACCAATACGGTGTGTGTATCGTATCAAAAGATACTCCTTGTAAAAAATTATCGCATTATATCGAATATCAATACAAGAAATACTTGAACTTCTAATACTTTATATTAGATCGACTTTTATTTTTTGGGCTTCTTCATCCCTGATGGCAACGAATGTTTGGCCTATAGCAACTTCAAAAGTTTGCTTTGCCAGGGAGTGTGTTTTAAGCTCTATTTCTTCACCTTTCAAGAGTCCAAAAGATGTCAATCTGTCTTTTAGTGCTTTTGATGCATTGATGCTTACAATGATCGCCTTTTGGCCTTTTTGTAATTTATCTAGTGTCATATGCTGCCTCCCACAAACAATAGTGTAATATGATATGTCATAAAGCTAAGTATCCAAGCTGTTGTGGTAGTAAATATAAAGAGATACACTAAATATTTCCATCCTCCCGCTTCTTTTGCAAATACCATCGAAGCTGCCAAGCATGGCAGATATATCATTACAAACACTATGAATGACACAGCAGATGCAAATGGGATATTTTTTTTGATCTGTTCGATAAGTCCTTCGTTTGCTTCATCTACTTCATCGCCAAGAGAGTATAAGATACCAAGCGTAGATACCACAACCTCTTTGGCAGCTAGTCCTGTGCCAAGCGCTACGCTCATTTTCCAGTCAAAACCAAGCGGTTCAAATACCGGGGCTATAGCAGTGCCTGCCATACCAAGATAACTATTTTTTAACATCTCTTGTTGATGTAGGTTTTGTAATGCTATTTTGGCTTCCTCGCTGGTTTGTTGTTCAAGTTTGGCAGCAAATAGCTGTTCTTTGGCTTCATTTTTAGGATAACTGCTTGCAAACCAAATAAGCATAGAAGCTAGCAGTATGAACGTACCGGCCTTTTTGACATAGCTTTTTGCCTGAGAATAGACCGTGTGCCAAACAAGTTTAAATGACGGCATACGATATTTTGGCATTTCCATGACAAACGGCTCATCATCTCCTTTGAAAACAAATACTTTGAGAACTTTTGCCGCCAAAAGCCCTAGAAGTGCACCTGCTATATATATGGCAAAAAGCATAGTACCGGCATTCTCTTTGGCAAAAAATGCACCGATAAAAAGTACATATATAGGCAATCTTGCCCCACAGCTCATAAATCCTATGATAAAAAGCGTGATAAGCCTGTCTTTTTCATTTTTGAGCGTTCTAGCTGCCATATAAGCAGGTACCGAGCACCCAAAACCTGTTACAAGCGGGATAAAGCTTTTGCCGTGAAGACCGAATTTGTGAAAAAATCCATCAAGCAAAAAAGCTACTCTGCTCATATAACCGGTAGTTTCAAGCAGCGCGATACCCAAAAAAAGTATCAATATATTTGGCAAGAACATAATTACCGCACCAACACCGGAAATGATACCGTCTCCTATGAGTGAGCCTAATTCTCCGTCACCCAATATTGATTTTGCCGAATCGCTAAGTGCCACAAATACAGCATCAATTGCATCCATCGGTACAGCGCCAAGAGTAAATGTCAACTGAAACAATACCCACATAAAAAATAAAAAGATAGGTATGCCTAAATAGGGGCTAATAAGAAGATTGTCGATCTTTTGTGTCATACTTTTTGCCCTCATGCCTTCTATTGACATGACTTCCATTTTGGCGCCCTTAGCAAATGCAAAATGCTCATCTGTAAAAATTTGCTCTAGATCTTTTGTATCATAATGTATATAGATATGATTTAACCCCTCTCTTAATACAGGCAAGAGTTCTATCCAGATAGGATCTTGGTTTATGGCACTGTATACTGCATTATCCTCTTGGAGAAGCTTAATTGCTAGCCAGCGATAAGATGGCACAAAGTGCGGTAAATGATAATTTTTGGCTTTGAAAAAATCTACTATATTGTCAATCTCTTCTTCTATCGCATCACTATAAACTACTTTGGCATCATTGTATGGCTTATTGTATGTATCTATAATTGTTTTTTTGAGTTCATCAATGCCTGTTTTGTTGGTAGAACTTGTCTTGATGCATGGAACGCCAAGAATTGAGCTCAGCCTTTTTTCGTCTATTTTGATCCCTTCTTTATCGGCTTCGTCAATCATATTTAGAGCTACTATCACTTTTTTACCCATTTCTAGCAATTGGGTAGTAAATACCAAATTTCTTTGTAAATTGGTAGCATCGACAACGTTGACAATGACATCATACTCATCACTTTGCAAAAAGCTTTTTGTTACTTTTTCTTCTATAGTATATTCGGTCAATGAATATGCTCCAGGCAGATCGATGATATGCACTTCATGGCTTTGACACGATATATCATCACAAATGGTGAAAATAACCTCTGTTTTATCAACGGTGACACCGGAAAAATTACCCACTTTTAGTTTAGCATCAGAAATAGCATTGATCAGTGAACTTTTACCAACGTTCGGCTGACCGGCTAATGCCACCACGATTTTTTCCATATAACAACCCCTTTTCTTACTATTTTGATAATAGTTATCGAATAATAGCTGTTTTATTCTTAAAAGGCTCTTAACTTGATAATGATTATTAAAGTTATATTATCAATCTTCCAGTGCTTCTTCTATCATTTCTTTGGAACTATTGTGCAAATTTACCCTGATCTTGTCGTCAATAAGTGATACTCTAGTATCTCCGCCAAGATAGAGCGTATGAAGATATTGTCTGACTTTGTCGCTATGTTTTTTGTCAATATTAAATTTCTTTAAAAATTTTTTGACACTGATCCATTTTGGTTTTTTATGACTCTCTTCGTGATCGTTGTTTAATATAATTGTTGCTTGTTCATGGTGTTCAAGCTGATGAGAATAGATTCTTTTCATCTCACCAAAAGCCTCTTTTAAAAGATCTATTTCGCTACGAAATACCGAAGATAGTTCTTGATTGCTCTCCTTTAAATCGTGTATTCGATTTTTGAGAGTATCTATGGTTTCATTTTTGGCATCTATAATAGTTTGAAATTCGTTCGAGAGTGGTTGTGATTGTTTGGAAGCAGATGATAATTTTGATATTGATTGATTGTCAGATGATATGGCCGCCTTTGTTTTTAATTTGCTGTCATCATCTACCACAATAAATAGTTGTTCGCCTATCTCTTTAGAAGCGAGAGACCCTCGTTTAATTTTTGCATAAACAGCTTGCCTTGAGATGCCGGTCTCTTTGGCATAATCTGCCGGCTTAACTAATCTTGACATTATCATCTTCTCCTTGCACTAGAGTATTGTGTCAATGATACCATAAATTTTATTAATAGATTGACAATCAAATTATTACATATATTTTTCTATAGTGGTATGCTAAAGCAGAACATATTATTCTTGTTCTGATTTTGCATGTTTTATGCAATATCTTGCATGAGGCATGGCTCGCAATCGCTCCAGTGAGATTTCATCACCGCTTTTTTCGCATATGCCGTAATTTCCTGTTTTGATCTTTGTTAATGCATGGATAACTTCGTCTAATTCATGTTGTTGTTGTTTTAGAATTGCTGCATGGTGCATGTTGTCACTTTCCAATGATGCCATATCCTCCAAGTCATCTATCTCATCTTCACTTCCGATGGTGTCTATTTCGTCTTTTATGCGAGAAATATTTGACTCTAGCTCTTCTTTCATCTCCAATAAACGTTTTTCAAATTCTTTATAATCGATCTTTGCCATAACATTTCCTTTTTATTCTTGAGATTCTTCATTGACTTTTGACCATTCGCTTAAGTTTGCAGGATAATTTCCTAGTTCATTTTCCCATCTGTCCCATTCTGCATAGCCGGTGTTAAATCTAGCTACATCTTCAGCTGCAAATTCGGCGTTTTCATAGGTACCGAGTATTTCATCATCTATCCAAAGCTCATATCTTTTATGACCTGTCTGTCTTATTTCAAATGTTCCGATATCTGCATTGTAAGTATAAATATGCATCGCAATCTCCTGTGTCAAATACTTGTTATATAATACCATAATCTAACACTTCATTGTGATTTTTTATAAAAAAATAAACAAATTAATTATCAATATTCTTAAATATTTTAAATTTTTTACGCTTATGCGTAAAAGTTTTTTTGGCTATTTTTAATGCTTTTTTTACAAGTTTTTTTTGCTCTTTTGATATATAAGACATTAATATATCCCAATTGGTTAAGTTTTTATTGTTATGCAGATATTCTGCAAATAGCGCTAGATCATGACTCTTGCCTAGTAAATATGTTAATTTATCAAGATTTTTAACTCTTTTTTTTGAACATTTTAGTTGATTTGATAATAACTGGATTTGATACATATGATATTTTGCATATTTTCGAAAGAGATGAATATCTTCTATCTCTTTGGTCTCGAGGGCGTGATGCATGGTATCGTATGCTTTGTTATATGTTTTTAAAAATCCGGTTTTTAGATCTTTTATTGTGTATTTTTTTCTTTTTTGTTCATTTACAGTGTTCAGGCCCATCATAATTGACTGTTTGGAAATTTGAAGTTTTTTATCTATATCTGCATTCGCAACGGCATTATTTGCTATGTTTTGCTTTAGTATAGTTTGTATTTCCATGAAATTGTCGCCAGATAACTTGCTTTTTTTGATCAGCCATCGGAAAGTATCGTACATGACTTTTGTTTCACGCTCTTGGGATAAATTCTTGGCAAGTTCTTTGTAAAATTGATTTTGGCTTTTTAGAAATTTTTTGTCATTAAAAAAAGGTTTGATGAGGTAAAGCAAAGATCTCAGTTTTTTTGACATTACTCTAATGGAGTGTATTTGCTTATCATTTGAAACAGAAGATTCATTGATTTCTTTGGATGTATATTCAAGTAATTTTTTTATCTCATCCAATGGATCAAATGTTATTGACTTCATTTGGCCTTACCTCCATTTGAAAGCATTACTAAATGATACCATAAATTATATTGAAATAAATAAAATACTTATATAACTAGATATTTAATTCGATTTTAGTGATTTTATTATAATTGGCAATATGTAGGTAAACTTGATTTGTCTAAAAAAGAAAATTTAGTCACAATTTGGGCACACTGACCATTTTCAAAGTAAAGATTGCCGTATATAGGGGGGATACTAACTAGGTGGCGGACAGAGGGGGATTCGAACCCCCGGTACTCTCGTACGGCCGCGTTCCAGGCGACTAGATTAAACCACTCTCCCATCTGTCCATTTATGAAGAGATGAAATTATATCTTAATATTTTTAAAGGAACTCTTTGATATACTTTTATCTCTTTAGGCTATAAATAGGCGTTGAGGACAAAAAGCATGAAATGCTTAGAGCGACCAGTTGCGAGAGCAGTCTGCTGAAGACCTGTATTATTGGCTTTGCCGATAATAAGCTCAATTAAATTGTCTTGAACGCCTCTTTCTAGACCTGTGCAACGACACTGAGGGAAACCGAGTCAGGATGGGAACATAGCAGCTCATCTCTCTTTGTTGTGTGCCGCAGGTATCTGGGGAGAGGTACTCCAACGATTCCCATTCGATTTAAATCCATAATTTATATGTTATAATTTTAGATATTACAAGATAGATAATAAAGAGTACATTATGAATAATAAAATAAATGTAGTATGTAAAAACTGTCTTCAGACCAATGCTTTGCCTGTAAAAGAGAGTTATACAAAAGCAAATTGCGGATCATGCAAAAAATCACTTTTGGATACAAAACCTATAGAATTAAATGGTTCAAATTTTGATCATTTCATATCCCATAATGATCTGCCCGTAGTTGTTGATTTTTGGGCTCCATGGTGCGGGCCGTGTAAAATGATGGCGCCGACTTTTGAAAAAGCTGCTGAGCGTTTTCCTCTCAAAATAATATTTGCCAAACTAAATACTCAAAATGAAGAGATGATAGCAAGACGTTTTGGCATAAGCGGGATACCGACTATGATATTGTTTAAAAACGGCAAAGAAAATAAAAGAATCTCTGGTGCACTTGATGAACTATCAATGATAAATTGGATAGCCCATTAATTATATTGCATCAGATAACTAAGCTAAATATATTTAGATCTCATCGGTGATACTCCATTCATAAAACGGCAACGCCTCAAAAACAATATTTTCTATATTAAACTCATATTGATTGGCAACCGTTATTATCATAACTTTTTTGATGCCGTGCCGCTTGTAGATCGAAAACTTTTTTTGACTCTTTGCCCACATACCTTCTTCGCTATCAAACGGTGCAGGGATGACCAGTGTGAAATCATCTGTGACATATCCATGTATGCCTAGAGTCTCAAAGTGCTTGTTTTGTTTTATGAGTGTCATAGCGATCGTAGAGTCAAATTGCATCATAAATGAATGTTTGAATGTTAGATATTTTGCTACCGCTGTATCGTATATGATCAGCTTTTTCCCGCCTTTTTTGGATATATCATCTATAAAGTATACAAGTCCCTCGTACTGAAAAGATTTGATGGCAGTATAGAGCCAGTCTTTTGAGATCTTAAATTTTTCTTTGGCAAATGAATATATTTGGTTTACACTTAAGTGTTCTGTATGATGTTCGGCAAGAATAACAAAAAGTTTAAGTTCTTGGATGTCAAACCTGCTTTGAATAAATTGTTTAAGAATGCTTTGGTGTGATTTATGAACTTTTGCCATCATGGGAAGTGCACCTGATTTTAAAAAATGGGTAAATGCATTTGTCTGAACGATGTGATTTTCAAAAGCCAAAAATTCTTCATAATCAAGCGGTAAAAGCTCCATACTATTAAAGTTCATCATATTGCAAGGTTCTCTTGAGACTACGATTAGGTTGTCCACTTTAGGTAGTTTAATATCTTTGTTATCAAAATGATCAAGTATAAGAAGCTTTATGTCATTTTGCTTGATATATTGCTGTAATTCTTGCAAAGGATTGAAAAGCAGATTTGGGTCATCCATATCTATATATAGGATATTTTTTTTATCAAATTGTTTTATATGGTTAAGTACCAAGGCGCTTTTGCCCGTACCTCTGGCGCCGTATAAATTTATATATCCGCTTTGAGGCAACATGCATTTTCGAGGTATAAAATTGTCATTTACCGGTGTATTGTCTTGTAAATATTCTAGTAATTCCATCTAATTCTTCCTTTTTATAAGGAAATGTTTTTTGGAATTGTATCATTTTTTGCTTGTAAAGTCTTGAGATTTTCAGATATTTTGGATATAATCTGCGTTCCAAATTATGTCGGCAATAGCTGACGAGTTCTTTATAAGGGTAAACAAATGGAAAGAATAAGACTTAAACTTAAAGCTTATGACCATCGTGTACTTGATAGATCAGTAGCATCTATCATAGACGCTGTCAAGCGAACTGGTGCGGAGATTAGAGGGCCGATTCCTATGCCAACTAACCTAAAACGCTATACTGTTTTGAGATCACCTCATGTTAACAAAGACAGTCGTGAACAATTCGAGATCAGAATTCACGCAAGAATGATCGATATCGTTTCTGCTACAGGGGACACTATAGATTCACTTATGAAACTAGACCTTGCTCCTGAGATCGAAGTAGAAATAAGATCAATGGACAAATAAGGAGTAGAGAATGGAATTTATCGTAGAAAAAATCGGTATGAGCCGAACAATTAATGTTGACAGTATTCCAGTCACTCTTCTTAAGGTGATTGATACAAAAGTATGTGAAGTAAGAGAAGACGGTAAAGCACTAGTAGCTTACAATAGCAGCAAAAAGCTAAACAAAAGCATTGAAGGCCAACAAGCTAAATACGGCATCACAAAAGAGTTCAATAAGTTTATGACTATTGAAGTAGCTGAAGGCGTACAAGCAGGAGATCTTGATGCTAGCGTTTTGGCAAATGCAGCTGTAGTAAAAACTTCACTTGATAGCAAAGGTAAAGGTTTCCAAGGTGTTATTAAAAGACACGGTTTCTCTGGTGGTCCAGGTGCTCACGGTTCTAGATTTCATAGAGCTCCAGGTTCAATCGGTAACTGTGAATGGCCGGGTCGTGTTAAACCGGGTCAAAAAATGCCAGGTCAACACGGTAATACAAAAACAACAGTTAAAAATGATGTAATATCTTTTGATGCTGAAAATGGTATCTTAGTTCTAAAAGGTTCAATTCCTGGACACAATGGAGCTAGAGGATTGGTAAGGATTGTAAAATGAGTAACCCAGTAATAATTAAAAGCGATGCCCTTCCACAGGCATTTTTAGAAGTGCATCCGCACAATTTGTATCTTTACTGCAAGTCATATGCAGCGTCAGTAAGATCAAATACGGCTACAGTAAAAAATCGTTCAGAAGTGAGCGGTGGCGGTAAAAAACCATTTGCACAAAAAGGCGGCGGTAGATCTAGACAAGGTTCGATCAGAGCCCCACATTACAGAGGCGGCGGTGTAGCATTTGGACCAAATAACAATCGCAACTATGAGCTTAAAGTAAACAAAAAACAAAAGAAATTGGCTCTTTATCATGCTATCGCAGAAAAAGCAGCTAACGAGAGATTGTTTGTTACAGATTCAGTTTTGATAGAATCTGCTAAAACTAAAGACGCAGCTGCTTTTGTAAATGCTCTTGGACAAAGAGATGTTCTTGTAGTTAAAGATATGATAGATGATAAAACATTCTTGGCATTCAGAAATGTGCCAAATGCTTATCTTATTGAGAGCAACGAGCTAAATGCTTATCTTGCGGCAGCATACGGTGCTATCGTAATGGAAAAAGCAGTATTTGAAAAATTAACAAAAGAGAGTTAAGATGGCAGATATTACAGATATTAAAACAATTATGTATACAGAGAAGAGCTTGGCTCTTCAAGAGGCTGGCGTGATTGTAGTACAAACAACTCCAAAAATGACTAAAAACGGACTTAGAGAAGTATTTAAAGAATTTTTTGGTATCAGCCCACTCCGTATTAATTCTATGAGAGTTAACGGTAAAGTTAAACGCTTTAAAGGTATCCAAGGTAAAAGAAATGATGTAAAGAAATTTTATGTCAAGCTTCCTGAAGATGCGAAAATTGAAAGCTTAGCGGTATAAGGATAGAACATGGCAATAAAAACATATAAACCATACACTCCAAGTCGTCGTTATATGACTAACCTTGACAGTAGTGATATTACGGCAAAAGCAAGTGTAAGAAGTTTGCTGGTAAAAATTCCGGCAACTGCTGGTAGAAACAATAACGGCCGCATTACTTCAAGACATAAAGAATCCGGCGCTAAAAAACTATATCGTATCATTGATTTCAAAAGAAATAAATTTGGTATCGAAGGTACAGTAGCAACAATCGAATACGATCCAAACAGAAACTGCAGAATTTGTTTAGTTAAATATGTAGACGGTGATAGAAGATATATCCTTCAACCAAAAGGTTTGAACGTAGGCGATAAAGTAATAGCATCTAAAGAAATTGTTGATATCAAAGCCGGTAACGCTTTGAAACTATCAAACATTCCTGTTGGTACTTTGGTACACAATATTGAGCTTAGCCCGGGTCACGGCGGCCAAATGGCTAGAAGTGCCGGTGGTTATGCGCAAATTATGGGTAGAGAAGGCAAATATGTCTCTCTTAGACTTCCTTCTGGCGAAATGAGATATGTTCTTGGCGAATGTATGGCAACAATCGGTACTGTAGGTAATGAAGATTTTGCAAACGTAGTAATCGGTAAAGCAGGTAGAAATCGTCACCTTGGTATCAGACCGCAAACTAGAGGATCTGCGATGAACCCAGTGGATCACCCGCATGGTGGTGGTGAAGGTAAAACAGGTTCTTCAGGACATCCGGTTTCTCCTTGGGGTACTCCAGCCAAAGGTTATAAAACTCGCAAGAAAAAAGCTAGTGATAAACTCATTATCGCTAAGAGAAAGAAATAAGGGGTTAGCATGGCAAGATCAACTAAAAAAGGACCATTTATTGATGGTCATCTAAAAAAGAAAGTTCTTAAAGCAAAAGAAGAGGGATCAAATAAGCCTATCAAAACATGGTCAAGAAGATCTGTGATTTTCCCGGAATTCATAGGATTGACTATTAATGTACACAATGGCAGACAATTTATCCCTGTATTTGTAACAGAAAACCATGTCGGTTACAAATTGGGCGAATTTGCACCAACTAGAACATTTAAGGGCCATAAAGGTACCGTTCAGAAGAAAGTAGGATGATGAAAATGAGTAGAGCATTAGTAAAATACGTACGCGTCTCTCCAACCAAGGCGAGACTTATTGCACAAGAAGTGCAAGGTATGAATGCTGAACTAGCACTTGCTAGCTTGGAATTTATGCCAAACAAAGCAGCAGGCATCATCTCAAAAGCAATTGCATCAGCAGTTGCAAACGGTAGCTATGAGCCACAAGAAGTAGAAATTACTAGCTGTAGAGTAGATAAAGCAGCAGTGATCAAGAGATGGAGAGCAAGAGCAAGAGGTACTGCTTCTAGAATCTTGAAACCAACTTCACATATATTAGTAGAAGTTGCACCGGCAGCTGTTGAAGTTATAGCTCCAGCTAAAAAAGCTTCTGCAAAAAAAGTAGCTTCAAGTGAAGCGACTGAACCAAAAGCAAAAACTAAAAAAGCTGAGCCAAAAGCTAAAGCTGACGGAAAGGATGCATAAATATGGGACAAAAAGTAAATCCAATTGGTCTTAGACTAGGTATCAATCGCAACTGGGAATCAAGATGGTTTCCAGCAAAAACTAGAGCTGTTACATTTATTGCAGAAGATTATAAAATCAGAAAATATCTTAAAAAAGAACTTTTCTATGCAGGTGTAAGCAATATTATAATTGAAAGAACTGCTAAAAAAGTTCGTATTACAATCGTAACTGCACGCCCAGGTATAATCATCGGTAAAAAAGGTGGAGATATCGAAAAATTAAAAGAAACACTTGTCAAAATGGTTGGCAAAGATGTTGCTCTTAATATTAAAGAAGAAAAAAGACCACAAGCATCTGCACAACTTGCTGCTGAAAGTATCGCTACTCAACTTGAGCGTCGTGTAGCTTTTAGAAGAGCAATGAAAAAAGTTATTCAAGGTGCATTGAAATCTGGTGCAAAAGGGATCAAGATCTCAGTTGCAGGAAGACTTGGCGGAGCTGAGATAGCTAGAACAGAGTGGTATCTCGAGGGCCGTGTACCTCTTCATACTTTGAGAGCTAAAATCGATTACGGTTTTGCTGAAGCACACACAACTTATGGGATCATAGGTATCAAAGTGTGGATATTTAAAGGCGAAGTACTACAAAAAGGTATCCAACCAGAACCACAAGAAGAGAAAAGAGAAGGCAGAAAGCCATCAAGAAGAAGAGGTGATAATCATGTTGATGCCTAAACGTACAAAATATAGAAAAGTTATGAAAGGCCGAAATAGAGGTAAAGCTTTTAACGGCAATAGAATAGAATTCGGCGAATTTGCAATTAAAGCGATCGAGGCAGGAAGAATTGATTCTAGACAAATAGAATCTGCTCGTATCTCAATGACAAGAAAAGTTGCCAGACAAGGTAAAAGCTGGATCAGAGTATTCCCTGCTAAACCTTTGACAAAAAAACCATTAGAAACAAGAATGGGTAAAGGTAAAGGTAGCGTTGAGAAATGGGTTATGAATATAGAGCCGGGTCGTATCATTTTTGAGTTGGCTGGTGTTAATGAGGAATTGGCAAGAGAAGCTTTGGCTTTGGCTTGTTACAAACTTCCTTTTAAGACAAAAATCATCTCTCTAAAGGATAGTAATGAAGTATATTGATTTAAAAGACAAAACAGAAGCAGAACTTTTAGAGATGCTTAAAGCTAAAAAACTTGAGTTGTTCACATTGGGTGCAAAGCTTAAAACTATGCAACTTACCAATACTAGTGAATTGAGAATCGCGAAAAAAGATCTCGCAAGAATCCAAACAGCACTTACTGCTGTTAGATCAAAGTAAAGGATCAACATGCCAAAAAGAGAAATCACAGGAACTGTCATCAAAAAAGCAGGTGACAAAACAGCGACTGTTTTGGTTGAAAGAAAGGTTTTACACCCTAGATATCACAAAACAGTAAAAAGATTTAAAAAATATCTTGTACATGACGAAGCAAACACTGTCAATGTCGGCGATACTGTAAGTGCAATTGAGTGCAGACCATTGTCAAAAACAAAAAGTTTTAGATTGCTCACTATCGTTAAGAGAGGAGAGATCTAATGATTCAAAGTTTTACTAGATTAACAGTAGCAGATAACAGCGGCGCAAAAGAAATTATGTGTATCAAGGTTCTTGGCGGATCTAAAAGAAGATATGCAAGTGTTGGTGATGTTATCATTGCGTCAGTAAAAAAAGCACTTCCAAACGGAAAAGTAAAAAAAGGTAAAGTTGTAAAAGCGGTTGTAGTTCGTACAAAAAAAGAGATTCACAGAGAAAATGGCTCTTTGATCAGATTTGATGACAACGCAGCAGTAATTATCGACGATAAAAAAGAGCCGATAGGAACTCGTATCTTTGGACCGGTAAGTCGTGAAACTCGTTATGCCGGCTTTATGAAGATAGTATCATTGGCACCGGAGGTATGGTAATGAAAAAATTTAAGATCAAAAAAGGCGATAAAGTAACAATTATTGCCGGAGACGATAAAGGCAAAGTAGGAGAAGTGCTACAAGTGCTTATAAAAAAAGATGCCGTAATCGTAGCAGGATGCAAAACAGCTAAAAAAGCAGTTAAGCCAACTGAAGAGAATAAAAATGGTGGTTTTGTATCCAAAGAGATGCCGATCCATATCTCTAATGTGAAAAAAGTAGAGGAATAATCCAATGAGTAGAATGAAGCAAAAGTACAATGACATCGTACCTGCGTTGCGTGAAGCGTGCGGGATTGCTAATCCGATGCAGACTCCTAAGCTTGAAAAGATTGTCATTAGTGTTGGAGCCGGTGAAGAAGGTAAAGATGCTAAATTGATCCAAAATATGGCTGATACAATCAGTCTTATTGCTGGTCAAAAAGCAATCATTACAAATGCTAAAAAATCTGTTGCCGGATTTAAAGCTAGAGAGGGAAGTCCAAGTGGTATCAAAGTAACCTTGAGAGGCGAAAATATGTTTAACTTTCTTGATAAACTTATCTCAATAGCGCTTCCGAGAGTTAAAGATTTTAGAGGAATTCCTAGACGTGGTTTTGACGGAAGAGGGAACTATAACTTCGGTTTACAAGAGCAATTGATGTTCCCAGAAGTTGTATATGATAATATTATTAAAACACACGGTATGAACATTACTATAATCACTAGTACAGACGATGACAAACAAGCATTTACTCTTCTTGAGAAGCTTGGTATGCCATTTGCGAAAGGAAGAAACTAATGGCTAAGAAATCAATGATCAATAAACAACAAAAAAAGGCTAAGTTTTCAACAAGAGCCTATACTCGTTGTACAATTTGCGGTAGACCTCACTCAGTATATCAAGATTTTGGTATTTGCCGTGTGTGTTTAAGAAAAATGGCCAATGAAGGCCTCATCCCAGGCATGCGTAAAGCTAGCTGGTAATTAAGGAGTAAAAGATGATGACAGATATAATTGCAGACTCTCTTACTCGAATAAGAAATGCTGCACAAAGAAGATTGGATGTAACTACACTTTTACATGCAAACTCTGTTGAAGCAATTGTTTCTATTCTTGTAAACAAGGGCTACCTTGAGAGTTATAAAGTAAAAGAAGACGGCAATAAAAAAACTATTAAAGTAGTAATTAAATATGATGAAAATGGTAGAAGTATGATCAATGAAATTAAACGTATTTCTTCTCCAGGTCGTCGTGTTCATAAAGGCAAAGATGAGATCAAAACCTTTAAAAACGGTTATGGTACGCTAGTGGTTTCAACTAGCAAAGGTGTACTTCCAAACGATGAAGCTTTCAAGCTTGGTATCGGCGGCGAAGTAATGTGTAGTGTGTGGTAAGGAGATAGTATGTCAAGAGTAGGAAAACAACCTGTATCAATTGAAAACGGTATCGATGTATCAATAGACGGCACTACACTGGTAGCTAAAAAAGGCAATCTTGAAAAAAGACTTGAAACACACGGTCGTGTTGAAGTTAAAATCGAAGACGGTAAAGTCCAATTTGTAAAAAAAGGCGACGATAGACAAAGTGCTGCTTTCTGGGGTACTTACAGAGCTTTATTTAACAATATAATAGTAGGACTTGATAAAGGATTTACAAAATCACTAGAGATCAACGGTGTTGGTTACAGAGCTTCTATAGCAGGTAATGTTCTAACTTTACAACTTGGTTTCTCGCACGATGTTATCTATAATGTTCCGACAGGAATAGATATAAAAGTTGATAAAAACGTTATCACAATAACAGGAAGCGACAAACAAGCAGTAGGTCAAGTAGCAGCAGAAATTAGAGATTTTAGACCGCCAGAACCGTATAAAGGTAAAGGCGTGAAATACACAGATGAAGTAATCATCAGAAAAGCTGGTAAATCAGCTGGTAAGAAAAAGTAAGGGGTTCTAGATGTTGAAAAGTATTCAAAAAAGAAAAAATAGACTCTTGACCCAAAGAAAAGCAAGAGTTAGAGGTAAAATTTCTGGTACAGAAAGTATGCCAAGACTTACAGTTTTTAAGTCTAACAAACATTTTTATGCTCAAGCGATCAACGACACGATAGGTCACACTGTGGCTGCTGTTGACGGTAAAAAAATGGGGCTTAAAGCTAATAAAGAAGATGTCAAACAAATTGCTGCTGTAATGGCAACTGCATTAAAAGGTGCTGGTGTAGAAACAGTAAAATTTGACAGAAATGGTTATCTCTATCACGGCGTGATTGCATCTTTTGCTGATGCTTTAAGAGAAGCTGGTATTAAGTTGTAAGGGTAAAAGATGGAAACAATAAACAGAGAAAATTTTGAAGAAGCCATTGTAAATATCGGTCGTGTTACAAAAGTTGTTAAAGGCGGTAGAAGATTTAGATTTACTGCTCTTGTAGTTGTAGGCGATAAAAACGGTACAGTAGGTTATGGTTTTGGTAAAGCAAAAGAGGTTCCAGATGCTATCAAGAAAGCTGTAGATGACGCTTTTAAAAATCTTGTTAAGATTAATATTAAAGGTTCTACTATAGCTCATGATATTGAACATAAATTCAATGCAAGCCGCATCTTGCTTAGACCAGCAAGTGAGGGTACAGGGGTAATTGCCGGTGGAGCTGCGCGTCCTGTGATCGAACTTGCAGGTATCAAAGATATCCTTACTAAATCAATTGGTTCTAACAACCCAAATAACCTTGTAAGAGCAACTATCCAAGCTCTTTCAAGAATCAAATCATAAGGAGAGACGATGTCGTTGCATAATTTACAACCAGCAGTCGGTTCTACTAGAGAAACAAAAAGACTTGGCCGCGGACAAGGTTCCGGTCAAGGTAAAACATCTGGTAAAGGACACAAAGGTCAAAAAGCTAGAAAAGGTTATAACGAAAAAAGAGGCTTTGAGGGCGGTCAACAACCACTTTACAAAAGACTTCCTAAAGTTGGTTTTACTTCAAGAGTAGAAAAACCTTATGTTATTAACGTAGAAAAAGTAACTGTAATTGCTGAGCTTCCAGAAATTACAATGGAAAGTATCAAGGGTGTGTATAGATTGCAAAAGTCTATCACGAAAGTTAAACTTATCGGTGCCAGCGCTAAAACCCTTGCTTCTAAAATAAAAGATGAAGCAGTAACTACTAGCGGAAAATAACATGGAAAATCCTTTAGTCAAGAAAATTTTGATTACTTTAGGATTTTTGTTGGTTTACCGGGTGTTGGCATATATTCCAACACCTGGTGTTGATTTCGCTGTTATCAAAGAGTTCTTTGATACAAACTCCAACAATGCCCTAGGTCTTGCAAACATGTTCAGCGGTGATGCCATTAGCAGACTTAGTATTATTTCTCTAGGTGTTATGCCTTATATCACAGCCTCAATCGTAATGGAACTATTAGCTGCTACATTCCCTACACTTGGTCAAATGAAAAAAGAACGAGACGGTATGCAAAAATATATGCAAATTATCCGTTATTTCACTATATTCATTACAGTTGTTCAAGCCGTAGGTGTATCTATGGGGCTACAAAGTATGACAGGCGGTCACGGACAAAGTGCTATTATAATAGATCATATGACATTTACTATTATTGCAGTATTTTCTATGTTAGCAGGTACTATGCTTCTTATGTGGATAGGTGAGCAGATCACTCAAAAAGGTATAGGAAACGGTATCTCCTTGATTATTTTTGCCGGAATTGTCTCGGGTATCCCTTCTGCTATCTCCAATACGGTGAAATCAGTTAATTCAGGCGAGATGAACTTCTTGGCTGTATTGGCAATATTGGCTATTATGTTTGTTACGATCGTTGCAATTATATATGTTGAGCTTGGCGAAAGAAGAATCCCTATTTCTTATTCGCGAAAAACAATAGTTCAAAATCAACATAGAAGAGTTATGAATTATATACCGGTCAAAGTAAACCTTTCTGGTGTAATTCCTCCTATTTTTGCAAGTGCAGTTATGATGTTCCCGCTTACTATGCTGCAAGCCAGCTCAAATACATGGGCTACGGCAATTGCCGATTTGTTGGCGCCGGGCGGAGTAGTTTTCAATGTAGCAACATTTTTGATGGTTATTTTCTTTGCATTCTTTTATGCATCGATCGCTTTTAGTGCAAAAGATATATCAGATAACTTAAAAAGACAAGGCGGATTTATTCCAGGTGTAAGACCGGGAGAACACACAAAAGAGTTTTTAAATGAAGTAGCAAGCAGGTTGACCGGATTTGGTTCGATCTATCTAGCTATTATTTCTACTATTCCTTTTGTGTTTGTCAATGCCTTGGGAGCAAGTTTTTATTTTGGCGGAACTGCAATTTTGATCATTATTCAAGTTGCACTAGATATGATGCGTAAAATTGAAGCACAACGAACAATGAACCAATATAATGTTTTGGGACATGTGGGTTTATAATGGCTATTCCTATTCGTAAACCAAACGAAATCGCCAAGCTTGAAAAAGCCGGCGGGATCGTTGGCGATACATTAAAATATCTTCAAGAAAATATAAAAGTCGGCATGACTCTCCACGAGATTGATGCTATGGCCGAAGAGTTTATTCGCTCGTCAGGCGGCATACCGTCCTTTAAGGGCTTGTATGGTTTTCCATCATCAGTCTGCACATCTTTAAATGAAGTTGTTATCCATGGTATACCTACTGCTCAGACTATTAAAGAAAGCGACATACTTGGGCTTGATATAGGTGTTAAGTATGACGGATATTATGGAGACGCCGCTATAACTATGCCGATTGGCAAGATAAGCCAAGAAGATGAAGCTCTTATAGCATGTTCAAAAGATGCTTTGTACCATGCTATCGGAGAGATAAAAGAGGGTATGCGTTTCAAAGAGTTATCTCATATTTTGGAACAGTTTATTCTCTCAAGAGGCTATTTGCCGCTTCGAGATTATTGCGGGCATGGCATAGGGGCCAAACCGCATGATGAACCAAACATCCCAAATTATCTAGAAGGCAAACCAAACCAAGGCCCTAAAATTAAAAACGGTATGGTGTTTTGCCTAGAGCCGATGGTTTGCCAAAAAAGTGGTTCACCGCTTCATTTGTCTGATGAATGGTCAGTTGTTAGTGAAGACGGCCTAAGAACAAGTCACTATGAACATCAAGTTGCTGTAGTTGATGGCAAGGCGGTTATCCTGACCAACCCAACTAGCATTATTAAAGAGTAGTGGCTATCTATTTATAGCTGGCTGTTGCTACACCATATTTTGATATGGAGAGCTTTGGCCTAGTTGTTAGTTTTGCGGGCTTTGCCCGGTTTTCAATAAGATTGAATAAAAGAGGAAAAAAATGGCAAAAGATGATGTCATAGAAATTGATGGAAAAGTTGTAGAAGCATTGCCAAACGCGACTTTTAGAGTAGAGCTTGATAACGGTCATATAATTTTATGCCATATAGCCGGCAAGATGCGCATGCACTATATCAAAATTTTACCAGGAGATAAAGTAAAGATAGAACTTACTCCATATAGTTTGGACAAAGGCCGTATCACTTTTAGGTATAAGTAATCTTTAATCTATATTAGGATATAATAATTGCCCTTTGACTAGAACAAAAGAAAAAGGAACTGCGAGAAGAGCCTTTGCATAATAGCACTGATTATTCAAGGGCTGGTTTGCTTATTGTTTTTACAAGATAATAACTCGGCAATCCACGCAACAAAAAGTGCAAAACTATCACAGGAGTAACCCATGAAGGTTAGGGCGTCGGTAAAAAAGATGTGCGATGATTGCAAAATCATTAAACGTAACGGCATAGTACGCGTGATTTGTAAAAATCCAAAACATAAACAAAGACAAGGATAATTATGGCTCGTATTGCAGGTGTTGATTTGCCTCAAAAAAAGAGAATGGAATATGCTTTGACATATATATTTGGTATAGGTCTTCATACTTCACGCAAAATTCTTGATGCAACAGGTGTTGATTATAATAAAAGAGTTCACGAACTAAGCGATGCAGAAGCAGCGTTGATTCGTAATGAGATCCAAGACAATTATACAGTTGAAGGTGATCTACGTAAAAAAGTAATGATGGATATCAAAACTTTGATGGACTTGGGCAGCTATAGAGGACTTAGACACAGAAAAGGACTTCCTGTTCGTGGACAAAAAACAAAAACCAATGCAAGAACACGCAAAGGTAAAAGAAAAACCGTTGGTTCGGCGTGATAAGGAGTAGGTAGTATGGCTAAGAAAAAAGTAAAAAAAAGTATAGCTAAAGGTGTAGTTTACGTAGCTGCAACTTTTAACAATACAGTTATCACCGTAACAGATGAAATGGGAAATGTTATTTCTTGGAGCAGTGCAGGCGCACTTGGTTTTAAAGGTAGTAAAAAATCTACTCCTTTTGCAGCACAGCAAGCTGTTGAAGATGCGTTGAACAAAGCAAAAGAAAACGGCATCAAAGAGGTAGGAATTAAAGTTCAAGGTCCTGGAGCCGGTAGAGATACTGCTGTCAAGTCTATAGGAGCAACCGAAGGTATTCGTGTTACTTACCTTAAAGATATTACCCCGTTACCACACAACGGATGCAGACCTCCGAAAAAGAGAAGAGTATAATCACAGATTTTTATCTGTAGTGTGACTAATATTAATGAGTGCATTGATCATTCAATGCTTAGATTTTATAAAGATATATAAAAGGGTTTATGATGGCAAGATATAGAGGTCCAGTTGAAAAACTTGAGAGACGACTTGGCGTTGACCTTGGACTTAAGGGTGAAAGAAGACTAGCTGGTAAAAGCGCGTTAGAAAAAAGACCTTATGCACCGGGACAACACGGACAAAGAAGAACGAAGATCAGTGAATACGGTTTGCAGCTTCGTGAAAAACAAAAAGCTAAATTTATGTACGGTGTAAGCGAAAAACAATTCCGTACACTATTTGCAGAAGCTAACAGAAGAGAAGGCAATACAGGTAACTTGCTTATCCAACTATTGGAGCAAAGACTTGATAACGTAGTTTATCGCATGGGTTTTGCTACAACAAGAGCATTTGCTAGACAACTTGTAAATCATGGTCATGTATTGGTTGACGGAAAAAGAGTAGATATTCCTTCTTGCAATGTTAGACCTGGACAAAAAGTAGAAATTAGAGAAAAAAGCAAAGCTAATCCACAAATCGTAAGAGCTATGGAGCTTACCAATCAAACAGGTATGGTTGAATGGGTAAATGTAGATAAAGACAAGCTTTTTGGAATATTTTCTAGAATTCCTGAAAGAGAAGAGATTTCCATCCCAGTTGAAGAGCGTCTCATAGTCGAGCTTTATTCTAAATAATCGTATTAAAGGCTAACCAATGAGAAAAATTAAAGTTGCACCGTTTATGCCTACAGAGGTAGAAGTAAACGAATTGGGCGCAAATAGAGCAGAGATCATAGCATATCCATTTGAAAGCGGATATGCTGTAACTTTGGCTCATCCACTTAGAAGACTTGTTTTAGGTAGTTCTATAGGATATGCACCAATTTCGGTTAAGATTAAAAATGTTGCACATGAATTTGATAACATCAGAGGCATGCATGAAGATGTAGCAGTATTTATAATTAATCTTAAAAATATTCGCTTCAAAATTAAAGAAGAAGAGAGAGACAGTGTAGAACTTAACTATACTTTTACCGGTCATAAAGAAGTAAAAGCCAGTGACCTTGCCAATGATTTGGTAGAGATCATAGACGGCGATCTTCCGCTTGCTACACTTAACGAAGATGCTGAGCTTAGTTTCAGCCTAACTGTAGCTAAAGGTATCGGTTATGTTGCGAGCGAAGACCTTAAAGACAGTGTAGATAGCAGCGCTATTGCATTAGATGCATTTTTTACTCCTGTTAGAAAAGTCAATTACAGAATCGAAAATATACTTGTTGAAGATAGCCCAAATTACGAAAAGATTATTTTTGATATCACAACTGATGGTCAAATTAATCCGGTAGATGCATTTACAAATGCTTTGGAAACTATGAACAAACAGCTTTCAATCTTTAATGGTGTTTTGAATGTTGACATTAATTCATCTTTTACAAAAAAAGGCGGAGATGACTCTCAACTTAAACCATTTTTGAAAAGTGTTGACAATCTTGGCCTTAGTGCAAGATCTTTCAACTCACTTGATAGAGAAGGCATCAAATTTTTGGGAGAATTGGTATTGATGAGCGATATTGAGCTTAAAAATATCAAAAATCTTGGTAAAAAATCTCTTGATGAGATCACAGATTGTCTAGTAGAGCATGGCTTTGGAACTGATTATAGCCTTAGCGATTCACTCAGAGAATCATTAACAAAAAAAATAAAACAATTAAAAGGATAAGGCATGAGACATAGACATGGTTATAGAAAACTCGGTCGTACTTCTTCTCATAGAGCTGCATTGCTCAAAAACCTTTCTATAGCTCTTACAAAAGAGGGTAGAATCGAGACTACTTTGCCTAAAGCTAAAGAGCTTAGAAGTTATTATGAAAAATTGATCACAAAAGCATCTAGCGGTGATTTGAATTCACACAGAGCAATTTTTGCTATGCTTCAAGACAAAGAATGTACAAACAAACTTGTTACAGTTATAGCTCCTGAGTATAAAGACAGAAACGGCGGTTATACAAGAATCATCAAAACTCGTCTTAGAAAAGGCGACGCAGCTCCTATGGCTATCATAGAGCTAGTATAATCAACTTCTTGAGACCTTTTCTGGTCTCAATTTTCTATCCAAAACATCCACTTATCTTTTATATAAAATTCTAGAAGTATTACTCAAATTATTTGTATGACTGTTCTATTATTTCTATAAACCGCTAAGTGGTTTTACCCATTGGCGGATCATGGCACCATCTGTGGTAAAATTGAGCAAAACCGTACCGCTTTTCCATGTACCATCACTTTTGTATTGAGTAACATCTGCTTTGATAAAACCTTCTTTTGTAGCCCCGTGAAATCTTGATATCCATGTACCGTATATTTGTTCCCCGTCTTTCCACACAAATTTATTGCCCTCCATCATTAATGGGCGGGAAGAAAGTTTTTTAAAAGTATTGTTTTGCCATTTTAGGCGTCTATAATAAGTGGGTGATACATCGCTTTGAGGCTCTGGAGCAAGAAGCTCTATGTGCCCGTCTTTATCAATATCAAATAAAAGTTCAGGCAGAGATATCCCATAATGCAAAGAAGCAAAAACATAAGGGCTGCTGCTGTTTTTTTCTTTTGGGCCTTCGTATAGTATACTCCCATTGTGATCTATTACAACAAGCTGATAATATTCTCCTTGATCATTAGACCCAAAGCTATTCCATCGGACAGATTCATTTTTGCCGTCATTGTTAAGATCTGCTGATAGCTCACCATTATGTACATTATCTGAAAATAGAAGGGAAAAACCAAGCGCAAAAATTAACAATACGTAAGATAATTTTTTCATTTATTATCCTTATTGATTTTGATCTATTATAGCACATATGATGATAAAATAGAAATTGTATTGTTATTCATGTATGTCAAGTATATTTAATTAATAAAATTAACATATGATTATCATTTATATATTTAATTTTTATTTAAAATAATTTTTTTGTAAAATTATATAAAAAAATGGATAGTAATATGTTAAATAAAAGTGAAATAAGTTCAAAAGAATTGATAGAATTATTGGCAAAAAGAAAAAACGGCGAAACCGATTTTTTATTGGTCGATGTAAGAGAAAAGATGGAATATGCCATGGGCTATATAGATGGAGCTGATATGCTAAAGCCTACATCATCATTTGATCAGTGGGCTGAAGAGTTGCTCAATACTAATAGAGATAAAAAAATAATATTTACATGCAGATCGGGAAATCGAAGCGGACAGGTCACACAGATATTTAAAGCAAACGGACTTGACGGAGCGATCAATCATAGGGGCGGGATCATCTCCTATGGCGGAACAATAGCAAGGCCGTAATTACGTCCTTGCTATAAAAAGAATTTTATATGTTATGTTTTATCTCTTATGAATTGATCAACGGATAGACTCCGTTTTTGTCATGCACCTCTTGTCCTGTCAATGGCGGGTTAAAGACGCAGATAAGGCGCATATCTTCTGTACCGCCATATAAGTAATGATCGTCATTAAGATTTAGTGCATACATGACCCCATCATAAATATCGTGTATCTCTCCTGTGGTTAGATCTTCTATCTTGCCGTTGCCTCCGACGCAGTAGACAGCTTCTAGATGATTTTGGTAGTGAATATGTGTTTTAGTCCCTGCTTTGATAATAGTTTCATGAAATGAAAATCCCATGCCGTCTTCTTTTAACAACATTCGTCTGCTTGTCCATTGCCCCTCTTTGGCACATATCTCTCTTGGTGAGTTAATAATGTGTTTGATGTCTCTTACTATCATTAAAACTCCTCTTTAAGCCTGTTTTGTTTTTGTGCCATTATTTCATCAACGGCTTGTTCAAACAATGCAAGTCCCGATTGAAGTGTTTCCTCGTCGATAGTCAAAGGCGGTAAGAATTTGACAACTTGTCCATTAGAACCGCAAGTTTCAATAATCAGCCCCAATTCAAATGCTTTGGCTGATATCTCTCCTGCTGCGCTATTGTCATTGACTATTTCAAATCCATAAACAAGTCCACGGCCCCGCACATCAATATTGTATCCTTTGTAGCGAGAAGCTATCTCTTCTAGTTTTGATCTAAGTATATTTTCTTTATAGGTAATTGCATTTGAGAGGTCGTCATTATCCCAGTATGATAACAATTCCGTAGAAGCAATAAAAGCAAGATTGTTGCCTCTAAAAGTACCGGTATGCTCCCCTGGTTTCCATTGATCAAGTTCCGGTTTGAGAAGCACAAGCGCCATAGGTAATCCGCCGCCTATAGATTTGCTCAGTGTTATGATATCGGGCGTAATATCTGCAAATTCAAAAGAAAAGAAATCGCCCGTTCTGCCATTACCTACTTGAATATCATCTACTATGAGCAGCATGTCAAATTCCCTGCAAAGTGCCTCAATGCCTTGCAGCCATTTTTTGGAAGCAACATTTATGCCTCCTTCTCCTTGGACTGTTTCCAATATAACTGCTGCAGGTGCATCCAGGCCGCTGCTATTGTCTTCTAGAAATTTTCTAAATATCATTAGAGAATTTATATCATCTCCTAAATAATTGTCATAAGGTATAAAAGTAACGTTAGAACGGCTAATATGCGACTCATCGCGATAAAAATTATTACCAGTTACAGACAAAGAACCTTGGGAGAGGCCATGATATCCATTGGTAAATGATACGATGTTCGAGCGGCCTTTAACAAGACGGGCAAGCTTGAGTGCCGTTTCTACGGCATTAGTACCCGTAGGGCCGGTAAATTGCAATTTGTAATCCATATTTCTAGGCTGTAAAATAGTTCCTATAAATTTTTCAATAAAAGCTTTTTTGGCACTTGTAGCCATATCCAGCCCATGAATAATGCCATCTGTTTGGAGATATGCTATCATTGCGTCCGTGGCTTTTTGATTGTTGTGACCATAATTAAGCGTACCGGCTCCTGCAAAAAAGTCAATATATTCATTGCCTTGTTCATTGGCGATCTTTGCGCCTTTGGCATTTTGGAAAATAGTAGGAAAGCTCCTGATGTAGCCTCTTACGATAGATTCATGGTTTTCAAATACTCTCATTGTCTGCTCCTTGTGTTGTTTTTTTGTTTGAGTATATATAGTAGTTCATCTTCATGCGCCTCTTCAAAATCTTCTTTTGTTGCAAATACGCTGACCTCTTTGTCAAAATCAAATTCATCTGCAAATTTTTCAAATACCTTTTGAGAGGCAATATTTGAAGGCGAGATGGTTGTATGGATATATTTGATATGTGCAAGCCCAGGTAAATTAAATAGCTTTTTTAACATTTCGATAGCTATGCCATGTCCTCTTATGGCGCTATCAACTGCGACCTGCCATACAAAAAATA
>DLIG01000015.1:41235-66520 GCA_002483605.1 Sulfurovum sp. UBA7648
TTGCCATACAAAAAATATATCTTTATTTTTGGGTGAAATAAATCCGGAGACAAAACCTACGACAATATCGTTTTTTTTGGCAACTATGCAAGTATCGCTAAAATATGTGCTCTGCAAGAGATAGAGATATTCCGAATTTAGATCAAGCGGTTTAGAGTTTTTGATGAGGCTGTGGATACCTTTTGTATCCTTTTTTGTCGGGTGGTCTAATCTAATGGGGTCTTCCAAAAATTATCCTCCTTGGTTTAAAAAATATGTGTATTTTGTGAAAAAAATAAATTAAAAATTGATTTGTTTTTTACACAAAAGGAGCCTAGTATAACATACTTTTTACAAAAAAACAAATAAAAAATATAATATAAATACTGATCTTGAATATAAAAGAGTAAATATTGTCCTTTAAAAAAGAGGTAAAAAATAACAAAAAAATTATAATAACTCGGGATATTTAATATAATTATTAAATAGAATTCAAATAACATATTGCATAGTCTGATCAGGAAATATCTTTACATATCGTGCAATGATAAAAAAATAAGATAAAAAAGTTTTTTGATATCTAATAAGCTGCTTATACATGTAATTTAATAGTTAAAAAAACAACACAAAACACGCCTTGCTTTAATTCCACTTAAATTCCCACTATTTGTGATATAATTCGACAAAAACTAAAGCAGGGGGAAAATATGATTCCTTTTACAGATGAAGAGTTAGAACCGGCCGTTATGAACGTTATAGAAAAGGTTAGGCCTTCTATAAAGCTTGATGGCGGAGATATCAAACTTATAGGCATTAAAGACGGCAAGGTATATGTGCAGCTTCAAGGAGCATGTGTCGGCTGTGCCAGCAGCGGCACCACACTGAAATACGGTGTAGAAAAACAGATGAAGATCTTGATCCATCCAGAAATTAGTGTTGTAAATGTACCGATTGGCAGTGAAGATAAATGGAGCGAACTAGGGTGAGTATTAATCAAACACGATTATTAGCAAGGGCAGAAGCGTTGTTTTTAAAAGGAGAGTATAAAAACGCTCTTCAAACATACGGCATACTGCTAAAAGAATTTCCAAAACTTGATGAAGCACGAATGGGTATTTATCTCAGTGATTTGGGACTTGAAAATGATGATGAAGCACAAGCTCTTTTTGATTATTATCATTCCATAAAAGATAAACAAGAAGATGCTGCGCAAATTATCAATGAAATTATAGAATCTTTGGATGCTTCAAAAAATACATTGCAAGAACTTATCTCGTCCCATGTGGCATCACAGCTTGAATTGGACGGTATTTCATATAATGATTTCAAAGAATTGATAAAAACTAGAGGCGATTTCAAGAAGACTTTTGAAGATATTATGTTTTCTACTAAAGTCATAATTACGACCAAAGAAGAACTAATAGATTTTATAATCGAACTTAAAAAGGGCGGTTTTGAAGAGATGGCATTAAAATACTTAGATGATACAGCCAGCTTATTTGCCAATGACCAAGATATATTAGAGCTTTATAAGCTATTTGACAAGGAAGCATAATGAAAATACCTTTTGACCTCAAAGGATATGCTTATATAACAGATAATACAAAATTAATACAAGCAGACACGATCTTTTTGAAGACTTCACAAAATAGCCATTACTTTGATGCGTTGCCTATCATACCTGAATTTATTACTCCAGAAGAGTTGATAAAACTCTGGGGCATAGACAATATAAAAGCCGTAGGCGTAACAGGTACCAACGGCAAAACAACAGTAACTGCGGCTATCTATTCTTTACTTTTGGATCTTGATCGCAAACCGGCATTGCAAGGCACTAGAGGATTTTTTGCGAACGAAGAGAGGTTGGAAGAAAAATCTATGACCACTCCTTCTGTCTTTGAAACTTTGTATCATATGAAACAAGCGCTTGATAAAGGATGTGATTATTTCATTATGGAAGTAAGTTCGCATGCTATTGAACAAAAGAGAATCGAAAGTATCAAATTTGCTCTTAAGATCCATACAAATGTCACAGCCGACCATTTGGATTATCACAAAACAATTGAAGAATATCGCAGGGTCAAGAGTCTATTTTTTGCTGATGAGACGCCAAAGCTTCTGAATAAAGACGACATAGCTCATATAACATACAATCCTGTAAATGCACAAAGCTATGGTGTCGATCAACCGGCATCATTTAAAGTACAAGCATTTTCATTGAATAACGGTATCACTGCATATATAAAACACTTTGAAGACGAGGCGACGTTTAACTCTCCAATGGTAGGCCTTTTTAATCTTTATAATCTCATGGCAGCTGTTGGAGCTGTAGTTATGTTGACAAACAAACCATTGCAGGAAGTTTGTGACGCAGTAGAGCACTTCGCAGGCGTAGCTGGGCGTATGGAAGTTGTTAGTAATGATCCGCTTGTGATTGTTGATTTTGCCCATACTGATGATGGAATGCAGCAAGTACTTCAAAGTATGAAAGATAAAACATTATCTGTAGTCTTTGGTGCAGGAGGCAACCGTGACAAACTTAAGCGCCCGCGCATGGGAGCAGTTGCCGGCAGATTTGCCAGCAAGATCTATGTTACAAGCGATAACCCTAGAGATGAAGAGCCGCAAACTATCATCAATGAGATCTTAGAAGGATTAAAGGGCAAAGACAATGTAAAAGTCTTTGCAGATCGCAAAGAAGCCATAAGAACTGCACTAAAAGAGCTTAAAGAAGGCGAAGCCCTTTTAATATTAGGCAAAGGCGATGAAGATTATCAAGAGATCAAAGGTGTGAAGCATCATTTTGATGACAGAGAAGTGGTCAGAGAATTTCTAGGCCAATAAAAAGCAGTAGCTGCTGAGAGGTGTTTTATTTTCATTTAAACAAACTTTGGTATTATTCGGAGTAAAATACTCTTAATTAAGGAAATAAAATGAATTACGCTTTACCGCAACCGGCTTTTTATATATTTAAATGTCAACAAAGTTCGCCTCCTGGTATGCCAAAACCAAGTTGTGTGAGCCAAAATAATCCTGAATCACAACAATTATTTATGTATCTAGCTCAAAGCCTAATGCAAAAAGGTATCATTTCTACTGTTCAACCCATCCAAACAGGCTGTCTCAACCGCTGTCAACAGGGTCCTGTAATGCTCGTAGAACCGGGCCATACTATGTATGTAGGCCTTACAAAAGAAAAGATAGACCGCATTATAGATGAACATATCATAGGTGGCAAAATAGTAGAAGAATATGTGATTGCTCCACAGATGTGGGGTGAGCCAATAGAGCCAAAAACTTTAGTGCAATCATAAAATCACAATTTTATAGTATAATTGCACTATTTAAATCAAGGGAAATATCTATGACCATTACTATGCTTTATAGTAAAATCCATCGTGCGACAGTAACGGATGCCAATTTAAATTACGTTGGCTCCATCACGATCGATAGTACATTATTAGAAGCTGCTGGAATGCTAGTGGGGCAAAAGGTGGATATTGTAAATATCAATAATGGCGAGAGATTCTCGACATATATCATAGCAGGCGAGGCCGGCAAAGGAGATATTTGCCTAAACGGTGCCGCAGCTAGAAAGGTTCATGTTGGGGATAAGATAATTATTATTGCCTATGCCCAAATGGATGCCAAAGAAGCGGCTTCATATCAACCTAAACTAGTTATATTAGAAGATGAAGACAATACTATAGCTCAAGTTTTAGAAGGATTGGAATAAACATATGTTTGAAGGATTAGATATCTCTAAAATGTCACAAATGATGGCCACTATGCAAGAAGATATGAAGCGTCTTCAAGAGGATGCAAAAAACAAAGAATTCACAGTAAGAGTTGGCGGTGGTATGGTAAGTATCACTATTAACGGTAATTCTGAAGTTTTGGATGTATCTATCGATGATTCTCTTCTTAGCGATAAAGAGTCATTGCAAATATTGCTTATCAGTGCTATGAATGATGCTTATAAAATGGTAGAAGATGATAAAAAAGCTCAAGCTGTGAAGATGATGGGCGGAATTAACCCTTTTGTGTCATGAGACAGTTTAAAGCCTTGTAGTATCAATAAGATAGCCAAACTCTTTTGAAGTTTTAAGATGAACTATTTTTCTAACAGCGCTAGATGATCTGCCATCAGTTTTGATCATTTTTTTCAAAATCGTCTTAATGTTATTCATTTTTGCTCCTTTATAAAATGGTGTTTTAAAAAACAAGATAAGTATAAATAAAAATCATTACAATATGATTACATTAGGAGAGCGTAATTATGCAATCATTAGCTAAAGCAATAGAGCAAGACTCACTTGTACAAACAAAACAAATCATTGATAATGGTGTTGACTTGTCAAAACCCCTCGTTCTTGGAAGCGAATATGATCTAGACAGCCCCGATGAGGTAAGTGTATTATCTTTTTCGATACGAAAAAATGCCAGCATTGAACTTATCAAACTTCTCTTAAAGCACGGCGTAGATCTGTTCGAAGTTGACAATGAGGGGGTAAGCAGTCTGGATATCGCTATTAAATTCAAGAGATACGATGTAGTGCAATTGTGCATTGATAGCGGATTTGATATCAATACCACTAAAAGAAAAAGCGGTATAACTCCTCTAATGCTTGCATCATGTTTTAATGATATTGATATGTTAAAGTTATTGCTAGAACATGGAGCCAAAATTGATAATAAAGATAAATTTGGCATGAATGCTATAGAGTATGCAAAAAAACTAGGCCAGACAAAAACTGCAGAATTTTTGGAAAGCATGATAGCAGTTAAGAGTTAAGAGTTTAGAGTTTAGGGTTTAGGGTTCACCCGCTCACAAACCCACACCCACCCACCACACCCACACTCACATACGCTCACACCCTCCATGCTTTCTGCTCGATAAAATGGTATAATACGACAAAAAGAAAGTAAATAATGAATCAAAAAACCCTCCATTTAGTAAGTCTAGGCTGTACCAAAAATCTAGTAGACAGTGAAGTGATGCTTGGCCGTTTAAATGATTATGTACTCACCGATGATGCCCAAAACGCAGATGTCATTATTGTCAACACTTGCGGATTTATAGAAGCTGCCAAAGAGGAGTCGCTTTCAACCATATTGAATCTTCATGAGCAACGCAAAAGTGACTCGTTGCTTGTTATGAGCGGCTGTCTGAGCGAAAGGTACAAAGATGAACTACAAAAAGAACTCCCTGAAATTGATATATTTACAGGGGTAGGCGACTATGACAAAATAGATGCGATGATAGAAGCCAAAAAAGGCGTTTATACTCCAGAGGTATTTTTAGCAGATGAAAATTCATCTAGAGTGATCACAGGCTCCAATTATCATGCTTATATCAAAATAGCCGAAGGGTGCAATCAAACGTGTTCTTTTTGTGCTATTCCGCACTTTAAAGGCAAGCTGCATTCCAGGACACTAAATTCAATAGTAAAAGAGGTAACTAATCTCGTGGCTAAAGGATTTTGGGATTTTTCGTTTGTCTCCCAAGATAGCTCCAGTTATGGAAGAGATATAGGGTTGAAAGATGGCCTTATAGATATGATTAATGAGATAGAGAAAATAGAAGGCGTAAAGAGCGCAAGAATTCTATATCTATATCCAAGTACGACCAGTTTTGCTCTTATTGACAAAATAGCCGATTCTCCGGTTTTCCAGACATATTATGATATGCCGATTCAGCATAGTGACGATAATATGTTCAAAGTTATGAAAAGAGGTTTTGGGGAAGAGAAAACAAAAGCATTGTTACATCATATGCAAAGCAAGCCAAATGCATTTATTCGTACCACATTCATAGTCGGACATCCAGGCGAGAGTGATGAGGCATTTGATAAGCTTTGTGAGTTTAGTAAAGACTTTGGTTTTGATAGATTCAATGTATTTGCTTATTCCAATGAAGAGTCAACCAGCGCTTACAATATGGAGCAAATTCCTGCCAAGGATATAGCACAAAGAGCTAAAAAACTTGGTGCACTTGCTGCTGATGCTACAACTCTTTCGTTGTCAAAATTGATTGACACTGCTTTACAAATTGTAATAGACGGGGAGAGCAGTGAGCATGAATATCTGCTCAGTGCCAGGCCTCTTGCTTGGGCAGTAGAAATTGATGGAGAGATACTTGTTAATGATACATCTGATCTGCCTATAGTTTATGGCAGTGCGTACGAAGCAAAAGTAACAGAGCTTGTCGGAGATAAACTTTTGGCTACACTTGTAAAAAAGGTAGAAGGATGAAGGAAGAAGGAAGAATAACAGAGGGTAAAAGATGGTGTCATTTTGAGCCACAAAGTGGCGTGAGAATCTAAAAAAGATATAAGATGAAAACAGACAAAAAGATATTTCTCCCCCCTCTCTTCTCCCTTGAAAATAAAAAACTTCTTCTCGCATTTTCCGGAGGCATAGATTCATCAGCACTTTTTTATATGCTTATAGATAATGGATTAAAGCCTGATTTGGCAATAGTAGATTATGGAATAAGAGAACAGAGCAAAGATGAGCTAGCTTATGCCAAAGAGCTGGCTTTAGAGTATAATTGCATTTGCCATGCCGTTAAAGCCCCGGGTTTTGATAGCCATTTTGAAGCTAATGCAAGAGCATTTAGGTATGATTTTTTTGAAAAATTGATAAAAGAATATGGGTATCATGTATTGCTCACGGCACATCAGCTTAATGACCAGCTTGAATGGCTTTTAATGAGGCTAACCAAGGGTGCAGGAGTTTGTGAGCTGATAGGTTTGCATAGTGTGACGCAAAGATCAAATTACACTATCGTACGTCCACTGTTAGAATATAGCAAAAATGAATTGCAAGATTATTTGGATAATAATAAATACAGATATTTCATAGATGAAAGCAATAACGATGAGAGCTATGAGAGAAATTATTTTCGTAAATATTATAGTAATTCGCTCATCTCAAAATACAAAGATGGCATAAAACGAAGTTTTAAGTATTTAAAAGATGATATATTTATAATTGAAGACAGGTTTGAGACTGTTTTTGCCTATAAAGAGCTTAGAGTGATTAAAATATATGATACAAGGCTCAGGGTAAAAGCAGCAGATATAGCTCTCAAGGGGCTAGGATATCTCTTGAGTTCATCGCAAAGAGAAGAGATAGAAAAAAATGATAATTTGGTTATAGGAGGAGTTTGGGCGATCGGCTTGAGTGCTGATAAACTTTATATTGCGCCATATCATAAAATAGTATTGCCAAAAGAGTTTAAAGAAAAATGCAGAGTTGCAGGTATCCCCCCGCTTGTGCGAGGATATTGGTATATGGAGAATTTAGATAAAATAACCATATAGTAAAACTTGACTTCCAAGGAATCTTTATGAGATATATTTTAAGTGTATTGATTTTATTGTCATTCATTGGGTGCAAAGGTAAAATTTCCGACGATGCCAATAAAAGCAGCCAGAATATTCAATTGACCCCAGCCCAGCTCCAAAAAACAAAACCTATTACAAATCGACAATTTAGGGAATTATTGCCGGACGCTTTGGGAGATTTTAAAAGAGTGCAGATCTCCATGGGGTATTCAGGCCTATATTCGGCAGAAATGACATATATTAATAAAGATAAAAAAATTTTAGTCTCTATCGTAGACGGTGCAGGCAAAGAAGGAAGCAGTTTAATTGCTTTGATGAGAGAGAGTATTGACTCAAATATAGATATAAAAAACAAAAACGGATACTTAAAGTCAATGTCGATTGACAATATCAGAGCTATAAAAGAAGAAGTAAGATTGCAAAACGGCACTGTAAATAAATTGACAATGATAATATCAGGCAGATTTTTGTTGACGATAGTAGGTACTAACGTTGATATGGATGAGTTAGAAGAGATTATAAAAGACGAAAATATGATAATGAAAATCCAAAAGTTGGCCCAATAGATTAAAATTATATTAAATTTTTATTTAACATTTATTTTCTAAAAAAAATAGTATAATATCTCAAACTTATATTACAAAGGGGAGTAGAATGAAAACAAAATATGTATTATTGTTGTCAGCACTTTTGATGATAAGCGGATGCGGTGATAAAAAATCAGATGAACAAAAAGAAGTCGTGATACAAGAAGAGAGCACCAAAGATATGAAAGACGCTTTTGAAGAAATAGGAAAAACTTCAGAGGATCTAAAAAAAGCTACCCCATTGTCTAACCAACAACTAAAAGCTCTATTGCCAGAAAAAATAAATGGATTTAATAGAAAAAGATTCTCAATAGGGCAGCTTGGTATGCATATTGCAGAAGCTTATTACGGAGAGAATGATAAACAAATCACGCTTTCCATATTGGATGGTGCAGGCGAAGCAGGAAGTGCTATGATAGCAATGATGCAAATAGGCATCAATGCAGGCGGTGAAAGCGAAGATGAGAACGGATATAGAAAACCGATAAAAATAGACGGCAACAGCGGTGTTGAGGAGCAAGAACGGTCTGATAATAGTGTTACTAACAAAATTATGCTTATCGTAAAAGGAAGATTCATGTTGACGTTTGAAGGCAAAAATATAGAAGCAGATAAATTAAAAAGCATAATAGATAGCGAAAATCTCATCGATAAACTAGAGGATTTGGCAGACTAGGCTTGCTAAGATCCGGCTTTTATTTTTTTGCCAATGGATGAGCTTTGAGATACTCTTCTAATTTTTTGGTATTGCCCAGCTTAGTGTATATTTGAGTTGTTGCCATAGAAGAGTGCCCTAAAAGCTCACTAACATCTGCTATTCTAGCCCCGCTGTTTAGCAGATGTGTAGCAAACGAATGTCGGAGCTGATGAGGTGTAGCTTTGATACCGCGTGTTTTAAAAAGTTTAGAGAGTTTATATCTCAGCCCTGCTGAATTAAGCGGGGCTTTGTCTTTTTCAAATAGATATTTTTGAGGTATATAAATATCTATATACTCTTTTAATATAGTTTGAAGTTCAGGCATTACCGGTAATTGCCGTACTTTGCTGCCTTTACCGTGAATCTGTATCCAATCTCCATTTATATCAGATAGTTTCAAAGAAGCCAGTTCGCTTATCCTAAGACCTAAACCATAGAGCATATACACTAAAGTCTTTTGTTCTATATCAGCAGTGCCAAGCACCTCTTTTAGATGATTTTCTTCAATAGGTTTTGGCAGTGTTTGAGGTACTTTAATGGAATCATTTGGGTAAAAAGTGACATTTAATTTTTTGTGGTCATTCAAAAACTTGACAAAGGAACGCACCGCACTTAGTTTTTTGGCTATAGTTTTTTTATTATTATTGATCACTTGCAGTCTATAAGGAGTTATGTCGATGTCTATACTATCATTACTTTCACTGATTTGACTAATTTTTATCATATATCTTAGCGATATGTCGTATGTTGTTATAGTTTGGATACTATAACCTCTAATTTGGTAGAGATAATCTAGAAAATCATCTAAAAATTCTAAGAATCTGTCTTTCATGTTTTAGATAGTGGTATATTGTACCATTGTTTCGCTCACTATTTTTTTAGCCTCTTGATTATCAAGTCCTTTTAGATCAAGGAGTTTCGTATATATTTCTATAGTGCTAAATGGCTTTGGTATGATAAATTTATCCCAGCTTTTTAGCTGCCAATGTTTGTTGACCTTATAATTTATAGTGAAGACTTGCAGATTGGATTTTTGTGCCAAAGCGACTATTCCGTCACCAACAGAAAATCTAGGTCCTCTAGGCCCATCTGGAGTTATAAGTACATCATCGCCTTTTTTTAATGCATTTAATGAATTGATAAGCGCTTTAACCCCGCCTTTTGATGATGAGCCTTCAATGGGATAAATATTGAAATATTGTATTGTGTTAGAGACTATTTGACCGTCTTTATGGCTTGATGCAATTGCTCCTGCTTTGTGTCTTGAAAAAAGTTTGCGATAATACTGCGGAGATATCAAAAGTTCACTGTGCCAGCACGCAAAAATATATTGTTTATCTGAAAAATGTGATAGATGATGATAATGTTTTTTGGTAGTTAGCCATATTAATCTCATAAGGCAATAAATGAAAAAAGGAATGACATTATAGATCAAAAAGTTTGAGATCTTTTTTTTCATCTAATCTTTTATCACTTTCCCCTCTAAGAGGCTTCTTGAAGTTTTTGTGATCTCTACAGGTATAACAGTGCCAAGCAGCTCTTCGCTTCCTTCAACAAAAACAAGTTTGCCATCATCACTTCTGCCTGCAACTTTGCCGTTTGGTTTTAATTCATCAAAATAGACTTGATGGATAGTATCAAGCTGTGCTTGCATAATCTCATCCAAGATCTGCATATGACGATCTTGAAGTCTTGTAAGCCTAGCTGATGAGACCTCGGAATCTACCTGTTCATCATACTCTGCTGCCGGGGTATGAGGTCTAGGAGAGTATATAAAAGAGAACATTTGATCAAATCTGACACGTTCAAGTACATCCATTGTATCTTCAAAATCCTCATCACTCTCTCCTGGGAATCCAACAATGATATCTGTAGAAATTGTTGCATCTGGAGCCAAAGAGCGAATAAGCTCGCAGCGGTTCAAAAACCACTCTTTTGTATATCCTCTTTTCATGGCTTTGAGTATTTTACTTGAGCCGCTTTGAAGCGGGACATGAATTTGTTTGCATATTTTGGGATTAGAGGCAAATTCTTTGATAAATTCATCATCCATATGCAAAGGGTGTGGAGACGTGAAGCGAATTCTTTCCAATCCTTCTATGCTGCTGATAGCTTGGAGTAGGCCTGTAAAATCTTTTACTTCGCTTGTTTGGCTAAAACGTCTTCCGTAATTGTTTACATTTTGACCAAGCAGCATCACCTCTTTTGCTCCGCTTTCTACGGCTTTTTTGATCTCATTTATTATCAGATCGCTAGGTATCGATATCTCTTCACCCCTGGTAGTAGGTACTATGCAAAAGGTGCATGATTTATCGCAACCCATTGAAATGTTAACCATGGCTTTAAAAGGATTTGTGCGATATTCACCAAATGCATATGTGCTGTCATCATAATTTGTATCTATTTCAACTGCATGTTTTTGGTGTAATACTTTTGTGATCTTGGATATATTCCTGGCGCCTAAAACAAAATCTACCATTGGAGCTCTACGTATGATCTCGCGGCCAAGATGGCTTGCTGTGCATCCGCAAACTCCTATTTTGGCGTTTGGTTTTTTGTTTTTAGCAAAAACACCAATCTCTGAGAAAAGTTTAGCAACAGGTTTTTCTCGGACACTGCATGTGTTGATGATTATTAAATCAGCCTCTGAGATATTGGTAGTAAGTGAGTAGTTTTCAGTTATGGATAGTTCAGCAATGAGATGTTCGCTATCACGAACATTCATAGCACATCCTAGTGTTTCAATATATAGTTTTTTTTGCATCAAAAGTTATATAATATGAACTTCATAGATGTATTCATTTTCATCCAATCCGTACTTGACCTCTCTCATATATACGCTAGATCCTTTCTCCTCAAAGTATTCTATAAGCTCTTTCAATTCTTTATGCGAGTTTTCTCTGTCAAAATAAAATATAGACTTAGTCGACAACTCAGCTTCGATTTCTTCAATATCTATAGCTTTCGGTTTAGCCTTAAGTGATGTTCTGGCAAGTTTTAGTTTCATTTTGATCCTTATATTGTATGTGTCATTCAATGCTTAATTATGGTTATTATACTTAATTTTGGGTAAAGGTTCGTTGAGATATAATTATATTCTACAAAAATGAATACTTCCCACAAGAGATATCAATGTTATTTATGCCTTCTTTTGGTAGGAATATAAATCATTTTATAAACAAAAAGGATAACTCTTGGAAAAGATTTTAGATACGGTTGAAGCTATAGCGCATGAAAAAAACATTACAAAAGAACAAGCTATAGCTGCATTTAAAGATGCACTTATTAATACTGCAAAGAGACTGACATCAAGTGACAGCATGTTTGAAGTTTTTATAGATAATCAAAAGAAAGATTATACTATATTCAAAACGATCTCTATAGTAGCAGATGATGATGAGAGATTAGCTGCCGGATCTGACGCTTTTATGGCTTTAAGTACTGCTCAAGAATATGATAAATCCATCGAAGTTGGAGATACTTTTAAATCAGAATTTGACCTAGAACAATATGGACGTACAGCATCAGCTAATCTTTTTCGTGAATTAGAATATCATATCCAAAGACGTATCGAGCAAAGTTTGCTTGAGCGATACCAAGATAAGGTCGGTACTATCGTAATAGGTACGGTATCTAGGATAGATAGCGATGAAAATACATATGTTGAGATAGGTGAGCTCAGAGGAGTTTTAACTCTTCGTAATCGTATCAAAGGAGAAAAATTTAAAGTAGGAGATACTATAAAAGCACTTCTTAAATACGTTAGTATAAATCCTAAATTTGGATTATTTTTGGAGCTGTCTCGAACAGCACCAAAATTTTTAGAAGCACTTATGGAGCGAGAAGTTCCAGAGATCGCAGATGGTGTGCTAGAAATTACCAATTGTGCGAGAATCCCGGGTGAGAGAGCTAAGATAGCCCTTAGAGCATTGCAATCAAACATAGATCCGGTCGGAGCTGCTGTAGGGGTGAAAGGTGTAAGGATCAATGCAGTAAGTGCAGAACTTATAGGAGAAAATATCGATTGTATCGAATATTCACCGATTCCTGAGATCTTTATAACTAGAGCATTGAGTCCTGCAATAGTTCAAAATATCAAAATAGAAAAAGAAAAAGCAATAGTCTCTATCACGAGTGACCAAAAAGCAAAAGCTATCGGGAAAAGTGGAATTAATATACGTCTAGCTTCTATGCTGACAGGTTATGCTATCGAGCTAAATGAGATAGAGGGTAAAACAACTGAGCCTACTGATACTAAAGAGAGTACAAAAACTACAGACACTTCTGCATTGGCTAATTTGTTTAGATAGTTTTTAAAAGTGTCACCCCCCCCGCTTATGCGAGGATGAGATGACGAGTTATAAGAAATCGTCGATTGTAACGCGTCTGTTTTTTGCTTTAGCATAATTGTCTTCAGCTAAAGTTTTTTGTTTGATTTTTTTTGCCTCAGGCGCTCTTTTGTATAGGTCGGTATATTGTGCAGACTGCTTAACCTGCACCGGAGTCCCCATTGGCGCCCAATGAAAAAGCTGTTCTGCATATTCTCTTGGCACCCTAATGCAGCCATGCGAAGCCGGATAATCAGGAACATAACCTTGGTGTATTGCGATACCCCAATTAGTTAGACGCATCATGAAAGGCATGGGCAGATGATATATATTTGATATGTGATGTCTTTTTTTCTCTGTTATTGTGAATTTGCCAACCGGAGTACGGTGACCCGGTTTTCCGGTTGAAATTCGACTCTCTATTACCACCTCTCCATCTTCTATAGCGTAAATTTTTTGCATACCAAGATCTATAATTATTTCTTTGTAGGCAAATGAGTAAGAGACACATAACAAGAATATGAATGTAACTTTATAAAATTTCATATATTGCCTCCTTTGTTAATTCTTATAATTAGATATAAAATTATATCATATTAAAACTATTTTTATTAAATTTGCCTATTATATCTTAAACCCCATACTTTTGACATCATTTTCAAAACTGCTGCCCGATTCTTTTTCTATTTCTTCTTTGAAATCACTCATTGTAAATAGACTCTCTTCTCTGACAGCAACTTTATAGGCGGTATTTTTGATGACAAGGCTGATCTGTGCTCCTGTTAGTTCATAGCTGGCCAAAGATTCAGCTTCAAATCCGTCTTCATAGTCTGCATTTTCCGGAAGCATCAGCTGCCACAGTTGCAATCTCTGTTTTTTGGTAGGTTTTTTGAATTCTATTTTGTAGTCAAAACGTCTAGAAAAAGCTTTATCAATATTGCCGAGCAGATTCGTGGTAGCTATTAATATACCTTCAAATCTTTCTATTTGCTCTAAAAAAATATTTTGCATTTGATTATGCATTTTATCTGCGCTGCTTCCGCTACCTTCTACTCTACTGCTCAAAAATTGGTCTGCTTCGTTTAAAAGCAAAATCGGTTCTACTTTTGCTTTTTGGCTAAGAGCTTTAAAATCATCAAATATCTTGCGTACATTTTTTTCGCTTTCGCCTATGTACATTGAGAGAATTTTGGAGCAATCAAAAGAGAGCAAAGGTTTTTTAAGGGTTTTGGCCAAACTCATAGCCGTCATTGTTTTACCGGTCCCTGCATGGCCGTAAAATATGATCTTGGCATCTATACCTTTCCTTTTTTCTTTTATACCCCATAATTTTAATTTCGCGTATACATCTTTATCCATTTGCTTGATGATGGTCTCCAATGTTTCTCTGGTTTTTGTATGGAGTACTACGTCATCAAGGGTTGTTGTCGGTTCAAAATATTCAAAGATCTCTTGTTCTTTTACCAGCATGTCAAGTTTTAGTTTGGTGACTTTCTTTTTTTTGTGAGGATGTATGATGCGTTGAAGCACATCTTCGTTGATAAAAAACGAACGGCTTATGCCGCCAAACATATTGAGTATCTCATCGTAATCGATTATCTCTTCGCTTATCAGTTTAGAGCCTTCTTCTAGCATGGCGCGATTTTTTATCTTTTCATACTCATCAAAACTGATAAGCTCTATAAGGCTGTTCATCTCACGAAATTGTCCTTCGCCTGCACTATACTCTTCTTTTAGAAGGGCTAGAAATATCTTTTGTTCTTTTTCGTCTAACTCTTTTTCTGCAAAAAATTCTTCTACTACTATCGGCTCGGTAGTTACCTTGAGCCTCTCTTCGATCCTTTTTGTAAGGAGGGAGAGTTTGTTTTTAAGGCGGCCGATGGTTAAAGAGTTGTCACCAAAACCTTGCTTGGAAGTTGCAATTGAGTGTAATAGTGTGACCATATCAAATTGATCTTGAAGATACTCCAAATGATCGGTATATGGCTTGATCTCCGGAAGTAAGATCTCCAAGGAGCCTTCCTCTAGCAGCCGAAGCAATGATATGCTCGGTACCACTGAAGCTCCAAGCAACTCTAATTTGGAGCTTTCATGTGTTTTTATCTGGCCAAAACTGCTTTGTACTATCCATCCAAGGTCAATGAGATTTTTGATCTTGCCGAGATTGTGAATGTAATCATATCCTTTGACCTCAAAACACTCTTGAAGCATTTCCAATACGCTTACCTCTTCTATGCCTTTGGCGTATCTGCGGCAAATATATTGTACCAATATGACTTCGTCAGATGAACATTTTAGATGTTCATATATTGGGCTTTTGGCTGGGTTTTTGGCATCTAAAAATGCGATAAAATGTTCCAATTGCAATACCTTATTTTTTAGTTAGAGTATAGCATAAATATAACTGTTAGTCTATAGCGGCTGTTTTTCATACCGGATAAACGCTCAAAAAGAATATAAAATAGTATTTATTTTTTCAAATGGTAAATCATAAATAAATATGATAACAGGTAACTTTTGATTCTAAATTGTGTTATAATAACCAAAAAAGGAGCAAGCATGAAAAAAATATTTTTGATACTTTTTGTGGGAATTTTTGCTTATGGTGAAAATTATCTTCAGCAAGGCGATGCTCAATACGCAAATAGCAATTTTGATAAAGCAATAGAGCTGTATACCAAAGCTATTGCTGCAAATCCAAACAGCTGTACCGCTTATAACAACAGAGGACTTGTCTATTATGAGCGAAAGGATTATAAAAAAGCCATAAGAGATTACTCTGCAGCTATCGATAGGCAGCCAAATTGTCTTGGAACTATAATTAACAGAGGAGTTTCATATTCACGTATAGGTGATTATAAAAACGCTTCTATCGATGCCAGAAAAGCATGTGCGCTTGGTGATTGCGAACTGCTCCATATGCTTAAAAAAAATGGAATTTTAGTAAACTAAAAGACGGTATATATTTATCTAGCTCTTATGATTTTATAAAGGGGGTGTATATTTGTCTTTTGTGATCTAGTATGCATCGTATAATTTAGACCAAAAGAATGAATATAGAGCTAGAATAATATCATGGACATAGACAACAACCAAGGTCCAATTTCCCGCCTTATCAAATAACTGCTTTTTTGGTATAATCTCACTATATTTATTTATAAAGTTGCCAATGAAGTCAATATTAAAATTATTTGCAAAAACCCATCAAATTGCCATTAGATTAAATGCACCTTATGGTGTACATCTAAGGCCTAGCGCAATGATGGCAGGTATTGCTAAAAAATATTCTTGTCAAATTATGTTGAACATAGGCGATAAACAGGCTGATGTTAAAAATATGAATGCCGTATTGGCTCTGGGATTGCAAGATAATGATGAAATAGTCTTGGAAGCCAGAGGCAAAGATGCCCTTGAAGCTTTAAGGGCCTTGGAAGAATTTTTATCTGCCTTGGCTGCCAAAGAAGATGATCAAGAGTTAAAACAAGATTTGCAAAAAGCGGATTACGAAGGCCATGTGCTGCAAGGGACGAGCATATGCGGCGGTGTTGCAGTTGGTGTGCCATATCTATATGAAGTGCAGAGCAATAGCTCAAATGGAGCAAAGATCTCTTTTGATGATGCATATCAGATGGCCTTGGAAGAACTTGAGTCGCTATCTGTAGATAATGATATATTCAGGGCCCAAAAATCTATATTGGAATCAATTTCACATCATTCACATGAAGAATTTATCAAAAACATAGATGAAGCTGTAACATCCTTGAAAGATACTGCAAATCAAGTCAAAATCGCAGACTATCAAGATATCAAAAGAAGAGTCACCAAACTTATACAAGGTGTAAAATCACTTGTGTTTCCAAAAACTCCTTTTTTACTTATTGCTAACGAGCTGCTTCCTGGCGATATACCGACCCTAATAAAAGAGAATATACAAGGTGTGATCGTAAAGAATCTGCCACCAAGAGCCCATGCGGCATTATTGCTTAGAAGCTATAAGATCCCTGCCATTAGTTTGGAGATAGCTTCTTTTGAGCCTACAGATAATATGATGATACTGGATGGTTCACAAGGTTTGCTGGTAACAGCTCCTACTAAAAGTGATTTAAGCAGTGCAAACAATGCTATATCTGCTGAAGCGTCAAACTCTATATCGGTCAATGAAAAAAGATTTGAACCGGCCATTACAAAAAGCGGTAAACATATCAAAGTATTGGCAAACATAACCGATGTTGCTTCTGCTATGGAAGCCAAAGATGCCGGATGTGAAGGTATAGGACTGCTGCGGACTGAATTTTTATTTCGGGAAACTAAGCCGACATTTGATGAGCAAGTAGAAGCTTATAGATCTATATTTGCTCTTTTTGATGAGGTAACTGTACGTACGCTCGATATTGGCGGAGATAAAAAATTACCATATTTGACCCTGCAGCACGAAGAAAATCCATTTTTGGGAGTGAGAGGAATACGTCTTTTTGAGACACATTTGGAGCTAATGGAAGAGCAGCTATTAGCTATTTTAAAAGCCAAGCAAAATGGTGAACTTAAAGTAATGTTTCCTATGGTAGCAACAGTAGATGAGTTCAACTATGCCAAAAGTGTAGCTCATGCCTTGGCATCAAAGCATTCCGTGTCACTGAGCGGTGTATCGTTTGGCATTATGGTTGAAGTGCCTTCGGTGTTATTTCTAATAGAAGAGTTCAACAAAGTTGTCGATTTTTATTCTATAGGTACAAATGACCTTGCTCAGTATCTTTTTGCAATAGACAGAACACATGCTACACTTACTGTAGACCCGCATTCAAATGTAGTTTATGATGCTATTAAATACATACAAGACAGGGCTACAAAACCTGTGAGTACTTGCGGTGAACTGGCTAGCAATTGTGATGCTATAGAGAAATTAGTACACATAGGGATAAATACACTAGGAGTAACACCGGCTATGATACCTACTATAAAAGCAAGGATAAGAGATGTTTAGTTTTTTACAGCGTATAGGTAAAGCCCTTATGACACCGATTGCAGTGCTGCCCGTAGCCGCTCTTTTCCTTCGTCTCGGATTTGGTGATATATTTGATGGACAGTTAGCTGTAATTATGAAAACCGCCGGAGAGAGTATATTTGGTAACCTTGATCTGCTTTTTGGGATAGGCATAGCATACGGTCTTGCCAAGAATAACGACGGTACAGCAGCTCTATCTGGAGCAGTAGGCGTACTGGTAGCCAAAGCAGTCTATCTGGGGATCGACGAGAATCTTAAAATGGGGGTTTTTGTAGGTATCATTATGGGGGTAATCGCCGGGCTTTTGTATAACCGTTTTTATGATATTAAATTACCGGAATTTTTAGGATTTTTCGGAGGTAAAAGATTTGTACCTATTGTCACAACTATTAGTGCTATTACAGTAGGGGTGCTTGCAGGATATTTTTGGCATTTCGCACAAAGCGGTATAGATGTATTTTCACACGCTATTATAGGACTTGATAAATTAGGTACATTTATCTATGGTGCACTAAATCGTTTGTTGATTCCTTTAGGATTACATCATATACTAAATAGTGTTTTTTGGTTTCAACTAGGAGATTATACCTACGTAAAAGACGGAGTTGCAACTGTAGCAAATGGAGATCTGCATCGGTTTTTTGCGGGGGATAAGAGCGCCGGAATTTATATGTCTGGGTTTTATGTCGTTATGATGTTTGGGCTTCCTGCAATGGCTTTAGCAATATATCTGCGAACCCCGCAAGAATACCGCAAAAGAGCAGGGGCAATTCTTGCCGGTGTAGCATTTACATCATTTTTGACAGGCATCACTGAACCTCTTGAATTTTTGTTTATCTTCGCAGCACCGGCGCTTTTTGTACTGCATGCTTTGTTGACAGGGCTCGCTCTAGCCATGGCGCAACTGCTTGATATTCATGCAGGTTTTGGATTTTCAGCAGGGCTTATTGATTATATTATTAACTACAAGTTGGCTCAAAATCCGCTTCTTATATTGCCGCTTGGAGTTGGTTTCGCGTTACTTTATTTTACACTTTCTTATATTTTACTCGGGTTTTTGAAGCCTCAATTGTTTGGTGACAATGCATTAGATAATAATGTTCAACAAAACATTGACAATTCAAATACTCTTTCTTTTGTAGAAGCGCTTGGGGGACGAGACAATATAGTTGAGACAAATGCCTGTATCACAAGGCTTAGAATGACACTAAAAGACAGCAGCCAGATTGACAATACGGCATTTACAGCACTGGGAGCCAGCGGTGTTATCAAGCCTGATAACAAATCCATACAGATAGTTCTGGGTACCAAAGCAGAAAAAATAGCCCAGGAGATCAGAGACTATTTGGATAAAAATACCCAAGCCTTATGATCTACTGATCATGGACTTCTAGGGAACTTTTTAAAGTATCGCGGTTATAATAAATATAGAAAAAAATAATAAGTAATTTATACTATTATAAAGATTTGATTATTAAACGAATATATTGCAGACAACAGGTTTTATTTTTGTTATAATGTTCTTGTAAATAAACACAAAAAGGATTTACTATGACGTGTAATATTGGAAAAGTTGACAAAATAATACGATTAGTTCTCGGAGTGGTTATTATCATTTGGGGTGTCATGAACAATAGTTGGTGGGGAGCCATAGGCCTTATTCCGATTATTACTGCTTTTATGGGCTGGTGTGCACTTTATGCAATTTTGGGCATCAACACCGGTTGCAAGATAAAGTAAATGCAAGAATAATATTCAAAGGTCGGCATATGAAATATCTGCTGTCTTTTATATTTATTTTTTCATCATTCCTTTACGGAAGCGAGGCTGATGAAATTATCAAAGCCGTAGAGGATAATTTGCGTGGCGATTTTATGTATGCAAAAATGCGCATGATCGTCACCGGCCAGCGCGGCGCGAGAACCATTGAGATGGAAAGCTGGTCGCAAGGCGATACAAAAAGCTTCATAAAAATACTTTATCCTAAAAAAGATAGAGGCATAACATTTTTAAAACTAGATACCCAAATGTGGCAATATATCCCAAAAATCGAACGTACTATCAAGATTCCTCCATCGATGATGCTGCAAAGCTGGATGGGGAGTGATTTTACCAATGATGATATGGTAAAAGAAAGTTCGATGATCAAGGACTATAATGCCAAACTTCTTTCTAAAACATCTTCAAGTGCTACCATAGAACTTTTGCCTAAGCCAAATGCTGCTGTTGTGTGGGGAAAGATCATAGTCGATGTTGATATATCCAACAAGGTGCCAACAAAAGAGATCTATTATGACGACTTTATGCAAAAAGTACGTATAATGACTTTTAGCAACATACAACGTCACGGGAATCATACTCTTCCTATGGTAATGGAACTCAAACCGCTTGATATAGAAAAAAAGAAAAATTCTACAAAGGTTATTTTTGAAAAGGTCAATTATGATACCCCTATCGATGCTTCTTACTTTAGCAAGAATGCGCTCAAGCGTTATTCAAACTAAGGCAGAAGCCGATGCTTTATAGCCTTGCAATTAAAAATATTATAGCTTCAAAGAGCCGTACTTTTACTATCTTTTTGCTTAGTATGTTTACAACAGCTTTTTTTATAGTTTATGTAGCTTTTACCAATGGTTCGCATGAACAGATGATCAAGAACTCCGTAGAGATATATACAGGATATGCACACATAAATGCTAAAGGATACCAGGAAGAATCAGATTATGATCATCTTATTGAGGATGCCAAGCAAATCGAAACATTTTTAAATCAAAAGCCTTTCGTTTTAAATTTTTCACCTAGATTTGAAACATACGCGTTGCTTTCACAAAAAGAAAAGACAGTAGGTTCGATGTTAACCGGCATAGTTCCGTCACGCGAAAGCAGTTTTAGCCATCTAAAAAGCTCTTTAATTAAAGGTTCATATCTTGAGGACAATGATACTAGAGCTATTTATATGGGCAGTGATCTTGCCAAACGTCTTAGTGTAGATGTCGGAGATGAGATCGCCATGATCGGCTCTTCTCTTGATTATTCTACGGCGGCTGATCTTTTCAAAGTCAAAGGGATCTTTAAAACCGGGCTTTTTGATTTTGATTCTAGCTCCTCTTTTGTCAATAAAGATTACTTGGATAGTATCATGATGAGTGAAAATAAAGCAAGTTATTTTGTTATTCGCTTTATAGATAATAAAGCAGCAGATAACTATGTTGAAACACTTAACAGTAATCTGTCTCAAAAATATGAGGCGCTAAGCTGGAAAACTCTTTTGTTTGATCTGGTGCAATTGATGCAAGTTGATTCATTGTTCGGATATATTTCGATCTCTGTTTTTTTTGTAGTCATTTTTTTTGTGATCATGATATTCAACTATGTCAATATTTATGCACGTGTTCGTCAAATAGGACTTTTGAGAGCCTTGGGGTTCACATCAAAAGATATAAGAGTTTTATTGTTTAATGAATTATTGGTAATTACATTGCTCAGTGTCTCTTTTGGGACAATTATTGGGGCAATTATTACGTATTATCTTGAGATACATCCAATTACTATTTCCGGATTGGCTGAGACATATAAGGAATACGGCATTATTAGCGATACTCTCCCTACTCATTTTGATATATTTACAATAACTTGGAATGCACTAGGTATATTTGTATTGAATATTTCTTCCATATTCTATCCCATCTATAAAATCAATAAGCTTAGTGTCACAGAGGCAATGCGTTATGTATAAGACAGCATTTGATCTGGCATGGAAAAGTTTAACTAGACGCAAGACTCGTACATTAATGGTGATCATGATGATAGCTTTGAGCTTAAGCGGTCTGCTTTTTTTACAAGGGTTGTATGATGGGATGGTATCGCATATGATCAACACCGCCATTAGAAGTGATTCCGGAGAAATATCACTCTATGCCAAACAATATCGTTTAGAAAAAACTATAGATTATCACATAGATGATCCAAAAGCCATAAAAGCATATCTTGATGGCTCCAAAAATATAGATGCATATGCCATCCGTCTTTCCCAAGAGGGATTGGTTTCCACTGCACATAAATCACTAGGAGCTACCTTAAAAGGCGTGAGACTGGAAGATGAGAGAAGATTTGGGGATTTTGATACTTTTTTATTTAAAGGAAAGTTTAGCTTTGGTCCAAAAAATCAAGAAGCGTTAATAGGTTTTAAACTTGCAGAAAAACTCAAAGTCATTACAGGCAGCCGTCTTGTATTTACTGCCCAAGACGCAAGCGGTGAGATAAATGCGATCTCTTTTCGCATAAGCGGTATTATTAAGAGCGGAAATTTAGCAGTGGATGAAGGGTCTGTTTTTGTTTCTATAGAAACTATGGAACATTTTCTTGCTTTGCCAAACAGCGCTACGCAAATAGCACTTCGCATAAAAGATGAATCTTACACTAATAGCATCCAATCGATACTTCAAAAAAAATTTAGCACAATAGACGTGCTTCGATGGGATGAGCTTTATCCTTTATTAATAGAAATGCGTGATATGATGGATATCTTCAATTGGCTAAGTTATGCTATTGTTTTTGCTGTTGCGGCACTTGGGATTTTTGGCGTTATTTTGATGTCTATTTTGGAGCGAATGAGAGAATTTAGCATAATGATGGCTATTGGAACCCCATATGGGAATATTCGATATCAAGTTATTAGCGAAGCTTTTATTATGGCCTTAATCGGATACATAATAGGTGCCATTTTAGGATTTGGTTTTTTGGTTTACACTTCATCAAACGGAATTGACCTGCGCTATTATCAAGCCGGGCTGGAGAGTTTCGGATTAAATGCTGTTTTGTATGCCGATATCCGTTATTATTACTTTCTTCAAGCTTTTGCTTCTGTCTTTTTTGCTACTTTTATTTCTGTCCTTTGGCCGTTATATGTGCTCAAAAAGATCAAACCTATAGAAATAATACAAGGAAAAATGATATGAAACTTACTCACATCTCTAAAATCTTCTTTCCCGATTCGCTAAAAGAGGTAAAAGCCCTTGCAGATATCAATCTCACTTTCGAAGACGGCGAGTTTACTACGCTAAGCGGGGAATCCGGTTCTGGCAAAACAACCCTGCTAAATATTATCGGAGGGCTAGAAAGGCCGACAAGCGGGAGCATATTTATTGATGAATTGGAACTAACAAAACTTAATGATGAGCAGATGGCAGATTATAGACTGCGGCACATCGGATTTGTTTTTCAGGCATATAATCTAATATCCGTACTTACCGTGAGAGAAAATATAGGCTTTATTATGAAGCTTCTTCGTTTTGATGATGAACAAATTAACAAGCGTATAGATGAGCTCTCCTCTATATTGCAGATAGAAGATATCTTAGACAAACTTCCCGGCCAAATAAGCGGTGGGCAGCAACAACGCGTAGCAGTAGCGAGAGCAGTGGCTTCTAGGCCTAAACTCATATTAGCAGATGAGCCTACAGCCAATTTGGATTCAAAAAATAGTGAAAGACTCATGAAGATGCTCCGCACTCTCAATGAAAAAGAGCATGTTACCGTGATCTTTGCCTCCCACGACAGTTATGTCTTGGAGCAATCAAAACGGATCATTGTCTTAAAAGACGGAGCAGTTATTGAAGATAATTAAAATATTACTCACTCTTACCATCTGTTCGTGGGCATTTGAAAATGAATACAGCATTGAAAATACCAATTTTACACTTTCGCTAGTTCCATATCAAGATCATGAGAGAAGTTTTTATAACTATAACAGGTTGAGGCTGGATTATACACTCAAAGAAGAAAATTGGCATATCAATTTCATAGGAGATATTGACAATTACTATGGAAAAGAGTATATACAAAGTGATGAGTATATCTTTTCACGTACTATCAAAGCAGACACCCCGTTTGATATAGAAACCTCTACTCATGATTATGACGGCGGAGAACTATTTGGCCGTATTCATCGCTTGAATATCGGATATAATGATGAAACACATCGTTTGATCTTTGGTCTCCAAAAGATCACTATGGGCGTAGGGCGCATATGGACTCCAACCGATCTTTTTAATCCACGCAATCCGTTAGCACTCGAGCCCGACCAGATTTTCGGAGCCTATGCATTTTCGTATATTTATTCACCAAATAAAACTACGGAGATAATGGGTGTAGTTAGCCAAAGAAACGATAAAAGCTACAAATATGCAAGCCGGGTAAAGGGCTATGCAGGTTTTGCAGATATCGCATTGGATCTGCTATATAGTAATGATGCACAGATGATTGGCTATGAGATCGAGGGCGATCTCTTTGATACCGGTATTGAGTGGCGAAGTGAAGGGGGGTATTTCAAAGATAAGATCTTGGATAAAACATTTTATCAAGGCATTTTTGGTGTAGATTACGGATTTCAAAACGGAGTCACGGCAGCATTGGAGTGGCTTCATACTACTAAAACTTATTTGGCCTTGGAAATTTTAGATATGCAAAACTCTACACTATCTGGTAACCGATTTAGATCTTCGGATTATCTAGGAACATCATTGAGCTATGATTTTAATCTGATGCTTCAAGGCTCGGTTAGTATGATATACAATTTGGACGATAATAGCCTGTTCGCATCGCCTGTCATTATATACAGTTTGGATGATGAAACTACCATTTCCTTGGGTGCTTTGCTGTATAACGGAGATTATCAAAGCGAGTTTGGCAGTTTTGAGCATCGATATTATCTGCGATTAAAGAAAACATTTTAGTCGCTTGATATGTAAAAATAGATATAATTATGTATGCTAAAATATATAGATGGTTATAATATACAGATAAAATCCCAAGTGCAAGCATTGATTGATCAAAATAAACTTGGAGAATATATACTTTCAAAATACCCCAAAATCCACTCATACACTATAGATAAAAGTCTTTATGAATATGTAACGGAACTAAAAAATACCTATATGAAAAGCTCTTTGCCTATTGCTAAAGTGCTTTATGATACCAAGATACGAGATCTCAAATCAGCACTTGGTATGCATACTTTTGTCTCTCGCGTACAAGGCGGGAAGTTAAAAGCCAAAAACGAGATTCGCATATCACATCTTTTTAAAAAGGTTCCGGAACCTTTTTTGCGTATGATAGCTGCCCATGAACTGGCACATCTAAAAGAAAAGGAGCACAACAAGGCATTTTATAAATTATGCACACATATAGAACCATCATATCATCAGCTCGAATTTGATGTTAGGCTTTTTTTGATATACAAAGAACATTTTGGGGAGATTTACGGTTCATGACCACCATAATTATGATATTTATCCTGCCTATCGGTATCGTGATATATTTTTGGGACAAAAAAAATTATC
>DLIG01000015.1:66706-135158 GCA_002483605.1 Sulfurovum sp. UBA7648
CTTTCTGAGAATGAAATGATAAAAAAAATTAAAACGATGTTTTATAAAAATGATTACCAAATCTTACATCACAACAAAGAGCATTTTATTGCCCAAAAAAAACATTTCAATATCGGAACACTGTTAATCATGTTTGGATTGATGAATGTAATAGGTTTGGCTTTGTATCTTATTTTCTATAGTTTTATTTTGAAACCAAGACGACTTTTAATAGATATCAAATCTAACCATGTACTAAAAGCTATGTAAATAATTATTTTTTTGCTACCCATTTATCATCTATTTTTTCGTATTTATGCTTCACTGCTGCCCAGGCCACCTTGCGCGCTGTATCTTCTAGGGTGTCATCGCCTTGGCGTTTCTTAGGGTTTGCGTATTCTTTCCAAGCATGGTTAAATGCTTCTCGATAAATATCCTGTGCATGGCGGGGAAGTACATTGGTAACATTTTTTGGCAGGTCTTTGTTTGTTTTATACGGCATGATGTAGCTCCTTAATATAATTCGAAACATAAGCTTAAAGACTATGGCCATTATATCATCTGATCGCAAATATTTATCTAGTTGTATGAAAATAATAAAATCATTCTATAAGAAATCAGTAAATTTTTTTGATTATATTTGATTATTACATCCAAACTTAATATGAAGTTTAATATAATCAGAATATGAATGAAAAATATCTTTTTTTAGAAGCATATCGTGATTATATTAAGTTAGTTTCCAAGGATCAATGGACTCTTCAAACTATACGGGACATAGAGAAAGTTCTATATAGTATACCTTATGATAAAAAGATCATTTGGGATGTTTCAGGCGTGAGTGAATTTGATAGCGCAGGCATTCTTCTTTTTGTAGAGTATCTGAATTATTTTAAAAAACAAACAGAAGTTAAAGTCACAGGATATACCTCTAAACAAAAAGAGATGTATGATTTGCTTAAAAAACAACATAAATCAAAAAAGGCGATTTATGCGCACAAGGAAAGCATGCTTGAAAGAATAGGCAAAAAAACTATTCATATTTATGGCGAGTTTAAAGAGATGCTACGCTTCTTAGGAGAGCTTTTTATCAATCTATTTTATACTCTTTTGCACCCAAGAGAATTTCGTTTTAAGGAAACGGTTTATCATATTTATCATTCCGGTTTTAGTGCGCTTATGATCGTTGCAGTCACTGCATTTTTGGTAGGCATGGTTATCGCATATCAAGGTTCAGTGCAATTAGCAAAATTTGGTGCTGATATTTTTATAGTTGATACGGTTGCTATCTCAATGGTGAGAGAACTTGGCCCTATGATCACAGCTATTGTCATAGCCGGACGAAGCGGCTCAGCCTATACCGCCGAAATAGGCGCAATGAAGATCACCGAAGAGATCTCAGCTATGCGTACCATGGGGTTTGACCCTTACTCTTTCTTGGTATTGCCTCGTATTATCGCTTTAATGATAGCATTGCCGCTATTGATATTTTTTGCAGATATTGTGGGAATCTTTGGAGGGATGTTTGCTTCTAAGATGCAGCTTGGTATTTCTGTTGAACAGTTTATAAATAGGCTTTATGAGGTGCTTGAAGTAAAACATTATATTTTGGGGATGATCAAAGGACCTGTGTTTGCATTTCTCATTGCATCGGTAGGATGTTTTAGAGGATTTCAAGTTTCTCAAAATACTGAAAGCATAGGATTGCATACGACACAAAGTGTGGTTAATTCTATTTTTCTTGTGATCGCTTTTGATGCACTTTTCTCTGTGATCTATACGGAGCTTGATCTATGAGTATCATAGAAGCAAAAGATATAGTCACAAAATTTGATACGCGAACTATTCATGATCATGTAAACTTTTCTGTCAATGAAAATGAGATCTATGCGATTATAGGAGAGAGCGGCTCGGGCAAATCGGTACTAATGAGAGAAATGATAATGCTTGCCGACCCCACAGAAGGGTATATAAATATTCTTGGTGAAAATTTAGAACATATTAGCCCGCGCAAAGCACAGGAGTTACGCAGAAAATGGGGGGTGCTTTTCCAATTTGGTGCACTTTTTTCTTCTTTGACAATAGCAGAAAATATAGAATTACAACTTAAAGAATATACGAATATCTCAAAAAAAATGAGGGACAAGTTAGTATATTCCAAATTGGAATTAGTCGGACTGGAATCTTATGCGGGAAAACTATATCCATCGGAGCTTAGCGGAGGGATGATCAAAAGGGCAGCTCTTGCTCGTGCTTTGGCTATGGATCCTAAATTGCTTTTTTTGGACGAACCTACTTCAGGACTAGATCCAATAGGGGCACGTAATTTTGATCAACTCATCGTTAATTTACGTGATCTATTAGGGATTACTGTGGTTATGATAACACATGATCTAGATAGTATGTTCAGTATCGTAGATAGGATGGCAGTATTGGCAGACAAACATGTGGTTGCAGAAGGAACTTTAGAAAATGTGTTACAATCACAACATCCTTTTGTAGAAGCATTTTTTAAAAATGAATATACTAAGCAAAGATTTAAGGACAAGATTAAAGATGTATAATAGAATCAACTATACAGTAGTAGGCATTTTTGTATTATTCTTTAGCGTGGGTATGGCATGGTTCGCCTTTTGGTTGGCAAAGTATGGCATACAAGATAAGTATGATATTTACAGAATAGAGATAAAAGAATCTGTCACCGGACTCTCAGAAGACGCAGCAGTTAAATTGCGCGGTGTAAATATAGGCAGAGTAAAACAGATAAAAATCAATCCAAACAACATAGAGGTTGTTGAAATTTTGCTAGAGATCAAAAAAGGAACCGTTATAAAAGAAGATATGACAGCGCATACGCAAATGTTTGGCGTCACTGGACTTTTATCCATAGAGATCGATGGCGGAACAAATAGTGCAAAAACATTGCAGCCGACGGCTACATATATTCCGACTATCAAAACTCGTGCCTCGTACATCTCAAAATTAAATGAAGAGGTTGAAAAGGTAAGTGCACTTCTAGATCGCAGCAAAAAACTTCTTTCAGATAAAAATATACAAAATTTTGAAAAGACATTGGAAAATTTAGAAAAGATATCGTCTAGAGGAGAGGAGATGGAAAACAAAGCGATCGATTCAATGAAACAATTGGATGGGACGCTTGGGGAATTAAAAATTTCTATAAGAACAATGTCAGATTCTTTTGAAAGGTCATCAAAAGATATCAATAGAGTTACACTAAAAGCAGAAAACAGTCTAGACAGAGGAGATTATAATCTCAGAAATATTCTTGAACCAATGACGACCGATCTACAAGTGCTCTCAAATCAAGTCGATGATCTAGCCGGGGAATTAAGACAAAGCCCAAGCGATCTACTCTTTAAATCTAGACAACCGGTAAAAGGACCTGGCGAATGAAATATATTTTATTGACAGCTATATTTTTATCCCTGCAAGGATGCAGTATAAAAGAGAGGCCTATGAAAACATATACCCTTCATGGTGATATAAATCAAAAAGCTTATAATTACAAATTTAAAGATAAAACAGTTAAAGTGGCATATCCTCAAGGCCTCAAAGAAAAGATGGGCCAAAATATGCAATTTTCATATAGTGATGCAGAGCATGGAAGTTATCAAAATTCCAAGTGGTCCAATACTGTAGGACAATTGCTGCAAGGCACTTTTATACAAACATTACAACAAAGCGGACTTTTTAGAGGCGTATTTTCTTATACTTCTACTGCACAAGCGGATTATAGACTAGAAAGTACCATTTTTGATTTTTCTCACATGGTTAGAGGCAACACTTCCCATTCTGTAGTTTCTGTACAATTTTTTCTGATTGATGCGTATAGCGGACAGTTGGTCAAGAGTAAGCTTTTTAAGTATGCAATACCAACTGCAACAACAAATGCAAAAGGATATGTGGACGCAACGAATATAGCAACCAGTATGCTTGGTAATGATTTGATAGACTGGCTTGAAATGTAGCATCTAAAAAGCATGGAAATGAGAGTGAATTTATTGTTTTTATGTAATACTTAGTGATTTCTCATATTTGCTTGAAGTGATCTTTACCACTTTTACTATCATAAAACCAAAATTCATATGTTTTTACTAAATATTTTTTATATTATTTTGTTATATATGATGTATAATAACATTAGGTATACACATAGTACATTATTAGTATTATGTGTATTTACTTATGGATACAAACTAAGGTAGGTCATGGTTTAGTGTAGACATCATAATATGCAAACACAAAAGGAGCATATGATGGAAAATGATGGGTCAAGAAGAAATTTCTTTAGATATATGAGTATACTTGGAATAATGACTTTTTATAGCGTGCCTTTGCATGCAAAGACTACAAAAGCGATTGTCAATTATCAAGCTATGCCAAATGACGGCAATAAATGTGATATGTGTATGCATTTTTTACCGGATACAAATGAATGCAAAATTATTGAAGGAAAAATAGATCCTAATGGTTGGTGTAAATTTTTCTATAAAAATCCAAATTTAAAACCAACGTAGAAAGTAGTCAGACATTTTTATTATGTCAAATCATTATATAGTTTTGATATATAATCTGATTAGTGATACTTGTAGTGCACTCCTGGCGTATGTGTATTTAATGAGGATGCGAACAAAATATGTCATGATGCAATATGAACATCAAGATATGCAAATATTAATTATATAAAGGAGCATATGATGTCAAATCTAATATCAAGAAGAGATTTCGTAAGATATATGAGTATACTCGGAATAATGGCTTTTTATAATGCACCCTTGCATGCAAAGACTACAAAAGATATTGTCAAATATCAACTTACTCCAAATGCTAACGGCGACAAATGCGAAACATGCATGCATTTTTTGCCGGATACAAAAGAGTGCAAAATTGTTGAAGGGCCAATTGACCCAAATGGTTGGTGTATTAATTATTTTAAAACACCTGCTGCTGCAAAAGTTTAAAACGTCAATATAGCCTCTTTCTGGTGTTACTATACGAAAAGAGGTATGCCATCAGCCATATTAGGCATGAGGTTATAACTATCATAATCTAGAATTTACATTCTATCTTTATTGTTTCACATTGTTACACTGCCATTTGGGATAAATTTGGCGAGTAATGTTTTCACAAAGTAATTTAATCATCTTTTAGATAATATACATGCATAGTAGAAAAGGATTCTCACCATCTAAAAGGGGTTTAATATGACGCATATTGTGACCGAACATCCCTATTTCGGGATATTTGTCTTATTTATTTTAACGTTTGTTGCTTTTTCGGCGACTCTTAATTTGCAACGCTTTATAAGTAGAAAGCTAGCTCGCCGTGATACCGAAAAGCTAAAAATGTCTATTTATGAATGTGGACCAGAGGTAACAAAACAACCAAACACTATATCGGTACAATTTTATCTGATCGCACTTTTGTTTATTTTGTTTGACGTAGAGATCATCTTTATGTTTCCTTGGGCAGTAGACTTTAAAGCACTCGGATGGTTTGGACTAGTGGAGATGATACTGTTTATCTTGCTATTGGCTATTGGATTTGTATATGCATGGAAGAAAGGAGCACTTGAATGGCACAGCATCAAGTAAATTACGCATCGGCTGCAGGATTGCCTGTAGCATTAACTTCTGTTGACAAACTTGTCAACTGGGGGAGATCAAACTCGCTTTGGCCTTTGACCTATGGACTAGCCTGTTGTGCTATCGAAATGATGGCAAGCGGAGCCGCTAGATTTGACTTTGACCGTTTCGGTACAATATTTAGAGCAAGCCCTAGACAAGCGGATGTTATGATACTAGCGGGTACATTATCTAAAAAACATGCAGAATTCACAAGACGTCTTTATGACCAAATGGCAGAGCCAAAATGGGTTATCTCTATGGGAAGCTGCGCCAATACAGGCGGAATGTTTAATACATATGCTACGGTTCAAGGTGTTGACCGCATAGTGCCTGTTGATATCTATTTGCCAGGATGTGCACCTCGTCCTGAAACATTACAGTATGCATTGATGATGCTCCAAAAGAAAATCAGAAGAGAATCTGCGAATATGAATAAAAATACTAAGCAAAGGTTGGTGTGATGAGAAAATACACTCCAAAAGATAATGTACAAGGCAAATCCTATTACACAGATAGATTTTGGGTTGCCCCAAGAATTCCTAGAGAGGCAGTAGAAGAAGACAGCCATTTTGCAAACGTAGTATCAGCACTTAAAAAATATGCAAAAGAAACATATATTGAAGTTGGGCAGCTTGTAGTTCATATCAAACCAACTGATAATATCTCGGTTTTATCACTATTGAAAGAAAAATGTGGGTATAGCCAATGTTCTGAACTAAGCGCAGTAGATTATTTAGCACGTGACAGTGAATTTGAGATATTTTATCAAATGTTAAATATCACAGAGGCGAAAAGAGTTCGCGTAGTTTGCCGTATCAAACAAGGCGAAGCAATTGAGAGTATCGTGCCTTTGTTTAAAATGGCAAATTTCGCTGAGCGTGAGATGTTTGATATGTTTGGAATAGTTTCAAATAATCATCCGTATTTAAAACGTATCTTGATGCCGGATGACTGGTCGGGACATCCACTGCTTAAAACTTATCCATTGCAGGGTGACGAAGCAGCATCTTGGTATGAAGTAGACAAAATTTTTGGCAAAGAATATAGAGATATCATAGGTCCTGAAAATAGAGATCCTGCCAAAATCGATAGATACGATACAAAACGTTTCTCAAGAGTAGGATATGAAGTACCGTTTGATGCAGATATATCTGATGGAGAGAAAGAGAATCCTATCGAATACAGTAAAACATTAATGGCAAATTATCAAAAATCATCTAAACAGCTCAAAGAAAGACGATAGGGGCAAGAATGCAAGTAACTAATAAATTAACACCGTTTTTTGAAAATCTTAACTTTGAACGCAGCGATAACATGATGGTTATCAACTTTGGACCGCAGCATCCATCTGCACACGGACAGCTTAGACTGGTTCTTGAGCTTGACGGAGAGCTTGTCACTAAAGCTTATCCTGATATCGGTTATCTACACCGTGGCATAGAGAAAATGGCAGAAAATATGACATATAATGAGTTTTTGCCTACTACAGACAGACTTGATTATATAGCATCGACTGCAAATAACTATGCATATGCCCATGCAGTAGAAAAATTACTGGGTATCGAAGCTCCAAGAAGAGCCCAAGTTATTCGTACAATGCTTTTAGAGCTCAATCGTATCATTTCGCATCTATTTTTCTTGGCAACTCATGCACTTGATGTCGGCGCGATGTCAATATTCCTTTATGCATTCAGAGAGAGAGAATTCGCAATGGATCTCATGGAAGATTATTGCGGAGCGAGACTTACTCACTCTGCTGTCCGTATCGGCGGAGTTCCTTTGGATTTGCCAAAAGGCTGGCTTGAAGATTTGGAAAAATTCATAGATGCATTACCTGAAAACATTGCACTTTATGAAGGTTTATTGACAGAAAACAGAATTTGGAAAATGAGACTTGAGGATGTTGGTGTCGTTTCAGGAAAAGATGCATTAAACTGGGGATGTACAGGAGTAATGCTAAGAGGTTCGGGGGTCAAATATGACATTAGAAAAGAAGAACCTTATGAGCTTTACGGCGAACTAGAGTTTGATATCCCGGTTAGCGACAGATGTGACAGTTATGGCAGATATCGTTTGTATATGGAAGAGATGAAACAATCTATCAAAATAATCAAACAGCTTATACCTATGCATGGCGAGACTGAACCGCAACTAATGGCTCATGCACCGCAATATATCTCAGCTCCAAAAGAAGAGATAATGACACAAAACTATGCTCTTATGCAGCATTTTGTGCTTGTAACACAGGGTATGAGACCCCCGGTTGGTGAAGTTTATGTACCTACAGAATCGCCAAAAGGCGAACTAGGATTTTACATCAAGAGCGAAGGCGAACCATATGCTTATCGCTTGAAATGCAGAGCGCCGAGTTTCTTCCATACAGGACTTTTGCAAGAGTTGCTAGTAGGAACATATATAGCCGACGTAGTAACTATTATTGGTAGCACAAACATCGTTTTTGGCGAAGTTGACAGATAAGGAGAGCGCATGAAAAGATATGATTTAAGACATCTTCATGATGATTTTTATGGAAGAATGATGGAAATTATCAACAATGATCTCTCAATTGATGAAGTTGGTATTTTTCTATTTGAAGTTGGTGATTTTAGTAGTGTTCAAAAAAGTGCCGATATGATAAAAGAAGCAGGCTATGAACTCATGAATTCTCTTAAATTCAATGAAGTTGACTGGACTATTGTAGTCAAGAAAAAAGGCAAATAATGGCCGGGGTACTTTTCTCAACATGGCGAGGTGAACTCATTGATAATCGCAATAAAGCAATCGATGAACGAACGCCTAGTGCATTTACTTTGCCAGAGAATTATACTGCCAATAAGGCTTCCAAAGCTTTTATTGGTTGGGACGGCGTTGCTCTTTTTGATGGTGACATAGATGTGGTAAAATTGGCCACGCAATATGCTGCACAATATCAGGTTTATTCAGAAGCATGCGGCAGATGTGCGCCAGGCAGATGGGGCGGACGGATATTGTATGATCTGCTTGATAAAATAGCTAGAGGAGAAGGCTCGTATAGTGATATAGATCATCTAAAAGAGGTAAGCGAAACAATGATGCTTACATCTAAATGTGAGATCGGACGTACGGTTCCAAAACCTATATTGGATCTAATGGAACATTTTAGTGATGAATTTAATGATCTCATCGATAATCAAAAACCGTCAAAACATTATAATGTTGAAGTGAACTATATAGCAAAAGTAACAGCACCGTGTACAGATATGTGTCCGGCCCATGTTGATATACCGGCTTATATTGAAGGTGTACGAGATATGCAGTTTAGTGATTCATTGGCAGCAACTCGGCAAACTATGCCACTAGCACATACTTGTGGCAGAGTTTGCCCTCATCCATGTGAAGATGCATGCAGAAGAGTCAATCTTGACAGTCCCGTATCCATAATGGAGTTAAAAAGGCTTGGAGCTGATTATGAAACAGATCACTCTCTTCCTTGGCAGCATCCGTATGAGCCAAAACCGCTTCGTAACGATGGCAAAAAGGTAGCCATTATAGGCGCAGGACCTGCAGGGCTTACTGCTGCTTATTATCTGGCACTTGAGGGTATCAAAGTAGATATTTTTGAAGAACTTCCGGTACTTGGCGGTGAAGTTGCAGTCGGCGTGCCGCAATATCGTATGCCGATAGAAAAATACAATAAAGATATAGAACTCGTCACTTCTATGGAAGCAGTAACTGTATATACTAATCATAGAGTAGATGCAGCTAGGCTAAAAGAGATAGATGAAGAGTATGACGCTACATTGCTTGCTTTTGGTACAAGATTATCCAAAAAAGTAGGTGCGGATAACGAGAAGCCTGACATGAAAGGTTATTGGGGTGCGATATCTATGCTTGATAAGGTAAACTTATGGCATAAATACCGCATAGGAAGTCCAGCACAAGAAGATCTTAAAGATAAAGTTGTAGTTTGTGTTGGCGGCGGATTTACATCTATGGACGTAGTGAGATGCTCTATACGCGAAGGTGCAAAAAAAGTTATTATGCTTTATCGACGCGATGAAAAAACTATCATTAACAATACTACATACGAAGAGTATCATGAAGCAGTAGAAGAGGGAGTAGAATTTATATTTCACTCTGCTGTTGAGAGAATATATGATGAAGACGGCAAGATAACAAAATTGCTTGTTAACCGTTTTGAGTTGGTGCCGGATCCAAACGGCGGAAGAGCACAGTTGATAAAAATTGAAGGCGGAGATTTTGAAATAGAATGTGATTATCTGATCCCTGCTGTTTCGCAAGCAGCCGATTTGCAACTATTGCCTGCAGAATGGGAACTTGCTCTGACTTCTTGGGGTACGCTTCTTACTAACGGCAAAGATTATATGACTTCACGTGAGGGGCTTTTTGCTGCAGGTGATTGTGAATACGGACCAATGACCATAGTTAATTCTGTAGGACAAGCAAAAAGGGCAGCTTCAGTTATGGCTAGATATCTTGATAGCGGAAAGATCAGCTTGAGCGATGATGAGATTATGGAAGATCATCTAAAAGCACTCAAAGTATATAACAAAAAAGAAAAAGTTACAGGATGGATGCCAGGAATTGCTAGAGAAAATAGCGAAAAACTTGGTGTTGAAGAAAGAAAATACAATAACAAAGAGGTAAATTTAGGTTTCACAGGCGAAGAAGCGATCAATGAAGCCGAGCGCTGTATGCGGTGCTATTATATCTCGATGGTGGCGGTGTAATCATGGATATTAGAGAAAATAGATCACAAAAAATAAGCGTTACCATTGACGGAAAGGTTTGTGAAGCTACAACAGAGGATACAATTTTAAGAATTGCAAGAAAAAATGGCATATATATACCTACTATGTGCTATTTGTCTAAAGTTGAACCTATAGCATCATGCCGTATGTGTGTTGTTGAGGTGGAAGGTGTAGAAGGTGCCATTCTTTCGTGTCAAGCTAGAGCTACAGACGGAGCAGTGATAACGACCAAAAGCAATCAACTTTATAAACAACGACAAAATATCATGAAGCTTTATAATGTCAACCATCCTCTTGAGTGTGGCGTTTGCGACAAAAGCGGAGAGTGTGACCTGCAAAATAAAACACTCGAATTTGGTGTAAATGCACAAAGCTTTACAGCAAAAGACATGTCAAGGCCAGTTGAAAATTGGGGGTTTGTTTCTTATGATCCTGCACTTTGCATTATGTGTGAAAAATGTGTTAGAGTTGCCAATGAAATCACAGGAAATGAAGCTTTGCAAATAAGCACAGGCGGATATAAATCAGTTATTATTAATGTAAAAAAAGATTTTAACGATTCATCTTTGGGTGAATCGGCCGCTGTATGTCCAGTAGGGGCATTAGTAAGTACTGACTTCAAATATACATCAAATTCATGGGAATTGGATAAAATACCTGCAACTTGTGCTCATTGCAGCAGCGGATGTTCGCTTTATTATGAAGTCAAAAATGATAAAATTTATAGAGTTACAAATGATTTTGAATTCAGATCATTATGCGGGGCAGGAAGGTTTGGTTTTGATTTTGCTAATGAAAATGTAAACAAAGATCATGAAGCATTTGCAAATGCTATAAGTGCATTCAAAAAAGCAGATACTGTACGATTTTCTGCAATAATCAGCAATGAAGAAGCTCTTATGCTCCAAAAGCTAAAAGAGAGATATGATTACAGATTGGTTTGCGATGAAGCATACGGATATCAACAATTTCTAAAAGCTTTTGGAAGTGTGAGCGGCGAAACTCTATACAGCGCCAATTTGGAGAGTTTGGGCAATTCAAAAGGCATCATTGTATTAGGCAGCCGTATAAATGATGACAATCCGATGGTAAAATACCACATTAACATGGCAAGTAAAAGAAATCGTGCCAGAGTTATATATATGCATCCGATCGAAGATAGCAATATATCCAATATCGTTACACAATTTATCAAATACGAAGTAGGAAGTGAAGAGGGAGCAACTGCGCTTTTAGCAAATACTTTACTTCAAGACAAAGAACTGCCAAGCAGCCTTAGAGATTTTTTGAATGATTTGGATATCGGCAATATTAGTGCAGAGAGCAATATAGGCGAAGAAGAGCTAACTGCACTTGTACGGTCTTTAGATAAAAAAGCAGGATTTACACTTGTGGTCGGAAGCGACTTGTATAACCATCCAAGAGCTGTTCAGATAGCAAAACTTATAGGCGCCATACAAAAATATAGTGATTTTGATGTACTTTTGACCCCTCCTGCTACAAATGCCCTGGGTGTTTCACTTATTTGTACGTTGGATGATAAGGCCGGAGATTATACGATAGGATATAATGCGGTAGGTGATTTTGAATTGAGCTGTTTGGGCGACGGCGATCTGGATATGCCTGCGCTAAACCAACAAGAAGGAACATTGACAACTGTAGATAAAAGAGTTGTACCTACAAATGTGGCGTTATCATACAACGGATATGTCTTAAATGACATAGCAAATGCATTAGGCTTAGAGGCTGTATATACGATCTATTATACATCTATACTGCCTACTAAAGCAGGCTTTAAAGCTATGGCTTTTGATGAATTGCCTTTTGGTTTTGATGTCTCAGGAGTAGAGCACCGCGGTTATCTATTGACTTCCAAAACTGTTAAAATGGTAGAAGCATTTGAAGAACTGGATGAAATTCCTACATATGATGGCGCTATTATATATAGATGCAATGAAGCTGGCCAATTCAATATGCTAACAAATAGCATAGAAGCATTAAGGCAGGATGAGGTTTATCTCAAAGGTTCGGCGCAATTTGCAACTGTAGCAAAAATTACCGATGGGGATGAGATAGAATATATGGTTGACGGTATTAGATATAAACGCAGATTCAAACTTGACTCATCATTAAAAGGCACCATAGCACTGCACCCAAACTATGATATAGGATTGGGCAGTACTCTGGTATCCTCTTATAGATTTAGTCATTTGGCGTTGGAGCAATAAAATGGGTGATATGATGAATGATAATAAAATAACACTGAAAATCGATGGGAAAACTTGCCAAGCGCAAGAGGGGGAATATATCCTTAATGTAGCCAGAGCAAACGGTATATTCATACCGGCTATTTGCTATCTGACTAGATGTTCACCTACGCTGGCATGCCGTATATGTTTGGTGGAAGCTGACGGCAAAAGGGTTTATTCTTGCAATACAAAAGCAAAAGATGGCATGGAAGTAACTGTCAGCAACCAAGAGATCCTTGAAGAACGCCGAGCTATTATGGAAGTTTATGATGTTAACCATCCATTGCAATGCGGTGTATGCGATCAAAGCGGATCTTGCGAATTGCAAAATTATACACTCGAACTTGGAGTGGATTCACAATCATATACAATAGCAGATACAGCTAGAGAGACAGCAAACTGGAGCAGCGTATTGCATTATGATCCGGCATTGTGTATCGTATGTGAAAGATGCGTGACAGTATGTAAAGACATGATGGGAGATAACGCGCTTGGCACAACTCCTAGAGGCGGAAGTGAATTAAACAAAGAGTTAAAAGACAGTATGCCAAAAGATGCTTATGCTATGTGGAATAAGCTTCAAAAATCAGTTATTGCACCTAGCAATGATACAGGATCAACCAATTGTAGTGATTGCGGAGAGTGTATTGCTGTATGTCCTACCGGTGCATTGGTCAGTAGAGATTTTGAATATACAAGCAATGCTTGGGAACTTAAAAGAACTCCTGCAACTTGCGCTCATTGCAGCAGCGGGTGTCAAATATATTACGAAACAAAGCCTACTTCTATTTCTGATAGAAGCGAAAAGATATATAGGGTTACCAATGAATGGAATTATGTATCATTATGCGGAGCCGGAAGATTCGGCTACGATTTTGAAAATCGTACAGCCGTTAAAAATGAAGAAGCTTTTGGAAATGCTATAGAAGCATTTAAAGCAGCAAAAGCAATTAGATTCAATTCGGTTATTACCAATGAAGAAGCTTTAATGCTCCAAACTCTTAAAGAAGAACTTGGAGTAAAACTCATTAACCCTGACGCAAAAGCTTTTCAAGAATTTTTAAATAGCTATAGCGCAGCTAGCGGTAAAACTCTTTGGAATGGGGATTACAAAGAGATGATGAAAAACAGTGATTTTATCATTAGTGTCGGTTCTGCTTTGCGTCACGATAACCCGAATGTCAGATATGTTTTTAATAATATACAAAAGATGAACAAAGGTGCAGGGCTTTATTTCCATCCGGTAGGTGATAGTTTGATCGCCGGTTTGGGTAAAAATGTAGCCTGCATAGAACATAAAGTTAACCGTGAAGAAGCTGTACTTTATTGGATACTTGATAGATTTGCAAACAAAGATAAATTACCGGCAGAAATCAGTGAGTATTTAGCAAGCTTCCATACTAAAACTGCTAAAACTATCAGTGAAACCGTAATGGAAGACGTAAAAGAGACTGTTGTCGATGATGAAAGCGGTGAGAGCAAAGAAGTTGTCAAAAAAATACCTAAAACTATTCAAAAAGAGATAGAAGTTGATAGCAGTGCCCTGCTTGAAGCATTTGATGCCCCGGCTGATTTTGAAGATCTAGTAGAGAAGTTTTTGGCAAAAAAAGAGAGTTTTGCTTTAGTAGTGGGAGAAGATATGTATTTTCATCCGCAAGCTGACAACTTGGCAAAATTGGTAGCGCTTATCGAAAATACTACAGAGTTTAAAGTCTCAATAGTGCCGCCAAAAACAAATTCTTTAGGCGTTGCTCTTATTTGTGATCTTGATGATGATGCTAGCGGATATACAATAGGATACAACGAAGCAGGAGATTTCAGATTGAGCGCTTTAGGCGATGGGGATCTGGATATGCCTGCACTTAATCAGCAAGAAGGTACACTAACCAATATGCATAAAAAAGTAGTACCGACAAATGCCGCATTGTCTTATGGCGGATATGAGCTCAATGATATCATGAATGCTCTTTTGCTCGGCAAGAGATTGACTATAGATTGGACAAAAGAGCTTCCTTCTAAAAAAGGTTTCCAAGCTGTAGAATTTGATTCATTGCCAAATAGATATACAAATGATGGTGTTGAGCATAGAGGATATATGCTGGAGAGTCAAAAAACAAAGATCACTGTTTCTATGCCGGATAAAATGACTGCAAATGACATGAGCGGAGATATTGCGTATAGATGTAATCCGCAACGCCAATTCAATGAATTTACAGCCAAAGCACATCAGATCTTTGAGCCGTTTGCGCTATATGTAAGCCCTGCAAAAGCTGAGACTCTAGGCAAGAAAGCAGCATTTGATATTAACGGCAAGGAATTTGTGTTGGATGTTGTGATTGATGAGAAAATGAGCGGAGAGATAGTCAAATTGCCTGATTTCAAACACTCTAGCGAGATTTATGCCTTTTTTGGCAAAAATCGATTTAAACCAATAACTCTAAGGAAGGTATAAAGATGGATGCATTAGTTGTAGGAACTATCATTAAGATAGTTTTGGTATTGCTGATAGTTTCGGCGCTTGCCGGCTTTGGTACATATATCGAAAGAAAAGTTTTGGCATTTATGCAAAGACGGCTAGGGCCTGCCCATGTAGGTCCTTTTGGATTATTGCAAATTGCGGCTGACGGTATTAAATTGTTTACAAAAGAGGATATTATCCCTCAACATGCCAATAAATTTATCTTCAGTTTGGCCCCGGTTATCACTGCTGCTACAGCATTTATAGCATTATCGGCTGTTCCGTTGTTCCCAACGTTTGTTATTCCAGAGTCATTGCCTCTTATTGGCGGGGCAATAGTACCGTCAATTATAGCTGATGTCAATATCGGTGTCTTGTTTGTACTTGGCATGATGGCCGCTGGACTTTATGGGCCATTGCTAGCCGGTATGGCACAAGCGAATAAATGGGGGATCTTGGGGTCTGCTAGAACAGCAGTGCAATTTTTAAGTTATGAGGTCGTAACAGGTCTTTCTGTGCTTGCTCCGATAATGGTAGTTGGTTCATTGTCATTGTTGGATTTCAATAATGCACAAACAGGAGGTGTAGGCTCTTGGTTGATTTGGCAGCAGCCAATCGCATTCATACTATTTTTAATAGCCGGTTTTGCAGAGACCAATAGAACCCCATTTGACCTATTAGAGCACGAAGCTGAGATTATTTCAGGATATGTTACAGAGTATAGCGGTCTTAGATGGGGTATGTTCTTTATCGGTGAGTATGCAAATATGTTTACTATAAGCATCTTGGCCGCAGTTATCTTTTGTGGCGGTTACGGAGATATTGGTTTTGTCCCTGGATGGTTGGCTCTTCTTTTAAAAGTCACATTCTTTTTCTTTTTGATGTTGTGGGTAAGAGCTTCTTGGCCGCACATTAGACCGGATCAATTGATGTGGCTATGCTGGAAAGTCTTGATGCCGCTTGCTGTGATAAATATTGTTATTACCGGCATTGTAGTCATGATATAGAGTTAGGAGAGAATTATGCATGAAGAAATAATACACACAGACAATACGCCAAAAGAGAAGCAAAACTATGTAATGCTAAAACTTGGCCGTACTCCGGCTTACGGTTGGCCTGCATTTAAACAAGTAGCAAAACGTGCCGTAAGCGGCGAGCTTCTTGTGGGACTTTGGATAACATTAAAAGAAATGGTCAAAACACTCTTTATGGGCGGCAAACATACCACAATGTATCCATTTGAAAAGATGCCTATTGCGCCAAGATATCGTGCAATACACAATATGCTTAGACTTCTTGAGAGTGGACATTATAGATGCATAGGATGCGGGCTTTGCGAGAAGATCTGTATCTCAAACTGTATTGCCATGGAAACAAGATACGATGAAAATCAACGCAAAGAAGTAAGCGAGTATACTATTAATTTTGGTAGATGCATCTATTGCGGATATTGTGCTGAAGTATGTCCTGAGCTAGCTATTGTTCATGGGGGACGCTATGAGACAGCAAGTGAGCAAAGAGCAAGCTTTTCGCTATTTGATGATATGCTTACTCCTATTGATATGCTAAAACAACAACAAGAATTTGCAGGTTTTGGTTCCGTTACACCAAATGCTGATGCAGCCATCAAAAAAACGCCGTTAGCGTATTAAGGAGTCTATTTATGTTTGAACAAATTGCATTTTATCTTTTCTCAATTTTGACCATTGGACTTTTCTTGGTGACAGTGTTTAGCAATAATATTTTATATGCCATGACATCTTTGGCTTCAGGTATGGTACTTATCGCCGGCTTTTTCTTTTTGAATGGAGCTGACTTTTTGGGTGTGGTACAACTAATAGTTTATGTGGGTGCTGTTATGGCTCTATATGCTTTTGGTATGATGTTTTTCAATGTCACTAAAACAATAAAAGAAAATAACACATCTAATGTTACGGTGTTTGTATTGGGTGTTTCGATCGCTTTACTTATGGTATTGATGTTTGCAGCTCCAATTAGCCCGGAGGTTATTTTTGTTTCAGCAGCTCCTGAGCCAAATGCAACAAACCCTGAAGCTGTAGGCCTCGTATTGTTTACAAAATATTTGGTACCTTTCGAGGTAGCTGCAGTAATGCTGCTTATTGCTATGATAGGCGGTATTATTTTAGCAGGCAAGAAAATGGATCAAAGTCTTACAAAGACAGACGATGAAAATATCATACAGAAGGATATAAAATGATAGGACTCAATCATTATCTTATAGTGGCTGGATTGCTCTTTGCGATCGGTCTTATCGGAGTTATTCGTAGAAGAAATTTACTTATGTTATTTTTTGCTACAGAGATCATGCTAAATGCAGCCAACGTTGCTTTTGCGGCTATATCTCATTATTACAATGACCTATCAGGCCAAATGTTTGCTTTTTTCATAGTAGCAATAGCTGCAAGTGAGGTTGCGATAGGCTTGGGATTATTGATATTGTTATACAAAAAACAAGGTACGCTTGATCTTGACGATCTTGCAACGATGAAAGGATGATCATGGAAAGTTTAGTTTATATTGCCCTTTTTGCACCGCTGGTAAGTTCACTCTTTGCCGGGCTATTTGCTATGAGTCCTAGACAGACTTTTGTCGGCGTTGTTTCATCACTATTGTTGTTTGTATCATTTGTATCTTCGGTTCTATTGGGCTATCATATAGCTACCACTGGAGCAAACGTGCATGTTACTATGATGGATTGGATCAGTGTTGCTGATCTTCATATTCCTTTTGGATTTATGGCTGATCAAGTGAGTGTTACTATGATGGTAGTAGTCACATTGGTCTCTACTGTGGTCCATATCTATTCTATTGGCTATATGGATCATGATAAGAGCTTTAACCGTTTCTTTTCATATCTTTCTGCATTCGTTTTCTCGATGCTAGTGCTTGTTATGAGTGACAATTTTGCCGGATTATTTATTGGTTGGGAAGGTGTTGGTGTTTGTTCATGGCTCTTAATTGGATTTTGGTATCATAAGCCGGATGTCAGCAGGGAAGAAAATCCGTCTATCTCTCCGTCTTGGGCAGCAAATGAAGCATTTATTATGAACCGTATAGCTGACCTTGGTATGCTTGTAGGTTTATTTATCATATTTTGGAATACCGGAAGTTTACAATATGATGTTGTATTTTCTCAAATCCCTAATCTTGCGCCTGCAGTATTAACTGCAGCTGCTGCAGCACTATTTATAGGCGCAATGGGTAAATCGGCCCAATTTCCTCTCCATACTTGGCTGACTGATGCAATGGAAGGTCCTACTCCGGTGTCTGCTCTTATCCATGCTGCTACCATGGTAACTGCAGGTGTATTTTTGGTTATAAGAGCCAATCCTATTTTTTCCGTTACTCCTGAAGTGAGTTATTTTATTGCCGCACTTGGTACGTTTGTAGCATTTTTTGCTGCATCTATGGCATTGGTTAATCGCGACTTAAAACGTATAATCGCTTTTTCAACATTATCACAGCTAGGTTATATGTTTGCAGCCGCAGGACTTGGAGCATATTGGATAGCACTTTTCCATCTAGCAGCACATGCATTCTTTAAAGCTTTACTATTTTTGGGAGCTGGTAACGTTATGCATGCTATGCATGGAGAGCTTGATATTTTCAAGATGGGCGGACTTAGAAAGAAAATGGGATGGACTTATGCATATATGGGCCTTGCTTCTTTAGCACTTGCAGGCATACCTCCGCTAGCGGGATTCTTTTCAAAGGATGCGATCATTGAAACGGCGTTTAATGAAGGTACACTTATATTGTGGGCAATGCTTGTGATCACTGCAGGTATGACAGCATTTTATAGCTTTAGACAAGTTTTCTTGACATTCTTAGGTGATGAGAGATACAAAGAATTTGGTATTCATCCTCATGAAATGTATGGTTTTGTTCTTATAGCTATGTCTCCGCTTGCCATACTGGCTGTTATCGCCGGATTCTTTAGAGATTGGTTTAATTCTTTTATTATTCATTTGTTGCCAAATTATGAAATGAGCGAACATACTCATCATTTAGCATTGATCTTGGGTGCCATTGTGCTTGTGGTTGCAGTTTCAGGCATTGTGTTGGCATATATAAAATATGCCAAAGGATTACAAAGAAGTGAAAAAACCGAAAATGGGTTTATTTACAAGCTTCTTGCAAATCAATATTATATCCCTAAAATCTATGAGGCTTTGATCACTAAACCGTATGCAGAGATCTCTAAGCTTATGTGGACAAAAGTAGACATACGTATAGTGGATGCAACTGTTGACGGTATTGCTAAGACTATATACAAGAGTGGAGATGGTTCACGCAAGATGCAAACCGGTAATTTATCAAACTATCTAAATTGGATGGCAGGCGGAGCCTTGGTATTGTTGTTTATAACCGTCGCATCTTATGTGATAGGGTAAGGAGAGAGGATGAGTTTTATTTTAAGTATATTGATATTTTTTCCGCTAATTGCAGGAATGTTGGGATTTATAGTCGATAAGGGGAGTGCTAGAGTTTATGGTATCAGCATAGCAGCTATAGAATTTCTTTTGTCATTGTGGTTATGGATGAATTTTGATGCTAATAGTGCGGCTATACAATTTATAGAGTTTATGCCGATAGTGAAAGATTTTGGTATTAATTATTATGTCGGCGTTGATGGTATAAGCCTGTTTTTGGTAGTTATGACTACGCTAATGACCCTTATTGGTATGGTTAGTATGACTATCAAAAATGAGATAAAGAACATGGTAGTAACTATTTTATTTTTAGAAATGACTATGGTCGGTGTTTTCCTTGCTCTTGATGCTATTGTTTTTTATTTCTTTTGGGAGCTTTCTCTTGTGCCAATGCTATATATTATTGGCGCATGGGGCGGGCCTCTTAGGGTTTATGCGTCGATCAAGTTTTTCTTATATACATTTTCAGGTTCGCTTATTATGCTAGTTGGTATGCTGTTTGTAGCATATAAGTTTCATGAGATCACCGGTGTATGGAGTTTTGCTATTACCGATTGGTATGCACTTAAATTCGATCTAAATTATCAGTTTTGGCTATTTCTAGCTTTTTTTGTCGGATTTGCTATTAAAGTGCCTATGTTTCCGTTTCACACATGGTTGCCATATGCACATGGCCAGGCCCCTACAATAGGTTCGGTCATCCTAGCAGCAGTGTTGTTAAAAATGGGAACATATGGTTTTGTTAGATTTTCACTCCCTATGTTTCCTGATGCATCCGTGATGATGATCTTGCCTATAGCAATTATCTCTATTATTATGATCATCTATACAGCAATGGTTGCATACGCACAAGAAGACATGAAGCAAGTTATCGCTTATTCTTCTGTATCACATATGGGCATTATCATGCTTGGTATCTTTGCTATGAATTCCCAAGGTATCAGCGGTTCTATATTTCAAATGCTATCTCACGGTATAGTATCTGGTGCTCTGTTCATGCTTGTTGGCGTGATATATGATAGAACACACACTAAAATTATGAGCAATTTCGGCGGTTTAGCTACTATTATGCCAAAGTATGCTCTTGTGTTCGGGATCATGCTGATGGCATCTGTTGGCCTTCCTTTGACTATCGGATTTGTAGGTGAATTTTTGGTTCTTATAGGATTTTATAAAGTTTCTCCTGTATTGACCATCCTGGCAGGAACTTCTATTATTGTCGGTGCGATCTATATGTTGGCTCTTTACAAAAAAAGCTTTTTCGGTGCAATTACAAACGAAGAAAATAAAAAGCTTAAAGATCTTGATTCAAGAGAGATCGTCTCGTTTATACCTTTAGTTGCCATAGTAATTTGGCTTGGAGTTTATCCGAAACCAGTGTTAACTCCAATTGACAATAGTGTCCAAGCGATGTTGTCGTTTATGAAAGAAAAGGCCATTACGCCGGAAGCAAAAAATATGATTGTAGCAACACAAACTGCTAAGGAGGCAAAATAATGGTTACGCCAATTCAAGTTACGGTGCAAGAGTTAAACCTTCCACTATTGGCACCTATGCTAATTGCAATTGCTGGGGGATTAGGGATATTGGTGATCGATCTATTTAAGTCAAATCTAGATAAATCACTTTATGTAATGTTGAGCATGATCATTTTATTTGCTGATTTGTTAGCTGTAGCAGGGATTACTCCAAATCGTGGTTTTTTTGATCTGATGCTTGTTGATGGAGTGTCAATTGTATCTCAATTCTTGGTTATTGTAGCATCTATGCTCTTTATACCTTTGGCATTGACATCTAAACGGTTTCATGAGTTTTCATATCCTGAGTTTTTCGCGCTATTTTTATTTATGGTAGCCGGTTTTCAATTTATGGTATCTACAGATAATCTTATATTGATCTTTGTCGGTATTGAGACCGCATCATTGGCCCTTTATACTCTTATTGCTATGCATAATAGATCTAATTCTTTTGAAGCAGCAATTAAATATTTTACAATGGGTGCATTAGCAGCCGGTTTTTATGCAATGGGATCGGCCGTAATTTATGCTACGACAGGCAGTATAGAGCTTTGGCAGATCAAAGAAGCTTTGAGTATTAGTTCAAGCACTGGCAGTATGGTTCTTGCAGTAACAGGCGGAGCCGTACTGCTTTTGGTTGCTTTTGCATTTAAGTTGTCTTTGTTTCCATTTCATACATGGGCTCCTGATGTATACGAAGGAGCCAGCGCGCCGCTAGCCGGATATATGTCAATAGTGCCAAAAGTTGCAGCATTTGCAGTGGCTCTTAGAATCTTTAATATTTATATAGATCTAGGAGTAGAGTCTGTCCGTACTATTATTTTGGTTTTAGCGGTAGTGACTATGACATTAGCTAATATGATGGCATTGGTTCAAGAAGATGTCAAAAGAATGCTTGCTTATTCATCTATATCCCATGCAGGTTTTGTGATGGCAGCATTAGCGCTTGGAACCACAAAGGGTAATGCAGGTGTATTTATCTATTATGCTCTGTTTATGTTTACAAACTTAGGTGCATTTACTATGCTATGGATATCTCGTCATAAAAAATTAATGTATTCTGACAGATACGACCATCCGTATGAAAAGTTTGCCGGGCTTATTAAAATAATGCCTATGGGTGCAGTGGTGATGGCATTGTTTATGCTTTCTTTGGCTGGCGTCCCTCCATTCTCTGTCTTTTGGGGTAAATTATTTATTATGAGCGCAGCTGTAGATGCAGGATATATTAAACTAGCGATCATTATGGGATTGAATAGTGCAATTGCTGCATATTATTACCTCAAGCTTGTTGTGTATATGTTTTTAAAAGAACCTGTTTTTAATACGGACACAATATATTATAATATTTCCAAACCTCTAATGGTTATAGTAGGTATTGCCCTGGTTGCTACTGTAACATCTGTATTTTTCTTTGATGTACTGCTTACATATATTTATGCATTGGTAAGTGCTAGCGGGTTTTAAATACTAATCAGTTAGCAGTCATTAGTGCATGTGCCATCCTGAACAAAGTTCAGGGTGACAAATGCTATACTTCAGAATTAATATAAACAATTTGAAAAAATTTTCTCAAAAGCTTCTATTTCGTCGTTTTTTATCATTGTTTTATCGCTAAACTGAGTACGGTTAAATGTAGTTTGTCTTTTGGCTAATTGAGCAGTGTGGGTTGATATTTGTTCAATTAATTCATCTTTTGTAAGTTTACCGTCCAAAAATTCCAACGTCTCTTTGATGCCTATGGATTTCATAGGGTTTGGGATTCGTGTGTATTTGGCTTCTAGCATTTTAACTTCATCTATGAGCCCATTTTCTATCATTTTTATGGTTCTTTGTTTTATTTTATTTCTCAATATATCTCTATCTATTTGAATCTCATATATCGGCAATGAAGCGGTAATGGTTGGTCGCGGCGGATTATCTTTGAAGTATTTGCTTGGGATAATATCTGTTTGCAAATAAAGTTCCAAAGCTTTTTCTATCCTGTATCTGTCATTTGGTTTTATTTTTGACATATATAGAGGATCAATAGAGTTTAGATGCTCATAAGCTCGTGCTAGATCTTTTAGCCTTTCTTGTACTGTAAATTTAGTATTTTCGTTGATCTTCGGCATGGGACTCATGCCTGTTAAGAGCATTTTTAGATAAAAACTGCTTCCTCCAACTATGATAAGCGGAGTATTATCCATTATTGCTCGATTATAAACTTGCTTATACAGTTCTATAAACATGACTACATCAAAAGGTTCATTTGGCTTAAGCATATCTATGCCAAAATGTTCTATTCCGTTTCTCTCAGCAATCGTCGGTTTGGCAGATGCGATATCTATATCATTATATATAGAAAGGGAGTCAAGCGAAAGTATCACGCCGCCGACATTTTTTGCAATTTGCACGGCAAGTGCACTTTTGCCTGAAGCCGTTGGGCCGATAAGAGCTAGTTGGGTAGGGATTGTTTTCATATGTGTAATGATAGCATAATTTAGTTATTAGTTTTTGGTCGTTAGTTATTGATTTATAGTATTTATGAGTGCCGATATGCACACCAAGCACTTAATATTTGCCATAAAAAGCAGAGACAGTAAAACCAATAGCTAATTAGTAACCATTTGGTAATCAATTTTATGTATATTTTCGCCATCTTTAATAAACAAGGGAGAAAAAGATGAAAAAAGTATTGCTTTCAACGGCGGCAATGTTTGCGTTGAGTGTAACTGCAAATGCGGATACAAATAGTGAAATAAAAGCGCTTAAAGCTCAAATGGCTCAAATGGCCAAAAAAATAGAGGCTCTCGAGGCATCACAGGCAGAACATTCTGATGCTCCAACTGCAGATGATGTAGCAGGTATTGAAGCTAAAATGTCAGCTTTGACAAATGATATCAAAAAAAATACAGTTATCAAATCAAAAGCACCCGTAATTGAATTTAGCGGCACGCATTATCTTGGTTTTGTAAACACAGATGATAGTATAGCCGATGAAACAACAAACAAGTTTGAAACAAGAAGAAACTATTTTCAAGCAAAAGCATTTTTTAAAGAAAATCCAAAAGATTACCTAAGAATCACTCTTGATACATTCCAAAATACAGGTGAAACAACGGGCGCAGATTCTGACAGCTGGGAAGTGAGATTAAAGTACGCTTATCTTTATCTTGATGAGATACTGCCGTATACCGGTGTAGAGCTTGGCCAAGTTCACAGACCTTGGATAGATTACGAAGAGCACAATTCATGGTACTATAGATCAGTTTCAAAAGTATTTGTAGAAGACAAAGGACATGGCCCTGATTTTACAAACTCGGCTGACCTTGGATTTAACTTCAAGACAAAATTGCCTTATTTTTCAAGTGAACTAGGGCTCTTTAACGGTGCAGGATATCATTACTTAGAAGACGGAGAAGGCTTAAGCGGCGAGTGGAGACTTACAGGACATATCCTTGGAACGGGTGAGCAAAAAGCAAACAAAGACCTTCAATACGCAAACGTATCTTTCTTTGGCCAACTGAACAGTGATTTTGCCAAAAAAGGAGATCCTGTATCTAAAGATTTTAATTGGTATGGGTTTCACGCAGTGTATAACCAACCTGAATTCTTGATCGCAGCCCAATATGTTGAGACTCAAGATGCAGCAGTAAAACAAGACGGTGAGGGATATAGTTTTAACGGCGAACTCAGACTTATCCCTGGATTTGACCTGATCGGTATGTATAATAAATATGATTTTGCAAGCGGAATAGACAAAGAAGGTTGGTTGGCAGGTATTGTTTACCCATACAACAAAAATGTTAAATTCATAGCAAATTACCTAAGCGAAGAAGAAACCAACGCAGCCAAAGTTAAAACAGTTGATAAAGATTCTATCATGTTAACTGCTGAAGTTAACTGGTAAATATCTTTTTAAACTCCATTTCTATCCTCCTTAAAATCTTAGATGCCATTGGCGTCTAAGCAGTTAATCCCCTTTTTGGTTACAATACGGTAACATTTTAGTAATAATTTTTTTGTACAATATACGTTATCAATTTTTGGAGGCTAGAGTGTTTTCTCGCGACAATATCTTTTTCGGCGGCATTTTTGCTATAACGTTTATATCCTTTATATTTTGGGGTTTTGATTATTTATCTAATTTCCATCTGATATTTTTGCTTGCAGCATTGTTTGGTATCTTTATGGCATTCAACATAGGCGGCAATGATGTGGCAAACTCTTTTGGAACCAGCGTAGGTGCAAAAACACTTACGGTAAAACAAGCTCTCGTAATTGCAGCTGTATTTGAGCTAAGCGGTGCCATGCTAGCCGGTGCTGAAGTAACAGATACTATCAAAAAAGGTATAGTAGATGTTTCCGGTATGATCTTTGATCCTATGCTGCTTGTATTTGTCATGATGGCTTCTCTGCTCTCTTCAGCTCTGTGGCTTTTATTTGCTACAGTCAAAGGCTTACCGGTATCTACTACGCATGCTATTGTTGGGGGAATATTGGGCGGAGGCATAGCGCTTGGTTATAGTACGATGGCTGAAGGCAGTGGAGTGTTTAGTTTGATTCAATGGGATCAAATAGTAACTATTGTGATCAGTTGGATTATCTCTCCTATTCTTGGTGGTATGGCATCATATGGTATATATTGGTATCTCAAAAAGTACATCTTGGATTATAATGAGAAACTGGAAGCCAAGATAGTAGCTCTAAAAACACAAAAAAAAGGGTATGATGAGGTAAATGCCACCGAAGAGCAAAAAGTTGAGCATGAAAAACTGGTTGAAAAACTTTCACTTATGCAGAAAAAAACTACCGCTTTTTATGCTCTTCGTACACACGCTCCTATAGTAGCTGCATTTGCCGTAGTTACTGTAGGTGGTACGCTTTTATTTAAGGGCTTAAAGCACACAGCTATCAAATTTAATGGCATAGAAGCGATACTCTTATTGGCAACTTTTGCAGCATTGGCATATGGTATAACTTATGCCATAGTCAAAGAGATGCACCGCGATACTCCGCATAAAGCTACCATGCGGTTATTTAGTATGCTTCAAGTGCTTACCGCATCATCTTTTGCATTCAGCCATGGAGCAAATGATATAGCAAATGCTATCGGGCCGTTTGCTGCTATAATTGACATACTATCTACCGGGAATATTAGCGAAAAAGCATCTGTCCCATTGCCTGTAATGATCACATTTGGCGTTGCATTAGTTGCCGGTCTTTGGTTTATGGGTCAAGAAGTTATCAAAACCATAGGTCATCGTATAACCGAGATCTTTCCTGTGACAGGGTTTGCGGCCGAACTAGGCGCAACCTTGGTTATACTCATAGCTACCAAAATGGGACTTCCGGTATCATCAACACATATATTGGTTGGAGCGGTCATAGGCATAGGGGTGCTTAATCGCAATGCTAACTGGAAACTTATGAAGCCTATAGCGCTTTCTTGGATTATTACTTTGCCTGTTGCTACAGTTCTTGCCGGTATATTCTTTTTTGTTCTTAAAGCCGTTTTTGGTTATTGATACATAATACGCTTTATGCGTATTGTCGGCACAATATCGTGCAAATCCATCTTCGATAAATTTCTTTTACGATCTTTGTAAAATCTTACCTTATAACCTTGATTTGCAATATTTACCTGTATAAATAAAATTAAATACAATGTTATAAATTTGTCATTTAGGAAGTTCTTTCTTTTTTGGTTGGTAATACATGTATAGTTTGGCAATGGCTATTGTAATCAAAATGTTATCATTTTTTTCTACTATTCGTCGCTATAAATATAACAAAGGACAACAGATGAAAAAGAATCTTCTAGTAACTTCATTGGCTGCATTGGTAGTTTCAACCGGTTTGCTTAATGCTGCAGATATCAAAGGCAGCGGAGCATCATTTCCGTTTAGCGTATATCAAGGCTGGATCAAAGCATACAATCAAGCCACCGGCATTAAAGTTGACTATGTCAAAAAAGGCAGCTCGGCAGGAGTCAAAGATATAAAAGCCAAAAGTGTTGATTTTGCCGGAACGGATGAAGCTTTATCAAGAGGTGAACTTGCAAGTGCCGGCCTATATCAAATACCGAGTGTAATAGGTGCGATAACTATGAGTTACAATATTCCGGGGGTCAAAAATCTAAAATTAAGCAATGAGGCTCTCGCAGCGATTGCTCTTGGCAAAGTTGTTTATTGGGATGATGCCATTATTGCATCTGCAAATCCCGGCATAGCTCTTCCTCATCAAAAAGTGACATTTGTGCATAGAGCAGACGGCAGCGGTACAACATTTAATTTTACCTACCATTTAAGTTTGATATCTCCTGAATGGAGGAGTACGTATGGTGCTGATAAGTCTATTAATTGGCCGGGCAAACAACATGTCGGAGGCAAAACAAATACAGGTGTTGCAGCTCTTATCAAACAAACTCCATATTCGATCGGTTATGTTGATTATGCAGATGCCAAAAGCAACAACCTTGCAATGGCTGCCTTGCAAAATGCAGCAGGTCAATTTATAGCTCCGTCTATTGCTTCGTTTAAAGTTGCTGCTTCAAAAGCCAACTTAAATCCTGCAAAAGATTTCTATGCCGTTATCACCAACCCAAAAGGCAATGGTGCATATCCAATGGTTGCAGCTACTTTCATCTTGATACCAAAAGATTCTCTTAACAATAAAGAAGTTGCCAAATTTTTTGAATGGTCGCTTGCAAAAGGTGACTCTGTGGCAGCAAGCTTAGGCTTTGTGCCGCTAACTCCTGATTTGATCGCTAAAATTAATAGCTACCTTAATTCAAAAGGCCTATAAAACACATCTGCCTGCTCTATAGGGCAGACAGATCTAGATTTTTATAAAGTGTACAAACGGTGCATTTTTGAAACCCTATAATATCGGAACTTTTAATGGATAAATTTTTTAAAAATCTCTCTTTGGCAAGCGCAGCATTGGTATTTGTTTCGCTTGCCGGTATATTTGTAAGTCTTTATAATAGTTCAAAACCGGCTATCGATGAGTATGGTTTGAAATTTATAACAGACTCTTCCTGGGGGGGTGAGGTGCCTATTAAAAAAAGTCAACAAGAAGTTTCAAGCACACAAGAAGAGATAATGGATACAGCAGAGGATGATGAGGTTCCGGATTTTGTCAAGAGACATGATGCATCCAACGAGACTGAAACAAAAATAGTTTATGGCGGGTTGATACCGATTGTAGGATCTGTGCTATCGACTCTTATAGCTATGGTGTTTGCTTTGCCGATAGCTATGGGAATAGCTATTTATTTGGCAGAAATAGCTCCTGCAAATATAGCAGCTCCCGTCGGCGTAGCAATAGAACTTTTAGCAGCAATCCCGAGTATTATCTTTGGGATGTGGGGTATGTTTTATTTTGCTCCTTTGATTCAAGAGTATTTTGGAGGCTATCAAGTTTCCCTTCTAACAGCAGGGCTTGTTTTGGGCATTATGATACTGCCTTTTATGGCAGCAATTACTAGAGACAGCATGAAAACCACGCCTGATGTCTTAAAAGAGTCTGCATATGCAATGGGAGCAACTAAATTTGAAGTAATCAAAGATGTTATTTTCCCATATTCAAAAGCAGGAATAATAGGATCTATCATCTTGGCGCTCGGAAGGGCATTAGGAGAGACGATGGCAGTCGCATTTTTGATAGGTTCTGTATTTGTAATGCCTCAAAACATCACAGATCCTACTATTTCTATAACGGTTGCAATGGCAAATAATTTTGGTGAAGCGTCCGGCTTGACGCTCGGTTCGCTTTTTTATCTATCATTAATTTTATTTGTTTTGAGCTTTGGCATTATCTCTTTTGCTAAATTTTATTTTTTTAGAAAGGCTCAACAATGAGATTGGCAATAAATAAAATTGTCCTTTTTTTATCCACATTTTCTGCAATGCTTGGTTTGACATTTTTAGGATGGATACTTTTTACGCTCATAGAAAAAGGGATAACTTCGTTTCACTTTTCGTTATTTTTGAATGATTTGATAGATGGAGGGCTTAAAAATCTGATTGTAGGCCAATTTATCATGGCCGGAATTGCATCAGCAATAGCTATTCCTATAGGAATGCTAGCCGGAATTTATCTTCAAGAGTACGGCCGAGGCAAACATGTAAGAGTACTTAGAGATTTGAGTGATATTATGATGAGTGTACCTTCTATAGTCATAGGAGCTTTTGTATATGCGATAATTGTCGTACCCACAGGAGGTACGAGCGGGATTGCGGGGAGTATATCTTTGGCTATTATGATGATACCGATTATTATCAATACCACGGACAATATGCTCTCTCTTGTTCCAAAGGAGCTTAGAGAGGCAGGCATTGCCTTGGGGGCGAGTAAATACAGAGTTATTTTAGATATTATCATTAAAGCCGCCAAAGTAGGAATAGTAACAGGTTTACTATTATCGTTTGCCAGGATCATAGGAGAAACAGCACCGCTTCTTTTTACCAGCGAGACAAGTAACTATTTTACTTTAGATCTCAGCGAATCATTCCCTTCATTGACTGTCAGTATATATGATCTAGCAAATGACCCACAGGAAAAGAGCCGTGATCTTGCATGGGCAGGCTCTTTTATATTGACCAGTTTGGTTTTGACCATAAACTTGGCGGGTAGATTTTTATCAAATACGAAAAAAGGAAAATAGTAATGTCTATCGTTATGAAAATCGAAGATTTTAGCTTCACTTATGCAAATGCACCGAGTAGGGCTTTGAAAAATATTAATATGAATATCAAAAAAAACCATATAACTGCACTTATAGGCCCAAGCGGCTGCGGCAAGTCAACGCTTTTGAGGTCATTAAACAGGATACACGACCTTTATCCAGGAAATAAGTATGAAGGCAAGTTGTCGTTGTTAAATGAACAAACAAAAACCATGGAAAATATTTTAGATATTAAAAAAGAGAATGAGTTTATCTCTCTCAGGCAAAAAGTGGGTATGATATTCCAAAAACCAACCCCGTTTCCTATGAGTATATTTGATAATGTAGCATATGGACTTAGAATCGCAGGCATTAAAAGCAAATCAGATCTTGAAGGAAGAGTAGAAACTGCGCTTAAAGGCAGTGCGCTTTTTGACGAAGTTAAAGACAGGATGAAAGATAGCGCAATGGGACTTAGCGGCGGACAGCAGCAAAGACTCTGCATAGCAAGGGCAGTTGCATTGAAGCCTGAAATTCTATTGTTTGATGAACCTACAAGCGCACTTGATCCAATTTCAACTGCGGCAATAGAAGAGCTTATATTGGAACTTAAAAAAGATATAAGCATTGCAATCGTTACTCATAATATGCAGCAAGCCAGCCGCATTAGCGATTATACTGCATTCATGTATCTTGGCGATTTGATAGAATTTGGAGATACTGAACAGATATTTTTAAATCCTAAAATAAAACAGACAGAAGATTATATCACAGGGAGGTTTGGTTGATATGCTGACAAAATACGAAGACAAATTAAATAGCATCAATAAAATGATGATAATAATAGGCAATAAGATCGTAAATGCAAACGAGGTCATACTTGACGGTTTGCAAAAAGGCGATTATTCGCACTTCAAAGAAGCCAAAGAGACTCTTGTCGGCATTAAGGATGAGGTGCGCAATATAGATCAAGAGATCATTGTAACATTGGCGCTATTTGGTCCTGAAGCAAAAGATCTCAAAAATGTTATTTCATATCTAAAAATGACCAATGAGTATGTCAGAGCCGCATCAAATACCAAAAGTTTTCTTAAAAATTTTCCGATCAAAACAGACGGAGAGTTGCATCTAGGCGGTATCATGCAAAATATTATTTTGTTGCAAAAAGCAAATGTCGCGGCATTAAAATATGCTATTTCTATACTTTCAATCGAAGATAAAGATGTTATACAAGATCTATGTATCAAAGCAAATATGGAAGAGAGTAAAACCGATGATATATACTCGCTTGTAGAAAAGGATCTTTTTGTTGAAATGCTCAATGCAAAAGAACTTTCTCAAGAATATTTCCAAGCACTTTCACTAATCAGAAAAATTGAAAAAACCGCCGATCGTGCGGCATGCATGGCAAATTTACAATATGACAGTTGCCACGCTGATTAATCTTATCATAGAGAGGTTTACGATGAAAAAGAACAGATCAAACGAAATCGAAATTGTTGTCATTGATGATGAGCAAGATGTGCTTGAGCTCATCGAGTATATATTAGCAAAAGAAGGGTATAAAGCTACAGGCTTTTTGTCCACAGATTACGTAGAGCAATTTTTAGAAGAAGAAAATCCGGCATTTCTCATAGTTGACAGAAATCTTCCCGGGATGGAGGGAAGTCAATTTGTGTCTCATTTGCGTTCCAAGGGTTATGAGCTACCGGTTATCTTTTTGACAGCAAAGGATGGAGACAAGGATATCTTGGATGGATTTGAAGCCGGAGGCGATGATTATATGACCAAGCCTTTTAAACCGCAGGAATTAGTTGCTCGCATTAAAGCGCTGCTCAAACGAAGCGGAATTATCCAATATAATAAATTGCGTTATAGGGATATGGTTCTTGATTGTCAAAAACAAGAATTAAATGTTGATAATTCTCAAGTTTCATTGACAAATTTAGAGTTTAAATTGTTGACAACATTTATTAAAAATTCTCATCAAACACTCAGCAGAGATTTTTTACGAGATGAAGTTTGGGAAGATGATGGCAGTTTTAATGATAAGACTATCAATGTAGCACTCAATCGTCTCAAGAAAAAAATAGATCCATTGGATAGAAAGCATTACTTTACTCCCGTATGGGGAGTAGGATATAAACTTTCATAGACATTGTTATCAAAATGTTTCTTTTCTGATTTATGATATGGTATATCTCAAACAGGGAATACTATGCAAATACAGATAGAAAATTACATGCTTCATCATTATCCGAAACTCTCGATCGTTCCGGAAAAATTACAGAAATTATTATTTAGTTCTTTAAGAGCTTTTTTTCATGAAAAACAGATCAATACATTTATTGAAGCCAATACAAATAAAGAAGTTTTTGGATTTATTGAGGCAATATTGGATCATTTTAATATAAATATAGGCCTTCGCAAACAAGAACTCGACCATATTCCTCCATTTGGCAAAGTAGTGATCATTGCAAATCATCCTCTTGGTGCATTGGATGCATTGGCTCTTATTCATTTACTCAAAGATATACGTAAAGATATCAAAATAGTGGCAAATTCATTTTTAAATCAATTCGATCAACTAAAAGATATCTTAATACCAGTTGACAATATACACAACAAAACAGACAAAAATTCACTCAAAAAGATCTACGATGCATTAGACGAAGGGCAAGCAGTTATTATATTTCCATCAGGTGAAGTGAGCCGTGCAAGAGTTGATGGGATCAAAGATACTGCATGGAAAAGCGGTTTTTTAAAGATCGCTTTAAAAACAAGAGCCCCGATATTGCCTATATATATCAAGGCAAAAAATTCTAAAACTTTTTATATGCTCTCATGGCTCAATCGTTCTTTTGCAACCGCAACATTACCGCATGAGATGTTTAAATCTTATAAGAAAACTATCGATTTCAAGATAGGAAAATCAATATCTTATGATTCTTATAATTTAAGCGGATTATCTTTAAAACAGAGCGTAAAACTGCTTCGTAAACATTTTTATCGTATAGCCAAAGGCGGTAGAGAGATTTTTCTTACTCAAAACATTATAGCAACTCCTGAAGCAAGGAGCGAACTAAAAAAAACTTTAAAGAATGCGATGATGTTAGGTAAGACTTTTGATGATAAACATATACTGCTTTATTCAAGCAAGATGGAAGACTGTGTATTAAATGAGATAGGCAGGCTAAGAGAACTTAGCTTTCGTTTTGTAGGCGAGGGCAGTGGCAAAAAAAGAGACATAGACAATTTTGATATGTATTATAAACATTTAATAGTATGGGATGATGATGCATTAGAGATAGCCGGAGCATATAGAATAGGCATTGGCAGAGATATATTGGAATTATACGGTACAAAAGGTTTTTATACGTCAAAACTTTTTGATTTTGATAATAAATTTGATTCCCATATCTCTCAAGGTATTGAACTTGGACGAAGTTTTGTGCAGCCGAAATATTGGAATAGCAGGGCGCTTGATTATTTATGGCAAGGGATAGGAGCATTTATAAAAATGCAACCACAAATTCGTTATCTTTTTGGAGCTGTTAGTTTGAGCGACACATTCAGTAATGAAGCAAAAGGTATGATGATAGAGTTTTACAGAAATTATTTTGGTACCAATGAATCGTTAGTTAGACATAAATATCCATATAAAATATCACTTGAAACAAAGAAGATATGTAAAGCAATCTTTGTTTACAATGATTATAAAAAAGATTTACAAACACTCAAAGAAAAGCTAGAAATGATGAGCTATGCTATACCTACGCTTTATAAACAATATAGTGAAGTATGTGAAGACGGCGGAGTAAAGTTTTTTGATTTTGGATATGACAAAGATTTTGGTAATTGTGTTGACGGCTTTATAGTGACAGATTTGACACTGTTAAAGGAGAGCAAACGCAAAAGATATATCCGTTAGCTGTTAGCGAAAGTAAATGATATTTTTTTTCTTGTATAATACTATGTATGCAAAAAGAAAAGATAGAAATTCTTATTATTGAAGATGAAGAGGATATATTAGAGCTTGTAGAGTATTTGCTCAACAAAGAAGGGTATAGGACTACAGGTTTTTTATCTGCCGAACACGTAATACAATTTTTGGATGAAGAGAATCCATCGCTGCTTATCGTAGATCGTAATCTTCCCGGTATTGAAGGCAGTCAATTTGTCTTTCATCTAAGAGAGCAAGGATATTCAATTCCGGTGATATTTTTGACTGCCAAGGATTCTCAAAGTGATATAGAAGACGGGTTTGAAAGCGGTGGCGATGATTATATCACCAAGCCATTTCACCCAAAAGAGTTCATTCTTAGAGTAAATGCTCTTCTAAGAAGAAGCGGCGCATTAGCATCAGGCGATATTGTAAAATATAAAGAGATCGCTTTAAATTGTAGTAAAAAAACGGTTTCTGTTGGAGGCAATGATATTGCTTTAACGCAATTTGAAAATGACTTGCTCTATTTTTTGATACAAAACGCAGGCAAAAATCTAGATAGAGAAGTTTTGCACAATGCATTATGGCAGGGCAAAATAGAAAGCAGCAATTATAATGCTATGAATGTTGCGATCAATCGTCTCAAAAAAAAGATAGACCCGGAGTGTAAACTAGGATATTTTCATGCTATATGGGGCATTGGATATAAATTTGAATAGGAGGGATATGTGGAATTCAATGAATTTTTAAAACAATTTAATAAAGATGAGGCATACCAAAGAGAAGTATTTAAAAAATACTCATATGCAGTGCAAGAAGATTCATTGGAGCCTTTGCAAGTTGAGCTTATTAAGCTGCAAGATCATTTGGAAAAACATCAGAAAAAAATGATCGTCCTTATAGAAGGAAGAGATGCATCAGGCAAAGGCGGAGCAATTCGCAGGATCACAAGATATATGAACGAAAAGCATTATCGGGTAGTTGCCCTTGGAAAACCTTCTGATGTTCAAAAAACACAATGGTATTTTCAGAGATATGTAGAACAATTTCCGCACGGCGGAGAGATGGTGCTTTTTGATAGAAGCTGGTATAATCGGGCAATGGTTGAGCCTGTTTTTGGATTTTGCACCAAAGACCAATACAAAACTTTTATAAAAAGTGTTCCGCAGTTTGAGGCTGATCTGGTAGATCATGGATTTTATTTTGTAAAGATATATTTCTCTGTTACCAAAGAAGAGCAGCATGCTAGGTTTTTAGAAAGAGAGTATAATCCCTTAAAACAGTGGAAATTAAGCGAAATTGATGTGCAGATGCAAGAAAAATGGGATGAATTTACCCTCATGAAATATGAAATGCTAAAGCGCACCCATACCATTAAAACCCCTTGGACGGTTATACGCAGTGTAGATAAATTTAAAGCTAGATTAAATGCTATCAAAACAATATTAAATCATGTGCCGTATGAAGGGCGCAATAGTGAACTGGATTTTAGTGTAGATCCTGAAATTGTACATAATGGACACCGAGAAATAGAAATTATGGAAGCCGATCTGCGCAGTCAGGGTAAATTTATCGGATAAAATCCGCCTCACTAAAAAGTACTGTGAGACGGACCAAAACAAGGAAGGAGTAAAAAGACTTGTATGCAGTACTCTTGCAACAATGTAAGTATAACTCTAAATGGTAAATCAATATACAATAAAATAAAGAAAATAGTTAATGTATGATAAACAATATTTATGTGGTATAGATGAATCAGGGAGAGGACCGCTGGCTGGGCCTCTTGTGATTGCCGGAGTGGTACTGTGCGGAATGATCAAAGGCGTCATGGATTCTAAGAAGCTTTCGGAAAAAAAAAGAGAAGAAATTTATATTCAAATTATTCAAAATTCAAGATATCATATAGTTATCTTTGATGCAAGGCAGGTTGATGATATGGGCATATCCGAATGTTTGAGACAAGGACTTTTGGAGATTATGCATCATTTGCCGGGGCATGATTATCTTTTTGACGGAAATTGTACATTTGGTGTGCAAAATATAGAAACTATGATAAAAGCAGATGAAAAAATCTTCGAAGTAAGTGCTGCTAGCATATTAGCCAAAGTTACAAGAGATAGAATCATGATAGAGTTGGCTGCGCTGTATCCGCAATATGGATTTGACAACCACAAGGGATATGGCACAAAAGCACATATAGACGCCATAATCAAACATGGCAGATGCGAAGTGCATCGTAAGAGCTTTAATGTTAAAGGAATTGACTAAATTGTCATTTTTTTAATTTTTCTGATAAAAAATCAAAATAAAAATTTTAAAATAGTATAAAGATTTTTACTTTTTGTAAATTTTTTCTATATGCTCCATGCGACTGCCCATATTGAGCAATATCATATCTGCAAGCACCAATGCCATCATAGCTTCACACACTATACTTCCTCTGATGGCAACACATGGGTCATGTCTGCCTTTGAGCGAACATAGAGTCTCGCTTCCATCTTTAGTGATAGTGTGCTGTTCTTGAAATATTGACGGTGTTGGCTTGAAGTGTGTAGTTACCGATATATCATCACCATTACTAATTCCGCCCAAAATACCTCCGGCTTTGTTGCTCTCAAAGCCACTTGAACCTATAGGATCATTGTTTTGTGAACCTTTAAGGGTTGCACTTTTTGCTCCCTCGCCGATTTCTACGGCTTTGGCTGCATTGATGCCCATCATTGCTTCAGCTAATGCACCGTCTAATTTATGGTACATCGGTTCTCCTAAGCCTACTGGAACACCCGTAGCAATAGTAAGTACGCTGCCCCCTATAGAGTCATGTTCGTCTCTGGCTAATGTTACAGCTTCTATTTGCTTTTCTTCATAATTTTTATCAAGCGCATGTATGGGACTTGATTTGGCATATTCAAAATCATCTATGATGCCTTTTATATTGCCGATAGCTTTTATGCCGCTTTGGATACTTATACCGATCGTACTAAGCATTAATTTTGCTATTGCGCCGGCTGCTACTCTAGCAGCAGTCTCTCTGGCACTGCTTCGTCCGCCGCCTCTGTAATCTCTGATGCCGTATTTGTTCCAATAAGTAAAATCGGCATGCCCTGGGCGAAAAAGATCTTTTACAGAGTCATAATCTTTGCTTTTTTGATCTTCATTGTATATGATCATCGCAATTGGAGTGCCTGTGCTTTTACCTTCAAAAACTCCTGATAATATGGATACTTTATCGCTTTCTTTGCGTTTGGTCTCCAGGTTGCTCTTGCCCGGTTTTCTACGGTCCAATTCACTCTGGATAAACAGTTCATCAATTGCTAATCCGGCCGGAACACCATCAACTATACAGCCCAAAGCCACACCATGAGACTCTCCAAAAGTGGTCATTGTGAATTTTTTGCCAAAAGTATTCATATCATTTGCCTTGTAGTAATATATCCAAAGCACTCTTGGCAGCTTTTTGCTGAGCCTCTTTTTTGCTTTTTCCTTGTGCTGTTGCTATCTCTTTGCCATTTAAAGTAAGAGATATCTCAAACTCTTTTTTATGATCAGGCCCAAATGCACGTACAAGCTCATAATCAGGAGTTACGCCATATTTGGCTTGAGTCAATTCTTGAAGAGCTGTTTTGTAATCTTTTGAGAGAGTTTGCAGATCAATGGTTGGATAACATTTTTCCAATAACTCTATAACTATTTTTCTAGCTGTTTCAAGCCCGCCTTCTATATAGATAGCACCGATTATGGCTTCAAATGCATTGGACAACAAAGAAGGCTTAGTTCTTCCTTCATTGTTTTCTTCAGCAAGAGACAGATAGATATATTTTCCTAAATTTAATATTTTTGCCAAAAGCGCAAATCCGCTTTCATTGACAAGTGATGCTCTTATTTTTGACAGTGTTCCTTCGTCTGAATCTTTGAATTTGTTATATAGATATTCGCCTACGATGAGGTCAAGTACCGCGTCTCCCAAAAACTCAAGCCGCTCATTATTATAAGGCTTTTTAAAACTTCTATGAGTTAAAGCCTCAATAATCAATTGCTTGTCATTAAAAACATACCCCAGTTGGCGTTCTAATTGACTATAGTTATCCATTATTACTCCTTAATTTGGCTTTTATTATAGCATATTATGGGTTATAGTGTCCCTTTCTGGCATTGTAGTATTTTGATATACTGGTGCCAAAATCATCTTTATAGTCTTTATGTTCTGTCGCGTATTTTTCTGCACTGCCTACCCCGCCAAAATGCGATGCTATTAGCATAGATTTGGCAAATGACGGATCATCTAGATTAAAACCTTTTTGCAAAAGCCTTTTGGTATTTATTCTAAGCATGGTATCCATTGCCTTGTCTTGAAGTTCAACACTGTTTAAAAAGGCTTGTTTGCCGCCTTCAATATTCCAATTATTTGGATCATCTAGGAATTTAGTTAAATTATATCCATCTCTCCACATGACTTTTGCTGCTCTGGTTTTGGTCTTTTTAGTATAGGTTAAAGCCCTGTAGTTTTCTAATTTCAAAAATCCTATGTCAACCAAGCTCATGGCACCAAATTGATATTTGCCCAAAAAACCGTTACGATTAACTACGGTATGTTTGTTGGATGATTCCATAATAGAAATTATACTTTTGACTTCACTGTAAACACTTTCATTTGCGCTAGCCAATGCTGCACTAAAGATCAATATGTATAAAAATCTCATGTCAATGCCTATTGTACTAATTCTATTTTGGCATAAAATACACCCTTGCCGACTACGCCGATCTCTTTTGCAGCCGCATGAGAAATATCAAGGACCCTGTGTTTTACAAATGGACCCCTGTCGGTTACTTTGACAATTACACTTTTGTCTGTTTTGAGCTCTGTGACCCTAAGAAGGGTACCGAAAGGAAGAGTTTTATGCGCAGCGGTTTTTTGTGTACTGTCAAATCTCTCTCCGCTGGCAGTACGGCTGCCGTTAAATTTTGAACCGTACCAGCTGCATTTACCCGTAGCAATTTGTTTGTATTGTTTTGATCCGTTATTGTCAATATTTGTTGCATTGACATCACTTGGCATAGCTAATGCGTTTGTTATTGTTAAGCATATTGACAATATTGTCAAATTGAATTTTGTTTTCATGATCATTCCTTAAATTTCATAGCTTCTGCTTTTGCCATTTGGTCACAAAGTTCATTTTCAATATGTCCGTTATGCCCTCGTACCCATTGAGCGTTAATTGTATGCGGAGCAGAAGCATCTATGTACATTTTCCACAAATCGACATTTTTTACTTTGGCAAAATTTTTGGATATCCAGCCTTTTAGCCATTTGTTGATGGCATTGACAACATAACTGCTATCAGAAATTATAATTACGTTACAAGGTTCTTTAAGAAGTTTGAGCCCTTCGATAACCCCCATAAGTTCCATTCGATTGTTTGTAGTATGTGCTTCACCGCCACTGAAATGTTTACGGTGTCCTTGAAACTCGAGTATCCCGCCGTAACCTCCAGGTCCTGGATTGCCTAGGCTTGAACCGTCAGAATAGAGGGTTATCGTTTTGCGTTGTTGATTTTGCAATTTGTTCCTCCACTTTTATTGAGTTGATAGCCTTACAATTTGGACATCTTTTGAAGCTGACAGGAAATGTATGCCTGCAATTATTGCAAATATATGAAAAATATAATTCGCCTTTATCATACCCATATTGTTTGGCAATAGCAAGCATATCAAGACTAAATATGCCGCAAGTTTGCGATAAAGTATCCTCAATGCCTTTGATATAATATAATACTTTTAGAGATTCATAGGTATTTATAATATTCATATCCAGCTTTTCGTTATCCAAGAACCACAATATATCCAAAATATCTTCTATTCGATCTTCGTCAAAAATATTCCAGGCCCTTGTATGGTCATTGCGGAAGATCTGTTCCATTATGGGACGATAAAGCGATGGGTAAAGTTTGTATAATTCGACTAATTTATCGCTCTTATCTTGTTTGGATATTTTTTTATCGGCTGTAAGCGTCTCTAATTCCAAAAAAGCTTCTAGGCTAGTTGTATCTTCACCTATAGTTTTAAGAGGTAATAAAGTCTCTTTCGCTTTATCAAAATCATGCATTAGTTCATATATTATTTCTAATGAATGCAGAACATTAGGATTTCTCGGTGTTTTTGATAATATATCCAGATAAATAGTTTTTGCTCTTTCTAAAAATCCGGCATGAAAGTAGGTGTTGCCCAAATGTTCCATAAGTTCAAGCTGTGGTAACTCTTCGTTTATGTTTTTGATAAGATAGAGATATGTCTCTATAGCTTTTTGATACTCCCCATTGTGTTCGAACGCTTTAGCCAATGTTGATAACGGAGTAAGCATATGCTCTTCGTATATTAAATCTTTCGTATTTATATAGCATTCACTGCTTTCAAATTTTTCTAAAAAATTCAATAATGAATTATGTTCTTTTTGTTTTGAATATACTTCCCAAATATAAACCGTTACAGCAATGATAAAACCTAAACCTACTATCAACAGGATACTAAATAGCGGATCATTGTATTTTGGTAAAATATGTTCCATTTTGGCTATACCTTTTTTGGTTGTATCTGCTAAGATTATACCAAATTTGCTATAATGACGAGATGATAGATACAGCTTCGATTGAAACACTCAAAAATACCATTGATATTGTTGATGTGATAGGCAACTATATAGAGCTAAAAAAAGCAGGGGCAAATTACAAGGCTTGCTGCCCGTTTCATGGTGAAAAGACAGCATCTTTTGTAGTCAGCCCCGGTAAGCAGATATACCATTGCTTTGGTTGCGGGGTAGGCGGAGACAGCATCAAATTTGTGATGGAGTTAGAAAAACTTACATATCCTGAGGCGGTAGAAAAGTTAGCCTCTATGTTCAACGTCTCTCTTAGATACAGTGAAGGCAAGGGCGACTACAGTGAAGCAAAAAGAGTCCTTGAAGCTATGCAGACATGGTATGCTAAAAATTTAAGCCACGCAAACAGTGCTTTATCGTATCTTCATGATCGAGGGATAAATCAAAATTCCATAGAGACATTCGGTATCGGTTTTGTGCCATCCGGAAATGAAGTAATGAATTTTTTGCATTCTACTCTCATTCCTCTTGGTACCGCCGAAGAAGCCGGCATCATAGCTGCCGGCGAAGATGGAAAGTATGCCAGGCTGGTTGAGAGGATCACATTTCCTATATACTCTCCAAGCGGCGGATTGGTAGGATTCGGCGGACGAACTATCTCAAACCATCCGGCCAAATATATCAATTCTCCACAAACGAAATTGTTTAATAAATCCCGTTTATTGTATGGTTATCATCAGGCAAAAGAGCATATTTATGCGTCAAGAAAAATCATCATTTGCGAAGGCTACCTGGATGTAATAATGCTTCATCAAGGAGGGTTCAAAGAAGCAGTAGCTACACTCGGTACGGCACTTACGAGTGAGCATTTACCGCTATTACGGAAGGGTGATCCGAAGATCATATTGGCATATGACGGGGATAAGGCTGGAATCGCTGCTGCACTAAAAGCCGCCCAAATGCTCTCCCTTGCCGGATTTGACGGAGGTGTAGTACTTTTTCCAAATGGGCAGGATCCTGCTGATTTGATAGCAAAAGGTGAAGCAGAATTAGTAGCAAAATTGTTTAGAGAATATAAGCCGTTAATTGAGTTTGTCATAGAGAAACTCAGCAGCGGATACGACCTATCCAATCCAAAAGAAAAAGAGAGCGCATTTGGAGCGATTCGTTCATATTTAGCAGGCCTTAGCGACATTTTGCAAGAATCTTATATATCATTTGCAGCATCGACTCTTGGTGTTTCTACTGCACTGTTTGGCAAAGGTAAAAATACCCAAAAATTTACACCGACTGTCTCCAAGCAAACCAAATATGATATAGAGCAGCTCAGCTTGCTAAAAACTCTATTGGAGTATCCTAGGATGATAGATGATGTTTTGGATATTGTTCATCCGGCAATGTTTGGAGTATATGAAGAATATTTTCAAGCTATTATCACAGGAGATAGCGAGCATCAACTTGTACGTCAGCTCGCACTCAATGAACATGCCAAAGTGATGAGTGAGGCTGATTTGCAAAAAGCTTTGCGAAATTTTCTAATCAAATATTATGAAGACAAACTAAAAAATATAACAGCAGATACTACAATATCATTTGGGAGAAAAGCACTTCTAATTAGAGCAATAAAAACAGAGATCATACCAAAGTTAGAAAGAGGAGAGATGGTAGACCATGAGAGCATTGGCATTATTTAGTGGAGGTTTAGATAGCATGTTAGCGGCAAAGACGGTCGCTGATATGGGCATAGAGGTTATTGCCTTGCACATCAAGATAGGTTTTGGCGGCAAAAAGGATGTAGATGATATCCTAAGGCAAAGAGCAATGATGGCTGGGGCTTCATTTCGTGCAATAGATGTAAGAGAAGAGTATATTCAAAAGATTTTGTTTAATCCCATACATGGATATGGTAAAAATTTCAATCCTTGTATAGATTGTCATGGGTATATGTTTCGTATCGCAAAGGAGCTTATGGATGAGCTTGGTGCATCTTTTATTGTTACCGGTGAAGTGCTTGGACAGCGTCCTATGAGTCAGCGAAGCGATGCTATGAAACTTGTAAGCCGTTTGGCAAACGATACGGATGAAAAGCTTATACTTAGGCCGCTCTCTGCCAAGCTTATGGATCCCACTACACCTGAAATAAAAGGATGGGTAGATAGAGAAAAGCTGCTTGATATATCAGGCAGAAGCAGGGACAGACAGATAGCCCTAGCTGCTGAGCATGGGTGGGAAGAGTATGAAAGTCCCGGCGGTGGATGCTTGCTAACTGATATCCATTACAGCGAGCGCATCAGGGAGCATATTTCTCATGATAGTTTTGATGTAGAAGATATTGAGATACTTAAATTCGGACGGCATTTCAGGCTTCCTGAGGGAGCAAAACTGATAGTCGGAAGAGATGAAGCGGATAATGAAGCCCTCAAAGGGATCAATAGCAGCAAATATATGCCATTTACACTGCCGGTTATTGGCCCGTTCTCTCTCATTAGTGTATCTGCCTCTTTTTCTGATAAGGAATTAGCGGCACGGATAGCCATCACTTATGCCAAAAGCAACAAAGATGAATTATACGATGTAACTATCGGTGATGAGGTTTACTCTGTTGCACCATTTGCTTCCAAAGAAGATACACATCGTTATTTTTTCAATGCCTAAGCTTATTTTAGGTTTTGATAGTATAAAATTTCAATTCCTAAGCAGAGGGGCATTAGCTCAGCTGGGAGAGCGCTTCGCTGGCAGCGAAGAGGTCAGCGGTTCGATCCCGCTATGCTCCACCATTCTACAATCTAACACAATCCAATAAATATCATTTAAACCCCTAAAATATAAGCTTTAAAACCTTTTAATAGTTTAACGCGATTTGATACAATTTAATAAATCCACAATTTTAAAGCAACTTAATATATTTTTTTTAGTTATTATTATTTAAGCCGTTTACCTTCGTTAAATATATATTGGGTACACTTGTAAAAAATAAATAATAAATAGGCAATAGCATGAAAAGTTGGTTTTCTAAATTAAATAAATGGGTAAAAAGAGTTATTTGGTTATTGCTCTTAGCATCTATAGGCTTAGTGATTAAATATTTATTTTTTCCTGCAAAAGAAGAAAATCCAAATGTCACTGCCATTGTGACTAAAATGGATTTAGAAGATACCGTACTGGCTACCGGTGTAACAAATGCATATAAACAAGTAAATGTTGGTGCGCAAGTATCGGGACAGATCGAATCTCTAAATGCCCAGATAGGCCAAAACGTCAAAAAAGGAGACGTTTTGGCTCTTATTGATGCACAGACTCAAAGAAACAATTTACAAAGCGCAGAAGCAGAACTAGTAAGCAATGAAGCTGCCTTGGTTAGCCATGAAGCCACACTTCAAAAAGCCAAGTTAGAATTTGATCGTCAAGCCATGATGATAAAGAGCGGAGCCACATCTAAAGCAGAATATGATAATGCTAAAGCTTCATTAGCCCTAGCAAAGGCAAACATAGCTACAGCTAAAGCTAATATCAAACGCTCCAAGCTGACTATAGAAACTGCAAAAGTTTCATTGGGATATACCAAGGTCTTAGCTCCAATGGATGGAGTGGTGGTGTCTGTTGCAGTAGAAGAGGGACAAACGGTCAATGCCAATCAAACCACTCCTACCATACTTGTTCTTGCCCAATTAGATAAAATGACTATTAAAGCAGAGATTTCCGAAGGCGATGTATTTAGGTTAAAAGAAGGAATGGAAGTTGATTTTACTATTTTAGGCGATAGTTCACATCATTACAAGACTAAACTTCGTTCAGTAGATCCTGCCCCCACTGCCTTAGTAGACAACAGCAATATAGATGTCAATACTTTAACTGATGCTATATATTATTACGGCATGATGGATGTTGACAACAATGACAGAAGGCTCAAAATAGGAATGACAACCCAAATGACAATTTTTGTAAATAAAGTTAACAATGTATTAGCTATTCCATCTGCAGCCCTTGGAGCCAAAAATAAAAAAGGCGAATATGAAGTAAGAGTATTAAGCAAAGACAACAAAATAGACCAAAGATGGGTACGTATAGGAGTAAATAACAATATTAATGCAGAAGTAATCTCAGGATTAAAAGAGAATGAACAAGTCATAGTATCTCAAGGCACATCCACAATAAGCACTGCAACACAGGCTAGAGCACAAGCTAGAATGAGTAGAATGGGAGCCCATTAAAGATGCCGCCTATTTTGGAAGTCAAAAACCTTTATCGCAAATTTCCTTCGGGTGATGATGAAGTAACTATACTAAAGGATATCAATCTTACTATTGAAGCCGGTGAACTGGTTGCCATAATGGGACAGTCTGGTTCAGGAAAAACAACTTTGATGAATATATTAGGATGCTTAGATCGTCCTAGCAGCGGAAGCTATAAAGTACATGGCAGATCTACAGACGAGATGGATCCAGATGAGCTCTCAAGGCTTCGCAGAGAACATTTTGGATTTATATTTCAGCGTTACCATTTGCTAAATGATTTGGATGCCTTAGGCAATGTAGAAGTACCTAGTATATATGCCAATTATACACTTGAAGAGAGAGTCCAAAGAGCCGGCAAGCTTCTTACTAGATTAGGACTTGGCGAGAGGATGCATCACAGGCCAAATCAGCTCTCTGGCGGACAACAGCAAAGAGTAAGTATAGCCAGAGCACTTATGAACGGTGGAGAAATAATTCTTGCTGATGAGCCTACAGGAGCCTTGGATAGCCGCAGCGGCCAAGAAGTCATAGAGATACTTCAAGAGCTTCATGCTGACGGCCATACCATAATCATAGTAACACATGATATAAATATAGCCAATACGGCCCATAGGATCATAGAGATAAAAGACGGAGAGATCATTTCAGATAAACGTATTATAAAAGAAGAATTGCAAGAAAAAGTTATATCCAAAAACGAAATCGCCAGCAAACATCCTTGGCAAGGAGCAATAGACAGATTTAGTGAGGCTTTCACGATGGCTTTTAAATCAATGCTTGCTCACCGTATGCGTACATTTTTAACAATGCTTGGTATCATTATAGGTATAGCATCAGTGGTATCTGTTATAGCCTTGGGAGAGGGTTCACGCCAAAAGATTCTAAAAGATATAAGCAATATGGGCACAAATACCATAAATATCTATCCAGGTAAGGGTTTTGGCGACCGCGATGCCAGAAAGATACATACACTCACAGTAGCAGATGCAGAAGTTTTAAAAAAACAAGATTTTATAGATAGTGTTACTCCAAGTGTCAACGATAGTGTTACCGTAAGATATAGAAATATCTCTGTTGATGCCCAGATTAAAGGGGTAGGAGAAGATTTTTTCCAAGTAAGAGGTATAGAGATAGATAGGGGCATGATGTTTGACAACAAGCTTGTCGGAGAATATGCTCAAGTGGCCGTCATAGACCCGAATGCACAAAAAGAGTTATTTGGACAAGATGTCAATCCTGTAGGCCAAACTATTATGCTTGGAAGTGTACCTGTACGTATCATAGGACTTAGTAAAAAATTATCTAGTGCATTTATGGGAGCTGATAGTATAAATATTTGGGTGCCATATACTACGGTAATGAGCAGGATGATAGGGCAATCGCATCTTAATAGTATAACCGTAAGGGTATCTGATGATGTCACAAGTACGGCCGCAGAAGAGGGTATCGGTAAAATTTTAGAACAACGTCACAGAACAAAAGATTTTTATATGGCAAATCTAGATAGCATCCGCCAAACCATAGAGAGTACCACAGCAACGATGAGGTTGCTTATCTCTATGATCGCTGCGATTGCGCTTGTGGTTGGAGGTATAGGAGTAATGAATATTATGCTGGTATCTGTAACCGAACGTACAAGTGAGATCGGTGTTCGTATGGCAGTCGGAGCTAGGCAGAGTGATATTATGCAGCAATTTTTAATAGAATCGGTCGTGGTTTGTCTTTTTGGCGGAGTGCTTGGAATTGGGTTGGCACTTTTGATAGGAGAGATATTCGGGCAAATGAGCAGCATGTTTAGTATGATCTTTTCAATAGGTTCCATTATTTTTGCGTTTATTTGTTCCACTTTGATAGGTGTAATTTTCGGTTTTATACCAGCCAAGAATGCAGCTAAACTAGACCCGGTAGTGGCACTTAGCAGAGAATAGGAGCTGATATGAATATTTATATATATAAAAAACCGTTACATTATACGATAGCGTCTACAAGTATGGTATTTTTTCTGCTGAGTGGTTGTGCATCAAAAAATATCAATATCCCAAAAAACACTTCCATTATAAATATCCAAAATGATAAAAAATGGTGGGAGAGTTTTGGTCAAAAAGATCTAAATCTTTTAGTAGAACAGGCTTTAAATCAAAATACTTCGCTTATTATAGCCAGTTACAAACTCGAACAAGCCAAATTAAATGTAGATCTTGCTGCAAATAATATGCTTCCAATCTTTTCAGGCTCACTCCAAGCTTCAAGCTCAAGGCCTTTAGACAAAAGCAGTGCTTCAACAATAAATGCAGGAGCAAATCTGGCAGTAGGGTATGAACTGGATCTCAGAGGTAAATTATCTGCAACTAAAAATATCAAAGAACTTGAAGCTTTAGCTACAGAACAAGATCTGCAAGCAAGCAAACTTTTTATAGAAGGTGAAGTGACTAAATTATATTGGCAATTGGCATATTTGAGCGAAAATATATATCTCGCCAAACAAAATATAAATTCTTCTACAAAAATAGTCGACCTGATCCGTACAAGATACAAAGCCGGAGCAGCATCAAAACTTGATCTGCTAATGGCAGAACGCTCACTAGCCAGCCAAAAAGCATCTTATGAAAAGATGTTCCAATCCCGCACTGAGGCGATGCATGCTCTAGCGATAATTTTGGATATTGAGCCGGCAAAATATACAGACAAAATACCACAAAGATTTGCGCTAGAAGAATTGTCTAATATCCCTGCTAATATACCAGCAGATACTTTATCCAACAGGCCTGACATTTATGCAGCCCAGATGCGTTTGCAAGAAGCCGGATTGGGTATAGATGTAGCTAAATCCAGCTTTTACCCGTCTTTCAATTTAACGGGCAGTATAGGCACAAGCTCAAATGCTTTAGCGGAGATGCTTCGTAATCCTGTAGGTGTTTTGGGATTAAATATAATATTGCCTTTTTTAAATTGGAATGAAAACAGCATAAATCTCAAAATCTCAAAAGTAGCATATGAACAAGCAAAAGTTGAATTTCGTCAAAAGCTTTACAATGCTTTGAAAGAGGTTGAAGATGCACTATCTGCAAATGAACGATATGCATTAGAAGGCGTAGAATTAAAGCAAGCGTATTTGCAAGCACAAGAGGCACAGAAACTTTACGAGATAAGGTATCGAGCAGGAGCTTCCAGTCTAAAAGATTGGTTAGATGCCGAAGAAACTGCCAGAAATGCACAGTTGTCATATGTTGACAATCTATATAGACAATATATCAATAGAGTTAGTCTTTATTTGGCTCTTGGCGGATGATGTATCAATAATAATGTTTCTAGCTTGAATTGCTAGAAACATTGAACAAAAGGGAGTAATTGAATTATTTATTAAAATGATGTGCTTATGGCACCAACAATGTGGTCTTCATCATCATATCCAGATAAGCTGTCCGCATTAAAATCAGTATATGCCAAACTGATTGTAAATTTTCCTATCGGATATGACAGTTTTACGCTGTAGTTGCTGCCAATATCTTCATAATCTCCATAAGTTGCTCCTAATGATATTTCATAAGGAAGAGCATAGCTTGCACCCAGTTCATAGTAGTCTAATTTTTTAACACCAGATGGGGCATCTGCTCCAAAATAATATTTTCCCGACAATCCAATATCTCCGATGCTTTTACTTAGGCCAGCATATACCTCTCCAAAATTAAGTGCTGAAGAGTTATGCGGGTATGCATATTCTATATATCCTAGATCATACCCGATTCCCGCTATCTCGCCTTTGTATCCACCGTAAAGATCAAGCTCCATTGATTCATCCAAAACTGAACCAAATTCTACATTCGATCCCCATACCCCAGCATAAAAACCTTTATACCCAAGATCAATCCCTCCTTGGATTGCCGGCGAATTATCTGTTTGACTAATGCCTCTCCATACATAATTGCTAGTCAACGCCATATTGGCCGAATATGTAAAATCAGAAGCAGGTGTGCTAGCTGCTTCTGCTGCAGATATGTCACCGTCTGCATATAAAGCACTGCTTATTGCCACGATAGCTATTAAACTTAGTTTTTTTACTTTCATCTCGTTCTCCTAATTAATGTGATGTAACAAAGTATAACAACATATTGAACATAAAATAACAATAAATATGATTAAATTTTAGGCAGTAAAATAAAGCTTGAGATATTATAAAATCATACCAAATTTATTTTGGCATGATCAAGAAAGGAGTATATAACGTGACATCCCAAAGGATGTCAAAGTGTTATTTAACGATAGGTTGAGGAGTTTTTTGGGTACTTGCAGGAAGTACAGGATAAGTAATGGCAGGTTTTCTGCCGGTAAGTGATTTGAGGAATACTTCAATTTTAGCTGCATCTTCATCACTTATTTGTGTATTCAATTGTACTTTGCCCATCTCTTGAATAGCTTCTTTTAGAGTCCAAATCTTTCCATTGTGGAAATATGGGGCTGTCTCTTCTATATTTCTAAGGGTCGGAGTTTTTACCATTTTATTTGCATTGCCTTTAAAATCACCAACATCTCTATATTTATAGATTCCTTGTACATCAAAGCTTTGCATATCACCGCCAAGAGCGATACCGGTATGACAAGCAGTACAACCTTTATCGGCAAATAGTTTCAAGCCTTCTTTTTCTTCGGCAGTAAGTGCATTGCTATCGCCATTTAAAAAGTCATCAAATCTAGAAGGAGTAACCAACGTTCTCTCAAATAGCCCTATGGTTCTAGCGATCAGTTCAAATGTGATCTTAACATCATCTCCGTAAGCCTTTTTAAACTCTTCTACATAAGCCGGGATAGAAGTCACTCTTTGTTCAATCAATGTTTTTGAAGAGGCCATCTCTGGGTTTGCCTGCATTGGCCCTTGAGCTTGATCTTCTAGGTGTGGGCTTCTTCCATCCCAGAATTGTGATTTATTAAAGACTGAATTATAAACTGTAGGAGAGTTTAAGTAATGAGGATTTGCACTCCACTTATCTCCTATCGCAGCCTCTACCCCATCTACACCACCAAGTGCCAAATTATGGCAGGTATTACAGCTTATCAGGTTGCTTTGCGATAATCTAGGATCAAAATATAATTTTTTACCCAGTTCTATTTTCGCTTCAGAAAAAGTATTATTAGCATCTTCTGTTAGTTTTCTTAGTTCTTCCGGATCTGCAGGTATAGGCTTAAGCCCCATAGCCAAGACTTTTTTAGCCAATTCATCAGCAGGTCCAACAGTAGCAGCTTTTGCAGGTTCTAAGACCGCACTTGCATTACTATCAGATGCTTTTTCTTTACATCCGGCTAGAATGAGTAAAGAAACCAATCCGGCAGACAAAACGATAGATTTGATTTTCATTGCGTTTCCTTTTATAATATGATGTTATATTATACAGATATAAAACTTTGAAAGCAATAAATTTTATCATTATGAGATTCTTTTGTATTAATAATTTTTATTATAAAGTTTTTATATAAAGATATAGCCAATAAGATTGATTATTTGTTTAAAAGATTAAATATGATTTATTTTTGGACATGATGTAAGAAGATAAAAAATATGATTATTTTAGATACAGGCGCAATCTTGTATATTATGTTAATAATTATTTTGCTGCCGTGATAAGCGCAGCAAAATTGGCTGCATTAAGCGATGCGCTGCCTACCAATACCCCGTCTACATTTTTGATCATAGAGATCTCTTTAATGTTGTCAATATTGACACTTCCGCCATACAAAAGCGGTTTTTGGCTCAATGCTCTTAATGCCTGGTGCGTTGTGGCTATTTCATGGTTTGTTGCACTCTTGCCAGTACCAATAGCCCAAATAGGTTCATAAGCAAATATTAATTTTTCATAATTAATATCAATGCCGTTAAATTGTTCGGCGAGGTAAGCTAGTACGGCATCATTACCTTGTTCCCTTACTTCAAGCGGTTCACCTATACAATAGATAATTTCAAAATTTTGTGATTTATAAAATTCAAATTTTTTTGCTATATCTTCTGCGGATTCTTTTAGCAATTGTCTTCGTTCGCTATGGCCAATCAAGATCGTTTTGATACCAAATTCTTCTAATTGCTCTAATCCTATTTCTCCCGTAAATGCACCGTTTGCTGCCGGATATGCATTTTGTGCACCGATAGTTATTTTACCGCAATGCGAAAATAATGCAGTTGATGGCGGAAATATATAAAATTTGTCACTTTGGTTATCTGAAATTTGCTGCTCTAGCTGCTCACAATATACCAAAGTTGAAGCTCTAGTGTGATTTGTTTTAAAATTTGCGGCAAAGATCATTGAAGTACCGATATGCCCGGAAGTATTTTACCCTCTATTAACTCCAAACTGGCTCCTCCGCCGGTGCTTACAAAGCTCATCTCTTCTATATCCCCGGCTCTTGCTGTTACATCGGCCGTATCTCCGCCGCCTACAATGGTAGTGGCATGGCTTTGAGCGATATTGTGGGACATCAAGATGCTTCCTTTTGAGAATTTGTCTATCTCATAAACACCCATTGGTCCGTTCCATATGATAGTTTGTGCATCGTGCAAAGCTTCTCTAAAAAGTCTGCTGCTGGCCGGCCCGATATCAAGCCCCATCCATTCTCCTGGTATCTCTTGAGACGGAAGATATTTTATCATAGCCTCGCTGCTAAATTTATCTGCTACTACCAAGTCGACAGGCAAGTAAAATTTTACGCCTCTTGTCTTTGCTCTTGCCATTATCTTTTTGGCATCTTCGATTAGATCATCTTCTACTATTGATTTGCCGATCTCAAATCCTTGAGCTTTAAGAAACGTAAACGCCATTCCGCCGCCTATTACGATCTTGTCAACTTTTTCTACAAGGTTTATAAGAGCTTGAAGTTTGCCCGATACCTTGCTTCCGCCAACAACAGCTACAAATGGACGGGTTGGATTTTCTATTACTTTACTAAAGAAATTGATCTCTTTATTCATCAAAAAGCCTATACCTCTATTTTCCGGCGCAAATTGTTGTGCAAGAGCATATATGGAAGCATGCTTACGGTGACAAGCACCAAAAGCATCATTGATATAAACATCAGCTAGTGATGCCAACTCTTTAGCAAAATTTTCATCATTGCTTGTCTCTCCAGCTTCATATCTCAGATTTTCAAGGATTAGTATCTCTCCAGCTTTTAAAGCAGCAGCCTTGCTTTTGGCATCTGGCCCTATGACATCATCTGCAATTTTAACTTCGCCGTTGAGCTTGAGAAGTTTGCGGAGTCTTAATTTTACAGGTTTTAATGAATACTTCTCTTCATATTTGCCAGGCTCTGGTCTTTCGTAATGTGAAGCCAATATAACTTTGCAATCTCTATCTAGGCAATATCTAATTGTCGGCAATGCCTCCCTGATACGTCTGTCATCCGTGATGTTGCCCTCATCATCTTTAGGCACATTAAAATCACATCTTATAAAAACTCTTTTACCGTCTATATTTATATCTTTAATCGTTTTTGGCATATATAATTCTCTATTTTTTACTTACTAGTATTGCTAAATCAACCAATCGGCAAGAGTATCCCCACTCATTATCGTACCAAGAGAGAACTTTGACCATATTATCGCCTATTACTTGTATGGTATCCATTGCTACAACCGTGCTGGTCTCTTCGCCTATAAAATCGGTTGAAACCCTATATTCGTTGTCAATACCCAAGATCCCTTTATGGGTGGTTTTGCTTGCTGTTTCAAAAGCTTGTTTGACATCGTCAAGTGTGATATTTTTTTCTAATGTTACTGTCAAATCTACGATCGAAACATCAGCAGTCGGAACTCTTATTGATTGTCCGTTAAGTTTGCCGTTAAGTTTTGGCAATACTTTGCCTATAGCCTTGGCAGCACCAGTTGTAGTAGGCACCAAGTTGGCTGCACCTGCTCGCCCTTTTCTCATATCTTTTTTGCTTGGCTTATGATCAAGTATCGGCTGTGAACTTGTATAACTATGAATCGTTGTCATAAGGCCTTTTTTGATACCGAAATTATCATCAAGTACTTTTACAAGCGGAGCTAGGCCGTTGGTGGTACAACTTGCATTTGAGATAATGCTTTCACCTTTGTATTCATTTTCATTGGCACCGATAACATAAGTAGCAGTATCATCTTTTGCCGGAGCAGAAAAGATAACTTTTTTAACACCGTTAGCAAGATACGGCTGTACGCTCTGGGCTGTTAAAAATGCACCTGTACACTCTAGAACGATCTCTGCTCCATGGCTTGCGAAATCAAGTTGTGCAGGATCTCTGCTGTCTAATATTTTTGCTTTTGTATTGCCCATATGTATAAAACCGTCAACAACTTTGACGTCATCTCTAGTACCGTGTACACTATCATATTTCAATCCATACTCGATAGTCTCATCAGATCCGCTTACATTGACTGCCACCAATTCTATATCGTCTCTATCAGATATAATTTTAGCTACACATTTGCCGATTCTTCCCAATCCATTGATTGCGACTTTGACTGCCATACTTTCTCCTAAGCTTATGAATATTATGATAGAATTTCATTATTCTACAATAAATGAGGTTATTTTTTGGTTAAAAAGGACAAAGCCGTAGCGGCTGTTTTGGGTGGTAGTTTCGATCCTCCGCACTTAGGACACCAAGAAATAGTACGTGAAGTATTGAAAAAATTTGATATTGACTATCTCTTGATACTTCCTGTATACCAAAATCCGTTTAAGGCTGCGCCGTTTGCACCGGCAATGCAGCGTTTGTTATGGTGCAAAAAAGTATTTGATAATGAACATGTTATCGTAGATCCTTATGAGATAGATAATAAGATCTGCTATACTTATCAAAGTATAGAGCATTTTAGATCTTTGTATGATGTTCGTTATCTCATAATAGGAGCAGATAATTTAGAAAAAATAACTTTATGGCGTAATTTTGAGTGGTTAAATGATACAATCACATGGATAGTAGTTACTAGAGGAGATAACTCCTTGAATACTGCAGCTTTACGCTCATTTAAAGTGCTTCATATCGATAATGCTGTTAGTTCTACTTTGATAAGAGAGAATATGGATCTAGCCAATGTAGATGAAAAAATAAGAGATGAAGTTAAAACATATTTTGAGAACTATTAATATAAAACAAGGAAACAAATGACATTAGATGAAAGAATAGATAAAATAGTAAAAGTATTAGACGATAAAAAAGCCGAAGATATAGAGGTTTTCAATCTTGATGATGCCGATTATATCGCCAAAAGAGTTGTAATTGCCAATTCTCTTGGCGGTAAGCATACTGCGGCACTCTTTGATCATTTAAAAACTGAATTAAAGCCTTTAGGCGAAGAATTTATAGGCTCAGATGTCAGCGATGAGTGGGTAGTAGCTGATATGGGCGATATACTTGTACATATCATGATACCGCAGTATCGTCAGCGATATTCATTGGAAGCTTTTTTGAGCGAACTAACGGCTAAAAAAGCCGAGTAATTATTACTGTTGCGATCATATCATAGTAACATGGTTTAGTGCGGGTCTGATAACCCGCCGTTTTATTATAATTGTGCGCTAGACAACGAACCATACAAAATTATATGTAGCAAGAAAAACACCTTCATTTCTTTATACTTTTCTTTTTAAAAAGAAAAGTAACCAAAGAAAATCATCATCCGAATAATATCGTTTACGGCATATTTCATGCTAACCGCTTTGAAATATTGCCTACTTACAATGATGCTCGGACGATATTGTTTTATATAAAACGTCATTCCGTGCTTTGAGCTGGAATCCATATAAAAAGAGTGGATACCAAATCAAGTTCGGTATGACAAAAGTGTGAACGTAATTCCGGCTATAGTTTTTCAACTACCTCGATACCTAGTATTGACAGACCTTGCTTTATAATTTTTGCTGTAAGATCAGCTAGCAGCAATCTGCTTATTTTTATTTCATCGTTTTCTTTCAGTATAGGGCTTAATTCATAAAACTGCATAAATACGGTTGCTAGCTCATACAGATAACCGGTCAAATAATTTGGCATGGCATCGTTTGCAGTTTTTGTGAGTATGTCGTCAAATTCCAAAAGCGCCAAGCCAAGTTTATGCTCTACATCGCTTTGTATATTGATCTCTCCGTCTAGCTCTCCATCAAAACGACGCAATATACTTTGTATCCTAGCATAGGCATACTGCATATAAAGAGCTGTATTGCCGTCAAAGCTCAGCATCTTGTCCCAATCAAATATATAATTTGATTCACGATTTACTGACAGATCTGCATATTTCAAAGCCCCGATCCCGACCGCTTTAGCAATGTGTTCTAAAGCATTGCTATCTAGTTGTTCTCTGCTTGATATTGTATCCTTGGCTCTAACTATCGCTTCATCAAGCAAATGTATCAATTTTACCGTTCCGCCATCTCTAGTTTTGAACGGTTTGCCTGACCTGTCCATCATCGTACCAAAAGCTATATGTTCCAAGCTTGTATCAGTTCCCACAAAACCCGCTTCTTTGCTGACCCAAAATACTTGGCGAAAATGTTCACTTTGTCTCGCATCTACCACATAACAGATGCGTTTCGCACCGAGTATTTGGTTTCTATATTTCAGTGCAGCTAAGTCTGTAGTGGCATATAGGTATCCGCCATCACTTTTTTGGACAATGATAGGTACATCATTGTTTGGTAAAAATACGCATTTTGCACCATCGCTTATAGTTATGAGGCCTTTTGTTTCAAGGTCATTGATGATCTGCGGAAGCATTTCATTATATGAACTTTCAGCTTTAACGTCATTTTTTGTAAGCTTGATCCCGAGTTTGTCGTAAACTTCTTCGCAATGCTCCAGTGAAGTATCTATGAATTTTTGCCACAATTCAAGGCAATGGCCATCTCCGCTTTGTATCTTTACTACATATTCTCTTGCTTTATTTGCAAATGAAGCATCACTATCAAATTTGGCTTTAGCCAGTTTATAAAAATGCTCAAGATCTTTGAGCTCTTCATAGGATCTGCCTTCGCTTTGGATCTCTTCGAGATATGCTATAAGCATACCAAATTGTGTACCCCAATCTCCAATATGGTTTTGGCGTATCACATCATAACCCAAAAATTCAAATAGATTTGCAAGCGTATCACCTATAATGGTAGAACGAAGATGTCCTACATGCATCTCTTTTGCCATATTTGGCCCAGAGTAGTCTACTACGATTTTTTCATTTTTTTTATCTTTGGATATGCCTAGGTTTTTATCTTTAGATATTGCATTGAGTTCTCTTGAGAGCCAATTGTTATTTATCCAGATATTGATAAACCCGGGTCCTGCTATTTCTACTTTTTCTATAGTATTTGATTTGATATGTTTGCATATATCAGCAGCAATTTCTCTAGGATTGGTGCCAAGTGATTTGGCTAGACCCATGGCACCGTTATATTGGAAATCACCAAACTCTTTTCTAGTAGCGTTTGTTACGCTCAGAGTCGGTGCATTGATATTGGCTTCTTGAAGTGCTGATGATATGATGGTGTTTATTGTTGTTTTAAGTTTCATAAATGATTCGTATGTAAATAAAGCTAAGTTGCTAAAGCAACATTAGCTATTTTGAGTAGTTTTATCAGTTTTAGTTTCTGATTTAGTCTCTGATTTTTCTGTAGCAGCTATCTCTTTTGTGTCAGTTTTTTTTTCTTCATCTTCATTGACCGCTTCTTTGAAGTTTTTGATCCCTTGTCCTAATCCTTTTGCAAGTTCAGGTATTTTTTTCGCTCCAAAAAGAAGCACAATTACAGCCAATACTATAAGCCAATGCGTGATACTAAATGATCCCATTTTATTTCCTTTGTGGTAATTCTAGGGGCATTATACCCCATTTTGTCTAATTTTTCCAAGATTTGACTATATTGTCTATCTCGATATAACTTCTTTTAAGCCTAGCGGCATTTGATATAGCAATAAACTCTTTAGTTGCTTGCTCAATAGTGTCATTAATAATGACAAAATCAAACTCTTTAATAGATTCTATCTCTTTTTTGGCATTAGTTATGCGTCTTTGTATAATACTGTCATCATCAAGCGAACGAATGTTTAACCTGCGTTCTAGCTCACCTAGAGTAGGCGGTGTTATAAAGATAGAAGTAGTGATATCGTCGAGTTTTTCACGTACTAGCTTATGGCCTTGTACATCTATATCGAAGATGACCAATTTTCCCTCGTTTAAAGCTTCATTCACAGGCTTTAATGATGTGCCGTAATAGTTGTCATGTACTTTTGCATATTCCAAAAAATTACCTGCTTGTATATCAGCTTCGAACTCTTCTTTGCTAACAAAATAATACTCTTTGCCGTGTATTTCACCGTTTCTTGGAGCTCTTGTTGTTGTAGATATTGAAAAGTAATAACTGCCTATATATGGCGCGGCGTTATTTATAATAGTGCTTTTGCCCGCTCCGCTAGGGCCTGATAGTACCAAGATAGCCATCAAGACTCTTTTGGGAAACGGATACTAAAAGTGATCTCGGCTCCCTTTAGAAGTTTTTTAAGTTTTTTTGGTTTCATTTTTAGGAGTGCCATTAATATTCTTTTTTCTTTCGTCTCTTCGCTTTTGCCAAATACATAAGATAAATTATCTTCATATATCTGATTATCAGAAGTTAGATCCGGTTTTTCTAGAAGCTCTTTTATCTTATATATGTCATCGCTGTTTAAAATATTATTGTTTATTGATTTAAGTAGTATTGCTTCGTTTGATAAGCTGGAATTGATCAAATTAAACAGCTGTGTGGGTAAAAATGGCTTTGCAAGAGTCTTATATGTATGTGATTCATCGGAGAATTTTTTTATATTGGTCAATAATATCACATTCTTATTCGATATTATCTGTTCCATATCTGCATTATAGCAACTATCATCTATAATAAACATATCATAATCTTCATTGATGATATTTACATCTTCTGTTTCGATTATTTTATAGTCTGTATCTTTTATGGAGAGTTCAATTAGTTTTGAAACAACAGGATTTTTGTTAATAAGTACTATCTTCATACTAATAAATCCTTTATAAATCTTTTGAAAATATTGTAGTATAAATTTGATTAAAAAGAGATGGTACACCCATCAGGATTCGAACCTGAGACCTTCGGTACCGCAAACCGATGCTCTATCCAGCTAAGCTATGGATGCACAATATATTGTAGAAGTGAAATTATAGCGCAATATGCTTAAATCATTCTTCTCTTCGGTACAAAAGTCATTCCTGCGAATTATTACTTATTCTTGCCCCCATGTTTGCTGTGGAAACGGACATCTAAGCATCATTTTTATTTGTCACTTTTTTAGAAAAAGTAACCAAAAAGCGTCATCCTCGCAAACCGCTAGAGCTTGTGTATGCACTACTGCCACAAGCTCTGCTTTTCGAGTGCTTGGATGACATTATTACAAAATATTTTGTCATGTTGATGCAAGTTTATTTACATCCGTTTTCTCATCAGATCCATTGGCTCAAACAGCTCTATGGCTTTTGGATTGGATATAAACGATAAATTGTAAGGATGTTCGAGCTCTATGGCTTCAAATGTTGAAATATTGGGTATTTCTTTGTACAGCTCTTTGGCAAAATTGCCAAATAATATGAGTTTTACTTTATTGTTATCAAGTGATGACAATAGATCTACTATAAAAGGCTGCCAGGCTTTAGCATGATATTTAGAGCTTTTTTTATCTGTAAAAACAAGAGCAGTATTAAGCAGCAGTACACCGTTTTTTTCAAAGTTATTTCTAAGTTCTTCAACTGAGTTTATGAGATTTGTCTTGTTTATATTTTCTATAGCTTTTGGTGATGTGTCATCAATACTCAAGTCTCCTCTGGCAACCAGAGCCATTTTTATAAAATTTCTTAAGCTTGTTGCGCGATTGACCTCTTTGGATAGAGTCCCGCCTGAGCTAAAAATATCTTTGACACCGCCGTCTATAAAGGCGTAACCGGTCGCGCTCACCTCCCTAGGATATGGATCTTGTCCAAAAAGTACATATTTGACATCATTTTTTGATAGAGTTTTAAATGCATTGAGCATATTTTCTTTTTTGGGTATGTAGCTATTATCGTTTTTTAAAAATTTTATATATGAATCATTCAGAGATCCAAGATCGAGATTCCATGAACTATCTATATTGTCTATTGCATTTTTCATTTTAACTCTTTTGTCATTATGTCAATCTCGTTCCCATCGTCCTCGATGGGAATGCATACCATTATGCACTTTCACGCAGGGCATGGGAGCGAGAGAGGACAATATTATAGCGGAATTATAGACTCCCGTCATACCGAACTTGATTCGGTATCCATGGATTTGTCCGGCGGCAGTCTCTTTGAGACATCGCCTTTGGTTCCGAACCGACAAACGACAAGCAGTTGTCGTTTTATTATCGGCTCTCATCTTCGCATGAAAGACAAAGATGCTTAATTTATTTAGCATAATAAAAAATCGATTATCCTAGAACAAAATATCAAGTATGATAAACGCTAAAAACACAAATCCAAGATAGCCGTTGACAGTGAAAAATGCTTTATCGATCTTGGCAAAATCATTATGTACGATGTAGTGTTCATACGAAAGCATCACAGTGCTTACCATTACCGCAATTTGCGCGAACAGTCCCAGCTGTGCATCTATGACAAAGATCGTCCAAAACACTATGGCTAGTAGATGAAAAAATGCTGCTATTGCCATAGTTTTTGGTGCGCCAAGTTTTGAAGGGATGGAATGAAGCCCGTGAGCTTTGTCAAACTCCATATCTTGGAGTGAATACAACAGGTCAAACCCAGCTACCCAAAACATCACACCGATTGCTAGATAAACCGACCACAAAGGAATATCTCCAAGCACTGCTACTGCACCGGCTATCGGGGCAAGCCCCAGGCTAAGCCCAAGGACCAAGTGAGCCAATGAGCAAAAACGTTTAAAAAGCGTATAAGCTCCAAGGACTATCAAAAACGGAATTGATAGTTTAAGGGCCAATGGATTGATAAGAAAACTTACTGCTATGAATAACAGCGCATTTAAGATGATAAAGCTGATCATACTAGCAGAACTTATGCGGCCATCTACTGAGGGCCTGCCAAGTGTACGAGGATTTAATATATCAATGTCGCGATCTAGATAGCGATTAACTCCCATAGCAAAGTTTCTAGCGCTAACCGCAGCAAAAACACCAAGCAAGAGCAGTTTCCATCCAAACCAACCCTCTGCAGCTACCAGCATAGCTATAAAGATAAAAGGCAAAGAAAATACAGAGTGCTGGAACATCACCAGTTCGGAGAAATTGTGTAGATATTTCGATATTTTATTCAAATAGATCCTTTTTATTTTCTTAGCCGTTACTGCAAGCGTAGTGTGGCAGTTTATTTTTATACTTTTCTTTTTATAAAGAAAAGTAACAAAAGAAAATAGTCACCACTCACGAACCGTGACGCACTATTTCTGCGAGGATTTCTCAAAATAGTGCTACTTTTCGAGCGTTCGGGTGACATTATTTTATAGAATGCTTCGCTATACTCACAATGACCGTCACTGCGAGGATTGAAAATCCGCGGCAGTCCACTACAAATGCGGAATTTTTACCTTGCTGTTTAGCGACCAAGCTATGGTCAAAACCAATAGCGATATCACAAAGATATTTGTAAGCAGTCCGCTTATATATAACAGCCACAATATCCATAGCAGTATAGCACCAAGAGGAGTAGGCACTCCTGTGAAGTATTTGGTAACCTCTCCTGCATCACTCATGAGATTAAAACTCACAAGCCTTCTTAGGCCGCTTATAACATACCATATAAATAACAATCCAACTATAAGTTTAACAAAATTGCTATCAAATTCCAAAGCAAAAAATAGAAAAAACGAAGGCATAACCACAAACGAGAGAAAATCAGCAAAACTATCCAGCTGCACCCCAAATTCAGTTGATAAGCCATATTTGCGCGCTACTTTGCCATCCATTATATCAAATGCTCCTGCTACCCATGCTAGAACTGCGGCTATGGCAAATTGGTCTATGGTAACTAGGTATATAGCTATCATACCGCATGCGATATTGGCAAATGTGATGAGATTGGCTAGATTGAAGTGATAATTTGGTTCTAGTAATTTCAATTTTTTCCTTTTTTTTCGTCATTGTTAGCGAATTTAATTCATAATGACAAAGTTGTTTTTTTATTGTTACTTTTTATAAAGTAACCAAAATCGTCATTCTCGCAATATCGTTTACGGCATATTTCATGCTAACCGCTTTGAAATATTGCCTACTTATAATGATGCTCGGATGACATTATTTTATAATTTTAATCTCGTTCCCATCGTCCTCGATGGGAACGCATACTGGATACAAAACACCAATATACACTCCCACGCTGGAGCATGGGAGCGAGAGATAACAGACTCCCGTCATACCGAACTTGATTCGGTATCCACTTTTTTATTGATTCCAGCTCAAAGCACGGAATGACAAATATATCACAAGTACAAGACAAAATTAAGATACACAATAATAACAAAAAAGCTATAAAAAAGAAAAGATAAAAGTCAAAAGATGATTAATATAAAAAGGAAGGTGAACCAAGGCAAAAGCCTAGGTTCAAAGAACTTTAAGAAAGTTGATTCTTAGAAGTTATATCTAGCTACTACACGAAGAACATTTCCTGACTCATCAAGAGGACCGGAATTTATATAACCATATGTAGCAGCTAAGGTTGTATTTTCAGTGATGTTTGTTGAGTAAGAAATATCCAATTCATTTGTTGATTCACCACCGCTATAATCTGTATAACCGTACGCACCACCAAGGTTGCCGCCAAATAGATCAGCATTTGCTCTAATAACAAATTTGTTGTTGTCATTACGGAAATTCATAACTGAAGGCCAAACAGGATTAAATGGTATTATTTCTTCTGCTAGCATATCTGTATAAAGAGCTGATCCGCTACCCCCTACATTGAATATACCAATTGCAGAGTCATTCACATGAGAATATGAAAGGCATAGATTAACAATATCAAGTTTACCGCTTACTTTGGCACCAAATGCTGCACTGTCTCCGCCGGCAGCATCTAAGAAATCATTTGTTACAGTACCGCCTTGTAAGCCTATATTGATACTGTTCATTTTGTATTGCGCGTCAGCCCAAAGAATGACAAGGCTATCGTCAGCAGCATAATCGCCTGCATAGTAAATTGAACCTGTCAATGTCAGATCTTGGAAAGATTTGTTTTGAGCGGTCAACATCCATACGCCGGCATCATCATTGAGTTTATCAAATTCATTCATGTTACCAGCAGGCACACCTGCGCCAGTTACTATATCCCATGCAGCATATCCATTTTTATTTGCATCTCTAACCCATGCACCAACAAGAACTGTATCTTGGATATCTGTATTTACTACGAGCAATGCATCGAAAGTATTTTTAAATACGTTCCAATCTTCAGAGAAAGCAAATGGCGAAAGCGCTTTTGGAAGTTCTTGACGACCTATTTTGATAGAAGTATTATCAAAACCATAAGTTAAGTAAAGTTGTGAAAAGTATGCGCCGTTAAGATCATTGTTTGGACTGAAACCAGTATAATGGCTAGCATTTTGCATAGGGGCAAACACTACATCTTCTTCTAGGCCAAGCGTACCAAGACCGGTAAGTTCTACACCAAAGCCAATGCCGTACATCAGATCATCGTTAGTTGCTCTTAGTTGAAGGCCTGCATTTGCAAATGACATTTCTTGATCAAAAAGATCGCCTGTCCCAAGAAATGGAATCGTATCTTGTGTTTGATAGTAAACAACACCTTGTCCACTAAATTTCCAATTCGACATTGCTTTTTCAACCGGAGAGATATCACCACCTGCCATAATCATAGTCGAAGCGACCACCGAAAGTAACAACATTTTTTTCATTCTATACTCCTTTTTGATTTTGAATGACCTCAAGTATAACACAGATTATTTTTAAATGTCAAGAAAATTAATGGAAAATTAATAAAAAATAACAAAAAAGCAGTAAAGAATAAGAAAAAGAGGTAAACTGAGGCAAAAGCCCCAGTTTTAAAAGAATTTTTATGAATAATAATAATTCTTAGAAGTTATATTTAGCAACAGCTCTGATAAGGTTAGCATCTGTTACGCCATCAATGTCAGCATAAACATAAGCAAGTACACCAACTAGGTTACTAGTGATATGAGTTGCATAAACAACGTCAACTTCGTTTACTTCAGTTCCACCAGCCAAGGCTTTTGTACCATCAGTATATGCATATGCACCTGTTAAGTTACCGCCAAGTACATCTGCATTTGCAGCAACTACGAATTTATCCATGTCATTTCTTAGAGCAGTACCAAGAGGAGACACTTGATCTAAAGCAGTATCTGTGTAAAGAGCAGATGTGCTGCCGCCAACTTGGAACATACCAAGAGAAGAATCATTTACATGAGAGTAAGCAACATGAGCGTTGATCATATCAAGTTTGCCGCTGATCATAGCACCGAATGCTGTAGTATCATCTGCAAGAGCATCACACATTACAGCACCACCTTGAAGAGCTATGTTAGCGATACCAGCATTGTATTGTGCATCAGCCCAAAGGATATTTGCATCTTCGTTTGAACCTGGAACTAGAGTGTTAGAAAAATCAGCACCATAATACCATGAACCAGTCAATGTCAAATCAGCGATTGATTTGTTTTGAGCAGTTAACATAAATACACCGTTATCCCAGTTAGTGCTGCCAAAGGTATTCATTTCAGCATGCATACCGTTTACATTGTTATCTCTTACCCATGCACCTACAAGAACTGTATCAGGAAGGTCTGTGTTTACAAGAAGAGCTGCATTGAAAGTATTTGTAAATACGTTCCAATCTTCAGAGTAAGCAAATGGAGAAAGTGCTTTTGGAAGTTCTTGACGACCTACTTTAAGGCTTGTGTTACCCACACCGTATGTCAAATAAAGTTGTGAAAGGTATGCACTGTTAAAAGAACCGTTAGCAAGTTGCATAACATTAGATACAACGTCTTCTTCTAGGCCAAGAGTACCAAGTACATTTGCTTGTGCACCAAAACCGATACCTGCAACAACATCAGCATTTGTAGCCGTAAATTGAAGGCCGGCATTAGCACCCGCAGCATCTTGGTCAAAAAGATCACCTGTACCAGCACCAGATATAGCCACTGCTGCATCATCAGTTTGGTAATAAACTACGCCTTGACCGCTGAATTTCCAGTTAGACTCAACTACTGGAGCTGGAGCTGGTGCAACAACCGCTGGCTCAACTGGAGCGATATCACCGCCCGCCATAATCATAGTAGAAGCTACTATTGAAAGTAACAAAGTTTTTTTCATTCTATACTCCTTTTTGTTTTGAATGACCACAAGTATAACACATATTATTTACGAATGTCAAGAAAATTAACGGAAAATTAATAAAAAAGTTAGCAGATATTGATAAAGTCCATATAATAGGGCTTCATAAGAAGTATTTAAGGTTATGATTGTTTAAAAATCTATTATTATTCTCAAAAAGTGGTGGCTCGAGGCGGAATCGAACCGTCGACACGCAGATTTTCAGTCTGCTGCTCTACCGACTGAGCTATCGAGCCACGTTAAAGAGGATAGAATTATAGCGGGTTAATATTAATATTAGCTGAAATTAATGGATAATTAATGTGATTTGTTAATATATTTTGGTTTTTCTCTTCATGATGTATATGGGTACATATATTATAGTTAGCATTTGTTTATGATCGTCATTCCTGCGAAGGCAGGAATCCATAGAAAGATGAACGAAGTAATAAATAGAAAGAATGGATCCCCTAGTCAAGCCCGAGGATGACGAGCGGCGATCCACATTCTCCCGTCATACCGAACCCGATTCGGTATCCATGGATTCCGTGTCGTGGCACGGAATGACAAAGATGCGTAAATTTATTCAGCATTACAGAGGATTATAGCGTCCTAACGCTCTCCATAAAAACATCACCCCTCTCTTTGTAAGAGCTGAATTGATCCAAGCTTGCAGCTGCAGGCGAAAGCAGGGCAACTGAATCTAATGTATGGTTTTTATCTATTTCTTGTACCGCATTTGCCACTGTTTTGCATCTGAGGGCATTTAATCCGTATTTTTCAGATAATTTTAAGAGTTTATCCTCGTTTGCCCCTACTGTGTATATGATAGGATCATATGGTTTGATAGCTATGAAGAGCTCATCTAGTTCAACTCCTTTGTCATCTCCGCCAAGGATAAGATGAAGCTGCTTATCACCATATACTTTTACCGCTTGAATGGCAGCATCAAGGTTGGTAGCTTTGGAGTCATTGACCCAAAGGCGTCCTTTGGCGTCTCTGAGTTCCTCTTGACGATGTCCTTCTATGATAAAATCATTCATGCATTCATAATCGATCTCGTCATACAATACTTTAGTAACCGCAAGGGCAAGCAAAGCATCTTGAAGGAAGGCTCCTTTGAATCTCAGCTTTGATATATCTATCCCAAAATAGTTTGCCAAAAATTCATTGGTATCATATTCTACTACAAAAGCGTTGGTCTGAGGCAACGGTAACCCTTTGGGAACCAAGGCAAGCTCGCCTTCTCTCATAGTAAGAAGCGGTGCAAGTTTATCAGCCGTGTAACCTTCAGCACTCCCGTGCCAATCAAGGTGATCGGGAGTGATAGGAAGAAGCAGATAGATATTTGGCGAAGCAGTATGCGTATAATGAAGCGTAAATGAACTGGTTTCAAGCACCCAAATAGGAGCTTTGGGGTCAAGCTCGGCTAGAGGAGTTCCTATATTGCCGCCGCTAATTGCTCCTCTTTTGGCTAATAGATGAGTGAGCATTTGCGTAGTTGTGGTTTTGCCGTTTGTGCCGCTTATCCATATGTTATAAGGTTTGTCTTGGAGTCGTCCTAGTATATAGTCATATTCGCTTAGCAAATGTTTGGCATTTAGGACTAAAGGGTGAGACGGTTTGAAACTTGGCGTCATGACTTCAAGTGTGCTGGCTTCGGGATCAAATAGATGTGACGGCATTATATGATTGCCAATCTCATCTATATATGGCTCAAAGGTATTGTCATCAAAAAACGTACATCCTCCGCCATAAAGTTTGGCTATTGCTTTGGTGGTTTTGCCATATCCAAAAAGAGTAGGTTTGATATCATTTGTGTTCATTGTGTTCCTTAATTGTAAAGGAAGAAGGTAGAAGGTTAAAGGATGAAGGGTTCTTGTTAGATTAATTTCCTTCTGCCTTCTGCCTTCTGCCTTTTACCTTATTTATCTTAATTTCAATGTGATAAGCGCCAGTACATTTGCTAAAAATGCAACCATCCAAAAACGTACTATTATTTTATTTTCAGCCCATTTTTTAAGTTCAAAATGGTGATGAATAGGTGCCATAAGAAATATTCGTTGGCCTCTAAGCTTGTAGCTTCCTACTTGCAAGATAACTGAAACAGTTTCTACCACAAAAACAAGCCCTATGAGTATGAGCAAAATTTCACTTTTGCCTAATATCGCCAAGTACGCTATAAGCCCGCCTGCAGCTAAGCTGCCGGTGTCGCCCATGAAAATCTCTGCCGGATAGCAGTTGTACCACAAAAATCCCAAAAGAGCGCCCACAAATGCACCGATAAGTATAGTAACTTCTCCGACTCCGCTGATATGCGGGATAAGCAGATAGCGGCTAAGCTCTAAGTGCCCGGTAGCATATATAATAAATCCGAGAGTGGCGAGCGATATAGTAGAAGGAACAGTTGCTAGCCCATCAAGACCATCTGTGAGATTGACAGCATTTGTAGTAGCCAAAAATACCATGACCCAAAATGGAATAGACATATAGCTCATATCAAATAATGGAGTTTTCAAAAACGGTATATAAAATTTCGTAGAGAAATTCATAAAAAACAATAGTCCGACCACTATAAGAGACACTGCTATCTGGAGCAAAAATTTGCCTCTTGGGGTGAGTCCTTCAAGATTATTGCCCGATAATACTTTGCCTAGATCATCCTTAAATCCAACAAGTCCAAAACCAATGATAGTTATCAGCCCGCCTACAAGATATAAATTGGTTAAATTACCGCTTATTAAAACAGCTATTGTAGCAGCAAAAACAAACACGGCGCCACCCATCGTAGGAGTGTGTTTTTTACCTTCATGGGCAGGTACGTATTTATTGATAGGCTGATTTGCTTTTTTGGCAATTGCCCACCTGATATAGCGAGGCATCAAAAAAAGCGATAGCCCCAAAGACAAGAAAAAAGCTATTCCGACTCTAACGGTGATATAGCCAAAAAATTTTATAGAGAAAAAATGAGCAAGAGCATAAAGCATCGATATACTTCTTTGTTGTGAATTAATTACCACACTAGGTAATAAGATGTATTTTACTATGATTTGGATAAAAAAACGGTATTAAGAAAATAGCTAAATATTATAAAAATTAAAACCATTTGAAAAGTACTAAAGTTATATATCTTAAGAAAATATTGAGGTGTTGTTTTTGTTTTGGCGCACTTAACCATATTTGTCAATAAATTTGGTATACTAATATAGTAAAAATTGCATAATATATTTATAAAAAAAGAGATTTTATGACAGGTCAAAAAACATTACTTATTATCACAGACGGTATAGGACATAAGCCTAAAAGTCATTGTAATGCATTTGCAGATGCAAAAAAGCCGACTTATGATAGGCTTTTTGCTAATGTTCCGCATACTCTTGTGTCTACACACGGACTCAGTGTAGGCCTGCCGGAAGGTCAAATGGGTAATTCCGAAGTGGGGCATATGACTATTGGAAGCGGCAGGATACTGTATCAGGATCTTGTCAAAATTTCCAAAGCCTTGGATGATGGGAGCATGGCAAAAAATGAAGTTTTGCTGGAAATTTTAGCTAAAAGCGATGTTATTCATCTCATAGGGCTCATGAGTGACGGAGGTGTGCATTCGCATATAGAACATATCATAGGAGTTGCAAAACTTGTCAAAGAAAAAGGTAAAAAAGTATGGCTGCATCTCATAACCGACGGTAGAGATGTAAGCCCGACATCGGCTCAGGAATACTTATCACAAGTGGAAGCTATATGTGATGATAGTATCTCCATAGCTACTATCGGCGGCCGTTTTTATACCATGGATAGAGACAAGAGATGGGACAGAGTTGAACTTGGTTATAGAGCTATCGCAGAGGCAATGCCAAAAAACACACTTACTCCAAGCGAGTATATCAAACAAAGTTATGCGAGAGGCGAAACCGATGAATTTATAGTGCCTGTAGCATTTGATGGATATCATGGTATAGATGATAAAGACGGAGTCATAATGATGAATTTCCGTTCTGACCGTGCAAGAGAGATAACACAAGCGTTGGGAGATGGGGCATTTAATGAGTTTGAAGCCAAAAAGTTAGATATTAATATCGCCACTATAACAGCTTATGATGCATCTTTTCCGTATCCTGTGATGTTTCCAAAACTTAATCCTCAAAATACTCTAGCCGAAGTTATTAGCAGTGCAGGGCTAAAACAGATGCATACAGCAGAGACAGAAAAGTATGCCCATGTGACTTTTTTCTTTAATGGTGGTATAGAAGAGCCAATGAGTGGCGAAGACAGGGTGCTTATACCAAGTCCCGATGTGCGCACATATGATATGAAGCCACAGATGTCTGCTCCCGAGGTAGGAGAAACGACTAGAAAAGCCATTAATGAGGGATACGATTTTATAGTGGTTAATTTTGCTAATGGCGATATGGTAGGACATACGGGCAATTATGAAGCAGCCCTAAAAGCAGTTGAGGCGGTAGACAAAGAGATAGGCGAAATATTAAGTGTCGCTTCGCTTAATAAATATGCTGTAGTAATTGTGAGTGATCACGGAAACTGCGAAGAGATGTGTGATCTGCAAGGCCATATACTTACAAACCATACAGTAGGCGATGTATGGTGTTTTGTAATAGCAGA
>DLIG01000015.1:135277-149215 GCA_002483605.1 Sulfurovum sp. UBA7648
TATGGTGTTTTGTAATAGCAGACGGCATTACAACTGTAGCCGAAGGCGGAGGACTCAATAATATAGCTCCTACAATCTTGAAACTTATGGGCTTGGAAATTCCAAAAGAGATGGATAAACCATTGATATAAGATAAAATGAATTGCTTTTTTCATCTTACGGTAATTTATAAAATAAAGATAAAATCAATGAAGTAATAATTTTTTATGATATGATTTTAGAAATGATTTCAGAGGGATGATCCATGGAAACAAAAATAAAACAGTCAGTAGCTATATTGTTAGCACATATTATCAAAAAAGATAAACGTGATGTTGCAAAAGAAGCACCATTGTTTTGTTCTTTGCTTGGAGCTGATTTTGGCTGCAGCCATGAAGAGGCAATATCTCTTTTGAAAAATGCCATTAAGAGTGATTATGATCTAGAAGAGCATTTGGATATTATAAATCATGCCTGTTGCAATGATAAAATAAGCAAAATGCATCTGTTGGAGCAGCTCAATCATATCATATACTCAGACGAGATAACATCTCAGGATTATGAAGAGTTTGAATATATCAAAAATCGCCTGTTTTCGTGTGATAAGTAAAATAAAATTTTAAAGTGGAGGAATAATGAAATTTACAGGTAAAAACGCATTGGTCACCGGAGCCAGCAGAGGAATCGGGGCAAAAATAGCCATTGTTTTGGCAGGTTATGGATTGAAAGTATGGATCAATTATCGAAGCGGTGAGACTCAGGCGCTTGAGGTAAAAAAAATTATTGAAGAAGCAGGTGGCAAGGCTGAAATTTTAGGTTTTGACGTGAGTGATGAAGCAGCATTTGTAGAGGGCGTCAAACATATTGTCACAACAGACGGAGAACTTAGCTATTTAGTAAACAATGCAGGTATTACAAATGACAAATTAGCACTTCGCATGAGTGGCGATGATTTTATGGGCGTAATAGAAGCCAATCTCAAGTCTGCTTTTGTAGGGTGTAGAGAATCGCTTAAAATTATGAGCAAGCAGCGCTTTGGAGCAGTAGTAAATGTCTCTTCCATAGTAGGGGAGAGCGGAAATGCAGGCCAAACTAATTATGCAGCTAGCAAAGGCGGTATGATAGCTATGAATAAAAGCTTTGCACTTGAAGGTGCAAGCAGAGGTATCAGGTTCAATACTATTACCCCAGGTTTCATAGCTACAGAGATGACCGAGGTGTTAAAAGAAGAGATCAAAGCTGCATTTACGGCTAAAATCCCATTAGCCAGGTTTGGTGAAGCATCAGAAGTGGCTGAGGCGGTAGCATTTTTGCTTAGCGATCATTCTAGCTATATTACAGGCGAGACGCTTAAGGTTAATGGCGGCATGTATCTATAAAATTTAGGAGAAGATATGCAAGCAAAAATATTACTACTTGAAGATGACAGATTGCTAAATGCAACACTAAAAGATTTTTTAGAAGATGAAGGGTTTGGTGTAGATACAGCATTTGACCCATATAGTGCATTTGATCTGACATATAAAAGGAAGTATGATTGCTATCTTTTGGATGTTAAATTGCCGTATGAGAGCGGGTTTGATATGCTTGCTAAACTAAGAAATAGCGGAGATATGACCCCGGCTATGTTTATAACTTCCAAAAATGATACCGTATCCTTACAGCAAGGTTTTGATGCAGGGGCCGATGATTATCTAAAAAAACCGGTAGATTTGGACGAATTATTGTGTCGTGTGCGTGCACTTTTAAAAAGACAGATCAGGGTCCAAAAAGTAGAAATAGGCGAATATCATTTTGACATATATAGCAAAAAGCTTTTTAAAGAGAATGAAGAGATGGAGTTAAGTATAAAAGCAGGGCAGTTATTACAATTATTGCTTGAAGCTAACGGAAGGGTATTGTCATTGGACGAGATAAAAACCGCACTTTGGAGCAGCGCCAGCGAAGCAAGCGATGGTTCCTTGAGAGTTTATATCACTCAACTCAAAAAGTATTTTAATGACAATATTCAAAATATCAGAGGTGTAGGCTATTGTTTGGAAAGATAAAACAAGAAGTTGTAATTGCTGTAATCTTTTTTGAATCATTGATGATATTGTTGTGGATAGTATCATATCTTTTTTTGGAAGTATATGGATTTTCATTTCATTCTTTTTGGTTTATCTTGGCAATAATGATATTTGCATCATTAGCATTGAGTTATATATTTGTATCTTATTTGTTGGAATCAAAATATCAAATGCAGCGAAACTTGATATTTATAACCGATGAGATAATACACGAACTAAATATACCGCTATCAACCATTACTGCAAATGCCAATATGCTTTCAAAAACGGTATTAACAGACAAGGAAAAGGTTAGGTTAGAGCGAATAGAACATGCAACTATAAGGCTGAAAAGACTTTACGAATCACTAGTATATACTATTACAAAAGAGATAGCACCTGTAAAAAAAGAGCAATTTGAGCTTTCGAAAATAATACAAGAATGCACCGAACCTTTTATAGCTCAAGAACGTAATCAATTTGCATTTGACCTGTCGCCAACCATTGTATTTGCAGACAAGATAGGGTTCGAGCAGGTTTTGGAAAATATCATCTCTAATGCAATGAAACATTCACCCGTTGATAAACCTATAACTATTTTGCTTCAATCAAATAAATTAGAGATCATTGATAGCGGTGAGGGTATGGATGAGACCGAAATGCTTCATATTTACGAGAGATATTATCAGGGCAATATCGAAAGTGACGGCAGGGGAATAGGTCTTGCTGTTGTTAAAAATTATTGTGATAATGAAGGCATCAATATCACTATCTATTCACAAAAAGGAGAGGGTACTAGAGTGGTTTTGGATATTTCTAAAATAATTTTTCACGCTTAATACCTATTTAACATTTACATGTCATACTTCTCTTCCCCCTTTGTAAAAACTCCTAGAAGAATGCAAAGATGAATAATTATCGCTATGTGATTGCTTTTGGCGGTAGTGTATTTGTTTACATTTCTTTTGGGATTATATTTTTTATAATTTCTCATTTTACATACAAAAAAATCACTCCAATCCAAACTCAAAGTGCTATTATATTTGATGTGACACAATTCCAAGAACCTCAAAATAAAAAAAATACAAAAATTATGCCCGAACAACCGGTTAAACAAGAAACACTAAAGCCAATTGAGCAAAAATCCATCATCACAAAAGAAACCGTAAAGCAGCCCAAAGAACCAAAACCGATATCACAACCATTGGATCAAAACAAACAAACCAAAGCTTTATCAAGCAGAACAAGGGTTGATAAGGCAGAAATGAAGCAAAGCAAACCGCAGGCTACAAATACAACAAAAATAGATAGCAGCGCATTTGAATCTATGATCAAGAATCGCATAAATCAATATAAGTTTTATCCCCCCATTGCTAAAAATAGAGGCATAGAAGGTGTAATACAAGCATCATTTGTGATATTACCAAACGGCAATGTGAGCGAAATCAGTGTTAGCGGCCCAAATGCACTAAAAGGAGCTGCAAGAGAGGCGATAACCAGAGCATTTCCAATAGATGTCAGAAATTCACCGGTATCTTTACCTGCTACTATGCATATATCACTACGTTATTCTTTGGTCTCTGATTAGTAAAAAATTAATATTTTTTTATTTTCTTAAATTTTTCTTTATTGATTATATAAATATTAAAAATTCAAATACTTCCCTATAATCAACATATATTTTGTATTAATTTAACGTCTATTTAACAAAATTTAACACCAACTTAACACTTTCACGTCATAATCCATATTTGAAAAACAAGAAGGAGAAGGGATGAAACTTAAATGGATAGGCATTTCGCTGGCATGTTGTGCCGCATTAAGTGCAGCTGAGACATCTTTGGGTACTATTGAAGTTGAAGAAAAAATTGATACTCAAGTGGTTAAGAATGTAAGCGGCGAGGAGATAAAATCCGCCGATCTAGGCGAAGCATTGGCCAAAGAATCTGCAAGCGTAAATATAATCAGACGAAGCGGGATCTCAAATGATGTTGTGATCAGAGGGCAAAAAAAGGATAATATAGTAGTCACGGTAGACGGAGCAAAAATTTGCGGTGCTTGTCCAAACCGTATGGATCCGCCAATCTCTCATATACTTTCCAATAATGTTGATTATGTAGAGATAAATGAAGGGCCGTTTGATGTAACTGAATTTGGAAATCTAAGTGCAGGCGTAAAGGTTCATACTCTTAAACCTACACAAGAGACACATGGCGAAATTGCTTTAAATGCCGGCAGCTGGGATTATCAAAAAGGTTCATTTTTGCTAAGCGGCGGCGGTGATAAGCTTAGGTTTTTACTTAGCGGTTCAGCAGAGCAAGGCGACCAGTATGAAGACGGCGACGGAGACGATTTCGCAGGTCAAATAGATAGGGCGATAAGTGATAGTGATGCAATGCCTGCAAATCAATATCAAGATAAATATAGAGACAAAGAAGCATTTACTAAAAAAACTGTTATGGGAAAAGTATATTGGGATATCACTGATGACCAAGAACTGAGACTTGGATATACCATGAACAGAAGCGACAGTGTTTTATATCCGAATACACCGATGGATGCAGTATATGATGATTCTGATGTCTTTACTTTGGGATATACGGCAAAAAATCTTGGAGAATATTCCAAAAAATTGGAGCTCGAGCTTTACCGTTCCACTGTGGATCACCCGATGAGTACAGAGTTTAGAAAAGCCGGTGCTACAAGCTATACAACAGCACATTTAGAGACCAAGATGGAAGGCGCAAAACTTACAAACAGTTTTGATGTCGACAACCATGCTATTGCTGTAGGAATAGATGCAAGCAATCGTAATTGGGATGGACACAAGTATAGTACTTTAGTATCCGATGGCTCAATAACGCCGATGGGCAAAATGATCGATGATGTTGATACTAAAAATCGTGCCGTATTTGCCAAAGACAAGATCAAGATCAATGAGAATGTGAGTCTTGAAGCAGGTGTGAGATATGATGATACTACTATAGATAAAGCCAACATAAAACAAAGAGATTTCAACGATTTGAGCGGTTATATGTTTGCTACATATAAAGCAGATAATGAACTCAAATACTTTGGAGGCATAGGAAGATCTACCCGTGTACCAGATGCAAAAGAGCTTTATCTTATGGGGTCAGGTACAGCTACCCTTGATGCTGTGACAAATCATGAAATCGATCTAGGAATAGAAAAGAAATTTGACAATGCTACGCTCAAAGCTAAAGTTTTCTATAGCGACCTTAGTGATTATATAGCGTATAATGCTACAAGCAAGCATTATGAAAACGTAGATGCTGCTCTTTATGGCATAGATGTGAGCGGGTCTTATTTTGTGACTGAAGATTTTTCGATTGACGGCAGTATGGCATTTCAAATAGGCGAGAAAGATCGTCCGTTAGCCGGCCAAAACGACACCGACTTGCCTGATGTGCCGCCATTTAAAGCAAATATTGGAGCTACATACTCTTATGACGATACGTTAAAAATAGAAGGTGATATCATAGCTGCAGCCCCATGGAGCAGATATGATTTTGATAACGGTGAACACAGATTGGATGGTTATATAGTATTTGATCTAAAAGCCACAAAAGATCTTGGCAGCGGGTTAGAGTTGAGCATAGGAGTAGACAATCTCTTTGATTCTACATATGCAGTATCAAATAGCTATAAAGATCTAACATTGCTTACCGGTACTGATCCTGATGTAATGGTGCTTAATGAGCCGGGACGATATTTTTATGCACAATTAAAATATAAGTTTTAATAGATTATTTCTTTTAATCTTACTCCCATGCATGTCCATTGGAAATATGGGGGAGTAGGTGTGGCGATCTATGCAATGACACTTTCTTGTCATACCGAACTTGATTCGGTATCCACTCTTTTATGGATTCCGGCTCAAAGCACGGAATGACGATTGGTATCCAAAAAATAATAAAAATTACTTCTAAATTACTTTAAAATCTACATTATCTTATGGCTGTTTTTCATTTTAGTTTGGTGCTTTTATGATTTTTTGGGTATACTTCTGCGTATTATAATTATTCAAGGAGTATCAAATGGCATTATTTGATGAAGTAAAAGACGTAGTTGTAGAGCAACTAAATGTTAGTCCGGACGAAGTAAAAGAAGAATCTAGATTTGTAGAAGATCTTGGTGCTGACAGCCTAGATGTTGTTGAGCTTGTTATGGCTCTTGAAGAGAAATTTGATATCGAAATCCCTGACGATCAAGCTGAAAAAATTGCCACTGTTAGTGATGCAATCAACTTTATCGAAAGCAATAAATAAATATCAAAAATGCCCCTTATGCGGGGGGATTGAATTGGCTAATGTAAAAAGTTTTAGATTTTTTATATTAGCCAGAGCAAAGAATGAGGAGAAATCGTGAAACGAGTAGTAGTAACCGGCCTAGGTATGATAAATAGCTTAGGGCATGACAAAGAGAGTTCTTTTGAGGCTATTGTAGCTGGCAAATGCGGTATTAAAACAATAGAACTTTTCGATCCTAGCGAACAATCGGTTCGTATAGCAGGAGAAATTGTAGGATTTGATCCGAATGAAGTAATGGATCCAAAAGAGGTCAAAAAAGCAGATAGATTTATCCATCTTGGTATAAAAGCAGCCAAAGAAGCTATGGCAGATGCCGGATTTAAGGATGGATATAACGCAGAGAGATTCGGTATCTCATCAGCTTCCGGTATAGGCGGGCTTCCAAATATTGAGAAAAACTCGCTTGTATGCGAAGAAAAGGGCCCACGCAGAATTTCTCCGTTTTTTATACCATCGGCACTTGTCAATATGCTCGGAGGATTTATATCTATAGATCACGGACTGAAAGGGCCAAACCTATCGTCTGTTACAGCTTGTGCAGCAGGAACTCATGCTATCGCTGAAGCAACAAAAACGATCATGATAGGCGGAGCAGATAAAATGTTGGTCGTCGGCGCTGAATCAGCGATTTGTCCTGTAGGAATAGGCGGATTTGCATCTATGAAAGCACTTAGCACGAACAATGAAAATCCACAGCAATCATCAAGACCTTTTGATAGCGATAGAAACGGATTTGTAATGGGAGAAGGTGCCGGAGCTTTGGTGCTTGAAGAGTATGAGTCTGCTATGCAAAGAGGAGCCAAGATCTATGGTGAGATCATAGGTTTTGGTGAAAGCGGAGATGCCAATCATATCACTACGCCTGTAGTAGACGGACCTGCTCGTGCCATGAAAGCTGCACTTACAATGGCAGGCAACCCAAAAGTGGATTACATCAATGCCCATGGTACAAGTACCCCTGCTAATGATAAAAATGAAACTGCAGCTATCAAAGATGTATTTGGCTCAAACGTTCCTGCTGTTAGTTCAACAAAAGGACAAATAGGACATTGCCTAGGGGCTGCAGGTTCGATAGAAGCAGTTATTACTCTTATGGCTATGAGAGACGGTATTTTACCGCCTACAATCAATTACACTACGCCTGATCCTGATTGCGATTTGGATTATGTTCCTAATGAGGCTAGAAAAGCAAATATAGATATTGCTATGAGCAATTCGTTTGGTTTTGGCGGAACCAACGGTGTTGTTATTTTTAAAAAGCTTTAAGGATTTTTGATGGTAACTTATCTTGATTTCGAAAAACGTATCGAGCATCTAGATGAGGCTATAGAATCTGCAAAGGCCGAGGGGGATCTGCAAGCTCTTGAAAAGCTTCAAAAAGAGTTGGACAAAGAGGTGCAAAAAACTTATGGCGGTTTGAATGATTATCAAAAGCTTCAACTAGCACGTCATCCGGATCGTCCTTATGCACTTGATTATATTCGTTTGATCTTGGAAAATAGCCACGAGATCCATGGAGATAGAGCATTTCGCGATGATACGGCACTTGTTTGTTATATCGGCTGGATCGATGGACATAAAACGATGGTCATAGGCGAGCAAAAAGGAAGAGGTACAAAAAATAAGATCAAGAGAAATTTTGGTATGCCAAATCCTGAGGGATACCGCAAAGCATTGCGTGCGGTTAGATTGGCCGAGAAGTTTGATATACCTGTACTCTTACTGGTGGATACTCCGGGTGCATATCCGGGCCTTGGAGCTGAAGAGAGAGGCCAAAGTGAAGCAATAGCAAGAAATCTATTTGAATTTACAAGCATCAAAGTGCCGCTTATTTCTGTTGTTATTGGTGAAGGCGGCAGCGGCGGAGCTTTGGCTATCAGTGTTGCAGATAGACTTGCTATGATGCGTTATTCGGTCTTTTCAGTTATTTCTCCGGAAGGTTGTTCTGCTATATTGTGGGATGACCCTAAAAAGGTCGAAGTTGCTACAAAAGCATTAAAGATCACTCCTGACGATCTTATGAAGCATCATTTGGTTGATGATGTGCTTGATGAGCCGTTAATCGGTGCTCATAGAGATAAACAAAGTGCAGCGAATATACTTAAAGCATATTATCTCAAGTCATTAAAAGAGCTTCAAGCAATTTCTACTGAAGAGATGTTAGAAAAGAGATACACAAAGCTTACATCTGTTGGCGCATTTACCGAATAGATAGGTTTTTCTGTGATGCATGAAATTGCCCAATGGATAGTTGATGCCATTGGCGGTGTCGGATACGCCGGTATCTTTATCTTGATGTTCTTGGAGAGCACATTTGTGCCTGTTCCTAGCGAAGTAGTCATGATACCGGCCGGTTATTTGGCTCAAAAAGGCGAGATGAATTTTATCATTGCCACGCTAATGGGAGTACTAGGTTCTTTGGGTGGCGCACTGTTTAACTACTATTTTGCTATGAAATATGGCAGGGTATTTTTGCTTAGATACGGCAAATATATACTTCTATCACCGGAAAAATTAGAAAAACTAGAACATTTTTTCAACAAGCATGGCGAAATATCTACATTTAGCGGTAGATTGATTTTAGGAGTTCGTCATCTTATTTCTCTTCCTGCCGGATATGCCAAAATGAATCTTGTTAAATTTTCTATTTATACTACATTAGGGTCTGCTATATGGGTATTAGTACTGATGTTTTTAGGTTATTTTGTTGGTTCAAATGAAGCATTGATCGAACATTATTTAGGCCGGGCTACCATGATAGCATTAGGGGTTATTATACTTATTGCCGTCATTTATATATGGAAAATGAAAAAAGAAGTATTAGAAGAAAAATAGTTTATGTAGATTTATAAAACCTCACCGTTGCAGATGAGATTTTATGGCTTTTATTTAAGCTTGTGCTTTTTTGAGCTCCAAGATGAGCTTAAGAGCTTCGTCTTTTAATAGAAGCTTCTCTTTTTTGATTTGCTCAAGTTCTGCATCACTTAAATGTAATCTGCCTTCATCGGCATCTTTTGCTTTTTGATCAAGTTCATTATGTTTTTCAAAAATTTTTGCGAAATGTGCATTGCTTTGTTTTAGAGCAGTTATTTCGTCTCTATATTCATGTAACATCGTTACTCCTAATTTATTTGATATATTATTTTATCTTTTTTGTCTTGAAATATGCATTAAAATACACAGACAGTGCTATGTTCTATATTCTGCATTTATCTTGACATAATCATAGCTAAGATCACATCCATAGCTAGTATAACTTCCATTTCCAAGCCCGAGGTCGCATGTAATATGAAAGCTCTCTTGCTTCATTATCTTGTATGCTTTTTCTTCCCTTTCCTTGTCTAATTCTCTTTGATCACCGGAATAGATAAGCAAATTATCATAATGAATGACAAGCTTATCCTCATCGCATTCTATACCGCTTGCTCCTATAGTCGATGCTATCCGTCCCCAGTTTGGGTCTTCGCCAAATAAGGCTGTTTTTACCAATAATGAGTTGCTTAACAACATACTTGCTTTTTTTGCATCTTCGTTGTTTGCAGCACCTTTGACTTCAAAAGCGACTACCTTGGTAGCACCTTCCCCATCGCGCAGTATCATCATGGCAAGTTCAAATGTGATCTTATTCAAAGCTTCTCTAAAAGCCTCTTTATCATATGCACCGCTTGCCTTGTTTGCTAGCAATAAAACCGTATCATTGGTTGATGTATCCCCGTCAACAGAAATACGGTTAAATGAATTTTCTACAGCATTTCCAAGCAATTCATCCATATCGCCTCTAGGAATATCCGCGTCAGTTATAATAAAACACAGCATAGTAGCCATAGCAGGATTTATCATCCCTGCACCCTTGGCAATAGCTGCTATGTGAAACGAGTCGCCGTTATCAAGCGTTATTTTAAAACAAATCTCTTTTTTAAAGCTATCGGTTGTCATGATAGCTCTAGCAGTTTTTTCACTTTGTTTGCCATTAAAATCAAAATGATCAAATGCAGTTGATAATTTCTCTAGAGGCAATCTATATCCGATAACGCCGGTAGAACTCATTATAGGATTATGCAGTGTGATTTGACTCTCAAGTTTATTTAATAGATCATCAATATCTTCAACTCCTTTAGCTCCAGTCATGGCATTCGCATTTTTGGCATTAATGAGTATGAAATTAGTTTGAAAATCATTAGGATATCTTTGAAAGTGCTTGATAGGTGCAGCCGCAAAACGATTGGTAGTAAATCGTGCTGCTACATCGCATGGCACTTCACTGCGTATAAAAGCAACATCACCATTAAGTGAGCCGTCTTCATTTGGTTTGGTGCGAAGACCTACATTTGTAGAGCCGTTAAAGAAACCTTGGACATTATCAAGACCGTTTTTTAGTGAAAGAATTTGAAACATTGGAGTTTCTCCAAATTAAATTTGTAGTATAGAGTTACTAAATTGATTAAAGAGCAGCTAGCAGCAAGAGCCGACTGCTGAAGTCCTAATCTTGGGCTTTGCCAAAAATTAGTTGTTTTCTACTGTTGCTTTTGCAGCTATTTTTTTCATAGTTCTAAGAGTTGAAGCAGCTACTTTAATCTTTCTTGTAGTACCGTCTTCCATTGCTATTCTAAGAGTTCTTAGGTTTGGAAGTTGTCTTCTTTTTGTTTTGTTATTTGCGTGTGATACATTGTTTCCAGTTAATGGACCTTTACCGCTGATTGCACATCTGTTTGCCATAATATCTGCCTTTATTTAAAATAATGAATGTGATTTTGTCTATAACAATGGGACAAAACTGACATTTTTGTGTGCGATTATAGCCAAAATAGCCTAAAGATTACTTAAATAAAAATCTTATTTGTGTTATAATGCGGCTCAAGAACAATTAAACAAAGGATATATATGCTCGTGGCACCAAGTATCTTATCTGCCGATTTTGGACATTTGGCAGATGATGTAAAAGCTATTTGCGATGGGGGTTGCGATTTTGTGCATGTTGATGTGATGGATGGCCATTTTGTGCCAAATCTAACGATCGGCCCGGTAGTGGTAGAAGCTGTAGCTAAAGCTGCTACGATGCCTTTGGATATCCATCTGATGGTAAAAAATAATACTTTTTTTGTAGATCTGTTTGCTCCGTTGAGACCGGAATTTATCTCATTTCATATAGAAGAAGAGAAGCATCCTCATAGACTTATCCAAAAGATCCGTTCATATGGTATACGTCCCGCTCTTGTGCTTAATCCGCATACACCTCCGGAAGCTATAGAATTTTTGCTAGAGGATGTGGATATGGTATTATTGATGAGTGTCAACCCCGGATTTGGAGGGCAGTCTTTTATACCATCAGTGCTAGAAAAAGCTAAGCGTCTCAAGTCGCTTATAAATGCAAAAAATCCGGAATGTTTAATTGAGGTAGATGGCGGAGTAAGCGATAAAAATATAGAGTTGTTGCGTGATGCAGGCGTGGATGTGGTAGTCGCAGGATCGTTTGTTTATAAATATCCAAGCGGTGTAGCGCGGGCTATAAGTGCATTAAAATGAAAGTAAAAATCTGCGGTATTACAAATCTAGATGATGCACTTATGGCTTCCGAGGCAGGTGCAGACGCATTAGGGTTTGTATTTTATGAGAAATCTCATAGGTATATTTTGCCACAAAAAGCAAAAGAGATCATAAAAAATTTACCGCCGTTCGTAAAAACTGTAGGACTTTTTGTAAATGCAGAAGCATTAGAAGTGGATGATATTTGTACTTTTGCAGGAATAGACATGGCACAAATTCATTTTGAAGCCAATAATGAATTTTTTGCGCAGCTAAAAACACCGTATATACGTGTGGTCAGAGTAGCTTGCCAAGAAGACATAGTAAAATATAAAGATGATTATATCTTAGCAGATGCTTTTGTAGAAAACTATGGAGGAGAAGGCCAAAGGATCGCACTTGATTGGTTTGACGGGATTGATTGCTCCAAAATTATACTAGCAGGAGGCTTGGCTTCCCAAAATTTGAGTGAGCTCAAAGGTTATAATTTTTATGGAGTAGATGTCAGCAGCGGAGTAGAGATAAGCAAGGGCAAAAAAGATCACACTAAAGTGAGAGAATTTATAGTTAATGCAAAACGTCTTTGAACATCTTACAAAAACATTTCGCCATCATGGCGGTATAATCAGCCAAGATACTTTTGATAGTATTGTGTATAAACATACTACTTTATTTGAAGAGAGTGATACTATTTTTTATCTTCTTCAAGCTTCAGGGTATCCTATAGAAAGTTTAGGCGAGGGCGGTTATAAGTTTAAACCATATTTTACACCATACCACGAAGAGAGATTTTGCATCGTTGATATAGAAACAAACGGAAGCAAACCGTCATCATCGCAAGTTATAGAGATAGGTGCTGTGATGATGAGAGGTGGAGAAATTATAGATAGTTTTGAAACCTTTGTAGAGTGTGCATTTTTACCCGAATATATCACCAAAGTTACCGGTATTGAACATGAGGATCTTATAGGTGCTCCATGCCCAAAAGAGGCATTGACAAAATTACGGCTTTTTATGGAAGATGCTATATTTGTAGCCCATAATGCCAGCTTTGATGCCTCTTTTTTGTCAGCTTCATTTCATCGTCACGGACTCGGTGCCTTAGGGAATCCTATCATGTGCAGTATTGATCTTGCCAAACGGACTTTTGAAAGTGAAAGATATGGACTTGCTTATCTCATAGAATCACTGAGTATTCCTACTACGGTGCATCATAGAGCTTATAGCGATGCTTTGTCCGCGTCTTATGTGATGCAAAAGAGCCTGGAGACCATCCCTGAACATATCAAGAGCAGCGATGATCTAGTCAAATTTGCATCATCTAGCAAAAAAGAGAGAAGAGCTAAAAAAGAAAATAAAAGTTAATTTTTTATTGATACTGATTTTTAAATTTCACATATCTAGCCGCACTTGCATAAAGCTCTGCAACTTCTTCATCTGTGAGTTCTCGCACGACTTTTGCAGGACTTCCCATAATGAGGCTTCTTGGAGGAAATATTTTATTTTTGGTTACTAAAGCCCCGGCACCTACTATTGATTCTTTGCCGATAACCGCGCCATCTAGTATGGTAGCACTCATACCTATTAAGCACGCATCTTCTATGGTGCAGCCGTGCAGCATTACGCGGTGTCCTACTGTGACATCATTGCCTATGATTGTCGGATTGCCGTCACTCATGTCATCAAGCTTGTGATGTGTTACATGCACCATGCTAAGATCTTGTATGTTGCTTCTATCGCCGATCTTTATATGATGTACATCCCCGCGAACCACGCATCCAAACCATACGGCACTATCTTCACCCATTTCTACACGCCCTATGACACTTGCACCTTCGGCTACCCAGCTGTTGGCCCCAAGCTTTGGGGTGTAGTTTTGAAAATTTGTTATCATATTTTTTACCTTATTGTAATTAATGCTGTCATTCCAAACTTGATTTGGAATCCATAGATACCGTACTTGGTACGGTATGACAAATTTTTGCAATTATAGCAAAAGTTGGATTTGTTTCATTGTAATTATCTCTTTGTGTCATGCTGAATTTAGTTCAGCATCT
>DLIG01000015.1:149431-149846 GCA_002483605.1 Sulfurovum sp. UBA7648
TTTACAAATTCTTTATCTTGGCTATCTCATCACGCAGTCTGGCTGCCTCTTCAAACTCCAAGCTTTTAGCAGCTGCTAACATCTTGGCTTTCAGTTCATTCATTAGTTTTTGTCTCTCTGCTTTTGGCATTTTATCCAGCTTCTCTTTTTTGCTATATAATTCTCCATGATCTTCTAGTTTTAGGTTGGCATCAAGTTCTCTTATGGTAGTTTGCGGGGTAATGCCGTGTTCTTTATTGTAAAGCTCCTGCTTGGCTCTGCGTTCGCTTGTGGTTTTGATAGTAAACTCTATAGCAGGTGTGATGCGATTTGCATACATTAAAACCTTGCCGTTCACATTTCTAGCAGCCCTTCCGGCTGTTTGTATGAGCGAGGTTTGAGATCGCAAAAAGCCTTCTTTGTCTGCATCAAGAAT
>DLIG01000015.1:149985-150458 GCA_002483605.1 Sulfurovum sp. UBA7648
CCTTCTTTGTCTGCATCAAGAATAGCAACTAGGCTAACTTCAGGAAGATCAAGCCCTTCACGAAGTAAATTAATGCCAATGAGTATATCAAATTCTCCAAGTCTTAATGAGCGTATTGTTTGGTTTCGCTCTATCGCATCCATATCCGAGTGCATATATTTAGCTTTCAAACCTAGATCGTTGTAATAATTGGCAAGTTCCTGTGCCATTTTTTTAGTAAGTACTGTCACGAGTACTTTTTCGCCTCGTTCGATGACATGTTTCATTTCATCATACAAGTGTTCTACCTGCGACGAGCTTGGTACTACCTCAATAATTGGATCCAAAAGTCCTGTCGGACGTACTACTTGACTGGCTACGATGCTGGAGTATTCAAGTTCTATCTGTGCAGGTGTAGCAGACACAAATAGATAATGCGGGGCTTTTTGAATAAATTCATCAAACATCAAGGGGCGGTTATCTAAAGCACTAGG
>DLIG01000015.1:150587-150865 GCA_002483605.1 Sulfurovum sp. UBA7648
GGGCGGTTATCTAAAGCACTAGGCAATCTAAAACCATACTCTACCAATACCTCTTTTCTGCTCCTATCCCCAGCATACATTCCGCGAAATTGAGGAAGGCTTACATGTGATTCATCTACTATGACTAGATAATCTTCACCCATGGCTTCAAAGTAGTCTTGAAGTGAATATGGGGTTTCGCCCTCTTTTTTGCCTGTAAGATGTCTCGAATAATTTTCAATTCCTTTGCACATTCCTGTGGCTTCTAGCATCTCTAGATCAAATTCGGTACGTTGTTT
>DLIG01000015.1:150984-151469 GCA_002483605.1 Sulfurovum sp. UBA7648
AGATCAAATTCGGTACGTTGTTTTAATCTAGCGTGTTCTACCATGCGGCCTTCTCGCTCAAAAAAGGCCAATCTCTCACCAAGTTCATCTTCTATGCTTTTCATAGCCAGGGCTAATTTCTCTTTGCCGACAATAAATTGATTCGCAGCGTATATAGTGATGTTTTTCGGCGAAACTCCTTTTTCGCCGGTCAAGGCATCAAAGTAATACATATCTTCTATTTCATTGCCAAAAAACTCTATACGCAGAGCCTCCTCTTGGCTATATGCAGGAAATATATCTACAACATCTCCATTGACCCTAAAATCACCTCTATCAAAGAAATTATCATTTCTTTTGTAGCCCATCTCTACCAGCCTAAGTAAAAGAGCTTTTTGCGGGTAATTTTGGCCAACTTCCAAACTTTGTACTACTGAGCTATAATCTTCCGGTGAACCAAGTCCGTAGTTGGCAGATACTGAGGCTATGACTATGACATCTTTGTG
>DLIG01000015.1:151804-152053 GCA_002483605.1 Sulfurovum sp. UBA7648
TGCAGCCAAGGTTTTGTTATGTGTCATGATAAGCGTTGGACGCTGGATGGTTTCTATGATCTTTGCCATAGTATATGTCTTGCCCGAGCCGGTAACTCCAAGCAAGGTTTGATAGCGATTGCCCTCCAGTATGGATCTGCTTAATTGTTCTATAGCTTTAGGCTGGTCTCCAGATGGGGCATATGGGCTATTAACTCGAAAAGGTTTGTTCAAGAAATATTCCTTCTATTTTAATATAACGCCAACAGA
>DLIG01000022.1:0-14650 GCA_002483605.1 Sulfurovum sp. UBA7648
ACCAATCACTAATCACTAATCACTAATCTACCTTCTACCTTTTTTAATACAAAATATACACCCAAAAAGAAAAGTATCATAGCCAAACTCATGACCTGCCCCATACTCATCCATCCACAGCACACATAGCCAATCTGAATATCAGGCATTCTAAAAAACTCTACTATAAAACGCATCATTCCATAGAGCATGCCATACCAACCTATCATGGCGCCGTCAAATGGCTTTTTATGGCGAAGCAAAAAAAGAATAACTGCTATCACTACGCCTTCTAAAAATGCTTCATATAGTTGAGAGGGATGGCGAAGCACACCGTCTACGTAAATGCCCCACGACACATCCGTAATGCCGCCTATCAACTCTTGGTTAAGGAAATTACCTATACGGCCGAATACATATCCGACAGGGATACCAAGAGCTGTTATGTCAAGCAGTCTAGATATATACTGCGGATGCTTGCGGCCATAAAGATATGTGGCCAAAACTGCTCCCACAACAGCTCCATGATAACTCATACCGCTGATACCTACGAAATTACCCTCAGCATCAAACGGGCTAAATATTTTCCATGGATTTGAGATATAGTAAAATGTCGGATCGTAAAATAATACATAACCGAGCCTAGCGCCCAAGATCACACCTATTTCTACCCATATAAAATATCCGTCTATCGTTTCTTCGGGGATACCCATATTATCGTGACGATTGATCCACTTGGCAAACAAAAGAGCTGTAACAAGCGCCAATACATACATGATACCATACCAATGCACCTTAATAAATCCAATATCCAATGCTACAGGGTTAAAATGTGCGTATATGTGATTCCAGTATTCCACTAGCCGCTCCTTTAAAAAATCACATTATATCATGTTGGTATTTACATTCAATTAACCTTTAGAGATTATACTTCAAAGTGAAAAATAAGACTAAAGGAATATATCATGAAATTACCTTTTATATCATACAAAACAGCATTTACTATATTTGCGGCCATTGGTATCTCTGTAAGTACAATGGCATATTTTGCAAGTAATGCCGAAGCGCAGCAAGTGCAATTTGAACAAGCTGCACCAAACCCTCAAAGAACTATACCGTCATCAAATCAAATACTGTCTTTTAATGATATACTAAGAGACTCCATGAATGCAGTGGTCAATATCAATACAAAAATAAAGGTACAGTCCAATGAACTTCAAAGCCTATTTAATGATCCTTACTTTAGACAATTTATGGATCCAAGATACCGTCAATATCCGCGAAAGGAATATGCTCCAAAAGGTGCAGGCTCCGGTGTTATATTAACTAGTAACGGCATAATAGTAACCAACTATCATGTTATTGCAGATGCAAGCGAAATTACAGTAACTCTGCCAAACAATAAAAAAGAGCATAAAGCCAAACTTATAGGCATAGACAAAGGAACGGATCTGGCCGTCATTAAAATAGATGCAACGAATTTAAAACCCATCAAAATGGGTAAAATAGAAGATGTAAGGGTGGGAGATATGGTATTTGCCATTGGTAATCCGTTTGGAGTAGGAGAAACCGTAACCCAAGGGATAGTATCAGCTCTTAACAAACAAAATATGGGCATCAATCAATATGAGAACTTTATACAAACAGATGCTTCAATTAATCCCGGCAACTCCGGAGGTGCATTAGTGGATAGCAGAGGAGCGTTGATAGGAATCAACTCGGCTATATTTTCAAAGGGCGGCGGTAATGACGGTATAGGATTTACAATTCCTGTAGATATGGTACAAAATATAGTAGCTCAAATAGTCAAATACGGAAAGGTAAGCAGGGGCTATATGGGAATCACGCTATCTTCTTTAAATGAAAAATTAAATAAATTATATGATCATGAATATGGCGCTGTAGTAGCCGATGTAGAACCAAATAGTGCTGCATTAAAAGCCGGCATCAAAAACGGTGATCTGATAATAGCGGTAAATGGAGTAAAAATAGAATCTCCTACGGCGCTTCAGCGATTTATAGGCGATAAACAACCGTTTGAAAAAATTACTCTAGTCATTGAAAGAGATAAGCGTACACAAAACATATCTCTTGTGCTTGATGATAGAGCAAAAGCGCTTGCAGCGTTATCGCAGAACATACACGGGTTAACATTAAGCATGATAACTCCGCAAATAAGACAAAAACTTGGCCTTAGAAATGTTAATGGTGCTATAATAACAGGTATTGATCCAAAAAGCAAAGCTGCACAAGAAGGTTTTCAAGTTGGAGATGTTATTATACAAATAGAAAACCAACCAATTTCATCGCTTGATGATGCAAGGAAAGCTTTTAGTTTACATGGCAAAAAGAGGGTATATCTCAACCGATATGGTATTATAGGGATATTGATCATATCATAAAAGCATATAAAGGATTTATTATAATACGCATTTTACTTATAGAAGATGACCCTGAACTAGCCCTCCTGCTTACAAATTATTTAAGCAAGCATGATATGGAGGTTATAGGCGCGGAAGATCCTTTCATAGGGCTTTCGCTTTTAACACAACACGTATTTGATCTTATTATATTGGATCTCACATTGCCTGGAATGGATGGACTGGAGGTGATCTCGAAAATCAGAGATGTTACCAATATACCTATCATCATATCATCGGCTAGAGATGATATCACAGACAAAATAATTGGTCTAGAACGTGGTGCGGATGACTATATGCCAAAACCTTATGATCCCAGAGAGCTTGTGACTCGCATTAAAACCATACTTAGAAGAACGCATACTGCCTCTGAATCTGCAAAAACACAAACTCCTGTTTTTATCGTGGATAATAATTCTAAAATGATTATGTTCAAAGACGAGATGCTTGAGTTGACAGCAGCTGAATTTGATATATTATCAATGTTAATTAAACACAAGAACGGTTCTGTCTCAAGAGAGCAATTGCTTTATGAAAGTGAACATATAGATGATGAAAGCTCGGTTAAAAATATAGATGTTATCATATCGCGCATACGTCAAAAAATTGCCAAAATAGATAGTGAAAAGTCATATATCAAACCTATTCGCGGCGTAGGGTACATGCTAACTGATCGTCAATGAAAAATCTTTCAGTTACTACTTTTGTTCATTTTCTTTTTTCATTGACGATCACTATCGTTGTGGCGACCTTATTTATATTTTGGTCTTGGAATACAGAAAAGCATAAACTCAATGAAATGTATCATTACAAATTAATAGCTGATGCATTTTTATCAAACATACAACTTGATCTAACTCCCAAAGAATTAGATAGGTTATACAAAGATTTTTCTGTCAAAAACGTAAATTTGGAAACTGCAAAACTTGATATTGAAAAACATGGTAAAACTATTTTTGGCGGGCAATCCCTGCTTGGAAGCGTAAGAATATTCGAAACACCAACTACACACTACATTTATGTTCAACGATTGGGCCATAATTTAATGCTTCAAGACGATCGTCCTAGAAATTATACTTTAGAGATAGGACTTGGCGTAGGACTGCTTTTAATATCAATATTGCTGCTTTTATATATAGCGATCCTCAAAAAATTAAAACCGTTAAAAAAATTAAACAAAGAGATACAAGCTTTTGCAAAAGGAAATATGCAAAAAAGAATTAGTTACAAAAGCAATGACGAAATAGGCAAAATAGCCAAAAGCTTTGATGATGCTATATTGCATATCAATCATTTAAGCGCTTCTAAAAATCTATTTATGCGCAATATCATGCATGAGCTTAAAACTCCGATTACAAAAGGCAGGATCATAGTAGAATCGATCGATGATATTGAAGTAAAAAATGTTTTAGTACGTGCATTTGAGAGAATGAACGAACTCATAGAAGAACTTGCTACCGTTGAGAGAGTAACTACCCAAGGGTTTGTGCCCCAATTAGAAATGACGAACATATCCGATATAATAACAAAAAGCCAAGAGCTGCTAATGAGCGATAAAAATTGTGAAATTCTCAATGCCGGCGATAGAGCTATACTGACAGATATCAAACTCCTAAGCCTTGCAATCAAAAATCTGTTGGATAATGGTATAAAATATAGCCCTGATAAAAAAGTCCTCTTAAAAACTATAAACAATAGCATAGAGATCATCTCAAAAGGGGAAATGCTCAAGCATCCACTTTCATTTTATACAGAGCCTTTTTCCCAAGAAGAGAAAAGAAATAGCGGATTTGGACTCGGGCTTTATATAGTCAAAAATATTTTGGACAAACTCCACTTTAGATTTAAATATCGCTATGAAGACGGAAACAATATATTTGTCATCAAATTAAAATAAATAAAATTACTTAGCTAAAATAACAAAATTAGCTTTGATAAGTGCATATACCGTATCGCCTACTTTGAAATCCAGATCTTCTGTAGCTTCTTCAGTGATAACTGCTGTTAGGACTTGGTCTCCCATGCCGAGTTTCAGTTCGCTGTTAACCATACCGTTTTTGACTTCCAATACTTTTGTTTCTATGATATTTCTAGTACTGATATTCGTAGGCTCATCTTTTGCAACCATTACAAATGAAGCTTTAATAATAGCATATGCCTTATCGCCTACAACTAAACCCATCTCATCAACCGCGTCATTGGTAACAATGGCCTTTACATCGACTCCGTCTCCGACAGAAAGGACTACCTCACTGTTGATCTGACCTTTTTTAATCTCACTGACACTGCCTTTTAATTGATTACGTGCGCTTGTTTTCATAATTTTCCTTTATCTTTAATATATTAATTATTATATAAGTTAACTGAATAATTACTAAAACAGGATGCAAAATACTTTTTATCAAAACTAAAAGACAATGCCTCTTTTATCAAACCACCAGGCAAATGCAAACAAAAGACCCGGAGTTTTAATAGTATCATCATCAAACATTAATTTTTTAGCTTCATTAATATCCAGATAAATTACCTCTATCATTTCATTATCCACGCCGCCGCCTGATGAAACCATCATAGAGTCATTGATTTCTGCATAATAAAGTGTTTGCTTGCTGCCTGCAAAACCTACCGAAGTATAAAAAGAGGTGATTTTCGAGATTTTTGATAACTCAACATCATATCCGCACTCTTCATTTATCTCTTCTTTGACTATTTGTTCGAGTGAAAGATTTTTATCGACTATTCCAGCGCAAAGCTCTATGCTCATTCCTGTTGTATGAGCATTGGCATAAGTTGCTGGACGAAACTGCCTAACAAGCACAAAAGCATTTTTTGTTGTATGATACAATAAAACCGCTACACTATCATGTGCTTTGACGATTTCCCAGCTCTTTTGTATACCGTTTTGCCGATAGGTAGCTAGGGAAGTAAATACAAAACGAGGCTCGGTTAGCGGGTGAAGTGAAAAATCAGTTATCTTCATTGGAAATTCTCATCTAGTTGGGCTTGTGCTCTTTGGCTTTCATATTTATTCCAGTCGTACGAAGGAGTTTTATTATTTATATAAGATTCTAGCGTTTCACGGTATTTTTCAGCATTAAAGATAGGTATTTTTTTTATTTGTGCTACTTGTCCGCCGCCTATTGCATCACTCATTTTATCTATCAGTTTATCGGCTATTGAACTTCCTTCACTCAATACGCTCATTGGATCTATTGGTGAATTATTTAAATAAATTCCCAAATGCAAATGTGGACCCGTACTTGTACCGGTATTACCGCTATAGCCTATGACATCTCCTTCTTGCACAACATCACCTACTATTGTCCTGAATCCGCTTAAGTGTCCGTAGATCGACATGTATCCGTTGCTATACTGAACCTTGATAGCTTTTCCGTATCCACCTAGCCACCCGACATGTGTAACTACTCCATTACCTATAGACATGATAGGAGTGCCTCTTTTTACCCCAAAATCCGTTCCAAAATGGGGGCGATAGAAGCGCAATACCGGATGATACCTGCCGTAAGAAAATGAAGACGTGACCCTAGGATTCCTAACGGGCATACTAAATTGCCCGCTGCTGCTTGATGCACCCGAGGTTTGTCTAAAAATAGCAGTTCTTGGACTATCTGTCATGTATGATATGGTTTCGTATGGTTCCTTATGTCCATCGCCGTCATCATCTACGTAAATAAACTGTTCTTGGTTACCTTTTGTTAGTTTGATCACATGTATAATCGGATCGCCATGCAAATACCCTACAAGTGTTTTTTGTGTATATAAAAACGAGATATTATCTCCTTTTTGGAGCTTTATTGCATTTTTTCTAAATGCTTTTTTAATTTGAGCTATTAATTTATCATTATGCGTATTTTTCGATATATCATTCCAAGGATTTTTTGTTATATCTACACTAGCGAAATATTTTTCATCTTTAAATTTGATAGGCACTATAGAAAAACGATATTTGTCAGATTTTGTATCTTGTGAAAGTTTGATTTGCATTGTAGAACTAATGGGTATCAAAGCCTGCAGAAGAGCACCTTTGTCATCTTTAAGCTCATAAAAGATTTGACCGCCCCTGATCTCGCCTACTACTTGCTCTTCAAGTTCATCCAATGTTTTTAGAACCGATAATGATATATGTTTAGACTGAAGATATGAAGAAAATTTTTCTCCTGACTTCCATTTGACCCTAGTTACTTGCGCGCCCCAAAGCAAGGAAGAGATCATCAACAACACAATGATAGTTTTTTTCATTTAATCCCGATGTTTTCCAATTATGTCGATAAATTATAGCCAAAAAAATCAAAAGTGGCAAATTTTAATATTTCGCTAGTATAATCTTATAATAAATCAATATTAAGGATGTTTTTATGCGTAAATTCATTTTAGTTTCAATAATTTCTTTACCGCTTTTTGCAGATTTATTCCCCTCTACGATAGGAAGTACTATTGCAAATATAGAAAATAATAAATTACAATTATCCACGCCATTCTCGGCAGATGGTATGAGCGGCATAGTCATACATACATATGATCAAGGACTTAGAGCAGCTACAACATATATTATGCAAACTTCATCTAATGGAAATTCCAAAATGCTCAATAAACCGTTCATGGAAAGCAGCAACCTGCCAAATATTGCCACAAAAGTAGCTCCCGGAGATAAAGTGATAGGCGGATATCTATATGACAATGTTCTTTTAATTGCACCGGATGAAACTACATATCAAAATATTACAAGCAGATATCACAAAAAATGGATCCATCCTGATCTGTATGCAACATTTATATCAAAAAGCAGAGATGGAGAGATAACCAAAGAAAATCTTGCCTCTTTTGCTAGAGCTTATCAAGTTGGGCTTGTGGCTATAGTTAAAAAAAACACTCTAGCCATCTATGATCCTGTAAGCGAAAAAATAATTGCTCAAGAAACATTCCAAGCTCCAAGCCAAGCTCAATATCCGTTTTTTACAAGATTTCAAAAAATCCAATCAGGATGGTTTGGCTTGTCTGCAAAAGGTGAATACTATAATAATGTGGAGCAAATTCGGTGATAAACAAAACTCATATACAAGCTTTTGAAAATATCGTAGGTGTAGAGAACGTATATAGCGACAAAGCTCATTTGATTGCATATAGCTATGATGCAACTCGCACAAGATACGAGCCTGACGCTGTCGTTTTTCCAAGAAATGAAAATGACGTAAGTCAAATTCTTTGTTACTGCAATGAGCACGGTATAGTGATCACACCCAGAGGTGCCGGAAGCGGATTTACAGGCGGGGCATTGCCTGCAAACGGCGGCATAGTGCTTGCCATGGAAAAGCACATGAATAAAATCCTTGAGATTGACATGCAAAATCTAGTTGCAGTAGTCCAGCCTGGAGTGATCAATAAAGAATTGCAAAGAACCGCGGAGGAGGTAGGACTTTTTTATCCGCCAGATCCGGCAAGCGAAGAGTATTCTACTCTTGGAGGAAATGTAAGTGAAAATGCAGGCGGCATGAGGGCTGCAAAATACGGCATAACAAAAGATTATGTTATGGCTCTAAGGGCTGTATTACCTAACGGAGACATTATTCGTGCAGGCAAGAGAACGATCAAAGATGTCGCAGGATATAATGTAGCAGGCATATTGATCGCCAGCGAAGGAACTTTGGCTGCAATCACAGAGATCACTCTTAAATTATTGCCAAAACCGCGATTTACAAAAGCTTACATGGGAGTTTTTCCTACTGTAGAAGATGCCATGAATGCTGTTTTCAAATCACTTGCAGCCGGAGCCAATCCTGTTGCAATGGAATTTTTGGACAGCTTGGTAGTACAAGCATTAAAAGAAAAATTAAAAGTAGAGTTGCCATTAAATGCCGGTGCATTGCTAATAGGCGATGTAGATGGGAATGTCATGGAAGAGGTAGAATTCCAGCTACAAACACTCGAACGATCCTTTAAAGAAAATGGTGCAAGTGATTTTCAAATAGCACATGACGCCAAAGAGAGAGATAAGCTTTGGTTTGCTAGACGAAATGCATCACAATCGATCACGATTTATGGGTCTAAAAAACTAAATGAAGATATTTCTGTTCCAAGAAGCAAACTTCCAGATGCTCTAAAAGCAATATATGCCATCGGGGATAAATATGGTTTTAAAGTACCATGCTTCGGACACTCTGGAGACGGTAATATACATGTAAATGTCATGGTTGACGGAAATGATGCAAATCAACTCGAGCTTGGCCATCATGCTATAGAAGAGATATTCAAAACCGTAGTCGAAATGGGCGGTACACTTAGCGGAGAGCACGGTATCGGCATGAGTAAAGCTCCATTTATGAATATTGCTTTTAATGAAGCTGAACTTGCTTTATTTAAATCTATCAAAAAAGCATTCGACCCAAACAATATACTCAATCCAGGCAAAATGGGGCTTGCTGCTGCTACAAATAATTAATCTTGAGGGATGAATATTGGAGGAAGATCTTAAAAAACTGTTCAAAAACTATTATGTTTTTGTTCGTGATTTTTTTTATAGGCTATTCAAGGGGAGAATAGGATATTATGCCTCCAGTTTAAGCTGGGATACAATTTTTGCTATTATACCTTTGATGGTGGTATTTGTATCTATCTTTACACTATTACCGATTTTTGATATGTTTTTTGAGCAATTAAAGCTATTTTTATTCTCTGTATTAATACCGGCAAATTCACAAATTATTCTGCAGCATCTAGAGTCTTTTCTACACAATGCCGGAGAGCTTGGGGCGATAGGTTTTGTTTATGTAGTATTTGCTGTTATATTGTTTTTTAGAACTTATGATTATATCATAAATGATATTTTTGAGACCAAAAAAAGAGGTTTATATAAAGCATTTAAAGTTTATATTTTATTTATTATTTTAATACCTATCGGCATCGGCGGTTCATTTTATATCTCTTTTTATTTAGAAGATGTGCTAAAGCTGCATGCAATAATTGTAAACATACTTCCATTTATCATAACATGGGGTATGTTTTTTGCTGCTTATAAAATATCTCCAAATCGCCATGTACAAGCATGGGCATCATTAACCAGTTCATTTATAGCATCTTCTATTTGGTATATATCAAAAAGCTTATTTCTTATATATATATCTAGAAATCAAGCATACAGCACTATATACGGAAGTGTAAGCATATTGCTATTTTTCTTTTTATGGATCTATCTTTCATGGGCGATATTTTTGCATGGTGCTAGATTTTGTTATCTTTTAAATAAAAGCAAAGAGATAGATACTATATCCTAATGCTATGGCACATAAAGCCCAAAATAGATATTTATATCTTATTGCACCCAAACTAAGTGCTATATATCCTCCAAGCGCCCACCAGGGCAACAAACTCTCTATCGTCTCTTGCGGCGGAAATGCAAATAAGGTCAACAATGCATTATCGAGCATTCCTCCGAATCCAAAAATATGAAGTGCCATTGTTGCAGGATAAAATATTATATACAAAAATTCAAGGGGGATTGACAATAGCTGATAAACTGATGTTGCGCCAAAAAATACATGAACTACAGGCTGCATAAGTGCAAAAACACCAAGGGGTATAAAAAGCCAGGCTATTAGATGTTTATTTGTCTCTTTGCTGTAATGAAGTATCAAAAATATATAAAAAACCCCTGCCATTGAAAACCAAAAACTCATAGAAAGGATCAAAGATGGAAATGCCGCCAAAATTATGGCGCCCACAAAGGCTAAAAATGAAAAACTAACCAGCTCTAAGCCAGCCAGTAAAATCCCCCATCCCAACACTACCATAAGATATGCCCTGATAAGCGATGGTGAAAAATCGGTCATATATACATAAATTCCCAAAAAGACTATAGCTATAAATCCAAGATCGATCAGTGCATATCTATATGGAAAATAGCGTTGCTGCAATGGTCGATAAAGAAGCCATAAAACTCCATAAATAACACCCCATAATATACTTAAATTGAAACCGCTCAAGGCTATGAGATGGCTAATGCCAAGAACGATAACAGTATCTCTTAGGTCTTTATCTACCGGGGTATTGAAAAACATTGCAGGATACAGGCTTTTGATGTTATCATTTATATGCTGGCCTCTAATACTAGAGACTATATCATCTCTGAATGTTTGTTCTTTTGTAATAACTTCTTTGACTTTGCCTCTAACAAAAAAAGTACTTATGTATCTTAGAAAGCCTATATTCTCATCCGGAAAGATTTGTACACGAACTTTTTTAACATCTTTTGCCAGCTCTTTGTAGCTTTTAAGATAAAATTCCAAGCCATCATCGCTTTGTATCTTTAAAAGAGTATGGGGATAAGAGGCTTCTGGTTTTGGCTCCATGCTGAGCACATTGCCGTATGTAAAATAAAATGGTTTTGTGATAAATTCATTGTATCCGATATAAAGATAAAAAAGACGTGCGATCAATATAAATGCAAGAATGCCTATAGTAAGCCAAAAGGATTTGAGAGTCGGAAAAATTTGCGGCTTAGCTAATTTCATACATCAAATAGGCGGCATATTTATAGTAGTTTCTTTCATCTCAAAAACGATCTCATGCTTTGCTCCAAACGAACCGTCCACAAAACGGGTAAAGTTTTTTTGGAACAACAAATTAACAGTACCGGTTGGTCCATTTCTTTGTTTACCGATGATAAGCTCGGTCTCTTCTTCTACTTTGCGGATATATTCGCTTTTATAGTCTTTGCCTTCGGCCTTTGCTTTCATCTCTTTTTCTTTTTCTTTTGCTTCACGGTAAACATCATCGCGGTAAACAAACAATATAATATCCGCATCTTGTTCTATGGCACCGGATTCACGCAAGTCACTTAGCATCGGCCGTTTATTTTCTCTGCTTTCCAATCCTCTATTGAGCTGTGAAAGAGCTATAATAGGCATTTGCAGCTCTCTTGCTAATTGTTTGAGGCCTCTTGAAATTTCTGAAATCTCTTGTTGGCGATTATCCCCGCCTCTTTTGCCGTCTCCTACCATTAATTGAAGGTAATCGATAAAAGCTATACTTATCTCTGGATGCTGAGACTTTACTTTGCGAAGCTTGCTTCTGACATGATGGATAGTAGCATATCCTCCATCATCAACAAAAAGTTTTTTTTGTGACAATTCATGTGTTGCAGAAGAAACCCTCTCCCATTCATCGTCTCTTAGATCACCTACCCTTAGTGCCTGCAATGGTATAGAGGTCTTAGCTGAGATCATACGAAGCATCAACTGCTCTGCTGGCATCTCCAGCGAAAAAAATGCAACACCTTCATTTCTCTCGATCGCTTTTAATGCCATATTGAGCACAAGGGCTGTTTTACCCATAGCGGGCCTTGCTGCTACTATGACCAAATCTCCTTTGCCAAAACCGCTTGTTTTGTCATTTAAATTGCGAAAGCCTGTATCAACACCTATGAGTTTCGAATTGCCCATTGCTTTTAGTCGTTCTATCTCGGCAATTGCCGCTATGGTAATTGCTTTGGCATCCCTAAAATCCTGCGCAGTGCTTTCTTGTGTGATCTCGTAAAGTTTTTTTTCTACAAGATTCATCACCTCATCACTTGGCAGATCGTCTTCAATAGTTACTTTCTTTATCTCAGTTGCTAGAGTTACTATTGCTCTTTTGATGGACTTTGCTTTAATCTCAGCTATATATGCCTTCGTATCCGTAATGGGATTGGCTGATAGCATATCTATCATTAACCCCTCATCAAATTTACCCATTGATTGAAGTTTGGATATCAAAAACTCTTCAGAGATAGGCTTGTCTTCTCGCGTTAACTCTTCCATAGCGGTAAATAAGTATTGATGAAACGGCAAATAAAAATCTTTTGCCTTTAGGCTGCTGGCTACCTCTTCATAAATTTGAGGATCAAAAATTACAGCAGAAAGTACGGCTCTTTCTATATTCAAATTGTACATATTTTCCATGATTATTCCTCTATACTTTTTGCCATATTCTCTACTTCAATGATAAATCTGTCTACAAGTTCATGTTCTGACAGCTTGGCTACCACTTCGCCCTTGACCATAATGAGCCCGCTCCCTTTGCCGTATGCTATAGCAACGTCAGCATGTTTTGCTTCTCCTATGGCATTTACCACGCAACCCATAACTGATATATCAAGAGGGGCTTTGATATGTGCCGTGCGGCGTTCTATCTCGGCTACCGCACTCACAAGGTCCGCTTCAATTCTACCGCAAGTTGGGCAAGATATTATATTAAGCCCGCCTTTTGCTCTTCCGCTATCTTTTAATATCGCTTTGGCTACTCTTATCTCTTCTTCAAGCTCCCCGGTTATAGATACTCTCATTGTATCTCCTATCCCATCAAGCAACAAAGCTCCTAGCCCGATTGAAGATTTAATAGTAGCATGAAACAGCGTACCTGCTTCTGTAACTCCTAAGTGAAATGGATAATTATTTTTTGGCCTTAACATCCTATAGGCTTCTACAGTTCTTTGAACATCACTGGCTTTGAGAGATATTTTGATGTCGGTAAAATCCAGATCTTCTAAGAACTTGATATTATATTCAGCACTTGCCACCATGCCTTGGGCTGTAACGCCATATTTATCTTCGAATTCTTTTTCAAGAGAACCTGCATTTACACCTATTCTAATAGGCAAATTTCTCTCTTTGCATGCTTTTACTATCTCTACTATTCGGCTCTTTTCTCCAATGTTACCAGGATTAAATCTCACGCCATCTACCCACTTTGCAGCTTCAAGGGCTAAACGATAATTGAAATGAATATCAGCAATAATAGGCAATGAAGTTTTAGCTTTTATCTCTTTTAGTGCCATTGCATCTTCCATGGCAGGTACTGCTACTCGCACTATATCTGCCCCGGCAAAATGCAGTCTATTTATCTGCTCAACAGTTGCATCTACATCATGGGTGTTACTAAACGTCATAGACTGCACTGAAATTGGAGCATCCCCTCCTACAGCTACATTGCCTACAAAGATTTTTTTAGTTGGATATCGTTCTTGCATTTTGTACTTTCATCGGCTCTTAATTATAATAGTGATTTTATCACAATAAACATAAAAATGATGATTGCCGATAGGCTGGCATAAGAAGCGTGGTGATGGCTATATTATTATTCGTGCCTAACGCTGGTGACCGCTCTCTTGGGAACTTCACCAATCGCCAATCACCAATCACCAAAAACTCGCATCAATTTTACGAAAAATCCACAGGATCCATGTCTATCTCAATCCCTCTTTTTGCAATTGAATGAAGTGCACCCAGCAATGCTTTTTTGCTTTTAGAGCGCAGCAGAATATGATAACGATAACGATTTGCTATCTTTTCAATCGGGGCCTTACCCTCTCCAATGATCTCAATATCGTTATATCTTTTTAATCTCTCTAAAGTATCTTTTAATTGTCTCTCAGCCGTATCAGGTTTAGCATGAGCTATAACCACTCTAGCCATTGATACAAAAGGTGGATAAACAGCAATACGCCTAAACTCTAGTTCGTCTTTTAAGAATAGTTCATAATCACCCAAGAATGGCTCAAAAAAATGATTGTGTGAACTCTGTATATACACCATAGCATCTTTTGTCCTTCCACATCTGCCTGCTATTTGAAACAGCAAACTGATAGCTCTCTCTTTGGCTCTATAATCAGCTAGCCCGAGCATATAATCAAGTCCCATAATTATACTCAGTGTAATGTCTGGATAATCATGTCCTTTGCTCAACATTTGTGTGCCAACCAATATATCTATCTCTTTGTTTGCCAATTGCGATAAAGCAGTGTCAAGCTTCTTGGGAGTAGTAATACTATCTTTGTCAAATTGGGCTGTTCTGGCATCTGGAAATTCTTCATTGATAAGTTCGATCGCTTCTTTTGTGCCTATACGCTCGCTGCTTAGAGGCGCATATCCGCACTGGCTGCAGCTTTGTGCTATTGGCTCTGTATACCCGCAATAGTGGCATCTCAAATGCCTATGGTTGCGATGAAGAGCCATGCCTACTGAACAAAAGGGGCATTTGTGTGTCTCGCCGCATGATGGACAATATAGATATTTGAAATTTCCTCGAGTCGGCAAAAAAACTATAGCTTGTTCTTTTTGACCCAATGTTTCTTTGAGTGCTTTTATGCATTCTCTATTTATACTGTCTCCGCTTATGAATGTATAACTTTTAGATGTAGGTATATATGCTTCCTTGAGCCTTATAATAGGATATTTATAGTATGATGCCACAGATGGCGT
>DLIG01000022.1:14860-17446 GCA_002483605.1 Sulfurovum sp. UBA7648
ACATCTCTAGCATGATAACGCGGCCTTGTCATTGATTTGTAACTATCATCGTGTTCTTCATCAACTATAATGAGTCCTACATGCTCTAAAGGCACAAATAGAGCCGACCTTGCCCCTGCTATGATGTGTATCTCCCCCGAAGCTATGCGGCTCAGTATATTTTCTTTTTGTTTTTTGGTAAGTTTGGAATGCCAAATAGCTACACTATTGCCAAAATATCTATTCAGCCTTTTGGACATCTGAGGAGTAAGAGCGATTTCAGGCATAAGCATTATTACATTTTTACCGTCTTGCAACGCCCCGGCCATAAGATGGATAAATATCTCTGTTTTTCCTGCACCCGTCACTCCAAAAAGCAAACTTCTTTGGTATCTGTCTATTTCCGCCAGTGCTTTTTCTTGAGCAGCTGTAAGTGTTGGCATCTGGTAAGCGGTGCAATGTATGTGATTGGTGTCATTGCGAGAAATTGGTAAACTTTGCGGCGGTCCATCATCTATGGATTCCTGCATTCGTAGGAATGACGAATTTTCACCGCCGCTGGCTGCCTTCTCATGCGGTATAAAAAGTGCTAATGCTTCAGATATAGAAGAAAAATAATATGATGAGATAAATTGTGCTAATTCAAATTGTATTGTGTTGTAATATCTATTTGTAACATTTGACACAGCGAATGTCTCAAATGTCGGATTTGATGTTTCTTTTATGACAATAGCTTCTTTTGTAGTGCTTTTCATTGGTACTTGAACGATAGAGCCGATATCCAATGCTGTTTCACAATAGTAGGTCAACACTGGAGCCGATGAATTTGAAAGTGCAACTTGATAGTAATATATGAAAAACTCTTTTATTACTGTGTCAATGTTCGGCAATTGACATTATTTGTGTTACAATTAAATTGACCGCCTGTTAGAGTAAATGTAACCACTGCTCCGCTTCCTGGCATTCGATAATTTAATGAATCCTGCCAACAACCGGTCTCTGAGCCGCTACATTTAGGAATTGATACTTCCAAGACAGATTGATTGCTATCACTAAATGTAGATATAGCAGTTGATGCTGCACCGTCATTATCTATGGATGTTATTGTTCTAAAATCTCCTCTTAGAATCCTTAGCTGTCTCTCATTGGCAAGCGCACAACGAACAGCTGCAACTGTAGCTTTGGCATTTGCAATTTTTGCGTCATCTCTTGTGGCTGCAAATCTTGGTATTGCAATAGATGCCAAGATCGCTATTACAACTATAACAAATGTGAGCTCTATGATAGTAAAAGCTTTTCTCACGCCTATCCTTATGTATTTATAAAAATATATTATAGCATGTAAAAAGTATATAGACAATAGTTTTAATTTTTAATATATTATAAGGAAATCCAAAAAAGAGAGAAGCAACAAAAGAGAAAAATCTCTTTTGTTGTAAAGTGCGTAGAGATTAGAATCTTATCACTCCGCCGCCGCCAAATGAATGAGTACCGTTAAGATCTCTCTCGAGAGCTACAGCTTGAGCTCTAGGACACCAATTTGGAACATCATCTGTAGCATTAGCAACCGTAATATTTCCGTCCTGGGAGCCTGCAAAGGTAAAACAACTACTTGCTTTACATGATGTAAAAAGCCCCTTGATCGCAGCATCAGTTGTGGCATTTATTTCACCCGCTGCAGTGTATCTAGCACCATAATCTTGAATACAAGTTGAAAGGTTTTGAAGTTCTTTCGAAATTTCTGCATCATCTCTTGTTGCAGCTAGTCTTGGAATGGCAATTGCTGCCAAAATCGCTATAATTACAATAACAAAGATCAATTCGATCATTGTAAATCCTCTTCTCATGTTAACTCCTATTTTGTAAATTATAAGAATCCACCATTCCAGTGAAAACTTATTATTATTGTAATACTAAAAATATATAAAGTCAAGAAAATAAAACAAAAAAAATTATTTATTCTTTTTATTTATCAATATTATCTATTTTAGAAATGATGCTGTTTATCTGATTTTCATGTTCGCTTATTTGTTTAGCCAAGCGAAGGTAGGCTTTGAGAAGTTTGTCTGTTTTATTGTCTTGATCTAGCGCTATATCAGCATTGGTAAGATCATCTATGATAAATTGAGCCAAAGTTTTATTTACTTCAAATTCATATCTGGTACCGTTTATAGTGACAGCTATTTTTTGCATAACTATTCCAGTAATGCTTCTATCTTAGCTATGATAGCTTCTATTTCGGCATCTTTTTGTGCAAGCTCCCCTCTAAGCAGTACTATCTCTTCTTCTAGCGGGGCTATATTGGAAACTCGCAGTCTTAATTCCTCATTTTCTTCTTTGAGTATATCAAATGATAATTTTAATTCTTCGATCTTATCTTGAAGTCTTTGAAGTGCTTGCATATATTTTTGCCTTTTGGTTATGGTTTTCTTTTTGTTATAATATCACAAATATTTAAAAAGGAGTCGTCATTGCGGTGACGGTTGGTTTTGATTCATAAGTTTTGGCGCAGGGTGCATTTACTAACACATCATTGCGAGAAACGAAATTACAAAGCAATCCGTAAAACATAAAAAAATGGACTGCAAGCGTAGCCATAAAGAGCTT
>DLIG01000021.1:0-134 GCA_002483605.1 Sulfurovum sp. UBA7648
CCGGTTCTTCTTAACCGTGCTCCAACTTTGCATAAACTTTCTATACAGGCGTTTCACCCGAGACTAATCGAAGGCAAAGCTATTCAGCTTCACCCGCTTGTTTGTGCCGCATTTAATGCCGACTTCGACGGTGA
>DLIG01000021.1:282-3691 GCA_002483605.1 Sulfurovum sp. UBA7648
GGTGACCAAATGGCAGTTCACGTGCCGCTTTCGGATGAGGCAATTGCAGAAGCAAAAATCTTGATGCTTGCATCTATGAATATCTTGCTTCCGGCATCAGGTAAGGCGGTTACGGTACCTTCTCAAGATATGATTTTGGGTCTTTATTATCTGACACTAGAAAAAACAGATGTAAAAGGCGAGCATAAACTATTTGGTAATATTGATGAAGTTATGATCGCTTTTGAACAAGGTTCGCTTGATCTAAATGCAAAAATTAGAACATTAGTTGGCGGCAAAGTTATCACTTCTACTACAGGAAGACTTATTTTGCGCTCTATTATTCCTGAGTATGTACCGGAAAAATATTGGAATAAAATCCTTAAGAAAAAAGATATCGGTACACTAGTTGACTATATTTATAAAGTTGGCGGACTTGCAATTACAGCTGAATTCTTGGATAATCTAAAAGATATGGGTTTCAAATACGCGACTAAAGTCGGTGTTTCTATCTCTATTGATGATATTAAGATCCCTGAACAAAAAGAACAAATTGTCGGTGATGCAAAAATAGAGGTTAAAACTATCCAATCTCAATTTGCAGCAGGCTTGTTGACAGACCAAGAGAGATATAACAAAATTATTGATATCTGGACTGATGCCAATAATGAAATAGCCGATTCTCTTATGAGACTTATCCAAAACGATAAAGGCGGATTTAACTCAGTTCATATGATGGCAGATTCAGGGGCTAGAGGTAGTGCTGCTCAGATCAGACAGCTTTCTGGTATGCGTGGACTTATGGCAAAATCAGACGGAACTATTATTGAAACACCGATCACATCCAATTTCCGCGAAGGTCTTAACGTACTAGAGTACTTTATTTCGACGCACGGTGCTAGAAAAGGATTGGCTGATACGGCTCTTAAAACAGCGAATGCCGGATATCTTACTAGAAAACTTATCGATGTTGCCCAAAATGTTAAGATCAGCATGGAAGATTGCGGTACCCATGAAGGCGTAGAAGTTTCTGATATCATAGTCGGTAATGAGATGATAGAACCTCTTAGTGATCGTATCTATGGACGCGTAGCTGCTGAGGACATTATAGATCCTGTTACAAATGAGATCATTGCCAGTGAAGGCATAATGATAGATGAAGAGATCTCTCAAAAAGTTAAAGATGCAGGCGTGAGAGCTGTTGTTATAAGAGCGCCGTCTAGCTGTAAAGCGCCAAAAGGTATATGTGCTAAGTGTTACGGCCTAAATATGGCTGAAAACAGAATTGTCAACAAAGGTGAAGCAGTCGGTGTAATTGCAGCACAATCGATCGGTGAGCCGGGAACCCAGCTGACACTAAGAACATTCCATACCGGTGGTACTGCAACGGCAGGAAAAGAAGAGAGACAGGTGGTTGCTACTAAAGAAGGTTTCATTCGATATTATAACCTTTCGGTGTATCGCAACAAAGAAGATAAGTTGATCGTTGCTAACAGAAGAAATGCAGGAGTATTGCTCGTAGAACCAAAAATAAAAGCAACTCATGATGGTATCGTATCTATCGTTGTTACTCATGATGAATATGTAGTATCTGTTAAATCAAGTGATGCCTCAAACGGTGAAACCAAATATACACTTAGAAAAAGTGATGTTTCAAAATCAAATGAGCTAGCCGGTGTTGCAGGTAATATCGAAGGCAAACTTTTCTTGCCTTTTGAAAATGGAGACAAGGTCAATAAGGGTGAATCTATCGTCGAACTTATCAAAGAAGGATGGAGCGTTCCAAATCGTATTCCATTTGCAAGTGAGCTTAAAGTTGAAGACGGCGCACCTGTGACGCAAGAGATATATTCTGATGCCAAAGGTACTGTTAAATATCTGATGCTTAATGGCGATTACCTTGAGCCTACAAGCGTTAAAGAGGGGCATGAGGTAAACGAAAAAGGTATATTTGCCGTTATTGTTGACGAACATGATAGAGAAGCTTCAAGACATTATATCTCTAGGGGATCTATTATTGTAGCAGACCATGATACTCGCGTAGAAAAAGGTACTCTTCTTTCTAAACCGGAAGTTAGCATACAAACAGTGATCGCAGAATGGGATCCGTATTCTGAGCCTGTGATCGCAGAAGAGAATGGTAAGGTTAAATTTGAAGATATCATAGCCGGTGTTACAGTAAGTGAACAATTTGATGAGCTGACCGGTGTTGTTAGATTGGAACTTAATGAATATATTCCGTCAATTTACAAGCCGGCAATTGCTCTTGCTACAGCAAGCGGTGAGATAATTCGCTACCAACTTGATGCAAAAACCGCATTGTATGTTAAAGACGGTGATGAAGTAAGCACAGCTGACTTGCTAGCAAAACGCCCAAAAGCTGCTATCAAATCAAAAGATATCACCGGGGGTCTTCCTAGGGTTTCTGAACTCTTTGAAGCAAGACGACCTAAAGATATCTCTCTTATAGCGCAAATAGACGGTGTTGTAAGTTTTGGTAAGGCTCTTAGAGGAAAAGAAAGAATTATTATTCGCGGCGAAAACGGCCAAGAGATAGAACAATTTGCCGATAAAACAAAAACAATTTTGGTAAATGACGGAGATTTTGTCCATGCCGGTGAAAAATTGACAGACGGTATCGTATCGAGCCATGACATTTTGGCATCTCTTGGAGAAAAATCATTATTTGAATACATAGTAAGCGAAGTTCAACAAGTTTATAGAAGACAAGGTGTTAATATCGCTGATAAACATATTGAGATCATTGTTTCACAAATGATGAGACAGGTCAAAATACTTGAAAGCGGCGATAGTAAATTTATCGCAGGAGATATTATCTCTAAACGTAAATTTAAAGAAGAAAATGAAAGAATGATAGCACTTGGAGGACAGCCTGCAATTGCAGAGCCTATGCTTGTCGGTATCACGCGTTCGGCAGTTGGTGCTGACAGTATTATCTCAGCAGCATCTTTCCAGGATACTACAAAAGTACTTACTTCTGCTTCTATAGCAGGTACTGTTGATATGCTAGAAGATTTGAAAGAAAATGTTGTGATCGGACGATTAATCCCGGTTGGAACAGGTATGATCAAACTCGAGGATATCAAGCTATCTCAAGAATAGCGCTACTCCCCAATTCTTGGGGATAAGCTCATTTAAAGCTATTTTAGGTAAAATATGCTCCATTTTTCTGAATTTTATGCCACGTAAAGCTATTTATTAGATGGTTTTGCGTGGCATAACCACACAGATTCAATTCAAACTATAAAAACACGAAAGGAAATAAATTGCCAACCATTAATCAGTTGATTCGCAAAGAGCGAAAAAAAGTGGTGAAAAAATCAAAATCACCAGCATTGGATAAATGCCCTCAAAGAAGAGGTGTATGTACAAGAGTTTATACTACAACTCCAAAAAAACCTAACTCAGC
>DLIG01000021.1:3960-4174 GCA_002483605.1 Sulfurovum sp. UBA7648
GTTAGAGGCGGAAGAGTAAAAGACTTGCCGGGTGTTAAATATCACATTGTTCGCGGTGCATTGGATACTGCCGGTGTTGCAAAACGTACTGTATCTCGTTCTAAATACGGTGCAAAAAGACCAAAAGCTAAATAAGTGAGTTTGTCGAAAGACTAAACAACGCAGGTGTTGTCAGTATCCTTAGCGGGACAATGCTTGAGTAAATCATCAAAAT
>DLIG01000021.1:4337-4985 GCA_002483605.1 Sulfurovum sp. UBA7648
AAATATGAGAAGAAGAAAAGCTCCTGTTAGACCAGTACTTGCTGATCCGGTTTATGGCTCAAAAGTACTTACAAAATTTATAAATGCTATCATGTATGATGGTAAAAAAAGTGTTGCACAAAGCGTAATGTATGGTGCAATAGAGAGAATTGAATCGAAATCTGGTGAAAAAGGCATCGAAGTATTCAATCAAGCGATGGAAAATATCAAACCTGTAATGGAAGTAAAAAGCCGTCGTGTTGGTGGAGCTACTTATCAAGTGCCTATCGAAGTAAGACCTGCTAGACAACAAACTTTGGCTATTAGATGGCTTATCATTGCTGCTAGAAAAAGAAACGAAAGAACGATGATAGAAAGACTTAGCAACGAACTTATGGATGCTGCTGCAAGTAAAGGTGCTGCGTATAAGAAAAAAGAAGATACATACAAAATGGCAGAAGCAAACAAAGCATTTGCACACTATCGCTGGTAAGGAAAATTTATGGCAAGATCACATCCACTTGAAAAAGTAAGAAATATCGGGATTGCAGCACACATTGATGCTGGTAAAACTACAACCACAGAGAGAATCCTGTTTTATACAGGAGTTTCGCATAAAATCGGTGAGGTACATGATGGTGCTGCGACGATGGACTGGATGGAACAAGA
>DLIG01000021.1:5139-38997 GCA_002483605.1 Sulfurovum sp. UBA7648
ATTACTTCTGCTGCTACTACTTGTGAATGGAAAGGTCATCAGATAAATATCATAGACACTCCGGGCCACGTTGACTTTACTATCGAAGTTGAAAGATCAATGCGTGTACTTGACGGCGCAGTAGCTGTATTTTGTTCTGTTGGCGGTGTTCAGCCTCAATCAGAAACAGTATGGAGACAAGCTAACAAATATGGCGTTCCTAGAATGGTTTTTGTTAATAAAATGGACAGAACCGGTGCAGATTTCTATGAAGTAGAAAGACAGATCAATAATAGACTAAAATCAAATGCAGTGCCAATCCAATTGCCGATAGGTGCTGAAGACAATTTCCAAGGCGTTGTTGATCTAGTAACTATGAAAGCAACAATTTGGAGCGATGATCAGTCTAAAATGGGTCAAGAGTTTGAAATCGTAGATATACCTGCAGACATGGTAGAAAAAGCAGAAGCTTACCGTGAAAAATTGATAGAAGCAATTTCTGAATGTGACGATACTTTGATGGAAAAATTCATGGAAGGCGAAGCTCTTACAGAAGAAGAGATAAAAGCGGGTATCAAAAAAGCTACTTTGGCTATCTCGATGATCCCAATGACTTGCGGAACTTCATTTAAGAACAAAGGTGTACAAACACTTCTAGACGCTGTAATCAATTATTTGCCGGCTCCTACTGAAGTAGCAGAGATCAAAGGCGAGTATGAGAATGGAGATCAAGTAGTTGTTGAGTCAACCGATAACGGCCCTCTTGCTGCTCTTGCATTTAAAGTAATGACAGATAGATTTGTCGGCCAGCTTACTTTCGTACGTGTTTATCGCGGCGTTCTTGAATCAGGTTCTTATGTATACAATACAACAAAAGAGAAAAAAGAGCGTGTTGGTAGACTTGTTAAAATGCATGCTAACAAAAGAGAAGAGATCACTGCATTATATGCCGGTGAAATAGGTGCTGTTGTAGGACTTCAATCAACTCTTACAGGTGATACTCTAGCAAGCGATAAAGACAAAGTTATTTTGGAGAGAATGGAATTCCCAAATCCTGTTATCTCTGTTGCAGTTGAGCCAAAAACTAAAGCTGACCAAGAAAAAATGGGTATTGCTCTTAATAAACTTGCCGAAGAGGATCCATCATTTAGAGTATCAACTGATGAAGAGTCCGGCCAAACATTGATCGCTGGTATGGGTGAATTGCACCTTGAGATCATTGTTGACCGTATGAAAAGAGAATTTAAAGTTGAAGCAGAAGTTGGTGCTCCGCAAGTTGCTTATAGAGAAACTATTAGAAGCGCAGTCAATAAAGAGTACAAATATGCAAAACAATCTGGCGGTCGTGGACAATTTGGACACGTTTATCTTAAAATTGAGCCACAAGAGCCAGGTAGCGGATATACATTTGTCGATGAGATCAAAGGCGGTGTAATTCCAAAAGAATACGTTCCTGCAGTTGATAAAGGTATCCAAGAAGCAATGACAAGAGGTATCCAAGCTGGTTATCCGGTAGAGGATATCAAAGTTACACTTTATGATGGAAGCTATCACGAAGTTGACTCATCTGAGATGGCATTTAAACTTGCAGGTTCAATGGGCTTTAGAGAGGGTGCAAGAGCTGCAAACCCTGTAATCCTTGAGCCTATCATGAAAGTAGAAGTTGAAGTACCTGAAGATTTCATGGGTGATGTTATCGGTGATATTTCTAAACGTCGCGGTCAAGTTAATGGTATGAACGAAAGAAGCGGTAACAAAATCGTTGATGCTTTTGTACCACTTTCAGAGATGTTCGGTTACTCAACTGACCTTAGATCTATGACACAAGGCCGTGCTACATATGCTATGGAATTCGATCATTACGAAGAAGTTCCAGCAAATATCTCTAAAGAGATCATTGCAAAAAGAAACGGCTAATTTTATAGTCTATACTATTTTCTACAAAAATCCCTGTTTGAATATAACCAAACAGGGATCTCTGCTTTTATTCATTTTTATAATTAAAATCATCTAACATAATAAATATAAATAAAGAAAAATAAGATATAATTCTTATCATTTATGTGATGTTTTATATACAAAAAGGGTTGATATGATAGGTATAAAGAAAGGTTCTGTTTTTGTCATCGTAAGATATATTATTGCTATGTTCATAGTAAGTTTTACTATGGCATACGCCTCTATGGTCAGTGGGGTTGTTTACGATCAAAGAACTTCTAAACCGATTGCCGGCGCAATTGTCACATCCGGAAATAAAGAGTATCGAACCGATAAAAGCGGTGTATTTAATGTGCCGTCCGCCGAAAAGATCGGTATACGCGCCATAGGTTATGAACGTAAATTTTATACAAGCGGTGGAAATATATATTTAAATCCTGTAATTCCTAAAGCTTTGTATCTCTCCAGTTTTGGAGCAACTAACGGCAAGATAATGGGAAATGCAAAACATCTTATTCGTACCACTGAGCTTAACGCATTGGTTATTGATATCAAAATGGACCGCGGACAAATAGCATATAAAACATCTAACCCAACAGCCAATAAGATCGGTGCACAAAATGTTATTTTGTTTAAAGATCTAAAACAGTATGTAGCTGATCTAAAAAAAGAGGGTATATATACCATTGCTCGCATAGTTTCTTTTAAAGATACGCCTTTTGTCACTGTTCATCCTCACTTGGGAGTTAAAAATAGCAATGGGACGTTATTTAAGGACAAGGAAAAATTATACTGGATAGATCCTTCTCAAAAAAGAGCATGGGATTATATTGTTGCAATTGCCAAAGAGAGTGCCGAGGCAGGATTTGATGAGATCCAGTTTGATTATGTACGTTTTCCAGATCGTCAAGGACTCGTATTTTCAGTAAAAAATACTCAACAAGAACGCGCTAAAACTATCGGAGAGTTCTTAAAATACGCACGCACCCAATTAACTCCATATAACGTGTTTGTTACTGCCGATATTTTTGGATATGTTTGTTGGAACGATGGTGATCTTGGCATAGGTCAAAAAGTGGATGAAGTAGCCAAGCATGTGGATTATATCGCTCCGATGTTATATCCTAGCGGATTTAGTACCGGAATTCCCGGACACCGCAATCCTGTTGCTGCCAATTATGCAATTGTCAAAAAAACACTTGACAAATCACTGGAAAAATCCGGCGGTTCACCTTTGATGTATCGCCCATGGCTACAGGCATTTCGTGATTATGCATTCGATAGAAGAAATTATGGCGATAAAGAGATTAGAGAGCAAATCCGCGCCAGCAAAGATTTTGGAAGTTCAGGGTGGATGCTGTGGAACCCGCGCAATATTTATAGCTCAGCGGGTCTTTCCAGATAAACCATCCAGGTAATCCATGCACATCAAAATTATTTTGCGCCTTATCGTTGTCACTCTTTTATTTAAGAGCGCTTTATGGGGCAGTGAAATAGAGAAAAAAATTCCGATTTTGTGTTATCATCGTTTTGGCAATAATATAAATGATTCTATGACGATCAAAACATCCGAATTTGCTGCGCAGCTTGCATGGCTTAAAGCAAATAACTACAGTGTGATCTCGTTGGATAGTGCCATAAAGTATCTTATAGGAGAGATCAAAACAATCCCTGATAAACCGGTGGTTATTACCGCAGATGACGGCCATAAAAGCATCTATTATGAAATGGCACCGCTAATTAGAGAGTACCGTATCCCAGTAACGCTTTTTATTTATCCTAGTGCAATATCCAATACCAACTATACTATGACATGGGAGCAGCTACAAAAGCTCGAAGAAACAAAGTTTTTTCATGTCGAATCACATACTTTTTGGCATCCTAATTTCAAACAAGAGAAAAAAAGACTTTTGTCAGAAGAGTATGCAAAATTTGTAGATAAGCAGATTGTCGGATCAAAACAAATGCTTGAAAAGAAGATGGGGCATGAGGTGAAGTATCTAGCATGGGCATTTGGTATATATGATTATGAGCTGATCACCAAGGCAGTTCAATCAGGTTATGTTGCTGCATTTACTATTGAGCAGCGACACGCAGCCAAAAGCGATACCTTGATGACATTACCGCGTTATATGATTACGAGTATATATAATATAAAAGCATTTGAGCAACTTTTAACTGATGCAAAGTAATCTATAAAAATCTAATGCTAAATACTATTTAGCCTATGCTTGTCCGCCAGTGGCGGACAAAAGATTTAATTATACACAGATTCTTTGTTGAACTCTTTGACAAGAAGTGCATAAACAAGCACTCTGTATTTATTTCTATTGCCGGTTCCCATTTTTTCGCATGCTGATTTGATGGCGGCATTCATGATATCATTTGAAGCATTGACCCCTAGTTTTTTGATCAAAAAATTATTTTTTATGGTATCAAGTTCACTTTCCTGGGAGCAAGCAACTGTTTCGCTGTCTGCGTTATAGATAGAAGGCCCAAGGGCGGTTGCTACTTTGCTGATAAGATCATCAGACAATCTAAGTCCAAGCTCTGCAGCATTTGCTATGTAGAGAGCAATTTTTTCATCCTTTTGACTCATTGTAAGCTCCTTTGATTAAAATTACAGTTTATTATAACATATTTTTAAAATTAAATATAAAATAGATTTAAATTTTACAATGATGAACATTGCCAAAAAGTATCCAATTCATATTTTTATGATTGTTATGCGAAAAATAGGCGATTGCTTCAAAAGGGATTTTCTTTCGTTTTTTGATCACGGCAAAGTATTGCGGATCTAGTTCAAGTGCCAAGGCAATGTCTTTGTCATATATTTTTTTTGCTTCTGATGTTTGAGATATTATCTCTTTTAGTCTTGCGATGATCTCTTCAAATTCCATGATTATTCCTTTATTTCCTGAGAAAATAATAGCTATTTTTTATTTGCTTGGTTAAAAATATGTCTAAATGTAATATATTGAAAATTTAGGGTAAGTGTCGTTTACAGAGTATGAAGAAATCAGGCATAAGTCGGCCTATTTTTTGCGCTTTGCGCAAAATGAATTTATAAGTCGGCACTGTCTATAGTGATAACCGTATGCACATTGCCTCTAGGGTTGAAATCAGCAGTCAGCTTCATCCATTTTGGAGATAGGTTCTTATATAATGCATCAAAGATCTCGTTTGCTGAATTTTCATGTGATATATGACGATCCATAAATGAATTAATATAAAGTTTAAGTGCTTTAAGTTCTATTACTTTATCACTTGGCTGATACTCTAGAGTCATTTTTGCAAAATCAGGATACCCCGAACGCGGACATTTGCACATAAATTCCGGTAATTCTATAGAAATGATATAGTTTTTTTTGTGTTCGTTTGGCCAATAGTTCTCATCATTTTTGATATCAAACTCTTTTATTTCTTTTTCACCGTATTTCATATTTTTTCTCCTGTAATATTGTGTTTTGCCAGCAGTTCATCTTCATATAACGGCTTATGAACGGTAAATCCTTGTATATAATCAATACCAAGCTCTTCTAGCTTCTCTTTTTGTTTTTGGGTATCTACCCATTTGGCTACCGTTAAAATACCGTTTTCTTTAGACATTGACACCATAGTGTGTAACATTATATTTGATTGATCGTCTTCGATATTGGCTATATAATCTCTGTCAAATTGGAGCATGTCAAATTTGAAATGTCTTATATAATCTATCGAGGCATTTGATGATCCAAAATTATCGATGCAGATGCGTATACCTTTGTCTCTAAGAGCTTCAAGGGTTTTGAGATATCCGCTAAGATCATGGTGCGTTTTTCTTTCATATAATTGTATGATAATTCTCGAAGGCGCTACCCCGCTTGATTCAAGGGTCTTAAAGAAATGTTTTTGAAACAGGGGATCTCTAAGCGAGAATGGAGACAGGTTAAATGCCAATGATATATTTTCGTCTAGTTTTTTAAGAAGTTTAAATACGTGTTTTGTTATAGTCAGATCATATTCTCTGCTTAGCCCTAAACGATTTAAAATAGGAAGATAGACTCTAGGCAGCAGTTCATCAGTATCGCTTGATTTCAGCTTGACAAAAACCTCATAAACATCTGTCTGCTTGGTCTCCAAACGAAACAATGGACGAAATGTAAATAACAGATTCTTGTGTTGAAGCGCATCAATACTTGTCTGCTCTATTTTTTCAATTTTTAGTTGATGTATATTGTCCGGCTTCTCTGAATCTACAATAGATAAAGGTATCTTTTGTCCATCATCGCTATTTTCCCGGATTCTAAGAAGATCTTTGAGGTGCAGCAAAACCTTATCGTATGACTCTTTTGCATCAACTACTGCAAAAGAATAGTCTATGTCAATATTTTTTGCTGTTTTAAATTTTTGGGTAAATAATATAAGGGTATCTATAAAAGCATCTTTTGAATTATTTTTGACAGCTATAATAAATTCGCTGCCATTGCGGCGACCGATTATTGGAGAGGTAAATTTATTTTTTTTTAGAAAACCGTTCAGAGAAGATATGATATGTGTCAATAGTTTTTCTTTGGCTTCTATCCCATATTGTTCTTCAATTGTTTCGATATTCTGGATATCCAAAATAGCTATAAAATTTGCATTATATGATCTTAGTTGTGATATAAATGCTTGTTCATGAAAACTATGAGTTGTTTTGTCAAGCAGTGTTTCAGCAGCGCTTAATTCCATAAGAAAGAATATAAAATAAATCGTAACAAATATTATTCCAAGAAGCATCGCCAAATTTTCTAGTGTTGTGGCTATAAAAATATTTTTGAGTACTACAGCATAGATGACGAGACCTATAAAAGCCAATATAGGCAAACCTGCTCTCAAGGCTAATTTAAATCTTCGTTCTCTCTCTGCAATCTCAGACAGTAACATGACTATACATCCAAATGTTTTACATCTTTGGCATGGGTTTCTATATAATTTCTGCGAGGTTCTACTTCGTCTCCCATAAATAATGTAAATACTTCGCTTGCAGCATCAACATCATCTATTTTGACTTGAAGGAGCCTTCTGTTGTCAGGTATCATAGTAGTTTCCCAGAGTTGTTCCGGATTCATCTCTCCTAGACCTTTATAACGTTGGATGTAAGCGCCTTTTTTAGCACTTGTTTCGATTTCTGCTAGAAGAGCCAGCATATCTTTATCTTTAAATTCTTCAGTCATGTGGTCTTTTATCTTTTGATTGATATACAAAGCTTCATTGTAGTGAGGATTGCTAAAAAGTTGATCATCTACAATAAGCTCTTCAAGGCCGTCACCGGTTTGAACAAATAGATGGATAGATTCTTCGCTAACTGTATGGCTAAGTATATTGTATCCCAGGTCAGTAATGTAGGCTTGTAATGTTTTAAATAATGTTTTATTGTCGCTTATAATATCCGGATTTTCTATCATGTATCTAAGAACTTCAGGAAGGGCAAATCTTTTTTCTACTTCTTTTAGGGTCATTTTGTAGTATGATACCAGTTTAAAAAGATCTACCAAGTCATTGTGTCCCATTGTTTGAGATTCTATCTCTGATATACCGTTTTCTATCAAGAAGTCATTGAGTGCTTTGTCGTCTTTTAGGTAAGTCTCATTTTTGCCTTTTTTATAACGATAAAGAGGAGGCTGTGCCAGATACAAATATCCTTTTTCTATAATAGGGCGCAAAAATCGGAAGAAAAATGTCATGAGAAGTGTTTGAATATGGCTTCCGTCGACATCCGCATCTGTCATGATGATGATCTTGTGATATCTCAGTTTGTCTTCATTGAATTCATCGCCTATTCCGCATCCAAGAGCCGTGATCATATTTTTGATCTCATCAGATTGCAGCACTTTATCCAATCTGGCTTTTTCTACATTGAGAATTTTTCCTTTTAACGGAAGTATGGCTTGGAATACTCTGTCTCGCCCTTGTTTGGCAGAACCTCCAGCAGAATCTCCTTCGACTAGATATAGTTCTGAGATAGCGGGGTCTTTGCTTTGGCAATCAGCCAATTTACCAGGCAGTGTACCAACACTCATAGAATCTTTTCTTTTTACAAGGTCTTTGGCTCTTTTTGCAGCATCTCTGCCTCTGGCAGCCAATAATACATGAGCCATGATCTCTTTTGCTTCTAGCGGCACTTCTTCAAGATAACGGTTAAAATTCTCAGAAAAGAATTTTTGCACCAACGGCCTTACATAGCTTGAGCCAAGCTTGCCTTTGGTTTGTCCTTCAAATTGCGGCTCCGGAACTCTTACTGATATAATGGCTACCAAGCCTTCAGCAGTATCTTCACCTGTGATCTTGGTATTTTTTTCTTTCGCATTTGCATTTTTTGCTATGTAGCTCGAAAGCGATCTGGTAAGTCCTGCTCTAAAACCGGCCTCGTGCGTACCGCCGTCAGGGGTTTTGATGTTATTTACAAAAGATAACACTTGATCAGTGTCGCTATCACAATACATGATAGCTATATCCATTTCTATATCTTCGTCCTTGCCTTGGAAAAATTGAGCCGAGGAGAGAGGTTTTTTCTTGTTCATGTCTTCGACAAATTGTCTCAATCCGCCTTCAAAATGGAATACATCACTGCTTCCATCCCTCTCGTCTGAAAATACAATAGAGATTCTAGGATTTAAGTATGCCAACTCTTTGAATCTTTTTCTTAAGATCGAAGCATCAAATGTTACACCTTCAACAAAGATAGTTTCATCTGGCCAAAATTCTACTTTTGTACCTTTCTTTTTTGTGTTTCCAGTGATACTTAGAATGTCTTGAGGTATCCCTTTGGCAAACGATTGCTCATGGATTTTACCGTCTCTGCTAATAGTGAGTTTTAGCTCTTTTGAAAGGGCATTAACAACAGATACACCAACACCGTGCAGACCGCCGCTTACTTTATATGTGTCTTTGTCAAACTTTCCGCCTGCATGCAAAACGGTCAGTACTACAGTAGCCGCAGAGATTTTTTCAGTCGGATGCTCGGCTACAGGAATACCTCTGCCGTTATCTTCTATGATAGCTGAACCCTCTTTTGTCAGAGTTACTTTAATAGTATCACAATATCCGGCCATTGCTTCATCTATGGAGTTATCCACTACCTCATATACGAGGTGATGAAGGCCTTTTGTAGATGTATCGCCTATGTACATTCCAGGGCGTTTTCGTACTGCTTCTAGTCCTTTTAAGACTTTGATATTACTGGCACCATAGCTATTTCCCATGCTATTATCTCCACATATTGATTTACACCATCTGCCGATACTCAAATTTTTAGTAGAAAATAAAAATTAAGCCTTCAACAAACAGTTTTTGCGACTTACCGCTTTTATTGAGATAAATCCCAATTATAATTTATTATATCTCAAGATTGCTTATTTGGGGCTTTCTATGTTTTTTAGAGTCGTGTGCCGGAAGTATGCTTTTGTGTAGGCTGGGTCTGGATGTCGTTGGCAAATATATTTCTTGCATATGAATCCAGAGCATACCGTCCAACCATAGCAGCATTATCTGAACAATATGCAAGCGGAGTGGTGTGAAGTCTTTTGCTGTAGCTTTTGCAAAGTGTTTCGTAAGCTTTTGCTATAGATCTATTCGCAGATGCCCCTCCGACCATAGCTACATCACATATGGGCTCACTAGCAAAGATCTTTTTGCTTTTTTGCAAAAGATGAGATATGACAGCCTTTTGGAAGCAGGCAGCTACATCGCATTTATCTTGCTCGCTCATAACACTTGCTCCGCCAAGAGCTTCGATTTGTAATCTAACCGCATTTTTTAATCCGGAGAGCGAAAAAGCAATAAGCGGAGAGTTGGACAGCGGCACCGGAAATGAAAAACGATTCTCGTCACCGTGAAGAGCCAATTGTTCTATGATAGGCCCGCCGGGATATCCAAGATCCATCATTTTGGCACATTTATCAAAACTCTCTCCTATGCTGTCATCCATGGTTGTGGCTAAGACTTGCATATCTTCAAAGCTTTTTACTCTCACTATCATCGTGTGCCCGCCTGAGATGAGGAGTGTCAATATGGGAAAGATACCTTCTTTTTCTACAAAGAGAGAGTATATGTGTGCTTTGAGGTGATTTACTGCAATTAGCGGGATGTCTAGCATGGCTGATAGAGTTTTTGCCATTGCTATACCTTCCATTAGTGTCACCCCAAGTCCAGGCTGATTGGTAACGGCTATAGCTTTAAGTTTTGGAAAATATTCTTGTGTTTGTGCAAGTATTTTAGGTAACGCGATGGCATGGAGTCTCGAGGCAAGCTCAGGTACTACTCCGCCGTATATGGAATGCTCTTTTTCTTGGGAGATTTTTTTGTGGAAAATAAGCTTTTTTGTTTTTATCTCTGTAACTGCTATAGAGCTATCATCGCAACTGCTTTCTATACTAAGTATCATACACCATCCTGTTTTTTAACCAACTCTAAAATATGTTCCCACTCTCCAAAGCCGCTATCATTATTGATATGTCCGGCTTGGTGAAGTATCTCGAGTTTTATATCGTATTTTTTTGCTATCTCTTTTGCTTCGCCAATACCCATGTAGGCATCATTGCTAGAGACTATGAGATCTATTTTGGACGCGTGCAGCGACACAGAAAGAGGGCATGGGAAAAAGCTTTTGATAGTTTCTATCTTTGTATCTAGACTAGGCGGAGCGACAAGTATCAAATGTTTGATATGATCTATTTCTTCATTTGCCAGCCAAAACCAAAGTATGCATCCCAAAGAGTGGCATACTACAGTATCAGGCTTGAAATCAGCCAAAATTTGTTTCGTTTGTGATACCCATCTGTTTTTGCTTGGAAAGTGAGGGTTGTCGAGCATCGGAAAAGATACTGTGCCGTAGTCAGAGGCCAATTTGCAAGCCAGCCATGCTTGCCAATGAGGGGTATCGCTTCCTCCCCATCCATGTAAAATGAGCGTTTTAGGATTTGACATATTGACGTACTTCATTATTTATCTGCACTATATCTTCTATGGTTTGAGGTAATATGTTTTCAAAATGTTTGTATGCTTTCAATACAATATCATTCATTCCAAAGAAAGAACATTTTCCGCTCTTAAAGGCATCAATTGCCTCTTCGTTCGCTGCATTGATTACCACACCCAAATGAGGATTGTCCAAGATATGATCTTTGATCTGCCAAATAGGATAACGATCCGTTTCTATCGGTAAAAATTCAATTGCGCCTATGCCAAGAATATCGATAGGCTTTAAGATTTCCTCACTCACTTCTCCTCTTAGGGCAAATGCAATAGGAAGCTTCATATCTACATTAGCTAAATGGGCAGTAGTGGAACCGTCATGAAATTCCGCCAATGCATGGACTATGGATTTTTTTTCTATCACAGCGTCTATATTGTTTGTATCAAATAACCATTTGGCTTCCAAAAGCTCGAAGAGTTTATTGGTCATAGTGGCACTATCAATTGTGATCTTGTCACCCATAGACCAAGTGGGATGTTTGAGAGCATCTGTGAATGAAGCCTGTTTAATATCTTCTAATTTCCAGTCACGAAATGCTCCGCCGCTAGCTGTGATATAGAGCTTGTTCACCGGACGGCGGTTTAACAGATACCAAAGCCCGAAGTGTTCGCTGTCAATCGGTGTGATGCGTGAAGTATCAAGCAAGTGGCCCGCCACTACAAGCGATTCTTTGTTTGCAAGCGCTACTTTTTTGCCAAGCTTGATAGATTCAAGGGTCGGCCTTAGGCCTGCATACCCGACCAAAGCATTGACCACGGTTTGGCTTTCGCATAATGATAAAAGCTCTATGATGCCTTCTTCTCCGCAAAAGACAAGTTCATGATTTACTTTGTGGCGATCAGCGCATGAGCCAATGGCTACATATTTTGGTTTAAAAACGGCTATTTGTTCATTTAGCAGAGATATATTATTTCCTGCTACGAGCGCTTCGACCTTGATATCAAAACGGGAAGCGATTTGCAGTGTATTGACCCCGATAGAGCCGGTTGATCCTAGGAGTACTATCATCTATGAAGGCAATGCACGAAGAGCTATAACCATCATGACCACTCCAAATAGGTATCCGTCAATTCTGTCCAACATGCCGCCGTGCCCAGGCAGAACATTTCCGCTATCCTTGACTCCTGCCTCTCTTTTTAGATAACTTTCGAACAGATCCCCAAAAACTGCTGCTATTGATATGGAAAATGTAACCAATATTGCTTTTACAAGATTGTAATCTTTGTATCCTATAAAAGCACCGATAGCAGTAGCTATGACAATTCCGCCTATCACACCTTCTAGCGTTTTGTTCGGTGAAGTAGCAGAAAATCTGGTTTTCCCAATGGTTTTTCCCACAAAAAAAGCCCCGATATCTGTTAATGCTACAGTAATGAGCAGCCACAACATTGCCCAAATACCAAAATCATTATAGAGCATCAAGAAGAACAACACCCCGATTGTAGGATACAAGAACGGCAATAAAAGACGTTTGTCAAAATTATGAAAATATGCGAGCGATCCCGCAAATATAATGGCTATAAAAAAGAAAAGGTCATCGGGGCTCGGATAGAAATAAGCGACTATCCAAATAAATGCAGCCCAAAAATATGCCGATGGAGCTTCGATGCCATAGAGTTTCATGGCCTCATAAAATGCAAACATATAAATGATACCCAAAAAGATCCACATCACAGGAAAGCTATCAATCCATCCAATGAGTGAAACTATTGCCAACAGAACAAGGCCTGTCATCCATCTCTCTTGATGGTCTGTAAAAAGGTGTTTCATATACTTTTTCCTTGAGTATCAGAATTTAATGATTATACCATAACTAGCGTTAACTTCTTATTTCTATGCCTTCTTTGGTGATGATGATCGTCTCATAATTGGTATAAAATACATTGGCTTCTTCTTGCGTTTTGACAAATTTTCTCTTTGTAAAATCAACCTTGTATTCTCCGGCTTTGTCGGTAGAAAAATCTACACAAAGCTTGGCCGCGCTTTTTATGACACTTTGCGGGATGGATTGTTTATCTGTTTTTATTATAACATGTGATGATGGTATGCCTTGTATGTGCATCCATGTGTCATTTGCTTTGGCAAGAGCTAAAAGTTTTTTATTCTCTTTTTTATTGCGTCCTATGAAAACCTTATACCCCTCTATCCAAACTATTTGTGCATCATCTGATTTTTTCTTTTCTTTTTTTTGTCCTGATTTTTGAGGCAAGAACGGTGTGAGCTGTTCGGTAGTTGTTGCATTATTGATAAGTCCGAGCAATGTTTTATAAAATGAAACTTTGCTCTCTAAATTCTCTCTTTCGATATGCACGTGCACGGCTTTATTTTTGGCTTTTTTTGCCATTGTAAAAAAGTACTCTCCTAAGCGGTTTGTTGAGATATGTTTTGGCAGATCTATAGTGATTGGCTTGCTTTCAAAATCCTCCGTTTTTAGTTTTGTATCATAAGCTTTGATGTTATGAAGATTTGCCAAAACTATTGAGCCGTAAAGGTTATATTTTTCATACTCTTTTTGCAAAGTTATTTCGTTTGGCAAAGAGGAAAGCAGTTTATATAGTTTATCATATTTTTTTTGTGTGGCATTGATAAGATTTTGCTTAATAGACTTAAGTGCCTTTTCTTGCAAAGAGAGGTAATTTTTTTCTAGCAAATCTTCGATATCCACGCCATCAAGAGCGATGGTTTGTTTACGTGGAGGCAGGTCAATAAGCTCAACACCGGGCCTAATAACCCTAAAAGATTTGCTTGCATCTATATGCCTGAGTGCTTCTATGATGATCTTGTTTTCATCCAGCAAGATAACATTGGTATGACGGCCGGTAAATTCAAATTGAAGTATGATAGTTTGAATTTTGTATTTATTTTTTGTCTGCAGTGTAAAACACAACACTCTATCGTTTGGCAAGACCTTTATATCAAGAATATTGCTGTATGAAACAAGCGATTCAATCAGGTTGTCAAATGGAGCATTGTAGTTTTGAGTGTATGGCGCTTGAGCGGTCTTATAAACCATGCTTTCGCCTCTAGTCATGACAAAACAGTATTCGAACTCTTTATCAAATCTCAAAGAGATAGTATTGTCTCCTATACGTTTGGCTTTGAAAATAGTATCAAATTGCATAAGATGTTTTTGCAGGGCTACAAGCTCTCCGTAAGTCACGCGCACTCCTTGTGGTGAGGCGTATTTTACCATAATATGGTATAATTGCCCAATTTTATGCAAGGAACTAGTTATGGGACAAACCATTACAGAAAAGATTTTTTCCGCTCACGCAGGGCGCGATGTAAAAGCCGGGGAGATCGTACGAGTCGATATAGACATGATCATAGGGAATGATATCACAACACCTATATCAATAAGAGCATTTGAAGAGAGCGGAGCTACAAAACTTGCTCGTCCGGATAACTTTTGTATCGTTATGGATCACTATATTCCGGCCAAAGACATTGCTTCTGCAAACCAGGCTAAGATAAGCAGGGACTTTGCTTATAAGCATGACATGAAATACTTTTTTGACGAAAAGGATATGGGTATTGAGCATGCGCTTTTGCCTGAAAAAGGGTTGGTGATACCGGGCGATGTCATCATCGGAGCTGATTCGCATACTTGTACCCATGGAGCTTTGGGCGCTTTTAGTACGGGAATGGGAAGTACAGATCTGGCTTTTGGAATGATAACCGGCGGCAATTGGTTCAAAGTGCCTGAATCTATCAAGGTTGAACTTATAGGCAAACCTGCTAAGCATATCTATGGCAAAGATATCATCTTGGAGCTTATCCGCATGATAGGAGTGGATGGGGCACTGTATCAAGCTCTTGAATTTACAGGCGATACAATACAGTATCTTGGTATGGACGATAGATTTTCAATCTGCAATATGGCTATAGAAGCAGGCGCCAAATCAGGGATAATCGCTGTCGATGAGGTAACCTTGGCATATCTTGATGAGAGACGCAAGGCAAATAACGGACTCAGGGCAGAACCTAAGATCTATCATTCAGACAGCGACGCAGTTTACTCACAAGTAATTACTATCGATGTAAGCAAACTTTCTCCTGTTATCGCTTATCCATTCTTGCCGTCAAACGGCAAAAGCGTAGAGCAGGCAGTTGCTGATGATATCAAGATCGACCAGGTAATGATAGGAAGCTGTACAAACGGAAGGATCGAAGATCTGCGCATTGCAGCTAAGATCATGAAAGGCAAAAGAGTAGCTCGTCATACTCGTATGATAGTCACTCCTGCTACCCAAAAGATATTGCTTCAAGCACAGCACGAAGGACTTATTGATATTCTTATAGAAGCCGGTGCTGTTGTGAGTAATCCTACGTGCGGCGCATGTCTTGGGGGATATATGGGGATCTTGGGAGACGGCGAGAAATGCGTAGCTACCACAAATAGAAACTTCGTAGGACGCATGGGTGCTAGATCAAGCGAGATTTATTTGGCCAATTCCGCTGTAGCAGCTGCCAGCGCAATAGCAGGCAAAATAGTAGATCCTAGATAGGGTTTCTGCGTTATGCCGTACTTGATACGGCATCCATGGATTCTTACGAATACTCCGTATTCTCAGAACGACGCGATTTGTCATAGTGAGCGAAGCGTAACTATCTCTTAAACTAATCTCCATCGCCGTATAGATAATCACAACAATTTTTACCTTCTTTATACCATCCTCGTGGTTTTATAATTATTTATTTCTTTTTATAACTTCTATTTAATTATATGTTATAATATAATAAGTTTGGAGTTAAGGATGAAAAAAATTATATGCACCGCCTTTGCGTGGATGCTCGTTGGAGTTACCTGCATCTTTGCTAAAGGCGTTTTAGCCGGTACTGAGATCATCAATTTTTCTACATTGCAGTACGAGATTGATGGAGTATCTTATACTACTGATAGCAATACTATTACTGAGAAAGTAGATCAAGTGCTAGATGTAAGCGTAGTGTGGAATGATACTGCTCCAATAATTGTATCTAGCGGCGAAAGCGACCGTGTTCTTGCATTTAAAGTTACAAATACCGGTAATGGAGACGACACATTTAATCTTACTTATGACATAGCAAATCCTTCTTCGGATTTTATAGTAACCAATCCACGAATTTTCATAGACACTAACCATAATGGATTATTTGATATATCAATAGATCAAGAACAATATAATATAACATTGGCAGCTGATGCTTTTTTCACAATTTTTTTAGTTTCAGACATGCCGGTCGAGTCATACATAAACGGAAGCATATCAAGCAATGCTATAGAAGCTAAATCTACTATCGGCGGCTCTGGAGCACCAGGAACTATATATCCCGGAAAAGGCACAGACGGCGTCTTTGCGGTCGATGGGATGAGCGGAGGAGTGAATAAAGATTGGGGCAAGTATGAGATAAGCAATGAACTTGGAGTCAAACTCACCAAAAGTGCCATACATGATGGCACTGAAGTAACTACTGGTACAATTGTGAGGTATAATATAGTTGTAGAACTTCAAGCAAATGGAAGTGCAGATAATCTTATCATCACAGATGCCATACCCTTAGGCACTACTTATGTGGCAGGGTCACTAAAGCTTGATAGCATCAGCTTAACTGATGCAAGCGACAGTGATAGCGGCAGATTTACAGGTAGCGGTATAGAGGTAGTTTTGGGCAGTGTTGCACAAACGGTAGGAGATCCTTATACGAAAAACATTTCGTTTGAGGTGATGATAAACTAGTCAACCTCTCTCAGTCTTGTACGCAAGATTGTGAGAGGTTGACTAACCTTGCAGGCAAATAGCTTGTATTTTAAACAAGGAGCAAGCGTGAAAAAAGGATTTTTATCAATTTTATTGATCTTTGCTTTCTCTTCGATAGTATATGCGGATGTGAGTATCAAATCCCAATCGCTTCAAGAGAAAATTATAAACAAACAGACTAAATGGGTAAAAGCTACTAAGGTGATACCTGGAACTAAGATTCGCTATATCAATACTATGAGTAATAATGGAACCGTAATGGCTCAAAATCTAGTGATTACCAATGCTATACCAAAGCATATGCTTTATGTAGATAAAAGTGCCAAGTGCGATGGAGTTTGCAGTATCACATATTCGGTTGACGGCAAGGCTTTTGATGTGCCAGCAAAGCTTTTTGTGACCGAAAACGGCAAAAAAAGGGTAGCTAAAGCTTTAGAATACAAAGCGATAAGATGGATAGTTCAAACATTAGATGCGAATCAGAGCAGCAGCGTGCAATTTGATGCTACTTTAGAATAGAGGTGAGCCTTACGACCCTTGAAGAGAGGTTTTGCATTTTTGTCATACCGAACCTGATTCGGTATCCACTCTTTTGTGGATTCCGGCTCAAAGCATGGAATGACTGCAAAAATCTCCCTTCAAGGGTTGACGGCTTAGAGCGTTCATGAATGAACCAAAATAAAGGAGGAGATCGTGAAAAAGATTTTAGTTGCAGCATTTATGGTGCTGCTTGGAGCAAGCTGGGCGAATGCAGCAGGTACGGCAGCCGGAACACAAATACAAAACAGTCTTACATTGGATTATGAAGTAGGCGGAATAAATCAAACAGATATCAATGCAGATGACGGTAACGGATTTTTGGTTGATAATAAAAATGATGTCTTAGTAACTACTGCTGATGTGGCATCTGTGAAAGTAACGCCGGGCTCTACGGCACAAGTGCTTACATTTACGGTAAAAAATGAAGGTAATAAAGTACAAGATTTTATACTCTCAGTTTCAGATGCCGGTGCTGCTTTTAGTTTGACTGACAACTTTAATGCTACAAGCCAAAGTATATTTGTAGAAAGCGGAACAACTCCTGGTTACCAATCAGGAGAAGATACTGAAACATATATAGATGAACTTGCTGCAGACGGTGAAAAAACAGTCTACGTCGTTGCAAGTATTCCAGCAAGCCAAGTAAATGGCGATGCGTCTATCATTACTCTTACTGCACAAGTTGCAACCGGCGGAACAGCCAGTTCGCAAGGAAGTGCAACCGTGAATGATACCGGCGCCGACGCTGAGGATACCGAACAAATTGTCTGGGCAGATAGTGCAGGAGAAACGGATGCTGTTGAAGATGGAAAACACTCTGATGCCAGTGCCTATGAAGTCCAGTCTGCGAGTTTGACAGTGACTAAGGGTTCATGCGTCATCTGGGATCCGGCAAATGAAGGAACTAACCCGAAACGTATCCCTGGAGCCGTTGTGAGATATACTATACAAGTAGCCAATGCAGCGGGCGCACAAGATGCAACAAGCGTAGTTGCAACAGACGTATTGCCTGGTACGGTTACTTATGGTGTAGGGGGTTCCGGGTTGACTCAAATAGCCAGAGTAGTAACTGAGGTTTGCAGCTGTACAAGCCCGGGCACCGCAAATACCGGCAATGTATCAGAGAGTACAGGAACGGTTACAGCCACTTATGAAAGCCCAATTTCTGCTAGTGAAACCCAATGTGCATATTTTGATGTGACTATCAATTAGAGAATAAAACCCTTGAGATATCAAGAGATTTTTCTCACTCTCTTGTCGGCTTCCATGCAAGCCGCAAGAGTATCGCACTCTTTCAAAACCCATTATGTTGATCACAAAAAGATTGTAATGACTATAAGGGGCTTGTTGCTTGTATTGCTAGTAGGTACTTTCTCCTGGGGAGCAAATGTCGGCGACGTCATCAAAAATACAGCCAATGCCACATATCTTGTAAACGGCACAGCCAAAAGCGCAGTTTCCAATGAGGTCGATGTCACTGTCACGGCCCAGGAACAAAGCAAGATCTGGGTAGAAAAAAATGTCGACAAAGCGGTGGTAGGCATAGGCGAGCTTGTCCGATACACCATAAAAGTGCACAATGACGGCACCACAATTGCTAGTAACGTAAAATTATACGATCTCTTGCCTAGAGGCGTGAAATATAAAGCCGGTACATTTAAAATAAATGGCATGAGTGTTACGCCGACTCTGTCAATTGACGGCATGGAACTAACGACCACTATATCCGCTATTGCGTCGCACGGTGTAGCTGAGATCACATTTATAGCTGTGGTCGGGGCTGGGATCGGTACCAAAGAGGCTGTGAACCAAGCTTGGGTTATCAATTCGTCATTGGTTAAATCAAATATAGCCACAGCCGCACTAATGGTCAAAGAAGAGGTATTTCGCTCCACAGGAACTATACTAGGCCAAGTATATGAGGCGCCTTTTAAGGATGATAAAAAAGGCCACGGTATTGCCGGCGTGAGACTTTATCTAGAAGACGGCACATATGTGCTCACGGATAAAGACGGCAAATATCACTTTGAGGGAATAAAAGCAGGCACGCATGTAGTGCAGGTGGACGAAGATCTGCTTCCGCGCGGATATGTGATGGCTCAGTGCCAAGAAAATGTGAGATTTGGAAACCGTGCATTTTCTCAGTATGTGGATATTGGACAAGGAGCATTGAAAAGAGCTGATTTTTGTCTCAAGAAAACAGATGCAAATGCAGCTATCAATACTAATGATGTCAAAGCAGCCAATAGCCCAAAACCATATAAGGTATCTAATACAGAAGAAAAAATGTCTATCTATAATGAAAGTGATCTCCAAATCAATAAAACCGAGATATTATGGCCGCCAAAAGATCATGTACCGACCATCCCTTCTACTAAAATAGCAGTGCGATATCCAAAAACCGACAAAGCAGAAGTATGGCTCAATGGAGCAAGAGTGAGCATGCTTAATTTTGCCGGCAAACATGTTTCGCTTGATCACGATATGGCAATAGATACATATAGAGGTGTGGACTTACTAAACGGTGAGAACAAAATAGAGATCAAGCTATATGATACATCCGGAAAAGCTTACAATACACTCAAGCGAGAGATATACATAGCTAATACTCCTGCTAAAATAATATATATGCCTAAGCTTTCCAACCCGGTAGCAGACGGTATCAATCCGAGTATCATCGCTGTCAAGCTTTTGGATGCCAACAATAAGCCTTTGCGTCAAGGAATGATAGGAAGCTTTTCAGTCAGCCCCCCATATAGTTCTATGAGCAGTGTAGAACAGTTCAAAAACAATCCGCTTGCCATCACCCAGCCAATCAATACATATACAGTAGGAGCTGACGGTATAGCATATATAGCATTGCAGCCTACCACGCAGACGGGAGAAGCGACACTGAGCTTTAAGCTCGAGTACAAAGAAGACTTTATCAAGGTTTGGCTCAAGCCAAGCATACGCAAATGGATAATGGTCGGATTTGCGGAGGGGAGTGTAGGATACAATACACTCAAAAAACACGGTGAATCTTTGCGTGATACCAAAGAAGGAGTTGTGCGCGAAGGACAAGTTTCATTTTTTGCCAAGGGGAGTATCAAAGCTGATTGGCTGCTTACTATAGCATATGATACCGGCAAGGATACCAAAAACAGCAGGTATTTTGGTACTATTGACCCAAATACATATTATACTATCTATAATGATGATACTACTCAGGCATATGATGCCGCAAGCCGCAAAAAACTTTATGTAAAGCTGGAAAATAATGAATTTAATATCTTTTTTGGAGACTTAAATACAGACCTAAGTGCCACAAAGCTTACTGAATATAGCCGTACATTTACCGGCGTAAAAAGTGAATATCATAGTGAGCATATAGATGCAAAAGCATTTGCGGCTTATACAGATCAGGTTTTTCAAAGAGATGAGCTCAGAGGTGACGGTACATCCGGGTATTATTATCTCAAGAGCAAACCCGTTATAACAAATTCAGAAAAAATATACATAGAGGTCAGAGACAGATATAGAAACGAGATAGTCTTAAGTACAAAAGAGCTGCAGAGATTTAGAGATTATGATATAGATTATAATCTGGGTAGATTGTATTTCAAAGAGCCTATATATAGTGTAGATGAAGACTTCAATCCTATATACATAGTTATCAAATACGAGATCAAGGGAGATGGCTCGAAATATTTTACTTATGGCGGCAGAGGAGCGGTTAAGCTTAAAGACGGCGATGTAGAAGTGGGCAGTACTTATATTTCCGAAGATACTGGAACTGGCAAAAATGAGATAATCGGAGCCGATACCACAGTCAAGCTTGGAGCCAATACTACCCTCAAAGCCGAATATGCCAAAAGCAAAAATACCAAAGACAAAGAGGCAGCCAAAGGAGATGCCAAGTTAGCGGAAATTGAACATCTCTCAAACGGGCTTTATGTGAGAGGGTATTATAGAGAGCAGGATAACTCTTTTGGGCTTGGACAGCTCTCAAGCCAGCTTGGCGGAACACGTAAAATAGGGATGGATGCAGCCAAAACATTTGATAACCGCGTAACATTAAAAGCCACAGCTTACAAAGACAGCGATCTTCTCACCGGCAAAGACCATGATGTAGCCGAATCAAGACTTCAAATCGATGAGACATTATGGAGTGCTTACACAGGATATCGATATGCAGATGCCAGCGACACAGACGCGGTTAATCAAATATTGCTGGGCGGCTCGTATTCGCTTCTCAATCAAAGACTCAACCTATTAGCCGCACATGACAGATCAATGGGAGCAAACAAAGATGAGTTGTTTCCTACTAAGACGATATTGGGGCTTGATTATGCATTTAGCCCGCTAGTAAACATATTTGGATCTTATGAGTGGGGAAAAAACGATAAACAAGATTACAACATGGGCAGAGTAGGCACCAGGGTAACACCATGGAGCGGAATGACGGTAGAAAATGCCACTATCAGCGAATTTAAAAACGACACCAGTAGGTTGTATAACACCACAGGACTGCTTCAAAGCTATCAAGTCACTCCAAATCTATGGCTAAGCGGAGGATATGAAAAAGGAGTGCTTGTAGATGGTAATGCAACAATTGAGAACGATGAGTTTAATGCTTATAGGATAGGCGGCGCGTATCGAGTTGATCCGTTTTCCGTGATACTTAACGGTGAGTATAGAGACGGCACTTTTGATAATAAGCAAAATATATCGTTTGGTATATATACGCAGCCAAATGATGATCTTGGACTTGCTGTCAGCAGTTTATATCATAATGAATATAATGACGCAAACAGTACAAAAAATATAGAAGCCAGGGTGGCTTTGGCATATAGGCCTCAACAGACAGATGTGATAGTATTGAATAAACTTGAGTATATACACAGCGATGAGAGCGGAGAGACAGAAGGCAAAACCAAAAAACTTATCAATAATCTCCAAACCAATTATACTCCTAATGATGATATTGAACTCTCATTGCAATATGGGGTCAAATATGTCTTTGATGAGATAGATGATTATGAACATAAGGGTTGGGTACATTTAAGCGGCATAGATGCCAGCTATGACATCACAAAAAAGATGGACATAGGATTGCAAACAAGCGTTTTATTTGCACAAAGTGCTGATAATTTTGATTATGGAGCCGGAGTATATATAGGGTATAATTTAGTAGATACTATGTGGCTCTCTCTTGGGTATAATTGGCTCGGTTTTGGCGATAATGACTTTGACCTGCAAACCTATCATATGCAAGGGCCATATGTGAAGTTTAGGATGAGGTTTGATCAAAAGACTTTGGGAGAAACGGCAAAGGCTCTGTCATGGTAAGAAAACTGTTTTTATTTTGGATATTTTTTTGCGCTACCTATGCTTGGAGCGCTGACTTGGTTTATCTGACGCGCACTACCCCTACGGCAACATCGCTTGATACACACACAGGAGGAGCAACACAGTGGAATAATCCACCCGATGACGGATCCTTGTCTATAAATATAGGATTTAGTTTTCCTTTTAACGGTACTACATACACTACAGTTAAAATAACAACAAACGGAAAACTTAATTTTGGAGCAGATGAAATTTCAGGAGGAAATATAGCTCTTCCAAACGGGCTGGCAGGGGATTATCAAAGTATCTATCCGTATTGGGATAATTTAACCCCAAATGCATTATTGATACTCGGTGGACCTCTAACCGGATCTATTAAATATGAAACTCTGGGCAGCGGAAATGATCAGAGACTCGTGGTCACATATGATAATATTCTTAAATGCAATCTTGGTTTAGGTAGTTTATGCGTTCTAGCTCTTGGCCACTATACTTTTCAAGCGGTGCTGTATAAAAATGGTGATATAAGATTTCGCTATCCCGATACAGGGTCAAATGATGCAGACGGTTCAAGTGCCACCATAGGGGTGCAGGAAAACTTTTCGCCTTCCCATTATGATGAATTTTCATATAATACAACATCGATAGATCAGACATTTGACATATTGTATTCATATATTCCAAGCATATCTGTCTCTAAGACATCTTGCGTGATCTATGATCCGGTAAACAGTACTACCAACCCCAAACGCATCCCAGGCAGCACTATCAGGTATGCGATACAGGTAAGCAACAGCACATACGGAACAGCCTCTGCTGTATTTGCGACAGATACAGTAGATAGCGGCAAATTTGATACCAGTACTATAAAATACCTTCAGATCCAAAGCGGGACATGTAATTGCACAGGAGTGAGTAGTGCCAACAATAACGGAAGCGGCGGCTCAGATGATGGTGAAAATCCAGTGATCTTGGACTATGGGAGTTTGACCGGTGTAGTAGGAGGTGTCCCTACATATAAGTGCGGGTATTTTGAGGTAAATGTGAAGTAAGTTGAAGTTGTTTTGTCATGCCGTACTTGATACGGTATCCATGGATTCTTATGAATACTCCGTATTCCCAGAATGACGCGATTTGGAATCGTGAAGGCGATAGCCTGTGGCGATTCCTTTTGTGGATTGTCTCATCGTTTCACTTTTTGCAATATTGGTTTATATTTTCTTTGTTACTTTTTTATAAAAGTAACCAAAAAGCGTCATCCTCTCAAACCGCTAGGGCTTGTGTATGCACTACTGCCACAAGCCCTGCTTTTCGAGTGTTCGGATGACATTATTTTATTTATTGATTGCTTTTTTGCTATATTCATCGCAATGACAGGGATTTTGTCATGCTGAACTAGTTTCAGCATCTCATAAATCTTAGACCCTGAAACAAGCCCAGGGTGACAGTTGGTGGTTCATGGTGACAATTTTTCTATTTTATTTAATGCCCACCATCCAATCATGGCAAATACAGTTATCAAAAACGCAGGAGAAAGCGGCTGGGCAGTTACTTTGGTCAGAGCCGTCATAAGTGCTGGCGTGCTTCCGCCTACAATGCCTGCAGCGCTCCCAAGTATCACGGCAGTAAAAGAAGCTCTATAGTTATGAACAGAGATAGCACTAACCGTAGCAGCAAATACCGGAGCTTGAAAAGCGCATAAAAGTACAGTCATAATAGATACAGATATCAATGTATAGTAAATATTTTGCAAGCCCATCAGCATAAAGATCGGTATGATAGATATAGTTATAATGATGGCGCTTAAGCGCATTAGGTGCAAAGAGCCGATGCGGTCAGCGACAATCGCCATGATAGGTATGAATATAACACCCAAAGCTATAGAATATGTATTAATAGATGATGAGGCGGTTTTATCTAAACCGCCGTAAGTTTGCAGCCACACAGGCATATATATAAACAGAGTATAATACAGTATCCAAATAGCAGATGCGAGAGCTAAAAATAGCCAAAATTCGCGTCTGTGATGCTTTATGATCTTGAGTATAGGTATCTCTTTGGTCTTTGGGGCTTCATAATTATCGGTTAAATGGCGACGCAGATACACCCCAAACAGTGCAAGCACCATACTGCCCCAAAACGGAATTCGCCAGCCCCACCCCAACATACTCTCTTCGCCAAGATAACCCAGCAATATACCGCAAAAACCTGCACCGATCGCCATACCCAGCTTTGCACCCAATGAAACAAAAGACCCATAGAGATTTTGATGATTTTGCGGAGATTCTTCTACTAGATATACTATAGAGCTTGCATATTCTCCTCCTACAGAGAAGCCTTGTATCATTCTAAGCCCCACCAATATTACGGGTGCGGCGATGCCTATCTGGGCATAGGTGGGTAAAAATCCTATGAGAAAAGTAGGCAATGCCATCATTACAAGAGAGCCGATAAGTGCGTGTTTACGGCCTATCCGGTCCCCTATATGGCCAAAAAATATAGCCCCTATGGGGCGCATTACCATGCCTGCAGCAAATGCCCCAAAAGAACCTAGGAGCGATAAAAACGGATCATTTGACGGAAAGAAAAGCTGCCCCATGATGACTGCTAAAAACCCTATGAGAGCAAAATCATAATACTCTATGACATTACCGATTATTCCTGCAGCTATTATGCGCCATTTGGCAAGATGGATATGCATAGGTTTAAAATCCTTGCGTAAAATCAAGCCCGAAACTCATATTTGCAAAATTAGGGTCACAGTATCCGGCTTGAACACTGCGGCTTCGCAGATTCATAATATCCATCTTTGGATCTATCCCTTGTGGGCAGGCAAGCGTGCATTCTCCGCAAAGAGTGCAATCCCATACACCATTTTGCTGGATGAGGTCTATCGTTTCTCTATTATCGCCTTGGATTGAATATCTATATGCCTTTGTGAGGGTGAATGGCCCCAAAAAGTTTTCATTGACCGCCATAACAGGACATGATGCAAAACAGCTGTCACACAGTATGCAGCTGCTCTGAACTTCTACTTTGTTAGCATTTTCTTTTTTGGCATCACTTTGCAGCCACGTTTTTGCGGTTATCAAAGTGGATTGCACCCCCGATTTGTCCACTATGAGATCTCTTTTGACCTCATGGTAATTAAGCGGCTCTATATGATCACCGTCTTTTGGCTTGTAACTGCAAGCCAGCACAGCTTTGCCATTTACCATTACGCTGCAGCTGCCGCATACTCCTGAGCGGCAAACACCGTTAAATGATAGAGTTGGGTCTAGTGTGGTTTTGATCTTTATAAAATTTTCAAGCAGCGTAAGCCCTTCGAAGATAGGATAATTCATATCTATGCTTTGAGGTTCTTTTCTTTTATCAAACCGTTTAATTGTTATCTTCATCTGATATCCTTAAATTCTGCACAAAGCACGCCGTCTTCTTTCCAAAAGATGCTGTGAGCTTTAAATGTATCATTGGTTTGTTGGAAATCTTCTCTATAGTGAGCGCCTCTGCTCTCATTTCTATGCAATGCGCCAACTAGCAGCATCTCTGCAACTTCAAGAGTATTGCCAAACTCTATGAAGTCTATCAAATTAGTATTAAGTTCTTTGCTTTTATCGCTTATGCCCATAAATGTAAATTCTCGCTGCATCTGCCGTAGAGCAGCGAGAACTCCTTTAAGCCCGGTATCATTTCTGCTCACTCCGGCATTGTGGTACAAGATTTTGCCCAAAAATTCCCGTTTTTCATAAAAGTTTATCTGGTTTGTAAAGTTGTTATATACAGCATTTATGAAGGCTTTATCTTTGGCTAATTGGCTATTTTCTTTGAGCCGGTTTTGTGATTCATAATTTACTGCATTTTCTCCTGCTATAAGCCCCATGGAGATTATCTCTAAAAGAGAATTGCCTCCCAGGCGGTTTGCTCCGTGAATGTGGGCATTGGAGCATTCTCCGACTGCAAAACAGCCTTTTAAGCCTTTGGCTTGCAGTTTGTGGTCCACTTCGATCCCGCCCATGGTATAGTGGGCGACACTTTTGATGGGTATCAGGTCGTTTGTCATATCTATATTTTCATATATTTTACAAAGTTTGAGTTCTTGCGGAAGCAAATGAGAGAGCTTTTCGCTTCCTAGGTGTCTGACATCCAAAAAGACTTCTTTGTTTTGGTTTAATTCATTTGAGATAGCCCTGCTGACTATATCCCTAGGGGCCAATTCGTCGACAAATCTAACCCCGTCGCTGTTTACAAGGTATCCGCCTTCGCCGCGCGCTGCTTCACTGATCAAAATCGAGGATTTTTTAAGTGCTGTCGGGTGAAATTGTACGAATTCAAGGTCGCTTGCCATGCCGCCTGCTCTAACTACTGCTGCTATACCATCGCCGCTGCTTCCAAACCCGTTTGTTGTAAACCCATGATAAACTCCGCTATATCCGCCGGTGGCCATTATTACGCTTTTGGCTCTGATCTCCTCTATACTTCCTGAGCCGATATCTAAAAAAGTAGCCCCGCTAACTTCTTTGGTCTCTTCATCTATTATGAGATTGAGCAGATAATGGTTTGTTTGAAATTTGATATCGTTTTTGAGGCATTCATCATACAGAGTTTGAAGTATTTTTAAGCCGGTGTAATCCTCGGCATAATATGTTCTTTTGTTGGTTGAGCCGCCCATAAACCTGGTTTCAAGCTCATTGTTTTCATCCAGTGAAAACGGAACACCTTTTGAAATAAGCCAATCAAGTGCATTTTGTGAGCTTTTGCACATCTGCTCTATCATAGTTTTTGATCCAAGGCCATAGGATGAGCGCAATGTATCATCTGTATGTATTGCGATATCATCGCCAAAAGAGGCATTAAAACCCCCTTGTGCCATACAAGTATTTGCATTTGTCGGGAGTGTTTTGGTGGCAACTATGACATCAGCCCCAAGTTCTTTGGCTTTTAATGCCGCACTGAGCCCGGCACCTCCGCTGCCTATGACGAGTACATCCGTGGTCAATCTATCTCCTTTGTAAAAATTCCTCTATATTTCTCACTATACCTTCCACTAACTTAACCCTGGCTTCACGGCTCGCCCATGCGATGTGCGGAGTGATGAGGAGCCTGTTTTTGTTCTTTACGCACAAAAGCGGATTGTCAGGCTCAATAGGCTCAATCTTTGTCACATCAAGCCCCGCAAGTATATTTTGAGAATCAATAGCAATCGCCAGATCACCTTCATTGACTATGCCGCCGCGCCCGAGATTGAGCAGCAATGCACCGTCTTTCAAGAGCGGCAGATTCGAGCCGTTTATAAGATTTGCCGTAGTTTCATTAAGCGGAGAATGAATAGATATTATGTCACAATTGCTAAGTAATTCGTTTAATTCCGAGTGAGGATAATCACTGCTGTGTTTTGTACCGCTTGTAGAATAATATGAGACATCAGCCTCGAATGCCGAGGCTATCTTTGCGACCTCTTTTCCTATGGAGCCAAGCCCTATTATCCCCCATTTTTTGCCTTTTATTTCGCTAAATGAGTAGGTAAGGTCTGTAAAGAGATTTGAAGCGCTCCATTTTTTGCTTTTAACCGCATCATCATAATAATTCAATTGTTCAAGCAGGTAAAAGGCAAGTGCGAAAGTATGCTGAACAACACTCGTCGTAGAATACCCGCTTACGTTTTTTACTTCAATTCCAAATTCTTTGGCTGCAACAAGATCGATATTATTCATTCCTGTAGCTGCTACACAGATGAGCTTTAGATTTTCACATTGAGTCATGATGTTTTTATCTATTACTACTTTATTCGTGATGATGATATCAGCATCTTTTATTCTATCAAGTGTTTGGTTTTTGTTTGTAGTTTCAAAGATTGTTAGTGTGCCAAAAGTTTTGATAGGTTGGATATCTATATCTACACCTAAGGTTTTGGCGTCCAAAAGTACTATTTTCATAATCTCTTCTTTGGGGATACTTCATACTTTTCTTTTTATAAAGAAAAGTACCAAAAGAAAATCGTCATTTTCGCGAATCGCACGCCTTTTGTTATGCACTACTGCACAAAAGGCGGCTTTCAAGGAGCGCTCAAATGACAAATTTATATTTTCGTCATGCCGTACTTGATACGGCATCCATGGATTCCAAATCAAGTTTGGAATGACATTGTTTATTTTTTATCTATCCTTCATTTCTCCAACGATTGCCAAAGCCTTTTCTTTTGCACTTTCTACTTCATCAAGTACAAGAGCCACTGCCATTCTGCGCCCCTTGTGAGATTCCGGTTTGCCAAAAACTCTCACAAAACTATTGGCAGTAAATGCACTGTTTGGCACTTCTACGATAGGATCATGACTTTCATTTGCAGCTTTATATGCTGCACTCGCTCCTGCTCCGTAAAATGTAAAATCAAGCGGAAGTCCTAGAACGGCTCTGACATGTAGGGCAAATTCACTTTGGCTTTGAGTGATAAGCGTAACCATTCCTGTATCGTGCGGACGAGGAGATAGTTCTGAGAAATATACCTCTTCGCCTTTTACAAAAAATTCTACGCCGAATATCCCTCTGCCTCCTAGTCCGTCAGTAACAGCTTTGGCAATGTCTTGAGCTTTTTTTAGAGACTCGCTGCTCATTGCCTTTGGTTGCCATGATAATATATAATCCCCGTCTTTTTGAACATGGCCGATCGGTTCACAAAATACCGTTCCTGTCTCATTTCTGGCTGTCAAAAGTGTGATCTCATAATCAAACGGTATAAATTCTTCTACTATAAGCTCGCTCGCATCACCTCTGGCTTCTTTGGCTATCTCCCAAGAACGCTCTATATCATCTGCGCTTCTAGCGATACTTTGGCCATGCCCTGAGCTGCTCATAACAGGCTTGATAACGCAAGGGAATCCGAGCCTTTGTCCGGCTTCTTTTAACCCTTCCAGGGTTGTTACAAATTCATATTCGCTGGTTTTTAGCCCTAGATCTTCTGCTGCAAATTTTCTTATATTTTTGCGGTTCATGGTTTTATTGACAGCTTCTGCATTTGGGATGACATGGAAGCCGCGTTTTTCTGCTTCAAAAAGAGCTGCTATGCTGATAGCTTCAACTTCAGGCAATATATATGTAGGTTTTTCTTTTTCTATAAGCGCAAGCACAGCATCTTTGTCTTGCATATTGATAGCATAGCTTCTGTTTGCAACAAGATGTGCAGGAGCATTTTCATACTTATCTACTGCTACTACTTCAAGCCCGAGCCTCTGAGCTTCGATAGCAACTTCTTTGCCAAGCTCTCCGGAACCTAAAAGCATGATTTTAATCGAGTTTTGTTGTAATGGTGCAGAAAATTGCATAGGAGTATCCTTAGGTATTATATATATAAGATTGTATCAAAAAGTTGATGAAAAGTAGAAATAGTTAGATATGTCTATTATGAAGAGCACCTAAGTGCGAGAGCCCACTGCTGAAGTGAACATAGCGTTAGCGTAGGCAAGATGGGCTTTGCCCATTTGCCGTACCATGATGATAGATTAGAGTCTTGACTCGTATCTTCTAAGCATGTAGATTTTTTTAAGAATTTTCTTGCGAGTAGCAATTTTTTCTTTTTTGCGTTTTTCAGTTTCTGTCTCGTGGTACTGTCTAGCTCTCGCTTCTGTTACGATAAGGTTTCTGTCGCATTGTCTTTTGAATTTGCGGTAAGCATCATCAAAAGAATCTCTTGAATTAACAATAATTCCTGGCATAAAAATCACCCCCTTCCTGTTTAATATGGACGCTACTTGAGCAAAGCCCAAGTTAGCTACGCTAACGCTAAGTTTTCCTCAGCGGAAAGCTCATCGCACTAGTGCGATTAATTGTTTTCTTGCATCAAAGCTTCTCGTGCAATTCATCTCACTAAAGCTTCGGCTTTTGCGTTTTAATTTTTGGATTATACCTAAAAAAGTTTAGAGTTAGTTGACACGTATTTTTGATATAATGGCTTGAAGAATATCACCAAAGGCGATCCATGCAAAAAGTATTTCATCATTGCGGCAATCTAGACAAGAGATGTTATGAAAAGTATCATTTGAGCGAAGATCTGCTTATGGAGCATGCAGCACTCGGTATGGAGCGGATAATTCGCCAGAAATTTAGTGAGGGCAGCAGCGTACTTATCGTAGCCGGCAAAGGCAATAACGGAGGTGATGGTATAGCGCTTGCCAGACTACTTTGCAGTGATTATGCAGTTAGACTATATATTCCCTTTGAAGTCAAAAGCGAGATGGCACAGCTCCAACTGGTTAGAGCCTTGGCTCTTGGCATAGAGACAACCCAAAATCTATATGATGCTGATGTGATAGTGGATGCGCTTTTGGGTTCAGGCATAGAGGGCGAGCTTGGCAGTGAAATATTAGGATTGATCGAACGATTAAATACTCTAGGCGGATACAAGATAGCGTGTGATATGCCTACCGGTATCAATGTAGACGGGCAGGTTTTAGCAAATGCTTTTGCTGCAGATATTACAGTAACTATGGGAGCATATAAAGAGGCGCTTTTTTTAGATGAAGCCAAAGATTTTGCAGGCAAGATCATAAGGGTCGATCTAGGATTGCCGGCATCTTTTTATGAAGATGAAAGTGATATGTATGTACTGGAAAAAAGCGATCTATCTTTGCCTCTGCGCAAAAAGCTAGCTACGCATAAAGGCTCATTCGGCCATGCGGCGATCTTTTGCGGAGAGAAAGAAGGAGCATCTGTGATATCCGGAGAAGCAGCACTTCGATTTGGAGCAGGGCTTGTGACTTTGGTGATGCAGCAAAAATATTTTATTCCTCCATATCTGATGCATAGCTCTACACTGCCCAAAAATACTACTGCAATTGCTCTTGGCATGGGGCTTGGCCATGATTTTGAAGAGAGTTTTTTGGATAAATTTGTACTTAACAATTCATTGCCGTTAGTACTTGATGCAGATGCATTTTATTCGACCAAGCTTTTGTCCTTGCTTACACAAAACGGCCGCTCAATCGTACTGACTCCGCATCCAAAAGAGTTTGTCTCAATGTGGAAAATTTTAACAGAAGAAGAGATAACTGTGTCTGATCTTCAATCATATCGTTTCGAATATGTCAAAAGATTTTCTTATCTGTATCCAAACGCCGTGTTATTGCTAAAAGGAGCCAATACTCTCATAGCACACAAAGGATATGTATATATCAATCCTCTGGGATGTTCAAACCTCAGCAAGGGTGGCAGCGGAGACGTGCTCAGCGGTCTTATCGTAGCTCTTTTGGCACAAGGATATGACGCGCTTGATGCTGCTATGCAAGGTTCTTTGGCGCTAGTGATGGCTGCAAAGAGATATAATGGAGCTAATTACGCTATGACAAGTATGGATCTAGTTAATAATTTGGCGTATTTGCAAGATTTTTAAAAACATATTACCAATTACTCTTTATTAGTATCACTGCGAAGTTTTGAAAATCACGGCAGCCCACTCTCATTAGTCGTCATCCTCGCGAAGGCTGGAATCCATAAAAAGGATACTTTTGAAACGCGGATACGCTTATATGATGACCAATCAAGTGGTACATTATATATTGGAGTTACGCATATTTTGCCAAGACTGCAAGCACAAAAAAGCAAGTTAACACAAAAAAGGCAATGCAAAGAGCCATACAAATAAAATTTGGACAAGTATTTTATTTACATAATTTTTGCTACAATGCGAACTATGAAAAAAATAGTAATTTTATTTAGCGGGAAGGGTAGCAACTTCGCTCATTTGGCCAAGACATTGCAAGGCGATATAGAGATAGCTCTTGCTATTACGAACAATCCAAATGCCGGTGGTATAGAAGTCGCCAAGACCCATGATATTCCGCTAGAGATCATAGAATCATCATTGTTCCCAACCAGAGAAGCTTTTGACGAGGCTCTAGTGAAAGCTATCCAAAAAACAGGTGCGGATCTTGTGGTATTGGCCGGGTTTATGCGGATCTTGACACCGGTTTTTACGGACAACGTCAAAGCCATCAATCTACATCCGTCCCTTCTTCCTAGACACAAGGGAGTTGAAGCTATAAGGCGCAGTTTCGAAGATGAACATCCAGAAGGTGGCGTGAGTGTGCACTGGGTTAGCAGTGAGCTTGACGCCGGAGAGATAATAATCCAAAAAACCATCTTAAAAGCCGGGCTTGACCTTGAATCTTATGACCATGCGGTTAGGAGATTGGAAAAAGAGGCACTAAGTGATGCTATAAGAGTAGTTTTAAGTTAGGTGTGTTATAACTTATACAAATAAAGTGTATATAAAATAAAGGAACATAGATGAGCGATATTTTACGTATAGGTAAATATGAAATAGGCAGCCGCCTCATAGTAGGAAGCGGTAAATATGATAGTTTTCAAACCACTTTGGATGCTACACTTGCAAGTGGCAGCGAGCTTATAACGGTTGCTGTTAGAAGGGTAAATATAACCAACCCGCAAGAAGAAAACCTAATGACGTATTTTAAAGATACCAATGTTAAATTTTTGCCAAATTCAGCAGGATGTACAACAGCCGAGGAAGCTATCACGTTATTTAGATTGACCAGGGAAGCCACAGGTATTGATCTCATTAAACTTGAAGTCATCGGAGATACTGCCAAAACTCTCTATCCTGATGTCATCGAGACCATCAAGGCTTGTGAAGTGCTTAGCCGTGACGGATTTACTATCATGGCATACACAAGCGATGATCCTATCATGGCACGTCGCTTGGAAGATGCCGGTGCTCATGCGGTTATGCCGCTCGCATCTCCTATTGGTTCTGGACTTGGTATCCAAAATAAATTCAATATTCATTTTATCAGAGAAGCAGTAAGTGTGCCTGTGATCGTAGATGCCGGTATAGGATGTGCAAGCGACGCGGCAGTAGCAATGGAGCTTGGGGCTGACGGAGTGCTGACCAATACCGCTATAGCACAGGCAAAAGATCCTATAATGATGGCAACTGCTATGAAACACGCCGTAATTGCAGGTCGTATGAGCTATCTAGCAGGCAGAATTCCTAAACGTCCGTTTGCTACGGCAAGTTCACCAGTAGACGGCATGATATTCTAGTCTTTATCGCGATTTTGCACGATCTTCGTCCGAAACTTTCGAGTTTCGCTCGGGCACTTACTACATGCAAGCTACTTCGCTACACTCAAAACTTTCAAACAAATCTCATACAAACTTACGATAAATCCATAAAATAATACCATCAAAAGCAATCTAACAAACATCTCTATATATTGTCATTCCTGCGAAGGCAGGAATCCAGCAGATATTAAATTGACTTTCCGATAAATCTCATACAAACTTACGATAAATCCATAAAATAATACCATCAAAAGCAAT
>DLIG01000021.1:39077-39856 GCA_002483605.1 Sulfurovum sp. UBA7648
AAAATAATACCATCAAAAGCAATTTAACAAACATCTTTATTCATCGTCATTCCGTATCAAGTACGGAATCCACAAGATTTATGCCAATTGGCACAAATAACAATTATTTAATGTCAAATTTCCGCTCATAAAGAGAACCGTTTTTTGTTAAGGTGCTTTGATAAAGCGAGATCTCCGGCAGTATGATCCCAAGATGCTTTTCTCTATACGTTTTGAGCATCTCTTTGTATGCTTTATAGTCTCGTATGGCATTGATGCGGCATAGCGTGATATGCGGTTTGAAGCGATATAGGTCAAATCCTGCATTTTTAAGCTCTCTGGCTTTGTCATATAGTAGTTTATCTTCAGCTTTGCCAAAAAATATCTTTGGTGGCCTTCCAAAATATCCAAGTTCAGAGATATTTACTTCATTTTCCAGTGGAGTGATGGATGCCAATTTGTCTATGATGGGCTCTATCGCTTTCACCTCACCCAGGAAAACCCAGGTTAGATGCAGATGATCTGCCGGGGTCCATTTACCGTCTATGATACCATTAAAATCTTCTTTGATAGAAGCATAATCATTGAGAATTACTGGTGAACCTACAAAGAGTCTCATAAATAAAATACCTTTTTGTGATTATACATTACATAATGTCATCTTTTGATGCCTGTTAGCTGCTTTTAGGTATGATATTACTATAAATCTATTAATCGGGATTGAAAATGTCCAACAAAACCACCATAAAATGCCCAAATTGTGGCACCGAGATAGACATCAATGAAGCTTTGTATCATCA
>DLIG01000021.1:39887-68457 GCA_002483605.1 Sulfurovum sp. UBA7648
ATGGGATTTAAAAATGACCAATAAAACTACCATCAAATGCCCGAATTGCGGTGTCGAAATTGATATCAATGAAGCTTTGTATCATCAGTTAGAGAGCAAGCACAAGCAAGAATGGCTAACTGAAAAGAAAAAGCAAGAAGCAGAGATAGAGACCAAACGTAAAGAGTACAAAGCTCACCTTGATATGCTCAAAGCTCAAGAAGAAGCCTTGGCAGAACAAAAAGAACGCTTCGAAGATAGTGTACGCAAAGCCACCGCAGAACAATTACGGATCGATAGGCTAAAAATGCAAGAGAGTATAAAAGCGCAGGTCATGGCTGAGCAAAGTGGAGCTTTGGAGTCTATGCGCAAAGAGCTGGAGCTTAAATCTAAGCAAGTGCAAGAACTTAATGCCTCTAAAGTTGAGATAGAAAAACTTAAAAGAGAAAAAGAAGAAGCCGTCTCGCGTGCTATGGTAGAAGCACAATTGACTTTAACCAAAGAACTTTCAATTGAAAAAGAGAAAATAGCCAAACAGTATCAAGAGGCCAATGAGTTAAAAATAAAAGAAAAAGACAAACAGCTAGAAGATCAAAAACGCCTTATTGAAGAGATGAAACGAAAAGCAGACCAAGGGAGTATGCAGCTTCAAGGAGAAGTCCAAGAGCTTGCCATAGAAGAATGGCTATTGGCACAATTTCCGTTTGATACTATAGGAGAGATCAAAAAAGGTGCGTTTGGAGCTGACTGCATCCAAGTGGTACATACTAGAGAAGCTCAAAATTGCGGCGTGATATGCTATGAGAGTAAAAATACCAAAGCATGGAGTGATGGCTGGATAGGAAAGCTAAAACAAGATATGCTCAAAGCAGGTGCTCATATAGGCGTGCTGGTTACTTCGGTATATCCTGGCAACATGGAACGTATGGGATGGGTGGACGGCATATGGGTGTGCAGCCTGGATGAGTTTAAAGGTTCAGTTTCTTTATTGAGACAATCACTCATCAATACACATAAAGCCGTCCAAAGAGAGGAAAATAAAGCCGATAAGATGACCCTGCTTTACAACTATTTAACCGGAAATGAATTTGCTATGCAGCTAAGCGCTATAGTTAACGGGTTTAGTGTAATGCAAGATGAGCTAGAGCGTGAGAAGCGTTCACTTATGGCTAGCTGGAAGAGAAGACAAAAACTTATAGACGGAGTGTTGGCAAATACCACGGAAATGTATGGTTCGCTTCAAGGAATTGCCGGAAATGCGATAGGGCATATCAAAGCTCTGGAGTTGCCAGATACCGACGAGGATGAATAAATCATGTGATATAATAACGCAATTTTTAAAAGAGTAAATGAATGGAAAAAAATATAATTTTGATAGGTTTTATGGGGGTAGGCAAAGGCACAACAGCCCGTGCATTTGCCAAAAAGTACGGTGTATATAATATAGACACTGATGACCTCATAGAATCCAAGGAAAACAAAGAAGTCAAAAAGATCTTTGAAAAGTACGGCGAAGCGTATTTTAGAGCCTTGGAGCAGGAAACAGCCGATTGGATAGAACGCAGCGTACGTGGCACGCTCATTAGTTGCGGCGGCGGATTTTATAAAGTAAATAATCTCAAAAAACTAGGTACCGTGGTGCTGCTTGATGCATCTTTTGAGTGGATACACCGCAGGCTAAAAAATGCCAAAAATTCCAAGGCAAAACTAGCCAAACGTCCGCTGTTTGCCAAAGAAAAAGAGGCAAAAAAGCTCTATAATCAAAGAGCAGATATATATAGACAAATAGCAGATGTTGTCATAGATTTGGAGAAAAACAGCTTGCAAGAAGTGGTAGAACAAATAGCAAAAGCGGGGAATGTCGATAAAAATGTCATATAAGAGTAAATTGGCAATTATAATAATATTTATCTTTTCCAATGTTCAAATCTATGCATTGAACATGCAAGAGCGGACGGAAATATTGACCGCACACAACAAACTGCGCGACAAACTGCGCCTTCCTCGTCTCGAGTGGTCAAATGAATTGGCAAGCATTGCAAAAGATTGGGTTTATACTCTTCAAGAAAACTATCAATGCCAAATGATGCATAGCCGCATACCGGGTTTGGGAGAAAATTTATATTGGGGCAGCCCGATAAGGTATGGATACGGTAAAAAGGGAGTGCAGCAAGTAAGCCCAAGTGAAGTTGTAGGGCTTTGGGGGAATGAGAGAAAATATTATAATTATAATACAAATCGTTGTGCTTTTGGCAAAGTGTGCGGACACTACACCCAATTGATTTGGAGAGATACAACCGAGGTAGGATGTGCCAAGATAATATGTCCTGATAAATCACAAGTATGGTCTTGTAATTATAATCCGCCGGGCAATTATAGAGGTCAAAGACCATACTAAAAAGTCTGCATAAGCTATATGTATTTTGGTTGACAATTATTGCAGTATTTTTTATTTTATCCTATTTGGCTATAATCTCATCATAATTTACCTTGCATGGTAATAAAACTCAGGATAAAAAATGCAACGATTTGAAACATACCTTAAGTCCCATTTATTGCAAGTAAAAAGCTTTCATCCTTGCTATGAAGATGCACTTAGTGCTATGCTGGATGCCGGAGGCAAACGATTCCGTCCGCAGTTATTGCTAGAGATCGTTGAGGCCCACGAGCCGCTGCTTTACAATTCCGCGCTCCCTGTGGCATTGGCTCTCGAGGCATTTCATACTTATTCGCTCATACATGATGATCTGCCTGCCATGGATAACGCATATTTGCGTAGAGGAATGGAAACCTTGCATGTCAAGTATGATGAAGCAACTGCAGTACTTGCCGGAGACGCCCTGAATACGGATGCATTTTTATTGATCGCCAAAGCGCCATTAAGAGCTGATGTCAAAGTAAAACTCATTGAGATCTTGGGGACAAATGGCGGATCAGCCGGAATGGTGCTAGGTCAAGCTTTGGATTGTTATTTTGAAAATCAATCATTAAGTTTGGAGCAAGTAGAGATATTGCATCAAAATAAAACAGCTAAACTTATAGCTGCCAGTCTTCAAATGGGAGCTGTTATAGTAGGACTCTCCAAAGAGATTCAAAATGCTCTTTTTGAGTTTGGATTGGATCTGGGCCTTTTGTTTCAAGTGCAAGATGATATTATAGATGTGACACAAAGTTCTCAAGAAGCCGGTAAGACTACGCAAAACGATGAAAATAAAAATAGTTTTGTGACGCTTTTAGGACTTGAAAAAAGCCTTGAATATGCAAACGATCTAGCCAAAAAACTCGAAGGAAATCTTCAAGGTTTTGACTTTAAAACGCAGCAAGCACTTAAAAATGCAGTAGCCCATTATTTGTGGCGCCATAAAAATTAAAATTATAATAAGGACAAAAATGCCAAATACACCAGAAAATATAATGCGAAAGAAGATGGCAAATACCATTCGGTTTTTAGCTGCCGATATGGTGCAACAAGCTAATAGCGGACACCCTGGTGCTCCCATGGGATTAGCGGATATCGTTGTAACTTTAAGCGAACACTTGCGTCACAATCCGCGCAACCCGTCATGGCTCAATCGTGATAGGGTGGTCTTTTCTGGCGGACATGGTTCTGCACTCATATATTCATTGCTTCATCTATGGGGATATGATGTAAGTTTGGAAGATCTAAAAAATTTTAGACAACTTGACAGTAAAACTCCTGGACATCCTGAGTACGGACATACCCCTGGCGTTGAGATAACCACTGGGCCTCTTGGACAAGGGATTGCAAATGCCGTAGGTTTTGCTATGGCAGCAGCTTACACCGCAGAGCAGGTAAATTCTGAGACATGTTCATTTGTAGACCATAAAGTTTATTGTTTTTGCGGCGATGGAGATTTACAAGAAGGCATCAGCTACGAAGCCTGTGCATTGGCAGGCCACCTTGGACTGAAAGATCTGGTAATTATCTATGACAGCAATTCTATCACTATAGAAGGAGATACATCAATCGCTTGGAGCGAGGATGTGGAGCAAAGATTTATTGCTCAAAATTGGAATGTCATGAAGATAAACGGACACTGCTTCAATGATATAGACAAGGCGCTAAACGAAGTCAAAAACGCAACCAAGCCTACTATTATTATAGCAAATACGATCATCGGAAGAGGTTGCGAGCTTGAGGGCAGTCATGAGACTCACGGTGCACCTCTTGGGGCAGAGATCATAAAAGCCGCAAAAGCAAAAGAGGGATTTGATACGGAGCTTAATTTTTATATTCCAGAAGATGTACTTTTGCGTTTTAGATGTGCACTTGAAAAAGGTGAAATGTATGAAAAAGAGTGGCTGCATCGCCAAAAAGAAGCTCCGCTGATCGAGCAAAATGAAGTACTTTCTCGTCTTCTTAATCCGGATCTTAATGCTATAGAATATCCTGATTTTAGCAGTGAGTCCGGTATGGCCACAAGAGACAGTAACGGCAAGATCCTTAATGCCATAGCAAAAGCCATCCCTTCATTTATTGGCGGCTCGGCTGACCTTGCACCATCGAACAAAACAGAGCTTAAAGGTTTTGGAGATTTCCCTAAAGGAAAAAATATCCATTTTGGAATTAGAGAACATTCAATGGCAGCCATTACTAACGCAATGGCGATTTATGGTACGATCATTCCGTTTAATGCGACATTCTTTGTATTTAGCGATTATCTAAAACCAAGTGTTAGGATAGCAGCACTTACACATATCCAAAACTTTTTTATCTGGACGCATGACAGTATAGGTGTTGGCGAAGACGGTCCTACTCATGAGCCGATAGAACATTTGAGCCAATTTAGAGCATTGCCTAATTTTTATGTATGGAGGCCGTGCGATGCTATTGAAAATGCTCAAGCATGGAGAACGGCACTTGGCATGAAAGTTCCTCATGGATTTGTACTTAGTCGCCAAAAATTACCTATGGTAAGCGCAAGCAAAGCTTTTGGAGATGTGAGCAAAGGAGCTTATCTGCTTAAAGAGAGCGAAGGTGCAAGAGTTACTCTCATGGCAAGCGGCAGCGAAGTGAGTATCGCATTGGATGCTGCTAAAGCATTAGAGAGCGAAGGAATAGCTGCAAATGTGGTATCAGTGCCTTGTTTGGATCTGTTTAACGAGCAAAACAAAGAGTATAAAACAAGAGTGATCAATAAAGAAACAAAAGTTCTTGCTATAGAAGCCGCAACTGCTACAGAGTATTATCGCTATGCCGATGATGTGCTTGGCATGGAAAGCTTTGGTGCATCAGCGCCAGCTGAGCAGTTGTTTGAGAAATTCGGATTTACTGCAGAAAATATCACACGAAGAGTATATAGTTTGCTTGAATGGAACTAAAAAATAAGCTGCCTCTTTGGCAGCCATTAGCTAAGTGTTAATCTTAGCTTAGCAATTCTTTAATCTTCTCTTCGTCAATTAAATCTTTTTCATATTTAATGACCACAATATTTTCTGTCTCATTGATATAGCATTCTGAAATAGCTTTATGGTTTTTAAGTGTCATAACTTTGTCTCTGTCGAAGATATCAAGGGATAAATAGATATTGCCTCTATTATTCGGATTTGGCATAGTAGCTACCCAGATAAACCAGAATATTGAGATTATGGCAACACTTACAGCCAATGTTGATCTGCTGTAATGCTGCATGATGTATCCGGCAAAGAGACCACCTGTAAAGATCCCGATGTATGCAAAAGTATTTGCTACACCCAGAGCAGCACCCTTTTGATGGACTTTGGCAAATTTGCTTACAAAACTTTGCAAAAGAGGCTCAAACATATTAAATCCAATAAAGAAAAGTACCACCCCTATAATAAAGATTAAAGGAGAAGTGGCAAATCCTATTGCGATAAAACCAAAAAATATTACTGAAACCGAGACCATAAAAACTTGTTTGCCTTTGCCGTATTTTTCACCAAGTACGGCCGCAGGCCCCAATGCCAAAAGTCCGAACACCATCGCAGGCAGATAAACTTTCCAAAGTTCTGCTTTTGCCCAGCCAAATCCGCCTGAAGCGATATCTTTCGTCATAACAAGAGGGATGATGAAAAATGCCATTGTCATAATAGAAGAGTGAAATAAGAAAGTGATGTACATTCTTGTCAGTGATTTGTCCTTGAAGACTTCAAACATCTTGGACTCTTCTTCTTGATAACTATGTATGATCTTTGGCGGTTGGGGTACGGCAGTAAAGAGAATTCCTATAGCCATAACCGACAAAATAGCAGTGAGCCAGAAAAGTTTATCTATACCCCAATGTCCGCCTACAAGAGGAGCTATGACCATCGCTGCCGCGAAACTAAGTGCAATCGTTCCTCCCATGATCGCCATAGCATGAGCCCGCTGTTCCTCTTTGACCAAGTCGCTTATCATGGCGGTAACTACAGATCCGATAGCTCCTGCACCCTGCAAAAAGCGTCCGACAAGAAGCATATAAATGTTGTCGCTAAGCGCGCAGATTACAGAACCTATGATAAAGATCAATAAACCAAATAATAATGTTTTTTTGCGCCCTATACGGTCACTCATGAGACCGAAAGGAACTTGAAACAATGCTTGCGTAAGTGCATAACCACCCACAACAAGGCCGGCTAGGTATGATGTAGCTCCTCTCATTTCTAAAGCATAGATTGAAAGTACAGGAAGGACTATGAAAAGTCCGAAAAATCTAAGGCCTATTATTAGGCTGAGAGGGAAAATGCGTTTTAACATATTTATTACCTTAAATTGGATAAAATTTGTCCAAATTATAGTAAGAAATCATTAATCAAAGGTTAAATCGTGCAATTAATTTTGGCGACATCAAATCAAGGCAAAGTAAGGGAGTTTAGCCAGTTTTTTGGCGAAAAATTAGTCCCGTATAGCGATATAATACCCGCTTTTGAGATAGTAGAAGACGGGAAAAGTTTTGCTGCAAATGCTCTCATTAAAGCTAGAGCAATATATAATAGGCTAGATAATGATGCTGTTGTTATAGCAGATGACAGTGGCATAAGTGTGCCGCTTTTGGGTGGAGAGCCGGGGATTTACAGTGCAAGATATGCAGGGGTGGATGTCAGCGATCGCGATAATCTCAATAAACTTATCGATGAACTAAAAAATAGGGGCATCAAAAGAACACCGGCTTTTTATACAGCTGCATTGGCACTTGTGTGTCGCGAAGATGAATTTATAGTGCATGGATGGATGCACGGAGAGGTTATTGATGAGGCTAGAGGGAATGGCGGATTTGGGTATGATCCGATATTTATCCCGCAAGGTTATGAGCAAACTTTAGGTGAATTGCCAAATGATGTAAAAAAAGAGTTTTCGCACAGAACTAAAGCCTTGAGACTGTTGCAGCCGATACTGGAGATGATAAAGGAGAAAAGATGAATAGATTTATACAGGATACACAAAAGATTTATGATGAGTTGACTTCTAGACAAGATAATCTCAATAGTTACTTTAGATTAACCCATGAGTCCCATGGTGAAGCCGACAAGGCCGTAAATGAGTTTTTGAATTTTATTGATGTAGAAAGAAATGAAGACAGCACTATGGCAGCACTTACCCGCATAGTAAATCTGCGCGAGGATGCATTGGAGCAAGTATTGCAAAAGATGGGATATCATAGCGAGGATATCATAGCCAAAAAAGAGTTAGCCTATCAGTGGACAAGCAAGCTTCATACAGCCAGACATGAATCGCTTTTAAAATGGATAGAAGAACATGAACTTTTAACACCGTTTTATCGCACTCTTTTAAGAGGCGTCCATAATATCGGGATCTCCATGAGTATCTGGCAGAGTGAGTGGACGAATCATATCATCCATACTATCAATCGTGAACTTTTACGTCAGTTTGAAGGTGATGATAAAGCCGTATTGGCTTATTTGCATGAATATAGCCTATTGGATAAAGACACTTTTGGTGTAGTAAGTGATAGATGTTATTCTGTTTTGGATAAAGATATAGACGGGAATCATTGTGCAGTTGCTTATAGCGAAGCATTCACAGATGAGGTAGATAGTGCATCTGCGGAGTTATCAAATCTGATAAAACAACTAGAAGTTTTAGAAGATGATATTTGGAGTCAAAAAGAGGCTTGGTTGGAATATTTTCAAGCTATCAATGATGCACTTTTGGAGCGTAATGTGTCACATTTGTTATCCAAATGGCAAGAGGTCGATAAAGCTTGGATGAGTATAGTAACTCCATTGCAAGTAGGCCATCCGTTGGAGTATTATGAAGATCACTACCGTAAAGCCGTAGCTCTTGAGTGGGATGCAAGGATAATCAATCCAAAACTTCAGCATGGCTCCAAAACACGTGAAAATATTATAGGATTTACAAAAGAATTAGCCGGTATAATAGGCGGTAATGCTGAGCAAACGGCAGCTAATAATATCTTGCAGGTTTCAAAGACACAGCTATATATTGGCCAGCCGATGCTTTACTATGCAGCCGAGTTTAATGGATTGTTTTCTGCGCAAGTAGTTCCTAATGATAAAATAATTTCAGACAAGTACGGACACAAGATATTTGCATATAGCGATTTTGTCTTGGCTTCCAAATTGGCAAAGCCCATCATGAGGTTAAGTGTTGAGACAATGGGCGAAGAGTTTGTCAAAAATAGCAGAAATTTTGCCGAACATTCTCCAGGGCTATGGCATGAAATTTATGATATCTCTACTATAGGACATGAATTTGGGCATATTTTATGGCTCGACAACGAAACAGAAGGAGCCATGAACCAAAGCGGCCAATTTAAGAATATAGAAGAGTTCAAGGCGACTGCCGGGGGATTAATGGCTTTTTTCTATAATGAAAAAGAGGAGTTAAAAAACCATGTAGTTAATGACTTGGTAAGCAGATCTATCGGGCTTATGGCATGGAGAGAAGTAGGCGAAGTATTGCCGTACTACTGCGAAGGAGTCATTCATTTGCATATATTATTTGCTTCTGGTGTTATTGATTTTACAGACAAAATAACGATAGATTATAGCAGATATGAAGAGATGAAAAAGAGTTATATTGAGGCTTATCAAAACCTCGCAAGTCATTATATATCCAAAAAAGATGCCAGCGAATATCTATATCGGTATGTGATCAAAGAAGCAGGTGTTTATTTGCCTATAGAGCCTAGAGTAAAGGCATTTGTAGAACATTATTACGCCAGATACCAAGAGATCGGCCAGCAAACGATCGTATTATGATCTTTTTGACAAAAACCCGTTAAGCCCATCAGCAAATGCCCTAACGGTTCTTGCGTCAATAGCTCTTGGGCCTCCGGTAATCTCACCGCTGCTGCGGAGCTCATCCATTAAGTTTCTCATTGCAAGAAGATATTTTATATTTTCCTCATTGTAGATAGTTCCTCTTGGATCTAGGGCAATTGCACCTTTGGCGACTATCCTGTCAGCTAGAGGTATATCGGCTGTGATGACTAGATCTTCTGCTTCGCACAGCTGGGCTATGCGGTCATCTGCTATATCCATCCCGAGTGAGACGATCTCCATAAAAATATGTTCGATATTTGGGATACTTATATTTTTATTGGCAACAAATATCGTAGTAATAGATCTTTTCAGTACAGCACGGAGCAATATCTCTTTGAGAGCATTTGGGAAAGCATCGGCGTCAACGAGTATCTTCATATCTATTTTCTGTTTTTATCTCTATTGTGTGTATTGTCACTTCGTTTTTTTGGTGCAGACCTGCTGCTTGATTTTGGACGCTGGTTGCGACTGCGGCCTTTGCCTCCTCCGCCTAAAGATATGGGTTCAGCTTTAATGGAAGGATCGGGTTCAAATCCGTTAACGGTACTTTTGTCTAAATTCAGTTTTATGAGTTTTTCAATACCGCGAAGATACTCATATTCATCTACGCACACGAGTGACAGTGCTTCTCCCACATTACCGGCTCTTCCGGTACGACCTATGCGATGTACATAATCTTCAGCAATGTTTGGAAGTTCTAAGTTGATCACATGAGGAAGGCCATCTATATCCAAGCCCCTAGCAGCTATATCTGTGGCAACAAGGACTCTGATATTGCCTGCTTTGAAGTCACTTAGGGCTTTCGTTCTAGCGCCTTGGCTTTTGTTGCCGTGAATGGCAGCCGAGGTTATATTTATTTTTTGGAGATATTCGGAGAGTTTGTTTGCCTGATGTTTGGTGCGCGTAAATACTAGCACCTGAGTCCATTTGTTTTTTTCTATCAGGTGGCCAAGCAATGCACTTTTACGTTTGCAATCAACCAGTATAACGCTTTGTTTAATCAGCTCGCTTGATGTATTTCTTCTGGCTACTTCTACAATGGCTGGATTGCGCAGGATAGATTCACATAGTTTTTTTATCTCATCTGAGTAAGTTGCAGAAAATAACAGGTTTTGTCTCTGTTTCGGAAGAAGGGCAATGACTTTGCGAATATCACGGATAAATCCCATATCCAGCATTCTGTCTGCCTCGTCCAGGATAAACATTTCTACGCGACTGAGATCAACCGCTTTTTGAGATATAAGATCGAGCAATCTTCCAGGGGTTGCGACCAATATATCCACACCATTTTTTAGTGCATTTATTTGCGGATTTATGCCAACCCCGCCAAAAATAACTGCACTTTTAAAAGGAAGAAATTTACCGTATGCCTTGACGCTTGCTCCGACTTGAGCGGCAAGTTCTCTTGTAGGGGTCAATATCAAAGCTCTAATATGATGTCTTTTTGCTTGCGGCAGATTATGAGACAGTATCTCTAGCATTGGCAGAGTAAAGCCTGCTGTTTTTCCGGTACCTGTCTGAGCACCAGCGAGCATATCTCGCCCGTCTAATATATATGGGATCGCCTGTGCTTGAACAGGTGTCGGCTTGGTGTAGCCTTCTTCGGCAATAGCTTTTAGTATTGGCGCGCTTAGATTTAATTCTTTGAATAACATTTAAATTTCCTTAAGATGGAGGGAGAAAAAGAATAGGAACGAAGTTCTAATTTATCCAATTATACCCGGTTTTTTTATATATAGGCTTGATCGAGCTGAAAGTCATATCTTATCATTTACCAATCTCTAAACACATTTGAGATATAATCATTGCGATTATTACATTTTACTAAGGAAGAGAATGTTACTCTTTACACCCGGACCAACACCTGTATTAGAAACTGTTAGACAAGCGATGGCTACGGTTACACTGCACCACCGTACCCCTGAATTTGAAGCTATTTTTGGACAAGCCAGAGATCATTTGATGAATCTTTTGGGTATGGATGAGTGTGTGATGCTGGCAAGCAGCGGCACTGGAGCTATGCAGGCATGTATGATAAATTTATGCCAAACAAAAGCACTTACAATCAATTCCGGAAAATTCGGAGAAAGATTTGGCAAGATAGCTGACGCTTTAAACATTCCAAAAGTCGAATTAAAATACGAGTGGGATACACCAGCAAGCATAGCTGATGTGGAAAATGCAATTGCTGCCAATTCGGATATTGATGCCGTATGTATTCAAGTCTGCGAAAGTGCGGGCGGCCTTAGACACCCGGTAGAAGCAATTGCCGCTAGAGTAAAGGAACTTAATTCTAATATAATGGTCATAGCAGACGGTATCACCGCAGTCGGCGTAGAACATATCGATGTGACAAATATTGACGCACTCATTACAGGCAGCCAAAAAGCTTTAATGCTTCCTCCTGGACTGGCAATGATAGGTTTATCTGCTAATGCTGTAGCCAAAATTGGCAGCGGCAAGGATTATTATTTCAATCTTGCAACCGAGATCAAAAACCAACAAAAAAATACAACCGCATGGACAGCGGCTACGACACTTATACAGGGTCTTAATGCAATGTTTGATGAGATTCAAAAAGATGGCGGTGTAGAAAAATTATATGCCGACACAGCAAAAAGAGCAAAAGCTACACAAGAATCTCTTAAAGCTCTAGGGCTTGCTATCTACCCTACTGCTCCTGCACTTGCTATGAGTACAGTTATAGATGATGACGCTGAAGGTATTCGAAAACTTCTCAAAAATAGTTACGGCGTAAATATCGCTGGAGGCCAAGACCATTTAAAAGGCAAGATTTTCCGTATCAATCAAATGGGGCTCATTCCTGTATATGAAAGTGCATGGGTTGTAAATGCCATAGAATTAGCACTTGATAATATGGGACGCAGAACATTTGACGGAACTGCTAGTAAAGTCTTTAATGAAGTATATTACAAAGGATAATCTAGCATGATATTCGAACACGAAATTCCTAGTGACTCAAAGCTTTATTTTGGCAAAAGCGCCAAGATAAAAAGAGATATCGAATCTCGCAGCAGCCAGTTGCTTGAATCGCTTGGATTTGAGGAGATCGTAACTCCTGTGTTTTCTTATCATCAGCATGATAGTTTTGAAGACCAAAGTCAGCTTATCAAGCTCAATGATGACCATAATCATATCGTAACTTTAAGAGCTGATTCAACTCCAGACGTTGTGCGTATAGCTACAAAACGACTAGGAAGAAGTATGGAATCTAAAAAATGGTTCTATATCCAGCCAACGCTGAATTTTCCTACTCAAGAACAGTATCAAATTGGCGGTGAGATTTTACAGGGAAATTTTAGCGAAGCTTTGGATGTGACCATCTCTCTTCTTGGGGCTTTGGAATTACAGCCTATGCTCCAATTGGCAAATATACGCATCCCGCAGCTTTTGAATGAAAAATACGGTATATCCCTTGAGCTTTTGAAATCCATGCAAATCGAAAAAATTTTAGCCAATGATCTGCCTTGGATCGAAAGATTGGTTGCCATCCATACTATAGATGATCTCTCAGATTTGGATATGTTCCCTGAGGATATCAAGCAAGAGTTGCTCAAAATTAAACTTGAAGCACAGAGATTGGATTATAAGCCGCTTATTATATCGCCGCTCTTTTATGCCAAGATGCGTTATTATGACTCTTTGACATTCAAAATGTTTAGCGGCAATGCATTGATCGCCATGGGCGGAGAATATGTGATAGATGAGTTGAAAGCAGCAGGTTTTGCGATATATACCGATGAATGTATAGCGATGAAAATTAGAATAAATGAGGAGAATAAGTGAGTCAAGCAGATATTGTAGTAGGACTTCAATGGGGCGACGAAGGTAAAGGTAAAATCGTAGATCATATGGCACGCAAAAATGATTTTGTGTGCAGATTTGCAGGCGGTCATAATGCCGGACATACGATAGTAGTAGGCGATAAAAAATATGCTCTTCATCTTGTACCATCAGGCGTATTAAGTGATAGTACGAAAAATATTATCGGTAACGGTGTTGTACTTTCTCCAAAAGATTTTATAAAAGAGTTAGAGCAATTTGGCAATCTGGAGGGACGGCTGTTTATATCGGACAAGGCTCATTTGCTTTTGCCGTATCACGCTCTTATCGACCAGGCATTCGAAAAGCTTAAAGGGTCTAATGCGATCGGCACAACAGGCAAGGGCATAGGGCCTGCTTATGAAGATAAAGTTGCCAGAGTGGGACATAGAGTGGGTGAGCTGCAAGATACGGCCAAATTAGCTGATAAGATCATGGCACACCTAAATCAACACAAAGCAGTGCTTGATATTTTAGGCGTAGAGATACCTAATGCTGACGATCTAAAGTCTGAACTGGATGGTTATAAAAAAGCCTTATCTTCGTTTATCGTAGATACTACCCTTTTGATTTGGGATGCACTTAAAAATGATAAAAAAGTTTTACTAGAAGGCGCCCAAGGAACTATGCTGGATATCGACCATGGTACATATCCGTATGTTACAAGTTCAACAACCATTAGTGCAGGAGCTTGCAGCGGGCTTGGGCTTAATGCAAAGGATATCGGTAAAGTTACGGGAATCGCCAAAGCATATTGTACTAGAGTAGGAAATGGACCTTTCCCAAGCGAAGATCTAGGAGGGGATGGTGAACTATTACGCGAAAGAGGCCAAGAGTTTGGTACAACTACCGGCAGGCCTCGCAGATGCGGATGGTTTGATGCTGTTGCCATGAGGCATGCAGTTAGAATCAACGGTGTTGATGGAGTCGCACTTATGAAACTGGATGTTTTAGATGGATTTAACGAGGTAAAAGTTTGCACAGGTTATGAAGTGGACGGCAAAATAATAGATTATGTACCATATGATCTTGACGATGCCAAACCAATATATACATCGTTTGCAGGATGGGAGAAAACAGAAGGAATAAGATCTTTTGAAAATTTGCCTGATACAGCAAAGGATTATATACTTGCACTTGAAGAGATGATAGGCACAAAAATAAGTATTATATCAACTGGTCCCGATAGAGACGATACTATTATTAGATAAAGGAGCAAAGCATGAGATTAAAACCAAACCAGACAAGATATGTTGCCACCAAGATAGGGATCGATTTGGCAAATGCCCCTTTTATACGTATGCCAAAAGGCAAAGAAGCTGTGGTAGAAGCATGCAAAACTATTATCGATGCAAATCTGGATCAAGAGAGAGCTCTTGATCAAAAAGTCAAAGAGTTGCTTGAAGCCAACTTGGAACAAATAGAATTTCAACATGCAGATGAAAGACAACTGTTTTTTATGATCAAAAAGAAGATGGCTCCAGAGTATGGCGTTATTATGAACTATGATGACAGATATAATGATCTAGCACACAAGATCCTTGATGAGCTATATGAAAATTATTTGTTAGAATATGATGTCAATGAAAACCAGATAAAGAATATTATTTTTAAATCTTTCCGTTCTTTTGCAGATGCTTATGAGGAGATAGATGATATAGTATATAAAAAGATCAAACATATGAAAAAAGACATTATTCCCGGGTCTCAAGACTATGAACTCCTATATGAGAGACTATATCAAGAAGAGCTGATCAGACGAGGGATGCTATAATGAAAAAGATTTCAATTTATCTAGAAAACGGGTTATTTTTTGAAGCCAAAAGCTTTGGAGCAGATGGTACGAGCGTAGGAGAGATCGTCTTTAATACCTCTATGACCGGGTATCAAGAGATCATTACAGATCCTAGCTATGCCGGACAATTCGTTACTTTTACAATGCCTGAGATCGGAAATGTAGGATGCAATGCACAAGATATGGAAAGTATCGGAGCGTTTTGTAAAGGCATAATCGTTCGCAAATATCAAGCAAGACCGTCAAATTTTAGAAGCGAAGAGACGCTTGATTCGCTTTTAAAACGTTTTGGTGTTTTGGGGATATGTGATGTAGATACGAGATATCTCACTAAACTTTTACGCACAGAAGGCGCTATGATGATGATAGCTTCTACGGAGGTTCATAATAAAGACGAGCTTGCAGCTATGCTAAAAAATTCTCCAAGAATAGAAGATGTAAATTATATAGAACAAGTCAGCACAAAAACTCCGTATATTCATCCTCATAGCAGATATGATATATCATCTTTTGATTATGCTAAACCTAATACCAGCAAAAAGATCATAGCGCTTGATTTTGGGATCAAAAGAAATATTTTAAATGAACTTACAAATGCCGGCATGGAAGTTGAAGTTGTACCAAATGCTACTAGCGCACAAAGTATTATAGATAGATATAAAGCAAAAGAAATAGGCGGAGTGTTCTTGTCAAATGGCCCGGGGGATCCATTGATCCTGAAAGACGAACATGCAAAGATCAAAGATCTTTTAAGTGCAAAAGTACCGATGTTTGGTATTTGCTTAGGACATCAATTGCTTTCAATAGCACACGGCTATGATACCTATAAACTTAAGTTTGGGCATCACGGAGGAAACCATCCGGTTCAAAACGTTGTTACGGGCGCTGTTGAAATAACGGCACAAAACCACAATTATAATGTTCCTGATGAGATTGCCAGTATAGCGACTGTTACGCATACCAATCTATTTGATGATACGATCGAAGGGCTTAGATATAACGATTCTCCTGCAATTTCAGTGCAGCATCACCCTGAAGCGAGCCCGGGACCGCATGAGAGCAGTTTTATATTTGGCGAATTTTTTGATATGCTCGATTAGGGTTTGATTTTTGTAATTGTAAGAGGGGGGTAGTATTTATGAGTATAGCAATTTTATTTGGCGGGTCTAGCTTCGAGCATGAGATCAGTATAGTTAGTGCAATTACTATGCAAAAAGTATTTAAGAGCACAACACTTGTTAATATTTTTGTGAGCAGCGATAGGGAATTTTTTCTAATTGAAGCCAAAGATATGAAATCAACCACATTTAGTTCGGGAAATTACAAAAAAAGTAAAAAACTACAGCTTCAAAAAGGCGGATTTGTAATTGGCGGAATGTTTGGAGATAAAAAAGTAGATGTCGATGCTGTATTAAACCTTGTGCACGGAAGAGATGGGGAAGACGGCAAGATAGCTGCACTTATGGAATTTTACGGTGTGCCATATATCTCTCCAAGACTTGAAGCATGTGCAATGAGCTACAATAAGCTGTACACTAAGTTTTTTGCCGCCAGCGTAGGAGTCAAAACGCTTCCGTATGAGCTTTTGAGCAAAACATCAGAGAGAAAGATCACTACTCCGCTGCCTATTATAGTCAAACCAGCTAGACTTGGAAGCAGTATCGGAGTTAGTGTTGTAAAAGATATTTCAGAACTAGAGTATGCCCTTGATGTGGCATTCGAATTTGATACGGATGTACTCATTGAGCCGTTTATGGATGGCATTAAAGAGTACAATCAAGCAGGATGCTTGACTGACAAATGGGAACTCTCCATTATAGAGGAACCTCACAAAGTAGAATTTTTAGATTTTGAGAAAAAATATATGGATTTTTCAAGAGATGGCAAAGTATCCTCCGCTGAAGTATCTTCAAAGATCGAAGCAGGTATTCAAGACAGCTTTAAAAAGATATACGACCCGCTTTTTAGAGGCAGTTTGATCAGATGCGATTTTTTTGTACATGATGGAGAGATCTATCTTAATGAGATAAATCCGATTCCAGGATCTATGGCAAATTATCTTTTTGAAGACTTTGAAAATATGATAAGCCGATTGATCAAGACACTTCATACTGAGTCAAATATAAAAGTTGACTACCAATATATTCACTCCATACAAAGCGCCAAAGGCAAAGCATAAATTCAACGATTCTACGTCAAAAATATTTTGGCGTAGAAAATACTTAATTAAATATTAAATATTTATACTATTTTTTTTTCTTTCATAATTTAATCATATAAATCAAAAACTTTCAGATACTTTTACTCTTATTCACTATTTTTAATTTTAAATTACACTATTTTAAAGAATATTTCTATCTTGTAAATCTTTAAAAAGCCCCAGCAGAGCGCTATTTGTAGTATATATATCTATGTAGTGTTAAAAATATGTTAAAAAAATATTCTTTATATACTGTATTTAAGTTTCGTTTTTAAATAAAAGTATTATAATTCCTATTGAGTGCTATGACTTCGGTCTTAGCATACATTTTTTACAAGGGGGTATTGCATGCAATCAAACGCTGCATTAGAATATGACTATTCTGTAGCAAAATTGTTTACATTTACAACAATTTTGTTTGGAATCATTGGTATGCTTGTGGGTACGCTTATAGCTGCTCAGTTGGCATTTCCAGAGTTAAACTATCTGATAGGTGAATATGGTACTTTTTCAAGACTTAGACCACTTCATACAGATGTTGTTATCTATGGATTTATGTTGAGTGGTATTTGGGCAACTTTTTATTATGTTGGACAAAGAGTATTGAAAGTATCTATGGCCGAATCAAAATTTTTGATGTTCATGGGTAAATTTCACTTTTATCTTTATTTTGTTGGCGCACTTATAGCTGTTATTACACTTTTACTTGGTATTACACAATCAAAAGAGTATGCAGAGTTCGAATGGCCGATCGATATAGTTGTTGTACTTATTTGGGTATCATGGGGTATTTCTCTATTCGGTTTGATAGGAATAAGAAGAGAAAAATCTCTTTATATTTCTCTATGGTACTATATAGCAGCATTCTTGGGTGTCGCTATGCTTTACTTGTTCAACAATATGGCGGTTCCAACATATTTTGTTAGTGGTGGAATTGGTAGTGTTTTACACTCTGTTTCTATGTATTCAGGTACAAATGATGCTTTAGTACAATGGTGGTTTGGACACAATGCTGTTGGATTTGTTTTCACAGTTGCTATCATTGCACAAATATATTACTTTTTGCCAAAAGAGTCTGGCCAAGCTGTCTATTCATATAAACTTTCACTTCTTTCTTTCTGGGGATTGATGTTTGTATATCTTTGGGCAGGTTCTCACCATCTTATTTGGTCAACAGTTCCGGATTGGATGCAAACTATGGGTTCAATATTCTCAGTAGTTCTTATCTTGCCTTCATGGGGATCAGCTATTAATATGCTTCTTACAATGAAAGGTGAGTGGAACCAACTTACTGAAAACCCACTTATCAAATTGATGGTACTTGCTTCAACATTCTATATGCTTTCAACTATTGAAGGTCCGATTCAGTCAATCAAATCAGTAAATGCGATTGCACACTTTACAGATTGGATTCCTGGACACGTTCATGATGGCGTACTTGGTTGGGTTGGATTTATGACAATGGCAGCTCTATATCATATGGCTCCTAGAATATTCAAAAGAGAGATTTATTCTAAAAAACTTATTGATGTACAATTCTGGATTCAAACTACGGGTATCGTACTTTATTTCACATCTATGTGGATCGCAGGTATTACTCAAGGTATGATGTGGAGAGCAGTTGATGAATATGGTAATTTGATGTATAGCTTTATTGACACCGTAGCAATATTGCATCCTTACTATACAATTAGAACAGTTTCTGCTGTCTTGTATTTCACTGGATTCTTGATTTTCGCATACAACATGGTTAAAACTATGACTGTATCTAAAGAGATTTCGCAAGAACCAACAAATAGAACGCCTATGGCAGCGTAAGGGGGAGGTATAAAATGTTTCATTGGTTAGAAAAAAATCCATTCTTCTTTGCGGTAGGAGTGTTTGTAGTTATCGCATTTGCAGGTCTTATAGAGATTTTGCCAAACTTTGCAGAGGCTTCTAGACCGGTTGCCGGCCTTAAACCATATACAGTGCTTGAACTTGCAGGTAAAAATGTTTACAAAAAAGACAACTGTATCGCATGTCATTCACAATTGATCCGTCCGTTTAAATCAGAAACAGACAGATATGGCCAATATTCACTTTCAGGTGAGTATGCATATGATAGACCATTCTTGTGGGGTTCAAAAAGAACCGGGCCTGATTTGCACCGTGTTGGTAACTATCGTACAACTGACTGGCACGAAAATCACATGATGGATCCAAAATCCGTTGTGCCACAATCTATTATGCCTGCATATAAACATATGTTTACAAACTTAGCTGATATTGATACGGCTTATGCTGAAGCATTGACAGTTAAAAAATTATTTGCTACACCTTATGATGCACCAAATGGTACACCGCTTGGCACACATGATGAAGCAAAAGCAGCAGCCCTTGAAGAGGCTAAAGCAATTGCAGCAGATATGAAAAACCAAAGTGTTAAAGACGCAGTTGCCAATGGTCAAATCCCTGAGATTGTAGCAATTATTGCTTACATGAACAGATTGAAATAAGGGGTCAAAAAGATGGAGCTTAGAGAATTACAGGGCTATGCTACTTTCTTTATGACCATCTTTTTAGTAGTGATGATGTATGGATATATCATACATCTTTACAGAAGTGAAAAAAAAGGTGAGAGGGATTATGAAAAATATGGGAAAATTGCGCTAGATGATGAAATAGATAGCAAACCTATAGAAAAAAATCCTAAAATCTCTGAAGAAAAGAAAGGAGCAAATAAATGAATAGTTTAATGATCAAGGCATTAGCTTTCGCAGTAGTACTTATACTTGCTACCGTTGTTGTAGTAAAAGGTATGAATATCGACCTTAGTGATCCTGTTAATATGGTTACTATACTCGGTGCTATTGCTATTGCTATTATTAGTGCTGGAGTAGTTACAAAATATATCGGTCAAATGAAAACCGATAAGTCTACCGGTGAACTTGCAGATGAAAAATGGGATGGTATCGGTGAGTATAAAAATGAATTGCCATCAGGTTGGGCATTCTCATTTTTGGGTACAATAATTTGGGCACTATGGTATTGGCTTGCAGGGTATCCTCTTAATGCATATAGCCAAATCGGTGAATACAATGAAGAGACAAAAGCATATAATGCTAAATTTGAAGCAACATTTGCCAATCCGGATCAAGCCACGCTTACAGCTATGGGTGAGTCTGTATTCTTGGTACAATGTGCTCCATGTCACGGTGAGACAGCCGACGGATTGTCAGGCAAAGCTCAAGATTTGACTAACCGCATGAGCAAAGAACAAGTTCTTGATGTTATTGCTAAAGGTTCAAATCAACTTGGTTACCCAATGGGTGCAATGCCTCCAATGTTGGCTACTGGCGCAGATGCTGAAGCTATCGCAACTTATGTGGCAGGCGGAATGCAAGGTACAGCTCCAGCGGCATTTGCTACTTGTGTTGCATGTCACGGCGCTGATGGAAAAGGTAACAATGGTGCTGCACCAAATATTGCTGAGTATGATGATGCTGTTGTATCTCACGTTCTTCAAAATGGTAAAAAAGGTGCTATTGGTGCCATGCCTTCGTTTAAAACTAGATTGACCCCGGTGCAAGAAAAAGCATTGTCAACCTATCTTCAAACACTATAAGGAGTAAATAATGGCAGAAAATACAAAAAGAGGCGTTTTTAGCCTCCATGGTGTAACTGGTATGTTGATTGCTACAGTATTGTTGCTTACAATTTTGGGAGTATTAACAGTGTGGGGATTGATGGTTCAACAAGCAAGTGCTACGAACTATTATGATCCGGCTCCAATTGTTGGTAACTTGGATAATGTAAAAATGAATAGCAAAGCAAATGCAGACCATGCATTTCAAGATGCTAAGTAAGGAGACACAATGATAAAAATTATGGATAAAGTTATCACTGTTATGTTAGCGGTTTCTGCTCTTGTAACACTTTGGGCCGTTGTAACTCCAAATCACTTATACATAGGATAAAACTATGATCAAAACATATGCAAGGCTTGCCTTGCTTGTTTTGGTTTTCTCTTCTTCCCTCTTTGCATCACCAATTATCAAAGATGAATTGTTAAAACCAAAAGCCAAAGAAAAAATTATAGTTATGGCAAATGAGCTAAAACAAAAGACAGGCATCAATGAATATTTGATTGCTACAAATGATGCTCTTCCTAGAGGAACAAGCATGGTTGACTATGCAAAGAAGTTTGAAGTAAACTTAAACAAGCCATATATAATATTTATTTTTGCTCCACATAATCAAAGAATCGGTATCATACCATCGTCCCCTGAATTAAGCAATTTATATAACGAAGCAGATGTCAAAGATGCTGCAATTGATGTGGTCAGGGACGAATATGATGGTAATTCCATAGAAGACAAATATAATGTAGCGGTTGTTCAAGCATTTTCAGAGTTGGCTGATCAGGTAGCCAAGTCCAAGGGTGTAGAATTGACAACAACGATACCTAATGAGACACAATGGATTGTTAATTTTATAAGAGTGTTTATCTATGTGGGCGCTATTGCAGTATTTTGGATTTTTATCGGACGACCAATTTTGCGAAGGATGAAGAGTGAACAATAAAACTTATTGGCCTCATATGATAATAGGTTTTCTTTTTTTAGGATTAGGGCTTGGATATTGGACAATCAAGTCTGCTTCTGCAATGCCGGTTGAAAAAGAGAATACTTATATGATGTCATATCAAAATGCTGATATGAACATAAATGAGATTATGGCATTACAAGAAGCGTTTAATGCTAAGTATACAATTGAACTCATAGGTGCGAAAACTATCAAAGTAGATGAAAACAAGCATAGTCATCGCAAACACGTTGACCCTGTTGGACTAAATAAGGGTGCAAATCAATTTTTTTATCATATAATTGATAAAAATGGAACAGAAATTAAAGATGCAAAGATATCTTTTATGCTTACAAGACCACATACTGATCTTGACGACAAAACAATAGAAAATATTGCTTTTAACGGCAAATCCTTTGAGACACCAAAATTTGATATTGTAAAAGCTGGAAGATATACTTTAGTATTAAAAGCCAAAATCGGGGATGTTGTAGGTTATCTTGAAACACCCGCATATTTAGTTAAATAATTATAGGGTATTTTTTATCTGCTGCAGAGGCAAGCTTGCTTGCTTGCCTTACAATTTATAATCTCAAAAACGAACCTTGCCAAACTCTCCTTTTTCAATATTAATTTTAAAATCAATCCGTAACTCCTAATATGCTATACTATTTCAATGATTAAAGCACAAAACAGATCCAATTCACTTATTGTTTATCCAACATCTCGGGCATTGCGTTCTATTAGAGAGTCTTTCAAAGAGATGAACCGGCTTTTGCCTACTTTTATGCGAATGGATGAGTTTGAATCCCGCTCTATTAGTGTCGGCACAAAGAGCCAGGTTGATGCAATGGAGCGCATATTATTGCTTAGAGATGCTGCGTCATTTGAAGCATTTGATAAACTCAAACTAAATCTGGACCTAGTAAGATTTTTTACCAGAAGTGATGCGATATTTAAATTCTTTGAAGAGTTGGCCAATGAGAAAGTAGAGTTTCATCAGCTTGAATGTGCTGATGCTTATAGCGAATTTGATGAACATATACGTATACTAAAAACACTAAAAGAGAGATATAAGCTACTTCTTGATGAAAGAGGTTTGATAGACAAGGCTTTTTTACCCGAAATTTATACTTTAAACGAAGCATTTATCAAAAGATATGATCTTATAGAGGTGTATTTGGAAGGATATTTAAGCCGTTTTGAACTTGAACTTCTTGATAAGATCTCTTGCAAGGGCACACTTCTTTTGCACTATACTACTAGTAAATTTACTCTAAAAATGCAAGAAAGATTTGCGCAGTACGGCCTTAAGCTCCCCCCTGACCATGATATCAGTATCGATTTTAGCTCAAAAACGATTGTTTCTAGCATTCCTTTAAATAGTCATATCAATGCAGAGGTAGTATCAACACAAGAGAGATACGAACAGATACCTTTGGCATTTAGTGCCATCCAAGATATGGTTAATGGCGGGATCGATCCTAAAAATATTGTGCTTATTTTACCCGATGAGAGCTTTAAGCATAGTGTTATGCTTTATGATGAATATAACAATCTCAATTTTGCTATGGGATATGATTACTCTATAGGGCAAATCTATAAAAGTCTAGAAGCTATCAAGCTTTATTGGCAGAGTTTTGATGCCAAAGATAGACATAGGCTTATAAGGTATGATATAAAATTTGAGATATTGGATGTTGTTGATATATCCAAAAAGATAACCCTAGAAGTATTTTTTCGTTTCTTGGATGATCTTGGGCTGCTTGATTGTCCTCTTGAAGGCGATATTCTGCCTTCGCACAATGATAAAGTATATGAAAAATATTTGTTACTGCAGAGGATTTTTATATCATATCAGCTTAGCTACACAGACTGGCTTTCTATATGGCTAAAGGCCGTAGGAGAAATCACAATAGATGATATCAGGGGCGGAAAAGTAACCGTAATGGGTGCTTTGGAGACCAGAGGCGTGGTTTTTGAAGGTGTTGTTATAGTAGATTTTAACGAAGGAGTTACTCCTGCTTTGCCTAGCAAAGATCAGTTTTTAAATTCATCTGTGAGAGTAGGTGCATCTTTGCCTACCAAAAGCGATAGAGAAGCATTGCAAAAACAGATATACAAAAGAGTACTAGAACAAGCAAAAAGATCAGTGATTATTTATAGTACAAGCAACAATAAACTTCCTTCCAGATTTATCTATGAGCTTGGGCTGCAAAACAGTATAAAAGAACAAACTGTTGATCATGATTTATTGTATGATAAAAGTTCACAAATCAAGGACGATAAAGATATTCTTACCGCATTTGATGCTGCAAAAATAATTTGGTCTTCATCTATGCTTAGTACATATTTGACATGCAAAAGAAAATATTACTACAGGTATATAAAACAGATCAGTGCCAAGCCCGAAGAAGAACAAAATGAAGGCAATATGATGCACACATTGCTTCAAAAAGTTTATGAAAAACATAACTATTTTGACCATGCCGATATGCTGATAAATGAGATCAATATGCAAATGAATAAGTTGGTGCCTCAAGATGATGCAAAAAGCCGCTATAAAAAATTATTGTGGCAAGAGAAGCTTAGAGGGTTTGCTTACGCTCAAATATCACATTTTAAAGCAGGCTGGAGAGTTGTAGAACGCGAATTAGGAATTGACGGAGAGATCAACGGTCTTAAGTTTAGAGGACGAATAGACAGAATAGATCAGGATAGTACACATACTTTTGTTTTAGATTATAAAACCGGAAAGACAAGTGAAGCAAACAAAGAAAAAAATTTAGAAGATTTTAGCGATTTTCAGATGAGTATCTATCGCCAATTGCTACTCAAAAAATATAAAAATATCAAATTGGCATTTGTAAAAATTTTTGATAGAGGAAAAATAGAAGAGGCTAGAGCACTAGAAGAGAAAGATGAGTTATTATTTGCCAATATTGCACAAATGAAAAGCACCAAAACCTTCGTTGCAAGCAAATGTGAAAATTTGAAAATATGCGAGTATTGTGAATTTGCACTTGTGTGCCAAAGAGGAGAGTACCTGTGAAACTAGAGGGAGATTTTGAAGAGCATCTTGCTTATTTGGCAAGTGCAGGAAGCGGTAAGACATTTGCTCTTTCAGTTAGATATCTATCTTTACTGTTTTTAGGAGAATCTCCTAGTTCGATATTGGCAGTGACATTTACCAATAAAGCAACATCTGAGATGAGAGACAGGATACTGGGGGATATAGTCAATTTTACAAATCAAAACGATCCCAAGATGCAGGCTATAGTAAATGAGGTCTCAAAGCAGACCGGAAAGAGCAATGAAGAGCTTTTTGCTATGCAGCCAAGTGTGCTAGATCGGTTTTTGACCACCCAAAATCATATAACTACGCTTGATAGTTTTTTTGGCTCCATACTTCGTAACAGTTCATTAGAGATTGGGCTTGAACCTGATTTTGTGACAAAAGAGAATAAAGATACTAAAAAACTTGAAAATTACTTTTTGGACGAACTATTTTATAGCGGATCGTTGTCCAAGCTTGTGCAATTGGCTTTAGAGATCGAAGATAGAGAATTTAGCAAAATAATCCCAAGGCTTAAAGCTTTTTATACCATAGATCCTCTTTTGCCGGATATAAAATATAACGTCATCGATACCGCCGGTATAGAAGAGAGGATAGATACTGCAAGAAGTTATCTTAGAGTTCTTGTTGAGCAAGCGGGCGGTTCAAAAACAGCTATTGAATATTTTGATCCGTTAGAGATCAGCGAGTATTTTGCTAGAACCATATTTAATTATCCTAGCTTGTATGAACATACATATTTCAAAAAAGCTTTGACTAAAATGCCTCAAATAGAAGAATATTACCAAGAGCTAAGATCGATCCTTCTTGAATGGATAGAAGCCAAAGAATCCACTATCCTTTCTCATTTTTTTGAGATATATTCTCATTATAAAAATGCAGTTATCTCTGATGTAAAACGAAGCGGAGTTATGGATTTTAACGATATGGCATATTTTACTTTTAGACTTCTTCATGAATATATTTCCAAAGAGTTTTTATATTTTAAACTTGATGCCAAATTTCGCCATATACTATTAGACGAGTTTCAAGATACTTCTATGCTACAGTTTTTGCTTTTGGCTCCCATGATAGATGAAGTGATGGCAGGAAAGGGGCAGCATGAATTTAAAAGCTTGTTTTTTGTGGGCGATACCAAGCAAGCCATTTATCGTTTTAGAGGCGGAGCCGAAGAGGTTTTTGGACTTGTTGCAAATAGATATGATATTGAACCAAAACCGATGTTCATCAATTATCGCAGCAGTAAATATATCGTTGAGCAGGTAAATCAATGGTTTAGCTCAAAGATGCCTGATTTTGTTTTGCAACAAAGCAGAGATGGTGCCAATGACGGTTTTGTGCAGGTCATACAAAGCAGTAAAGAATCTATTCTAGCCGAAGCGATCGTACAAGCCAAGAGATTGCTGCAAGCCGGGGTTTGTATAGATGATATAGCTTTTTTGGTCATGACCAATGATGATGGCACTAATTTGCAAGAAGCGTGCGAGTTAGAGGGTATAGATTCCGTACTTTATACATCAAGCTCACTTAAAACATTGCCGCAAATTGCTCCATTGGTTGCAATGGTGGAATATCTTTTTGACAAAGAAAAAATAGATGCATTGGCAATGCTTGAACGAAGCGGAGTAGAGCTGATAGATGATTCATGGTTTTTACCGTTTAGCGAACCTGTAACGGTTATTCATAGATTGATTAAAGAATTTAATTGGATCTGCGATGCAAATGTACTGAAGCTTTTGGAATTTGCTTCTAATTTCCATGATATTCCGAGTTTTTTAGAAGAGTTTGCCAGCAGCAGCATAGAGGTAGCAAGCGGCAGTGTAAGCGGAGCTAAAATAATAACGGTACACAAATCCAAAGGATTGGAATTTAAATATGTGATATTGCTCGATAAATTCAAGGGCGAGAATAACAATAAAGATCCTTTTATATTTGAATATAATGATGATCTTTATGTGAATAAAATATTTTATAAAAAATCAAAAAGAGAAAATTTTGATCTTTTATATGTTAAAGCACAAAACAAAGAAGCGCAAGCAAGAGAAAAAGATCATAAAAATATGCTCTATGTAGCACTCACTAGAGCACAAGAAGCAATGATAATCATCAAAAAAGATCAAAAGTCCAGATTTGACATGCTCGGAATAGAACCTATACAAATAGGCGAGCTTGTTGTAGAGAAAAAGGTACTAAAGCCAAGTGCGCCATCAAGATCAAGCATCGTGACTTTGCAATCTTACGGCTCACAAGAAAATATAATCATTGAAGATAAACGGGCAATATCATCTGAGGCTGTTTTTTTTGGAACAGCGCTGCATTACGGGCTCGAGATGCTGGAATCTTTTGATATGTGTTGTGTTTTGCCGGCTTTGGAAGCAGTCTCCTTTAGATACGGCAGGATTTTGGGGGCAAGTATGATGGATGATATAAGATATCGTATTGAACTGCTTGTAAATGATCAGCAATTTGCCACGCTTTTAAATGGGGCTTTTATCCGCAAAGAAGTCTCTTTGAGCTTTGAGGGTAACATCAAACAGATAGACTTGCTGCTTGAATATCCGGATAGATGTGTCGTAGTTGATTATAAAAGTTCTTTAAAGCAGCAAGAAAAACATATCGATCAGGTAAAAGAGTATTGTACAGCAATAGAAAAAATACTATGCAAACCAACTGCCGGAGAGATAATTTACCTTCTGAAGGATAAAATAGAAGCACTTTCCTTAAAATAAACTAAATTTCAATAAAATTTAAGTTTAAGTGGATAGAATTCGCATACAAAATACAAAACTCTTTATTTTGTTGAATTAAACTGAGCCTAGAGCGAAGCTTTAGTGAGAGGAATTGGAAATGCGGCTTTTGCTGCTTTTCAAGGAGAGTTATTATAAAAAAAGGAAACATCATGAAAATGACATCAGTTGTAAAACCTCATGAAGTAGTACGTGATTGGCATCTTATCGATGCTGAAGGTAAAACCTTTGGCCGTATCTTGACCGAAGCTGCTACAATACTTAGAGGCAAACACAAACCATCATTTACTCCAAACGTAGATTGCGGCGATTATGTAGTAATTATCAATGCTGAAAAAGCTGTATTTACAGGTGCTAAACTTGACGACAAAGAGTATTTCAGATATAGCGGATACTTTGGAAGCACTAAAAGCACAAAGCTTAGAGATATGTTAGAAAACCATACTGAAAAACTATACAACATTGCAGTTCGCGGTATGCTTCCAAAAACAACTCTTGGCAAACAAATGATCAAAAAACTAAAAGTATATGCAGGTAGCGAACATCCTCATACTGCACAACTTAGCAAAGGAAAATAAAGATGGCAACAATTTACGCAACAGGCAAAAGAAAAAGTGCTATCGCTAAAGTTTGGCTTACTCCTGGCAAAGGCGAAATGAGCATCAACGGCAAAACTCTTGATGAATGGCTTGGCGGTCATGAGACTTTAAAAATGAAAGTAAGACTTCCTCTTGAAGCTACAAAACAATTAGACGCTGTTACAATTAAAGCAACTACACTAGGCGGTGGTTATTCTGCTCAAGCAGATGCGCTTAAACACGGTATCACAAAAGCATTGTCTGAATATGAGCCGACATTCAGAACTATTCTTAAACCTATGGGATTATTGACTCGTGACTCTAGAGTTGTTGAGCGTAAAAAACCGGGTAAAAGAAAAGCGAGAAGAAGCCCGCAATTCTCAAAAAGATAATCATTTATCTTTTTATCTTCAAAAAGCCTTTTGGCTTTTTGGGATATTCCTTCTAATACAAAATTAATTTATATTTAGTCGGCTTAGCCCTAAAAAAATCTCGAAACCGCGAATATTATAAACCCGA
>DLIG01000021.1:68637-98003 GCA_002483605.1 Sulfurovum sp. UBA7648
ATGCGATCACACCAATATTATTTCCTATTTGACAACTTGTGCATTGTTTATATTTTTTAGCTTCATATTGTGCATAAAAGAAAAAACCTATCATAAGCAAAACAACACTGCCAAAGCCTAAGTCTATCCATAATTTTAAATCGCTATATTTTATTACAGTGATGCCAAGAGCTATCAGCATAAAAAACAGTACCTTATCTGTAAAACTGACAAAATAATCTTTTGGTGAAAACAAAGGACATACTTCTTCTACAGCTACAAGTCCGTTATTTGCAAGTGCGCTAATGAGCTTATCTCTTTGTAATTTTGGAAGTTTTGCTAAAAATGTACCACCAAAAAGATAATCTATTTTACGTTGAATTGTACCACTTAGCCAAGGTTCGTCTATAAGCGCTGTGTGAGTATTGCCATGTATATCTTCATATACTATACTAATAGTAGAATGTCTTGGAATGGCTTGTTCAATATTCGGATAGTATGATGTAGATTCTATATTTTGCATACTGCCATCAGCTCTTATAATGCGTGGGTTTATGTATACATTATAAATTCCATGGTGTTTGATAATTATGATATTATAAGGTATAGCTATTTGAATCGCCGAGAGTGCATCGAGGTTATTTGCCTCCATCGTATCTTTCATGTTTTCTATAACATCCCAAAGTTTAGAATCAAAAATTCTGACATCTGTACATGGGGTCAATATCCTTTCATCAGGATAAATTAGAAGTTCTTTTATCATAATAAAAACCTTGGTTCGGATTTGAAAATAAAACACGCCCGCAGGGGGGCTTGTGTAATGGAGAGAGGATAATTAGTGGCTTTTTCTTACTACCACTAACATTTTAATGTTGATTACTATGAATCTGATAATTTGCCAAAGAACGCAAGTTCTCATAGCTTTTACAAATGTAGTAGGTACCATTGTGGTAAAATTTGCGTCATAAGGTTTGATTCTTTTTTCTATTTCTTTCATTTTTTTTCTCCTTGTTTATTATTTTTATTTTTTGAGCAAGAGTATACCCTTGCTCGACTTATTTTTTAAAGCTTCTATGCTTATTCTGGTATAAGTGTCCAACCCGGGTTGAGTTTAGCTTTGTATAGGAACATGTGATGCAAAATGTGTTTGATCCAGTGACCCGCAAGTCCAATTTCACCAAATGTATAATTTAAGTCCCTTCCAAGACCTGGGTATGTTTCAAAATCCGGAACAACAGGATATACAGTTAATGCAGCAGCAGTTCCGTTGGTAAGTCCTTTACCGGCGCTAGCTACACACGCTGCGCCCATGTGTGCCATTGATGCTTCATGTAATGGAGCATTTTTGCCTTTGAGTATTTTGTCGCAAATAGAATGTGCAACTGTTTTACCGATGATACCTGAAGGCATACCTGTTCTTGGTGGCGTAGGGAAGATATCTCTGCCACTTGGAGATTTCATAGGTTTTGAAATAGGATGCGGAGGGGCAAAAGCTATACCCACTGCAAAAACATTGTCTGCAATTGTACTTTGGTATGTTTTTGGCCAGTCACTTGCTTTCCAGTTTTCATAAGCGCCAGCAGCGTAGTTCGCATCTACTTTCATAAAACCATTTGGAGCAAACATTTGATCAGTAATATCTGTACCATCTTTTGCAATAGCTTTTAAACCAACGCCAGCAAAAGGAGGAATAAGCATCGCAAAGTCAAAATCGATCACACCTGTAGTTCCGTCTAATTGCTCGTAATGAGCTTTGCCTTTTTCTACTTGTGTAACAGCCGCTCCAATTGTCCAGTTAACACCTCTTTCAGAAAATAGTGATTCAGCAAAAAGTCTAGAACTTGCAGCATATCCACCTCTTTTCATATGAAGTCCTCCGATACCGAAGTCTCCAAGGAATGATTCATTAGAAATCCATTTGATATCTAAATTATCTCTTACACCTGCTTTTTTAGCTTCGTGTTCAACGTTAAATATGTACTCAAATGCTGCACCTTGACATGTACACATGCCATGACCTGTGCCTATCAATACTGTTTGTTTGCTATGTTTTGCTTTTTCAAAAACTTTTTGTAGTTCATGATTTGCATGTTCAGCATGGTCTGCTGTACAAACAGAAACAGTAAATTCACCTAGACCATTAGCATCACCAAGACCTGGAGTAGCGGCAAAATTTAGTTTCGGGCCAGTAGCGTTAATAAGATAGTCATAAGTCAATTCTTCTTTTTGACCTTCTTTTCCTTGGCCGGTATATTCAATTACTATATAAGGTTTATCGCCATGTGTACTTCCACCTTCTGGATGTATACCTAATGCTTTTGCTTGACGATAATCAATTCCGGCTTTATGATAAACAGGAGCTAATTCAAAAGTAACATCATCTTTTGTCATCTCACCGACACCTACCCATATATTTGAAGGAATCCAGTTCCATCTAGCATTAGGGGTAACAACTACAACCTCATGATCTTTACCAAGCCATTTTTTTGCAAATGTTGCTGCAGTATGTCCTGAGACCCCCCCACCCATTACGATTACTCTTGCCATTAATACTCCTTATTAATAATAATATAACTTCACAAAAAATTATAAATCAAAATAGATTAAAATAAATTTAAAAAAAAACAAATATTATGCGATTAAATAATAAAAAGATTAATCAATGTTATTTAGAATTATTTATATAACATATTTTGAATATTTTTATCATAAATTTTTATCATTAACATTTTTAGGACAAAAAACAAACTTAATTGCTCTTGTGATACAATACATCAAATTTAACAAAAGAGGTCAAGTGTTGTTAAAAGAAACCATATTGACACCGATCTTAGCAATTAAAAAACGGTATATACCTCTTTTGCTTATCTATTTTGCATACGGCGCTAGCGGTTTTACAGCAATTGCCGAGAGCTTTTGGGTCAAAAAATCATTAGACCTGAGCGCAGAAGCTTTAGTAGCACTGGGCGTATGGCTTACTGTGCCATGGACTATTAAGATGATCTTTGGGCAGATGGTTGACTCAATCACTATTTTTGGGTCAAATCGTAAAATATATGTATATATCGGCGCATCTCTAATTGCGACCGGTATGTTTATGATGATAGGGCTCACTTCCAATTGCCCTTTTCTTCAGAGCTATAAGGCAGGTAACATATATATTTTTGCTTCTGTTATTATGGTTGTCGGATTTGTTATGCAGGATGTAGTAGCAGATACTATGAGCACGGAAGTTGTAGATAGGAGCCAAAGCAGGGAAGATATAGAACACGAGCTTGCCATGATACAGGTTCTTGGGAGATTGTCTTTGGGGATAGCGGTTTTGATAGTTTCGGGGCTTGGGGGATGGCTGGCGAATATATATTCGTATAGCACCATTTACACAATCGCTTTGATAATACCCATTCTTAGTATCATAGGCGTGACATTGGTTAAACTCAACCATACTCCCGCTTCTCCTTTGAATAAGCCAATTTTTGCGGGCGGGATTTTATTTGCCGTTGTGACTGTGCTTATGGGATATAACGAAGTTCCATATTCACAAGAGATTATTTTTGTTATTTCCTTTGGGGTAGTCCTTGCCATGTTGCATTATCTTATAAGAGATCTAGACAATGACACAAAAAGACATATACAAATGGCCATGCTGATTATATTTGTATATCGTGCTATGCCAAATGTAGGGCCTGCTCTTCAGTGGTGGGAAATAGATATTCTTGGATTTAATGAAGCATTTTTTGGTACACTTAGCCAAATTGGTGCAACTATCGCGTTAGCCGGTATGTGGGTAAGCTCTAAATATATAGTTAGGCAATCTGTTGGCAAAGTATTGATTATTTTAACTATTTTGGGCTTCTTTCTATCACTGCCGACCTTGGGAATGTATTACGGGCTGCATACCAAGCTCGGCCTTGATGCTCATACTGTAGCCTTGGTTGATACGGCAGTATCCTCTCCGTTTAGCTATATTTCCGGGGTGCTCATGCTGACACTTGTGGCAATATATGCCCCAGAAGGCAGAAAAGGTACTTGGTTTGCTCTTATGGCGAGTCTTATGAATATTGCCCTTAGTGCTTCAGGATTGTTCACAAAATATCTAAATCAATGGTTTGTAGTAACTAGAGAGATCAGGGTAAACAATACGGTTACAGTATCGGCCAATTATGACAATCTAGGCATATTGCTTTGGGCAGTTGTAATTATTGGCACATTGATACCATTATTGGTTATTTGGAAATTTGATCCGCAAAAAAGAGAGTAGATGAAAAAAGTAATTTTGTTTGATTTAGACGGCACGCTAATAGATTCTACAGAAGCTATCTTGGAGAGCTTTGGGGTGACATTTGAAGCTTTTGGAAGGCAAGTGCCTTTGGCAAGTGAAATCACTAAACATATAGGCCATCCACTGGAGAGTATGTTTGCTGCTTTAGGCATAGAAGAGAGAGCAATAGATGCTCATGTATCCAGATACAAAGAACACTATAAAGAGATCAGTAAAGATAAAACGATATTACTGCCAAATGCTGCAGAAGCTGTCCTTTTGGCCTCCGAGCATGCGACGCTTGGTGTCGTCACTACAAAAACAGGCAGTTATTCAAAAGTTTTACTTGAACACTTGGGGTTGATGGATTATTTTGAGGTATTAATAGGAAGAGAAGATGTAAAGTACCCAAAACCGCATCCAGAACCAATACTAAAAGCAATAAAAAATCTTGATGTAAAAAATAAAGAAAATTGTTGGATGATCGGTGATACTTGTATGGATATACAAGCTGCTAAAAGTGCCGGAATTATTGGTGTGGCTGTGACCTCTGGGTATGCTAGTAGGGAGAAATTAAAAGAGTGTGCATTAGAAGTTTATGATGATGTTTTGATGGCTCTTGGTGCAATAGTTGCAAAAAAATAAGAATTCAAGCCTATCTTAAGAGTCTTAACATTAAAATATTGTAATATTATAATAATATTTATTCGGAGGAAGTATGGTAGAGATTAGATGGCACTCTCGTGCAGGGCAAGGTGCCGTAACAGGAGCCAAGGGTTTAGGGGATGTTGTATCTACCACAGGTAAGCAAGTACAAGCATTTGCTCTGTATGGATCAGCAAAAAGAGGGGCAGCGATGCAAGCATATAATCGCATTGATGATGAACAAATTATCAATCATGAAAAATTTATGTTGCCTGATTTCGTATTAGTTATAGATCCGGCATTAGCATTTACTGATAATATTACCGATAATGATAAATCAACAACTAAATATATAGTAACAACACATTTAAGCAAAGATGAATTAGTAGCACAAATTCCAGCATTGCAAGATAAAAAAGATAGAGTTTTTGTACTTGATTGTATGCAAATTTCACTCGATACTATTGGCAGAGCCGTACCTAATGCTCCAATGCTTGGAGCATTCGTAAAGATTTCCGGTATGTTTGAATTGGATTATTTTTTAGATAGAATGAAAAAAGTACTCTCTAAGTTCCCGCAAAAAATTATTGATTCCAATATGCAAGCAATAACTCGTGCATACAATGAAGTGAAATAGGAGAAAAGATGAGCAATGTACTAAGTAATGAAAAAAGAGGTATGCGCGAACTTGGAGCTGAAAAAAAAGTAGGTTGGAATGAGGTCACGCATGGCGTAGTATTACACTCTTTTGAAGATGATGCTGCAGATATAGCCCTGAGAAAAGCAGAAGATAGAAAATATTCAGAATTTAGTTCTTATACAGCTACAGTAGCATCTTGGAGAGTTATCAAGCCAGTTTATAATCGTGATATTTGCATAGATTGTCAAAATTGTTGGGTATGGTGTCCGGATAGTTCAATTATATCTAGAGACAAACAAATACTAGGAATTGATTATGATCACTGTAAAGGTTGTGGAGTTTGCGTCGAAGTATGTCCTACGAATCCAAAATCTTTATTGATGTTTGGCGAAGCATTAAGCAGCGATGATGCAATTGCTCAATGGCCAGTAAAAGAAAAAAAAGAAAAGTAAAAGAAGGATATTTATGGCTGAAAAAATAGATCTACAGGAAATAGAAGTATGGGATGGGAACTATGCTGCAGCTCAAGCAATGAGACAAGCGCAAATTGATGTAGTTGCCGCATATCCTATAACTCCATCAACCCCTATCGTTGAAGGATATGCTAATTTTATGGCAGATGGTTATATAGACGGTGAATTTGTAATGGTGGAATCAGAACATGCTGCTATGAGTGGGTGTGTAGGTGCTGCCGCTGCTGGCGGAAGGGTAGCGACCGCTACTTCTTCACAAGGTTTTGCTCTTATGGTGGAGGTGCTTTATCAAGCAAGCGGTATGAGACTTCCTATCGTACTAAATGTTGCAAACCGTGCATTAGCAGCTCCCCTAAATGTTAGAGGTGACCATTCAGATATGTATCTTGGCCGTGACAGCGGTTGGGTGCAAATAGATGCATTTAATGCACAAGAAGTTTATGATATGAATTTATGTGCTTTCAGAGTTGGTGAACATCATGATATTAGATTGCCGGTTATGGTGCATCAAGATGGATTTGTTACTTCTCATACTGCTCAAAACGTCAGACCGTTAAGCGATGATGATGCTTATAAATTTATTGGCGAATATAAACCTATGGATGAATTGCTTGATTTTTCAAGACCAGTCACACATGGGGCACAAACTGAAGAAGATTGGCACTTTGAACATAAAGCTAGACAGCATAAAGCTTTAATGGACGCTAGACCTGTTATTGAGTCTGTATTTGCTGAGTTTGAAAAAGTAAGTGGTAGAAAATACAAAAGAGTAGAGTCATATATGATAGAAGATGCGGAAGTAATCATTGTGGCACTTGGTTCTACTGTAGAGAGTGCTAGATTGGCTGCTCAGCAGTTAAGAGATGAAGAAGGCATCAAAGCAGGAGTAGTGGGCCCAAGGGTAATCAGGCCTTTCCCATTTGATGCTATTAGAGATGCTTTAGAAAATTGCAAGGCGATCGGGGCTATGGATCGTTCTTGCCCAGGCGGAGCACTAGGTATGTTGTTCAATGAAGTAAGTGCAGCCGTCTACACTACAGCAAAAAGACCGCTTGTTACAAACTATATCTATGGGCTCGGCGGAAGAGATTTGGCTATCGTTGATATAAAAGCTATTTTTAGAGAATTAAAAGCCAATGCAGATGCTGGAAAAATTACAACGCAAATACAACAATTCATTGGTCTTAGAGGACCAAAACTTGCATTTTTTGAAACAAGAGAGGGCAAATAATGGCAATTACATCAGTTAAAAATTTAAAAGAATTTTCTACATCAAATGATAGATTTGAAGGAGCTCATCTTCTTTGTCCAGGTTGTGCTCACTCTATGATCGTCAGAGAGCTTATGAACTGTACAGATGATAATCTAGTTATCTCAACAAACACAGGATGTTTGGAGGTTTCAACCGCAGTTTATCCATATACTTCATGGGATACTTCTTGGATCCATATCGGTTTTGAAAATGCGGCTACAGCTGCTGCTGGAGCAGAAGCTATGTACAAAGCACGTAAGCGCAAAGGTACGCTTAAAAACCCAGATGCTCCTGTTAAATTTGTAGCATTTGGAGGAGATGGGTCTACTTATGACATCGGTTTCCAATGGCTTAGCGGAGCAGTAGAAAGAGGCCATAACTTTACATATATTTGTCTGGACAATGAAAATTATGCAAATACCGGAGGACAAAGAAGTTCGGCAACTCCGATTGGTGCAAGTACTACAACAGCGCCTGCTGGTCGGGTAAGCTATGGTGAAAAACGAAATAAAAAAGACATGTTGGCTATTATGGCCGCAAATGGAGCTTCTTATGTGGCTCAAGTTGCTCCAAATAAATGGAAAAATATGGCTCAGGCTTTCCAAAAAGCACTTTCTACTGATGGACCATGTTATATTAATGCCATGAGTGCATGTACTACAGAGTGGAAATTTGATCCAAAAGATACAATCAACATTTCTGATCTAGCAACCGATTCTCTGGCTTTTCCATTGTATGAGATCATCAATGGAACCGAGCTTAACATCACATATAGACCAAAAAATGTATTACCTGTTAAAGATTATTTAGCAGCGCAAGGTCGTTTCAAACATCTATTTAAACCAGAAAATGCTCATGTATTGGAAGAGTGGCAAAAAAGAGTGGATGAAAAATGGGAATATCTACAAAGAAGAGAAGAGGCAAGGGTATAATTTATGCCGCTTCTTGACAGCTTTTCAGTCGACCATACCAAGATGAAAGCCCCGGCAGTAAGGGTAGCTAAAAAGATGAAATCTCCAAGCGGCGATGCTATTACTGTTTATGATCTTCGTTTTTGCAAACCAAATACGGAGATCATGAGTGAAAAAGGTATTCATACGCTAGAGCATCTTTTTGCAGGATTTATGAGAGATCATCTCAATAGCAAAAAAGTAGAGATCATAGATATTTCTCCTATGGGGTGCCGTACGGGATTTTATATGTCTTTGCTTGGTTTGCCAAAGAAAAAAAAGGTCGTAAAAGCTTGGAGCAGATCCATGCAGGATGTGCTTAATGTCAAATCAGAAGCAGACATTCCTGAACTTAATATTTATCAATGCGGCACATATACTATGCATTCACTAAAAGAAGCTCAAGAGATCGCAAAAGATGTTTTAAGTAAAGGGATCGGTATCATGAGCAATAAAGAGCTTGCCTTGGATCCTAATTTAACCAATGCCTTATAACGAGACATTACGCTCACTAAAAAAAATCATTACCACAAAAGACGGCAGTCAAACTTTATATTCGAGTGAATTTGACGAATGCTACCATTCCACCAATGACGGCGCCTTGAATGAGACTCTTCAAAAGCATATAATTCCGGCCTTTACATTGGTACCCAAAAAAGACAGATTGGTTATTTTGGATATCTGTTTTGGTTTGGGTTATAATACTTTGGCTACCATTTATTATTGCAAATTACATAAAATATCAACAAAAATAGATATCATCTCTCCGGAATTTGATGGAGCTTTGGTGCAAAGCTTGAAAGATTTTGTCTACCCCGTAGAATTTGATTCTCTAAGACCGATCATCAAACAACTAAGCGAAACTTTTCGTTATCAAGACGAGCAATTTAGCATAACCATTCTTACCGGCGATGCCAGAGCTACACTGCCAAATATCAAAGAAAAAATCGACATAATATATCAAGATGCTTTCAGCCCCAAAAAAAATCCATTGCTTTGGACTAAAGAGTATTTTACTATGTTACATAAATTGTGCAGCGATGATGCGATAATGACCACATATTCGAGCGCCACACCCGTACGTATGGGTATGTGGGAGAGCGGATTTAAACTTTTTATTCCGCCAAAAAGCAATGTTAGAAGCGGCACGATAGCAACTCTTGGTTTATTGGAGCTTGAATCTATTGATATGGAATTAAAGTTGCAAAGAAATCCGGAGGCTAAAAGTTTAAAAGATAGCGAATATCAATAGATATGTACTGCCAGCCATAATGTTCCGTTTGCAACTTCTATAATTTTATGCGGTGTGTTTGACGGGATAAAGAGCGCATCGCCTTTGCTTAATATATTTGGCTCATTGTTTATCAGTATTGTTGCTTTGCCTTCCAATACAACCACCCATTCATCTTCTCCTTGAGTATAAACTTTTGGTTCAAGATCGTTTGAACTTACTATACGTACTATCTTGATATTTTTATGCTCCAAAAGTGCGGTAAGATCTTCATCTTTAGCCGGAATTGTGTAGTCAAATATATTCATTAGTAAAGCGCTTGGATCTTCTCGATATCTTCCCATGTAGGAGAAGATTTTGCTCCTCTATTTTCTAAAATGTGAGCAATGTATCTGGCAAACAGATCGGTTTCTACATTTACCTTGGTTCCTATTTTGTATGACCCGATCAATGTCTCTTTGATAGTATGAGGTATGATAGTTAGCCTAAATGCATCATCGCTTACTTCATTGACAGTCAGACTTACTCCGTCGATGGTTATTGACCCTTTTGGGACTATATAGGCGATATATTTTTTTGGTACCTGGATGATATAATCAACACCGTTTTCTTTTTTTGTAATGCTTTTGACCGTTCCCAGACAATCTACATGTCCTTGGACTATATGGCCTTCAAATTTATCACCCATTGCCATAGCTGGCTCTATGTGAACTTTGCCTTTATATCTATCTGGATCTATAATGCTTCTTGTCTCATCAGCCAGTTCTACTTCAAATCCGCCGTGATATATTTTGATCACAGTTAGGCAAACCCCATTTACTGCTATCGAATCCCCAAGGTTTGGTTTGTAGTGTGCTGCGAGCGCTAAAATATTGTTATGATAGCTTTTTACTGTAGCTATTTCGCGGATAAGTCCTGTAAACATGTATTTCCTTATGATAACTCTTTTTTTTGATCTTTGTCCAAAAAGCCGCACTGAACTTAAATGGCCGGTCGTATTAAAAAATGATATTTTTGCTATAATTTCGCTAATTATAGCAAAAAAGGCAAGTTTTTATGGATTATGATGTAATCGTTATAGGTGGAGGTCATGCTGGTGTAGAAGCATCGCTCTCAAGTGCTCGAATGGGAGCGAGAACCTTACTGGTAACAATATTGGCAGAACAGATAGGGGCATCTAGCTGCAATCCCGCCATAGGAGGACTGGCCAAAGGGCATTTAGTCAAAGAAATTGACGCTCTTGGCGGTGAAATGGGGTTATGCACAGATGCGACCGGGATCCAGTTTCGCATACTTAATGCTTCAAAGGGCCCTGCAGTAAGAGGAAGCAGAGCCCAAATAGATATGGATAGATACAGGATCTATATGCGCGATGTGATCTTAAGAACGCCAAATCTAGACGTAAAACAAGAGATGGTGGATTCATTGATCATAGAAGAGCATGAAGCTAAAGGCGTTGTAACCCAACTAGGCAATAAATATATGGCTCCAAAAGTGATCATTACTGCAGGCACTTTTCTTGACGGCGTGATCCATATCGGAGAAACTCAGCTAAGCGCGGGAAGACAAGGCGAATTTGCTTCTATAAAACTGGCTGAGTGCTGGAGAAGATTGGGATTTGAAATAGGACGATTAAAAACCGGAACATGTGCCAGGGTTGACGGAACCAGTATCGATTTTAGCGGAATGGAAGAACAATACGGCGATGAAAATCCAATACCGTTTTCTTTTAGAACGCCGCGGGAGACATTCAACCCCAAGCAGCTTCCGTGCATGGTAGCTTATACTAACAGCTCAACGCATAATATCATAGAAAGCAATTTTTACAGAGCACCGCTATTTTCGGGCCAGATCGACGGCATAGGCCCTAGATATTGTCCTAGCATAGAAGACAAGATAAACAGATTTAGAGACAGAGAGAGACATCAGATATTTATAGAACCGCAAACTCTTGAAGCTAATGAATTTTATCTAAACGGCATGAGCACATCTTTGCCAACCGATGTTCAGCTTGATATGATCCGCTCAGTTGCAGGCATGGAAGAGGCTAAGATAGTGCGCTACGGATATGCCATAGAGTATGATTATATCCAACCCACCGAGCTTAAACATACGCTGGAAACCAAAAAGGTCAAAGGGCTTTACTGTGCAGGACAAGTCAACGGGACAACTGGATACGAAGAAGCAGCTGCCCAGGGATTGATGGCGGGGATCAATGCCGTGTTGGCATTGCGTAACGAAGAGCCGTTTATATTGGGCAGAGACGAGGCTTATATCGGCGTGCTTATCGATGATCTGGTTACAAAAGGCACATTTGAGCCTTATCGTATGTTCACAAGTAGAGCTGAGTATAGACTGCTTTTGAGAGAAGATAACGCAGATATCAGACTATCGCAATACGGATATAAATTAGGCTTATTAGACGAAGAGTTTTATAAGCATGTAATTTCCAAAAAAGAGTCCCTAGACGAGGCTATCGCATTTTTAAAAAATACAAGTGTAACTCCGACAAAAGAGTTTCTGGAACAATTAGAAGCGATTGGCGAGATGAAGATAAATGACCGTACATTTTGGATAGATGTCATAGGCAGAGGAGAATTTGATAAGGCAAAATTGCTTGCATTGCTGCCTGAGTTTGAAAAGTATAGCGATGATGTCATAGAGCAGATACTTGTAGAAGCCAAATACAGCAGATATATTGAAAAACAACAAAGCCAAATTCACCGCATGGAAGATATGCTCAAGATCAAAATACCTGCCGATTTTAACTATAGAAAAGTGCATGGGCTCAGCAACGAAATAGTGGAGAAACTTGAGAAGTTCACACCGCCTACACTTCAGGCTGCATCTCAGATATCTGGTATTACACCGGCAGCACTTGAGATAGTGCACATCTATATCAAAATGGAATGTAAAGCAAAACAAAAAATGAGAATGAACAATAAAAAATGATAATATGTGAATTAGAAATTGATAATGAGTTAAATTTGTAGCATGGCCAGCAATAGTATCATTCCAGATTTTATGAGTGAAAATCCGAATGATATTTTTCAAATTCTTATGCCATTAAAGCTTAAAATAGACCATGAAAGCTACAGCAACAGTCATTATGTTGTTGCTGCTAAAAATATAACAAAAAATGAAGTATTTACATATGAAATGGCTCCAGAATTATTGTTTCAATATTTTCCTCCAGGAAAATACTTTCAAAATGGTTTCAATACTAAAGGTAAGAGTTATTCGAGCAAGGAAAAGTATAGTTTTGATATTGACACATCGAAAATAAATCAAGATAATATCAAAATTTCAAGTTTATTGAGCGAAAAAAATATCGTATCCTTAATAGGTTGGAAGCGAAAATATCTTAATGAAGCCAATAATTTGTATTGTTACTACATAGAGCAAGACAATCAAAAAATTATTATTCCTCAATATGCAGTTGCTTTGTATTATTATTTTAGATTTTCACGTATGAGAGAAGCTGCATTTAGTTGCAAGCTGGATGATTTGTTCATAGGAGCCAATTGTGATGCAAGTGATGCTTCTATAATTTTAAACTATTTTGCAAATGATGTTGATGCGGCTTTTATTCATAGATTTGTTTGCCAAGAAAAAGCTAGAAAAGCTTTTGACGATATTGGCCGATATATTCTTGTTTACTTAAAAAGCATGAAAGAGAAATATAACAAAGATAATATAGACATAATGCCTATTAAAGCAAAATTTCCGGTTGCAAATAAATTTACTATTGATGCAAGAGCATCAAGGGTTTATAATGAAGACACCAAAAAAGAATACTATTTTATCCATGAAATAATAGATGACAATTCCGACATCGGATTTATAAAATTTACCAAATATTTTCAAAAGGATAAGACAATACAAGATATAAGCGATATTGATAATGTCGGAATAATAAAAAGTGAAATACCGACACATACATCACAGATTCTAAGAGTAAAGAATGCCACTAAAAAGTATACACAACGCTATATAACCAAGGATAAAAAGTTAAAATGCAGCAGCTTGAATAATGTCGATATTGGTCAAGAAGAAATCACAAAAGATGTCTTGATCGATAAAATGAATATTTATGAGAAATCCCAATCTGATGAAGTTGTTGATGAGAGTTTAACAGAATCATCAATAAGCGGTGAAAAAACCATAAGAAAGATTATTATATCAAGCAGTTATAAAAAACAAGACTCTGTTAAAGAGTATATTCATAATTTTGAAATATTTAATCAATATGTATATTTTTTGAAATATCAATCTAGTATTTCAAACCTCAATTTAAATGAAGTTCAAAAGTTGCCGGAAATCATAAATAAAGAAACAAGTAAAGCAAATCAAAAGGGCATTATTCATGGCAGGGCAAGGCAATTTATAACTGTAACATTTAAATATAAAAATACTTATGTCGGATTGCTTGAAATAGAAAATACTGCACATGCCACAGCGAGTACATGGGTAATTGTTTCAAGTCAATTGGTAGATAAAGATATCTTCAGTAAATTTATAAACCTTTATTTGGATGATAATCTGACGATTCATGAGATAAAAAACAGATACAAAGAAGGTCAGTTAAAATTTACCACCAAATACCATGAAAGAAGTAAAAATTTATTAGAAGATGATAAAAGAAATTGGTTTGCTGGGTTGATAAAAAAGATATTACTTAACCGCGATGCTTTAGATTAGTTAGACTAAAAATATGTTGATAATTTCAAGTTGAGGAAATTATGCTCATTTTTAATTAAGTATATATTTCATAAGAGTCATCTCATAAGATAGACATGGTATTATGAAGTAATTTTTAGATATCATATCTAACAACCAAGGAAAGACGATTGATATGATATGGCAGTAGAAAAAAATATTTATATAAAAAGTTTACATCGCCCTTTTAATACAAGACTAATTACATGTAAATGGGTGTGCCAATTTGCTGAAAAATATAATGGTATAAATTTCAAAAATCATTTTTTTATCTTTATAATTGATCTGTTATATAAGAATTATCAAAAAGAAGATGGAAATATTTTTGGACTTCCTGCAAAAGAAACAGTCAATGCGCTATATGACTACATTTCAAATCATGAAGATATAGATAAAGATCTTGAAAGATTTAATGATCCGTCTAAAAAAAATCTTACTGATATTGATAAAAAACTGTTTTCTAATTTAAAAGCAGTCTCATACTATATAACTTTATCGAAAAACTTAAATCTACTTGGTTCAAAACATATTTTAACGATTTATGGATTGGAATTCGTTAAGCTCAAGAGTTCTCCAAAACATTTTATGAATTTAACACCTAAAGAACAGATATATTTTTTTACTAAGATTTTAGAAAACGATTTCATACCTTTTTTATTTAGCATTCACTTTTACCGTTTGAAAAAAAAATATCAACCAACGGATACAGAACGGCAAGAAGGCGATAATAGGTATTTAAAACTTTTAGATGCTTTTCTAGAAATCAGAGAATTTAACTATAAGCAGAGCAGTTGGGAAAACTATATCAAAGTTAGAGAAAGCTGGATAGAAGACTTAGAATTGCTTTCGAATGGTTATTATGGATTAAAACCAAGCTATATGAGGATTATCAATGATAATCCTCAGCACCAAGCAATTTATGAAGAAATTTCAACTACAATGTTAAAATTCGAAAATGATTTATTTAAAACATTAGATAAATACCGTAACTTTAAGCTAGATTTTTACCATGCTTATATGAAGATCAAAAAGAAAATGATCTTTAATAATATAGGATATGTGAATCTATACGATATCAAACAAGAGTTAAATATTTCATTTAGTGAATTGGAATCTATGTTGAACCGTCTGGCAAATGATGATAATAATCGAAAGTACTTATTTTTTAATAATATTATTGCAGCAGTAGATCACAGAAAAAGATTCAAAGTAAAAACCACTCCTGTATTAAACATTAGGATAACAAAGGCTCTCAAATGACTTTACCAAATCTATGGAATGAACTGTCTCCTATACAAAGTACCTTAAAACAGTTGATAAAAGATTATGAAACCGGGCTTACCCCAAATCTTCCATATTTTATTGTGGGTCAGTCCAGTGTTAAAGAGAAAATAGGCAAATATCTTGAGCAACTTGATGGTAAATACTTCAATAGGAGTTTGATCTTTTCAGATTATGGCAATGGAAAAACTAATTTATTAAAATATCTACAACTTTATTTTAAAGAAAACGATACCCTTGGTGTCCATTATATATATCAAAGAGCAAATGTAGATAAGCCTGATATATTTTTAAATCTACTAAAATTAATTGAAGATGATTTAACATCAGCACTTATCAAAGCGATTGAAAATGCTAATACGGAGTTTATAAATACTCAAGCAAGTCTACACACGAATATTGCACAATATATAAATAAGTTTTCTGAAAGACCTTTATCTTCAACGGAAGAGCTGATTTTTATGGGCACTGGAAGGTTTTATACAAAAAATTATTACAATCTTCACGAGATACCACAATTAACTGATTTTGACCGAAGAGAAGTATTTGTTTTCTTCATGAATTTACTAGCCAATGATAAGCAGTATGTGGTTTTCGCATTAGACGAATTAGAAAAAATTTATGAAAAATCAAAAATTCGCTTTAGATCATTTCTGACATCATATAGAGAACTAATTGATATGTCAGGTCACATAAAAGGGCATTTTTTACTTACAGCTATCGTCTCCTCTGCTGCAAATATAAATGACACCTTGTTGGAAAATCCTGCCTTTTACAGTCGAATCAAAAACGATATGATTGAAGTTGGTTTTTTAACAACCCATTCAGACAAACTAACATTAATTTATAATATTTCTACTCTTCTCGAGATGAATTTGTCTGAATTAAAAACAGAAGAAATTGCTAACACATTAAAGCGTAATTATTCAAAAGGTTCAATTAGAAGCAATCGTATGCTATTAGCGGATATTTTTAATGCCCTAAGGAAAGATCAGGATCAACAGTCATTTGCGCAATTAGAAGACAAACTTGAAGAACTAGAGCTGGATGATGAATTTACAGAAATGTATGAAGCGCTTGAAGAAGATGGAACTTTTTCTAAAATACAAAATAGATTTTTTGACCCACTTCAATACTATCTTGAGTATAAAGGTTATGAAATAAATACTAAAAAAGAGAATAACTTTTTTAAAAAAACAAATTTATTTTATCCATACAAATCCAATAAAGTCTATAGTTTCATTTTAGATGAACAAGCTGATACAGAAACAGAAACCAACAAACTTATTGATTTACTATCAGATGACAAACTCGTGTTTGTCTTTACTCCTGAATCCATTGATATAACATATGAAGATATCAATAGTGACAATATTACTATTATAAATTATGACCCCAAAAAACTATTTACTCTTTTGGTTATGTTTGAAGAGTTGGACTATCATGAAGAGATTGAAAAAGTTATCTATGAATATACCAAAGGGTTATTGTAGTGTTTTTAAGTAATCAAAAATATTGGAAAGTCACTTATAAATATTCTAATGAATTTGATGATTATTTACAGTCAATAATCAATTTTCTATCTAATTTAATTTCGACAAACAAAGATGAATTTAAACTTATCGATATAAATAAGTATTCATCGTTACAAGAAGAAGACAAAACCAATTATCCGAATAATGAACATTTTTCCAATACAATTGACATATGTTTATCTGAAATATCTGATGGCTTATTCAATAATTTGGATCATGATATTCAAGAAATATTAAATAACAAATTTTCGAGTGAAGACGCTTGCTTATTTCAATATAATAAAACAATTTATTATATTAAAAAAAGAAAGAATGAAACAAGAACAATAATTCAAAAAATAAATGGTGTTTTAAAACGAGAAATTTCCAGTGATTTTTCAAGTAAAATCATTACTTTTCTACAACAACATTTTAATGATAAAGCAATAAATATTTTAAGAGTATTTCTTGAAAATAAATCAAATAATATAATTTTCATAGAAGATGATTCAGAAGCTGAAAAAATAGATTTTTTACCTTTAAATCTGGCTTCTTTATCAATCAAAGAGAGCGTATCGTACGATAAAAATGTTTATAGTTTAGATGAGAGTAAATTGAATACTATTAACGAAGTTTTTAATTTACACATGCAAGCTTCAGACTATGAAATTGGTGAAGCAAAATATAATGAATTAGATATCGGGTTAGTAATTGGACAATATCTTTTTGTATACGACATGTATCCCTTATTAAAAGAAAATATTTTAAATGAGAAATATATTAAACAATCTTATTTGAAAGAAAATATTTTACTACCCGATCAAAAAACTTGTAATACTAGTCAACGTATTGAGCTTTTCAAAACTATGATTTCAGATGAAGATATTTTAAATATCATATCCTTATTAAAAGAAAATATCTACGTTACAGAAGAACATTTCTCATTAGCAATGCAAGGCCATGTAAATCAATTTTTTAATGCTGGTTATATGATAGAAACAGAATATCTTAAATATCATCAATTTTTTATTCCGTTAATTGAACGAACCGATGCTCTCTTTGGCTTAAATAATAATAGTAATGCAAGAGATCACCATGGACATTCTATAAAAGGATTAAAAACTTGGATAAATGTGAATGGTGAAGAACAAAATTCAATTTCTCACGAGCAAAAAACAATTGTTAATAAAGTAATGCATCTTATTCCTGATGTAGCTTTTTATTTTAAAGAAAAGTTTTTTGAAGATTTATTAAAAAATATACTTGAAGAAATCAAAACTCAAAATGAGAATCTTAACATTGAAATCATTGACAATAAAACTTTTTATATCAATAAAAACAGCAGAATTACAAATCCATTATATTCTGAATCTTCGTATGAGCATAATCAAGAATTTGATTTTATCGTCAACTATACAAAGAGTAATGGTCAATTATCAACAATAGTAATTGAAGCCAAGACAAAACTATCTAAATTTATTATTCAAGACCAAGCTGAAAAAGTAGAGAAATATATTGAAAATGATGATTTAGAAATATTTGATAAATATTTTTTAGTAGGATTCAATATTGATGACAATGTATACTCAGCTATGGCATATTTTATTGAGAACTTATTCATTGATAATAGTTTAAACGGTCTTGCTTTTAGGTATCCTCTTCCTACAACAAAGAAAGATTTATATTGCATCGCCTCTAATGATAGAGAGATACTTAAAACCAATCTTCTAGCATTATTTAATATATGAAGAAAGTCTTACCTGTAACCCGATATTACGGGTCTAAACGTAAAATTATTAACAATATTTGGGAAATAATACAAAATGAACAACTAGAATTTGATTCAGTATTAGACCTATTTGGCGGAACGGGCACATTTTCGTATAAAGCAAAATTAGAAGGAAAACAAGTTATTTATAATGATATTTTTAAATTTAATTCTTTAATAGGTAAAGCACTTATACAAAATAATACGACAAAGCTCACCAAAAAAGATATTGAGTTTTTAACTACCAAACATGACCATATAAAGTATAATTATTATGTTAAAGATAATTATGAGAACATTTATTTCCTAGACTATGAAAATGAACTTATAGATATCATAGTGCAAAATATTTTACAATTAAAATCACCATATAAGCAAGCAATGGCATATTATGCTTTATTTCAGACAACTTTAATTAAACGACCATTCAACTCTTTCCATAGAAAAAATTTATCCCTTAGAACAAGAGATGTAAAAAGGAGTTTCGGGAACAAAGTGTCATGGGAAAAAGATTTAGTTGGGACTTTTCAAAAGTTTTGTTATGATATAAATCAATATGTTTTTTCAAATTTTAAAAAAAATAAATCAAAGAATACTTCTGCATTGTCATGTAAAGAAACTGCCGATCTGGTTTATATTGATCCCCCATATATTGCAGAAAAAGGTTCACATGTCAATTATCATTCTAGATATCACTTTTTAGAAGCATTGGCTAATTATAACGATTTTATACATTATATTAATTATGAAAAAACAAATAAAGAAGTTATGATTAATAAATCTGACGAGTTTGAAACAAAGCAGTTTATTATTAATGATATTAAAAAAATAATAGAAAAATATCATGATAAGATAATAATATTCTCATATAGAAACAAAGGAATACCTTCGCCCGATGAATTAAAAGAAATTTTTCGTATGTATAATAAAGAATTTAAAGAATATATTTTATACAATCATTATTATGCCTTAAATAAATCAAATAAAGAGTTACATGAATTGGTTTATATCTTAAGGAGTTCATAAATAGAGTAGATTATTATAAAAAAGTGTTTATCTAATAATTTTACTATATGCAAAAGAATTAAAATATCTTAAATGTGATATTGCATATTAATATTATTTTTTTCAATAGAGTAAGTCCATAGTTTGACACACTTTTTTGAAGAGAAAGACAATAATCAGCATTAATTTTGGAAAAATAGTAATGTTTTTATAAAGTCTAACAAACCCTTTGTGAACTGTAAAATGACAACCAACAATTGCAGCCACACTCTCTTGTGTCACTTTTTCACCTATGCTTTGTAGATACTTTATGGCACCAACAACCTCGCTTTCACTTATTTCTCTACCAGTTTTATTTTGCATAGGCACGATCGCTTCTATCGTTTTGATATACCAAAATGGTAAATTTTTAAATCCATGCATAAAATCCCGGTAAGTTAGTTTATTGTTTTCTGCAAATTTTTTGAGATTGTTTGGATAGTTTTGAAAAAGATAATAAGCCATTGAAGTTAGATAGAAGTTTTTGTGTGCAGATAGGGATTTTTTGGAGTGGTAATTTTGTTCTCGTTCGCATAGTTTTTTATAATCATCAAGCATTGGAAAGCCATCAAGTATCAATTTTTCTCTTCTGTCAAGCAAGTGTTGCAATCTAATACAGCTTTCAAATATAAAAACTGAATTTATTTTTTGGTTATTAATCAAAAAATATCCTCTTTCAAGCCCCTTTTCAAACCATTGAATTGCTTTTATTCCGTAATGGTGACTTGACAGTACTTTCAATGATGTTGTTAGTCTCAGGTCTCTTGAGCATTTGCTACAGTATATAATTTCATCGAAATATTTAATCTTAGTAAGCTTTATCCTTTCGTAGCAGCTCCAGCATCTGTCTGTTAAAAATACCATATGTTTAGGGCAGGCATTATAAAATGCATACCTCCATTTTTTTCTAAAGTAAGGTATTTTATCCTCCACTAGGCATCTTGGACAAAACATCAAACCAAAATGAGATCTTTTATCTACAAGTTTTCTGATCTGATTGGGCGGATAAAGACAGTCATTACATCTGTAAAGATAACCTTCTTCGCTCCTGAGCGACATGTTTAAAATTTCTTTTTTGTCTAAACCGCTTTTAGCAGCAATAGTATCAAAAAGTTTATCATCAAACATGAAATCTATATCTCTGCGGCTTAATGAGCTTCCTTCATGTTTTACAAATAAAGATAAAAATACAGTAAGTGTTCGCCTGTGTACTAGCGCCATTCGTGTCAGCCATGAGCTTAACAATTCATCTTTTTGCGGTTTTGGAATGATTAAAAAGAAATGTTCCTGTATCCAGTTCCTATTTCTCTTTTGTTTTGCCATTGTCAGAGTTTTGGCAAATCAAATATTTCATCGGCTATAATTTTTTCTCTTCCGGATCTTATAGCATTTACCGCAGCTTTTTTTATCAATTTGACAGTTTTGCCTATCAGTCCTTCCGACTTATAAAAAAGAGTATTTATTATTTCAGGATCATCTGCCATATTAGACGCTTCTTTGAGCGGCAGGCATCTTTCGTATGTCGCAACAAATGATCTGAATTTTTTGTCATTATTCCATCTTGGAAGTTCAATAGACGGAAATCTGGAATTCGTTTCGCCGCTGATAGAGAGAGCAGAGTGCGCAGCTGTTGTACCTGCCAAAATAATATTCAATGATAATCTATTGCTTAACTGCTTAAGATCGTCTACAAATGTTCTTTGTTTATTGAGAGTGCCTGTGAGTGCACTGTGTATTTCGTCAATTAATATCATCTTTGTACCCATTTTGTTTAAATAGTGTTCACAAAGTTTTGCTTTTTGAATTATTTTTTCTCCGGCTTTATGTGGCACCATAAGTTCATTTAAAATCAAACTGTATAGTCTGCTTTCATCAGGCATAGTTGGTGCTTGTATATAAATTATTGGTATTTCGTATACTATCTCGTTATCTTTATTTACATAATCCAAATTTGTTTTGTGCAGATCGTACATTCTTTTTAAAATAGCGGTTTTGCCGTTATTGTAATCTCCATAGATCAATAAACCCTCATGTCTTATCTGGGGTGGATCATAAAATTTATCTTCAAGGATTTCAATTAACTTAACAGCAGCACCATATCCGATCCATTGATCTTTTTTGCAATAAAGTATTCTTTCTTCGTCGCTCTTGGCAAGATACTCTTTCGCTTCAGATGTTAAATTTCTAATGTCCATGATAATTCTCTTCACCCGATTGGATAGTATTCATAGCCATCGTCATCTTCTATGGTCTTATTGCTTGATTTCACCGCTTCCATTTGTGAATTATCTAAAAGTTCTTTTTCCATTTTGAGATTTTTGTTCATATGCAGCTTTGAACTTTTTTGTCTTCTGACCGATTTTTTTTCAAATTTAGCATTTTTAACATATTGCTGCAGTCTGTCATATGCTTCAAATATATCATACGGTTCAAGCTCTCTGCCACTTACAGCTTTTCTTGCCTCGGCAATAGATTTTCTTAATTCCGTTAAATCCATCTTGGGTCTTCGAATGTCAGCATAAGGAACAATTATATAGTCTTTTATATCTTCGTCGTAAACATATATTTTGCTTACATCTCTCGGGTCTCTTCGGCAAAGCAATTTATTGTTTATATTTGGATTTATTTTTTTATATTGTGACGGGATTATCCATTTTCTAAGTGTCTCCGAAAAATAGGTAATATAATCTATTGTGATACCGTTTTTTTGAACTGTCCTTTCGATTGCAGGGAGTAAGGCCATTCTTAGCTTCAGTGTATTTGACGGAACGGTAGGAAGAAACGGTATTGTGCCTTCTCCAATACCAAAGATTCCTTGATACAGTTTTTCTTCAGGAGTCATGCCGATAGAACCGTGAACGGTTTTATGGTATATATTTACCACAAAATCCAAATACCATTTTTCAAGCTCATCGATAGTCATCGCGGCATAATCTTCTGATTTGTAAGTTCCCCTCTCAGCAATACTAGACCTTGTCGTTCCTGGCAGCTGATGTACGTTTTGCATGCATGTTTTTATAACGCGCTCTACATGCCCTCCAAATTCCGGGCGGGCAACCGGTCTATAAACATCGGATATCCTGAATTCCTGGCAAAAATTATGAAGACTGATACTCCTGAATTCTTTTGCATTGTCCATATGAATTACTCTAGGCAGTCCATAAACGGGCCATTCGCCTTTGATATCATATTGTTTTAATGTATCGTCTTTTGGCAAAATGGCATTCAATAAACATTGCCCTACGCTAAAAAAACTGGGAGCTTCAAGTGTTATATAAAAACCGTATATCATTCTGCTGAATACATCAATTGCAACAGTAATGTAAGGTCTTCCTATGCTTTCTCTGGTTTTTTCATCAACTATTATGACATCCATTTTGGTGTGATCAATTTGTATTACATCTAAAGGCATTTTAACCTCTGGAAAGTTACTTGGCATACCCCTCGTTTCTCTTATGGGCATACCCTTTCTGTGTTTTGCAACCAATTTTGGCTGGATGTTGTTTATCCTGTTCCTAATTGTGTTTATATTGGGACAATCAGCGCCTATATTTTTGCATTTCTCTGCAATTTTCATATAGATGATGCTTAATGGATATTGTTGCTTGTTCAGATAGAATTCATCTATAACGGCATTAATAATTGCGTTGACTGATTCATTAAGACGGCTTTTGCCTTTTTGTCCGCAATTTTCCCTGTTTGTCGCCAAAGAGCTGACGGTGTTATATTGTTCAAAAGTGCTAAGCCATCTATATATGGTTGCTGTACCTTTATTGCTTTGTTTTGCAATTTTTTCAACATCTTCGGCTTTTCTGTTCGGGATATTTAACAATGGCTCTATTATTAGATACCTTTCTAAAGCTTGTTGAAATTTCTCATCATTAACCTCAACTAAAGACTTTGTCGATTCATTGGCATTTCTAGATTCCTTGATGATCTCACTAACTTTTAGTATTTTTTCATTATAAGGGGTTGTTGTTAGTTTGGCAAGCACTTCGTCCAAAGAAGGAAAAGATTTTATCATATATTCTTTGTCATCAAATATTATTTTTGAACCGATATCCAATTTAACTAGCCCCATTATTAAGCTCCACTAATGAATTCATTGTTAATTTAGAGTCATCCAGGTCTGTTCTGAACACTTTGTGTGCAAGCATGCTCCAAAGCGCATTTGAAATAGCAGGATATTCGGTTATCGAATTGGTGATGCTTGATGCTAAATCATTAGCAGCGATTTTTTTATTTCCTATTTTTCTTTTCAAAATATCATTGTATTTGTTTTCTATAGGATACAGTTTGTATCTATATAAAAAATCAATATTTAATATATAAATTTCACTATCAGTTTTTTCTGTATAGACTATAAATTCTAAGCCGAGCTTAGATGTAGTTTCTTCTATGGCTCTAAATTTATCTATATAATAATCTTTTTCTTTTTCTATATCACCTGTGTACTTGACTTCAACTATAGCATCTTTTTTGTTTGAATTTTTAGTTCTTTTTATAAAGCAGTCTCCGCTGTAAGTTTTCTTTTTGCCATTCAAAATTATTTCTATTTGCGGCTGCTCCTGATATGAATCAACTGTATCATCAAACTCTAATGATAGAAATAATGTTTTTTCCAGTTTCGATTCGAATCCAACAGATTTGTCATTTTTGACACTTGGAAAATGCCCGGTTATTGATCGATAATTTTTTTTGATTTTTCTTTGGCTGAATTCTAAATGATTTGTCATGGCATAATCCGCAAATAATATATTTGAATTATATGACTCTAAAGCTTAAAGTAAAATGCTTCTCCGTATTATCAATTTTTAATAAATATGACAATGAAATGATCGATATTCTTAATCACTTTTTCGTAAAGCATCTTAGAGACGGCTTAAGAAGGCTTTTTTTTGCGTATATGCAACTGAAGGATATGAGTGGAATCATAAGCGTGTTTATCGCATTTGTAGACAATTTAGGGCTAAATATCAGAAAAAAAATAATGAAGAGGATTCCTGAACGTACAAAAACAAGTTTACACGAAATTAACCTTAAAATATATTAAATAAAACTTTTATGAAACATTTATAAAAAATACTAAATTTTAATAAAGATTTAAAAAAATTAAATATAAACTACATGTAAACTAAATATTATATTTTGATTAATAAAAATGAACAATAGAGGAGTTTAGAATGATAGGATTAAGCATATTGGTAGTTATTGTTTTGTATTGGTGGCTGGCAAAAACGGTTGTCAATAAAGTATATGCAAATACACAAAGTCTTACTAAAAAGCGTATTGCGATAACGATATTTATCCTCATCCCAACATGGGATGTAATCCTTGGATTCCCAATCTACGCCTATCTGTGTATTACAAAAGCTGGGGTATATATATATAAAACCGTTGATAATGTAGAGGGGTTTTATATTGGAGAGCAAAGTAATGATGTGTCTGTAGCCAATAATCTTTTAGATGTATATAATAAATATCATTTTATCGACTACAAGTATAAAAATAATGGCAAATATTATAGAGCTTATTGGGTTGACAACAACATATCGGCAAATTGTATAGATTATGGCAAGTATAAATATAGCGTTTATGCTGAAGCATTTAGGCATGGCAGATGTGTAGTTAGTGATGAAATCAAAGAGAATGAGGTTAGCAGGTGGGAGATTGGTCAACAAGTTAACGATGAGACAATTATTATTCCAAATTATATTACTAGATGGACTGCAAGGATTATAGATAATAATAGTCATAAACCATTAGCGGAACTAGTAAATTATTATTATGGAGAAGGATGGGTGGCTATTGCTTTTTCGTCTGTAGCACAGTATGCAAGGTGGACACATTGCTCATTACAGAAATCATATAACAGCATGTTGTTAGAAACATTAAAACCAAAAAAAGGAGAAAATTAAGATGGCAACAATTAAAGAGTATTTAGACTATGCAGAATTATCTCAAGCGAGTTACGGAATAGGCTATCTTGTGGGAAGTTATTTGGACGAAAATGGAAAAAATATTCTAATTGATCCAGAAAATAATGTCAATTTTTCAACCTCGCAAGCCGAAAATTTCGCTGATCGTTATGAAGTCCTTGCCACAAGTACGGAGTACAGCATCGGAGATATAAGCAGTTTTGATGCTGTTTTATTTTTAGATACAGAAACAGGAAGAAAAATCTTGGCAATAAGAGGTAGCCAAGAGCCTATGGATTACGCTATTGACTTTGGACTTGGAGTGAGCGGACTTGTTTATGGACAAAATGTTTCTATGAATGACTTTTATGATGCTTTGATAGAAAATGGAAAATTAGGCATAATGGAAAAGATTGATGTGACTGGACATTCTTTGGGTGGATATTTGACGCAACTTTTTACAGCTGAACATCCGGATATAGTAAATCATGCTTATTCTTATAATGCACCGGGGATTGGTGGACTCAATCAAGAATTACAAGATATGTTTGGCTTAAAAAATCCAAGTGAATATAATTATAAAATAACAAATATTTATGCTGAGGAAGGTGATGAATTTGTTGCGGGCTTAGGTGTAATGCTCGGTCAGATTGTACCTGTTTCTATTGATCCTAGTAGTATTAATGTTAATAATCACAGGATAGGCAAACTTACCGAATCTTTGCATATATATGAAATGTTGTCTTCTATTGCCAAAACTCAAGACCTGAATCTTCTTACTTCCATTATGAAATATGCGACAAATGAACAAGTAGTAAAGATTGTAAAAGATATCTTTGAAGAAGATTTAAATGGAGAGGTTGTAGACCAAGCGATATATTTAAGTAATTCATATGAAGGTATGGCAGATGGGTTGATTGCATTAGCCAACAATTCTACCTCAGATATCATTTCTGCTGCTAAGGCAAACAATGCCGTCCTCTACGCTCTTCTTCATCTAAATCCTTTTGCAATAGAAAATAACATACTTCCTGCGTACGACAATCTAAATCCAAAGGATTATTCTGATCAATTCTTTGAGGATAGAGCACAATATCTATACTATTCTATAGATCCAATTGGTAGATATTATGACTTAGATACAGGCGATATGACCACACATTATGGCGGCGATGGACCAGAACTATTTGTGCCTCTTGTGTCTGACAAAGATATATTGTTTGGAGGTATTGAAGACAACACCATAATAAGTGGTAATGGAGATGACCGCCTATATGGAATGGATGGCCATGATATATTATTTGCCAGCGATGGAAATGATTACTTAGAAGGTGGATCAGATGGCGATATGATGTTAGGTGGCACAGGTTTTGATACCTACATAGCAAATAATGAAGATTCTATATTCGATGCAGATGGTAATGGGAGAGTAATATTTGAAGATGTCAGATTGACTGGTGGGAAAAGCAAGGAGTTATATGACCCAACCTATAAAAATGATGATGGTGTTTATGAAGGCAATGGCGGAACCTATATATTAAAAGATGGAATACTTAGATTTACAGATGCAAATAATGAAACTATTGTAATCAATAATTTCAAAAATGGAGATTTGGGCATCACACTAGATGGCAACGAGAATGATCCTTGTCCTGAACCCCCAACTCCACCTTCTCCGGAAACTCCCACACCAAGTTCACCATATCATCATGGTTCACCATTGGTGCTTGACCTTAATGGCGATGGAGTTACATCTACTTTTATCTATAGCACTAAAACATATTTTGATCTTGACAATGATGGGTTGAGGGAGCGAACAGGATGGGTGCAAAGCAGTGATGGATTGCTAGTATTGGATAAAAATAGTGATGGCATTATAAATAACGGCAATGAACTTTTCGGTAACTATACCAAAGATTCATTGGGCAAGTATGCAAATAATGGCTTTGTTGCTTTAGCAAAATACGATGATAATCATGATGGCATGATAAACAGTAGTGACAATGTTTATAAAGCACTAAAAGTATGGCAGGATGTAGATAGTGATGGTATCACTGATGAAGGGGAGCTCAAAACTCTAGGCGAACTTGGGATAAGTTCGATAAATCTTTCTTATGTGACTGTCAATGCTTTAGAAGAGAGAAACAGCATAAGAGAAACATCAACCTTTACAACCCAATCTATAGATAGCGAAGGCAATGCAGTCATAATCAATAATGCCATAAGTGATGTATGGTTTGATCGTGATGCTGAAGATACCAAATCGACTACTGATTATGATCAAATAGCAGATGAGATTAAATCTCTTGGTAATGTTAATGGTAGTGGAGATGTTGAAGATCTGGCAATCGCTATGAGCAAAGACAGTGTTTTGGTTACAAAAGTAGAAGCGCTTATTGATGCTATACAAAATGGTGAGAGTTTAAATTCACTTGAAACCTTAACAAAAGATATCATAGTCAGGTGGAGCGGAACAGAAAATATCACAGGAATAAATGACTGGATGAGTGCAGCTTTTAGCTATATAGCTGCAACAAATCAAGATGTAGCTATCGTAGAGAAGTTTAATGGTGAAGGCTTTTATACAAATGTTAATGGCGTAATGAAGAGAGGAGTTTTAGGAGCTGAAGCACACTTCTACATTAGGGATATGAACGAGTATATAATAGATAAAACTCTTATGAGCATCTATGCCCATGCAGTATTTGGAGATAGTATTGCAGATGAAAATGGGTATATAATATTATCAGAACTCAAAAGTGCAATACAACAAGCTCTGAGCCAAGACGCTATAGATGCAGACACACTAGATGCTGTCACAAATATAGCTCAAATTTGGAATGAGATGTTGGGTGAAAATGCAAGTATGGATTTCATAGAAGAACTTGGGTTAAGTAAAGACAGATATTACGATCAATATACATTATTGGAAAAATCATACACAAAAAATCATGGTGGTGATGCTGATAATGAAATGTTTGATAATAACAGTGTGGCCCTCTCAGGTAATGGGTATGGGGAAAATTCCATTTTTTATGGACAAGACGGTAATGATAAGTTATATGGTGGCAATGGTCATGATGAGTTATATGGGGGAGACGGAAATGACTATATAGATGGCGGATGGGGTATGGATTTCATTGATGGAGGTGATGGTGATGATATCATAAGTGACGGCAATGGACAAGGCAATGATATAATAATAGGCGGCAAAGGTAATGATACCATCAATATGACAGGGTACAATTTTCAAGCAGATACTCTTGTTTATCGATATGGTGACGGCAATGACATAATTATTGATGCACGCGGTACATCATATGATGACAACAGCAGATATTATGGTAATAATAATCAGATTATATTTCAAAATATAAGGTTTGAAGATATTCAAATTATTTATGCAGATAAAGATATGATAATTAATGTAATGGATGCTGTTAGCAATACTGTTAATGGCACCATTACAATTAAAAATGGATATGCAAATAGTCCTGTAAATTTATTTGTATTTGATGATCAGGTATTAAGTTTTTATAATATGCAACTTATTGCAGGAAAATTAATTCAAGATGATATATATAGTTTTAGTCAAGGTGAAGGAATAAAAAATATTATAGATTATGGTTCTGCAAATGGAGACACTATTCAATTCGGTCCAAACATAGCTCCTGACGATATAATAGTCCAA
>DLIG01000021.1:98253-98674 GCA_002483605.1 Sulfurovum sp. UBA7648
TAACGATGGAACAGTATGGAATGTAAATGATATAGTCAATGCCCAAGGAACGGAAAATGCCGATACGGTACATCTTATTGACTCTATTACTGATGCTACTCTCAATCTCAAAGACGGTAACGATAATATAACAACAGCAAATGGTAACGATATCATAAATGCAGGAAGCGGAGATGATATAGTTAAATCTAGTGACGGTAATGATGTAGTGTATGGAGAAGATGGCAACGATACCATAGATACAGGAGTAGGCAACGATATTATAACAGGAGGACAGGATTATGATGTTTTAAATGGTGGATCAGGAAACGATATTTATATCTTTGACATAGGAGATGGAATCGATATAATAAATGATATATCAGGCACCGACACTATTCAATTCGGTCCAAACATAACTCCTGACGATATAATAGTCCAA
>DLIG01000021.1:98934-105798 GCA_002483605.1 Sulfurovum sp. UBA7648
CGTGTGGAGAATATAACATTTAATGATGGGACCATATTGGATACTAATGAAATTTTAAATCTTCAGGTTGCTAGTAATTATAATGATAATTTACGATATTTATCAACAAATGTAAATATTGATGCTCTTGACGGTGATGATAATATCTCTACAGGAAGTGGAAATGACATAATCAATGGAGGAAACGGGGATGACACTATTGGCGGTGAAGGAGGAAACGATACCTATATCTTTAATATAGGTGATGGGGAAGATTCAATTACTGATACATCTGGCATAGATATTATTCAGTTTGGTGAAGGAATCACCAAAGATGACCTTATCTTTAAAATAACCGGTGAGAATGTAATAATAGCGTTAAAAGAAGATGGTGTAGCGTTCGAAAATCTTAGCGATATGATCACTCTTACAAATTGGTACTCTATAAATAACAAAATAGAAAATATTGGATTTTCAGATGGTATTGTTATGAGTTTAGATGATGCACTTGAGTCAGCTGAAAATATACCGTATAACTTGCTTATTGGAACCAACAAAGATGATTTTATCAGCGGGGGAGGTTACTACGATAAAATATATGGGAAAGAAGGCAACGATACGCTATATGGTAATGTAGGAAATGATATTTATGTTTTTAATCGTGGCGACGGCAATGATACTATATTTGATACATCGGGCAATGATGTTGTTCAGTTTGGTGAAGGAATAAGCAGTAATGATCTGTCATTTAAACAATTAGGTAGTGATCTTCAAATAAAAATCAATGATGAATCAATACTAATTCAAAATTGGTTTAATAAAGTCAATCGTATAGAAACAATCAAGTTTATCGATAACTCTTCAATTGATATTAGCGGAGAAATTATATCTTTACTGGCAACACCAGGATCGGACACTTTAAATTGGTCTGAAAGCGTAGTAAATATAGATATGAAAGAAGGAGATGATACTGTCAACTTGGGAGCATATGACGATATCTTAATTGCCGGTGCCGGAAATGATACTTTAAATGCTGGAGCCGGAAATGATACTTATATCTTTAACCGCGGTGATGGACAAGATACTATTACCGATATAGATAATTATCAGCCTTATTATTATTCAAATTATATCGAGTTACGCAATGGCGGCACCGACACTATTCAGTTCGGTCCAAACATAACTCCTGACGATATAATAGTCCAAGCTTCCCAAAACAGCGATGATCTTATCATTGCCATCAAAGAAGATGGAAAAACATTTGACGAGCTAAACGACAAGATAACAATCAAAAACTGGTTTGTTGAAAATTATCGTGTGGAGAATATAACATTTAATGATGGAACGGTATGGAATGCAAATGATATAGTCAATGCCCAAGGAACGGAAAATGCTGATACAGTATATCTTGTAGATTTTAACGGTGATGTGAATATCAATCTCAAAGAAGGCAATGATAATATCATAACAGCAAGTGGCAACGATATCATTAATGCAGGAAGCGGCGATGATATAGTTAAATCTAGTGACGGTAATGATGTAGTGTACGGAGAAGATGACAACGACACTATCAATGCAGGAAGCGGCGATGATGTATTGATTGGAGGAGTAGGGAACGATATCTTGAGCGGTGATATGGGCAATGATATTTATATCTTTGCAAAAGGTGATGGAGCAGATATGATTACTGATCTATCAGGCACCGATACTATCCAATTTGGAGAAGGAATCACGGCTGACGATATAATAGTCCAAGCCTCCCAAAACAGCGATGATATCATTATAGCTATCAAAGAGGATGGAAAAACATTTGACGAGCTAAGCGACAAGATAACAATCAAAAACTGGTTTGTTGAAAATTATCGTGTGGAGAATATAATATTTAATGATGGGACTAGTCTCGATACTTTGGGAATTACTGAACTTCAAGTTGCTGATGCAAACAACAATTATTTGCGTTATCTCGATCATGATAACATCATCAATTCTATGGGCGGCAATGATACTATAGAAGGCGGGGCAGGAAATGATACTTATGTCCTCAATCTTGGTGACGGTATTGATCATATTACAGATACAGCAGGCATTGATACGCTTTCGTTTGGAGGCGGAATCACACAAGGAGATATAGAAGTTCATGCTGATAACAATTATATGATTGTGGCGATCAAAGAAGATGGGAAAACATTTGATGAGCTCGCTGATAAAGTTTATCTCAAACGAATAGGATCGAATGATTATGGCATAGAAACTATAAGGCTTAATAATGGAAGCAGTATTGATGCGCACTCTTTGATCTCAAGCTATGATGGTACAGATGGAGATGATGTGATTAATCTGGCTTATTTGGAAACTATAGATCCTTCTGTTTCAATAGATAACAGTTTAATCATAAATGCAAAAGGCGGAACCGATACCGTAACCATTGGGAACGGAGCTAATATAGTGCAAATGGGCGATGGATATAATGAGGTTTTAACTGTTGGCGATGGAGATAACGAAATCAACATGGGAACAGGTTCGGATAAAATACTCATTGCCGGAAACGGGAACAATACAATTGATACTACCCAATCAGATGCAACTATGACGCTTGGAAATGGCAATAATATAATTCAAGCCAACAGTGATTATATAAAGTTAACTGCCGGAGAGGGGAATAATCAATTAGAAATTGGAAGCAAACAATCTAGCGATACAGAGATACAAAATATATATCGTGATATAAGTATTTATTTTGGAAATGGAAACAATAGTATCAATATCAACAATGGTGATGGACGTCTGTATATCGGCACCGGCTCTGGGAATAATGTTATAAATTTTAGTACCGACATTGATGATGTTAATATCTTAGTTGGAGATGGGGATAATACCATCAGTCAAATCTCGGCAATTGATGACGATAATATTGAAAACAATCAGTTCGATGTTATGATTGGAATTGGACTAGGTTCAAACAATATTAAATTGGGCTCAAGTAATGATGTTGTTGGTTTAAGTTTTGATGCAACCGAACAACTAAATGAAGGAGCAGATGCAAAATCTAATAATATTGATCTTGGTACAGGCCGAAACGGTGTTGTATTACTTGGAAGCAATGCAAATCACAACATTACAGCCGGGGCAGAAAATTACGATTCTTTATCAACATATACTGGGGCAGAAAACTACACTTCTTTATTAACAGATACTGAAGGAGACGGTACAACAATTTATTTGGGCGACGGGAATAATACGATAGATATCAAGGGTATGGATGTATTTTTTGCTGAGCTTGGAAATGGAAACAACAATCTTTCTATAAACAATACCACTTTTAGTTGGCTTGCACTTGATGATGGCACAAACACTGTAAATATTAAAAATACAGGCAATTCATTTGTTATTATCAGTGGGTCAATATTTGAATATTCAGATTTTGGTCAAATATTGCCACAAAATAAGAGTCTTTCAATCAACCATGTATATATGGATGAAAGCTCAACACTACTTAATTTAATTGATTCAGAACAAAATACTATCTCCACAGGGGCTGGTAACGATGACGTTTATACATACCAAAGCAATGATACTTATTTAGTTAATATTGGGGACGGTAGTGATGCGATTTTGGATGTAGATGGAGTCGATAAAATCGTTTTTGGAAATGGTATTTTAAAAGAAAATATCAAAGTGTGGATTGAATTTAATGATGATTTTGCAAATCATATTGATAATATGAATTTAATTGAACAGTACAATATTTTATTAGAAGGCTCATCTATACCTATACTAGATATAGATCAACCAATGGGTACTAATCTGGTGATTCAATATTCAGATGATCCCAATGATGTACTGATCTTAGCCAATTGGTACGATTTGAGCGGACGAATTGAACAATTTGAATTTGCCGATGGGAGCATCATAAGCGATCATCAAATTGTATCTCTTTTAGGAACAAGTGAGTCTGATATTATCATTGGTACTCAAGGCGATAATGTTCTTAATGGCGGTGCGGGGGAAGATATTATATCTGGTGATGGAGGAGATGATATTTATATATACAATCGTGGTGATTCGCATGATATTTTGAACGAAAACGGTGGACTTGATACAATATATTTTGGTAACAATATCGCTAAAGATGATTTGGTCTTGCAAAAATCCGACAATAATCTTCTAATCTCTCTTAAAGAAGATGGAAAAACTATCAATGAACTCTCCGATACAATTATAGTTAATGATTGGTTCGATATAAGCGGACGAATCGAACAATTTGAATTTGCCGATGGTACATCAATGGCGCTAAGTGAAATATTAAGCCATATAAATATTGATGGGACAATATACTATGGTACTCCTGAAACGGATACAATGGAAGGAACAGATGCTAGTGATATCATTATGGCTCGTGAAAGTAATGACAATATCAATGGAAATGCTGGTGATGATCGATTGTTCGGCGAAGCAGGCAATGATACCTTAAATGGTGGAGTTGGTAATGATTTGCTGTTAGGAGGCGAAGGAGACGATACCTATATTATTGATAAAAATATGGGAGATGATATAATTTTTGATCAAAGCGGCAACGATACAATCCAATTTGCCCAAGGAATTACTTCTGATGATATCGAAGTTTGGTATGATAAAAATGATTTAAAAATTTCATTTGAAGGAACAGAAGCTACTCTGACAAATTGGTATACAAAGGACAATCGTGTGGAAACTTTTGTGTTCTCCAATGGAGAAACATTGGATGTTAATGCAATTGTTAATCTTCAATATGGAGAGACAAAAGGAGTAGCAGAAAGTACAATATTTAATATCAATGATGGAGATAACTCTACATATCTTGCTCAAAGTGGCAATGATATATTTTATGCAGAAGTCAATAATGGTAATAACACAATTATCGATGCAGGTGGAAACGATACAATCATATTTGCAAATGGCATTACTCCGGAAATGCTTTCATTTGCTTATAGTAGTAATGACTTGATTGTTTCCTTTGGAGAAACAACACTATATATCAGGGAATGGTATACAATACAAAATCGTATTGAAACATTCGAATTTGAAAATGGGGTTAAGCTAACCTCTCAAAACATCATTGATCTTATGAGTACCAATGGAAACGATGCAATCCGCTCACTTGAAGAAGGTAGCACAATCGAATCAGGAAATGGCGACGATAAACTTGAAGGAGGCTCCAGCAGAGATACATTATTGGGCGGAAGCGGCTCAGATACATATCTGTTTGGCTATGGAGACGGTCATGATGTGATCATGGATATAGAAGGTAATTTTTCTGAGGTTGATAGTATTGTTTTTGATGCAAACATCAAGCCTGAAAATGTCATTTTCCAATGGGAACAATCTACCGATAATCTAATAATATATTTGGTAGATCCTAATAATCCAACAGATATTCTAGATGCTATCGAAGATCATCTCGTTATACAAGACTGGTATAAATCAAACAGTAGAATAGAATCATTTGTATTTGAAGATGGTACGATTATTGATACACAAGGGGTCATAGAGCAATTAACTACCAATGGAAATGACCTTATTCGAGGAGTCGATGACAGTGATACTATGATTAATGCGCTGGATGGAAATGATGAAGTATATACATTTAGTGGCAATGATGTTTTAATCGGAGGCAAAGGAAACGATCTTTTAGCTGGACAAAAAGGAGATGATACTTATATCTTTAACCGCGGCGATGGAATTGATACTATAGTAGATCGTGCAACACATGTATGGGACGAACCCAATAAAGATGATTCTGGAAATGATAAAATTCTCTTTGGAGAGGGTATTACTATTAATGATATCTCTGTTAGCTGGGATAAAGACACGAATGATCTTATTATAGGAATTATAGACCCTCAAAATCCAAATGCAGCATCTGATGAACTTAGTGACAAAATTATTATCAGAGAATGGTTCAATCCGTCTTCTAGAATAGAATCTATCTCTTTTGCAGATGGTTCAACAATAGGAGTAAATGAAATTTATAATCTATTGGCAACAGACAGCAATGATGATATTAAAGCCTTGGATGAAGGAGGAGTATTAAATGGATATAATGGTGACGATATCTTAAGAGGCTCTATCAGTAATGATATTTTGATTGGCGGTTCAGGAAATGACACTTCGCTAGGCAATCAAGGGGATGATATTTTGATTGGTGACGACGGAGATGATTTGTTGTTAGGAGAGGATGGTAACGACATATTGGACGGGGGTAAAGGCAACGACAGTTTAGAAGGAGGCAGTGGCAATGATTCTTATATATTTGGATATGAGTCAGGGAAAACTATCGTGTATGATTCTGCATATATGCTTGACACAAATAGTTCCAGAGAAGATGATTATATAGCGATTGACGGAGGCATGGATACTGTTTATTTTGGCGAAGGTGTAACCTCTGAAGATTTGATTATCCAAAATGACGGATATGATTTGGTTATCAATATAAAAAATTCCAATGCCGATGAGCTAAGGATAAAAGATTACTATAAATCATTTAATGCAATAGAATTTTTCGGTTTCAGTAACGGAATAACTATGAGCAGTTCAGAATTTGAAAAATTGCTTTTTACCGCCGGAAATGATAATGTCACATTTGTTGATAGTCAGAGCAGAATACTTTATGGAGATAACGGAGATGATATCATCAATGGCGGAAGTGGCAATGATACTATTGATGGAGCAAGTGGAAATGACACATTAAATGGTGGATTTGGGAACGATACATATGTTTTTGGCAGAGGAAGCGGACATGATACAATACTTGATAATGTAATTGGTGAATGGTGGCAAACCTACTCAGGAAATGATAACATTCTTTTCAAAGACGGAATAACAAATGATGATTTATGGATAAAAATA
>DLIG01000021.1:105934-107544 GCA_002483605.1 Sulfurovum sp. UBA7648
TGGATAAAAATAGATGGCAATGATGTGATTATTGGATTAAAAGAAGAAGGCAAAACATTTGATGAGCTAAAAGATACCCTTAGAATAATTGGAGCATTAAATGAATTAAATCCTTTTGAGTCAATTACTTTCGAAAATGGCGAAACTATAGAGGTGGAATCTATTGCATTGCAATCTTCAGCCCCTATTTTAGATGATATTAGCAAAAATATTCTAGAAGATACATCCATATCTGAAAATCTTAATGTTGGCAATCCATCTGGTGGGGTATTAAACTATGAAATACTAACTTCAACAACCAATGGAGAATTTACCTTGGATTCAAATGGTGTATATAGCTATATTCCAAACCAAGATTATAATGGCGAAGACACAGCAATCATAAAGGTCACAAACGAATATGGCTTAAGTGCAACAAGTACATTAACATTCGAGATAGAAGCCGTAAATGATGCTCCGGTGGCAATAGATGGCATGGAATCACTTAATGAGGACGAGGTTCTTAATGGAATATTGCCAATTGCTAGTGATGTTGATGGTGATGTTTTAACGTATAATCTTGTTTCTAGTGCATCCCATGGACAAGTTTCACTAAATTCTGACGGTCATTATACATACACTCCAAATAGCAATTATTATGGCGCAGACTATTTTAGTTATATTGTTGATGATGGCAATAGCGGTGAGACAATAGCGACTATTGATTTGGTTGTTAATTCTGTTATAGATAACATGATTATTTACGGCACAAATATCGGGGATATTTTAAATGGTGATCAGATTGATATAGGAAGTAATGATACAATTTATGGTTTAGGCGGTGATGATACAATTTATGGGCTTGATGGAAATGATACTATTGATGGAGGTATCGGAAATGATCACCTTGATGGCGGAAGTGGAATAGATACAATAAGCTATGAAAGTGAGAATAATCCGGTTACGGTAGATCTTGCCACATCTATACAATATAATTACTATTCTGGGATTGATTATATTTCAAATTTTGAAAATATTAAAGGATCAAACTATGACGATATGTTAGTTGGTGATAATTCAAACAATGTGCTATCTGGACTTATAGGCAATGATTTGATCATGGCTGGAAACGGTAATGATACACTAATTGGCGGAGAAGGCGAAGATTTACTTTGGGGAGAAGCAGGAAGTGATAATTTTGTATTAAGTATTTCTGGCAATGGTGATACTATTCTTGATTTTTCGCATGGCGAGGATCATATTTATTTAAACAAAACCATTTTTACAAGTTTAACTGAAAATGGTGTATTGAATAGTGATTTTTTTGTGGCTAATGATACAGGTAAAGCCACAGATGGTAATGACTATATTGCGTACAATATATATACCGGAGAATTATTTTATGATGCAGATGGAAATGGTCCAACCGCGGCTGTTAAAATAGCTACTATGCATGGATTATCATCATATACAGATTTTGTAGTTATTTAAAGTGATGTTCTCAAAGAAAGTCTGTAAAATGTCGCACGATAGCTTGTCAGTATTTTCTTAACGAGACGGAAAATAGGCGAAGAGCACAGTTTATAATTCTGCGTATTATCATGTTTTAACATGTTATTATCAATTTATAT
>DLIG01000021.1:107761-108161 GCA_002483605.1 Sulfurovum sp. UBA7648
GAAGCCATTATCAATTTTTAATAGATCTTACATGGAACAAAAGAGCAGAAAAAGCTAATAAGTCCATTATAACTCGTTACAGAGCTGGAAATATGGAAAGAGAGATAACTATTAAGGGGTACATGAAAATATTTTCTTGGTTTTTAATTTTGGGATTATTGTATAATATTTTTAGTAGCCATAATATAATATGGACTTTTTTAAATATATTTTTTTTAATTTTGACAATTAATGTACTTTTATACGAATATAGGCAAGATAAAAAAGAAGAACTCGATATTGAGAATGATAGTTCATCGACATAATTTTTCTCTCGTTCCACCTCTCCCTGGGTGGAATGCATAGTTCCACAAAGCAAAATATGACATCTTTTAACTCGTTCCATATCTCCCGATATGGA
>DLIG01000021.1:108259-169462 GCA_002483605.1 Sulfurovum sp. UBA7648
GTTCCATATCTCCCGATATGGAATGCATACTACAAATTATGACAATATGACATATTTACTTCATAAAATACAGCTATACAATATACTGCCATTATAGGAAGAAGGTTATCGCCCTAAACTTATACAAAATGATGCTATGATGATAAATAAGATAAATTATATTCACAATAATCCCGTAAAAGAGGATATGTCGATGAAGCTATACACTGGAGATATTCTAGCGCAAGAGATTATGAAGGCATTAAAGGGTTGATCGATGTTGAAAGGTTTTGGCAGTATTGATTGTATGCGTTCCATATCTCCCGATATGGAACGAGAGAAAAAAGCTGCAGGACTAGCAGGTGGAACATACGGGGCAGGCTTTGGAATGATAGATAATGCTAGTGGTATAAATTTTCAAGATTGGCTCAGTCCATCACATTATATAAATCAATTTTTTGAATCCCATGATTCAGCGACAAAGTAATAATATGTGGTTTTTAATTAAAATTTTAGTTTCCATGTATTTGGCCATAATCAGCATTTTAAATTTCATTGCCATATTTTATAATTCGAGAGAAGTTGTTAATTTTGTGCTGCACTCGCCATTTTATTTAATTGCATGGGGTTATCTCATCATAACTTTTTGCAATGAATACAAACGAGATAAAGAATTAAAAGAACACGAGAATAAAGAAAGTTGTAATGAGCAGCAAATGAGATAGGTAATTACTTCGATGATCCGCAAAACACAAACGAAACAGCCAGGCTTTTTAACTTGTTATATGGAAGTATAGGGGTCAGGTAATGCTAATGCCACATTAAGTTTAGCTCATTCCATATCTCTAGATATGTAATGAGATAGAGATTATGAAGGCGTTAAAGGATTGATTGATTTTGAAAGGTTTCGGTAGTATTGATTATATGCATTTCATATCAGAAAATTCGGAACGAAACAGAATCAGGCAAAGAGTACAGTTTGCAATTCTGCGTATTATCATTTTTTAACATATTATTATCAATTTATATTTCATACTTGGTTCAAACATAAATGGTATTATTTAATCAGAATTATTATAGAATCCCGCCTAAAATATGAAAATATAGCACAATGAAGCCATTATCAATTTTTAATAAATATGACAATGTAACAAAAAAGCCGCAGGAGCAATGATCGATGTTTTATTATTATGCACATACCAGCCATAAAGAAGGGTTAGAGAGTGTTCGCAGAGGCGTTACATGTCTCAAAGAAGCCAAGCGAAGAGAAGTTGGGTATAAACTTCTTGTAAACGATTTCAGAGCAGCCCTTGTAGCTAAAGAGCTTGGCATTGATGGAGCTGTAACTATTGAAACAATTCTTGATCTTGACGTCGTTTTAAGCAGAGGCGATACATTGCTTATAGATACTAATGAAGAGTTGCCACGCAAGTTCGAACGTTTTTGTAGTGAGTTTAAAGTATTTCGTATGGCTCAAAAGTGCGATGAAAAATCTATGTTCAATGAAAATATCGTTTATCCTTGGTCTGAAAATAGTATTTTTGTCGATTCGATTTATAGAGAACATTTGCCTAAAACGCAAAGAATACTCTTTTTTGGCGGTGATGGCGATCCTCAAAAAAGTATTATTGATCATAAAAACTTTTTTGATGGTTTAGGCATGGAGATATTGTTGGGGCACTATTTCTTTGTAAATTATGAAAAAGAGCTAGCCAACATATTTGATGTTATGCATGAATCAGAAGAATATACTGACCTTATCCGTACTTCAAGCGATATTATCACTACTTCCGTTCAATGCGCCATAGAGTCCAGAATAAGCGGCGCGAATGTTATATTTATCGCTCAGAGACCTCTTTTGGAGTGTATCAAAAATTTGTTTGAAAATTACAATATAAGCATAGTTGATGATTTTAATCAAACCATGTTAAGAAGATACCTATCAGATAAGTTACAAATGGACACAATTATACCCATTAATACTCATTATAACACTTTTTTTAGCAAATAAATCTTTTTTTCATAGTTTTTTAATAACATCTTTTTTATAATAATAAGTTAATTTATTTTTGAAAGGAATACGATGAGTAATAGAAGAGACTTCATGGGTATGGCTCTAGGTAGTTTTGCTGCTCTTGGTGCCTTGGGTGCATTGTATGCAGCTAAGCGAACTTGGGATCCGTTGCCAAGCGTAAAATCGGCAGGTTTTACCACAATAGATCTTAGTCCGGCTCAAGAAAATGTGCTTGTGACAGAAAAATGGAGAGGCAAGCCTATATTTATTCTTAAACAACCGGCTAATGCACCAAAAAGCGACAGAGAGATCCATGTAGCAGGCGGAAGATACCTTGTTGTTGTAGGTCTTTGTACACACTTGGGCTGTATTCCAGCATATCTGGCAGATAAAAAACAGTTTAAATGTGCATGTCATGGAGGAGAATTTGACTCATTAGGCGTCAATACTTTTGGACCGCCTCCAAGACCTCTAGATATACCGCCGTTTAAAATTAGCGGTACAAGTGTAATTTTGGGCGAAACCGGTCCGGAATATGAGAAAATGTTAGCTGCTGGCTTGACATTGAAAGTTTAAGGAGAGAAAATGGCACATTTTGATGAAAAAGCGAAGCCCTTTTCGCATAAATGGTTAAATGAAAGAATGGCAGTAGATACTGTCAAAAAAGTTCTTTCTACAGAATATTGGATACCAAAAGATATTAACTTCTTGTGGGCAATGGGGATGATACTTGCCGCCACTTTTGGTTTGCTTATTATTAGCGGTATCTTTCTTTTGATGTATTATCAACCAAGTGTTAGCGGTGCATTTGATAGCGTAAACCACACTATTATGAGTGAAGTCGGTTTCGGTTGGCTATGGAGACATATTCACGGTGTTGCAGCTTCTGTTGTATTCCTTGTTATATATATTCATATGTTCACAGGTATCTATTATGGTTCATATAAAAGAGGCAGAGAAATGATCTGGCTTTCTGGTATGCTATTGTTTGTTCTTTTCTCAGCAGAGGCATTTAGCGGATATATGCTTCCATGGGGTCAAATGAGTTACTGGGCAGGTATGGTTATTACCAATCTTTTTGAAGGATTTTCACCTACTATAGCCGGCGGAGTAGCTAACTTCCCAGGATTTGTTGAATGGCTTAGAGGAGATTATGTACCTGGCCAAGCATTCTTAACAAGATTTTTCATGTTGCATGTATTTTTGCTTCCACTTGTTATTATCGCTGTGATCGTTCTTCACTTTGCAACTCTTAGAATCCCGCATGTTAATAATCAACACGGTAAAGAGATCGATTTTGATGAGGCTGCAAAACTTTACAAAGAAGGCAAGAAAAAAGAATCAAAAGTAATTCCTTTTAACCCTGTGTTCTTGAGCAAAGATATATTCGTTATGGGTGTTTACTTTATCCTTTTCTTCTATTTGGTATTTTTCCATTTTGATTTCGCAATGGATCCGGTAAACTTTGACCCTGCAGATGGACTTAAAACTCCTGCTCATATTTATCCTGAGTGGTATTTCTTGTGGTCATATGAGATACTTAGACCGTTCAATAAAGATCTAGGCCTTATAGCATTCGGATTTGCCCAAGTTGCATTCTTCTTGCTTCCATTCTTGGATAAAAGCCCGGTAGTTGCTCCTGCGAACAAAAGAGGCTTGTTTAAAGTTTGGTTCTGGGTTATGATAGTAGATATGATCGTACTTACTGTTATGGGTAAATTGCCGCCAGAAGGTATTTGGACAATTATCGGATTGGTAGCTGCGTTGGTGTTTATCGCACTGTTTGTAGCTCTTCCGTTTATTACCAAATTTGAGAAAAAAGCGTAAGGGGGAATGATAATGAAAGAGTTTAAAATATTAGCCGTTGTTGTTATCTTGTCTCTAATTACATATTGGGGAGTAGAGCCTTTTGCTCACTCTCAAATGCATAAACATGTTGAAGGACATAATTTCGTATACGATGGAGCTGCAGATATCGCAGATGCTTCTAAAGATAAAGCAGCTGCTAAAAAAGCATTCTGGGGAGAAGTTAATCAAATAGATAAACTTCCTGGCAATGCCGCAGCAGGAGAAGCATTGTTTGGTGCATGTATGGGTTGTCATAACGGTGCCGGTATCAATATGGGCGGTGTTATCCCTCCTGTTTTGGATCATGCAGGTAGTTTGTATGACAAAAAATATCTTATCGCACTAATCAAAGATCCTGCGATGGCATCAAATGTGGACCATAAATATGCAAACACAATGATGCACCCAATGGGCGCAGTGCAAGCAATGGTAACCACTCCTCAGCAAATAGCTGATGTTGTAGCGTATATCAAAGCCAAAAAAGTTGGCAAAATGACTCCACAAGTAGCATATGAAGAGGCTTGCGGCAGATGTCATGCTAACAGATACGGCGGGCTTACTCAATTAGGAGAGACTCCTAAGTTCAAAACAGAAAAAGAGGCGTTAGCGCATAAACTCAAAGTTCTTGATGAGCAAAGCTTAGTTGAAAAATATATGGGTAAATTACCGCCTGACCTATCTATCATGATCAGAGCCAGAAGTGAACAATATATGGAGACTTTCATAGAGAATCCTCAAACACAACTTCCTGGTACTTCTATGCCAAGAGTCGGATTAACTAAAGAAGGTTATGAGTCAGTAAAAGCATACCTTGAAGAGACCGGAGATCCTAGTAAAGAAGCTAGACATGCTATTGGACCATGGGTTATCTTGTTCTTTGTTATTTTCACAGTACTTGCGTATTTGTGGAAAAAACATCACTGGAAAGACTTACATTAATCAATTATAATTGATCTTGTAAAGTATTAAACTTCTGTTATTCCGCAATAAACTGCGGAATAACACCACTGCAAAGCTAATAATCTAAAAAAATAATCTTTTCTTTATCCTCTTATCGCATTTTTATCAACATTTAGCTACTCTTAGACAATTTAATTATAGGATAATAAAAAAGTGTTGATAGACGGACAAGGAAGACGCGTTAATTACCTTAGGGTTTCTGTTACTGAGCGATGTAATTTTAGATGCCAATATTGTATGCCGGAAAAACCATTTTCATGGGTACCTCAAGAAAATCTGCTGAGTTTTGAAGAATTATTTTTATTTATTAAAGTAGTGATAGATGAGGGTGTGGATAAAATTCGTTTAACAGGCGGTGAACCATTGCTTCGCGAAGATCTGGATAAATTTATAGCCATGATACACGATTACAAACCGGATATTGACCTTGCTATTACAACAAACGGTTTTTTGCTCGGTGAAGCTGCAGAAAAACTAAAAACCTCCGGTTTAAAAAGATTGAACATCTCTCTTGACAGTCTCAAGCCTGATATTGCTGCCAAGATAGCCGGCAAAGATGTATTAAGCAGGGTTCTTGAAGGCATAGAAAAAGCTCTTGAAATCGGACTTAATGTGAAATTAAATATGGTTCCGCTAAAAGGCATAAATGAAGATGAAATTTTAGATATTTTAGAATATGCGCGGGCAAAACAGATTAAAATTCGTTTTATAGAATATATGGAAAATACACATGCCAATAATACGATCAAAGGCATGCACGGCAGAGAGATATTGGCTAAGATCAAAGAGAGATATACCATTCACGCTTTGGGCAGAGAGGGTACTAGCCCATCGTTTAACTACCGCATTGAAGAGAATGGATATGAATTTGGCCTTATAGATCCTCATAAACACGATTTTTGCGAAAACTGCAATCGTATCCGCCTCACAGCAGAGGGGCATTTGATACCGTGTCTATATTTTGATGAGGCTATGAGTATTGCCAGTGCTGTTAAAGATAAAGATATAAACAAAGCTACAAGTATTTTGGCTCAAGTGCTTCAGGACAAACCCAAAGAGAATCGCTGGAGCGAAGAAGAGCTTGAGTCGCGCGAACAATCCAAACGCGCATTTTATCAGACAGGCGGATGATGTTTTATTTAGTTGAAGAATTTTTTTCCATTCAAGGCGAGGGTAAATACGCCGGTACACCGTCATATTTTTTGCGCACGGGAGGGTGTAATCTTTCTTGCGAGGGGTTTGGTACATCTTATTGCGTAAACGGTTTAGTGAAATACGGGTGCGATACATATTTTGCAGTCGATCGTGCTTTTAGTGCTTCTTGGCAAAAGATCGATGATACAAACGCTTTTATATCTCATCTAAAAACAGAATTTGATACTATAGGATATCTGCCGCACGTGGTTATTACAGGAGGAGAACCGCTTCTATATGCTCACGATGAAGTTTTTTATGCGATTTTTGCTTGGCTTGTCGAGCTTGGGGTTAGTGTTACTTTTGAAACCAATGGTATAATTGAAATCAATTTTGATAAATTTCCGCTTTATAAAAAAGCTATTTTTGCACTGTCCATAAAACTATCAAATAGCGGCGAGTCTGCGTCAAAAAGAATCAATACCACAGCAATCAAAAAAATAACAGATAATTCAGATGAATCTTTTTTCAAGTTTACGCTCGATAAAGAAATCATCGACAGTAGCGCATTTAATGAAATTCAGAACATAATAAGCATATCTCCTGATAAAAAAATATTTTGCATGCCTGTCGGTGAGTCGAGATCTACTCTGGAAGCTAATGATAAAGCAGTTTTTGCTTTTTGTATTAAGTATGGATACAATTATAGTGATAGATTGCATATAAGGATATTCGATACTACACAAGGGGTGTAGAAATTTATCTTTTATTCGATAAAATAAGATAAATTTACTCCGATTAAGGAAAATGATGATCATTAGAAAACTTTTTAAATTTGAAAACGCACATATTGTCAGGGGGTGCAGTACACAGCGGTGCAGCCAAAATGTTCACGGGCATTCATATAAAGTAGAGATATTGCTTGAATCAAACTATCTAGATGCAGGACAAATGGTATATGATTTTGGGCTTATGAAACATACCATGAAAGAAATAATCGATTCATTCGATCATGCAGTTACATTATGGAGCGGTGATGATATAGAGTATATCAAAGATATGCAGCGCCATAGTACCAGATGGGTCGTGTTGCCTGTATCGCCATCTGCTGAACAGTTTAGCAGGGTGTTTTTCGTGATCATAGATCAAATATTGAAAACCACAACGATGGTAAATGAAGAAAAAGAAGTAAAACTTCATAGTATTATTGTGCATGAAACCGATACAGGATATGCGCAATCTTTTAGAGATGATGCATATAATTTAAATATGGGCGATATAGATCTTAAAAAAATTGAATTTTCCAATCAGGTAAAAAATGAATGGAAAAATAAAGATATGTGGGAAAAAATAATATTTCAAAAATTTAGCATAAATCCACGAAAAATTTAGTATAATTCCATTTGTCAAACACAAATCAAAGGATTAACATGAAAAAATTGGTACTTGTATCTGTAGCTGCTGCTGCTCTTCTTTTCGTAGGTTGTAAAGGTAAACCGGCTGATGCTAATGCAACTGAAGCTAACGCAACTGAAATGAACGTAACAACTGAAGCTAACGCAACTGAAGCAGCTGTTGTTGAAACTAACGCAACTGAAGCTAACGCTACAACAGTTGATGCTAATGCAACTGAAGCTAACGCTACTGCTGAATAAGTTATAGTTTTATATGATCTTTTACTTTAAAAAGTAAAAGATCATTCTTCTTGTTCAAAATACCTTATATAGGTATTCATTTATTTTTCTTAATCTACTTTAATCTTTTTATTTAAAATTTTTATTTTTAAAATATGTAACAAATTTATATTCTTATGCTTTATTTTTATGCAAATTTGAACAAATTTTTTTGTATAATGGCGTTGTCCAAAATAAAAAAACTCAAAGGATTTGTAATGAAAAAATTGACAATTATGTCAGTAGCCGCTATGGCTCTTTTATTCGTAGGTTGTGGTGAAAAACCAAAAGCAACTGAAGCTAACGCAACTGAAATGAACGTAACAACTGAAGTTGTTGCTCCTGAAGCTAACGCAACAACTGAAGCTAACGCAACTGAAGCAGCAGCTCCTGAAGCTGCAGCTGCTCCGGCAGCAGACGGTGCAGCTTTGTATACTGCATGTGGTGCATGTCACGGTGTTGACGGTAAAACTGCAGCTCTTGGCAAATCAGCTGTTATCGCTGGTCAATCAGCAGCTGACCTAGAAACAAAAATGCATGGTTACAAAGCCGGTACAATTGATGTAACTGGTAACGGTGCTCTTATGAAAGGCCAAATGGCTAATCTTGACGATGCTCAAATGAAAGCTTTGGCTGATTATATTTCAAAACTATAATTTAGCTGCTCTTCCCTTTCTCGGGAAGGGTTTTATAATACAAATATATCTTTTTCTTTTTTATAATCCATCATATAACCAATCGGAATAATTTTTATAATTTGATTTTTGTCTATGTGTTCTATATTCGGAGTAGTGATCATTAAACTATTTGTATCTTTGAGTGTTGACACTTGGTTTGGAGCCTGCGATAAAAGAGGATTAAAAAATTTACCGTCATATTGCCCCAAGATCACACTATGTTTCCCGGATTTTAATCTAAACTCATCATTTAATGCAGTTTGTATGATCGAGTGATAATGTTTGGCAGCACTTTTGAGTTTTTCAAGCAGAGGGATAGCAAACAGTTCGAAATTTACCATGGCTGCCAAAGGATTTCCGGGCAATATAAACACTAATGTATCGCCGATTTTTCCTAAAGATGTCGGTTTACCGGGCTTGATGTCTATTTTTTCAAATAGCATCTCCATGCCAAGCTCAAAAAAAGCCAGTTTGGTTATATCTTTATCTCCTACACTTGCTCCACCGCTGGTGATTATAACATCACAACTTAGAGATGCTTTGATATGTTCTTTTAGAGTTTGCAGATCATCACTGCAAATATTCAAGCTTTTTGTTTGACAGCCAATGCTTTTGGCTCTTGCGGCAAACATGGGAGTGTTGGAGTTGTATATTTCAAATTTTTCTATATTTTTTTGTGTGTATGGTTTGAGTTCGTCTCCGGTACTCAATATGGTAACATTTGGCTTGCATACTACTTCTACGGTATCTACTCCTTGAGAAGCAAGCAGTCCTATGGCATAAGGCGTGATCTCTTCCCCTTGACGCAAGCAAATAGCGCCTGTTTTTAACTCTTCCCCTTGCAATCTTATATTGGCACCATATTTGACATTATTTGGCAATGTTACCGTATTTCCATTTACAGCAACGTTTTCTAACGGAATGATAGCTTCACAGCCCAAAGGCACCGGAGCTCCAGTCATGATGCGAATTGCATAATTTTCTTTAAGGGCTGGAATGTTTTTGCTTCCGGCATATAAAATATCTTGACACTCTATAGACTCTCCGGCATTTGCAACCCTAACAGCATACCCGTCCATGGCAGAGTGATCAAATTTAGGCAGGGGAATCTTCGCATATATATTATTTGCGCATATGCGTCCTATGCTCTCTTCGATTTCTACGATTTCGTGTTTTGCAACCGGAATGGTTTTTTTATATATGATTTCTAATGCTTCTAGTATAGATACAGCCATCATTGACCTTTTTGTTTAGATTATATCAAAAGAGTGTATAATCTATTTAAATTTTGCGGAGGGATTATGCAATATCTTTATCATGAGCATGCAGGAGATGCATCGCTTGAATTAAATGGCGATGCACATCATTACATTTTTAAAGTCAGACGTCATAGGGTAGATGATGTTATAGCTTTGCGCCATTTAAAAAATGACATTATATACATGTACCGTATAGTCAATATGGATAAAAAACAAGCTCATTTGGAACTCCTGGAAGAAAGAAGCCTGTCAATCAAAGCTGCAAGAAATCTGCATATAGGCTGGTGCATGATAGATCCAAAGAATATAGAAAAAGTTTTACCTATTTTAAATGAAATGGGAGTTGCATATATCACATTTATCTCATGTGATAGGTCTCAGCAAAATTTTAAAATTGATTTTGACAGGTTTGAGAGGATACTGCTTAATTCATCACAACAATGCGGCAGAAGTGATAAGATGAAGCTCGAGCTTGGAGGCAGTCTAAAAGAGTTTACATCCGATCATCCTAAAGCACTGATGCTTAATTTTTCAGATAAATTGCTAAATAATATTGAAATGGCTGATGATATGACCATCGTAATCGGCTGCGAAGGAGGATTTAGCGATAAAGAGGTTGGACTTATGCCAAGCGACAAGATCGTAGGACTAGATACTCCGCTAATCTTGCGCAGCGAAAGCGCTGTTTGTGCCGTTGCTAGTAAAATGTTGGTTTAGGTAGTCTAAACACTCAAAAAACACTCCGGGTCTAAAGAGGTAGCGAGCATCACAGAATTGATATCTAAGTGTTCAATCCATGTATTGCTTTTCTGATTATTTGGGTCTATCCAAAATTTTTCTATGATATCACACATAGGTATATAGCTTGCAAGTTCGTAGAGTTTAGATTGCAGCATAGTGTGGTTTGAAAAACACTCAGGGTGTTCTTTGGCAAGCATTTGCATTTTTTTTACACCATGCAGACCTATGCTAAGCCCTAGTTCGCGAAACCCAAGTCTATGCTCAGCCGGATACCTCAAAGTATTTGCACCCAAAAAAGCATCTATACCGCTTTTGGAAGATGACAACAGTTTTAAAAGCATATCGGATAAATGGGTCATGTTGTAGTTTATGATAAGTTGCATCAATGTACAAGCGCTATTTAGCAATCCCCCTATGCCTAGGGGGTCATGGGTATCTAGATCCATAATGTGAGACATTTGAAATAAGCTTATCAATTCATTATCAAGATTGATATCATTATCTCTTAAAGCAGTTTTGATCAGTTCAAGATATGTGATATAACCATCCAGTGCATCATGCTGGCCCATTGAGGTTACTAAAGGATAGCTTAGATCAATACTCATTTTCCAATATATTCTCTTTATACCGTCAAACACAACATATACAAACTTGGCATGAGCCGTTTTTGCCAGTTCACAGGCCCAGAGGTTATATTTTGGATCGCCGGTTACTTTTGTCGCTAGATTAAGGGCGTGCATCCATTTGGTGAGATAATGAAAATATTGTCCGTCTTGCTCCCATTCTAATCTTTCATCAAAAGGTTCGTTCTCTTTTCTTTCATTGTTCTTTTTGCCGATTCGCAGTCCTCCTATCGTAGGGTGACTTTCTCCTTCTTTTTCATCTAAGCCGCTAATCCATCCATTGCGCAAATCATCACTTCGATGCTTTCCTAAAACATGGTGTACTTGATCAATAAGAAGCAAGGCGTCATCTTTGTAACCCGTATTGTCTGTTTTTAAAAAAAGTCCTAATAAATTACATACTGCAAAGGCATCTGTCCATAAATAGCGTTTTGGGGTACATTTTTTGTTTTTTATACATGTACGTTTCTCAAAATCTGCCATAATCGTTTTTATAATAGTTTGTTTGTCCACGATGACCTCCTGACGGGTTAATTCATCTTGATTGATTTTTATGTATAATTTATAGTAAAATAAAATTATAATATAAAAAGGAGTCAAAATGTTAAAAAATCGTAAAGATGCCGGTGAAAAGTTGGCATTGGCTCTTCAAAAATACAAAATAGACAATGCCTTGGTTTTGGCTATCCCAAGAGGAGGAACAGAACTTGGTTATGAGATAGCAAAAGCATTTGGTTATGACCTTTCACTGATCATTTGCCGCAAGCTTCCATATCCATATAATCCGGAAAGCGGATTTGGTGCTATCGCAGAAGACGGTTCCATTTTTATTGATCAAAGAGCAGCATACAATTTGGACGATCAAGAGATCGAACAAATAATTGCAGACCAAAGTGAAGAGATACAAAGACGTATCAAAACATTGAGAAACGGCAAGCCTCTCCCCTCCATTAAAGGCAGAACCGTGATACTGGTAGATGACGGTATCGCCATGGGTTCTACTATGCATGTAGCAGTTGCTTTATGCAAAAAACAAGAAGCCGAAAAAATCATAATAGCAGTGCCAGTAGCAGGTGCTAGCGCTATAGCAAAATTCTCTCCGCTTGTTGATGAGTTGATTGTGTTAGAATCACCGTACAACTTTCATGCAGTTGCACAGGTTTATGAAGATTGGTATGATGTGAGCGATGAAGAGGTGTTAGAAATCTTAAGCAGGATAAAGTAGTTATGGTTATAGGGTAAAAAAATGAAAAAATACAATTTTATGTTTATCGTCACGATTGTGATCACAAGCTTTGGTATGAATTTTTGTCTTGCCAAGGATACCGATAATATCTCAAAAGAGTGCTTTACTCCTGAAAAAGGCACACAAATACGTAAAGATATTTTGGATGTTCTCAGACAAGAGGTCAAAAGTATGCATGGAGTAGATGTAGTATTTGTTGTAGAGCATTTGAAAGTTCAAGATGGTTGGGCATGGGTGCATGCATTCCCGCAATCACCTGACGGTATGAGTAGATATGAAGACATTAATGCTCTTTTTAAATTGCAAAACGGTGAATGGAAAATAGTAGAGCTGCCATGTGCAGAAGAAGAAAATCCGGAATGTTTAGGCGATCCATCGTATTTTTTGAAACTCAAGCAACGCTTTCCAAATATGCCTCAACAAATACTGCCAGTCGAGTAATTTAAGAAGCACTCTTATGAAAATTTAAATAATTTTGGATATAATTCCAATTCTTGAAAGCTGTCTCCGTATGAGGTTGCAGCGACCCCTAGAGTATCTAGCGGAAGGGCACAATGTGCCAGAATAGGTTGGTTGCCTATCGATTATAATGCAATATAGCAAAGCTATAGTTTGCTGACGCTGAGTTTTCTTCAGCAGAAGGCTCACGCAGCCAGTTGCTATTTTGTTGAAAATAAATTAAAAAAAAGGTAAAAAGATGAAAAAAGATATTCATCCGAACTATGTTGATTGTAAAGTAACATGTGCTTGCGGCAATACTTTTGACGTTAAATCAGATAAAGAAAATATAAGCGTGGACATTTGTAACGAATGTCATCCATTTTTTACAGGTTCTGAAAAAATCGTTGATGCGGCCGGCCGTGTTGATAAATTCAAGAAAAAATATAACCTCGGTTAATTTTTTTCATGCAGTGCTTTTGCGCACCGCATGACAACTCATGCTAACATTCATTCCTACTCCGATCGGTAATCCTGCTGACATAACTATCAGAGCTATGCGTCTATTTGAAGAGGCAGAACTGTTTTTATGCGAGGATACCCGAAATACAAAACACTTGATGACACTGCTGCAAGAACGCTACGGTATGCAAAAACCGCAGGCTTCATATCTATCTTTTCATGAACATAACGGCAAAGAACGCTTGATGCAAATTGCAACTGATCTAAAAGAAAAAAAAGTAGTCTTTGTGAGCGATGCAGGTATGCCGGTTATTTCCGATCCTGGTCAATTACTCGTAGATCATTGTCAAAAAGAAGGTGTATCGTATGATGTACTTCCCGGAGCCAATGCCGCATTGACCGCTTTTGTAGCCAGCGGATTTAGCGGAGGAGAGTTTTGTTTTGTAGGGTTTTTACCGCAAAAAGGCAAAGATAGAGCCGCAGCACTTCAAAAAGCTATGAGCCAAGAGTATCCGGCTATTCTTTATGAAGCACCCCACCGTATGCTTAGATTGCTAGAAGAGATAACTGCTATAGAACCAAATAAAGAGCTGTTTTTGGCAAAAGAATTGACCAAAAAATACCAAAAATATTATCGAAATGAAGCCAAAATTCTTTTTGAACAATTTAAAGAAGAAAATATAAGAGGCGAATGGGTGGTGATTTTGCAGGCAAACGGAGAAAAACCGCTCTTTAGTTCTCTTGATGAGATAATGGCACTAGATATAACACCAAAAGAAAAAGCAAAACTCATGTCGCAAATGAGCGGGAAAAGCGTCAAAGAGTGTTACGATGAGGTTATCAGCCTAAGCAAGATAAATTAAAAATTCTACTATACGGTTTTTTTGGATCAATTTGTTTTTTCTTCTCAAAATCGAGCGCCAGCTTGCCCGTTTTTTATAAAAAATCTTATCAACATATCAATAACTATAAACTTAAAATATAACAAGATTTATACAGCAAAAAAAAGGTACAATTAAGCCTATGATAATTTATGGAAAACAAGTCTGTTGGTATGTGCTTGAGCATCACAGAAAATCGGTAAAAACTGTTTATATAGCCAAAAAAGGTATATTGCCTCAAAAGTTATTTGACAGCTATAGGGATCAAATCAAATTCTTAGAGAATAAATGGGCTCAGGTGATGAGTAAGGGCGGAAATCACCAAGGCATTCTAATAGAACTTGAGCCATTCGAACAAAGTGATTTGGCCAGTATGAAAAAAAATGATTTTTTAGTAATGCTTGACGGTTTGACCGATGTCGGCAATATAGGCGCCATTGTGAGAAGTGCATATGCTTTGGGGGCAGACGGCATCATAGCTGTGGGGGTAAACCAGCTAAATTTTGCCGGCATTGCAAGAACTAGTGCAGGAGCGTTATTCAGTATGCCTATGATGATAGCTTCCAATAGTCTGGATGTGCTTCATGAATTACATCAAAGTGGTTTTAAAATTTATGGTGCTGCAATGAACGGCACATCTGTAGAGGATGTGGCTTTTGCAGACAAAAAAGTACTGGTTGTCGGAAGTGAAGGAGAGGGGATATCAAAACGTGTTTTAGGAAAAATAGATGAGCTTGTATCTATACCTATGAAACACGAATTCGATTCTTTAAATGTAAGTGTAGCGACTGCTATTTTGTTGCATAGGATGAGTAATGTTATTAAGTGAGATTTTAGAAGAAAACAGTGTTCAGAGTATCCATAATAAAACTAAAATATCTATTGATGTTTTAAATAAAATTATAGCCAAAGATTTTACAAGTTTTAAAAAGGTTCAAGCATTTGGATTTATCTCTATTTTAGAAAGAGAGTATGGCAGAAGGATTGATGATTTGCGCGATGAGTGTGAAGAGTATTTTGCTGCGAATACAAAAGAAGAGATTCCTTTTATCGCACCTAATGCCATAAAAAAAACTTCTAAGCCTCAATGGTTGATATGGCTTGCTTCTTTTGGGATCTTGGCATTGACAATATATTTTCTTATACAATCAAGGATGCAAAACGATATACCGGTATACAAAGATGATGCAAATCTTACAATATTGAGCAATTCAAAAAACAATATTGAAACAAATGCAGCTATGAATACTAATACGATAAAAAAAGATACAAATATCACAACACCTGCTTTAAGCGCAGATAGCAATACATCGCTAAGCAGTGATAATAATGTTACAGGATCGCAGCAATTTAAAATCATTCCCAAAACCAGGCTGTGGTTTGGAATTATGAATTTGGAGACAAAAGAACTTGAAAACAGCATTATTTCAACCGCTTTTGATATAGATGCTGGAAAACAGTGGCTTATAGCTACAAGCAAGGCATCTTTTAGCTTGCAAACATCCCAAGGCTTTAAAGAGTTTGCAGATTATAAAGTTCATTATTTTAAAGTAGACAATACCGGTTTTGAAGAGATCACAAAAGAGCAATTTGTTGCTCTTGGCGGTCCAAAAAAATGGTAAAATAACACAAATTTTTATAACAAGAGAAAAAAATGTTTGATGAAATACAATTCGACAAAATAAACCGCTTACCAAAATATGTTTTTGCTGCTGTAGGCGACCTCAAAATGGCAGCTCGTCGCGCAGGTGAGGATATCATAGATTTTTCCATGGGCAATCCTGACGGCTCAGCCCTTCAGCCTGTAATAGATAAACTTATAGAGACAGCAAAAAAACCGCATACGCATGGTTACAGCGCTTCAAAAGGAATATATAAACTTCGTGTAGCTATGGCATCATGGTATAAAAGAAAATACAATGTAGATCTCAACCCTGAAACAGAAATCGTGGCTACTATGGGCAGCAAAGAGGGATATGTACATCTAGTCCAAGCAATTACAAACCCGGGGGATGTTGCTATCGTGCCTGATCCAACGTATCCTATTCATGCTTATGCTTTCACATTTGCCGGCGGAAGCGTAGACAAGATGAAGCTTACTTTCAATGAAGAGACTTTTGAAGTAGACGAAGATAAGTTTTTTGCTGATTTGGAACATACGCTTAATAGTTCAATGCCTAGAGCAAAATACCTAATTGTGAATTTCCCACACAATCCGACTACTGCTACTGTGACCCCTGAGTTTTATAAACGTCTTGTTGCTATGGCAAAAAAAGAAAGATTTTATATAGTTTCAGACATAGCATATGCAGACATCACTTTTGACGGATATAAAACCCCTTCTATTTTGGAAGTCGAAGGCGCAAAAGATGTAGCAGTTGAGTGTTATACTCTTTCAAAAAGCTACAATATGGCAGGATGGCGCGTAGGATTTATTGTCGGCAATCCTAAGATGGTAGGCGCATTGCAAAAATTTAAAAGCTGGATCGATTACGGTATGTTTACGCCTATTCAGGTAGCTGCTACAGTAGCTCTTGATGAGCACGGAGACCTTGTGAATAGTCAAGTGATACCAAAATATCTGCACAGAAGAGATGTGCTCCTTGATGCTTTTGAGAAAGCCGGATGGAAGATGAGCAAACCAAATGCAAGTATGTTTATCTGGGCAAAGATCCCGGAACAATTACGTCATCTAGGAAGTTTGGAATTTTCAAAACTTCTATTGACCAAAGCAAATGTAGCTGTGAGTCCGGGAATCGGATTTGGCGAGTATGGCGATGAGTATGTGCGTATAGCGCTTATCGAAAATGAAAAAAGAATAAGACAAGCAGCAAGAAATATAGCTAAATTCTTCAAAGAATATAAGCCAGAGGAAAATAATTAATTATGGTAAAAGTAGGAATTCTAGGAGTAGGTACAGTAGGCGGAAGTGTTGCAAAGATATTGGAGAAAAATAGCGACATCATAGAAGCTAGAAGCGGCAAAAAAATAGTAGTAGCAAGAGGCGTATCAAAAGAGCCAAGAGATGAATTTACATTTCCTATCACGGCTGATCCTATGGATGTCATCAATGACACCGAAATTGATATCGTTGTTGAAGTTATGGGTGGTGTTGATTTCCCGTTTGAGATGGTCAAACTTGCTCTAGAAAAGGGCAAAGCTGTAGTAACTGCTAACAAAGCAATGCTCGCATACCACAGATATGAATTGCAAGAAATCGCAGGTGATATTCCTCTGATGTTCGAAGCCAGCACTGCAGGCGGGATACCTATTATCGGAGCTCTACGAAACGGTCTAAGTGCAAATCATATAGAATCTATCATGGGCATTATGAACGGTACATGCAACTTTATACTAACCAAAATGATAGGAGAGGGTGCTCATTATGATACTGTGCTGAAAGAAGCGCAAGAACTCGGATACGCAGAAGCAGATCCGACATTTGATGTTGGCGGATTTGATGCGGCTCATAAGCTGCTCATTCTTTCTTCTATTGCTTACGGTATCAATGCAAAACCAGAAGACATACTCATAGAAGGGATAGATACCATTACTCCTACGGATGTAGAGTTTGCAAAAGATTTTGAGTATGCTATCAAACTGCTTGGGATCGCTAAAAAAGTAGGCAATGGCGTGGAGCTGCGCGTGCATCCTACTATGATACCGCAAAACTCAATGATAGCAAAAGTAGATGGTGTCATGAATGCCGTAATGGTAAGAGGTGACGCTGTAGGAGAAACACTTTATTACGGTGCAGGAGCAGGCGGAGATGCCACTGCAAGCGCAGTAATCGCTGATATTGTTGATATTGTCAGAGGTAATACCAATCCTATGCTTGGATACAGAAAACCGCTTGAAGACGGCCTAACGCTGCTCTCTCGTGACGAGATAACTTCTCATTACTATCTCAGAGTAAGCGTAGAGGATAAAAAAGGCGTATTGGCTGAAGTAACTAATCTTCTTAGCCGCCTTGATATATCTATAGAGGCTATGATGCAAAAACCGGATATCGACAAAGACGCTTGTGTGGAACTGTTGTTTGTGACTCATGAATGTCAAGAGAAAAGCATCCAAGAAGCTATCGGTGAACTTGAAAAGCTCAGCGTAGTGCACGGTAAAGTAGGGATGATAAGGATAGAGCAGTAAAAATATGTCTTTTAATTAAAGATAAATATAAATAGGGGGCAAAATGACAATGTATAATATAAAACCAAATTTTGCCAAACCTTGTTGCCCATTTATCAAATGGGTAGGTGGTAAAAGAGGTCTACTAACTCAAATATTACCACTTTTCCCAAGCGAATTTGAAAATTATCATGAGCCATTTTTGGGCGGCGGTGCAGTATTTTTTGAGCTTTATAGCAGAGGATTATTAGAAGATAAAAATATATTTTTATCTGATATAAATGATGAGCTCATAAATGCCTATTTGCATGTAAAAGAAAACCCAACTAAACTAATAAGTGAACTGAAAAAATACAAACAAAATCATTCAAAAGATTTTTATTATCATACAAGATCGTTAGATCGTGAAGTAAATTTCAAAAAAACACCTCCAATTAAAAGAGCAGCCAGATTTATATATCTCAATAAAACTTGTTTTAATGGACTTTATCGCGTAAATGCTAAAGGCTATTTTAACGTGCCTATGGGTAGCTACAAAAATCCAAATATTGCAGATGAAGAGGCTATATATCGAGCTAGTGAAGCTTTGCAAAATGCAACTATAAAATGTCAAAGTTTTACTGATGTTTTAAATGATGCCACAAGCGGTGATTTTGTATATTTTGATCCGCCATATTATCCGCTTACACCAACAGCAAATTTTACTTCATATAACCAAGATGGATTTTTAGAAGCAGAACAAATCAAACTTTTTGAAGTCTTTAAAGAGTTAAGCGATAGAGGTTGCAAAGTCGCTCAAAGTAATTCAGACACGGAATTTATCAAAGAGCTATACAAAGCTTTTGATATAAATATTGTTATGATGAATAGGTTTATCAATAGCAATAAGTATGGGAGAGGTAAAGTTAAGGAAACTTTGATAAAAAATTATGATTTTGTATAGGATTGAATATGAGTAAATTAGATTTTCATAATTCATGGGAAAAAATTTTTGAAAGATATAATTTATGCTCAATTATTAAAACCAATGGATATGTTGACATTACAGCCGATCAAATAAAAGCAGTAGAACGAAAAGAACCAAGAAATCTAACAAAAATAGATTTTAGAGAAAAATTGCCCAAAATTATGAAAGAAGAAGGCTTGTCTATATTGGCAATAAAAAATGGTTTATATAGAATTGCTAAAAACGATCCATTTATTGATGTAAAGCAAGAAATTGAAACTAAAATTATAGAGTTGCCTACCCCTCAAAATATTATAAGCATAGATCCTTTTAATATAAAATCAGAAAGTGCTGCTTTAGACATGGCAACTGTTTCAAATATGTTGGAGATAGCATTTGGAGAAAAAAGCAAGTTAACAATTAGGGGAAGATTGAGAGGTGCTTTAGATTTTAATATTGGAGATATCCATTATAATGTTGATGGTGTGCAAATTGAAGTTGATGGTGGTTATGAATCTGATAGCTCAATTCATTTAATTGAGGCAAAAATCGGTTATAACAATAATATAAACATAAGACAACTGCTTTATCCTCAATTATTTTGGGAAAAACAAATAGGTATTAAAAAAGAGATTAGAAGTTATGTATTTTATTTACAAGGAGATATTTTTAGATTTATTCCGTATTATTATGATGGAGCAATTGGATATCTAGATCATGCAAAAGAAAAAGCATTTGTATTTGAAAATCCAGATGTTGAAATTTTTTCGCTAAATGAAATCAAAATTGATCAAAGCAAAGTAGATACCAATATTCCATTTCCGCAAGCTGATAAATTTGATACTATTAATACCATGATGATTACTATATCAGAAAATTTATGTATAAGTAAAGAAGAACTAAAAACTAAATTTGCTATTGTTGATAGGCAAATTGATTATTATTTTAATGTTTTAAAATGGTTAAAATTATGTATAGAAAAAGATGGTTGTTTAATCTTAACACCAGAAGGAGAAAGATTAGTCAATCTATCTTTTAGAAAAAGAATGCAAGAAATAGCAAAAATAGTTTTTGCAGAGCCAATTATGAATGCTGTTCTTAATAGCAAAAATCCAAATGAACAAATCTTTTTGGATTATAATATAAAAAGTCAAAGTACAATTCATCGAAGATTACAAACTGCAAATGCATGGGTAAAATACTTTAGAGATTTATTTAGTTAATAAGCATAGCAACAATTTATACAAAAAATATTTAAAAATTAATTAACGAAATAAAATATGTCATTTTGACATATTCTTCAACCTCTCCAATTTTATTATTCTATAATAATAAAAATAAAGGAGTATGTTATGAATGTTCAAAAATATGACAAACTTTATACTATGAGCGTAGATGATTATGATGCCTTAGGTGATGATGCACAAAATCTAGACTTTGTATTTCAAGGAAGTAGTAATTGGGATATGTATTTTTCAAATGCTAATAAAAATCATGATATTGATGAAATGAATAATGTATATCTCCTTTCTTTTAAAGATAAAAATCAATTTGAAAAAAAGCTTTTTGATTTGCCAAAAGAAAATGTAATCGATCATTCTACAGAGCATTACTATGAAGATGGAGTGAATAAGTATTATATTTTGACTAACTCAATAGATACTAAAAAAAAGATCAAAATTAAGAAATTATATCCAGAAAACTTTGAGCAAGAGTGTACTACTGTTTGGAGTTTTGCAAGACGAGGTAATTGGGCGACACACAATAGCAAATATCGTGGGAATTGGTCTCCTGAAGTAGTGCGAAATCTTCTTTTAAGATATTCAAACGAAGGCGATTATCTGCTTGATCCTATGATAGGCGGTGGAACCACTGCTATAGAGTGCAAGTTGTTAAACCGTAATCTTTTAGCTTGTGACATAAATCCAAATGCCATAGAGCTTACAAAAAATGCACTAGAATTTGAGAGTGAATTTGATCCAAAAATAGAACTAAAACTTAACGATGCAAGACAACTTGCAATGCTAGAAGATGAAAGTATAGACTTTGTACTAAACCACCCTCCTTATGCAGATATTATTAACTATTCAGATAAACAAATAGGCGAAGATTTGTCCAATATTCATAATTTAGATGAGTTTTGTGATGAGTATGAAAAAGTTATCAAAGAGCTTTTTAGAGTATTAAAACCAAATAAATTTTGTGCCGTTCTCATAGGTGATACCAGAAGAAAGAAAATGTATCAACCGCTTGCATTTAATGTAATGCAAAGATTTTTAAAGGTTGGTTTTACTCTAAAAGAAGATATTATAAAGCAACAGCATAATTGCAAAGCAACGGGTTTTTGGGTAAACAAAAGCAAAGAGGCAAACTTTTTGCTTATAATGCATGAACACCTTTTTATATTTCAAAAACTCTAGCTTATTATTTTTTGCACTCTGCCTACATTTCCGTTTGTGAGCATGACTTTGATACCATGCGGATGAGTAGGCGAGTTGGTAAGCAGTCTTGCGACTATGCCTTCAGTAAGGCGGCCGCTTCGCTGATCGGCTTTGAGTATGATAGCGACTTTGGCTCCTGGCTTGATAGAGCTGCGAGGCGGTATCATATCTGACCTCTATAGCGGCAGGTCATAAAAATAAGCAAGTCCATAATAGATACTATAAACTCCGTAAACGAAAATAGCAAGTGCAGCGATGCGGTTCATCATTTGGCGAAAGGCAACCTGTTTGAGGAAGCTCACCGACTGCCCAAGAGCCAAGAGTGTCGGTATGGTGGCTATACCAAATATTGCCATGATAAGCCCGCCGTCAATGATAGAAGCTGACGCTGCTGCTTTGGCTGCAAAGAAAAATACAAATCCGCAAGGGAAAAATCCATTCATGACCCCAAGAGCAAAAAAACTGCCTATGGATTTACTTTTTAAAAGTTTTGAAAATAGGGTTTTAAACCAAGGAAGATGAGTAAAAGAGTGTTCGAGCAGATGAATCAATCGTGAAAGTCCTAACATACCAAGAGCAGTTATAATCATCAAGATACCGGCAAAAATAAACAAAGCGCCGTGAAGTGACATATTCCATGTCAAAAGAGATCCAATAGCACCAAAAAACATACCTAGTACAATATAAGAGCTGACTCTGCCAATGTTGTATGCCCCGTGTCTTGTTAATTGAGCTGCAGTGTTCATCGTATTATCTATCTTTGCCGAGCTATATGCAACTATAAATCCGCCGCACATCCCTATACAATGCCCAAAACTTCCCAAAAATGCAATGGAAATAATCGCCCACCACTCTATCGTATGCATTTATATACCTTTTTAATTCCAATTTAATACTACTTGTGAAACAATACCATTAAATCAATTAAAAGGATGACCCAATGAAAAAAACTATTTTAGCAATTGCTGCATGTGTTTCAGTAATGAATGCCGATCAACTAATCAAACTAAACATTAAAGGCATGATGTGCCCAGCGTGTGTGAGTAATGTAAAAACATCACTCAATAGCGTACAAGGAGTCAAGGAGACTACTGTATTTTTGAAAAACGGAACTGCTGAAGTGAAAGCAGATGATACTACCAAACCTGCAGCGCTTTGTGATGCCGTAAAAGAAGCCGGTTATGAGTGTTCAGTCGCAAAGTAGTTTTTAGTTTTTAGTTTTTGTCATTCCGTGCTTTGAGCTGGAATCCATGGATACCGAATCAAGTTCGGTATGATGGCAGGATGACATACTATTAAGATAGATTGCTTCACTGTTGTTCACAATGACAAGTTATTCTTGCAATTCTTCAAGTTTCTTTTTGACTTCCTCTATATGTCCCTTGACTTTGACATTTTCCCATATAGCAGCTATTTTGCTTTCAGGATTTATGAGAAATGTACTTCTCACTACTCCCATATACTCTTTGCCGCACATTTTCTTTTGTTGCCAGACGCCAAAGGCATTGCAAAGACTTTTTTGCTGATCAGAAAGCAATGTTATGCGCAGCTCTTTTTTTTCAATAAATTTGCGGTGAGAAGCAGGGCTATCAGGGCTAACTCCTAGCACTGTGGCATCAAGTTCTCTAAAATCCGGCAATGATGCAGTAAAATCACAAGCTTCCGTGGTGCATCCTGGGGTGTTGTCTTTCGGATAAAAGTATAACACTATCCAGCGGCCTTTGATATCTCTAAAACAAATCTCCTCTTCGTCTTGATTTGGCAGACAAAAATCCGGTACTGTATCGCCGACTTGTAACATCTAGTATCCTTTAGTATTTTTTTGATAGTATAGCCAAATGAATGAAAAAGAAATATTATTAAAAGAGATAGAAGCATTGATATCGTATGGAAAAGAGGGGCCGACCATTAATCCTGAGTTGCTGCAATATCTTGAAATAAACGATCTAAAGAGTATCAAAGAAAGTTTGCTTCGCAAGGTAGGCACTCTAAGCGATGAAGATAAAGCGTGGTTAGAGCAGTTTAAAAAGTACGAGTAAAACCTGATAAATTACGTGAGAATCTTTGAAAAAAGATCTTCACTAAGTCTAAAGGCTTCTCAAGATGACAGTCATACCGAACTAGATTCGGTATCCATGGATTCCGTGTCGTGGCACGGAATGACGATGATGCTCAACGTAATGTGAAAATAGTAGATTTTGAGAGGTATTTTTTAAAGTACAAACAGCAGCACATAAACCCCTATACCGGTAATGGCTGTAGCGTTTATCCATAAAGCAGCTTGTTTTGCCATTTTGACATGTGGGGATACTCTCTCTTCTAACGGCCTAACATGAAAGTGGCCTTTTGGTGCAAAATAAAGAGTCTTTGTCCACATAAAAAGAGTGATGGCAGCTATTATTATATGTAAAACCAAAAAGTAAAAGATAAATGAATGAGGCAATGAGCTGCCTTTGACAAATTCATCGAACCCGCCGCCTATTCGTACACCGTATTCAAAATATCCTACCACAATAACAGAAACTACAAAAAGAGCAACTTGAGCAATTTTATGTGCTTCATAACGTCCAATTTTAGCCAAGAGAATAGTACCGCTCAAAAGCAGAGGCAATAACACTACTATGAGCGTGACCATATCCATAAAAAATGGAGCTCTTGTACCTAGAAAACCGGCTTCAAACATATAATTCATTTTTTTATCCTTTATGTGATGTTGTATAAGCTATCAATAATTTAATAAATAGACACGCTTTTTATCTCTGTAAACTCTTCAAGAGCCCATCTAGGTCCTTCTCTTCCAATACCTGATAGTTTAACGCCTCCATACGGCTGTACATCAAATCTCAAAGTCGGTATCTCATTTATAACAACCCCGCCTGATTCGCTGTCATCTATAAATCTTTGTGCCAAAGGCAGATCATTGGTAAATATGCTAAACTGCAAACCATACGGCGAGTTGTTCATCTTGGCTACTGCTGTTTCATAATTTGGTACTTTGACTAGGCTGACGATAGGGGCAAATACTTCTTCGCAGATTATATTCATTTCATCAGTAACATCAGCCATTATCGTTGGAGGGAAAATGTTATCTTTCAATTCTCCCCCAGCTATTGCTCGGGCACCCTCTTTTATTGCCGAGTTTACCCAGCTTAATGCTCTTATCTTGGCGTCTTCATTGATAAGAGGCCCCATAAATGTATTAGCATCATATGGACTGCCGACTTTTAGCTTGCCGCTCTCTTTAGCAATTGCATTTGCAAATTCATCGTAGATATCTTCGTGTACATATATGCGCTGCAAAGAGATACAAACTTGTCCGCTATTGTAAAATGCACCGTACGCACAACGAATGGCTGCAAGTGTGATATCAGCGCTTTTGTCTATAAAAGTCGCTGCATTTCCGCCAAGCTCCAAGGCTATTTTTTTGATACCGGCGTTATTGGATATGATTCGGCCGACACCTACTGAGCCGGTAAAGCTCACTACTCTAGGAATAGGGCTTTTGACTAATGCAGAACCTACTTCGGCATCTCCGTATACTACGCTTAGAGCGTCTTTGATCGCGTATTTTGAATTTATAAAAAGCTCAGCCAGCATTGATGCACACATAGGCGCTTCCGGAGTTGGTTTAAGTACCACGCAGTTTCCTGCACCAAGGGCTGGTGCTAGTTTGTGTGCTATGAGATTGAGAGGAAAATTAAACGGAGTGATACAAACTACGACTCCACAGGGAACTCTTTTGAAATATGATAATGTTTTGCGTCCGCTGGGCATAATATCCGTTGGTATCGTCTCACCGCCAAAATTGGCTAGAGCCATGGCAGTTAAGCGTATTGTTTCAGCACATCTGCTAGCTTCTATACGAGAAAAATGTATAGGTTTTGCTACTTCATGAGTGATCATCATGGCAAACTCTTCACTTTGTTCGTCAAGCTTGTCTGCCACGTCATTTAGCCATGCTATACGTTGATGCAAAGGGGCCTCTTTGGCTGTCTTGGTTGCATTAAGAGCAATTTGCAAAGCTTTTTTTGCATCGCTTGCATCGCAAATCGGAGCTTTTGAAACCACTTCACTGCTAAAAGGATTCTTTTGTTCTGTATAATTGTTTTTATGCTCTATATTTGAGCCTAAAAAAAGTTTGGCTTCTTTGATTAATGCCACATTAACCTCCATATTAATATTTAAGCGACCAGCTAAAAAGTCGCTGCACTAAAGACTCAATTTAATCTTATTATATCTGAGTGTAATTAAAAATATCACAATGTTTAACTATGTTTTAGGTATAATCGCCCTAATTTAAAGAAACATTTTTTGGAGCACGATATGAATGAAGCAAAATATATTTGGATGAATGGCGAATTTAAGCCTTGGCATGAAGCTACTACGCATGTATTATCTCACACCCTGCATTACGGGAACGGAGTAATTGAAGGGACAAAGGCTTATAAAACAGCTAAAGGTTATGCCATTTTTCGTTTAAATGATCACACGAAAAGATTACTTGAATCTGCCAAAATGACACATCTAAATATTCCATACAGCGCGCAAGAGTTAAACGATGCTCAAGTGGAACTTCTTCGCAGAAATGAGTTTACAGGGGATAATGTCTATATCAGACCATTCGCATTTTTGGGTTATGGCGTAATGGGAGTTTATCACAAAGATGCTCCTGTTACTACGGCAATTGCCGCTTGGGAATGGGGTGCGTACCTAGGAGAAGAGGGGATGAAAAAAGGTATCAAGCTCAAAATCGTATCTATGAATCGTCCTTCCAATACATCTGCTATGGGCAAAGCAAAAGCAACCGCTAATTATCTCAATAGCCAAATGGCAAAATTTGAAGCAATTGATTGCGGTTATGAAGAGGCATTGCTTCTTGACGATCAAGGTTATGTAGCCGAGGCTAGCGGAGCGGCGTTTTTTATGGTAAAAGACGGTGTGCTAATTTCTCCTCCAAATGATAACTCATTGGCATCGATTACGCAAAAAACTGTAATTGAGATGGCTAAAAAGATGGGGATCAAAGTCAAACGACGCAGAATTTCAAGAGAAGAAGTTTATGTAGCTGATGAAGCATTTTTGACAGGAACTGCAGCAGAAATCACTCCTGTTCGCCTTATAGATGCAAGGGTCATAGGCAATGGCGGCAGAGGCGAAATAACAGAAAAATTACAATCAGCATATTTTGATATAGTTTTTGGCAGAAATCCTGATTTCGAGCATTATCTTACTTATATTTAAAAAGGAAAATTAACTTATGCCGGCAGATATGAATGATTATTTTAAAAAGAAAAAACCGGAACCAAGCAGCGGTTCCAATAATAATGACGGATTTAATTTCCCTCAAAACCCTTTTTGGGACGGTAAACAAGTCCCGGTTTGGGCTATAATAACAGGAGCTTTGATAGTACTGCTTGTGCTGTTTAGGCCTTTTACCGTTATCAATTCAGGTGAAGTCGGAATCAAAGTAACATTTGGTAAATTCAGTCCCGAACCTCTAAATCCCGGGCTGCATTTTTATATACCGATGTTTGAACAAATCATACCTGTAAATACAAAAATAAGACTTATTACATATAGCGACAAAGAGACTTCATCTGTCGGCGAAAATATGGCTACAAAATACGGCTCAAGCACAGACGGATTTGAGGGCGGCGTAAAGATAAATCCATCTATCCAAGTGCTTGATAAAAGAGGATTGACTGTTGCTATCGATATAGCAGTGCAATATCAACTTAGAGCTGCTACTGCTCCTGAGACTATAGAAAAATGGGGAGCTAGCTGGGAAGAAAAGATCATCAATTCTAAAGTCAGAGAAGTCGTACGCGATGTCGTAGGCCAATATCCGGCCGAACAGCTTCCGGAGATGAGAAATGAGATAGCTAAATCTATCCAAGCCAAGATCACAGCCAAAATAGATGCTTTGCAAGGTGCGCCGGTTCTTATCTCATCAGTGGAGCTTAGAAACATAGATCTCCCGGCAAAAATAAAAGACCAAATAGAAAGAGTTCAGATAGCCAAGCAGGAAGTAACCATAGCAGAACAGCAAAAAGAGCAAGCCAAACAATTAGCCGATAAGATCACTATAGAAGCTGAAGCACAAGCAAATGCAAATAGAGTAATTGCAAGTTCTCTTTCTCCGCAATTGGTTCAAATGGAACAGATAAAAGTCCAAGGCAAGTTCAACGAAGCGCTCAAAGTAAATAAAGATGCCAAGATATTTTTAACTCCAGGCGGAGCGGTACCAAATATATGGGTGGATATGAAAAATAGCAAACAACAAATAAGTACACAACAATAGAGGAATTATGAATATAGACTGGAATAAGACACCGCTTGTGCCGACAATTGTCCAAGAGGCTTCTACTAATGAAGTGTTGATGCTCGCATATATGAATCAAGAAGCTTTTGAGCTTACTAAAAGTACAGGTTTTGCACACTATTTCAGTCGCAGCAAACAACGTATTTGGAAAAAAGGAGAAAGCTCCAATCATACCCAAGAGATAATTGATATGCTATTGGATTGTGATAATGATACGGTTTTGTTAAAAGTAAAACAAAACGGAGTAGCTTGCCATACCGGCCGTAAAAGTTGCTTTTTTACTTCGATCACACAAGATAAGATCATACTGGACCAAGAAGTAGATATAGATGCCATATACGGCGTAGTCGATACTCTTTATCATACTATATTAGAGAGAAAATCTAGTAACAATGAGAAGTCTTGGACAAAAATCCTTTTAGAAAGCCCGGTTTTGCTTCAAGAAAAGATCCAAGAAGAAGCCAAAGAGCTATGCGTAGCTATTTCGGATGAAAGTGACGAGCAAGTTATATATGAAGCAGCTGATCTGCTGTATCATGCGCTTGTAGGATTGGGTTATAGAGAAATTTCCCCAGATAGGGTCAAACAAGAGCTCGCTAGGAGATTTGGCATTAGCGGAATAGAAGAAAAGGCTAGCAGGAATAAATAATTATATCTTCCAACCAGCCTTGCGCAATGCTTCGTTTATATATGCAACCATAGCATTTTTACTCCATCCGCACCATTTTGGAGCCAATAAAGTATCATCTGATATACCTGCCGTCATTCTTTGAATAAGAATATGAGGCGGTTTAATTTCAATCGCCATGGTAAGTACAGCAGCATACTCCTCTTTTGTAATAGGAGCAAATTCTCCGGCTTTGTATTGATTTGCCAAGAGAGTATTTTTAACAACGTATAAAGGGTGATATTTGACAGCATCAACACCCCAATTGTAAACCTCTCTCGCGGTAGTTAGCATCATCTCTTGATTTTCTCCGGGCAATCCAAAAATAAGATGGGCACAGACATTCAAATTTTTTGCTTTTGCTTTTAGTATCGCTTCTTTGGCATTGGCAGCATCATGGCCTCTATTGATCCTCTCTAGAGTTTGATCAAATACTGATTGGACACCAAATTCTATCCATATCTCTTTTGTTTTGCTAAGTTGGGCTAAGTAATCAAGCACTTCATCTGTTACACTGTCGCTTCTTGTTCCTATACTTAATCCTATCACATCAGGATAACTAAGTGCTTTATCATAAAGTGTTTTAAGAGTTTCAAATGGTGCATAAGTATTGGTAAATGATTGGAAATAGACCAAAAACTTTTTAATCCCTTGCATTTTCATTGCTTTTTGCGTGGTGCGAATCTGCAGGTCAAGCTCTTTTAGCTGTTGCTCCAGCAGAGGGTTTTGAGTACTTTTTAGATTTAATGTTATTTTTGCATCTTTAGCAAGATTTGGGCTGAATGACTCATTTAGACAAAATGTGCATCCTCCCTTGGCAACCGTACCGTCTATATTTGGACATGTAAATCCGCTAAGGCCGACAGGAATTTTTGCTACTTTTACTCCAAATTTTGCCTTTAAATAACGGCCGAAAGTAGGTAGTGTTTTTAACTTCACTTATTATAGATCCAAATCATTACATCCCGGACTTTGCGCACTTCCTCCGGCAAAATAATTGCCGTCAAAACTAACCAAAGAATATTTGCGTTCGTTTCCGAGTGATTCTGTAAGTCCCTCTACAGATAAGAATCCTAAAGAATCTGCGCCGATTTGTTCTGCAATCTCTTCTGGAGTATGTTTTGCTGAAACCAGTTCGGTTTGTGTAGGAGTATCTATACCGTATCTGCAAGGAAATTTAATTTCAGGTGCTGCGATACGCATATGTACTTCACTCGCACCTGCATCTTTTAGCATTTTGACAATTTGTTTAGAGGTTGTACCTCTAACTAACGAGTCGTCTATAATGGCTATTTTTTTGCCTTTGATGAGGCTTGAGATAGGTGAGAGTTTTAGTTTGACCTTGAGGTCTCTTATCTCTTGGGTTGGCTCTATAAATGTTCTGCCGACATAGTGATTTCTTACTATCGCCATCTCAAAAGGTACACCAAGCCCATCGGCGTATCCTCTTGCAGCAGCTACGCCGCTATCTGGAACAGGAAGTACCAAATCTACATCTGCTGGTTGTTCATAGGCCAGTCTTTTACCCATTGTAAGTCTTGACTCATATACATTTGTTCCGTCAATAATAGAATCGGGTCTCGCAAAATATATATATTCAAATGCACAAGGATGGAAATCAGGCTCAAAAACTTGCTCAGATATAGGTTCTTTATTTTTTTTGTCAAATATAAGCATCTCTCCAGGGCGCACGTCTCTTATGAATGTTGCGCCAAGCAGATCAAATGCACAAGTTTCGCTGGCTACTATCCATCCTCCATCAGGAAGCTTGCCTAGGCTAAGAGGGCGGATACCGAATCTATCTCGAATAACAAACATCTTTGAACGGCTTTGAATTACTAGGCAATACGCACCTTCGATTCTAGTAAGCATATCTTTGATACGGTCAACCAGTTTATCTTTTTGGCTCTTGGCGATCAGATGAACTATATTTTCCGTATCCATGCCGGTTTGAAATATAGCGCCCTTGGCGATAAGGTCGCTTCTTACTTCATTTTTATTTACCAAATTACCGTTGTGCGCTACTGAAATTTCACCTAGTTTATATCTAGCAAAAACAGGCTGGGCATCAAATATGGAATCACTTCCTGCTGTTGAATAACGGTTATGTCCGATAGCACAACAAGTACCGCCGAGTATTTTAAATGCTTCTTCATCAAAAACATCAGTTACTAATCCTCTTTTTTTGACCAAATTGATTTTTTTGCCGTCAGCACTGCTGATCCCGCTTGATTCTTGTCCGCGATGCTGCATAGAAAAAAGTGCATAATAAGCATTTTTTGCCGCATCCTCTGATCCATAAATTCCTACAATGGCACACATATATTATTCCTTTTATTTATAACCCTAAAGCATCGTTGATGCTGTATAGCCCGTTTTTTTGACCTACAAGCCATTTAGCAGCACGAAGCGCACCTTTTGAAAAAGTTTCTCTGCTTGTTGCGGTATGGTTGAGCTCTAAAAATTCACCGTCATTATAGAAACCGACAGTATGTCTACCTACGATATCTCCGCCGCGAAGCGCCATTACGCCTATCTCGTCTTTGGTTCTTGCTCCAATTACACCGTCTCTGCCGCTTATACGTACTTTATCCAGATCAACGCCTCTGCCCTCTGCAGCAAATTCAGCTAATGTTAGAGCTGTGCCGCTTGGAGCGTCAACTTTATGACGATGATGCTGTTCTACTATCTCTATATCAAAATCTTTTAGTGTGGCAGCTACTTTTTTGACAAGCATCTTCAAAAGCGCAATTCCGGCTGACATATTGGTAGCATAAAGTACAGGCATCTCTTGGGCTGCATCATTGAGCAGATTTTGCTGATGAATATTCAATCCTGTTGTAGCTATGACAAGCGGAGTAGGGTTTTTGAGAGCTTCTTCGCATAATTCGCCGGTGGCTTCAGGCGCAGAAAAATCTATAACCACATCAGATGCTTTAAGAAGTTCTTTCATGCTATTTGTGACCAATACTCCTTTTGGGGCATCTTGTTTTAATTCGTCAAACACATGAAGCGCACTAAGGATCAATTCTTTGTCTTGCGCTATATTTTCTATCAATAGTGTTCCTACACGCCCCGTGCTTCCTACTATACCTACTTTTATCATTTATGACCTTTCTTGGAGATAAGATATAACTTCTAACGCAGCAATTGCACCGTCGCCTGCTGCAGATATTACTTGTTTTGGCGCATCTATGCGGATATCGCCTGCAGCAAAAAGTCCTTCAACGGATGTGTGCATTTTGAGGTTGACTATGACTTGGCCTTGCTCATTGACATCACATAAAAAATTATTGCTAGATGTTTTTAAAACACTATTGTTTACATTATGCCCTACAAAAACAAATATTCCAGGAATTTCCAGCTTGACTTCATTTTTGTTTTTATCTTCGAGCAAAATACTGTTTACGCCCATATTGTCACCTAATATTTTGGTTACGGTTGTATCTAATAATATCTCGATATTCTCTTTATTTTGCACTCTTTGCACAGTAGACGGCGCTGCCCTGAAGCTCTCTCTTCTATGGACAAGATAAACTTTGGAACATATGTTGGAGAGATAATATGCTTCTTCAAGAGCAGTATCACCGCCTCCAAGCACCGCAACTTCTTTGTTTTTGTAAAAAAATCCGTCACAAGTAGCACAAGTGCTCACACCTTTGCCGAAAAACTCATCTTCACCAATAATGCCAGCTCTTTTTGGAGTGCTTCCTGTGCAAACTATTACACTTTTTGCCGATACGGGATCTTTGCCTGCGATTTGTATAGAGAAGTTTTCACCTTCTTTTTGGATTTGTAAAACTTCATCCATCCGATGTTCTAATCCAAAATGAAAACATTGTTTTTGCCAATTGTCCATAAAATCCATACCGCTTTTTGTATGATCAAAAAATCCAGGGTAGTTTTCTATTTCACTGCTTTGCGTAATTTGCCCGCCAGGCAATCCTTTTTCAAAAAGGACAACATTTTTTAGTCCGCCTCTAGTTGTATACATCCCTGCAGTTAGTCCGGCAGGCCCACCGCCTATAATTGCACAATCTAGCATAATTTCCTTCTTGGTTGATGTAATTTTATTAATACTATATATCTGTCTAATCTTAATTATTGTAGCGATTGTATCTAAAAAGAGGTAAAAAAAGTAAGATAAAAGAGGATTTTTATCCTCTCTTATGTAGGTTTTAAAGAAGTGAGTTAAGTTTTTGGGCAAATGTATCTTTGGATGCAGCACCGATCATTTGATCTACTAATTCTCCATCTTTAAAGAAAAGAATAGTCGGTATAGATCTGATCCCAAATTTAACAGCAATATCTTGCTCTTCATCAGTATTTACTTTGCAGATGTTAGCTTTTCCTTCAAAATCATTTGCCAATTCTTCGATCACTGGAGCTATCATGCGGCAAGGCCCGCACCAAGGTGCCCAAAAATCTACTAGAGAAACACCTTCTTTGATAGTTGATTCAAAATTACTATTATTTAATTCTATATATTTTCCCATATTTTTTCCTTGTATAATATTGTATTTTATAATACACTAAATTTCGTATAAAAACTCTTTCTTTATAACGATAATGCAACTTTATCTAATCTTGCAAATTTTGTCAAGAGTTAAACGTTATTTGGTATATGCTCTCATCGAAACCAACTAAAACATTGTGGTCATATTCAATGACCGGACGTTTGATAAGACTATTTTCTTGTGTCATCCATTTTATTTTTTGCAGATCATCAAGCTGCATATCGCTTAGCCCTAATTTTTTGTATGTAGTGCCTTTGCGGTTAAGCAGTTTATCGATACCGGCCTTGTTTGACCAATATGTTATTTGTTCTAAAGTCGCAGGTGTTTTTTTAAAATCTACAAACTCATATTCTATGCCAGCCTCGTCTAAAAACACCATAGCCTTTTTGACGCTGCCGCAATTTTTTATACCATATAGTTTCACTAGTTTTCTCCTAATGCAATTTCGGGATATGCAGAAGAACGAGTACCTTCTATCACTTTTGTTTTTGCACCTTTTACTGTATACACAAAAGATATTTTTGGCTCATCGGTATCATTTTTGCTTGCTCGGTGCAGCAAAAGAGAGTGAAATATGACAACATCGCCTTTGTGCAGTCTTGTCGAAGCCTTTGTTTTGATCAATGGTATATTGCTATCGCAATCTTCTTTAAAATACTCTTTTTCGTCAAATTGGTCTGGATTAAATTTCATTCTATGGCTGCCTGGAATAAACTCAAGTACACCGTTCTGGGTATATTCATCTCCTAAAGCAAGCCAAATGCTTACTAGATTGTTATCGCTGTAATGCCAATATCTTCTATCTTGGTGCCATCTTGTTTGGGTGCTGACGTGAGGCATTTTAGTCATGATGGAATTGTGATGAGCAAGTGTTATCACTACCTTGTCATTTAATATCTGCTCTAATACGGGACGAATGTTTGTATCTTCCATCCACTCTTTGAATACTATATCTCGCCCATAAACTTGTCTTAAGCGGCGCACAGGAGCATCTTCTTCTTGCGGCATACTGCTATAGTCAGAAACGTCTGATCGGTATTCTTTGGATTTTGCATCATATCCGATCTCGGTCTCAATAGGTTCAATGCGATGTTTTAAATGAGCTTTTGCTATGTCGAGTATGGCATCGCATTGTTTACTGGGTGCAAAATTTGGCAGAACCAAAAAACCATCTTGTCTAAATTGTGCCAGTTGTTCGTCTGTTAGTATCATATTTTTCTACTTTAGTTAAAATTAGCAATATTATAATCCATTTTGTTTAAAGCGTGATATTCTCTATGAGTTCTATATCACCTTTGCGAATTATAAGCGCATCGATACTAAAAGCCATATCAAGTTTGCGTTCTTTTATATAGTAATAAGCAGAGTTTATGACTTTACGAAGTTTTGTCGGCGTTATATTGTATATAGGATCAAAATCCGCTCCGGCACTTTTGACCTCTATAAAATGCAGCACACTGTTTTTCGAAGCGATGATATCTATCTCTCCTAGTTTGCGCGCATAATAGTTTCTTTCTATTATGCTAAAATTATTTTGCTCCAAGAACTTGGTAGCCAGTGTTTCGTTCGCATTTCCTATTGAAGTGTTATTTTGTGTCATATTGGGGGATGACCTCAACTTTGAGTGATTTGAATTTCGCTGTCATCACAAGCTCGTCACATTTGTCCCCAAATAGCATATTGATATTCGACGCAGCATGATGAAATGTGCAAAACAATGTTTTGGCCCTAACTTTATCGGTATATTTTACGCCCAAAGGTTTGCTTGAGCCGTATTTTGTTCTTAATACTACTAAATTGCTTCCAAAGATCTCTTCAGCTTCCAGAGGAGCTAAGAGCACATCTTGGCTGTATTGATCATTTAGCCTAGGACTTTCTCTGGTTTGCGCTGCGTTGTTATAATGTACTAGAGTTCGTCCCGTAGTAAGATAGTAGCCATTCAAGCTATCATCATAAAATTTTTTCTCCAAGATCTCTTGCACCATACCGCGAATTTTATATTGATGATAGTGAAATTCTCCCAAACCATCTGAAGTACGGAAATCTAATAAATGAAGCACAGGCGTATCTTCATGATGGATAGGCCACTGCATACCTCTTTTGCGGTGTCTCTCTAACCTATAATATTTAGCTCCTGAAAATCTGCGATGTGCAACTTCTGTTACCTCGTTCCATACCTCTTCGCTATTATTGTATTTGAAGTCTCCACCCATTTTTTGGTCTATCATCATGAGCACTTCCCAATCATCAGGCAAAGGAGACTCTACAAGAGGCTGCGATAGATGAAGTCTTCTCATTGCATTGACATAAACCCCGGTTTTTTCGTATGCACTTCTCACGCCTATAACAATATCGGCAGCTTTTGCTATCTCGGTCATAAATAACTCTTGCACCATTATAAATTCAAGATTGTTTAGAGCTTTTTCTATCTTGTTTTGATTCGGGTGAATATGGGCTATATCCTCGCCCACATTTATAATTGCTTTGATATTTCCTTTCAACATCTCATCGATCAGTTGAGGAGTCATAAGCCCTTCAGCCTCAGGTTTTTGATAATCAGGAGCAAAATATGGCAAACAACCCATATCGCAAGCGCCCTGCACATTGTTTTGTCCCCTTAATGGCATTAATCCCGCACCGCTTTTTCCTATATTCCCAGTCATCATAGCTAGGTGCGTTATTGCCATCACGGCATATGATCCGTCAATATGTTCTGTTATGCCAAGTCCCCAAAATATCATAGATTTTTTAACCGCATATTCACGGGCGATATTCGGTATCATTTTTGCCAAATATTCATATCCCTCTATCTCTTTGCAAAATGCAGGATTGGCATAAGGATCATTTAAAATCTTGGTTTTAAATTCTTCAAATCCTTTTGTGCGGTGAGCTAAAAAATTTTCGTCATACAGTTCTTCATTTATAATAACGTAAGCCATCATATTTAGTATAAGCAGGTTGGCTTCATACGGTATGATACATTGATGTTTGGCGAATTTGGACAGTTTGGTATGACGTACATCAATAAGGGCTAAATTATTGTGTGTCTTTGCCATGTCAACTATGCGATTTGCTATGATAGGATGAGCTTCTATGGTATTTGAGCCGATCACTACCATAAATTCGCACTCGTAAATGTCATTATACGGATTGGTTGCAGCGCCCTCTCCGATAGTGGTTCTCATGCCTTTTAAACTAGGAGAATGGCAGACTCTAGCACAATTGTCTATGTGCGGAGAGTCCATGCTTTGTCTGCAAAATTTTTGTAGCAGATATGCGCTTTCGCAATTAGTCCTAGCCCCGCCTATCGCACAAAAGCTTTCACCGCCATAGACGGATTTGATCTCTTTTAATTTCAGTGCGGCAATTGTGGTTGCAGTATCTATGTTGCATTTGTAATAAATATCATCATATTCTTCAACTTTTGAGGCTACGATATTGTAGATGGCGTCATTCTTTGCAAGAAAAGATTTTCTTATAAGCGGCGTGGTAATTCTATTGCTGGAATTTACAAAATCATATCCGCTTTTGCCTTTGATACACAGTTTGCCTTGGCTGACTACGCCGTCTTTGTGGGCAAATATTTTTTGGATCTTGTTGTCTTCTACGATTCCGACTATATCGCATCCGACTCCGCAATAAGTACAGACGCTTTCTATCTCTTTTGTGTTAGTATGCGGCATAATGATTACTTGAAATTCCCAAATACTAGCGGCGCATTAAGTTCCAATGTGCGTACTTCGGCTATTACTTTTTGCAGGTCATCTATCTTTGCTCCGCTAACTCGTACTTCATCTCCTTGAATGGATGGCGTAACTTTGAGCTTAAGATCTTTAATGGCTTTGACTATTTTTTTGGCTTCATCTTGTTCTATGCTGTCAACTATACGGTAGATAAATTTGACATTACCTCCGCTTATACCTTCACTTTTTACTTCTTGAAGCGCTTTACCGGCTATATTTCGTTTGATCAATTTTGCTATAAGTATATCTTTTAGAGCGTCTATTTTTTGTTCGCTTGAGCTGCTTAATGTAACCGTTTTTGCTTTTTCATTTAGCTCAATGTCAGCTATTAAGCCTTTGAAATCAAATCTCGTATCCACCTCTTTTTTTGCTTGAATGATAGCATTTTTCATCTCCATCATATCCAGCTTGGCTGATATATCAAAATAGTGGTCTTTTGCCATTTTTCCCTCTCATTGAATAGTAAATCATTTTATTATACCTCTCTAAACTTTGAAAAAAGATAAAATTTGACTTTTATAAAATTATGTGATACTATTTAAGGATATTGATATATTTAAATTAGTGTACAGTATAACTCACATAAGGAGGGTTTATATGGTTTACTATAGAAAAGAAGATGATAGCATAGTGTGTCTGCTGTGTCGTCATTATTGCAAACTCAAAGAAGGCCAGGTTGGCATATGCGGTATCAATACAAACGAAAACGGAAAACATAAAAACTTGGTGTATGGGCATCCTGTTGCAATACACGTAGATCCTGTTGAAAAAAAACCTTTATACCATTTTTTACCAGGGACAAGAGTACTTTCATTCGGTACCATCGGATGTAATTTTAAATGTCCTTTTTGCCAAAACTGGGATATCTCTCAAGAGAAAGAGATAAACAAAAACATAGAAGTAACTCCTGAGCAAATGGTCTCTCTTGCATTCGAACAAAATGCACAATCAATCGCATATACCTATAATGAGCCTACAACTTTCTATCCGTATGCCAAAGATGTTGGCATGATAGCAAAAACACGCGGGCTAAAAAATATTTTTGTAAGTAACGGCTACGAATCTCCAGAAGTTATAGAAGATATGGCCAGCTGGGTTGATGCGGCAAATATCGATCTGAAAAGCTGGAATGATGAGTATTACAAAAAATCGCTAAAAGGTGGGTTGGAAGAGGTAAAAGATACTCTAAGAAGAATGGTTGCCAAAGGAATATGGGTAGAGGTTACGACACTGCTCATAGAAGGCGAAAATGATAGCGATCAGGATTTACACGCAATGTCATCTTTTATCGCCAATGACTTAGGCAAACATGTTCCATGGCATCTAAGTGCTTTTTATCCTCAATATAAAATGCTTGATCATGAAAGAACAAAACTGGAAACATTACAGCGCGCAGAGAAAATCGGCAAAGAAGCAGGATTAAAATATATTTATCTAGGCAATGTGCCAGTAAAAAGCGATACTTATTGTTCGCATTGTAATGAATTGCTTATAGATAGAACAGCTTATATGGTTGATTCAAACAAATTGAAAAACGGACACTGTCCTAAGTGCGATAATAAGATCGAGGGGGTCTGGAAATGAATATAAGAAAAAGCGCAGTTTCCGGACAATTTTATCCGGAAGATGCAAAAGATATTAGTTTAATGTTTGAACATTACAATCAAATATTAGATACCCACCTGAGTGATAAAGCATTATTTGATAAAAAGCCAAGAGCTATTATCGTACCGCATGCAGGATATATTTATTCTGCGTTTACGGCCAATATCGCTTTTAGACTATTAAAAAATACGAATGCAAAACGAATAGTCGTGATAGGTCCTAGTCATCGTGTTTTTCTAAGAGGAACCAGTATATCAGATTTTGATGATTACGAAACTCCATTTGGTATGATTGAAATAGATAAAATTTTTGTCCATGAGCTTAGAAACAAATTTGGACTCGATTTTATACCAGAGGCTCACAGAGAACACAGTACGGAGGTACAGATGCCTTTTGTGAAAACATACGTCGAGGAAGCTTCGGTAGTAGAATTGGTTTATGGCGATGAAGATCCGGCAAGTCTGGCAAAAGTTATCGAGTATTTATTGAATGATCCTCAAACCGTAGTAGTCATTAGTACTGATTTGAGTCACTATCATGATATCAATAAAGCAAATAAACTTGATAATATATGCCTAAATGCTATAGAAAACTTAGATACTGATATGCTGCATCAAGGATGCGAAGCATGCGGCAAGATAGGCATCGAAGCAATGCTGATGGCTGCTAAGACAAAAAAACTTAAGCCCATAATGCTTGATTATCGTACCAGTGCGGATGTCAGCAAGGATGAGTCACAAGTTGTCGGTTATATGAGTGCTGCTTTTATAGGATGAAAAAATGAACAATATGCAAGATCTAGTGGATTACATGGTTTTAAGAGGTGTTTTGCATACATCGCGTATCATAAATGCATTTTGGGATATAGACAGGAAGTATTTTGTGCCAGAACAGTTTGCCGAACATATTTATATTGATGCTCCACTTCCAATCGGAAAAAATCAGACAATATCCCAGCCATCTACAGTGGCCTTTATGCTAGAACAGCTGGCACCAAAAGAAGGGAACGATATCCTGGATATCGGTTCCGGTTCTGGATGGACTACTTCTTTGCTTTGTCATATAGTTGGACAAAATGGGAGGGTGACCGGTCTTGAGAGAGTAGATGAACTTGTAGAGCAGGGTAAGAAAAATCTTGCTCAATTTAATTTTGGAGATCATTGCGGCATTCAAAAAGCAGGTAAAGAGCTCGGAATACCAAATCAAAAGTTTGATAGAATACTTGTATCAGCCAGTGCGGATGAGATACCTACTGTTTTGTTTGATCAGCTAAAAATCGGCGGCATATTGGTAGTGCCTGTGCAAAACTCTATATTTAGATTTGAAAAAATTTCAGATGACAATATCAAAAGAGATGAGTATAAAGGATTTGCTTTTGTGCCATTGATAGTGTAAGATTTTTTTATCGTCAATGCTAGAAGTGCAAAACCAATAATAATGATAAATGATTTTGCAATCCGGTAAATAGTCAGAAAATATAAGATAGTGTAAACATGAAGATATCAATCCCATCATTTGGTTCTACTATGCCGGCATTTGAATAATGCAGATATCTTGCATTAAAATCAAACGATTCCATTCTGATACCGATCCCGACACGGTCTTCAAAGTTGAGATGAGATGAGAGATTGCGTCTTTTTATTTTAGTATCAGAGAGGCATGCTGCACCGATACCCCCTTCGATATAAGGATGGATAGGGTTTGATCTATCACCGAAATAATAGACAAAAACAGGTGAAAGAGCAATAGCGTATATCTCCTCGCTATCTTTTTCCCAATAATTGATCGAAGCTTCGTAATAACCGCTAAGCCTGCCGTAATCGGTATCAAAAAATGTTTTATCAAATTTTTTTTTAGCACCTATGCGATAAATCCCTATATGATCTTTGCTTTCCCCGATGCCAAGTGTGACTTCATCAACGAATCGTTCATTTCCGGCAAAAGCATTAATTGTAAAACAACATAAACCCAAAATTAAAACCCACTTTTTCATATTGAGACCCTTCTTTTGTTTTAAATTGTAAAATTTAGAAATATTTTTTTAAGATATTGTACTTCATTTTAATATTTTTTCCATAGATATTCACCCCATTTGCGTAACTCGATCAGGCTAAAGATCCATAATGAAAATAGGCCTATTATTGTAAGCGAATTACTATTTAGAGGAATTGTATTGAAGACATTTGAAAGTACATAAATTGCAAACAGTTGGAGCAGCATCCCAATACTTATGCCGTAAAATATATACGGGTTTATCAGGAGTGATTTTTTGATATTTTTTAAAAAAGGTTCATGTTCTTTGAGTGATTGAAGTCCATTGATCCATGTGGCTATTACAAAGGCTGTAAAAAGTGTGGAGATCGCACTCTCTTTTCCGTAACGATCCAGCGTCCAAACATACAAAAAGAGCGCACTAAGACTAATTACTAGTGCGGCATAAAGTACACGAAGAATCTGCACCTTATCCAAAAACTGTTCGCGCAGTTTGGTCGGCGGTCTTTTCATTACATTTTCTTCATCTTTTAGGAATGGAAATGTTTTGTCCAATGCGCTGTCAGAAACAAGATTGATCCACAATATCTGTACCGGATAAAGCGGCAATGGGAGCGTCATCAAAATAGCACCTGTGATGAGTATCACTTCATCCAGGCTGGTAGAAACAAGAAAATATACCGCTTTGCGTATATTGCTGGCAATTGTACGTCCTTGTTTTATGGCATCAACAATTACAGAGAGATTATTGTCTGCAAGTACCATCTTAGCAGTTGATTTGGCCGCTTCACTCCCACTGCCCATACTTATACCCAAATCTGCTATTTTTAAAGCCGGAACATCATTGACCCCGTCTCCTGTGACCGCAACGATCTCTCCTTGTTTTTGTAAGCTTTTGACAATACGGTATTTATGTTCCGGGAGCACTCTTGCCCAAACAGTTGCTTTAGGCAAGAGTGCTTCAAGTTTCTCGTCATCCATTTGATCTAGATCTTTGCCTGAAATAACAAGGTCACCATCTTTATAGATATCCACCATCCCAGCTACTGCTTTGGCTGTAATAGGGTCATCTCCCGTGATCATCATTACTTTGACACCTGCTTTTTGCGCAGTTTGTACTGCTTTTAAAACTTCTTCTTTGGGCGGATCTATAAAACCCACAAGACCAACGATCTCTATTTTCCAAGTATCTATATCATCTGAGATATATTTTCCCGTACCCAAAGCTATAACCCTTAAGCCTTCTGAAGCCATTTTGTCATGTTCTTTTTTGAGAGTATTAAAATCTTTTGTATTTAAAGCAAATTTTTTAAGTGATTCAAAAGCACCTTTGACAAATATATTATGATCTTCATGGATAATATTAGAGCTTGCCATTAGTCTATATGTGGTATCAAAAGGATAGATATTAACCCTTGGATATTGTGCTCTGATACTTTTATATTCTTTGCCTACCCAGTGTGCCAAAGCAATATCTAGCGGATCGCCCTTGCCTCCTTCGTATTCATTGGCTAATGCAGCGACAGTTTGTGTAAAAGTATCATGCAAAGAAAAAACCTCTTTGACTTTGAGTTTTCCTTCAGTAATAGTGCCTGTCTTATCTGAAGCTATTACTGTCGCGCTGCCCAAGGTTTCAACAGACGGCAAATGACGAATGTATACCTTTTTGACACTTAGCGTCATTGCGCCTATGGTGAGAACCAAAGTTACAACAATTGGCAAGCCTTCAGGCACTGCAGAGACAAGCTCAGCTATAACAAGATAAACGACTTCCAAGATCTCTCTTCCTTGCCGCAGTGCAAGAAAAGCCGTTACTGTAATTATTACAAGCAAAATAGACATATGTTTTTGGTTAAAAACCCCAAGGGCTTTGCTAAGCGGGGAATCGGCGGAATCTTCTTGTGCTCTGTTTGCAATGGAAGCTAGATATGTTTTGTCTGCAGTGAACACAATAAGTCCTTGGGCTTTGCCCTTGGTGACAGTAGTGCCCGAGAGTGCCATATTATGAAGCTCATATGGTTGTGTCTCTTTTGGCAGTACGAGCTCCGCATTTTTTTCAATAGGCATGGATTCGCCTGTGAGTATAGATTCGTCAACGACCAATCCGCTAGTATTCAAAAGCCGTATATCTGCAGGTACGATATCGCCTTCACTTAGTATAATGATATCTCCAGGTACAAGCTCTTCTGATGGGATAGCCAAAATTTGATTTTCGCGTTTAACGTGTGTTTTGCTTTGTGTAAGTTTTTTTAGTGCCTTAATGGAGACTAAGGCTTTTGTCTCCTGCCAAAATCCTATTAAAGAATTTATCAATATTATTATAAGTATCAATATACCTTCATTTGTATTCTTTAAAAAAAATGAAAGCAATGCAGCGACTACGAGTACATAAACCAAGGGGCTTTTAAACTGTGAAAGAAAAAGCATAAAATAATTATGTTTTTCTTCTTCAATTTCATTTCGTCCATACAGCAAAAGATTTGCCTGTGCTTTGCTGTGCTCAAGCCCTTGCTTTGAGGTTTCCAGCGTTTTTATCATAGATTCGATCGTTTCACTATGCGGATATGCAGGAATATTCATATATTTTACCTATTGCTGACAAAATGTTATAGTATGCATTTTTAATTTATTATATTTTAGCATAACTATAAAGAGATTTTAAACCTTTATAATATTAAATACTCGAAATCGATTTCTATCCGATTTGTTTTATAATAAATCATACTATTGCTTTTGTCTTGTATTTGCAAGGATATCCCGTTTTTTTTAAGATTATCTGGGTATAATATTGTCTCATTTTTATATTGAAATGACACCTCACATGTAGTTATTCCTTGCATGGTTGCACAAATTGTTGTGTTAAGGACTACAGAGGAACAAACCAGATAGGCGTTAAAAAACGCAAAAAAATTAATAATACCAAGGAGAAAAAATGGTAACAATGAAAGATTTGCTAGAGTGTGGTGTACACTTCGGGCATCAAACAAGAAGATGGAATCCAAAGATGAAAAAATTCATCTACGGCGAGAGAAAAAATATATATATTATTGACTTGCAAAAAACTTTGAGATATTTTAAATATACTTACAATATCGTAAGAGATGCAGCAAGCGAGGGCAAAACAGTACTTTTTGTAGGTACAAAAAAACAAGCTAGAGTAGCAGTAGAAGAAGCTGCAAAATCTTGCGGTATGCCTTATGTTTCAAACAGATGGCTTGGCGGTATGCTTACAAACTATCCTACTATCAAAAAATCTATCCGCAAACTTGAAATCATAGAGCAAATGGAAGAAAACGGCCAAATCAATCTTTTGACTAAAAAAGAAGCTTTGATGTTGACTCGCAAAAAAGAGAAATTGAATGATTATCTTGCCGGTTTTAGAAATATGCAAAAATTGCCTGATATGATGTTTGTAGTTGATGCAGTAAAAGAGCACATCGCTGTTTTAGAAGCTAGAAGACTTGGTATGAAAGTTGTAGCTCCGCTTGATACAAACTGTGATCCTGATTTGATCGATTATCCAATCCCTGGAAATGATGATGCTATTCGTTCAATCGAACTTTTCTGTAAAGAAATGGCAGAAGCTATCAATGAAGGTAAAGCAATTTTTGCTGAAAACAAAGGTGAGGTTGTAGAAGATACAACAGCTAGCACAGAAGAAATAGCTGAGCTTATTGAAGAATCTGCAGCCGAAGCAGAAGCTACAGAGGAGGCGTAAGCAATGGCAAGTTTTGGACCTAGTGATATCAAAAAACTAAGAGAAATGACCAATGCGGGTATGATGGACTGCAAAAAAGCTCTAACTGAAGCCGATGGAGATATGGACAAAGCTATCGAATGGCTAAGAGATCAAGGTTTGGGAGCTGCTGCTAAGAAAGCTAGCAAAGTAGCTGCTGAGGGTCTAGTGAGCATGAAAGTTGAAGGCAAAAAAGCAGTTATCGTAGAGGTAAACTCTCAAACTGACTTCGTAGCCCAAAACGAGAAATTCAAAAATACCGTAAGCGAAGTAGTAGCTCACGCATTTGCAAATAACTTGTCTAATGCAGAAGCTATTAATGCTTCTACAATCAATGGTGTTCCGTTTAGTGAATATCTTTCACTTCAAATTGCTACAATAGGTGAAAATCTAGTAGTTCGTCGTGCAGGTATGATAGACGGAGATGAGCTTACAGCAGTTAATGGCTATATCCATGCAAACGGCCAAGTAGGAGTTATTATCTCTGCTAAATGTGATAGCGCTGCAACTGCTGAAGCTATGACAAGCGTACTTAAAGATGTAGCAATGCATGCTGCTGCTATGAGACCTACAACTCTTAGCTATAAAGATTTTGATGCAACTTATGTAGCAGATGAGACAGCCGGCCGTATCATTAAAATAGAAAAAGAGAATGAAGAGCGTTCAAGACTTGGCAAGCCGCTTTTGAATATCCCTAAATATATCTCTATGGCTCAACTTACTCCAGAAGTATTGACTGCGGCTGAAGCAGAAATCAAAGAGAAATTAAAAGCTGAGGGCAAACCTGAGCAAATCTGGGACAAAATAGTTCCAGGCCAACTTGCCAGATTTATCTCTGATAACACAACTCTTGACCAAGAACAATGTTTGCTTGATCAAAAGTTTGTAATGGATGACAGTATCACTGTAGCTCAGTATATAGAAAATAAAGCTGCTGCAGCAGGCGGTACAGCATTTATTGATACATTTATCAGACTTGAAGTTGGAGAAGGTATCGAAGTAGTAGAAGAAGATTTCGCTGCTGAAGTTGCTAAACAAATGGCATAATTTTTTATTCTTTGCAGATGTTTTGTCTGTGAAGAATCGCCTTTAATTATTTCTGCCGCTTTAAGGAACAAACATGACTCCTCTTACAAAAATAGCCGGCTTTATTCCTTTTATAATCATAGTATTTATTAATGCCACCGTAGATATAGCTCATAAAATTACTATTCAAAATACTCTGCTTAAAAGTTTTGATGGCTCGTCGCTTATAATTTTGAGTGCATTGATAAATGCCATGATCTTGCTTCCTTTTATCTTCCTATTTTCGCCGTCTGGTTATATCAGTGATAGATTTTCCAAAACCAAAGTGATACGATACGGTGCATTGAGTGCTATTATTGTTAGTTTATTCATTATCGTCAGTTATTATTTTGGGCAATTTTATATGGCGTTTGGTCTGACATTTTTGTTGGCAGCTCAAAGTGCCATCTATTCACCTGCTAAATACGGAATGATCAAAGAATTTGTCGGCAATGAAAATTTAGCCCAGGCCAATGGAATAGTACAGGCAATCAGTATAGCAGCTATTTTATTAAGCGCCATTTTTTTTTCCGTGATATTTGAAATGCTATATATTGAAGGTGAAGTTATACCTAATGATATACTGACAACTATGATGCCGATCGGTTGGCTTCTTGTGATTTTAAGCACTATAGAATGGTATTTATCATTTAAATTACCGTTGATAAAGATTGAAAATATAGAAAAACACTTTAATTTCTCACAATATATACGTTTAAATTATTTTAAGACAAATATGAAAATGATTTTGATCGATAAGCAAATATGGCTCAGCATAGTAGGGCTAAGTATATTTTGGGCTATAGGGCAATTGATAATCGCAGCTTTTCCAGCTCATTATAAAGAGGTTTTGGGCGATGATAATGCTGTAATGATCCAAGGTATCTTGGCTCTGAGCGCCATTGGAATAGTTGTCGGTTCGATAATTGCCGGTAAAAGTTCCAAATTGCATATAGAGCTAGGTTTGGTTCCATTTGGAGCACTAGGTATGTTCGCAGCTTTGCTTATATTTATATGGTCAAATACCCAAGCAGCTATGATGTTTGCAAGTTTTATTTTTGGTTTTTTTGGTGGATTGTTTATAGTACCTCTTAATTCATTGATGCAGTTCTTGGCACCAAATAAAGATATTGGTGTAATATTGGCTGGGAATAATTTTATACAAAATATTTTTATGCTGAGTTTTTTGATATTGTCGATCGTTTTGGTTTCCGTCGGTTTTAGCAGCACCACTCTATTTTTAACAGCCGCATTTATTACATTATTCGGCTCAATATATCTTATGGCTAAAATACCGCATCTTTTTGTAAGAGTTTTATTGTTGCCCGCACTAAAAATGAGATATAGGCTAAGTATACATGGCTTGGAAAATTTGCCATCACATGGCGGAGTGCTTTTGGTGGGTAACCATATCAGCTGGATAGATTGGCTGGTGCTACAAGTAGCGACTCCTAGAGCTATTAAATACGTGATGCATAAAAGATTTTATGAAAAGTGGTATATAAAATGGATCTTGGACTTTTTTGACGTTATACCGATCGCAGCCGCTGGAAGTAAAGGTGCATTGGAGGCCATTAGAAAAAGGCTAGATAACGGCGAAGTTGTAGCTATTTTCCCAGAAGGCCGCATCAGCCTCAACGGCCAACTCAACGAATTTAAACAGGGTTTTGAAAAGAGTATTGCCAGCACAGATCATCCAATCATACCGTTTTATATTTATGGGTTATGGGGATCTAGATTTTCCAAGGCAAATAGATTTTTCAAATCAATTATAAGGCAGGGTGAAAAAAGAGATGTAAGAGTAGTATTCGGCGCGCAGCTTCCGTCATCAACCCAAGCGCATGAAGTTAAGCAGCATATTGCAGAACTTTCACGATATGCATGGGAGGGTTCTGTTAGCGAACTTGCTCCACTTACCCATTCATGGCTCAGATGGGCAAAGGCTAGACCATTTAAAAGATCAATTATTGACACATACGGGAATGATCTAAATAATCTAAAGGTTATGAGCAAGGTATTGTTATTTTCTAAAAGATTTAAGCTTATAGAAGAAGAAAACATAGGTGTTTTATTGCCTTCATCATCGATGGGCGCCATTGTCAATATAGCATTGCTGGCTATTGCTAAACGAGTTGTAAACATCAATTATTCATTGGGCACTGATGCTATAAAAAGCACTATTTCTCAAGCGGGCATAAAAACAATTATCACATCTAAAAAATTTATGCATAAACTAAATTCCGAAGGTTTAGATATCAGCTCTATTTTTGACGGTCATATAATCACAACCGGAAATATAAGTAAAACAATTGGTAAAAAAGAGAAACTATATATCTCTTTGGAAGCATTTATCATGCCAAAAATATGGCTAAGATGGCGTTATTTTTTACCTGTTTGCATGGAGGAAACAGCAGTTATTCTTTTTAAAAACATAAGCGACGGTTCACTTAAAGGAGTAGAGCTCACCCATAAGAATATAATGACAAATATTAAGCAGGTTGGAGCTCTTATGCAATTTCAAGAAGGCGATATGATGCTAAACTTATTGCCTATGTATCATTCATTTGGCCTGAATGTTATGACACTTTTGCCGTTAAGCGAAGGAATAGGTGTGATATGCGTATCAGATCCAAAAGACTGTATGGCTATCGGAACGTTGGCAGCCAGATATGAAGCCACCATAATGTTTGCAACATCTGAATTTTTTAGACTATGTATTGAAAATAAAAAATTGCATTCACTGATGTTTCAAAATATTCGCATAGCCGTAACCGGGGCCCAAAAGCTTGACAGTGAAACTAGAAGAGATATCAAAGATAAGCTCGGAGTTGATATTTTTGAAGGATATGGGGCTGCTGAAACATCGCCTGTGATCGCTGTCAACATGCCTAATGCACTTGATTTGGATTCAATGAAAATAGTAGTCGGTAATAAAGACCAAAGCGCCGGACAAGCGATCCTTGGTACCATTATCAAAATCGTTGATCCATTGACATACAAAACTCTCAAAGCAGACGAAGATGGTTTGATCTTGGTCGGGGGATCCCAAGTCATGAAGGGGTATCTAAACGACCCGCTTAAAACCAATGATGCGATCATAGAAATTGACGGAATTAGGTATTATAAAACAGGCGATATTGGACATATGGACAAAGACGGATTTATTACGATCAAAACCGTCTTTGTTTAAATGTGTTAATTGTCCCAAACCGTGTTTAGTCTTTTTCTTTGCAATCGCTTTGTTTAATAGTTTTGTAAAAATATGCAAGCCCTACAAACATAAGAGTTGTTCCTATCAATAGCCAAAAGGCTGATAGCATTTTGCTTGGATCATCCAAAGCGATCTTGAAAACCACCATTAATGTTTCTATAGATAGGGCAATAATTATAGAAATCAAAAATTTACCCAAAATTTTATACTGCCTGTCTTCTTCATGATGAAATGTGCGAAACAATACCTCATGTTCAAAAATTTGGCTTGAGAGATCATAAATTGCAATGCCAAGCGTAATGGCTATAATAGATTGAAAAATATTATGTAATAAATCTATTTCATTATCACCAAAAAGTATTATTCCAAATTCATATCCTCCGTATACAATGAGGGCTATTGCAACTATAGCAAGAAAAAATGCTCCAATAAAATAGATAGTTCGTTTGATCTTGTCATATATGCCATTATATTCAATAAGGCGCAATTCTTCTAAGAGATCTATCATGTTTATATCAAAAACATAATACATATCTTCAATTTTATGCACTATGGATAGGCTTGCTCTGCCGGTACGATGATGTATATACGGAGTTGAGATATAAAATCCTCTGTCATCTACAACTACTTTAGAAAAATAATGACCTTTTTGACTGCCTTTGCTTTGCAGGTCATACTTTTTTTTACAAATAGTCGGAGAGATTTGGATGTAATGACTATCTACAGCGTATATCAACTGTATCATTTTATTTTCTTTTAGAATTTTATCGGCATTTTGTATATAATCTTGGGGTAAATTTTTGATAAGTGTCACAAGAAACTCATCTACGCTATTTTTATGTTTTCTATAAATTGAAATAACTTCTTTCATGATCGCACCATCCTGAAATTGAATCTATAGATTATTATATCGTAAAATGTGATGGGAAATTTATGAAGCAATGCACCATTGGGGTAATGGTGCAAAAAATTAACAAGAATATGTAGATCTGATCTCAAAAGGAGTCGGTCTAGCTTCATCTGGCCAGATTTGTCTTTGAAATTGATAGTGTTGATATGTATCTATGAATTCTTTCGTCATTATAGGCATCAAGAAATCGTGATCAGCTATTAGTCCTTCAACCGCTTCTCTAAGAGTGTGAGGCATTTGAGGAATATGTTTTTCTCTGATTTCATCCAAGCTAAGTTCAAATAGATCTTCGTCCATTGGACCAACAGGTATATATTTATTTTTGATACCGTCAAGACCTGCAAGCATAAGTACTGCAAAGCAAAGGTATGGGCAAGATGTAGAATCCGGGAATCTTGTCTCGATTCTAGTCGCTGCAGCGCCTGCGCCGTATGGGATGCGGCATGATGCAGATCTGTTTTGGCTAGAGTAAGTAAGAATGCTTGGTGCTTCAAATCCAGGTATCAATCTTTTATAAGAATTGGTGCTCGGATTTGTAAATGCCGCTACTGCTGCTGCGTGTTTAAAGATACCGCCAAGATAATGCAATGCCATTTCGCTTAGATTGCCGTATTCACCTTGTTTGTAAAAAAGATTTTCATTATCTTTCCAGATAGATTGGTGTACGTGCATACCGTTTCCGTTGTCGCCGTAAAGCGGTTTTGGCATAAATGTAGCGCTTTTACCGTTTAGATGTGCTACCATTTTGATGACATATTTTAGTTTTTGAACGTTATCCGCTGCTTCAACAAGAGTACCGAATTTTACGCCTATTTCATGTTGTCCTTGCGCAACTTCGTGGTGGCCAAGTACGACTTCTAGACCTACATCTTCAAGAACTTGCATCATTTCAGCTCTTAGATCAACACCTGAATCTATCGGCATTACAGGGAAGTATCCGCCTTTGGTTCTTGCGCGGTGACCCATGTTTCCAAATTCCATATCTTTATCATCATTCCATTCGCCATCAACAGTATCAAGTCTATAAGATGATTCATTGGCAGCAAGTTTGATCTTGACATCTTCAAATATAAAGAATTCATTTTCAGGCCCGAAATATGCCACATCGCCTATACCTGCACTTTCTAGGTATTGCAATGCTTTTTTGGCAATACTTCTTGGACATTTTTCATAAAGGCCATTTTTATATATATCATATACGTCACAGATCACTATGATAGTGCTATCAGCTGTGAATGGATCTAAAAATGCAGTCGGAACATCAGGTTTTAATATCATGTCTGATTTATTGATCGGCTGCCATGCTTCTATAGAAGAGCCGTCAAAAGGAAGCCCGTTAGCCAGCATGTCTCTGCTTACAGCGCTCATGCGATAACTAACATGATGCCACATACCCTTTAGGTCCGTAAAACGGAAGTCTACAAATTGAACCTCGTTTTCTTTACAAAATTCAAAAAATTCATCTATGTTTTTTACAAACTTCCCCATATCTACTCCTTGATAATTTTTTAATACTATATTATACCGCTAACTTTACGTAATATGACTTGATTGATTGCCTAAAAATTAAGCAATTGCTTATCTCTATTTTTAAATGTCATGATTTTTGAGTATCCTATTTTTTTTACAAGTGCTTCAGCCTCATCATAACCATGCCCTATGTGTTCTATTTTATGAGCATCAGAACCGAACGTAATAGGAATATCAAGTTCATACATTTCTTCAATAAGCGGTACGGATGGATAAATTTCTTCTATCGGTTTACGGAGCCCAGCGGTATTTATCTCTATTGTCATATCCGCTTTTTTTATAGCTTTTAATGCATCCTTGGCTATCAATCTTACATCTTTGGTCGGTAAAAATTTAAATACTTTAAGGAGATCGAGGTGTCCCGCGATATCAAATAAACCGCTTTTTGCCATAGATTCTACCGCATCAAAGTAATTTTGCCAAATCTCGTTTATATCCTTACCTTCATAGCCGCCTATAAATTCAGGATTATCAAATCCCCATTCATTTATAAAATGCACAGATCCTATGAGATAATCTACCTTGGCTTTAAGAACCCTTTCATCCATATATTTTGGCAAAAAATCGATCTCATACCCTAGCAAGATCTCGATTTCTTTTTCATATCTTTTGCGCGCATCCAAAACATCTTTTTCATATAGTTTCATTTCGTCAAAACGCAGACGGTAATCTTTGTCAAATTCCATGGGTGCATGCTCTGAAAATCCGTATATATCTACGCCAAGTTCAATTGCTTTTTGTATATATTCATCGACACTGCCTTCTACATGGTTACATCTGATCGTGTGATTGTGCAAGTCTATTCGCATTGTATGCCTTTTGTCTATTTATTTCATTATACTTCAAAAGAATAATGAAGTCAAGAGATTATTGATAGAAGAAAAATCGGATGCCAAAAAACAAAAAATGAAATAAGCAAAGATCATTGATAATGATTTCTGCCCGATCAAATTAAAACATCTATAGCCACTCGATTTGCATCATAATATTTTTTGAATATTGACAGTGATGATTTGCATGGTTTTTGAAAACTATCAAATATATGATAAAATATCCAAAAATTTAAAAGAAATATAAAAATGCAACAAAAGATCGAACTATTATCGCCCGCAGGAAACCTGGAAAAATTACAAATCGCACTAGGATACGGAGCAGATGCCGTATATGGGGGAGTAAGCAGTTTTTCACTTCGTATACGCTCCGGCAAAGAATTTGATATGGATTCTTTTAAAAAAGGCATAGATTATGCACATTCACTGGGCAAAAAAGTATATGTAACCATCAATAGCTTTCCGTTTAATTCACAGATCAAACTGTACGAAAAACATATAGCTCAGATGAGTGAATTAAATCCCGATGCGCTTATAGTAGCAAGCCCTGGGATAGTGAAGATGGCACATCAGATCGCTCCAAATATCCCTATCCATCTTTCAACTCAAGCAAATGTCATGAATGCCCTTGATGCGCAGGTTTATTATGATATGGGCGTCAAAAGAATTATTGCCGCAAGAGAGATAAGCCTCAAAGATTGTGAAGCCATTAAAAGAGCTATTCCCGAACTTGAGATCGAAGTTTTTGTACACGGCTCTATGTGTTTTGCATATAGCGGCAGATGTCTTATTTCTGCCCTTCAGATGGGCAGGGTGCCAAACCGCGGAAGCTGTGCAAACGACTGCAGGTTTCCTTATGAGGTTTATGCACACAATCCTGAGACCAATACAACATTTAGGCTTGATGAAGAAGAGGGTGTTGGTACTTATATCATGAATGCCAAAGATATGAATCTCGCATCGCACGTAGATGAGATCATAAGCTCAGGGGTCATAGACAGTCTTAAAATTGAAGGGCGTACAAAATCTCCTTATTATGTGGGTATAGTAACCAAAGCCTACAGGCAAGCCATAGATGACTATTATGCCGGTAAATTTGATGCCGATAAATATCAACAAGAACTGGGCACCACCCAAAATAGAGGTTTTACTGATGCTTATCTCATAAGCCGTCCTTTTGAAAAACATGATACGCAATCGCACGACTTTACGATCCAGTACGGCACACATCAAGTAGCAGCACTTGTAAGCGGAGACGGTAATACATGGAGATGCAAGGATAAAACATGTATCGGAGACAAAGTAGAGATAATACTTCCTGTCGGGACCAACGTAGAGCCGATAGCCAATGAATATGGCACAATCACAGAAGAAAACGGGAAATATTGGCTGACCATCAAAAAAATAATCTCTACTGAGGGGCGGGAATTTGAGTGTATCCATAGCGGAGACGAGCGGGATATCATATTGCCGATAACTTTGCCTAGATATGCTATCTTAAGAAGAGGAATAGATGAGGCATTGGAGAAAAAGGGACTTTGTGAAAGCGGTGGTTGCGGGGATTAACTATAGTTTTGGTAAAATACTGCAAGTTTATAAACTGAGACTTTAGTTTTTGTGCATTTCTCATTTTAGAGCAAACGGGACATAAGTTCCATCTTCAAAAAAGATTGATTTTTCAAAGGAAATTATATGAAATTCGTATCTATCATCATCGGAAGCAAAAGTGATTATGAAGTTATGCAAGAGTGCGGGGCTACTTTAGAGAAATTCGGTGTGCCGTATGAGCTGATCGTATCTTCTGCACACCGAAGCCCTGAGAGAACTAAAGAGTATGTCAAAGCGGCCGAAGCAAAAGGAGCTCAAGTCTTTATAGCAGCTGCCGGTATGGCAGCCCACTTAGCCGGAGCATTGGCTGCAAGTACGACAAAACCTGTTCTTGGAGTACCTATGGCAAGTGGAGAGCTAAGAGGAGAGGATGCGCTGCTTTCAACCGTGATGATGCCAGCAGGTATGCCGGTAGGTACCGTGGCTATAGGCAAAGCAGGAGCAACGAATGCAGCATATCTGGCTATACAGATCATGGCGCTTCAAGATGATGAATTAAAAGTCAAACTTCAAGAAGACCGTATAGCAAAAGCCAAAAAAGTAGAACTTGATTCCAGTGAAATAGAAGTTATCCTCTAAGAGATCCAAATGGAAACAAAAAAGAAGTCCGTCAAATCCGTCACTATATTTACTTCGCCAACTTGTGTATGGTGTAACAGGGCCAAAAGTTATTTTACAAGCAAAGGTATACGATTTAAGGCAATAGATGTTACCAAAGACAAGTTTGCAGCCGAGGATTGCAGAAAACACGGATGCCGCGGTGTGCCGGTCATTCTGATTGGCGGCACATATTGGATTTGCGGATTTGATGAGAAAAAAATAGAAAATGCGTTAGGAAAATAGATGAACAAAGATAGTATAACATTTAGCGAGTTGCTGCTCAAACTTCAAGAATTTTGGGCAAAAGAGGGATGTACGATAGTCCAGCCGTATGATATGCCAGCAGGCGCAGGGACATTTCACCCGGCAACACTGCTTAGAAGTTTAGATAGCACACCATGGAGCACGGCATATGTGGCTCCAAGCCGACGCCCGACAGACGGCAGATACGGTGAAAACCCAAACCGCCTTGGGGCTTACTACCAGTTCCAGGTTCTTATCAAGCCAAGCCCTGATAATATACAAGAACTCTATCTAAAAAGTTTGGAATTTTTGGGCCTTAACCTAAAAGAGCATGATATCCGTTTTGTAGAAGACAACTGGGAATCCCCGACTCTTGGAGCTTGGGGTCTTGGTTGGGAAGTATGGTTAGATGGTATGGAAGTAACCCAATTTACCTATTTCCAGCAAGTAGGAGGCATAGCATGCGATCCGGTAGCTGTAGAGATCACTTACGGCACAGAGAGACTTGCTATGTATCTGCAAGGCGTGGAGAGTGTATTTGATATAGTTTGGAATCGTAATGGCGATGAGGTGACAACTTACGCTGATGTACACAAAGAGGGTGAATATGAGTTTAGTGAGTATCACTTTGAAGTTGCGAATGTAGAGAAATTGTTTGCAAGATTTGAAGATGCAAGCAGTGAATGCAATATATGTTTAAATGCAGGACTTCCGTTGCCTGCATATGATGAGTGCATGAGAGCAGCACATGCTTTTAACGTGCTTGATGCAAGAAAAGCTATATCGCAAGCCCAAAGACAAAACTATATCCTTAAAATTCGCGAGCTGAGCAAGGGATGTGCGGAACTCTACAAATCCCAAGAGAACGAGAGAAACCAAAGAGTAAAAGCCAAATAAGCTTAAGGAGCTATATGAAAATCTCAGAAATTTATGCATTTCTTGACGATCTGAGTCCATTTGCTTTGCAAGAAAAATGGGACAATAGCGGCCTAAATGTAGGCAGTATGGATAGGGAAATAGAGCAGATCTATGTTGCTTTAGATATAGACGGACATATGTTGCAAAGCGTCAAACCGCATAGTCTTATAATCACACACCATCCTTTGATCTTTGGCGGATTGACATCGTTGGATTTTTCTAAATATCCATCTAATTTGATAGAATTGATGATAAAAAAAGATATAAGTCTTATTGCCATGCATACAAATTTTGATAAAACACATTTAAATAAGTATGTGTTTGAAAAAATTCTTGGGTTCAAACTAGAAAACACAAGTGATTTTATCTGCAAAACTCATGGCAAATGGAGCCTAGAAGAGCTAACAGATCTTTTGAAAGAAAAACTCGGCATAGAATTTTTAAGGGTCGTTGCTCCAAAAGATGAGATAGCCTCCATATCAATGACAACGGGCTCTGGGGCATCACTGATCGATACTATTGATGCTGATTGTTTTTTAACCGGTGATATCAAGTACCATGATGCCATGAAAGCAGCTAGTCAAAATCTTATGATGGCCGATATCGGGCATTATGAGAGTGAACGATTTTTTGTAGATATTTTGGCAGAGCATTTGCAAGTTTTACCTATTTTGGCTATAATTTCAAATTCAAAAAATCCATTTTCTTTTCTAAAATGAAAATCACCCACGGGCATTGCAAATTATGCTTATATATTAAGAAGGACAACGCGTGAACAGAAACCTACAAGAGCTCATTGAACTCTCAAAAATTGATAAAGAGATTGATGGTTATAATCCTAAGATAGAAGCTATCGATAAAAAATTACTGAAATCTCAGCAAAAGCTTGATCTGCTTCAAGATGAGATAGACAGTATTAATGCTTCCATAGAAGACAATCACAAAAAAATAAAAATGTTTGAAGAGCAAATCTCTGCTTTGAGCGAGCAGCTAAATGCCAATGCTAAAAAAGCAAAAGATGTTTCAACAGAAAAAGAGATGAAAGCGCTTTCTTTGGAAGAAGATATAGCCAAAGAAAAGATGTCATTTGCCAATGAAGAGATAGAAAGAATCGGCAAAATAAATGAGAAAAAAAGTGCCAGCCTTGAAGAGTTGAATGCTGAGCTTGAATCTTTGAAAGTATCTTTGGCCGAATCAAACAAAGAAGCCATAGAACAAAAAGAAACAATAGAAAATAGCAAATCAAACCTATTTAAACAAAGGGAAGAGATAGCTAGCCAATTGGAACAAAAGATTTTATCATTTTATGAAAAAATCAGACTTTGGGCAGGAAATAGCGCGGTTGTACCGGTAAGAAAACAGGCTTGTTACGGATGCTATATGAAGATCAGTGATAAATCTTATGCTGATGTAATAAAATCAGAAGAGATCACTACTTGCCCGCATTGCGGCAGAATTCTCTATATAGAGAGAGAAAAAGACGAGAATTGATTGTATCGTTTTTTCTTTTTTTTATATTTAACAGTTATTGCTCTTGCTTGGGTTTTGGCCCTGCCTTTTTTATGGACAATCTCTAAGTTAAAGCCCAAGTATAAAGAGTCAGTTCCCGCAAGGTTTTGGCTAAAAAACAATAAACCTTTTTTGCCGGACGGCATCTGGATACATGTGTGCTCTTTTGGTGAAGCTAAGAGCATAACCCCGCTAATCAAGAAAATACCTTCAGACCTATTGCGTCTCAGCTCCGCAACCAAAACAGGTTTTGACGAGATAAATAAATTATCAAAGCAGAGCAGGTATTTGCCATTTGAGCCGCTTTTATTGGCTTGGATAAAACCGCAAAAAATGCTTATAGTCATGGAAGCAGAGCTTTGGTATCTATTGTTTGTCATAGCGCACAAAAAGGGTGCAAAGACATTGCTCGTCAATGCTAGAATGAGTGAAAGATCATATTCAAAATATTTACGTTTCAAGTGGCTGTATAGCCGCATTTTTGAACAGATAGATGCTGTGTATGCGCAAACCAACGAAGATGCACAAAGATTGATCGCTTTAGGAGCAAGCAATGTAGAGGTAATGGGCAATATAAAATTTGCAAGTATTGTAAAATCGACCAAGAAACTTCCAAAACCGGAAGGAATATTGGTGTGCGCTGCCAGTACGCACGATAAAGAAGAAGCCTTAATACTTGATGCTTTTAGATCATTAAAATCAAAAAGGCCTGATGCAAAGCTCTGTGTAGCACCACGTCATCCGGAGAGATTTGACAAGATAGAGCGCATCATGGAATCTTTTGCAAAGATACAAAGCTGGAGTTATCACAGATGGAGCCAAAGAGCTGATTTTCAAAGCGATCTGGTGCTTTTTGATACTCTCGGCGGACTTGTGAATGTATATGCCATCAGTGATATTGTGGTCCTGGGCGGAGCGTTTGAACCTATTGGCGGACACAATGCAGCTGAAGCTGCCCAATTTGGATGTAAAATAATTTCAGGTAAAAACTATTTTAACCAAAAAGAAATTTTTGCAGGCATTGAAGGTATCAATATAGTAGACAATAATGAGTTAAAAGAAGCGCTTTCATATCCAAATCTTTTGCCGAATTCATCTTTGGTCTCAAAAGCAAATATCAAAACTATCTTGAAGCAGATAAAAGATGTTTTACAAAATTGAAGATAATCTTGTAAGCATTAGAGTCAAAGCTCAGCCAAAAGCTAGTAAAAGTGAATTTTGCGAGCCTTATGGAGACGATGCGATCAAGGTGCGCATTAAAGCTCCGGCAGTGGAAGGTGCGGCAAATGAAGAGCTATTTAAGTTCTTATCAAAATCATTTAAAGTACCAAAAAGTAGTATAATACTAAAAAGTGGTGATACTAGCAAGATCAAAGTGATATTGTTTCCTTTGAGTGAAAAATTTAAAGAATGGATAATACAGAATGGCTACTGAAAAAGCATATAAACTTTTAGCATTGCAAAAAGGGATATCAAACAATAAAGCAAAAGAATTAATAGATAGAGGCCTCGTGTATGTAGGCGACCAAAAGGTCAAGATAGCAAGAGCAGAAATAGCTGATGATACTAAATTTAGAGTAGAAAAACCAGAAGATGTAAAAGTCATATTTGAAGATGATTACATATTGGCCATAAACAAACCGGCGTTCATGGATAGCTATGATATTCAAGACAATATATTTGGAGCTACATTATTGCATCGTCTAGATAGAGAGACTAGCGGCATACTTTTATTTGGCAAAGACGAAGCATGGACTGCTAAAGCTATTGAAGCATTTCGTCAGCGACAAGTGGAAAAAGAGTATGTAGCATGGGTAGAAGGCGTTGTTTATGAAGAGATAGATATTGACATGCCGATCTCTACACACAAACATAATGGTAAAGCTTTCTCAAAAGTAGATCCAAACAAAGGCAAACCCGCTCATACCAAGATCAAACCTCTTGAGATACAAGGTAAAAAAAGCAAGATCGATATAGAGATAGGTACCGGGCGAACACACCAAATACGTGTGCATTTGGCACATATCGGACATCCTGTAGTGGGAGATGAGTTTTACGGAAGCAGAACAAAAGCCAAGAGAATTCTTCTTCATGCCAAGCGTATAGCAATACTCGGATATGATCTCCAAGCCCCTGAACCTGCCGATATACAGAAGTATAAATAGGAAAAACATATTATTAAGCCCCTCTTGGGTACAATTGCTTAGATATTTATAGATAATTAAGGCACGATATATGTTCGATACCCTAACAGATAGTTTCAAAAACGCTATAGGCAAAATTCGTTTTCATGATGATGAAAAAGCACTAAAAAAAGCAACTGAAGAGCTTAAAAAATCACTTCTTAAAGCCGATGTACACCACAAGGTAGTAAAAGGGCTTGTAACCAATGTAGAAGCCAAGACAAAACAGCTAGGCATTGGCAAAGATAATTTTCTTAGAGCCTTGAGCGGTGAACTTAATGACATCCTCACAGCTCCAGGAAATCAAGGCTTTGTATTCGCTTCCAAGCCGCCTACTGTTGTGCTTATGACAGGCTTGCAGGGAAGTGGAAAAACTACTACTACAGGAAAGCTCGCTTATTTTCTAAAAGAACAAAAAAAGAAAAAAGTGATGATAGTAGCTGCAGACTTGCAGCGTCTTGCAGCCGTTGAGCAGCTAAGACAGATCACTGCACAAATAGATGTTACTTTGGTAGCGGATGAAAAAGCTACGCCGCAAAATATTGTAAAAGAAGCATTGGCAAAAGCAGAAAAAGAACTCTACGATGTAGTGCTCATAGATACCGCCGGACGACTTGCAATAGACGACGAGTTAATGAAGGAGCTTGCGCAAGTCAAGAGTATAGCTGATCCTGATGAGATATTTTATGTGGCTGATGCCATGACAGGACAAGATGCCATAAAGACCGCTATTACATTTAAAGAAAAGATCGGTATAAGCGGCGTAGTACTCAGTAAATTCGACGGTGACAGCAAAGGCGGTGTTGCTCTTGGGCTTGCTGAACAAGTGGGCGTGCCGTTGCGATTTATAGGTATCGGTGAAAAAATGCCGGATCTGGAACAATTCATTCCGGACAGGATCGTAAGCAGACTTATGGGAGCAGGAGATATCGAATCTCTTGCAGAAAAAACAGCAGCTGCAATAGATCCAAAACAAGCCAAGAAATTTTCACAAAAAATCAAAAAAGGCAAGTTTAATTTCAATGACTTTTTAGAACAAGTCGAATCTGTAAAAAAACTCGGCTCTATGAAATCTATCATGGGAATGATACCTGGCATGAGTGCTATGGCAAAACAACTAGAGAATGTGGATCTGGATAATTCAAGCGAAATGAAGATTATAAAAGCAATGATCTCATCTATGACACCAAAAGAGAGAGAGGACCCTGACCTGCTAAGTAACAGCCGCAAAAGAAGAATAGCGCAAGGTGCAGGATTGGATCAGATGCAAGTCAATCGTGTACTCAAACAGTTTGCAAGTGCGGCAAAAATGGCCAAACAGCTTTCAGGCAAGGGCGGAATGAAACAGATGCAGGATATGATGAGACAGATGCAAGGCGGCGGTGGCTTCCCAGGTATGAGAAGATAGGTGCAATAAATAGAGATTTTAATATATTTTTTATAAATTTTATGGTATATTTCCATTTCTAAAAAGTGCTTATGAGTCTTTTGTGTTTTCAAAAGAGTTGTCAGCACTTAATAAAGTATATAATTTGAAGGAAAAACATGACAGTAATTAGAATGACTCGTATGGGTAGAAAGAAAAAACCATTTTACAGAATCGTAGTAACAGACAGCAGAAAAAGAAGAGATGGCGGCTGGATCGAATCTATAGGCCATTATAATCCTGTATCAACTGATAAAACTTTGGTTGTTGATACTGAGAGACTTAACTATTGGATAAGCGTTGGAGCTCAAATGAGTCCAACTGTGAAAAAAATCACGACTGCAAAATAATAACAAATGGTTAAAGATTTTATAGAATCTTATACTAAACTTCTAGCAACTCATCCTGAATCTGTTCAGGTGGTGCTAACTGCTTCAACACAAGAATGTGATGAGATACAAATTTTAGTTCACCCACAAGATATTGGTAAAGTTATAGGCAAAGACGGCAAGATGATCAATGCTATCAAAACTGTAATTTCAGGATGTAAAGCCAAGGGCGGTAAAAATTATCGTGTAAGCGTACAGGCATCCGAGCCAACAAATGTCTAAATTCTTTATAGCACAAATCGGTCGTACAGTAGGACTGATGGGTGATTTGAAACTTCATCTTCATACGGATTTCCCGGAACAATTTAAAACTGGCTCAAGATTTGAAAGCGATAGAGGCGAATTGGAAGTGGTATCATATAATAAAGACAGAGATACTATAAGATTTCGTGGTTATGAGAGTATGGAAAGTGCCAAAAAACTTACCAATGCCAAGCTTTATGCCAGCGAAGAACAAACAAAAGAAATATGTGCCCTAAAAGATGGAGAATATTTTTGGTTTGAAATAATTGGATGCAAAATAATCGAAAATGGTGAAGTACTGGGTACGATCAAGGATATTGAGAGACTGGCCGTAAACGATTTTTTGCAGATAGATACCTCAGATGAACTCATAAAAAACGGAATGCCAAAAAGTTTTTTAATACCTTACATCCCAAGATATATATTAAATGTCAATTTGGAAACAAAAGAGATCGAAGTTTGTGATGCTAAGAGTATTTTAGAGAATAGCTGATGCGTTTTTCTTTTGT
>DLIG01000021.1:169657-190984 GCA_002483605.1 Sulfurovum sp. UBA7648
ATTATACAAATTGATTTTGTAAATCCAAGGGATTTTACTCAAGATAAGCATCGTAAAGTAGATGCTCCCATGATAGGCGGAGGAGCCGGCATGCTTATGACCCCTCAGCCTTTGGTTGATGCTGTTCGTCATATTCGCAATAATGATAAAAATGTCCATGTGGTATTGCTTTCTCCGGTAGCTAAAAAATTCTGTCAAAATGATGCTGTTAGGCTTGCCAAAAAACCACATTTGGTTTTTGTTAGCGGCAGGTACGAAGGTATCGACGAAAGGGTGATAGAATCACAAGTAGATGAAGTTTTTTCAATAGGTGATTTCGTATTGACAGGCGGCGAGTTGGCTAGCTTGGTTGTATGTGACGCGGTAAGCAGGCATTTAGAAGGCGTACTTGGCAATGAAGAGTCATTAAGAGGTGAAAGTTTTGAAGAAAATATACTAGAAGCACCTGCTTTTACTAAACCTGATATTTTTGAAAAAAATTATATAATTTCAGAGTATTTAAAGGGTAATCATAGTAAAATTACAGCCTTAAAAAGGGCATTATCGCTCTATAAAACACAATATTTTAGACCTGATTTATATAGAAAGGTCGCACAAAAGGCATCGCATAATGAGAAATAGATACATTGAGAGATTTGAGCAAGCGCAAATCGAAAGTAAAGAGATACCGCAATTTAGAGCCGGTGATACACTTAAAGTGGCTGTAAGAATCACTGAAGGTAACAAAGAAAGAGTTCAAAACTATGAAGGTCTTTGTATTGCTATCAGAGGTGAAGGCACAGGTAAAACATTTATGGTGCGCAAAATGGGTGCTAACAGCGTAGGAGTTGAGAGAATTTTCCCACTATATTCTGATAGTATCGAGAAAATCGAAGTTCTTAGACGCGGACGCGTTAGAAGAGCTAAACTGTTTTATCTTCGTGACCTTAAAGGTAAAGCTGCTCGTATCAAAGAGCTTAGAAGAAAATAATCCCTCAGAGGCATTTTGTGCCTCTATCATATACTTCCATTAATCTAATTTTTTATCTTTATTATTTTTAATACATTATCAAATATGCTATAATCAATAAAATTTTGTAAATCAAGAGAGCATTTTATGAATTATATCAAGATAGTGTTGTTATTTTTGCTAAATCCAGCTTTTTTAAATGCACATAGTATCTTGGATGATTGGAGCGGAGCTGCGGTCGATGAAGTGTATCAAAGGCCTATGCATTTATATGAAAAAGCCTGCCAATATAATAATATGGAAGCATGTTATGAACTAGGTATACTAAATATACAAGAGTATATAAAGAATCGGTCCAATGATAATGCTTTAAAGCAAGGGATCTTTTATCTAGATAGATCTTGTAGCGGGGACTATGCAAACGGGTGCACAGCTCTTGCAATGCTGTATATAACTAAAGACTTCAAGCAAAGAGATGAAAATAAAGCCATAATGTATCTAGAAAAAGCATGCAGCTTAAATAGCAATTTTGCATGTATGGCTCTTGGCGAAATTTATGAACAGCAAGAAAAACAAGATTTTGCAAAAGCATTGATGTATTATCAAAAAGCGTGCAATGCCAAAGCCCATGAGGCTTGCGCTTATATAGGAATAGCATATCATGAGGGCAAAAAAGTTAAACAAGATTTTGCAAAAGCTGAAGAATTTTATAGAAAATCAATCTCAATCAATCCTAATACGGCATCTAACTATATAAATATTTTTGAATTGCAGCTTGTGCAAAATAAAGAGTTTGATAAAACTTTGAAATCAAAATTTTTAAAATATTTTAAAAATGATAAACAGTCTATGATGTATTATGAGATGTTGGATATATTACAACTTATTTCTAAAAACAAGAAAGTCGGCTTGCAAACATGGAGTACTAGATATAAAGGTATGAAAATGAATGAATGGAATTTTGATACTATTGATATGTGGATCAATAAAATGCACGATAATAAAATCAAAGCAAATCTCATAAAGGCAATAGATCAATTTAAAAACTATTGAGAATAATTTATTTATGGTTTTTTGTCAAACGTTTTTCCTAAAAAGAAATAGATATTGCCGTTCCCTTCTTCATTGATCCCAAATCCTAATTGCGCCGGGCCAATAGGAGTTTGAATGGCGCCAAAAATACTGCTTGCGTATTTTATATTATCGTTACCTACATCCTTGAACCTATCCCATACATCCCCAGCTTCTGCTGATACTCCGATCATTAGCGGTTTTCCTAGAAGTGCAAAAGGCGTCATATATCTATATGTGGCACTGCCAAAAAGAAGATAATTACCTATAAATTGATCTTTTTCGTATCCGGATAGATGATGATACCCTCCAAGTTTAAACGGAGATAGATATAAAGAATCGTTACTATGATATCCTCCGGCCTCAAAACGGAATTCAAGCGATTGATCATCTATTTGCAAAGCATAAATTCCCAGAAGTCCTCCTTGCGCGCGCAGTATACCGTTTTCTTTGTATGGAGTGACATTTGTATATAAATGTAAAAAATATCCATCGGTAGGTATATAAATATCATTTAATTGATCGAATGTAATATCGGCATTTAGCGTAAAATAATTATTTGTTTCATCCGGTATAGGCAAAGAAGGGTTTAGCAGATTTCCATTTAAGTCATTTCTTTTAAATGACGCACCAACGCTCCATTCTCCTATATTGCTTATGTTTTTGCCTATATCCAACTTCAAAGATTGGCGATTTATTTTAAAATCTGATGCAACTTTGGATTCTCCGTCTATGTAAGCATAATTTTTCCCATATTCAAGAGCAATCTCAGGACGTATAAACCAGTTTGGCATTCCAGGCAGTGGTTGATTGAATTCAGAGATAAAAATGGAGGAACTGCTAAAAGTCATATAGTTTCTCCACTCGCCTCCCCATTTGTTTATCCATGGATTTTCATGAGATAAGTAAAAAGCGATATTATGGTTAATGATCGAGTCACTTGCTATTTCCAACCCTAAATGAAAAGTGTTGTTAGAATGATTTTTAAATTCTACATTATATATAAGATCATAACCGTCATTTTCACGGATTACATCATAAGTTGCAGATTTGACCCTGTTTGTGTCTAGAATTTTTGTGATGTCTTTATTTATTGAATTTATTGAAAACAAATCGCCTTTTTTTGTTGATATGGTATTGGTAAGTGTGTTTATATATAGATCGTTATTTGTTTTAATTTGAATATTTTTAATGATCGACATTGGTTCCATGTATATCTTGTTTTTAGATGATTGTAAATTGCGGTGTTTTGTCGCTTTGGCAATGTCTGATATTTTATTTTTTAACTTTGGATTGTTTTGTATCGTTTCATACCCATATTGTATTGTTTCATCGATCTTGTCAAATTCTAGATTTTTTACATCTTTGGCATCTACAAAAATATAAATATCTTGACCCTTTAATGTTTTGAGATTTCTATCGACATTTTCCTGTACTAAAAAATTCAATATTTGCTCAGAAACATTAACCATATTTTTGATTTTCTCTTCAGGAAGAATACCTGTACTTACATTTACTGCAATTATATGATCAGCTTTCATCTCTTTGGCAACTTCTATTGGCAGATTGCTTGAGAGCATACCGTCAGTTAAGAGTTTACCGTCTAACTTTACAGGAGAAAAAACAGCAGGTATTGCCATGCTGGCACGTGAGACTTGTGCTAGTTTGCCTCTGGATAGTACCACTTTTTTACCCGTGGCTAAATCAGTTGCTACGGCACGAAACTTGATCGGCAGTTGGTCAAAGTTGATATCAAATGGATATTTTTCAAATAATATACGTAAAGATTCATCCAGCCTCATGCTGCTTATGATGGATTCAGGCAGCTCAACCGTACCGTTTTTTGTAAGATTAATATTAAATATATTATTACTATTGTACTCCAAGTCTCTTTGGTATTGCGATCTTTCTTTTCTGTTTGGTTTGTCGTAAAGTATTTTGTTAAAATTCATATCCTCGATACGTTTTGCAATCTCATCTATAGGCATACCGGTAGCATATAATCCTCCGATTAATGCTCCGGCACTTGTGCCGACTATGCAATCTGGCTTGATGTGCCGTTCTTCTAAAGCGCGCAATACTCCCAAATGCGCCAACCCTCTAGCTCCTCCGCCAGAGAGAACTAAACATATTTTTGGATGTTTTGAAGTTTTGATATTAGAAGAGGCGAATGCAATGCCAATAATAATAGTAAAAATAATCGAGCTCAAGTATTTTATTGACATATCCAATCCTCTTGAATAATAATTTTTTATGATATAGAAAAATATCTTAAATATATATCATAAGCATATATTTTATTATTTTATTTTGTATTTTATCACTACTATGTTATAATCTGCAAAAAAGGTTTAGCTATTGGAATTAATTAAAGCTAAAAATCTTTATCACTCTTTTGATTACCCTTTATTTAATGGGGTTGATTTTAAACTTCATTCATCACAAAGTGTTGCAATAGTAGGCAAAAGCGGAAGCGGAAAATCTACGCTGCTTCATATACTTTCTGCGTTCCTTGCTCCTAAAAAAGGAGAGGTGACTATATTGGATCAAAGAATAGATGAATTAAGTTCGTCTCAAATAGATCAAATGCGCCGTTTTGAGCTAGGAATGATCTTTCAATTCCATCATCTTTTCAAAGGAATGAAAGCTATTGAAAATATAGAAATCGCCACTATACTTTCAAATTCTACTGTAGATATGGCTTTGCTCGAAAAGCTCGAAATTGCATCACTAATGAATCAAAAGACATCTGAACTCTCCGGCGGTCAGCAGCAGAGGGTTTCTATTGCCAGAGTGCTTAGCAAAAAACCAAAAATAATATTTGCCGATGAGCCTACAGGGAATCTAGATAAAGAAACGGCAAATCTGGTCATGAATGTATTGAAAGATTATGTGCAAAAAGAAAATGCCGGACTTGTGGTCGTAACTCATGATAAAGATGTCGCAAAGATATGCGACAAAATATTTGTATTGGAAAATCAAAGCTTAAAAGAAATTACTTCGATTTAGCGATAAGCCTAGCATAATTCTCTGGTTTCACCTCTCCTGAGGTGGGCACATATAAACCCTTACTTCGCCTGAGATATCAAAACACCTTCTAGAAGTGCGTCTATATCTCCATCCAGAATACCATCTACATTTGAAAAGGCTTGGTTGCTTCTAGAATCCTTTACCTGCTGATAAGGAGCTAAGACATAAGATCTGATCTGGTGTCCCCATCCGATCTCGCTTTTTTCGATACCGTCGATCTCAGCTTGTTTTTTTGCCATTTCATATTCATATAATCTTGACTTTAGCATTTTCATCGCACTTGCTTTATTTTTATGCTGGCTTCTGTCGTTTTGGCACTGGACCACGATATTTGTAGGTATATGAGTGATCCTAATAGCAGATTCCGTTTTGTTGACATGCTGTCCGCCTGCGCCGCTTGCGCGGTATGTATCTATGCGGATGTCTTTGTCTTCTATGACTATATCTACATCGTCTTCTATCTCAGGGCTTACCATGACTGATGTGAATGATGTATGTCTTTTGGCATTACTGTCAAACGGGCTGATGCGCACAAGCCTGTGTATGCCGTTTTCTACCTTTAGATAACCGTATGCATTTTCACCTTTGATGATAAATGTGGCATCTTTTATCCCTGCTTCTTCGCCGGCTTGATAGTCAAGTTCTTCTACTTTGAAATCATGTCTTTCAGCCCATCTGAGATACATCCTATAAAGCATGCTTGCCCAATCTTGGGATTCTGTTCCTCCTGCGCCTGGGTGGATAGTTACTATGGCATTGGCGCTGTCGTGTTTGCCGCTTAGCATCATTTCTATTTCCAGGGCATGTACGATAGTTTCAAGATTCGGAGCATCTTCATAAAGCATCTCCAGAGTATCTTCATCTTTTTCTGATTTTGCAAGCTCGAAATATTCTATACCGTCTTTGAGTGCATTATTGGCTTTATTGTATTTTTCTAGCATTCTTTCTGTTCTGGTTTTTTCTTGGGCTATTTTGGCTGCATTATCGCTGTCATTCCAAAAATTTGCATCTTGCTGCATGGCTTCTATTTCATTTAATCTGTTTTGTAATATTTGCGGTTTTACAATGTGAGTAATGTTATCCATCTTAATAGAAAGTGATTTGAGCATTTCACTATATTCGTATGCATCCATAAGGTTATTTTTCCTAGTCTTATAATAATTTGGTATTATTTTACCAAAATATACTACAAGCCGAGGTTAGAGATGGTTATTGTTCGCACAATAGACGAATTTATGCAATCAAGAAAAAAGCTAAATGGAAGCGTTGGTTTTGTGCCTACTATGGGAGCTTTGCATAAAGGCCATTTATCTCTTATCAATAAAGCCAAAGAAGAAAATGAGTTTGTTATCGTTTCAATTTTTGTAAATCCTACACAGTTTTTGGAAGGAGAGGATCTAGATAAATACCCGCGAAAAGAAGAAGCAGATATGGAAATTTGCCGTTTGGCCGGAGTCGATATCTTGTTTATGCCTACAGTTGATCAAATGTACAGTGAAGATGAATTAATGTTGGCAGCCCCAAAAGTAAGAGGATATATATTGGAGGGAGAAAAAAGGCCGGGGCATTTTGACGGGATGCTTCAGATTGTTATGAAACTACTTAACCTGACCCATCCGCAAAAAGCATATTTTGGCAAAAAAGATGCTCAACAATTGATACTTATAACACAAATGGCAAAAGATTATTTTATGTCTTGCAAGATCGTACCATGCGATATCGTACGCGATAATGATGGATTGGCACTTAGCAGTAGAAATATATATTTAAACAATGAGGACAGACAAAAAGCACTCAGTTTGTCCCGTTCATTGCAAAAAGCAACACAGTTTGTGATGGCAGGTGAAAAAAATACAGAAAAGATAACCGAAGCTATGCGACAAACTCTATCTCCAGTGGACAAAATAGAGTATATTGCTATTCTAAGCAGAAGTTTTGAGCCCATTGATGAAATTATTCTGCAAGACACCATCATTTTGGTAGCAGCCTTTGTCGGTAAAACAAGACTGATCGATAATGTATGGATCTAATTATCGATTAGAGCTATTGTTTTCTTCAAGTTCCGGTGTTTCATATACAGTTTCGAGATTTTGTGCAGCAGGTATTTTGCCAGCAGGTGACTCTTCAACGATAGATTGAGGTATATTTTCTTCAATAATAGAAGGATTAGCCTGTTTGAATAGCTGTACTTGCTGCTGATTTGGTTCTAGGTATTTAAGAACTATTAGCATATCTATGATTTTTTTAGCTACAGGCACCGATGTCATAGATGCATAATAGTACGGCCAAGGGCGATTCGGGTTAATAACCAAGACACCAATCGTATATCTATGACCTTTATCATCGTTAGCAAAACCAAAAAAACTGGTTTGGTATTTGTTGTTTACGTATTTTCCTGCAGTCGCCATTTTTGCAGTACCTGTTTTGCCTCCTACTATTATTCCCGGAGTTGAAGCTGCAATTCCTGTTCCTTTGCTTACGGTATCTATTAGTATTTGATTCATTTGGTTTGCAGTAGAAGCACTAATTACTTGTGTTTTATGAGTAACTGAGGGCAATTTGTATCTATTTTTCTTTGCATCTTCAAGGTGGTCGATCAGGTGCGGAGTTGGCATGATCCCATTATTATTAAAAGCCGCATATGCTTTAAGAAGCTGCACAAATGAGACCATCAAACCATAACCATATGAGCTATTGGCACGATGCAGCTTGTGGTTTAATAGTGTAACGGGCTTGATGCTGCCGGCTAAATCTCTAGAGAGATCAATACCCGATGGCTTAGAGAGTCCAAATTTTAATAATCCATCTCTAAATTCACCCCCAGATAAACGCCAGGATATTAAAGAGATCCCTACATTTGATGAATGGACTATAATGTCACTAGCACTCAAGGCAGCAAAGCGGTGTTCACCGTCTGTAATTTTTCTTCTTCCTCCGATATCTAATTCTCCATTGAATAAATTAAAAATTGTTTGCGGTGTAACTCTTTTGTGATCTAAAGCTATAGCTAACGTAAAAGGTTTTAATACAGATCCCGGTTCATAAAGGTATTCACTAAATTTCGGGTTTAATGATTGTATATCATGTTTTTTTATTGCATTTGGGTCAAAACGGTTTGAACTGGCCATGGCTATGATCTTCCCGGTTTTACTATCCATTACTGTAGCGATAATCTCATCAGAATTTGTCTCTTTTTTCATATCGTCAAGCATATATTCTATATTTCTTTGCAATTTTAGAGGAATTGTTAGGTGTAGATCAAGGCCGTTTATACACGGTTTGATATCTGTGTATCGATTATGTATAACATCTCCGACAACGTCACGTTTACCTTCTATAAAACCATTGCTTTTATAACCTATATATTTTTCATATCTTCGCTCTAAACCTTGCTTGCCAACCGGCCGCATATAATTTGTTTCTAAATGTTTTCCTACATAGCCTAAAATAGGAGAAATAGTGTCTCCAAATGGGAACAATCTTGTTTCACCATTTTCAATTATGTCCAGGCCATAAACTATTTCAACGCCGTTTGCTCTTTTTGTCGGACGTAAAATATTTAGCTTCCTTAGCTTGTGCGCCAATGATTTGAGTTGTGCGGCATGTCTTGCATCCATGTTTTTGGAAAGTATGATATTGCCTTGTTCAATTTGATATCCATATTTGTCTTTAAATTTTTGTTTGACCTTGTCTTTTGGCATATCGCTATAAAGGCTAAAAAGTGTGATAAAGAGTTCTTTATTTTGCGGATTAATACTCTCTGCCCTTATACTGGCATGATAGCTTTTTTGGCTTTGGGCTATGCTAAATCCATCTTGTGAAATAATAGACCCTCGAAGAGACCTGTCGTGAATTGTGGCGGTGTGGCTAGGCAAATATCTATCTGAAGAAATAGTTCGCAAAATTGAAAAAGCAAATATGGCAAAAGTAGCTAAAAATAGAAAGAACAAAAAGAGTATTTTTCTGCTTTTTTGCGAATCATAATAATTTTTATCATTTTTGTGCATATGTTTTTCCAGGTATAATCGTTAATTGTGTCTGCTGAATTTATGTTTAATTTTTGTCTATTGTTAATTTACTATTTTATTGAAATATCTCTTTGATTTTAACTATCTAAGAGTAGGTTTTCACTAAATTTTGGATAAAATATGCAAAATATAGATTTAATTGAGTATAGATAAATTATGATTGACAAACCGCTTTTTATTGGTGTAATTGTTTTGATGACGGTATCTTTGATTATGAGCTATTCGCTTTCAATTTACACGATATTATATTTCTCTTCAAACGAGTTTGCATTTTTATTGCGTCAATTTGTGTCTGTATTTACTGGTATACTTTTGATGGTTTTTCTAAGTAGGCTTGACCCGGATAAATGGTTTAATAAAATCGGTTTGAGCGTTTTTCTTTTATTCTTTTTAATAATGATAGCAATGCCGTTTCTTCCTTCTTCTCTAGCCAATGATACAGGCGGAGCCAAAAGATGGATAAGCTTGGGATTTTTTAAGATCTCTCCTGTCGAATTTTTTAAAGTAGGGTTCGTCTTTTTTTTAGCTTGGAGCTTTTCTAGAAAATTGCTTCATCGCAGAAACATGAGTTTTGCCGAAGAGATCAATGCATATCTTCCTTATCTGTTTGTTTTTATGATCGTAGTATTGCTAATTGCAGTTTTACAAAAAGATCTGGGGCAAACCATGGTTTTGGCTGTGACTCTTATGATCATGTTCTTTTTTGCAGGGAGCAGTTTTAAATTTTTTCTTTCTTTGGTCAGTACCGGGATCATAGGTTTGTTTATATTGATCAAAATAGCACCGCACCGTATCAAAAGGGTTGTTGAATGGTGGGCCGGGGTCCAAGATCCGGTACTTTCTCTTATGCCATTTGATTGGACGCAATCTCTAAGAGTTGACGCGATAGCCAAAGAGTCCTATCAGATATCTAATTCTCTTAATGCTATCAATCACGGAGGATTATTTGGCACAGGCCTTGGAAATGGGCAGTTTAAGCTGGGGTATTTGAGTGACGTGCATACAGATTTTGTTTTGGCCGGCATAACCGAAGAGTTTGGATTTGTTGGCTTAATGTTTGTTTTGCTTACGTTGCTGACCATTATTTTCCGTTTGTTTAAAATAGCATCAAGGTTGAATAATCCGGTCTATTCTCTGTTTACAATAGGTGTAGCGCTTTTGATAGGTTTTGCTTTTGTAATTAATAGTTTTGGAATTGCCGGGATCACTCCGATTAAAGGGATAGCGGTTCCATTTTTAAGTTACGGCGGATCCCAAATTTTGGCATTATCTTTGGCAATCGGAATGGTACTAATGGTTTCAAAAAAAAATCATACAAAAACAGAACATATTAATCACGAGGAGTCTTTATGTCAATAATAATGACAGGTGGAGGAACGGGCGGGCATTTGGCCATCATTAAAGCCGTTAAAGAACGTTTAGTCAATGGATCATTGATATATGTAGGCTCTACGCAAGGCCAAGATAGATCTTGGTTTGAAAGCGATAGACAATTTAAACAAGTATATTTTCTATCCACAAGGGGCGTAGTAAATCAAGGGATCTTAGGTAAGATCAAATCTTTATGGATGCTGGCTCAAGCTACTGTTGATGCGTATTCGATCTTGAAAAAACACAATGCCAAGGTAGTATTTTGCGTCGGCGGATTTTCTGCTGCTCCTACTTCTATAGCGGCTATTTTAGCTAGAATACCGCTTGTTATTCACGAACAAAATGCAGTAATGGGATCCTTGAATCGTCGTTTGAGCAAGTATGCTACAGCCTTTATCTCTTCTTATGATGACAACAGTCTTATTAAAAGCTATCCTATCAAAGAAGAGTTTTTTGTCAAAGGAAGAGTCAGAGATAAAATAAAAAGTATTATTTTTTTGGGTGGCTCACAAGGGGCCAAGGCTATTAATGAATTGGCTCTTTCGCTTGCTCCGTGGCTTGAGTCTCAAAATATAAAGATCATACATCAAGCAGGCGAGAAAAATATACAAGCAGTAGCAGAGCAGTATGGCAAACTGAATATAAAAGCAGAAGTTTTTGGATTTACTACCAAAATGCCAGATATGATGGCATCGGCCGATTTTGCAATTGCTAGAAGCGGTGCTTCTACACTTTGGGAGCTAAGTGCAAATGGACTGCCGACTATTTTTGTGCCATATCCTTTTGCAGCCGGAGATCATCAGTATCATAATGCACAATTTCTAGTAGAACAAAATCTAGCTTGGGTTATGAGAGAAAAACATATCAATATAGATGAAGTTAAAAATATTATTTTGAATTTGGATGATATCAAGACAAAAAGCCGTAAACTTCTTAAAAGTATTGATAAAGACGGAAGTCAAAAAATAGCCTCCTTGCTGACACAAATAGCAACACAAGGCTAAATTCACCATATTTTAGGTAAAATTCACCATTTTATAATGGGGATTTCCATGGATATACGACAATCGTTTTTAGATTACTTTCAAAGCAAAGGCCATCTTTTGGTAGCCAGTTCTCCGCTGGTACCAGATGATCCGACATTGCTTTTTACCAATGCCGGCATGGTGCAGTTTAAAGATATCTTCACAGGGCAAGCTCCTATTCCAAGTCCACCTAGAGCAACAAGTTCCCAGACTTGTATCAGAGCCGGCGGAAAACATAATGACCTTGACAATGTAGGCTATACGGCTAGACATCATACTTTTTTTGAAATGTTGGGAAATTTTTCTTTTGGAGATTACTTCAAAGAAGAAGCGATAGCTTATGCATGGGAGTTTGTAACAAGCTCTGATTATCTGGCATTGCCGATCGATAAGATCTGGGCTACTGTACATGATAGTGACGATGAAGCATTTGATATTTGGAGCAAGCATATAGACCCTAGCCGTATAATTCGTTTCGGCGATAAAGATAACTTTTGGCAAATGGGAGATACCGGACCTTGCGGACCTTGCAGTGAGATATTCTATGATCAAGGTGAAGAGCATTTTAATTCACCGGAAGATAAAATGGGCGGAGAAGGAGATAGATTTTTAGAGATCTGGAACCTCGTATTTATGCAATATGAAAGAGACGAGAACGGCACGCTTCACCCTTTGCCAAAACCTAGTATAGATACCGGTATGGGGCTAGAGCGGGTAGTAGCTATCAAAGAGGGCAAATTAAACAATTATCACTCATCTTTGTTTATGCCTTATATCGAAGCTATCGAAAAACTGGTAGGTAAAAAATACGATTACAATGACAAGCAAAGTGCAAGTTTTAGAGTCATAGCAGACCATCTGCGTTCAGTTTCATTCCTTTTGGCCCAAGGAGTAAATTTTGACAAAGAGGGTAGAGGGTATGTGCTTAGACGTATTATGCGCCGTGCCATTCGCCATGGCTACCTTCTTGGCCTTAGAGAACCGTTTATGTATAAACTTGTTGATAGTTTGGTAGCAAATATGGGTGAGCACTATACCTACTTGAGCGCAGCATCTGATTCTATTAAAAGTGCTATGAAATTAGAAGAAGAGAGATTTTTTGATACTATAGATGCCGGTATTGCACTATTTAACAAAGAGCTTGAAAATACAGGTGATGTATTTAGCGGCGAAGTGGCATTTAAACTTTATGATACTTATGGTTTTCCGCTTGACCTGACAGAAGATATGCTAAGAGAACTTGGAAAAAGTTTGGATCATAATGCATTCGAAGAGCATATGAAAGCACAAAGAGAGCAATCAAAGGCTTCATGGAAAGGGAGCGGTGATGCTGTTGCTACAGGTGATTTTAAAGAGCTCAAAGAGAAATTCGGTGTAAACAATTTTGTAGGTTATACAAGCATTATGCATAACAGTAAAGTATTGGCTTTACTAGATGAAAATTTTAAACTAGTCGATAAAATAGATACTAACGGCTGGGTTATGTTGGATAATACTCCATTTTATGCAGAGTCCGGCGGGCAGTGCGGAGACAAAGGTACTTTAAATGATACTATTAAGGTGCTTGATACTAAAAAGTTTTTGGACTTGAATTTAAGCCAAGTAGAGGGTGCTTTGTCAGTAGGTGATATTGTTGAGGCCAAAGTGGATGATAGTAGAATGCAAATAGCTAAACACCATTCAGCTACACATCTGCTGCATGCTGCATTGCGTGAAATTTTAGGAACTCACATATCGCAAGCAGGTTCACTCGTGGATGCCAATCGGCTTAGATTTGATTTTTCGCATCCTAAAGCAATGAGTCAAGAAGAAATCGATAACGTAGAAGCTTGGGTAAATGATAAAATCGACCTTGCAATACCAAGCAGTACTGAAACAATGGATGTGCAAAGCGCAAAAGCCAAAGGGGCCATGGCGTTATTTGGAGAAAAGTATGGAGATGAGGTCAGGGTTGTTGATTTTGGCGGTGAATCTATCGAGCTTTGCGGCGGTATACATGTAGAAAATAGTGCACAAATAGGACTTTTTGTAATTACCAAAGAGAGCGGAGTGAGTGCCGGAGTAAGACGGATTGAGGCAATTTGTGGCAAAGAAGCTGTGAAATTTACAAAAAATATTCGCAATGAACTTGAAACAATACGCAACGAAGTTAAAAATCAAGATGCTCTTAATGGGGTATTGAAGCTAAAAGAACAGATCAAAACTTTAAAAAATGAACTCTCAACTGCTGTGAGCAGCCAAAAAAATGAACTTGAAGTTTTAGAAATTAATGGTGTGCCGACAATTGTATCTGAAGTAAATGGCGGAGATATCAAAGCAATGATCGATGAAACTAAAAATCGTTATGAAAAAATAGCTATTATGCTAATTCAGCCAAAAGACGATAAGGTAATGATAGCTTGCGGCGTTAAAGGCATAATGATCAAAGCTGGAGCATGGATCAAAGAAATTGCTCCGATACTCGGCGGCGGCGGCGGCGGGAGAGATGATTTTGCTACTGCCGGAGGCAAGGATACCTCCAAGATCCCAGAAGCACTCAAAGCTTCTAGAGATTATTTAGCCAAAATGCTTTAAGGAACGCAAATGAGCCAAATGCACATATTACTCACCCTTCATGTTCTATCAGCTATTATTTGGGTCGGCGGCATGATCGCTGTCAGGGTGGCTGTTCATCCTATTAAACTTGCTTGGGAAGATGAAGAGTTGAGAATTAATCGTAACCTTGCAGTTACAAAAAGACTTTTATTCCTTGCCTTGCCTTTTGTTATTATTAGTATTGCCACCGGTATTATGCTCTCTGCTGCACTAAAGAATACCTCATTAGATTATTTAATCCATGTCAAAGAGACTATTTGGCTTATTATGGCTTTTAATTTTATTTGGATTTTTTTACGCAGAAACGTTGCCCAAAGGGCATTCAATAATTTGGATCTGCTGGGAACAAAAAAAGTTATGATGCCTTTGGCGAACTTCTTTTTGCCTTTAAATATTATACTTGGACTAGCAGCGCTATGGTTAGGCGTCGCTCTTAGAGGAGTATAAAATTTTTAAATATAAATTATCTATATGTATCAAAAAGAATTAGATGCTCTTCAAAAAGCAGGCCGCTTTAGAGAACGAAAGATCTATAATGACAATTTAATAGATTTTGCCAGTAATGATTATTTGGGATTAGCTAATAACAAAGAACAGTTACAAAAAGCTTTAGAGTTATTGAATGAATATGATACCTTTGCTCCCAAAGCAAGCATGTTAGTTGGCGGCTACCATTTGCTTCATAAAATATTTGAGTCGCAAATGGCAACTCTTAACGGCTTTGAAGCAGGCATCATGGTCGGCAGCGGTTTTTTGGCAAATTTATCTCTGTTTGAAGCATTGGTTCGCAAAAGCGATCATCTTTTTGTGGATGAGGAATATCATGCAAGCGGCATGATGGCTATAGGTTTGTTAAAAGATAGAGTAACACTATTTAAACACAATGACCCAGAAGATCTACGCGCAAAAATATCCAAAGCAAAAGCCAAGCGTGTGATCATTGCTATCGAAGGTGTTTATTCTATGAGCGGGGAGCTGTGCGCGAAAGAAATTTTTGATATTTCTGATGAAAACGATGCATTGCTTATCGTAGATGAGGCACATAGCAGCGGAGTAATAGGCGAAAAACTATTGGGTATTTTTGAGTATTATAAAATCACTCCAAAAGCAAATCATATCAAAATGGGAACACTCGGCAAGGCTTATGGAAGTTATGGGGCATATATATTGGCCTCTAAGACCATTGTTTCGTTTCTGGAAAACAGGGCAAAACCAATAATCTATTCTACTGCGCCGTCTGTGATCGATACTGCTTTGGCAATAGTTAATATGCGCTACATTCAAGATAATTTTGAAGAACTAAGCAGGGAAATCTTACAAAGGCAGCAAATATGCAAAGAGTACTTGGGAATTGACTTGAAATCTCTCATTGTCGCTATTGAGAAAAAAAGCAATAAGATAGTACTTGATATACAAACAGCTTTGATGCAAGAAGGTTTCTTGGTAGGTGCGATCAGGCAGCCTACAGTAAAAGTACCGATATTGCGTATTATCCCTAGGCTAGGAGTTTCTCAAGAATATTTGCGCTTGTTTTTTGATAAGCTAAAAACGGTTTCTATCAAAATATTATAAAATCTGCTACAATTATATAACACTTAGAGGAGTTTTTAATCGTGTCTAAAATATTTAAATTATTTATTAAATTTATAATTATTATAACTATAGGTATTGTCGCAGCAATGATTTATGCATATACGCAAATTTCATTGGATGCTGATAAATTAATTGATTATAATCCGGAAGTATCAAGTGTCGTACTTGATAAAAACGAAAAAAGAATCGCATATATTTTTAAGGATAAACATCGTCTTTATGCTAAATATAACGAAATCCCGGAAAAACTTGTATATTCTTTGATCGCCGTAGAGGATAGCGGCTTTTTTGAACATCAAGGCGTTAGCCCGGAGGCAATACTGCGAGCTATTTTTAAAGATATACAAGCCGGAAGTTTTGTAGAAGGCGGCAGTACGCTAACGCAACAACTTATCAAAAATACATATTTAACAAATGAAAAAACATTAGGGCGTAAAATCAAAGAAGCAGTACTGGCTCTTAAGATAGAAAAATCACTAACCAAAGAAGAGATACTCGAACGTTACCTAAATGAGATATTCTTTGGAAATGGGTATTATGGTGTTAAAACCGCAGCAAATGGATTTTTTCATAAAGAACTAAATGAGCTGACTCTCAAAGAGAGTGCTATATTAGTAGGGCTTCCAAATGCTCCTAGCACACTAAATCCGGTTAAATATTATGAAAGAGCTATAAATCGCGCAGATACTGTATTGTTTCGTTTAAAGACTTTAGGCTGGATCGATGAGGCACAATATAATGAAGCCATTACAGAGAGGCCAAAAGTTTACTCATCGAGCTTGACACAAAATTTAGCACCTTACGTTGTAGATGAAGTGATAAGACAGTATGAACCTCTAGTTGAAGATCTTAGAACCGGCGGATATACTATCTATACGACCATAGATCTCAAACAGCAAGAAATAGCACAAGAGGCAGTACAGAAAGTATATACAGATGCCATGCGCTACTCTCCTAGTGCTTCTTTGAATGCTGCTCTTGTTTCCATGGAAAGCAATACGGGTGATATTTTAGCCATGGTAGGAGGGGTCGACTATAAGAAAAGCGCATTTAATCGAGCTACCCAAGCCACTAGACAGCCAGGCTCATCATTCAAGCCTTTTGTGTATCAAATAGCCCTTGATGCAGGCAATAACCCGGCAACATATGTGCAGGATGTCGAAAAAATATTTGAATATACGGATAATCGAGGCAATCGTAAAGCTTGGTCTCCAAAAAACTATGACGGGACTTTTAAAGGATATATGACATTAAGGCAGGCATTGATAGAATCTAGAAATCTAGCAACGGTTAATTTGGCTGAAAGCCTAGGAATGCCAAATGTATTTGATAAATTAGAAGTATTGCAAATACAAAACATGCCTAGAGATATGTCTATTGTACTAGGTAATTTATCTGTCAGTCCTTTAAAGATGGCACAAGTCTATTCTGTTTTCGGTAACTACGGCAAAATAGTAGAACCTCGTTTGGTAAGTAAAATTATTGCAAAAGACGGCAGTTTGGTTTTAGAGATAAAATCAGAAGTGATAGCGGAATTTACAAGACCTGAGCAAGCGTATCTTATGACAACTATTTTACAAGATGTTGTTAGATATGGTACGGGGCACGGCGCCATAGTGGATGGAATTGAGCTTGCAGGAAAAACAGGAACAACAAACAACAATGTTGATGCTTGGTTTTGCGGATATTCGCCTACAATTGAAACCATGATATGGGTAGGAAGAGATGACAATAGGCCAATGAATAGCGGAGTAACCGGAGGAGGTGTAGTTGCACCGGCTTTTGCACATTATTATAGAAAATTAATAGCAATATATCCAACAACAAAACGCAGGTTTGATATTCCAGGAGGTGTGGAATACGGTGTTATAAATGGCAGAAATGAATATTATACCGGCATATCCCCTCTGCCTTTAGATCAGCCCAACCTGGATGATTTAAATGCAACTGACGCAAATTCAACTGATGAAAATGGTTCACAAGATGGATCGCTTGGAAATATTTTTGATAATATCTTACCAGATAGCGGGCAGGCTGAAGAGACGATGCAAGCCTTTTAGGTTTAGCGGTTTTTGTCCTTTATAGCCTGTTTGGCTTCACGGTCAAGCGTTTTGGCTTTGAGGTCAGCTCTTTTATCGTGAAGTTTTTTACCTCTAGCAAGTCCTATAGAAATCTTTACTTTGTTTTTTTCATTAAAATATAACATCAATGGCACAATCGTTAAACTCTCTTGAGTCGATTGGGCAAATAGTTTATTTAACTCTTTGCGATGAAGCAAAAGCTTTCTCGGTTTTCTCGTATCCGGAGCAAAGCTGCGATAAGCGGTTTCTAAATGAGTGATATGCATATTCATCACAAACAACTCATCTTTTATAAAGCGGCAATAAGAGTCTTTTAGATTGGCTCTTTTTGCCCTAAGGGCTTTGACTTCGCTGCCTTGCAATACTATGCCGGCCTCAAAGGTTTGCAGTATCTCATAGTCATGGCGAGCCTTTTTGTTTTGAGCTATTAGATTCATTGCCACCTTAGAGTTCCTTTTTTGACGCAATTATATCATACGGCTTGAAAAAAGTACTCCCGCTTCCGCTAAAAAACCACCCTTTGGGTGCTTCATTTTTTAAATCCGGATATGCAATAAGAGCAGCTGCATATAAGTCGTTTAAAATTTGTGGAGCATTTGATGTTTGAGTCAAGATCTCTTTGCTGCTCAACTCTTTCCAGTGTATATATTTATCAGGGGTAATATTGCTGAGCAAGTCAGATTTAAATGTCTTATATACTTGAGCTGTATCACATCCTATCGTTGGGAAAAAAAGCTCCACTTCAAACGGTTTTTCATCAAACGGCTCTATAATTTCTCCAAATCCGCTCACGTTTGCCATGGGATAGTCATATACAAAAAAAGGAACATCCGCTCCGACACTGCTTCCTATTTGGGCAAGTGTAGGTGTATCTAATTGCAGATCGCATACTTTGTTCGCAAGTCTCAAAAAAGCACCTGCATCGCTGCTGCCTCCGCCTAGCCCTGCAAGGCTGGGAATATTTTTTTCTATTACGACTTTATGATGATAAAAGAAATCCAATAGATCCAAATTGCCCGTATGATCATTTAGAGCAACGAAAGCTTTGTAAACAGTATTGCTTTTAAGATCCACATCATCCATACCTTCAATTGTAAATGAATCGCATTTGCAAGGTTCAAAAGATATTGTATCATATAGATTATCGAGTCTCATAAATCTAGAAAATAGTGTATGATATCCATTTTCGTGACCTGTGATCTTGAGAAAAATATTTATTTTGGCATGAGCTTTGATGTTATACATTAATATCACCTTTGAATAACGGCATACGGTTTATCTTATAGTTTATCTCTTCATTTTGTATCTCAATAATAGAGAAAAAATCAGGAGTAGTTACTAGATACAATCCGTCTTTTTGATTTGAGAAATTACTCAATAACAGTTTTTTGCCGAGTTCAATATCTTGTATATCGCCCAAATATTCATTACGAGGAATGGATATAAAATTCAAAGGATCAAGCGCTTTTTCGTATTCAAACACAAATCGTCCTTCTTTTAATCTCTCAAGACTGGAAAGCGCTCCGTTGACACCTAATTTGTTGGCTATAAGTTCACCAAGAGAACGAATATAAGTACCTTCGCTCACAGTTGCTTCAAAATGTACGAACGGGTGATTGTAATTAAGCAGTGATATATCATAAATTATCGATGTGATGGATTTGAGTTCTGTGCTTTTACCATCCCTTGCATTTTTATATGATGCTACACCATCTACTTTTTTAGCACAAAATTGTGGCGGATAATATGTGAGTTCTCCTTTAAAAGAAGCAAGAGTTTGTTCTATATGCTCTTTTGAAAATGGTTTTATATCCATAATTTGTGTTATTTGTTCTATGTCAAGCGTAGGAGAGCTCGCACCAAGCCAAAGAGTAGCGCGATACGTTTTTGGGGTTTTGTCAAGATAGTTAAATAGTTTGGTATATTGTCCTGTAGCAACGATCAGGCATCCAGTTGCAAACGGATCAAGCGTGCCGGAAAATCCTATTTTTTTGGTATTATATTTCCATTTTAAATGATTCATATAGCCGTTAGATGAACGAAATATAGGCTTGCGTACTACAAACAAACGATTCATGAATTGATATACTCCAGTATTTTGTATAAATTAATATAGATTGTCACGCTTCACTCACAATGACATATTGTAATAATGCGACTAGTTGCATAATCCATCTACTGAAGAGAACTCAGCGTTAGCGCAGTAAAGATGGGCTTTGTTCATCTTGCGTCTTTTTACACAGCCTGCACAAATGAGCTTAATATCTCTTTTTTGTTGCCGCCAAAATTTATGAGCAGTTTATATTCTTTGCCGGCACTGCTTATGCTTTGGATGCGACCAATTCCAAAAATTTTATGTTTGACCAGGTCGCCTTTTTTAAATACAGTGCTTTTTGTAATTTTAAGACTACTATTTTGTATAAGCGAAGATTCACCTAAGAAGCGGCTCTTTTCCATGATCTTACGCTTGCCTTTGTAAAATCTGCTATCGGCGTAACAAAGTGTCAGATGAGATTTGGCTCTTGTGATGGCAACATATCCTAGTCTTCTCTCTTCTTCCAGATTGCAATCATCTCCCAAAAGAGGAAAGAATTCCTCCTCAAGGCCTATCACATAAAGATATTCGAACTCCAAGCCTTTAGATGCATGAATGCTCATTATGGTTATAGTATCATCTTCTAGCTGGTCTTGTTCACTTTGCAATGAAATATCATTGAGGAGTTCTTCTAATACCAGATCCGGATTAAGCAATACACTTTCATTAAAATACCCGTAAAATTCATCGATGTTTAATATTCGTTCGTACCCGTCCGGCAGGCTTTGATAGTACTCTTTGAGTTTTATTTTTTCTTCAAATATATTGATTAGAGAAGAAAGGTGGCCGGCTTTTGATTCTTCTTGCAAAGTTTCAATATCTTGTACTAGTTGCATAAAAGATGTGTAAGCTTTTTTGCCAATAGTTTCTTGGATAGTCTTTGGATCTATTTTGTTATTTAGGTCAAATATTGATGAATGAGCTTCAAATGCCATTTTTTGCAGTTTTTCTATAGATGATTTGCCAATGCCCCTTTTTGGTTTATTGATAATTCTAAGTAATGAAAAGTCATCATGAGGATTTGCAATAACTCTTAAATAAGAAATAATGTCTTTAATTTCAGATCGTTCATAAAACCTCATTCCTCCAATGAGCTTAAATCCCAATTTCTCTTTATTGAAGCCTTCCTCGAGAGATCTTGAGAGCGCATTTATGCGATAAAGTACGGCTATCTCTTTAGGGTTGACTCCTTTAGCCAGTAAAGCTTTTACCTCTGTGGCAATTGTTCTGGCTTCATTTGTCTCATCTACAGAGTGAAGTATTTTTATATCGCCGCCTTCTCCTTTGTGACTTACTAATTTTTTGCCTAGACGTGAAGAGTTATGTTCTATAAGAGTATTTGCAGCATCCAGTATAATTTTAGTAGAACGGTAGTTGGTCTCTAGTTTGATGGTTTTGGTTTTTGGAAAAATTTGTGCAAAATCAAGAATATTACGAATATTTGCCCCTCTCCAACCATATATACTTTGGTCATCATCCCCGACCACGC
>DLIG01000021.1:191131-191382 GCA_002483605.1 Sulfurovum sp. UBA7648
TGGTCATCATCCCCGACCACGCATATGTTTTGATGTTCGCTTGCTAGGTGGCTGAGAAGTTTGAACTGTAATTCATTAGTATCTTGGTATTCATCAACCATTATATAAGCATATCTTTGGCTAATCTCTTTTCGCAAGGCAGGATTTTGATCCAATATCTCGTATGTCAGCATCAGCAGATCGTCAAAGTCTACCAAATTATTTTCAACAATATTTTTTTGATATATCTCGTAAATTTGAGCAACTTTTTG
>DLIG01000021.1:191511-191853 GCA_002483605.1 Sulfurovum sp. UBA7648
TCGTAAATTTGAGCAACTTTTTGATAATCTGGCAGTTGTGCTTTTTCCAATATAATTTCCGGAGAAAGTAAAGAGTTTTTGTATTTTGATATTTCGCTGGCAACAAAAGATGTGCTAAGATCTATTTTGAGCTCTTTTGATATGGTTCGAAGCAGCCGTTTCTTATCGTCTGTATCAATAATAACAAAATTATTTTTACGGCCTAATTTTTCTATATGGAATTTCAAAAACAGAAGGCCAAACTTATGAAATGTACAAAGAAGAGGAGGGTATGAAGCATTATTGTCTATAAGCTTCAAAGCTCTTTCCCGCATTTCAAGTGCTGCTTTGTTGGTAAAGGTC
>DLIG01000021.1:191987-282346 GCA_002483605.1 Sulfurovum sp. UBA7648
GTGCTGCTTTGTTGGTAAAGGTCAAAGTAAGCGTATTTGCAGGATCGATTCCGACTTCGCCTATAAGATATGCCAAGCGTGATGTTAGTGTTTTTGTCTTTCCGCTGCCTGCACCTGCAAGTATAAGCAAAGGACCGTCAATATGTTTTACTGCTTCTTTTTGCACATCATTTAAGTCTTGAAACAGCCTATCCATAATCATTGCTCCTTTATATAGTTAATTATATCGTTAAAATGATTAAAAACACTGAGATGCTAGTTATCTAAATAATCTAATAATATTGATAAACAAATTAGAATTATTTGAATAAAAAATAATCAATTATTAATATTTTTATAGTATAATATTTTTAAATAAATTTTTTTATACTATTGTAAATAGTTATACTATCCTCAAGGAGAAAAGTTATGCTCAAAGATTTTGTCAAGCTAGAGACATTTTTGACTACCGTGCGAGAGAGAAGTTTTTCCAGAGCTTCAGCTAAACTAGGTATTTCTCAGCCCGCAGTTACTCAACAGATCAAATTTATAGAAAATCATTTAGGTGCTACTATTATTGAACGCAAAAAGAATGGTATCAAGCTTACCGCGGAAGGCGAAGAACTTTATAAAATTGTCGTAAGGCTTGAAAAAGCAATTCAAAATGCCGAAATGGAAGTCTTGAAGATCATAAACAAAAAGATGACTTTCCGTTTGGGTGCATCCTTTACGATCGGAACTTATGTTATCCCTGGCGAGTGTCTTACCAATCTTAGCAAAGCTATCAACAATGATGTTACTTTGACTATTGACCTTAGCCAAGAGATCATCAATCAGATCAAAGATAAAAAACTCGATGTAGGGCTTATTGAATCTCCTATTATGGATAATGATATAATATATAGAGAATGGCTTGAAGACGAGCTTGTTATTGTGAGTAATGTGCCTATCCCAAAATTGCTCCAAACTGAAGATCTGTATAATTTTCAATGGATCTGCAGAGAAGAAACCAGCCATACCAGAAAGATGCTGATGGAGGTTTTTGATGATCTTGGTGTTTCTTGTAAAGATTTCAAAATGAGAAGCGAAGTCAGAAATACGGTAGCAGTTTTGCAAGCTATTAAGAAAAGCAAAAAAGATCCTGCAAATCCTGTGGTTTCCATTATCTCAAAACATGCAATTGCTGACGAAGTACAAAAAGGCGAATTCTTTGAAGCCCGCATAAGAGGCTATAATATGATGCGCAAATTCTATGTTATTTATTCAAAAGAAAACAAAAGAAATGCGTACATTGACAATATAGTAGATTATATACTGTCAGGCAATTGCTAGATCAAAGCTTGCCTTTTTTCTTTAGAAGGCTTTGGTTTTTTGGATTGCTCAAAAGAGCATCCATGGAATTTTGTGCTTGAACGATCTTTTGTTTTTGAGCAGGTTTAACAAAATTTATTGCTAACGGCGGATATGTTTCATCGATAAATATTTGTGCTATCGCCAATAGCGGAATGCTTACTGTAGTTCCAATGTTCTCTTCTCCAAAACCGGCCTCAAATGTTAATGTATCATTTGTGATAGATGCACTTTCAAAGCTGTATTCTGCAATATCAAATATAATAATATCATCAAATCTTTCAGTAATATGATCCGGCAAATGAGGCATAAATTCTACAAATTGAGTATTGCAAATAATCCTAAATTCAGTATCCTCTTTAAATAACAATTCGATCACTTGATGTAAATGCTGCTGCATAAGATTTTGGTATTTGGGAGAGTTAAAAATAGATGATGGCATGGTTATCCTTTGATATGAAAATCATTTATTGGCACAAATCCTATCATAGCATTGATTAATGCAAAGCCTTGAAATGAAGATATCTCTTCTTTGCAAATCGGTCTTTCTTTTAAAAAACCTTCTTTGAGTAATTTTGCTCTCATTGTACCATGGAGCAAAGGGTTTGATGGAGTGATCCAGCCCCCGTCTTTTAAAAAAGCGATATTGGAGATGGTAGTATCTGTAAGATATCCATCTTTTTCTATGATAATTTCATCGCTTTGCGGATACAGACTCTTTAGATTTTCCAGCATGCTTCTATCTGCAAATTTATGTGAGTAGTCTATATCGCTTTTTACGACAGTAAAAGTTTTTAGATCCCTTGGCGTATAAGGAATGTATTCGACGGATCTTATATCAGTATCATATAAAATACGACAGCGGATCAGGCCGTGAGGCGGCGCGATTATTTTGGATTTTAGATTCAGGGTAGAAGTGTCGCCAAATAAAACTTTGCGGCTATGATCAAATCTTTGCTGGTGATACTCCAGATTTTCTATCTCGCCATTATGTATACGTATCGTTTCTAACAGTAACGGCATATTTTAGAGTTCCAAAGGTATGAATGAATCGCTTTCGTCGTCATATGATGATATGACACCTGTTGTTATATCGTAATACCACCCATGCAAGAACAGACTGCGTTCGTCAACTCTTTTTTTAACCATAGGATAAGTAAGTATGTTTTCTAACTGAAACAGTACGGATATTTTTTCCGTATAACGCAAAAGCTGCTCTTTTGGTATATTTGGGAATAATGAAAGTGCATATTCTTTGGCAGGGTTACCAAGCTCCAGCCATTTGACGGTATGCAAAATGTCTTCAGAGTATGCTACATCACTGTATAATGCACCGATGGCACCACAATGAGAGTGTCCGCATATAATAATATCCGAAATTCCCAATATGCCAACCGCATATTCTATAGCCGATGCCGTAGCATGATAATCTTCATCGGGCTTGAACGGAGCTACAAAATTTCCTATATTTCTAACTATAAAGAGATCTCCGGGTTTGCTTCCGGTAATAAGCTCGGGTACAACTCTGGAATCACTGCAGCCTATGAAAAGTGCTTTTGGGTTTTGACCCTCATGGACGAGCGATTTGAATCGCTCTTCGTTTTTCTTGAAATTTAAATCTTGAAAATTATGATGTCCTCGAATCAATGCATTGATATTTTTTTTACCCACTTCACTTCCTTAGATAATTTCTTTGATGCTCCATGAAAGAGTTTCTCCGGCAAACATTGGTATGACATTGCCATATTTGGACGGCACTTTCATTGGAGTTTTTTCTAGTACAATTTTTTTCTCGGGCGGCATTATACCGTAAATCAATCTTGCATTGTCAGAGACAAATTTTTGTAAGTTTTCCAATTTATCATGCTTGTCAAATAGTTCAGCCAAAGCAGCTAGAGCCACCGGCGCACTAAACACTCCTGCTGCACATCCGCAGCTTTCTTTGGCTTCTTTTGAGTGAGGAGCAGAATCTGAACCAAACATTACTTTTGGGTGAGCATTCAGTGCGACTTCAAGCAAAGCATCTCTATCAATCGGCCTTTTTGCTATAGGCTTGCAAAACAGATGAGGCCTTAGCAAGCCACCTGCTACATCATCAAGAGTGATCAAAAGATGATGAAGGGTGATAGTGGCATATAAATTCTCGTGTTTATCAAGCGCAGCTACGCTTTCTTTTGTGGTGATATGTTCCATTATGATCTTTAGTCGCGGAAAAGCATTTGCCAATTTTTCGTATATTGGGATAAATTCGGCCTCTCTGTCCATAACAAATCCGTTCGTTTCTCCATGGATACAAAGAGGGATACCCAGCTTGCTCATAGCTTCAAGAGCAGGGGAAAGTTTATCTATATCAAATCCGCTTACCCCGCCCTCACTGTTTGTGGTGATGCCCGCCGGATAAAGCTTAATTGCCGTTAGCTCATCGCCAAAACTTTTTAGAAAATCATAATCATAACTATCTCTAAAGAACAGCGTCATGTACGGCTTGAATGTATCGCCTTTTGTAGCTGTTAGTATCCTTTCTTTATAAGCCAAAAGATCATCCATTGTATCTACCGGAGGAACAAGGTTTGGCATGACCAGCGCCCCTGCGAAACTTTCGGACGTTAGAGGTGCTACGACTTTTAGCATCTCTTTGTCTCTTAGATGCAGATGCATATCCAGAGGGCTATTTAGTTCTATGGTCATTAAAATCCTTTACGACATAATAGTGTGTTTTATCTTTCGGCACAAACCAATATTTAATATCCATTTTGCCATAATTGTTGTTAATGTACGGTTTGGAGAGTGAAAATTTTGGCGGATTGTAACGTATAAGCGGATAATCTATGCCTCCTGCAAAGAGCTGATTGCATCTGAGTATTCGTAGGCCTGAATTGATAGATGCGCTAAGAGGATTTGTGGTCTCAAACTGCCATTTGGCATATTCTGAACAAGTAGGATAGTATCTGCAATTGCCAGGAGTCATACGAGAGATGTATTGGTAGGCTTTGATGGGAAGCGTAAAAAACTTTTTTTTCATATTATGCTTTTGTTTTTTGGAATTTTAGCATAAAATTTGTGAGTAAGGGATTTTGCAATCGTTTTAAAATTTCATATACACTCCCATCGAGGACGATGGGGTCGAGTTAAAGTTTTGCGTATATATAACCAGTGACAAAGAAAAAAACACATATAAATCCCAATGTAAGCCAATGAAAAACTGTAGAATTTTGCATAATAAAGTGAAATGACATTAACGGATGTTTGTTGCTATAATGGACAATTCTTCTATGTTTGGATTGATGAATAGCTACTGCCATATCAATTACCAAAAATATTACTAAAATACTACATATAGAAATTGCTATGAGTGCAGCAAATAATGTTTTTTCAAGTGAACTCCATGTCTCCAAACCAAACCAATCAGGGTGTTCTCTTATTGAAGAGAATGCAAGCCAAAAAGCACTAGGAAGCAATAACAATATACCTTTAGAAAGATTGGTCGGTATGTAACGAGAAATTCCCTTTACTTCGGAATCTGCATAATCTTTGTTTTTATCCATATTTATTACCTTTTAATAGCTAAAATTTTACCTCGTTCTTATCGTACTCGATGGAAATGCAGATCTATTTTATTTGAGCTTTATTGCCTTGGGATCATTGAAAGCAGCTGCTCATATTTGTTTTTTAATGACTTCCAAAGCTCCTGATCACCGTCTAGCTGTACGACATGAAAATTCGCAACTGTGAAGATTTTTTCCGCTATATCTCTGCAGAGAAATTTAGCTTCACCCATATCGTCATAGAATCCGCTATTAAAGTCATTATAGAGATTATTGAGTTTTCCTATCTGCTCTAGATCGCCAAGAAATGTAAGGGTGTTAAATAAGCAATCGACATCTTTATCAAGAGTTACGATCCTAAGGGCAAATTGATTTTGCAATCCGCTGTTATCGTTTGGATTGTCTTTTATCTGTTTGTAGAGTTTGCTCATTTGTAATAAAATGTCTTTGGTTCCGCTCCAATAAAAATCGAAGCCTTGATCGCATTGTGCCATTTGATATCCTTGCATTGTAAGATAGGTAAATTATACTATAAATGCAGATGCTTTTTATTCAAAAAAGTCCAAAGTTCTAAAAGAGATACGCCCGGAAAGTTCGAGTGGGATAACATTGGGATTTGGCATCTCCATTTCACTAGGAAGATAGATAAAAAGTTTAGATAAACCAGTATAGAAGTAGTCTTTATTGATCTGCTTGATCAATTCTTGGGATATGTTTTCTTTGCTATTTAAAAACACTGCGCCGTAAGGTAAGCCTTGATCGTCAAAAATAAATGGATTGTTTTCAAGAAATGCACGTGTGGCTGGAGTATCTGATACGATCTTGAGGACAAATGTTTCTGAGAATATGTCTATAATTCTGTGACCCCATTTTTTTTTGTATTGAAGCACGCCGTCTTTTAAAAACCCTCTTGACATGCCGGCACTTATTTTTAAAAAACTTTTCTCTTTTGTGTATTCCAAAGAAAAATAATACAAGGCTCCCATTGCACCGGAATCTAGATACTCCATATTGCCGTCGCGTATCCCTAGGGTTGATAAAACAGGGCTGCCATCTAGATATATGATCATGGCACCGGCAATATACTTTTCGTCTTTTTTAATTAAAAGCAGCTCGTTGCCTTCAAATTGCTTTTTTCTGTATTCATATGAGCGTATATATGCACTGTTCGCATGTGAATTGGTAATATATGGCACATACATATTGTAGTAGAAATCATCAAATTTTTTTATATCCTGCGTGACTTCAAATGTAAGTGAATTTTTTCTGATCTTTCGCAGATCGGATTTTAAGCTTTGTTTATTCATAATAGATTGGCTTAAGGGCAAATCAATGACTCCTCTGACCCACCCCGGGATGTAAAAACAGTTATCTGTTTTTAAAAATTTTCGTCGAGATTTTTTGATGTCCAATAGCATCATAGAATATTCTTTTTCTATTTTGTCGGCGTTTTTATTTATATCCCATAGCCAATATCGACCAATATATGATTCGCTATAAGTTTCTTTGAAAACCAATGTAGCAAGATAGCTTCTTTCTTGATCTATTGCAGAGCACAGAATAGTAATAGGCGTTTTGCTGTTTTTTTCTTTTCCTTCCATGAGCCACAAATCTATTTTGTATTTGTTAGAAAATTTCTTAAATATGCGGTAATTTGAAATGAACTGATAAAAGATCGTACGCAGACTATCTAATTTTATGTTATATTTATCTATTATTCGTTTCATCTCTTTGTTCGCTTTACAAATATTAGTTTACCCAAAACACCTTGCCGCTTTTTATAATATATGAAGGTGACATATTGATGCTATGATATATTGTCGTGCCGTATTTTTTGCTGTAGTATTTTAAAAGCAATTGTTGGAGTATCGGCTCAATGGATGGCATAAACCAGCCGTTATTGCTAAGCACTATCATGTGCTTTGGTTCACCCTTGTATAGCTTTTCGCTCGTTGCTTCATAGCAGATAGCATTTCTATAAATAGTATCGCCTAGTTTGTAATCTGCTATTTTGTTGCTTGCAACATAATCAAGCACGCCTTCTTTATAAAATATTCTATTAACAAGTTTTCCAAGCCATGCCGGCAATGGATTTTGTTCGCCAAACGGTACTAAAACCACCTTATTGGCTACACTAACCTGGTCTTGATGAAATATATAGGTACTGTTTCTAGGTGTATTTTTATCCCAATAGAGTCCGCCGATGACCATATCGATTTTTTGTGATCTTTCTTGAAGGGCTTTTAATAGTTCAGGCTCTAGGTTTAAAAATAGAGGAAATACCGATTCGGGAAATATTATGATCTTTTTATCATTTTCTATAGCAATGTCAATAGTATCAAAGATCATTTTATAAACCTCTTTTTGGTGGTTTTGCTGCCATTTTGTGTCCATAGTTATATTTGTAGTAACTATTTGCATATCTGATCGTATCGGACTAGGGATATTGGTTTCTTGATATGAAAATGCAAAAACCACAAGCCATAAATATCCTAACTTTTGGGTTGTGTGAGCAATTGTAATTGATATAAGAACTATAGCAAATTGCCATTTTGTAATGCCTATATAGCTTTCTACAAAAACTAACTCCGGCTTGAACCAGTCAAATCCAAAAGGATGGATAAAACTCATGCTCCATAGGGCCAAAGCATGAAGAATAACTAGTGGAATTTTTGTTTTTTTGGATATATAGTTTGAAATCCACGCCAACAGTAAAAACAATAGTCCAAAACCGATCGTGACCAAAAAAGTACCTATAGGCATTGCCCATGCCATGCCATAAAAACGAAAGCTCAGCAATATCCACCAAAACCAAGCTAATGATATAAAAAAGCCACTCCAAAACCATGTTCTGTTTGAGCTTCCAATGAGAAAGAATAGTCCAATAATACCTAGAGCAGTATTGAGTAACTTTAACTCAATATTTATGTGTGATAGATATATAAACAGAGACATTGAAAATGCAATGATTAAGCCCTTTGCTATATCACCAATGGTAAAATAGCTGCGAATATTATTACTATACAAAAGGATTATCCCATGAACGGTGCTGAGCAAGGTAGTGCATTGCTATCATTTTTACCCCTAGTAGCTTTATTTGCTATTTTTTATTTTTTGATCATAAGACCGCAGCAAAAACAACAGCAAAAACATAAAGAGATGATCGATTCTTTACAGAAAGGCGATCAAATCATTACAAACGGCGGATTATATGCCGAGGTTGTTAAAACTGAAGAGAATTTTATCAAAATTAAGTTAAATGAGACTACTATAGTCAAGATAGATAGAGCGTTTGTTGCCAAAAAAGTGGACACACTAAATGAAAATGTTTAACTATAGAGTAGTTATCTTTCTTTTTGCTTTTATATTTGGGATAGTGTTTTCTTTGCCTTCTTTGCTGCAGAGCGACTGGGGCAAGAAGATAACTTTGGGGCTTGACTTGCAAGGCGGGCTTCATATGGTACTTGGCGTAAAGAGTGAAGTAGCTATAGAATCTCGCACGAAATCAATCGCAACTTCAATTAAGTATCTGCTTGACGACCAAGAGATCATTTATGACAATGTAGCGATTAAGCAAAACGGTATAACTTTGGAATTGCTTGATAGCGACGATGTAGCTAAATTTCAAGCAATTGTTAAAAAAGAGTTAGAAGGTACAACGTTAACCCAGAACGGTATGGTTTTTACTATAGCTATGACTCCAGAAGAGATAGAGCGAACCAAACAAAACGCTATATCCCAAGCAGTTGAAACTATTAGAAGCCGTTTGGATCTGTTTGGACTTGCAGAACCTACTGTTGCCAAACAAGGAGAAGACAAGATACTTGTCGAAATTCCTGGCATCAAAACTCCTGCTGATGAGCAAAGGGTAAGAGAGCTTATAGCCAAAACGGCACATCTGCAAATGATGGCTGTCGATGAAGACAGGGCGGCTAGGGTTTTGAGCATGAGCGAGGCTGAAGCCGCACAGTATGGGGATGTAATTTTGAACGATGTTAAAACTCCAGAAAAATATCTTCTCAAAGAGATACCGGTACTTGACGGTTCAATGCTTACTGATGCGAGTGTGGGCTATAGCCAAAGTAACCAGCCTGTGATCAATTTTGTACTCAACGGTGAAGGTGCCAAGATATTTGGTGATTTTTCAGGTAAAAGCGTAGGCAAGAGAATGGCTATAGTACTTGATAATAAAGTATATTCAGCTCCTGTGATCAATGAGCGGATCGGCGGCGGAAAAGGGCAGATTTCTGGCAATTTCACCCAGCAAGAAGCCCACGATATAGCTATAGCATTAAGATCAGGTGCATTGCTTGCACCTGTAGTTGTAGAAGAAAAACGCACTATAGGGCCAAGCCTCGGTGCTGATAGTATCCAATCAAGCACCATAGCTTTAGTGGTCGGATTTGGAGCTGTTGCTTTGTTTATGATAGTTTATTATGGGCTATCAGGAGTTTTAGCCAATATTGCGCTGATTGCTAATTTGTTCATCATTATAGCTGTTATGGCACTTTTTGGGGCAACATTGACATTGCCCGGAATGGCTGGAATAGTGCTTACTGTCGGTATGGCAGTCGATTCGAATGTCATTATTTTGGAGAGAATCAGAGAAGTTTTGCGCGAAGGCAAATCTATAGCCAAAGCAATAGAAGACGGTTATGCCAATGCATTTAGTGCTATATTTGATGCAAATATAACAACCTTGATAGCTGCAGTTGCACTATATGTTTATGGTACAGGACCGATCAAGGGGTTTGCTTTAACCATTAGCATAGGCATACTTGTTTCTATGCTTACGGCAATTTTAGGAACACACGGGATCTACAATATGATTGTCTCCAAGATAGATAAAAATGCTATTAGCAAATGGTTTGGTATCAAAAAAGAGGAGACTATATAATGGAAATTTTTAAATTAAAAGAACCATTCGGATTCATGAGGCATGCCAAGCGTTTTGGCTTGCTCTCGCTCGTATTGGTACTGGGATCTTGGTTTTTGATATTCACTAAAGGGTTTAATTATGGTATTGATTTTGCCGGCGGTACACTGATACAGGTAAAATATGAGCAAAAAGCACCCATAGATGAGATCAGGAGAGTGCTTGATGCGACTAAAACATTTCAAGGTGCGCAAGTAACAAATTTTGGCGGCGATGATGAAGTCGTCATTAAAATCAAGAAAGTGTCCTCTGATGTTACAAATGATACTTCAGACGAGATAAAAAACGTACTTCACACCACAGGCAAATTTGATATAAGACGCGTTGATATGGTTGGCGCAAAAGTCGGAAATGAACTTCGAGAAAAAGGAATGATGGCTCTTGTGTTGGCTGTGATCGGGATTTTGATCTATGTTTCATATCAATTTGAGTGGCGTTTTGCGGTTGCTTCTGTATTGGCGTTGGTTCATGATGTGAGTATTGCTCTTGGAGCAATTGTGCTTTTATCGATCGAAGTAAATTTAGATATTTTAGCAGCTATTTTGACGCTTTTGGGATATTCCATCAATGATACGATTATTGTTTTTGATAGGATCAGGGATAGCATTAGACGTACAAAACAGACAAATTTGTTTGTTCTTATAGATGAATCTATTACTATGACGCTTTCAAGAACGACCTTAACTTCTTTGACTGTATTTATAGTTGTTTTGTTTTTGTATCTTTTTGGAGGAGAGATCATCAACGGATTTAGTTTGACACTTTTAATAGGAGTCATTGTCGGTACATATTCATCTATTTTTATTGCTTCGCCTTTGTCTCAATGGCTTGGTTTTTCAATCGAAAAATTTAGAGCGAAAGAAGCTGAAAAACTAAAAAGAGAAAAAGAAAAAGAGCGTATGCGTGCCATGTATGAACAAGGGACGTTGTAATCATCATGTATATGCAATATCATAAAATGACAACATTGGATGGCAATGATATTGAAACAAAAAGAGAAGAGATCTTAGCCTATTTTCAAAATTGTTTTCGAAGGTATGAATCTCTTTTTGAGCTCTTGGGAGATGAAAAAGCCTACTATGAAAAAGCAAATCCTCTCAGGCACCCTCTGATCTTCTATTTTGGCCATACGGCCGTATTTTTTATAAATAAACTCGAATTATCTAAGATCATAGACCATAGGATCGATCCATATCTAGAATCTATTTTTGCAATTGGTGTAGATGAAATGAGTTGGGATGATCTTGATGAGACAAATTACAATTGGCCTTCGATATCCGACACATTGGCATATAGACAAAAAGTATTTGATCTGGTATCGGATCTAATAATTACTATGCCTTTAACGTTGCCAATCACATGGGATTCTCCTTGGTGGGTTATAATGATGGGAATAGAGCACGAAAATATACATCTAGAGACATCATCTGTGCTTATGAGACAATTGCCTATAGAATATATAAAAGCATCATATGAATTCCAGCCATCTTTGGAATGCGGCGATCATCCGCAAAATATTTTTATACAAGTTCCGCGAGGTAAAATTTTCATAGGCAAGTCTCACCAGCACGATCTATATTATGGCTGGGATAATGAATACGGTATTCATGAAGCTGATATTCCTGCATTTAAAGCTTCCAAATTTTTAGTTTCAAATGGCGAGTTTTTGGAGTTTGTAAATGACGATGGATATAAAAAAGATATCTATTGGGATAAAGAAGCCCTAGATTGGAGAAATTATACAAATGCATCATATCCTGAGTTTTGGGTGAAAACAGATGATGGCTATAAACTACGTACTCTCATCCATGAAATTCCTCTGCCTCTTAATTGGCCTGTAGAAGTCAACTGTCTTGAGGCAAACGCATTTTGTAAATGGCTAAGTGAAAAAAGCTCACAGCCTATATCGTTACCAACAGAAGATGAATACTACAGAATGTTGGAAATCTCCAAAAAAACAAATGATGTGAATATTGCAAACATTGATCTATTGGGCTCTTTTTCCAGTACCCCGGTAGATAAGTATAAACATGGAGAATTTTATGATCTGATAGGCAATGTGTGGCAGTGGACAAAAACCCCTATTTATCCGTTTGATACTTTCAAAGTTCATCCTGCTTATGATGATTTTACGGTGCCTACATTTGACGGCAAACATAATTTGATCAAAGGCGGTTCGTGGATAAGCTGCGGTAATCTCGCATTGCCCAATAGCCGTTATGCTTTTAGAAGACATTTTTATCAACATGCCGGTTTTCGATATGTAGTCAGCGGATATAATGAGCATATCCAATTTGGCACATACACTAAAGATAAAGTAGTATCAGAGTATTGCCACTTTGAGTGGGGTGAAAATGTGCTGGGTGTTCCCAATTTTCCTAAAAATTGCATAGATATCGCTGCAAAGTATCTAAAAGGCAGACAAACTTCTAGAGCACTGGATCTGGGATGTGCTATAGGAAGAAGCAGTTTTGAGCTTGCTAAAATTTTTGATGAAGTTATAGGAATAGATTTTTCAGCAAGATTCATACAATATGCTATTGAGCTAAAAACCGGCGGGGAACTCCATTATAGCATGCCGACAGAAGGAGAGCTCGAGTCACTGCATGAAATACGCCTGAGCGATTTTAAACTAGATAAATATGCCCATAAAGTTACATTTTGGCAAGGAGATGCTTGTAATCTAAAGTCTATATATAAAAACTTTGATCTTATTTTTGCAGGAAATCTTATAGACAGACTTTATGATCCTAAAAGATTTCTAGTATCTTTGAGTGAAAGGGTAAACAAGTGTGGTATCTTTGTTTTGACATCACCTTACACATGGCTTGAGGAGCATACGCCCAAAGATAAATGGCTTGGCGGTTTTATAAAAAACGGCAAAGCTGTAAAAACACTGGAATCTATCGGTGAGATCTTAGGCGATAAATTTAAACTTTTAGCTACTCATAATGTGCCTTTTGTGATCCAGGAAACATCTAGAAAACATCAGTATACAATTTCTCAAATGAGTATCTGGGAGAGAGTTTGAACCAATTTTTGGAAATCAACAGAACAGGTACATATAGTGTCAAATATGAAGAGTCCAAAACATTATTTGACAGCACGAATGTGATACCGATGTGGGTTGCCGATATGGATATAGCTGCACCAAAGGTTATTGTTGAAGCGATACAAAAAAGAGCTCAGCACCCGATCTATGGTTATACCATATATCCTAAAGAGTATTTTGGATCGATCGTGCTATGGATGAAAAAAAGATATGGTCTGCTGATACAAGAATCTTGGGTAGTCCCTGCAAACGGTGTGGTCACTTCTATCAATTTTGCTATAGAAGCATATTCAAATATAGATGATTCGATCATAGTACAGACTCCTATCTACCCTCCGTTTATGAGTTCAGTTAAAAATCACAGAAGAAAATTGCTAGAAAATAAGCTTTTGTATATTGACGGAAAATATCATATAGATTTTGAAGATTTTGAAGAAAAAGCTAAAGAAGCAAAACTTTTTTTACTCTCATCACCGCATAATCCAACCGGAAGAGCATGGAGCAAAGAAGAGTTGACCAACTTAATGGAGATTTGCAAAAAATACGGAGTCGTAGTAGTTTCTGATGAGATTCATGCTGATCTGGTCTATAAGGGGCATAATATATCTTTCGCAAGCCTAGGATATGATAGATCTGTAGTGTTAAATTCTCCTTCAAAAACTTTTAATATAGCAGGATTAAAAACCTCATATGCTATAATCCCAAATAAAAAATTGAGATTTGCTTATCAGGCCGTTCAAAAAAATGCCGGAATAGAGAGTGGAAATCCATTTGGTATCGAAGCACTTATAGCCGCTTACAATGAGGGTGATCTATGGCTTGAAGAGCTAAAATCACACTTAAGAGGCAATATCGATCTAATTAAAAACAGTCTAAAGGCAAATCGAATTCCTATAAAACCGATAGATACGGAAGCTACATTTTTGATGTGGCTGGATTGCAAAGAACTTTTTGGTATACATAAGCAGATAACTGATTTTTTTTATAAAGAAGCTAAACTAGGATTGAGTGATGGAATATTATTTGGTAATGGCGGAGAGGGTTTTATGAGATTAAATTTCGGTACTTCGTCCGGTGTGATATCATTGGCTATGAAGCAACTTAACGAAGCTTATGCAAGGAAGCACTAATGCTGTTTAGATATATATCGGCATGGTTCATATTTGCTGCATGCGTTTTTGCACAATTGCCTGCGCCAATAGAAAATATGATAATAAAATCAGGCATTTCCACACGCGATATAAGTATATCCATCAAAGAAAGCGGCACTTCAGGCAAATCAATAGCATCATTGAATCATAATACAGAAAGAATACCTGCATCCGTCATTAAAATAGCTACTACTTATGCCGGACTCTTAGAGTTGGGAAGCGGCTATAGATGGAAAACCGTAGTTTATAGCACAGATAATATCAGTGATGGAGCAGTTGACGGCAATCTCTATATTAAAGGTTACGGTGACCCTGCATTTGAAACAAACGATGTGATCAAAATAGTCGAGTTTTTAAAATCTAGAGGGATCAGAACCATCAGCGGCGATATAATAATGGATAGAAGCTATTTTGAATCATCCAATAACAGTAGTGCCAATTTTGACGAACATCCCTACAATCCTTACAATGCGATGCCTGACGCTATGATGTTCAATCAAAATACTACTACTTTGTCCATAGAGGGGAGCCATGTTTCAAGCGATGTAACAGATAAAAGCTATGAGATAGACAATAGACTTCAAAGTGTTAATAAGCGGTGCACAGGAAGATACTCTTGGCCGTCAGCAAGGGTGATCACATCGTCACCAAAACCGATAGTTGTCTTATCAGGAAAGATATCTTCTCGCTGTTCTCCAAGGAAGATCACTCAAATCGTAACCAAGTCATATTTGGCTTGTTTTTATAGTTTTGCAGAACAATTTAAAAATGGGGGTATTAGATTTTCTGGTGGGCTGAAATTGGGAAATGTACCTTCAAATGCGAATGAGATCATAGTATATTATTCTAAGCCGTTTATGGAGATTATTTCCGAAACCAATAAAGAGAGTAATAATCTGTTTGCAAGGCAAATATTTCTCACTCTAGGGGCGCACAGTTCTAACTCAAAAGGCACACTTGTAAGATCACGCAAAGCAATGACTGATATTTTAAATAAACATGGTGTTCGTCACGCATCTACGATAAAAGCAGATAACGGAAGCGGTTTGTCAAGAAATGCGAAGGCAACTTCTATGGCATTTGAGAGTCTGCTCGATAATGCATATTCTAAATATAATTCAAAATGGATGGAAACACTTTCTATTGCAGGAGTAGATGGAACTATAAAAAGACGATTTCCGTCCTCCCATCATCGCCGAGTATGGATGAAGACAGGAACAGTAAAAGGTGTAAAAAATATAGCCGGTTATGTACGCTCAAGATCTGGGACTGATTATACGGTTGTAATTCTTGTAAATAGCCCAAAAGCCAAATACAGAGGGGCAAAGCTGGCAAATGAGATCATAGAATGGCTTGTAAATGGAGCAAATGACGAACGTATTGATAAATCCGAAAGCCAGGCAGATAGAATTATCTCTGATTCCAAAGAAAAAGCCGATAAACATAAACATTTTATACAAGTTGGAACTTTTAAAGGGACAATTAATAAGAAATTGCTCAAGAAGATAAAAAGTACAAGGCTTGATTATCGACTGGTATCAACTCATAAAGGCACAAAAGTTCTTGTAGGACCATTTGTCAATAAACAAGATGCAAGATCACATCTCAAGAAAGTGCATCGCTCTATCTCTTCCACGGCTTTTATCGTTACTTTTTAACTCCAATTTAGATATAATATTCTAAAACGAGACATAAATGCAATTTGAATCATATCCATTTGAGAAGCTTAATGTATTATTGAGTAATATATCTCCGAATGAAGAATTTTCTCCTCTTAGCCTTACAATAGGTGAGCCGCAATTTGATACACCATTGTTTATCCAAGAAGTTTTAAGCAATAGCGTATCATTGCTAAATAAATATCCAAAAACTGCCGGTGAAGATTATCTAAAAAATGGAATGCTAAGCTATCTTAAAAGCCGTTTTGATATCTCTTTGCAACCAGAAGAGATAGTGCCGTCTTTTGGTACTAGAGAAGTATTGTTCAATTTTCCGCAATTTTTGCTTTATGATAAACCAAGTCCGGTAATGGTATTTCCAAACCCATTTTATCAGATCTATGAAGGAGCTGCCATAGCTTCAAGAGCTAAGGTAAGGTATCTTGCACTTGAGGCAAAAAACAATTTTTTGCCTCAAATAGATGAGTCTGTTTTAAGCGACACAGATCTGGTTATTTTGAATTCCCCAAATAATCCAACAGGCTCTGTAATGAGTTTTGAGAGCCTTAAAGAGTGGGTAAGATTGGCCTTAAAATATGATTTTGTGCTATTAAATGATGAATGTTACATAGATCTATATACAAGTGAACCATTACCGTCGATCCTAAATGCCAGTATTGCTGTAGGGAACAGTGAATTTAAAAATATTTTGGCTATCAATTCCATATCAAAACGCTCATCAGCTCCAGGGCTTCGCAGCGGATTTATAGCCGGAGATGCAAAGATCCTCAAAAAATATTTGGAGTATCGTACATACGTTGGATGTGCATCTCCGCTTCCTTTGCAAGCAGCTGCAGCAGCAGCGTGGAGCGAGCAATCGCATGTAGATGTGTTTCGCAATCAATACAAAGCCAATCTGAAATTGGCTCATGAGATTTTGGGTGTAAAAGTTACAGAGGCTACATTTTATGTATGGTTAAAAGTAGGTGATGAACTCGAATTTACAAAAAAACTTTATAGGGATTTCAATGTCAAAGTATTACCAGGATCTTTTTTGGGCAGAAATGAAGCGGGAAAAGGATACGTAAGACTTGCTCTTGTTTATAATGAAGAGACAACTAGAGAAGCACTAAATAGAATTAAAAAAGCACTATAATAAAAAAGGATGATGCTATGGCTAATGATATAAATATAGAAGAATTAAAACAAAACGAAGAATTTCTAGATTTTTTGAAAACTTTAGAAATTCAAATGAAAGAAGAATCAAGTGTATCAAAAGGATATCAGCTTTTGGATGCAAAAATTGTAATGGGCAGCAATGAAGATGAGATAAATGATGTATTCACTTTTTTAGTTTCTGCTTCATTTGATAAATTATCTGAAAATTTAGCAAATAATATTAAATTTGATATCAAAAACAGTGAAGACCTAGCAGCCACAAGAGCTTTGTATGAGCATGCAATCCAATTGTACAGTGAAGATGATAAAAAGGGAGCCAAAGAATTGTTTTTGGCGTTAACCCATACTATTGGTGATGAAAATTTGAGCGAGTCTATGCTAATTCATTCTGCTGTTGTTATAGCTGGGTATAGTTTTGACCAATTTATCGACGATTTGGTTGATAGTAATATAGATACGTTCAATGAAATACCTTATTTTATTCAAAACTATACGCAGCCAAATGATATTTTGATAAATATGTTAAGCAAGCATGTAAAGGAAGCAAAAGATATATTATCCAAACTAGAAGGAGCCAATAAATGAATATCCACTTTGTAGGAATTGGCGGAATCGGCCTTTCGGCACTTGCTAAATTTTTAGCAAATGACGGGCATATAATTTCCGGGTCGGATATACGACAAAGCGAAATTACCAATGATCTAGCTACAAACTTTCACGCCAAGATCACCATTCCGCATCATAAAGATGCTGTTCATGGCGCAGATATAGTGATATATTCAGCTGCTGTTCGTAAAAATAATCCAGAATATGTCGAAGCCGAGACACTTGGGATCAAGCTTTTTTCACGCAAAGAGGCATTGAAATTTATACTCAAGGACAAAGAGGTCTATGCGGTTGGAGGAGCTCATGGAAAAAGCACGACTTCAGCTATGCTGGCTTCTTTGCTGCCAGAATCTAATGCCTTGGTCGGCGCAATAAGTAAAGAGTTTGGCTCAAACGTTAGACAATATGATAATAATAAAGTAGTTTTTGAAGCAGATGAGAGTGATGAAAGTTTTCTAAATTCTAATCCGTATCTGGCAATTGTAACAAATGTAGAGCCAGAGCATATGGAGTATTACGAGTATGATGAAGAGCGATTTTATAATGCTTATAGAAACTTCTTGTCACTGGCAAAAATCAAAGTGATAAATGCAGAAGACGAGTTTTTAGCAAGTTTAGATATGGATGCGGTTAGACTATATCCATCACGCGATATAGTTGATATTTCGTATGTGCTTGTAGAAGACAAACCTTATACTAGGTTTACGCTTAAAGATTTCGGCATCTTTGAAGTTTTTGGCATAGGGGAGCATATAGCTCTTGATGCTGCTTTGGCAATATTGGCAGCATTAGAACTCGGTGAAGATGCAGAGCATGTGCGCAATAGGCTCAGGGCTTATAAAGGAATCAAAAAAAGATTTGATATAGTTCAAAATCAGCCAAACTGCGTTGTTATTGATGATTATGGGCATCATCCGACTGAAATTGCAGCTACAATTAAAGCATTGAAGATCTATCAAGAGCTTAGAGGTTTATCTTCTTTGAGCGTCATTTGGCAACCGCACAAATATAGTCGTACTATGGATAATCTAGAAGGTTTTGTCAAATGTTTTGAAGGTATAGATAGATTAGTCGTTCTCCCTATCTGGTCGGCAGGAGAATTGCCTGTGGAGATAGACCTAAAAGGAGCTTTGATGCAGTATGACCCGTTGATGGCAGATAGCGTGACCAAACAAGACAATATAGTTAAAATCATCAAGGATGGACATGTGATCAGCGAATACAATGACGGTATAATTGTAGCATTTGGTGCAGGCGATATTACTTATCAGATCCGTGGGGAGCATCAGTAAATTCATGACAAACTCCTCTTTGATAAAAAAACTTGATCTTGAGGGGTATGTAGAGAGTTTTGAAAAATTTTTGGCACGGCCGAAATCTATTATTATGCAAGGTGATACGGCAAGGCATTACCGATATATACAAGCACTTGCATCTGTTGAATTTTCGGCACCCAAACCCATACCGCCTTTAAATACCCAACTCAATCGCCTTAAAAAACAAGCCATATTGTCTTTAAGCGAAATGTATGCATTTATACAGATAATCCAATATTTTAAATCACTTCAAGCTCTTTCTTTGCCGTTTTTATTGCAAGAGTGGATCGGTGCTATCGAAGTGCCAAAAGAGATCGAAGCAATCATGGGATATTTTACGGATGAGGGTGAGATCAATAGCCAAAAAGATGATGAATTGTTAGATATCAATGAAGCAATTATTCGCAATAAAAGAGCTATAAAAGAATCATTGCAACATATTTTGCATGCTAAAAATATCCAAGAGTATCTAGTCGATACGCAAATTCACTTTATAAATGACGAAGAGACGCTGCTTGTGCGCGGAGGGTTTTCAAGTGCTATCAAAGCTAGCGTAGTTGGCAGAAGTGCCGGAGGGTTTTTTTATATATTGCCCCAGTCACTCAGTGATCTAAAAGCCAAAGAAGCATCTCTTCTGAGTCAAAAAGAGACTATTATACTGCGCTATTGCAGAGAATTTTCGGCCGTTTTTTCAACATGGGAGAGGTTTTTAAATTATATAAATAAAGAATTTGATAGATTTGATCATTATCAAGCAAGAGTATTTTTTGCCAGGGCAAAGGATTATGAGTTTGTGCTGCCTCAAAAGGGCAATAAAATAGTTTTAAGCGAGTTTTCTCATCCTGCACTGGAAAATCCAAAGCCAATAACTCTTAGTGTCGATAAAAATATTTTGCTTGTCACCGGAGTCAATGCCGGCGGAAAAACAATGCTTTTAAAATCTATTCTAAGTGCAGTATATATGAGCAAATACCTGCTTCCTTTTGCTTGCAATATATCACAAACTGTTGTAGGCCATTTTAGTGATATCGAAGCTATCATAGATGATCCTCAAAGCGTAAAAAACGATATATCAACATTTGCCGGACGTATGGTAGAATTCTCAAAACTATTTGATAAGCGAAATGCTATAGTGGGAGTCGATGAGATAGAGCTAGGAACGGATAGCGATGAAGCTGCCAGTTTGTTTAGAGTACTTCTGGATACATTAGCTAAAAGAGATATTGTTTTTGTAGTTACCACGCACCACAAAAGATTGGCTTCACTTATGGCATCGCATGAATCTGTCGAGCTTGTAGCTGCTTTGTATGATGAGGAAAAAAGAGTGCCTACTTATACTTTCTTGCAAGGCAGCATAGGCAAAAGCTATGCCTTTGAGACTGCCCAAAGATATGGCATTCCGTTAGATGTAGTGGCAAAAGCTAGAGAAGTACATGGAGAAGACAAAGAGAGGCTAAATGAACTCATAGAACGTTCTACCGTGCTGGAAAGTCAAATGCGTCAAAAGATCCAAGCTCTCGAGCTTGAGAAAGCTAAGCTTGATAAAAAATATACAAGGCTTGAAGAGTTGGAAATGAGTCTTCGCCAAAAATATGAAAGCAGCACAAATACCCTAGAACTAGCATACAAAGAAGCCATATCTAAAGCCCAAGATGCAGCAAGAGCAAAAGAGTCTAAAGAGAGCAGGAGATTGCTCAATGAAGCTTTCAAAGCCAAGAGTCAAAAAAAAGATACCGAAATTATCGAAGATAAAACTAAAGAGCCTTTAAAGGTCGGGGACAGGATCAAATATCGTTCGCACAAGGGTGAGCTTTTGGCTATCAGCGGCAATAACACAACTATAGAGGTTGACGGCATGAAAATGAGAGTACCTCTTGCGATGTTGAAAAAAATCTATGAGACAGCGCCGTTGCCTAAACCGAAAATACCAAAAGCAACAGCTAGCGTAGAAAAAAGCGGTGCATCCGTATCTATAAAACTTATCGGTATGTTCGGCGATGAAGCTATGGACGCATTGGATAGATTTATATCAGATGCCTTGGTACATAATCTGCACGAAGTGCAGGTCATTCACGGCGGAGGCAAGGGAATATTGGCAAAACTGGTAAGCCAATACCTAAGCTCCCATCCAAAAATAGCCAAATTTTATAGAATGCCCGGCAATTTAGGCATCACCATAGTAGAGTTATAATAACAGTTTTTATAAGGTATAATATATCAAATGTTTGGAGAAGATGAATGAATATAAAAGAAAATGCAAATTATGTTAAAAATGAACTTGGCAGTGACGAAAAACTCTTAGAGAGTGTGTTGAAGTTCGAAACATTCTATAATAAACATAAGATAAAAATTTTTGCCGCAATAGCAGCTATCGCTCTTTTTTTCATTAGTACTGTTGCATTGGAAGTTTGGCAGGATCACAAAAATGAAAAAGCAAATGAAGCCCTTTTGAAACTAGCAGCAAATCCTGCAGATAAAGACGCATTGGCTGTTTTGCAGGAGAACAATCAACCGCTTTATGAGTTATATAGTTATCAAAAAGCCAGTCAGGCAAAAGATATTAAGCAGCTTCAAGAGTTGTCAAAAAGTGAAAATAAACTAGTAGCCGATCTAAGCGCATATGAAGTCGGTGCCTTGAGCCAAAAGCCAACAGATTCGGTTTATTATCAAGATATGGCTACTATCCAAAAAGTTTATGCAGCCATAAACAATAAAGATATAGCTACAGCCAAGAAATTGCTTGACACTATTGATGAAGAGTCTCCATTGGCTAGCGTAGCAAGACTGTATAAGCATTATACTATCAGTGGTGTGAGCAGATAATAGCGAATGTGAATTATGAATGATCTGTTGGTAGCATTTGAGGAGTATTTGAGCATAGTCAAAGCCCTTGGGAAAACTACTATTTCTTCATATATCAGTGATCTATCTGCGTTAGAAACACTTATATTTCCCAAAAAACTTACAGAGCTAAGCACTGATGAGGTGCTTGGATTTTTAGCAACATTTCCAAATAAACGCACACTTAATCGTAAACTTTCAGCTATTAATGCGTTTTTTAATTTTTGTCATAAATATCATTTTGAGCATACTAAAATAGCAGTTCCAATGGCAAAACTGCCGCAGAATTTGCCAAAGTATTTAGATTATGCACAGATCAGCCAATCTCTCTCTCTTATAGACAGAAGTACGCCAATCGGATTAAGAGATTATGCTTTGATACTGTTTTTGTATGCCAGCGGATGCCGTATATCAGAAGCCTTGAATGTACAAAAAAGCGATATAAATAATGAGTGGCTAAAGATTCGTTTTGCAAAGGGTGAAAAAGAACGCATTGTTCCATTAGCATTGGTCGCATTGGAAGCTCTCAATGAATACCTGAGATATCAAGATATGCAGAGCAGCTACATATGGCTGAATTATAAAGGCGAAAAATTGAGCCGCATAAGTGCCTTTAAAATAGTGAAAAAGTATCTGGGGGTTTCTCCGCATGTACTTCGTCACTCCTTTGCATCGGCACTCATTATAGGCGGTGCCGATCTGCGTGTCGTACAAGAACTTTTAGGCCATAGTTCTTTGATCACAACACAGATCTATACGCATATCCAAAAGCAAAATCTAGCCCATACCATAGAGAACTATCACCCACTGAGGAGGTTTTGATGAAAAATGTTGTCGATTTTTTAGGTCATAATAGAATTATTTGCAAAACATTATCTCAGATATCGCCATCAATGCTTGAATCGAGGAAAAAGGTTGATATTTATTTGGGTGTCAATCTGAAAGGATACTATTGCTCTGTTTTTGCTATTACAAAAAAGAGCAGAATACTCCGCAAAGAAGCCGAGGAGCTTTTGGAATTGCATTCGAGACTGGAGTCAAATAACAACTCAAAAATAAATAACAAATATCTCCTAATCCAAGCGCCGTTATGTTCTAAAGCAAAAGCATTGCTTGAAGAGTTGGATTGGAAAGTTTGGCAGCTTTAGATAAATATATTCAAATATTGTAGTTTGATTTTAGTTTCCATTCATGAGGTGCGTAGCTAAAATTTTGATACCAATAGCTATCAAAATAATGCCGCCCAAAAATTCAACTTTGCTCTCTAGCTTTTCTCCGCCCTTACTGCCGATATACACTCCGGCATAGCTAAACACAAAAGTCGTCACTCCTATCATTAGAAGTGAAATAAACACATTTAATGCAAAAAGATTAAGAGTAAAGCCTGCAGCCATTGCATCAATGCTTGTAGCTATCGCAAGGGTAAGCATTATTTTGTTGGAAATTATTGCTATTTCATCTTCGATATTTTCGCCAAACGATTCGTATATCATCTTGGCGCCTATCAAAAACAACAATAAAAATGCAATCCAGTGGTCATACTCGCTGATGTATTTGCTAAGCCCGATACCACCCAAATAGCCAACTGCTGGCATAATCATTTGGAAAATACCAAAGAAAAAGCCGGCTTTTATAGCCAGTGGTTTGACACCTTTTTTCATTTTTGATCCAAGGCCGATAGAAACTGCGAACGCATCCATACTAAGTGCTATTGCTAAGATTAAAACTTCAAACATTCTATACCCCTAAAAATAAAACGTTATTTTAGTAGTGTTTGGCTTAGAGTATTGTAGTTTTATTTTTTTATCATAGTCTTATAACCTCAAAATATATCAAGCTGCCGACTAGTATTAGTAAAAATGCAGAAAATATTTGTATCTCTTTTTTGAATTTTGAAAGTTCGGTGACTATTGTTGAAGTGATCTTGAAAATAAAAAAATAAAAAAATAAAAATGGAACAATAACCACGCCCAACCCAAAAAAAACACCGTATAAAAGAGATGTTAAAAATGAGCTGCTTAAAGCGCTGGCAGCTATCAGCGAGCTAACTGGCAAGCAAAAACTAAATGAGCTAAAAAAACCTATTCCAAAATATCCAAATTTTGACGATGAGCTGCAAGCAGTAGAGCAAGTTTTATTTGAAAATAGAGCTAGATACAAAGAATAAATACCAACGGAAACTATAATGATTGCGCCGATCTTTGTAAAGATCAGATCGTCTTGAATATATTTTTTAACTATATCTGCACCAAAAAATGCTATTGATGAGATAGCTGCATAAGCTAAGATCTTTCCGCTGAAATATCGCATCAAAATAGAAAGTCCTTCTTGCTTGTCAGGTGCCCTGCCAAGCAAGATAGGTGTCATAATGGGCATACAGCTGATCGCACAAGCAGTAGCTCCTAACTGCAGGCCCATGGCAAAGATAGCAAAAAATACAAGCATCAATTATTTTCGTAATTATATGAATCTACACCCATAATAGCCGCTCCAAACGAAGTAGTAATTTGCGGATTTTTTGGCACAAATATTCTTTGCCCCAACTCATTTTCTATAGCATTGACTAGACCTGCATTGAGTGCCGGACCTCCGTCAAAATAGACCCCTTCTTTTATTCCGACCCTTTTTACAAGTTTTACTATTCGTTTTGCAATAGAGTAGTGTACGCCGCAAACAATATCTTCAATGCTATGATCATTGCCCAAAAGTCCTATGATCTCTGATTCTGCAAAAACAGCGCAAGTGCTGCTAACTGATAGTGGCGTGCCTTGAGATCTAAAGTGATATTCTCCAAGCATGTTTACATCCATTTCGAGTTTAAGGGCAACAACATCTAAAAACTTTCCGGTACCCGCTGCACATCTATCATTCATTGCAAAATTCACGACATTACCCTCGCTATCAAGCGAGATTGCTTTGCTGTCTTGGCCGCCGATGTTTATAATGGTCTTGATCTCACCAAATTCACTGGCTGCCGCTCTAGCTCCTATCGCATTTGCTGTTATTTCGCTTATGTTTTCATCGGCTTCTTTATATAGTTTTCTTCCATAACCGGTTGCTACTATATAGGCAATATTATTGTTGTTGAGTTCAAGTTCATTTGTAAGTGCATCTAGTGTTTCTTGAGCATATTTATAAAACATACTCCCGCTCGCACTTATTTTAGAGCCTATTAAATTTTTATTCTCATCTACAATAGATATTTTAATAGCTGTTGAGCCTATATCTATACCTGCAAAATATTTCATTTTTTCTTTCTCCGTCTAGTTTTCAATGACTCTATGAATGCTTCAACCCTCGTACTAAGCTGGCCCCCTTGGGACGGACTATAGTCACTTTCTAGATAAAGGATCGGAATCCCTTCTTTCTCCATTGCTTCAAGTACGCTTCTTTGTTCCATTTCATAAACAGTACATCCGGCAAACGCTTGATATATCACTCCTTCGGCTTTATATTCTTTGACAAGCTGTACAACTCTTCTGATGCGGTCTTCGTTTTTGGTAAATATCGGGCAGGTGCATGCTTTTAGATATTTATCAGATATAGAATCCATCATATCATATATATTCCACTCATCCACTGCTACCATATCATTAAACATACGGTTCGAGCTGCAAGTCTCATCAGCTACAATGATGCCGTCTGATTCTTCTATGATCTGCGGGATCTTGTAGTTTGGAAAGATAGGAGGCGAACCGGTGTAAACTATTCTAGGACTGGCTTTGCCTGTCACGGTTATCTTTTCTTTTGCTCTTATCTCAAGTTCGCTTATGAGCTTTTCAGTAGCTTCTATCCAGTTGTCTATTTTGTCAAAGAAAAAAGCATTGGTTACCAAGAAAACATCAAGCCCTAAGATAGGAACAATCTCTTTTTTTCTAAAATCTGACAATTTGTGATAAAGCGATTGAGCATAGCCTATTTTCTTTATAGCATTTCTTAGGTCTGTACGGTTAAGTTTTTTGCCTTGAAATTTAGATAGTTCCACCGCAAACTGCTTGACACTTCTTCTCCAATATTCACGACTCGCTTCGCTCTCTTTCGTTCTAGGAAAATCTATATCTATGAGTTTATATCCGAAACTTTCAATTGTAGTTCCTGCTTTTGTTTTTTGGTCGCATGTGGTAGGAGAAAAAACTATATCAGGCTTGTCGGTGAAATTTCCAGAAGCAAAATGCCCTACCGTTGCTTTGATAAGCGGACAGGCTTTTTGCGGCATGAGATCACTTCCTATCTCATCATCTGTGTAAAACCCGTTGCAAAGGCGCACAGGGACGCCATCAAGCGCGTAGATGATCTCGGAGGGTATTTGTATGCACATAGTTCCTATTTTCGTCTTACCATCATGCAAAGATTCATGTTTGCAATGAACCCTTTCAAATAGATCATAGAAATATTCCATGCTTTTTATGGGTGCTTTGAAGTCTTCTCTGAGAGTATTTAAAAGCTTAATGGCTTCCATGGCTTTGTGTCTATTTTGTTTCTCTTTTGGCGATTCTATGTTGTGGTTTATATTACTCATGTGATTCCTTTTGTTTATTCATAGCCATTCTTAGTATAAATCCTTCTTTAGTAGATTCAAAAATAGTAATTCCGGTAAAATTGGCTTCCAAACAACCATCTTCCGGGCATGCTGCTACACATTTGAGACACAGTATGCAATCTTCAGTTACTAGATTTTTATTTGTTACATCATCAGCGATTTCCAATATATCCATATCACATGCACGGTAGCAATCTCCGCACTTAGTGCATTTGGCACCGTCTTTGTAGAGCTTGAGAAGTGCTGGTTTGGAAAATATATACTGTAACGCAGCCATTGGGCAAAAATAGCAAAAAAATCTCTTTTTGATAAATGAACCAACCAAAAATAGACCCACTATTATCATACCAAGAGTTGTCATTACCAAATCCGTTTTAGAAGAAAAATCAATGTAGAATTGATTAAAATTACCGGTAAAAGCCGGGATTAGCATTCTGCCAGGACAGATATCACAAAACGGCATAGATAGCCCATTTGGAAGTTTTGGAAGTCCAAAAATAGAATTGCTTATCATTACAGGAATTATCAGTAAAAGTATCAAAAGAATGTATTTGATACTTTTAATATTGCTTCTAGAAGCCCATGAGTATTCAGAAAATCTTATTTTTAACTTTTCTCTTAATGCAGTCAACCAATCTTGCATAGTACCAAGTGGACACACGAAACCGCACCAACTTTTATTTAAGACCCAGAACCATACCATGAACATTATGAGAGAAATAAGAAAAGCATACCCTGCAAACCCCGTAAATATTTCAAATGGGTTCTTTAAATCGTGTTGCAACATCCCGATGTAACATTTTCCTCCAGTTCCTTCGGAATTAAATACACATGCAAAGGTAGGCAGCTTGTCTCCTAGATCAAGGCTTGCATAACCCCCATATACTATCAATACAAATGCAACTATTTGAAACCAAAAACGGAATCGAATAAGATTCATATTGTTGATTTTCTTTTTTAAACTCGACACACACGCCCCTTAAAGTAGATAATTTAACCCGAATAAATATGTTCTTCCAGCAGCCGGATATCCTAGATGTACATAATAATCTTTGTCAAATAAATTTTCAACTTCAACATAAAATTTCATATTTTTATATTCATACTCAATTTTTGAATTTGCTATAAAATATCCTTTTAAAATCTCTGTATTTTTGCTATCATTGAAGCTCTCACTAACATAGTATCCACCTATGTTAGCTTTAAATTTTTTATACGTCGCATAAATATCCGACTGAATTTTATGTTTTGGCTTAGCAGGCAGATATAACAATGTATCATCATTTTTAAATACCAAATAAAGATATGAAGTATCTATATTTAGAGTATTGTTAATCTTCCAATCAAAGCCGGCTTCATAACCTTTTCTTGTACTTGAGGTAACATTCTCATATGTATAAATACCATTGTCATTATATGAGCCACTGATACCGTCATCTATTTTGCTATAAAATAAATTAAGGTTTGCACTTAGATTATCTATTATTTTTATTGAATTACCAAGTTGATAATTTGTAGCTGATTCCATTTTTAGATATGGATTCCCTTGGAGTGTGCTGCTTTCGTAGTATCTTTGTTTGAATGTCGGAGTTTTTGATGATCGACTTATTTTTAGATTTGACTTAAAATTACCATTTTCATACATTAGTCCAAATTCAGGATTAAAAGAAGAACCAAACTCAGTATGAGAATTCATTCTAAGACCTAAATTAATATCAAATATATCAAAATTAAAATTTTTTATACCATACATACTATACAAAATTTCGTCATGATTGCCACTATTTGTAGCTTGAGCACTTCTATTTTCAAGGTTTACCCCAACAATTGATTGGCCTAAAAATAGTAGATCACCATAATATTTTATGTCGGTTCCCAACGTTTTTGTTTTTAAAAAAGAATCAATATTATAATCAGGATCAGTGTTTAAGTCTTCATTTGAAATAAAATAACCACGACCTTCAAAGCTATCATTTTTCAACAAAATCGAAGTCCCTAAAGACTCTTTTTCATATCTTGCGTTTAAAGTCGGCTTTGTTATTTTTCCTGTAGTTCCACCCTTGTCTATTATATAATTTGTAGCAAAGGTTATGTCTATATCTTGAAATAAAATCGTATTAAAATCTGCTTTTATAGAATCGACTTTACTGTCTCCATTTAACCTATGACCGTCACTTTTTTCATGATTTACGCCAAGCGCTACACCGATATCATAAAATGATTTTCCAAGATTTAGGCCGTATTTATTAGTATTAAATGAACCTTTTGCAATATCAAGTTTGTTTATAAATGATTTATCTGTTTTTTTTGAAGTGATTATAATAACACCACCACTTGTATTATCTCCATACAATGCAGCACCAGCACCTTTGATTATCTCTATCTTTTCTAAATTTTCAGTAGAAATTCCACCCAAATTTACAGTTCCTGTAAGTGAATCACTCAATGGCCTGCCATCAAAAAGCACCAAAACCTCATTTGTCGTAGAACCCTGTATACTTACAAAGCTATCACTTGCTTTGACGCCCGGCAATTTATTTAATAAGTCAACGAGCATTTGAATGTTCATTTCTTTTATTTCTTGAGACGAGACAATTATAGAGCTGCTGGTTTGATTTATATTGTTTGCACTGAGTATCTTGAAAAGCAAAACAAAAATAATAAAGGTTTTAGTTTTCATCAAACCAAATCTCCTTTGGTGTTTTTCTTTTTTTTCTACGGCTATAATAAATACCCAATGAAAATATCAACATTACACCCACAGCGGTGGAAAAACCTAACATTTTGGATTCATATTCAAGCGGGGATGGACCAAATGTCAAAGGCATAGTCATTGTATATTTTATATCATGATAAGCCTTCCCCTTGTATATGCCCGATTCATTAACTTTATAAGTTGCTTCCACTATCATTTTTTCAGAATGTTTTTTTTCTTTTTCGGTATACCTATTTCTTGGTATTTCGAATGATATAACCCCATCATTAGATGGTTTGATCACATTGGTCCATCCTGATTCCATTGTCACTTTTAGGGGTATGTTTTTTTGAAGCTTTCCTTTATAATAAACCTTGAAAGGAGCAATGTCGCCTGAATATAAACAACAATTGATATGGTGTTTTCTGATAGGCCTTTCCATAATAATCTCAAATGGCAATTGTGCTAAAGGTTCTTTTGTTTGTTTGGAATCGATCGTTTTGCCTCTTATTTCTTTCAATAAGGATTTAGTGATATTTCCTTCTTTATTATAAACCCTAAGCGAGGAAAATAATACATGCAGTACCCCGTTTTGTACGGATTTTTGTTCAAAAAATAGATGATAGCTTCCTTTGTAGAGTGGAGCAAAAGAGATTTTTTTACCATCAATATTTTGTTCTATGATTTGATCGTTCATATCTCTAATATATAATTTTGCATTACTTAGATCACTAATGGTTTCATTGTTTTGCAAATCACCTTTTTTAATGTAGAACTCTTTATGTACAGGTTCTTTAATCCCAGTTGTGCAGCAAGATTTCGTTTTGAATTCTTCTATCCAAATTGAGTTATCTCCAAAAAGTGGTAAAAATCCCAAAAATGTTAATATATAAGATATTTTATAGAAATTATATTTCATTTTTTAAAAACTCATTTTTAAGGTTCCCATTATGACTCTACCGGGAGAGACATAATTTTCAATATAGCTTTCATTAAATAGATCGTCCACAGAGAGGCTCACTTCTAAATTCTCCGAGAGTTTTCGAGAAAGTTTCAGATCGAACACAGTATAATTTTCGTATTTGGCCGTATTTGTATCATTGCTGTAGCGGTCACCTACATATCGAGCAGATATTTTTGCATCCACAAGCTGCGGGTTTGCATACATAAGGCTAATTGAACCTTTATGTTTAGGAACTTCGATCAGGTATTTTCCTTCAAGTGCTGTATTTTCTTTAAACTCTTCAATCTTTGATTTATTATAGGTATAGTTTGCAAATGCATGGATCTGATCTGTAAAAGGGTAAGATGCATCTATCTCGATACCCTGTATTTTTACTTTGCCGACATTAGTTTTGGTTAGCGCAGCGGTATACCCATCAGGCGGAACTGTTGTTATATAATAAAAAAAGTCTTTGGCATCGTTTTGATATGCCGTTATGCTCAATTTTCCGTCATCAAAAATAGTATGGTCAAAACCTATTTCATATGATATGACTTTTTCAGGTTCCAAATCCGGGTTGCCATACCAAATTCTCGAACCGTATACATATGTATTGTATAAATCAGACAATGTAGGTGCGCGATAGGCTGAGCCGACAGAAGCCCTTAGTGACGTGTTTTCTGTAAGGTGGTTAACGATACCGATTTTTGGGCTAAATCCATTGGTTGTTGTAGCATTGTAATAGGTATCTGGAGTTGGCAGGCTGCTGTCATATCCGTAACCGTTATAATTTTTCCAAAAGTCATAACGTCCTCCGATATTTAAGATCCAGTTGTTGTTAATAAAAATTTCATCCTGTAAAAAAAATCCTATATATTTTTGACTTCCTTGAATTTTTATCTCTTTGCCGCTGCCATCAATATAATCATTAAACCTATCGATTTTACCTTGTCTAAAATCTATACCGGTTACCAAGGTACTTGTACCGAACATTGGATCCTCTGTGTAGGGAATGGTCAATTGAACAATTCCACCACGATCATCGTTTGTGCTAGAACTTCCATACTGAACAGCAGTTTTAGTACTGTTGGCAGAATCGTAATCGCTGTACTCATCTTTTAGGAACACTTTCAGCGATAACTCATTGTCATTTTCAAATTTTTTTTTGTATCCGGCAGTATAGGTTTTATGTTCTTGATAATATGGGACATAGTTATCTATAGCAAGCGCACCGGTAGTTTCATTGTCGTAATATGAGCCCGAGATAAATGCAGAAGATGTCTCATCAATGTCATATGTTAATTTAATATTGAAATTGTCTCTTTCAACCCCTTTATCTATCGTATATGGCTTGGTGTTTGCAGGAGTTTCCGGGTTGTAGCCATCACTAGTTGCCCTTTCTCCGGAAATCAAAAAGCCTACTTTTCCTTCTTTGCCCATAGAGGACAAAGAGGCAATTTTAGTATCCATACTATCATAGCTTAAAGCTATATTTGTTTTAACTTCATTTGTCGGATTTTTGGTAATTATATTGATAACACCGCCCATTGCTCCAGAACCGTATAAAGCCGATGTGGCACCTTTAACTACTTCTATTCTTTGGATATTGGAGATAGGTATTTTATTCCATTCTAAGTCACCGCCATAAAGATCATTCATCGGCACACCATCAATAAGCAGCAATACTCGTCCTTCTGTAGTTCCACCAAAACCACGCATTACAACTTTATTGGATGTTCCGCTTGAAAGAATTCCCATGCTGTGCTTTAGATCAATACCAGAGACCTCTTTTAGTAATTCATCTGCACTGTTAGCAACTGAATTCTGAATATCTTTTTGAGTGATTACTTCTATGCTTGCCGGAACATCGGATACTTTCCTCTCTGTTTTGGTAGCTGTTATCGAAATATCCCCCAAATCAACATTTTCAGCAGTTACACTTATTGTGGATATTGCAAATATTGCCATAGTTGACAATGCAATTGTTTTCATATTTTTTCCTTCTTTGTATTTAAAATTACATCGAGAGGCCTAGTTGAAGAATAATACGAATATACTTTTACGTTATATTTTTAAGTGTAATACTATTGTCCCCAAGTATTAAAATTAAGTATTATTTAAACGAGCCCCCTCATTAATAGTATAAGTATAGATATGAAATGTTAATTAAGTGTTAAGTTTCAGAAATATTTAACATAAAATTAACATTTTATATTTATTTAGGCAAAAATTCACATCTACAATAATTATTTCAAATAGATCATAAATATTCAATGCTCGAAATCGGCGTTTGAAGTCTTCTTTACCTGCATTATTATTTTTTATGCAAATCTATTTTCATTCGTTTTTCAAAGCCTTCTCTTGTAGAACTAAAGGCTTTTATATTCAAGATATCAAAATGCAATGCATCATCTTCCGGGCATGCAGCTATGCATTTTAGGCATAAGATGCAATCATCTCTTAATATATTTATGCTTGCAACATCATCTGCTATATCTTTTATCTGCATATCGCATACTGCGTAACAATCACCGCATCTTGTGCATTTGCTGCCGTCTTTTCTGAACTTCACAATGGAAGTATCGGCAAAGATATAATGCAGTGCACTCATCGGACAAAAGAAACAAAAAAATCTTTTTTTAACAAACGAGCCGATAAAGAACAAAGAAGCAAGCGATATGCCAAGAGCAGTTAATATCATGTTTGTTTTTGAAGAAAAATCGATCGTCCATTGCGAAAAATCACCTATAAACATAGGGCTTATCACTCTTGCAGGGCACATTTGGCAAAAGGTCGCAGACCAATCATTGGAAATCGCTCCTGCACCCATTAAAAGTGGGAAAAAGAAGACTATGATCAAAAAAACATATTTTATTTTTGAAAGCCCTTCAAATTGATGACGCGTATAGACGCTAAATCTGATGTTCATTTTTTTTCGCAAATTTGTTATCCAGTCTTGCAGTGTGCCAAACGGGCACATATATCCGCACCATGCTTTATTTAAGATAATAAACCATGCTATAAAAGTGACTAGTCCTATAAGAAAAGAGATGATAGCAGGCGAAAAAAGCACTTTTGTCGGCATAGCAAGTTGATGCTGCACCGAAATAAGATAGCAAGTAGCGCTTGTTTGCTCGTTGTAAGGACACGAAAACACCGGAAAGCTTGAGCCAAAATTTATAGCCAAATATCCTCCGTAAATGAATAGCACAAAACTTATTAGCTGTATCCAAAATCTAACCTTCCTCAAATCGCCATTATTGATAAAGTTTTTTATTTTACTCTTCATATTTTATCTCTTTAAACGGCTTAGTTCTGCTTCTTCTATATAGATATACAATAATTCCGGATAATGCAAAGATAAACAAACCTACCAACAAACCATAACCATAAGATTGGTAATCACTGCTATTTGGATAATAAGATAGTGGATAAGTAAGAATATAGTTTACCTTTTTATACTTCTGATCGCCAATGGTACCGTTTTTTTCTTCGCTATATCTAAGAGTTATTAGCATATCTTGCTTGTATCTTTTATCAAACTTATCCCAAGCAGGAAAATAATCTCTAACTAGAGTAAAACTCGCAGTTCCGTTCGTGTCAGTTTTGATGTTTTTGTTCCAGCCGCTATTTAGATCCACCGTTATATCCGCATTTTTTAACGGTTGGCGATTAAGCATAGCTTTGAATTTGAGCATATCACCCATGCCGGTACGATAAAAAAAACTCTTTTCATTTTGATCTTTTAAGCGCACCAGGTCTATTTTTACTCTGTCTGTTTTGAGTTCTTTTTTTACCTCTTCATTATAGATGTCTTTACTGCCGTGTTTGCCGTTTAAGTATTCCAGCTTTGCAACCTTATAAAAAAGCGTATCATTTTGCACAGTTTCATTTTTAGCTATTAGGTTGTAATATCCATTTTTTGGCACTTCAAAGCTATATTTTGTGACACTATCTTTGTTATCTATTTTGACATCTTTTTGTGTTTGTGTGGTATCAAATATAAAAGTTTTTATATCCAAATTGGACACTAGATTGTTTTCTCCAAAAACAAGCCAAGCATTTTTACTTGGGATCTTTGATCTCTCATTTTTATATTCATTGCCACCATGCGAATGCATACCGCCTCTGCCTTCAGTTTTTTTTGCTGGATCTGACAAGGTGAAATATATCGGAGTTTGCGGATCTATTTTTTTGACATTTGAAACTTTTTCGCATTTTTGGCATTGCTGTTCTTGTTTATTTTTTTCTTTTATTCCATATGCTTTACGCGAGTATCCGCTGTAAATATTTAAGCCTGTAAAAAAAAGTACCAAAATGATCAGAGAAAATAAAAATTTTTTATTTACAAAACCCAAAATGGGTTTCTTGGAAGTATTATCTCTCTTTTTTGATGTTTTCATACGTTATCCTCTAAAATTTAACTTGAATACCGAAATTTATAGTTCTGCCTTCATTTACAGTAATTGAAATATCCTCTTTATCGTAGTCGCCATCACCGTCTCCATCGCCAGATGCTCTAGCATTGTTGTAATATGTTTTATCTAACAAATTATCAACCCTGGCATAAAAGCTTGTGTTGTAGCCGTATATTTGTGTTTTGTAATCCAGATTGAGATTAACTACCGCATAGCCTGGAATTTTGAACCAATTCATTTCGTCGGCATAATATGGTGAAATAGCATCAATTTCAGGAGAGATGGTAATACTGGAAGTTGGTTTGTAATCAAACGCTATATTTAGATGGTGTTTGGGAACTCTAGGTTGATTATTTCCTTTTAGATCATAGTGTTCTGTTGCATATGAACCGTATGTGCTTCCTAGATTGAGATTAAAATTATCATATTGTGTGAAATATGCATCTATAAATGTATATGATATTTGAGAACTGAGCTGTTCTGATAATTCGCTTTGCACTGATAGTTCAAGCCCTTGGCTTATCATCCCTCCTATGTTTTGATATTGGGCTTTGTCTCCACCGTAGTCTATAGAAGAATATTGCCCCGATGAAGACATAATATAATCATCCCTATCCATTCTAAACAAGCCTATTTCATAGCTGTGTTTGACTCCAAAAGCATCACCTTTGCCTCGTATGCCTATATCAAAACTTTTTGTCTCTTCAGGTTTAAGGTTCGGGTTACTGTCTGTTTTGCCGGTAGGACTTATTGTTCCGGCAAAAAGTTGCTGAATGGAAGGTGCTCTAAAACCGGTAGAAAAAGCCGCATAAAAAGCAGCATTGTCGTTTATTTGATAGTTTGCACCTGCTCTATAAGATAATTGATTAAAACTTTTATCTAGCTGCAAAGCCGATATGTTGCTGCTGTAATCCAAATTGATATAGTCATAACGCAGATTTGCGGTTGCACTCCATTTGTCATCGAATTTATATTTGTATTCTCCATAAAGTGCATAGACATTTTCGTCTGTCTCGTCATCTGAAGTTGCTGTGCCTTTATAATAATCTGTCCAAGTTGTTGTTGGTGGAGTTACTCTATAATTTACACTTTTTTTAGACCAATCTACTGCATAAGAAACATCATTTTTGTAATTATTATCTCTTAGATCCAAACCGATCATATAAGCACCATTTTTGCTGGTATTTCCTCTAAGCTCACTTTTGAGACCTCTTTGAATCTGTTCATATTCATTGAGGTTTGGTTTAAATTTCGGGTCTGTATTTGATGTGTGATCTATATTGTAGTCGGCAAAACCTGAACGAAATGTAGTATTATCTCCATATTGGTAGAGATTAACCATGAGGTTTTCGCCGCCTTCAAATTCTTTGGAGTATGTAGTAAAAAATTTTAAAAGCTCCACATCAAACATTGATGCATAATCTCTCACTCTATCATTTCCAGGTATCCAGATACTTCTTGGATTTTCGTATGCTTCTGTAACGCCTCTAACTGTACCATGAGAGTCTTTGTTTCGCTTGGAATACTCAAATCCAGCCGTGATATCGCTTGTATCATCTATATAGTATTGCGCTTTACCGTTGAGATAATTTGCTTCATAGTCTCCATCTTCATAATATCCGTCTTTTTTTCTTTGGCTAGCTTGGAGATAGGCATTGTATTTTTCTTTGGATACGCCGTATTTGGCTAGATATTTATTATACCCGTATGTTCCATCTTCTACTTCTAGCTTTCCTCCGGCATTTTTTGCACCTTTTTTGGTAGTTATGATGATAGCTCCAGAGAGTGCATCATCACCAAAGAGATAACTAGCCCCGCCTTTGACGACTTTTACGCTCTCGATATTGTCCATATCTATATTAACACTGCCGGTGCGTTCAAATACCGGAACGCCGTCTATGACAACTGCAACACCGGGCTTTTCTCCCATATATACTTGATTCTCTATTCCCCTGATGTGAATTTTTAAAGAATCGCCATCGGTAAATTCTGTAGTAATTCCCGGAATTGCTTGTAAAGTCCTTTGGATATTTTCTGCCTTTTTTTCATCTATTTTTTCCCCTTTAATAGATGTTGTTGATGAAACCTCGCCCCTTTTTGATTCGAATTTATCATCAATTGTCGTTGAGTCTACATGAATTACGCCAATGTCCTCTTGTGCATTGATTGTAGTTACAAGTAAAGCTGAAGCAATAATGCTAAGCTTAAAAATATTCATTTTTTTTCCTTCTTTGTATTTAAAATGATAATAAGTGACCTAATGAAGAATAATACAAATATACTTTTGTATTACATTTTTAAGTGTAATGCCATTGTCCCCAAGTATTAAAACTAGTATTATTTAAATGAGTCCCCCTCATCAATAATAGAAGTATAAACATGAATTGTTAATTTAGTGTTAAAAATTAACACTAAATTAACAATTTTGTTTTATCATTTCAATAATATAACTTTTATTTTAGGGGCAATTAATAGATGAATATGGAACAATTAAGCAATATAGTGGATTATGGGATCATTGGGATACTTAGTGTTATGAGCTTTATAGCCGTATTTTTTTGGATAGAAAGATTACTTTTTTATAAAAAACTTAATATTCAAAATTACTCTTCACAAGAGGCTCTAGAGCTTGATATTACTCAAAATATATCCATTATTTCAAGTTTTGGTGCTAATGCGCCATATATCGGATTGCTTGGGACGGTTTTAGGTATTATCGTGACATTTTATACATTAGGACAGGGCGGCAATATGGATGTAAAAAACATTATGACTTCTTTGGCTTTGGCGCTAAAAGCTACTGCGATGGGATTGGTAGTAGCGATTCCGGCGATATTTTTTTATAATCATCTCACAAGAAAGATAGAAGTAATTATTACAAAATGGCAGATTTTACAAAAGGAAAAAAATGCACATTAAAAAGTTTGATTCTATCAATGTAGTTCCTTTTATTGATATCATGCTTGTGCTTCTTGTCATTGTTTTGACAACAGCATCTTTTATCCAGACAGGGGTTATCAAAGTTGATCTTCCATCGTCTAGTGCCACGCTTGAAGAAAAACCAAAAAAAGAGATGAAAATCTCAATTGATAAAGACGGTAAAATATATCTTGATAAGATAGAGATAAAAAAAGAAGATTTCCAAGCTAAGCTTTTGACTCACAGTAAAGATACGCCGATTCATCTATTTTGTGACAAAAATGCAAAATTTGACAATTTTATTTTTTTACTAGATATCTTGAAAAGCAATGGTTATGAAAATTTGGGGATAGTTACGACACATGAATAGATATGCACACTCTTTTTTGATCTCATCTTTTTTATATTGTATTTTGATTTTTGGTTTTATATATATTGCAAGTAATGCACCTAGACAGCTTGGAGAAAGCGTCATTAAAATAGCTATGTTAGAACCTCAAGAAAAGCAGCTGGAGCAAAAGCAAAAAACGACAGATGCATTGCCTGCAAAAGAAAAAAGCGAAGATAAGCCAAAAGAGGAGATCGTAAAGAAAATTGAGACAACAAAAACAAAAACTTCCAAAACTATTGCTGCCAAGCAGCCGGAAGTTACCAAAAAGGACGAGCAAGGAGAATCAAAGCAACAGCAAATGGCGCAAGAAGCCATTGTCAATGCTGAGGCTGAAAAAAACCAATTCCTCTCTCATCTTAAAGATGAAATTAAAAAAAACAAACATTATCCATCTGTAGCTAGAAGAAGAGGTCAGGAAGGAGCAGTAAAAGTTTCGTTTTTGATTGGCCCTAACGGAAGTGTTAGCAATATTGTGTGTAATGGCGAGCATTCTGTTTTAAATAGCGCCGCAAGAGAAGCAGTTTACAAAGCTTTCCCTGTTAAAGTACCGCAAAATGTTATAAAGACCGCATTTTTAGAGGTATCATTGGTTTTGAATTTCAAACTGGATTCATCACAATAAAGTGCACTAGTGATATCTTTGTCAGCATATATATGTTAAACTCATTATTATAAATATGCAAGGATCTTTATGCTTTTAGCGGACATCGGCAATACTCGTGTGCATATATATGATGGCAAAAATGTATCGCATCTTTCACACGAAGAAGCTATTGCACAATATCAAAATGTACCACTATCGTATATCTGTGTCAATCATAATATTAAATCACGTATAGAGCATACAGCATTATGGGAAGATATATCTAGCTGTTTGAGCATCAAAGGTGAATATGAGACTATGGGGGTGGATAGAAAAGCGCTTTGTTTAAGTCATTCAGATGGAATCTTCATAGATGCCGGAAGCGCTATCACAGTAGATATGGTCAGAGACGGCGTATATAAAGGGGGTTTTATCTTGCCCGGTATAGGAGCGTATTTAGAAAGCTACAAAATGATTTCTCCCGCTTTAGATATTGAACTAAACCGTGAATGCTCACTGACATCTTTGCCTCGCACAACAAAAGATAGTGTAAGCTATGGTATAATCGCGTCAATAAAAGCCGTGCTTGATAGTCATAAGACCGATTTGCCTCTATATTTTACTGGTGGTGACGGCAAATGGCTCTCATCTTTATTTCCGAACAGCAAATTTGATGAATTGCTGGTATTTAGAGGAATGCAAAAGGCACTAAAGGATAAATCATGTTAACTATAGCACTTCCAAAGGGTCGCATAGCAGAAGAGACTTTGGATATTTTTTCTAAGATCTTCAATACTAATTTTGCATTTGACAACAGAAAGCTCATACTTGAAGCCCATGGGTTTAGATTCTTGAATGTAAGAAATCAAGACGTACCTACATATGTTGCGCATGGTGCAGCTGATCTTGGAGTGGTAGGACTCGATGTGATAACAGAACAAGAACTGGATATCGTAGATTTGCTTGATATGCAGCTGGGACGTTGCAAAGTGGCTATCGGTATCAAAAATGAAGATATGCTTGATTGGAATAAGCCCGATATCAAGATAGCGACCAAAATGGTAAATATCACAAAAAACTATTTTGCCCAAAAAGCAGTAGGCGTACAAGTGATCAAACTTTATGGATCTATCGAGCTTGCTCCGCTTGTAGGGCTTGCTGATGCGATAGTGGATATAGTTGATACAGGAGCTACAATGAGGGAAAACGGCCTCAAAGTAGCTGAGGAAATTATGAGCTCGTCAGCCCACTTGATAGCCAATAACAATAGTTTTTATGCTAAAAAGAATGAGATTTTATCTATTTATGATAAGATAAAGAAAGTTGTTGACGGCAATTAACCATAAAGGATAAAGCATGAGTCAAGATAAAGAGATATCAAACAACTTTCAAGATCCAAATAAAAATCTTGCTTTAATAGTTTACGGATTGCAAATACTTGGCATTTTAACCGGTGGTATCGCTTGGATAATAGGTGTAGTTATCAATTATGTCAAAATAGACGATGTAAAAGGAACATGGATAGAATCTCACTTTGAGTGGCAGATGCGAACTTTTTGGATCGGTCTATTTTGGCTTGTGATAAGCTTGATACTTTTTATAACCGTTGTTTTAATTCCTGTTGCATGGATAATTTGGATTGTAGTAGGAATTTGGATTATTTATCGTGTCATAAAGGGACTTCTAGATTTGCTTGATAATAAAGCTCTATTATCAAAATAGTAATAATTGTACATTAATTTGGGATTATTGGCTTATCCGCCAAGAGCGGATATGTAGAGCCAAATTTATCTGTGGCTAGTTTCAAATGGAGCATCAACTACATTTTTTCTATCCACGATATATGGGATAAGTGCAGTTTGTCTCGCTCTTTTGATAGCTATAGTTACAAGCTCTTGATGTTTTTTACAGTTGCCTGTAAGACGTCTTGGCATGATTTTGTATCTTTCGCTTAGTGAAAATTTTAGTGAAGCTACATCTTTGTAGTCAATGTATTCTACTTTGCTTTCGCAATATTTACAAAATCTTTTTTTGAATTTTCTTTCTCTCATCATTTTTTATCCTTCTAAAATGGTATCTCATCATCATTGATATCTATCTCAGGGATGCTCTGTGGCTGCTCTTGCGGTGCAGGTTTTGCTGCAGCGCTTGGTGCCTGATATGAGCTATTATTATTTCCCTGTGAAGCCTCTTTGCTTCCTAGCATTTGAAGTGTTTCTACTGCTACAGTATGTTTGCTTCTTTTGCTTCCGTCCTGTGCTGTCCATTGCTCCAATGTCAAGCGTCCCTCTACTAAGACTTGTGAGCCTTTTTTGAGGTATTGGTTAGCTATCTCAGCCGTACGCCCCCAAAAAGTGATGTCTATGAACATCGTTTCATCTTTCATCTCGCCGCTTTGAGCTTTGTATTTACGATTAACCGCAATTGCCGTAGTAGCTACTGCTGTACCGCTTTGTAGGTATCTGATTTCGATGTCTCTAGCCAGGTTACCGGCTAATATCACTTTGTTGAACATTGAGAGCCTCCTTTTGGACTTATGCCTCTTGAGCTACTGTTTCTTCAGCTGCAGTTTCTTTGCTAGCAGGTGCTTTTGCATTTTTGTTTGTAGCAGCAACCATTTTTTCAAATTGAGCTATCTCTTTTTTTGTAGCGTATTTTACAGTGAGGAATTTGATAATATCTTCATTGATTTTGAGATTTCTTTCGATTTCTGCAATTTTACTACCTTCAGCTTTGTAATAAAGTGCTGTATAGTAACCTCTAGTTTGTTTTTCTACAACATATGCAAGGCGTCTCATGCCCATATCGTCAGTAGCGATAAGTTCAGCACCTTCTCTTGTCAAAATATCTTTAATTTTGGCAACTTGTGATGCAATTTCTTGTTCAGTCAATGTTGGTTTGACTACAAAAAGTGTTTCGTAACAATTCATTTTTTTCCTTTGGTTTTGTAGCCCATAGCTTCACACTCTATTGAGTTTTGGAAACTATGAGCAAGAATTTGGAACAAATATTATATGCTAACTATGCTTATAGATAGCTTTGCAGCTTTATGAACATTCCATATAGCAGTGTCTCTTTTTGCGGAGCTGGCGCGGATTTGATCTCAAGTTCGCTGCGAAGGAGATGCTCTAGGATTTTTAGCAAAGATGATGACTTGATCCGGCTTGCAAGTGCAGCTTTTTGCTCTTCTATCTGCTTTGGAAGTTTGTAGCCTAAGATCTCAGCTGAATTTACATTACCGTTAATTTTTATATAAGCCTGAAATAACAGTATCTGATTCATGAACATTTGTGTTGAACGCAAAAGATATACAGCATCTTCTCCAAGTTCCAAAAGTGTATTTATGGTATTTGAGATAGGTTTTTTGTTACAAAGGTCCATGAGCAGTTTTTCTACCCCCAAGGGAGCGTCTGAATATACTAAATCATCTATATCTTTTGAACTTATTGGCCTACTAAGAGTAGATAGCTTTTCAAGTTCATTGCTGCATAACATTAAGTTATTATTCAGTACCATAATCAAATGTTCTAGCGCATAAGGATCGATCTGTATTTGAAGTTCATTGGCTTTTTTTTGCAAAATAGTGATACTCTCGCGTACCGATGGCTCAAACAGTCTTACTTCTATAGCGTCATCGCTGCGAAATAATGCAGCATTTGATTTGATATCTTTTTGTACCCCATAAAATAAATATAGCAAATAGTTGTCACTATTTTTTTTGACCAATTCCAGCAATGTTTCAAGTTCTTTTTTGGGTATTGCCTTGTCGTGTTTGATTATAAGCAGATTTATACCGCCAAAGAGCGAGTTTTGAGCTAAATATGTTTTTGCCTGTTCGAAATTATATTCATCAAAGTATAATTTAAGCAGATCTTCCTTGACATCAAGTTCAGTGATATATTTTGAGATATACCCCTCAAGGGCGTATTGATTTTCTCCATAAGCCAAGAGAGCCTTTGGTAATCTTTTTTGGAGAATTTGTTCAAACTCTTTTTGATACACTAAAGCTCCGTTATCTCTTTGGATATTTTTTCTACGACCGTAGCCATTATGACAGCTTGTGCTAGACTAACTTCAGTAATTGCTACTTTTACTTTGTCAAAAAGCAATAAACCGTCACCTTTGATATTTACTACAACACCGTTTATTGTGGTATCTAAGATAGCTTTTGCGCTCTCTCCGGCCTTGATGACGTGAGCTTCAAATATCTCATTTTTGTGTTCAAGCACCCACCTGGCAAATTTGCGGTCTCTAAAATCCCACTCTGTTTTAGTTGTTTTTCTCTCTAATTCGCTTACTCTGGCACATAATTGAATTATATTGCGCAATAGATACTCTCTTTCTTGCTCATCATTGTCAAGCTGAGTTTTTATGAGCCTATGGAGTATGAGATCGCTGTATCGTCTGATAGGAGATGTGAAGTGGCTATAGTGGCTAAATCCAAGCCCGAAGTGGCCGATATTCTCCGGGCTGTAGCTTGCCTGTTTTAGGGATTTTATTATCATATCATCCACTTCGCTTGCAAGTCCCATGGCAAGTGCTTCTTTTTGAATAGCTCGTATGCAAGAAGGTGCATCATCATATTGATCTGCATAAAGGCCGATGGTTGCCAGTTCTCCTAGCAGTTCTTCCAGCTTGGATAGTTGCGGAGGTTCGTGCACACGAAATATTCCGTCATTTTCACCTGTAAATCTCTTTGCAGCTGCCTGGTTGGCTAACAGCATACACTCTTCAATGAGCGAGTGTGACGGCGTACCTGTTTCGACTTGTGTTTTGACAAGCAGATGATCATTATCTATCGTCAGTTTCATCTCCTCTGTGCGGAAATCAAAACCTTTTTTGAGCCTTCTTGTTCTTAGTTCGATCGTAATTTTGTATAATTTGGACAAATTTTGCCATAAGCGAGATATTACCCCCTCCGCTAGCGCCCCATTTGTTGCAATTAATTTATCTACTTCATCATAATTAAATCTATGCTTGGAATGAATTACTGCTTCGAAAAACTCCTCATGTGTAGGTTGCAGAGTTTTTTTATCAAGCGTGATCTTTGAAACGAAAGCCAATCTGTCAACGCGCGGTTTGAGCGAACATAGGTTTTCGCTTAGTTCTCTTGGCAGCATTGGAAAAGCTTTGTGCGGCAGATATGTGGTAAATCCTCTTTTTTTAGCCTCTTGATCTATAGGAGAGAAATATTCTACATAATGGCTTACATCGGCTATTGCAACATATAAAATATATTCATCGGTGTCAAAATAGATAGCATCGTCAAAGTCTTTTGCAGTTACCGGATCTATTGTGCAAAAATCCAAATGCGTCAGGTCCACACGGCCCTTGTACTCTTCTTTGCGGACTTCTAAAGGCGTGTTTTTTGCTTGGTCCAAGCAGGTTTGCGGAAATTCATCTTCTCTCTCAAAAAGAGCCAGTGATATTTTCTCGTCAACTTTGGGATCCTTTAGATTTCCCAATATCTCTATTGTTTTATTTGTATCTACATCTATCTTGAGAACACTGCCAAGCTCAAGTATCTTTAGATCCAAGCCTTCCATCCAGGCAGTTGTAGGTTCATTGGTACGAAGATCTAAAATGAGAAAATTACCGGCTTCGTCTTTGTGTGTATAAGCGAGTGTATAAAGATGTGCATTTTGTGCTACCAACACTATCTTACCGCTGGATCTGCCTCGTCTGGCTATGATCCGTTTGGCTACTACTACATCGCCATGTTTTGCATTGTCCAAATGTTCTGGCTCTATTAACAAGTCAGCTTCTGATTTTTGCATGGCCTCAACATATCCTCTGCCGTCTTTGCCCATATAGAGCGTTCCTATACGATAAAGGCTGGAAAGTTTGAATAGCCCGGATGCATCCTGCGACAAAGCACCAATGCGTTGAAGTGTTTCAAAGGCGTTTAAATTTTCCGGTTCTATGTCGGAGATCAGGCAGCCAAGTGTAATTTGAAGTGCAAAAGGAGACATTATATGTCCTCCAAGTTAAGGTATTTTGTAGCAGAAGAGAAATCATATTTATTGATTCTAGCAAGAGAAACGCGATACTCTATGATATTGGTATCGGCTGCTTCTTTGCTCGCACAAACCACTTCTTTGCAAGCGGCAGTTTTTTGAGACGAATCGGTTGTTTTATGCTTCATAAAATGGATTATATCACACTTTATTTGAGCGCTTCTAGTTTTGCGATCCTTTGTTCTGTGGTAGGATGAGTACTAAAGAGTTGTCTTACTGATCCGCCAAGGCCTAAAAATGGATTTATGATAAACATATGAGCATTTTGAGGTTGTGCATCATGCAAAACAGCTCTATGAGCATAGTTATCTAATTTTCTCAAAGCATTTTGAAGCCATTCAGGATGTCCTGTCATGCGTGCAGCTCCTTCATCCGCCATAAATTCACGATTTCTGCTAATGGTCATTTGTATTAAGCTAGCAGCAAGAGGCATAATGATCATTAGAGCTATCATCACTATCGGGTTTGGCCTCTCTTCTTGATTGTTGCCTCCAAAAAACATTCCAAAATTACTAAGCATCGCAATTGCTCCGGCTATAGTAGCAGCAACGGTACCTATAAGCATATCGTAATGTTTTACGTGACTGAGTTCATGTGCTATGACCGCTTCTACTTCTTGCGGGTTTAAAAGTTCTAGCAATCCTTCCGTGACTGCAACAGCGGCATGGTCATAATTTCTCCCTGTTGCAAAAGCATTTGGAACTTGATCAGGGATAACATAGAGTGCCGGCATAGGCAAGTTAGCTCTTCTAGTCAGCCTTTCTACTATTTCATATAGTCCGCTGGCACTTCCTTTGTCTACAGGTATTGCATGGTAGTGTTTTAGCACTTGCTTATCGCTGTAGTAATATGCATAAAAATTCATCCCCACAGCTATCACAAAAGCTATCAGCATCCCGTTTTTGCCGCCGATCATACTGCCGAACCAAATAAATATCAGAGTAAGCCCTATCATCAATATATATGTTTTTAATTTTTCCATTTTATCTTTCCATTAATTATTAAAATATATTTGCAATTTGCAACTGTAATTATATCAAAAATAGAGAATAAATCGTGAATTATCAATTTTAATGTATACAAATCAAAAAAATAGATGTATAATTATATAGTAATATAATTCAAAGGATTTGCAATGACTTTTTCTGAATCTATTTCTACTTGTTTTAACAATTACAGTAATTTTGACGGCAGAGCTTCTCGTTCTGAATATTGGTGGTTTGCGCTTTTTACAACATTAGGAGGTATTGTATCCTCCGTTATAGATGATAGCGGTATATTTTATACAATATTCATTATAGCAGTATTGCTGCCATCCCTAGCGGTGGGAGCTCGCCGCTTGCACGATATAGGCAAAAGCGGTTGGTGGCAATTGCTTGGTTTGATTCCTATTTTAGGAGCAATTATATTGATTATATTTTTTGTCCAAAAGCCGCAATCCGGGGATAACCAATATGGTCCTGAGGTTGTATTGTCTTAAAATATGAAAAATTAAAGTAAGATTTGGTTATAATCGCTCAAATTTTTTAGAGCAAAAGGAGAGCGTGATGGCACAGCTCAATGTATATTATGATAAAGATTGTGATTTAAATATCATCAAATCTAAAACAGTTGCAATGATCGGCTTTGGAAGCCAAGGTCATGCACATGCAGAAAACCTTAGAGATAGTGGCGTAAAAGTCATAATCGGACTCAAAGAAGGCGGTGCGTCTTGGGGCAAAGCCGCTGCAAAGGGTTTTGAAGTATATAGCGTTGGCGAAGCAACTGCTAAAGCTGATGTGGTTATGATATTGCTTCCTGATGAATCTCAAGCTGAAGTTTATAAAAAAGAGATCGAGCCAAATCTCAAAACGGGTGCTACTATAGCGTTCGGACACGGGTTTAACATTCATTACGGAAGAATTATCCCAAGAGCGGATATCAATGTAACTATGATAGCTCCAAAAGCTCCTGGACATACTGTTAGAAGTGAATTTGTAAAAGGCGGAGGAATCCCTGATCTTATCGCTATTCATGCTGATCCTAGCGGTACTACAAAGGCATTGGCTCTTTCATACGCAAGTGCTATCGGCGGCGGAAGAACAGGTATTATCGAAACTACATTCAAAGATGAAACAGAAACTGACCTTTTTGGTGAGCAAGCAGTTCTTTGCGGTGGTGTGAGTGCGCTTATTCAAGCCGGTTTTGAGACTCTTACTGAAGCAGGATACCCGCCTGAAATGGCATATTTTGAATGTCTTCACGAGATGAAACTTATCGTTGATCTAATCTTCGAAGGCGGAATTGCGGATATGCGTTACTCTATCTCAAATACTGCTGAATACGGTGATATGGTATCAGGACCTAGAGTTATCAATGAAGAATCAAAAAGAGCTATGAGAGAAGTTCTCAAAGAGATCCAAAATGGTAAATTTGCTAAAGATTTCATACTTGAAGGACAAGCAGGCTACCCAAGAATGAATGCAGAGAGAAACAATCTCAAAGCTCATCCTGTTGAAGTTACAGGCAGAAGACTTAGAGAGATGATGCCTTGGATCAAGGCTAATAAAATAGTAGACCAAGAGACCAATTAAATAATTCTCAAATTTGGAGCAAGCTCCAAATTAGGTCTTCAGCAGACAGCTCTCGCGACTAGTCGCTCTGTCAAACCAATTTTTTGCCCAAACACCCAAATCTATAGCAAACTAAACAAAAATTAAAATCAAAATCAGTATATCAATTATATCTTTGAGTGATAAACCATAGTCAGCTACTATTTGTAGCCTCCTTCGCCCAAACACTCAAATCTACACCAAACTAAACAAAATAACATTATTGTATTGTGCTAAGATCTTCAGCGTGATTTCTTTAGTTCCATTGAAATATAATGCCAAATATATTCTCGCTTTACTTCAACCAAAGTTCATTTTTGGCATTATTTTAATCATAAATCTTATCAAAATAAAGGGCTATTCGTGAAAAAATTTATAACTATACTTTTTTTGTTATTGTTTGTAGGGGGCGGAGTTTTTATATATTTCTCTCCACAATTTGAAAGGGTTGCCCCAAAGATTGATGTTGCTGATGTAATCTATTGGAATACAAATAAACCAATCGCTATAGCCGTGAAAGATAATATGGCACTCAAGAGCTTTAAGCTTATTATGAGTGATAACGAGACACAAGTAGTTCTTTCTCAAGGCGGCTTTGCTCCAAATAGTCGCAATAAGAATCTTAATGCACTTTACCCAAAAGGCATACTGGATTCAGAAGCAAAGCATCTAAAGTTAAAAATTGTCGTTACGGATACAAGTTATTGGAATTTTTTTAGAGGCAACGAGGCAACGAAGATCGTTGATATTAATGTTGACACAAAAAGACCTCATATCGAGCTGCTAGCAAACTCATATTCTATCACTCAAGGAGGAAGCGCATTTGTCGTATTTAAAGCAAATGACGCAAATTTAGAGAGTGTATATGTTGATATCGGTACAAAGCAGTTCAAGGCTGCTCCTTATAAAAAAGAGGGCTACTATGCAGCTTTGATCGCATGGCCTTTTTTAGAGCAGGATTTTTCAGCACATGTCACTGCGCTAGATAAAGCAAAAAATATTTCACAAGTTCATATTCCATTTTATATAAAAAGTAAACAATATGATGTTTCCTGGATTAAAGTAAGTGATAGTTTTATAGACGGCAAGATAGCTCAACTTGCATCTACAAGTCAAGAAGCTGATATTATTACAGATAAGATTGATCGATTTCGATTAGTCAATGAAACAATGAGAATAGCCAACGAGAAGCTTATAGCTCACAAAACGTTTGGTGTCAATCAAAATATTATAAACAAATGGAGCGTCAAACCTTTTTATCCTTTAAAAAATGGAGCAAAGGTTGCAAGTTTTGGCGACTCAAGACACTATTATTATGACCTTGTAACAAAAAAAGAGATATCGCACTCTTATCATGCCGGGATTGATCTTGCGAGTGTTAAAAATGCCCCGATTGTATCGACAAATGCAGGAAGGGTTATTTTTGTCGGAGATAATGGAATATATGGCAATATGCCAGTAATTGACCACGGAATGGGACTTTATACAATATATGGCCACTGCAATGAAATACTCGTTAATGAGGGCACGGAACTTCATGCGGATCATGTGATAGCCACAACAGGTATAAGCGGGTTAGCGTTAGGAGATCACCTTCATTTTGGAGTTTTGATTCAAGGTGTTGAGGTGCGACCGGAAGAGTGGATGGATCAAAATTGGATCAAACTTAATATAGATGATGTATTTAAAAAAGCAGGTATATGATAAAATTTTCACACTTTCTATACGAAAAATTTGTTAATATCTTTAAATATTTCATTTTGACATTTATTTGATCCGTTCTTTATGCATATGGCATAATTCTAAAAAAGGAATTTTATGCCGCAGATAATATCAGAAGAAATTTCAGAACTTGTATCGATGGCAAGTTATCCTAAAAATCTATATTACAAAGGCAATAGTTCTCTTTTAAAACGTCCAAAAGTATCTATCGTTGGAAGCCGCTTGCCGACCCCATATACAAAACAATATACCTATACTCTAGCCCAAGCATTATCAAAAAGAGGAGTTTGTATAGTGAGTGGCGGAGCGATGGGGGTTGATGCTATTGCGCACGAAGGGGCCGGCATGGATAATACCATAGCAGTATTGGCTAGCGGTATAGATGTATATTATCCTGCAGTCAACAAAGGAATATTGCAAGCTATAGAACAGCAAGGGATGCTGATCAGTCAGTTTGAACCGGATTTTAAAGCTACAAATTGGAGCTTTGTACTCAGAAATGAATTAGTCGTTGCTTTGGGAGAAGTATTGATAGTAACGCAAGCTGCTTGTGGCAGCGGCTCAATGCGTTCAGTGGAATATGCTCAAAAAATGGGGAAAAAGATCTTTGTTTTGCCTCAAAGGCTAGGAGAGAGTGAAGGAACAAACAAGCTTTTGCAAGAGGGCAAGGCCTCTATCATATCGAATATAGAAGCTTTTGCTTCGTCATACGGCAATGCTCCGCAAAATGCCTCTATCGATAAAGATGATTTTTTCTATTTTTGTCAGCAAAATCCTATATTGGATGACGCAGTCGCCAAATTCGGCGAACGAATATATGAAGCTGAACTTTGCGGCCAGATCATTGTAAGCGAAGGAAGAGTTAAGCTTATTTAGATAACTCTTTGATGATGGTTTCCATTCCGGCAGGAGTTATCATACCTGCTTGTATGAACTGAACAACCCCCCTTTTATCTACTACTACTAAAAACGGTATGGCTCCGGTCCAATTTGCTCTTTGGGCTATATAGCTGACAAAATAACCTGCCTTTTCTTGAGCAACGGTTGGATAATTTATGCCTTTTGATTTAGCAAAAGCTTTTAATTCAGCATTATTGAACCCTTGAACTTCTATCCCTATTACTTCTATATTGTTTTTATGTTTTGTTTGCAAATTTTTATAATGAGGAATGGAAGCTAAACAGGGGGGACATTTGTGCCCAAAAAACTCAAGAAAAACTATTTTATTCTTAAGTTCATTGATTATTAATCCCTCATCGATGCCTTTAGCATGATAAACTTTACCGTTTGTATCTGTAAAAGTAAAATTTGTATTTTCTTTTGCTTGAGCTAAAACGGATAAGATAAGTACAGATATTATAAATACTAATATTTTTTTCATTTTGCAGCCTTATTGAAATTAAAAGGTATCAATACAAATATAATTAATGATACTTTTCCTTATTGTATCAATTTTGTAATGAAAAAAAAGTAAAATTGTAAAAATTAAAGTAATGTTATTCTATAATTATTATAAATCTTTTCGAAAGGTGTTTAAATTGAAGTTTAAATTTATAAAATCGATTCTTGTCGTACTCATTTCAGTAAGTTTTTCATTGGGAGATTCATTGGACCATAAGATCGGCTCAATGCTGATGGTAGGTTTTGTCGGGACAAGCGCATCGCCGTCAAGTCAAATTTGTCGCGATATTGCTAAGTATGATTTGAATGGAGTGATCTTATTTGATTATAACCCTGTCGATAAAGATAAGCCAAAAAATATAGTTTCCAAAGAACAAACAGCTGCTTTAGCAAAAGAATTACAAGCTTGTTCGCCAAAACACAATTTATTGATCTCTGCAGATCAAGAAGGTGGCAAAGTACAAAGACTAAAAAGCACTCGTGGATTTTATGGCAAATTTCCAAGTGCGGCAAGTGTAGCAGATATGAATGACGAGCAAACAAGAAAAATTTATCATTCAATGGCACAAGAACTTATAAATGCAGGTTTCAATTATGACCTTGCTCCCGTGGTTGATCTGGCTCTAAATAAAGATAATTATATTATTTATAAACTTGGCCGCTCATATGGCGAAGATCCGGCAAAAGTGTCTCATAAAGCAAATTTATTCATTGACGAAATGCATAAAGAGGGTGTGTTGACATCCATTAAGCATTTCCCGGGCCATGGTTCATCGCTAGGAGATACTCATAAAGGGTACGTAGATGTAACGAACACTTGGAGCGAAATCGAGCTTGAACCTTATAAAATATTGTCAAATAAGGCTGATAGTGTCATGGTCGCTCATGTGTTTAATGCAAAATTAGATCCAGATCATCCGGCTAGTTTGTCTCACGCAACGATAACCAAATTGCTTAGGGAGAAGCTCGGATATAAAGGGGCGGTAATCACTGATGATTTGCAAATGGGAGCTATTACGAAAAAATACACTTTAAGAGAAACTATCAAATTGGCGATCAAAGCAGGCAATGATATATTGCTGTTCGGTAATCAGCTGCATCCAAAAAATGCAGTTACACCTAAAATGTTTGTCGATATAGTTAAAGATTTGCTTGCAAAAAAAGAGATAAGTATGGATGAGATCAACAACGCACATGACAGGGTGCAAAAATTAAGAGCCAAACTAAAGGGGTCAAATGCTTAATGTATCAAATGCAATTTATAATAAATTTCCCAAATTTCAACGATCACCCAAGTTTATTCAGCATATAGTCATCTATTTTTTAAAAAAATTATTTCACGAACAAGATTTCAATGATATATATAAAAAAAATCATTTTGTAAGAGGAAATGATTATGTAAGCAGTATGCTTAGAAATTTAAATATAGAATATACCGTAAAGCCGAATGAATTATTAAATATCCCTTCAGAAGGCGGTCTCATTGTGATCGCAAATCACATAACAGGAGCTTCGGACGCATTTTCTTTAGTTGAGCTTATTGCCAATCATAGAGAAAACAAAAAAGTAAGGCTTTTGGTAAATAGTATGTTGATCGGGGTAAAACAGGCATCCGATATTATTATCCCCGTTGATAATATTACCGGTGCTATTACTAAAAGCAGCCTGGAAAGTGTATATAAAGCATTGGAAAACGGAGAGGTTGTTGTTATATTTCCGGCAGGAATTGTAAGCAGGCTTTCTTTAAAGGGGATTAAAGACTTCGAGTGGAAACCGAGTTTTTTAAAAATTGCCCAAAAAACGTCTACTCCAATTTTGCCTGTCAAAATAGAGGGCAGAAACAGTACTTTATTTTATCTGGTCTCCATGATCTTGCCTAAAAAAATAAGCGGCCTGATGCTTCCTAGGGAATTTGCTATAGCAGGTAAATTAAAAACTCTTCATTTAAATATCGGCAAAATTATTCCTGTATCTTCATTTAGCGATAAAAATATAGATTTAAACACTTACGTCAAAAAGTTTTATGATCATCTATATACACTGGGAACAAAAGAAAAAGAAGTTTTAAGCACAGAAACAACAATAGCATCTCCTGTTAATCCAAAACTCCTAAAAGAAGAGATAAAAAATACAGATTTTCTAACCAAAACAAAAGATGGAAAGACTTTAGTAATTGCTGACGCTGCAAAGACGCCGTTTTTGATAAAAGAGCTAGGACGTTTACGTGAAATTTCATTTAGGGCAATCGGCGGCGGAACGAAAACATGTTGCGATAATGATATGTATGACAATTATTATAAACATTTGATACTATGGAACGATGAAGAGCTCGAAATTGTCGGCGCATACAGATTGGGACTATGTCATGAGATAATTGCCAGCAGAGGAATGGATGCACTTTATACATATGATTTGTGTTATTTTGATCAACAATTCGAGCAATATTTAGATGAATCAATGGAGGTGGGCAGAAGTTTTGTTCAACCAAAATATTGGGGTTCGATTGCCTTGGATAACTTGTGGAAAGGTATAGCTAAATATCTCGAAATGAATCCGCAGCTAAGATACACTTACGGAATTGTCACTATCAATGCAGATATGCCGATAAAGGCTGCTACGGCCATTGTCTATTTTTATTCCAAATATTTTGCTTCTGATATTCCAATGATGAAAGCAAAAACAAAATTTTATATATCAAACGAGGATAGAGATAAGCTTGACAAACTTTTTAATGAATTGTCATACAAAGATGGCTTAGTCGTCTTGAAACAATATTTAAAACATTTAAATGTAAAAATTCCTACACTTTTTAAACAATATCCGGAGCTTTATAAAGAAGGCGGGGTTAATTTTTTTGATTTTAGCACTAACGATAAATTACATGGAGTTATAGAAGGATTTATCATGACGGATAACCATAAAATGAAAGAAGAAAAAAAACAAAGATATTTTGCGTAATATAAGGAAAACTTAGTTATTATTTACGTCGATACAATATTGACCGACGGTCGGTCAAAAAAGGAGAGCTATGGCAATAGTTGTCGATAAAAAAGAAAAACGCCGCTTAATTGCACTGTCATGCAAAGGGTTGTTGCTAGAACATGGCATCAAAAATCTTACGGTTTCTCAGATCGCTAAAGTCGCAGGTGTCGGCAAAGGTACCATATATGAGTATTTTGCAAATAAGGATGAGATAGTTTTTGAGATCATAACTCTTTTTATAGATCAATTTCAAGAAGATCTAGCTAAAGTAGTTGCTAACGATACGCTTACAAGCCGTGAAAAGCTGGAATATTTTATGCTATTGGTATTTTCAAGAAATTATAACAAAGAACTTATTATTTATCAAGAATTCTTATCTATTGCTCTTAGCGGAGGATCATCTGGGATTGTAGAATTTAGAAATAATTGTCGTGATGGATTCGAAGGGGTTTTGTATAAAATTATTGAGCAAGGTATAAAAAATAAAGAGCTGCAGCAAAATGCAAAGTTGTTGATACCTATGATCAGATACTTTCATACAGGACTGATAGTTGATGTAGCGCTAGGACAAGCAGAAGCCAAAGAAGAGATCGATAAATTTATAAATTCAATTTTTAACGATATTGTTTTACAGGAGGAATAATGAAAAAAAATATTTTAATCGCAATGATATTGCTTTTGCCATATGCAGCAAATGCCAATGAAGTTGATCTAAAAACCATGTTAAATAGCGCAATGGATTATCATCCTGCTATCAAGTCATATGCTTATAAGTCAATGGCAAAAGAAGAAGAGCTAGAAGCCCAAAAGAGAGCTTATTTCCCAACTGTCGATCTTGGGGCTAATTATCAAAAAAATGATCCTGTAAGCATAGTTACGCCTGGTCAGACGCAGAGCGCATATGTTATTGCGGGATTAGATATATATGACGGGGGCAAAAAAAGTGCACTTGTTTCTTCTAAAAAATGGGACTATCAAGCGTCTGTTTTTGAAAAAGATGCATTTTCTAAAAATGTTGTATTAGATATCATAAACCGTTATTTTACAATTCAAAAACTTCAAGCAAATCTAGTGGTATTAAATATGAAATCAAAAGAGTTATCGTATCAGATAGAAAGAGCAAACGGGTTTGTTTCTGCCGGACTTGCAACTACTGATGATGTGGATAAACTTCAAGCGGCATTTGATGATAATAATTTTACTATCGACAGTACAACTCTTGCTCTAAAGGAGCAAGAAGAATCTTTGAAAACGCAAAGCGGTATAGCATTTGATACTTTAGCAGAAGCAAATCTGCAAGATCCGTCAGGAGATTTATCTTATGAGCCATATGACAAAACAAAACTTCTTGAGGCTAAAGCAAACTCTGTTCAAGATAGTGCAAGATCGGTTTTGTCCGCCCATATACCGCAAGTTAGTATTCAAAATACATATACGGTTTTAAAGTATGATGATATGGCACCAGGCAGTGGAGATTTTTTGCTAGATAATAAAAATACACTTATGATAACTGCAAATTGGCGTATATTTGACGGTGGACAAATACTAAGGCAAAAAGAGGCAATTGAATTGCAAAGTTTGGCTTTAAAAGAGGAACAATTGGGTTCTCAAAGAGATCAAGAGAGCGCATATAGGCTTGCAAAAGAAAGGCTTGATACCATGAAAAGCCAAATCAAAAGCACTACAAGCGCACTTAAAGCCACTCAAAGCACATATGAAATAGTAACTAAGAAATTCGAAGCAGGTTTGGCTGATAATGTAGCTTATCTAGACGCGCTTAATGAACACAGTGCAACGATGTCCAGATATAAGTCGGCACTATATGACTATGAAATAGCTAAATCGCTATATTATTATTTTGCAGGAAAAAATCCAAAGGAGTATATTAAATGAAAAAAATTATCGCATTAATTGTTGCAGCAATAGCTTATGTTCAGGCAGCAGAAGTATTTGCCACTTTTGAAACTACAGCTCAAAAAAGTGCCAAGTTGGCTTTTAGCAGTAGCGGTATAGTTAAAAAAATATATGTGGATGTAGGCTCCGAGGTAAAAAAAGGAGACACATTGGCTACTTTGCATAATGAAGACCTATCGGCTCTTGCAGCTACGTCCAGAGCCCAAGCAAAATTTGCGACGTCAGAGTATGAGCGCTATGCCAAGGTCAAAGATTATATTAATGCCGCACAGCTTGATTCGTATAGATTAAAAAAAGAGAATGCACTTACTCAGCTTAAATATAATGAATCAGTTTTGTATAAAACTGTATTAAAAGCACCTTTTAGCGGTGTCATTACAGCTAAAACAATAGAGGAGGGGGATGTTGTAACAGCCCAGGCAGCTACTCCGGCATTTAAAATGCAAAGTGTCGGACCGATGAAGCTGATCATAAAATACGATGCTAGGTATTATAACGTTGTTAAAGTCGGACAGCCTTATATTTTTCAAATCGGCGGCAAAGGAACTAAATATAAAGCCACTATAAGAAAAATATACCCTACGATTGATGAAAAAACACAAATGATAATAGCTGAAGCCTATATCAAAGATATGCCATCTGGACTCTTTGGTGCAGGCACGATCATGGCAGGAAACTAGATGTATAAATTAGCTATAAATAGACCAATTGCAACATTAATGTATGCATTTACATTAATGATTTTTGGCTGGCTTGCATTTCGAAGTATGCCGATTGCGCTTTATCCAAATGTCGATTTTCCAATAGTTACTATCAAGACGGTTTATCCCGGTGCAGATCCAACCACTATGGAATCCCAAGTAACAGACAAGATAGAAGAATCAGTCTCACAAATAGCAGGCGTGGATATGATATCTTCTACTAGCAGTGACGGCATTTCTGTTGTCATGGTCAAGTTTTTGCTGGAACGCAATATAGAAGAAGCCGCGAATGACGTGCGAGATAAAGTATCAACTGTGGTATTGCCGCAAGATGCCCAAAAGCCGCTTGTCAGCAAGCTTGATGTAGGAGGGGCATCGATCATTAATATTTTTGTAACCGCTAAAAATAGTACCCCGCAAGAACTTATGCTTTTTGCTGACGAAAATGTCAAGCCGGCTTTGCAAAAAATTAGCGGTGTTGGCGGTATTAATATCATAGGCTATCAAGATAGAGAGATAAAGATACTGCCAAATCCATTTTTGCTGAGTCAACACAAGATGAGCGTGTCTGATCTTTATAATATACTATTAAATGAAAATATTAGATCAGCCGGAGGGAAGCTTGTAAATTCTACTCAAGAGTTGATCTTAAAAACTAACAGTGATGCTCTGAATGTAGAAGATCTTAAAAAGATAATGATAAAAGACGGGGTTAGGCTCAGTGATGTCGCAAGCGTAGAAGATACTCTAAGTGACCCTAAAAGTTTTTCATCTTATAACGGTACGCGGGGAGTAATGCTCGAAGTACAAAAAATATCCGGTGAAAATACTATTGAGATAATTGATCTAGTTAAAAAACGCTTGCCTGAGATAAAGCAAATGGCCGGGGATAAGTTTGGTATAGAAGTTATCAATGATACATCAGCTTATATTGAGCATTCGCTTCATTCGGTTGAGTTTGACTTGATGTATGGCGCTTTGCTCGCAGCAATGATAATATTTGTATTTTTGAGAAATTTTACTATTACGTTGGTTTCAGCAGTATCTATACCGGTATCCATAATCGGTACATTTGCTTTGATGGATTATATGGGATATGACCTCAATAAAATGACCATGATAGGACTCACTTTAGCTATTGGCGTTATTATAGATGATGCGATAGTCGTCATAGAAAACATACACAAAAAGATCGAACAGGGAATGGATAAATTTACTGCTTCGGTAGAAGGCACCAAGGAGATGGCATTTGCCATACTTGCAATATCAGCAATGCTGCTCGCAGTTTTTATACCAGTTTCATTTATGGGCGGAATGGTAGGCAGGTTTTTTAATTCATTTGCTATGACAGTCGGTTTTGCGATCATTATATCGTATACTGTTGCACTTAGTTTGATACCAAGCCTTAGTGCTAGAGTATTAAACAATAAAGAGAGTGCATGGCATCGCAAAACAGAACATATTTTTCTGTGGATAGAAAAAAAATACGAGGGATTATTAAAAGCTGTACTTAGAAATAGAAAAAAAACTCTTTTGTTTGTTTTGGTTCTATTTATTACATCTTTGTCGCTTTTTCCAAAAATTGGTATGGATTTTATGCCAAAAGAAGATAAAAGTGAATTTGAGATCCAAATCAAAGCACCTGCTGGCATATCATTAGAGCAGATGAAAAAAGAGTGTAGTATTATAGAAAACGAAGTCAAAAAAGACAAAAATGTACTTTATACAACGCTAGGGATCGGTTACAGCACAGCTAGGGAAATTCATAAGGGCTTAATATATGTCAAGCTCAAAGAAAAAGACCAAAGAGCCTTAAACCAAGAGGAGATCGTCCAGTCCATCAGGGATAGATTAAAACCATTTAAAAAGGAACTTTTTATCTCTGTAGCAGCAATACCTACTATTAAAGGTACTGGGGTTAGCGTGCCTTATCAAATAGTGCTCAAATCAGATTCTCTAGAAAGCTTGGTAGTTGCTAAAAATAATCTTATCAATTATCTTTCACAAAAGAAAGGTTTAGTTGATATAGATAGCAATCTAGATGATGCAAAGCCACAGCTAACAATTACGATTTTAAGAGAACAGGCTGCAAAATTGGGTGTGAGTGCAAGGGCTATTTCATCTTTGATCACCTCTGCATATTCAGGAGAAATTGAAATAGCACAGCTAGAAGATGATGGTAAAGAATACAATATTGTCCTACGTGTACCAGATGACTACCGACAATCGTTGCAAGACATTAAAATGCTTCAAATTCGTTCATCAACTACAGGCGAACTAGTATTTTTGGATGGATTGATCGATGTTAAACTTGAAAATACTCTAGCAAGCATAAACCGTACTGACAGAGAGAGACAGGTGACTGTTTTTGCAGATCTTTTTGGGCTTGATCTGAATGGTGCAGTGCAATATACCGAAGCAAAAATAGATACCCTAATGCCTAAAGGCGTCAGCTATCGTTTTGTTGGATTTGCCGAAGAGATGCAAAAAACAGCCAGTGCTTTTGGTGCAGCATTGTTACTGTCAGTTATATTAATGTTTATTATTTTGGCAATTCTTTATGAATCACTTGTTCAGCCATTTATCATAATGGTAGCATTGCCGCTAAGTATTACAGGGGTTCTTTTAGCACTCTTTTTGAGTGGAAACCATTTTAGTCTATTTGTTATGATAGGCTTTATGCTGCTTATGGGAATGGTCGGTAAAAATGCCGTGCTTTTGGTAGATTTTGCCAATCACGCAGTTGAAAATGGCAAAAAAATAGATGAAGCACTCATAGAAGCCGGAGAAAAAAGACTTCGTCCTATACTTATGACAACTATGGCGATGATATTTGCGATGCTGCCTTTGGCATTTGGCGGCGAAGTGGGCAGTGAAGTAAAATCACCGATGGCAATATCTATTATAGGCGGACTTCTAAGCTCTATGATACTTACTCTTTTAGTTGTGCCTGTTATTTACTATGTGTTTGCACCGCTTGATCTGCGTTTGCGCAAATGGTACGGCGGTAAAATAAAAGAATAAAGTCGACAAGATATGTTTGCAAATGATAAGCAATTATCTTTTGCAAGTTGAAAACCTTAGGCAATGCCAAATTTTTATTTTTTCAAATATCTTTCCAATATAATCGAAGCGGCCATAGAATCTATACGGCCGTCTTTGGAGTGCTTAAATACTCCAGCTGTACGTTCTTTTGCTTCAAGGCTTGAATTTTGTTCATCTTGATAAACGATCTCTATGTTATCAAGTTCCAATAATGACACAAAGTGTTTGATCCTTCTACTCATCTCTTTACTGCTGCTTCCATGAAGCGGAAGCCCTACGATGAGTTTTTCTATCTCCCATTCGTTTAAGAATATTTTAATATCTCTTGCCGCTTGATTGCGATTTTTTCTTAAAATTGCATTTTGAGGTAAAATAATTTTATTATCCAAACAAATAGCAATCCCGATTCGTTTAAGCCCTACATCAATACATGCTAATTTCATAGACTCATTTTTTATGAACTAACTTTTGTTACAAATGCTTCTTTGACTATATTTTCTTTGACGGAAATTAGAGTATTATTGGCATCATTTCTATCATTAAACGGCCCTATGAGCAGTTTAGATGCAGTTTTTCCATTTTCTGATATCGGTACGATGGTGTATGCATAGCCATTAGATGTGATTTTTTTAAGAAATCCTTTGTCAGGTTTATGTTGAAATTTACCGACTTGAACATAATAGCCTTTATCTGCTTTTTTATCAACTTTAGATTCATCAGGTTTCTGTGTTGTTGTATCGATTTCACCTAAATCAGTTGCAGCAGTTTGCGTGGCGATTGTTTCTTGTGTTGACAAGCTCTCTTTTTGTAATTCTTCATCCGATGCTCTTGGTGTATCGGTTGATGTGTTTTCTGTGATGGACATGTCTATTTTGATATCATTTACTGCAGAACTAGCTTGATTGTTTTGGGCTAGAGCTACCGTAATAGGCTCAGCCTCTTTTGTCCTTGCAACTATGGCAGGCTTAGTTACAGTTTTTGTTTGAACAGCTCCAGCTAAATAATCTTGCATTTTAGGCTGAAATGCTACATATGTATCGCCTTTTTGTTCGTAGTACCTTCTAGCACCTTTAAATCTTGATTTGTAGTATTTGCTTGTAAACAGATTGCCGTATGTAATTTTTTTATCTGCAGAGCTTGCGTGGCTAAACCAACCATCTTTTAGATATATCCCCACATGGGAGATTTTTCCTGTTCTGCGCTTAGTGGTATCAAAGAATACAAAATCACCAAATTTCAAGTCATCTATCGCAATAGGTTGGCCGGATTTGATCTGTTCTCTTGCTACTCTTGGAATGTCAACGCCCATTGATCCAAACATATAATATAAATATCCGGAACAATCAAAACAGTAAGGACCTTCTTCTGCCCAAACATAAGGTCTGCCTTCTAATTTTTTTATCATATTTGCTAAATTTTCTTCGTTAAATTGGAGAGTTTTTCGCGGTTTTATAATGTCGTAATTGGGATTTTTTGGAAATGTTTGATAAGAATGCATATTTGGCTGGTTCTGGCTGCAGCCCGTAAACAGCAATATGCCCAGCACGGCAGATAATGGCAATATAATTTTTGAATTCTTCATCTTTAAGACTCCCCTTTGTCTTTAACAAATTGCTAAACCATTATTGCACAGTCTATCTTAAAAATAACTTATAAAATTAATATAGTATCACCATATGAGAAAAAACGATAATTTTTCGATATTGCTTCCTTGTATATCTCTAAAGTTTTTTCTCTGCCTATAAAACTGGCTACCAACATGATCAGTGTGCTTTTGGGTAAATGAAAATTTGTCAATAGATGATCTACTCTTTGTGGTTTATTGTGCGGATGCAAGAACAGATCGCATTCTCCACTAGCAATGTTTGTTCTATTGAAGTACTCTATTGTCCTGGTTACGGTTGTACCTATGGCTAAAATCGGCTTGTCGCTTTGGAGTATTGCAAGTGTATTAGTTGGAATGTGAAATTGTTCAGAGTGCATAGGATGTGATAGTATCTCATCGCAATCAACCGGCTTAAAAGTGCCTGCTCCTACGTGGAGAGTAAGCGTATGGGTTTCATATTCTTGCTTTAGAAGTTCAAATAGTTCAGGTGTAAAATGAAGCGATGCAGTGGGGGCTGCAACTGCACCTGCTTTGGCGGCAAATAGGCTTTGATAATCCCTTGTATCCTCTGTCGTATCATCTCTTTGTATATATGGCGGAAGCGGCACATGTCCGATTAATTCCAAAATTTTTATTAACTCTTCAAAATTTAGGATTTTATTATATTGTTCAAAAACAACCACTCTGCTGCCGTCGCTATTTAGTTGTGTTACTGTAGCTAGCAAATCATTCTCAAAGAAAAGTTTAGTTCCGACTTTTACTTTGCCTCGGATCATTACAAGAAAATTGTTATTGGGCAACGGTTTATTTAGAAGCAATTCTACCAAACCTCCGCTTGCCTTTTTGCCAAAAATACGTGCTTTTACAACTTTTGTATCATTTAAAAAGATGGCACACTCTTTTGGAATGAACTTTAAGATGTTTGAAAATGTAGTATGAATAATGGTATCGCTGCGTCGATCATAAACAAGCAGTTTAGCACTATCTGCAGGATGAGCAGGATGTAAAGCTATGAGTTCTTTTGGAAGTTCGTAATCATAGCTTTGAGTCAATAGATCAAGAATCATTATCTACTTTGGCCGGCATAGAATTATTTGATACTTCTTTTTTTATTTCAGGATTTACAAGCTTGACAATTAAAATTGACAATCCATATAAAATGACGAGCGGAATTGCCATAAGAAGTTGAGATAATACATCAGGCGGAGTCAATATGGCAGCTGCTATAAATATAAGCACTACAGCATATTTGAAAAAATCAATTAATGTTCTATCGGTAATCATTCCAAGTACACCAAGTAAAAATGCGACCACAGGCAATTCAAAAGCTATGCCAAACCCGATCATGATCTTTGTAAAAAAGCCGACGTAATCTTCTATATTGATAAAAGGGGTATAAAGAAAAGACCCAAACGAAATAAGAAATTCAAATCCAAGAGGAGCTGCAACATAATATGCAAAAAGCACGCCCACCCCAAACATTATAGAGCCTCCCACGACAAAAGGAATGGCCATTTTTTTTTCATTTGCATACAATCCTGGCGCCACAAAAAGCCATATTTGATATAGTATAAATGGCAATGCGCCAAGGAAAGCTGCAAAGAATGAAACTTTCAAAGCCACAAAAAATGCACCGCCAACCTGATGAGTCGTTACTTTCCCTTCAGCAGCTTTTTGTGTAATGTTTGATGCATGTACAAGAGCATCGTTTAACGGCTGTGTAACCCATGAGAGTATTTCATTGTGAAATGAAAAAGATATGCCAAACATTACAATAACGGCAATGACGGATAAGCCTATGCGTTTTCTAAGCTCAACCAAATGCGGTTTCATCTCTTCGAACATTATGCTTCCTCTTTATCGGCTGATTGTTTTTTAAAAGTCACGGTTTCTCTTTTTGGTTCTATGTTCTCGCCGGCAGCGATGTCTGTGCGCTCAAAACTGTTTTTGGCGTTTTGCATGGCCTTTTCTATCTCTTCTGTAGGATTGATTTTATGGTTTTTAAAACTTTGCAGTTCATTTGTTGCTTCATCAAGCTGCTTCTTATAGCTAAGAGCTTCCTCTTTGATGTCTGCTATACGCATCTCAGATTCCAGAGTATGCTGGGCATCACTCATAACTTTTTTTATACTTTTTATAAACCTTGCCACTTTGACCATTGTATCTGGCAGTTTTTCTGGACCTAGAAACAAAATTGCAATGATAATAATGAATATGAACTCTTCAAAACCGATTCCAAACATACTCTACATGCCTTATATTTTTAAGCTATTGTATCACAAAAAGTTTAATCCATCAGATAAAGTGCGATCTCATCGCTCAAGAAAAAATTTTTATTGTAATAGTGCGTAGCACTTTTGGTGAGTTTGCCGCTATTTACCAAAAAATCTGCCTTTTGCCTGATATGGACAGGCAATATAGAGATTTCAATTCCTATGATACTTCTAAGGCCCAAAAAAATCTTTTCTGTCAATATCTCCTTGGAGGTTAATCTTTCTTCTTTGATATGCAATGGATTTGAGATATATCCATCTATATCCGTTGACGGATATAGCCTGGTATCATTTAAAAAGCCCACGGCTCCCGCACCTATGCCGATATAATTTTCAAGATTCCAATATCCCTTGTTGTGTCTAGATTGGTATGTGCCAAAATTTGAGATTTCATAATGATCAAATCCTTTTTTGGCGATCTCTTGGGCAACAAAAAATGCAAGAGTATCGTTCGCTTGCCGATCATTATTTGTAAATTTTGTACCTTCCTCTATAGTCAGTTCATATGCTGATATGTGGTCTATCGGCAAAGAAAAAGCGGTATCTATATCTTTTTTTAATAATTCTTTGGTATCCCCCTTGGCATTATATATTAGATCCAAAGATATATGCTCAAATCCCTCAGCGTGTGCATTTTTTATGGCATCTATGGCTTGCAGTTTATTATGAGCACGTCCTAAATTATGCAATTTTGCATCATCAAAACTTTGCACCCCAAAACTGAGGCGATTAACACCAAGGGCTTTCATCCCTTTTATCCATAGTGCGGTAGCTGAATTCGGGTTGGCTTCTGCTGTTATTTCGGCATTTTGATCAATATACGGTTTTATAATAGAAAAAAAATCTTGATAATATGATGGATCGATTGTAGATGGAGTACCTCCGCCTATAAAAATAGTTTTGATATCATTATGAGAGGGCTTGAATCTTTCTAGCTCGTATTGCAATTGAATGCATATACTTTGCATATATCTGTTTTGAGTATTGTGCTTATGAGTATAGGAGTTGAAACTGCAATAATGACATTTGGAATCACAGTATGGAATATGAAGATATAACAGCATAACAGCCTTTGTTTAATTTGATAAATTCAAATGATTCTAACCACAAATGAGATAAAATAATATCAGAAATATACCAAATATTGTTTGCCGGCAAGAAAGCAAATTTTTTTAAATAAAAATAAAGTTATAATATGAGTCCTGTATCGTATAAAAAAAAGCGTTATCGCCAAAATGTTGCTGCTGTTATATTGTCGCCCAAATATCCCAATGAATGTGAATTTTTTGTGGGGCAATGCAGGGGTATTAAAAACAGATGGCAATTTCCGCAAGGCGGCATTGACGGAGCCGAGACACCCAGGGAAGCTCTTCTTCGTGAACTTGCAGAAGAGATAGGCTGTAATAATATTGAGATTTTGGGAGAGTTTCCAGATTGGATAACTTATGATTTTCCAAAAGTTAAAAAAACAACAAAAAGATATCCTTTTGACGGACAGACGCAGAAATATTTTCTAGTGCGCCTCAAGGATGACACGCAAATAGATTTAATGGCATTTGATGCCCCGGAATTTGAAGAATATGAATTTGTAGCTTATGAAGAATTATTTAAAAAAGTTACTTATTTCAAAAGAAAAGCATATCGCAAAGTGATCGATTATTTTATCAAGGAAGGATTTATTTAATATGTTAATAGTGCATAAATATGGCGGAACAAGCGTTGGGAGCTTGGAAAGAATTGAAAATGTCGCTGATCGTGTTGCCAAAGCCAAAGATGCTGGCAATGATCTAGTGGTTGTTGTATCAGCCATGAGCGGAGAGACAAATAAATTAATTGATTATGCTACTCACTTTACGCCAAATCCTGCCAAACAAGAGCTTGATATGCTCCTTAGTTCCGGGGAGAGAGTGACAGCAGCATTACTATCTATTGCTTTGCAAGCAAAGGGCTACAATGCGGTTGCGATGAGCGGCAGACAAGCCGGAATAGTGACAGATACCACTCACACTTATGCAAGAATAGAATCAATCGATCCTACTGCAATGCAGCAAGCCTTAAAGGAAGGAAAGATAATTATAGTAGCAGGGTTCCAGGGTATCAATAGAGACGGAAATGTAACTACTCTAGGCCGCGGGGGGAGTGACCTTTCGGCCGTCGCGATCGCAGGAGCACTAAAAGCCGATGCGTGTGAAATTTATAGCGATGTTGACGGTATATATACTACAGATCCAAGAATAGAGCCAAAAGCAAAAAAATTAGATACGATCTCTTATGACGAAATGTTAGAGATGGCATCAATGGGGGCCAAGGTGCTTCAAAATCGTTCAGTTGAATTAGCAAAGAAATTGAATGTTAAATTATATGCAAAAAGCAGTTTTAGCGACAACGAAGGAACACTTATTACAAAGGAGAGTAACAATATGGAAGAAGTTTTGGTTAGCGGAGTAGTGTTGGATAAAAATCAAGCAAGAGTTACTTTGCGCAATGTATCTGATAAACCGGGGATTGCGGCTGAGATTTTTACAAAATTGGCAAATGAAGGCATTAACGTAGATATGATCATCCAAAATGTAGGTATTGACGGTTCAACAAATCTAGGGTTTACCGTACCGGGAAATGAATTGGAAAATGCAAAAAGGGTTATGGAATCTTTTGATCATGATATAGGCAGTATGGATTTTGACAATAATGTATGCAAAGTGTCAGTTGTCGGGGTTGGTATGAAATCTCATGCAGGAGTTGCGGCCAAGGCATTTAGCGCATTAGCGGCAAATAACATAAATATCCAAATGATCTCAACTAGCGAGATAAAAGTATCTATGATCATAGACGAAAAATACGGAGAGCTTGCTATCCGTATGCTTCACGATACTTACGGTTTAGATAAATAATAGTATGCAAAAGTTATTAACATGGACACTTCAAGCTATTAGAGAGGAAAATTCCGACTTTTCATGGATGGAAGAGTATCGTTTTGAATGGACCCCTATAGTTAGCAATGCCCTTTCCCGTATCATAGAAGGGCAAAGTGTACTTATATTGACAGATCCAAACAATAAATGGTTTGGCCATTATATTCAGCACAAGATCAACAATATTCAAAAAAATAGACCGTTTTTGCCTTTTTACCAATTAAACAATCTGTTTGTCTCATTAGACGATATGCATTCTGTCCAAGAGTTGCAATTAGTGGAAGATATGTTGGATATTTCGTATCCTAACGGATATATTATTTGGTATATAGGAAAAGGTGATTGTTCATGCACTAAACTTGCTTTCAAAAGAGATGATAGTTTTTTATGGATCATAGATGATCAGGTGCAAAATAGTTTTCCGCTTAGAGGCAGCGATCCGCAATTGGACATAAAATTACTGCAACTTTTTAAACTCTTTGACAAAACTTTATCTGCTGTTTTATTTGGGAATCTAGAGATAGAATCATGAGATTAGGAAGCCAAGTCATAATCACAGATGATTTTGAGCGCACAATTTCACAATTAGAAACACTAGGCACAAACCATAGGTTTGTGAATATTATAAAAGAAGACGGTTTTTTGGTAGAAGATGTTAAGTTTGCGATAGAAAAAGCTTCTATTGCCAGCGAAGAGACCGTAGTAATCATAATGGCATCAAAAAAATTTAGCGATGTTGTGCAAAATAGATTGCTAAAAATACTAGAAGAGCCGCCGCCAAATAAAGAATTTATCATACTTGCAACCCAAAAAGCTATGATATTGGGCACTATTAGATCGCGCTTGCCAATCTCGCACACGCAATATCACAAAACAGAACAAAATTTAGATTTGGATATCAAAAATCTAACATTACAAAATGTGTATGCGTTTATCCAGCAGCATCAAAGAACGTCTATTCAAGAGATGAAGATTATTATAGAATCGATCGCAGCAGCAGCAGTTAAAAGCGGGAATTATCGTTTGGATTTTAAAACTTTAGAGCTTTTTTCTGATGCGGTGTCAGCGCTCAATGTCGGTTCGTCTCCGCAGTTTGTTTTATCAACCGTACTTCTTAAGCTGCTTGCAAACAAAAAGTCGAATAATCTTTCTAAAGGGAGTTTGTAATGTATCTTTATAGATTAGATATCAATGACCCTAAGGCCTTTTTGGCTTCATTGGGTGTTGAGAGCAGCGGTATAATTATTATTGAAAAAAAAATGGAACTCTTTTTTATCTATATAAAAGAACTTAAAACTCCTGCAGTCAATATTCTCAAACAAGATGCTCTTAGTATAGGAGCAGAGCTTGCGGTACCAAGCGGTGCTATTACTTATGCTCAAGATCATTATGATTGTTTGTTGATAGGCAACAAAAAGCATATCGAGATCCTTTCGCAAAAAGAGTTAGCTCAACCGTTCGGACTCAAAAATGTAGCCAGGGAGCTAAAGAGCTTTTTAAATATAAAAGAGTATCCGATTCAAATCATGGGTATCATTAATGCAAACGATGATAGCTTTTATCCTGGCAGCCGCTATGATGCCGATTCTGCAATTAGCGAGATAGAAAATATGATAGCACAAGGTGCAGATATAATTGATATCGGCGCAGTTTCATCTAGGCCAAACGCATCGATGGTCAGTGAAGATGAAGAGATGAACAGGGTAAAAGCAATTTGTGATACTATAAAGAGCCAAAAACTTTATGAAAAAGCAATTTTTAGTATCGATAGTTATACACCAAGCGTTGTTGAGTATGCCCTTGAATCAGGGTTTAAGATCATAAATGATATTTCAGGCGCAAATGATGATAGGCTTGCGGAATTGGCAGTGAAATATGATGCAAAATTGTGCATCATGCATATGCAAGGCACTCCGCAAACAATGCAAAAAAACCCTATCTATAGTGATGTGATGAGTGAAGTGAATGATTTTTTCGAAGACAGGATCGCCAAATGTGAAACTTTGGGATTAACAAGGGAAAACATTATTATAGATGTCGGCATAGGTTTTGGCAAAACTTTGGAGCACAATGTGGCTCTCATTAAAAATATGAGACATTTTAGCAGGTTTGGATGCCAGATACTTGCAGGAGCTAGCAGAAAATCCATGATAGACAAGATTATTCCGACACCCATAGAAGATAGACTCTTTGGAACTATAGCGATACATCTAAAAGCAATTGAAAAAGGAGCATCTATCATAAGATGCCATGATGTAAAAGAACACAAACAAGCGATAGAAGTATACAAAGCATTATCTTAGTTATGCAATGTAAGATAAATTATAAAACAAGAGAGGCGCAAGAGTGAGATTTATTTGGTGGATGATAAAAGCTGTTTTTTTTATTATCATGATACCGTTTGTTATATATGCCATTATGAGCATAACCAGCTGGGGCCGCATTTATGATGATATAGATCGTGTTCCAGCCAAACAAACGGCCTTGGTGCTTGGAACTACTAAGTATATATCCAAAGGAGAACCAAATCCATTCTATCTTTACCGCATAAAAGCAGCTGCACAATTATATAAAAGAGGCAAGGTAAAAAAGATTTTAATTTCGGGTGACAGCACTACCAGGTATTATCGTGAAACTGCTCTTATGAGAAAGGACCTTATCAAAGCTGGGGTGCCTTTATATGCGATTCGTTCAGACAAAAAAGGCATTCGTACTTTTGATTCTATAAAACGTGCCAAAGAGGTATATGGGATCAATGACTACATCATAGTGTCTCAAAAATTTCATCTTCAAAGAGCTATCTTTTTGGCACTTTGCAGGGGCGATAATGCGATAGGTTTTGTAGCATCGGAAGTCGAAGGCAGTGCAGCGAGCAGAAAAATGATGGCAAGAGAGCTTTTTGCTCGTCCTGTAGCACTTCTTGATCTGTTTGGATTATCAGAATTATATGAACCATGGAAGAAAGAGTTTAAAGATGCTTTATGAAGATTATTTAAAAAAAATAGAGATATTAAAAAAGTGGGCATATGATTATTATGTCTTAGATGCTCCGTCAGCTTCAGATGAAGAGTACGACAAACTTTATCACGAGATTATGGACTTCGAAAAAGCAAATCCAACGCTAATTGATGCAGATTCTCCTACTCTTAGAGTAGGAGGTATAGTTCGCAGTGAATTTAGCAAAGCAAGACATATAAAGCGTATGTGGAGCATGGAAGATGTTTTTTCGCTTGATGAACTTGAAGAGTGGGTCAAAAGGGTAGAAAAAAATGCAGGTGCAGTAAGTTTTTTTTGCGAACCGAAATTTGATGGCGCAAGCATGAATCTTCTTTATGATAAAGGCAAGCTGGTTCGAGCCATTACAAGAGGTGACGGAGTAGAAGGAGAGGATGTTACAGACAATGTAAAAACTATTCGCTCTGTGCCTCTTGCTATTGATTATCAAGAGTTGATCGAGATAAGAGGGGAAGTGCTGATAAAAAAAGACGACTTTGAAACCATAAATCAAGAAAGGCTAAGTGCCGGTGAACCGCTTTTTGCAAACCCTAGAAACGCCGCAGCAGGAAGCCTAAGACAGCTTGACAGCTCTATTACGGCAAAAAGAAGGCTCTTTTTTTATCCGTGGGGGATAGGTGAGAATTTTTTGGAGAGTTCGAGCCTTTTTGATAATATGTCATTTCTCTATTCTCTTGGATTTTTGGAGCCGCCATATAGACAAAGATGCAATGGAATTGATGATATAGAAGAGTTTTACCAAAAGCTCATATCAAAACGAGACGATATTCCTATGATGATGGACGGGATGGTCGTCAAAGTAGACGATATTGCTACTGCCGAAGAGCTTGGCTATACGGTTAAATATCCGCGTTGGATGTGCGCATATAAGTTTCCTGCAGTTGAAAAGGTAACTAAAATAAATGACATTACTTTACAAGTGGGCAGAACCGGCGTAGTTACACCAGTAGCAGAAATAGAGCCTGTGAATATCGAAGGAGCGATGATAAGCCGCGCGACACTTCATAATTTTGATGAGATAGAACGTAAAGATATTCGCATAGGTGATAGTGTGATCATTATAAGAAGCGGAGACGTCATACCCAAGATCATTAAAGTCTTGGAAGATAGACGAGACGGTGATGAGAAACCGGTCAATAGGCCGACAATTTGTCCTACATGCAGCATGGAGTTGCTTGATGAAGGAACACTTATAAAGTGTCAAAATCTCGATTGTCCTGACAGGGTAGTGAACTCTATCATTCATTTTGCCAAAAAAGGGTCCATGAACATCGAAGGCCTTGGCAGCAAGATAGTTGAACTTTTGGTGCGAGAGGGCAAGGTAAAACATATTTTAGACCTGTTTTCGCTCAAATATGAAGATCTTGAAGGCTTGGAAGGCTTTAAATCTAGAAAGATAAATAACCTTCTTGAAGCCATAGCTTCAACTAAAGGTGCACCATTGGCAAAAGTGCTTAATGCTCTTGGGATAGAGCATATAGGTGAAGTTGCAAGCAAAGCTTTGGCAAAGAAATTCGGACTTGGAGTAGTTGATGCCTCGTATGATGAGGTTATAAGTATAGACGGTTTTGGGGTCGAGATGGCAAATTCTCTCCTAGAATTTATGAGGGTGAACCGTGATGTGGTTTTGAAACTTTTTGAGCTTATAGAACCTACCGTAGAACTTGCAACTGTTGCCAAAGACAATCCGTTCAAAGGAAAAACTGTAGTCGTTACAGGCACAATGAGCGTAAGCCGTGATGAGGTTAAAGCATTTTTGGAAAACCTTGGAGCCAAGGTGAGCTCGTCTGTATCCAAAAAGACGGATTTTGTCATTTATGGTGAAGATGCGGGAAGCAAACTTGATAAAGCAAATGAGCTTGGGGTAGTTACTATCAGCGAAAAAGAGATGAGAGAGATAGTGTAATTGAAATAATTTTTGAACTAAAATCACAAAAAATTAAAGGCACACCTTTTGAATAAAACCAAAAACCTATCCCGTTATATAGCAGAAATGACGATTGCAATGCTGCTTTGGGGAGTGGCATGGACGGCGGGCAAGGTTTCGGCCGAACATGCAAATGCGCATGTGGCTGCATTTTGGCGCTATGCCATCTCATTTATAACCATCATTCCTGTTGTATGGTACATGAAGATACCTCTTGGGACAAATGCCAAAGGCGTGTTTTATATGCTAATAGCAGGGATATTGACCTCGCTGTTCAATTATTTTTTCTTTGCCGGGCTTGCACATGGGCAAGCAGGATATGGAGGAACGATGGTAACGGCATTGGCGCCTATTATTACATATGTGATCTCTATAGCATTTTTGGGCATTGAGGTGAATTTGCGACAGGTTACAGCGCTTGCTATCGGGATAGCCGGTGCGCTAATACTGCTCAAAGTACCGTTTGATGGATTTGGATTTTTAAATGCGGATAGTCTGTACTTTTTGGGATGCGCGGTAGTTTGGGCAATGGTTACGATATTTTCCCAAAAGGCATCGAGAGTAGCGCACCCGATGTTCTATACGCTTATAGTTTTTGGTATCACTGCTTTTATAAATATGCTTTTTGCGCTTCCGTCTCATCCGTTTGACTTTGGCTTTTATGACAGTACATTTTGGCTAACCATAATTTTCATAGGATTGCTGCCTGGGACATTTAGTACAACCCTTTATTTTTTATCCGCAGGAAAGATAGGAGCGCACAATACCGGAGTTTTTATGTTTATCGTTCCAATAGGAGCAATACTTTCAAGCTGGATGGTTTATGGCGAGGAGCCGGCTTTCTCAACTGTTGTAGGTTGCCTGCTTGCGTTTGCAGCCGTGCTGCTCTTTAATCTAAAAAGATCCACAAGACAAAAGGAGGCTATTTAAATGTATTCCGTCATAATGACAACATTCAAAGATAGGACTGTAGGCGATAAGATCATAAATGCGCTTTTAGAGCAAAACCTGGCTGCCTGTATACAAGAAAGTGAGATCAAAAGCCACTATAAGTGGCAAGGCAAAATTGAACATGAGAATGAAACGCTGCTTTTGATAAAGACAAGGGCTGAACTTTTTGATGATATCAAAAATCTAATCTTAGAATTGCATGACTATGAAACACCTGAGATCATAATGATGCCAATCACAAAAGGTTCAAAAACATATCTTGAGTGGATTGAAAACATTGTTAGACCATAAATAAAATTAATTTAGCATAAAGATCAAATATGAAATACACAGAAGTTTTTAAAAACCCGATCACTAGAGGCTTGACCGTTATCCAGTTCCTGAGCTATTTTGGCACCGTATTTTCCCATGTTGCAATAGCTTCCTTGTTGGTTAAACTTGGAGCCGGAGCGGATATGATAGCTATGATATTTATAGCTATATTGTTGCCAAGCCTTGTGCTGGCTCCTATCAACGGTTACATCATAGACAGGTTTGAGTTTAAAAAACTTATTTTGGTGTTGCTTGGTATCGAGATGAGTATGACGATATGCTTTATGTTTATAAACACTTTGGAGTACATTTGGCTGCTTTGGACATTTTTGTTTATAAGGTCTGTTGCCGGTACTATTATATTTACAGCGGAGATGTCTTATTTGCCAAAGATCATATCAGACGGTACTCTAAAAGCGGCAAATGAAGTCCATAGCATTATTTGGTCGAGCACATTTGCTTTTGGTATGGCACTTGGCGGGCTAAGTACATATTATATTGGCTATATCGGTACATTTATGATAGATTTCTCATTTTATCTTGTAGCGTTTTTTGTGATGTTGAAATTGCCTATCAAAGTTATGCAAAACAAAGTCCAAAGCGCATGGAGCGCTACAAAAGAGGTGCTTGGATATATTAGGTCAAATTCAAAAATAGTTCACATCATGATACTTCACTCAAGTGTCGGTCTTACGGCTTTTGATACTATCGTTACGCTTCTTGCAAAAACCGAATATAAATACGTCATAGCAGTTCCGCTTGCTATCGGGTGGATAAACTTTTCAAGAGCGATCGCCCTTATGATAGGGCCTGTAATTTTTAGTAAATATATGAAGATGAATAATTTGTGGATATTTATGATATTGCAAGGTGTTACTATCATTATTTGGGCTTTTTTACAATATGATTTTTCTCTTTCATTGTTTAGTATGTTCTTTGTAGGATTGTTTACTACTTCCATATGGGCTTTCACATATTATCTGCTTCAGCAAAATACTGATTCAGAATTCCTCGGCAGGGTAATATCATATAATGATATGGCATTTATGGCAGTAGGCGTCAGTATAACTTATGCTATAGGAAAAATGGCAAGTGCCGGTGTTGAATTAAACTATATAAGTATGATGATAGGAGCTATATTCTTTTTAGCTGCATTTTATGCTTATGTACTGAGAGATAAAATTACCATAAGGAATAACGAAAACTCAGGAGAACAAAAAGCTCCATTTGTAGATAAAATCTAATTGGCTATTGGTTTATTGTATAATTATAACAATAAAATTATAGTGAGAATATATGAGACTTGATGTATATTTGGTAGAAAATGGCTACTTCGAGAGTAGGAATAGGGCGTTAGAAGCTATAAAGTCAGGCAAAGTCAAAGTAGATAGCAAGATTGCCAAGCCATCAACGCAATGTGATGAAAATAGCCATATAGAAGTAGAAAATGAAAAGTTTTATGCCAGCAGGGCAGCTAGAAAACTTGAAGCTTTTTTAAAAGAACACAAGATAGGTTTGCAAGGCAAAAAAGCTTTAGATATAGGTTCAAGCACGGGAGGATTTGCTCAGATTTTGCTTGAAAGCGGGGTGGAGAGTTTGTCATGCGTAGATGTAGGGACAAATCAGCTTCATTTTAGTATCAGAGATGACAAAAGAGTTGCGGTTCATGAAAATTGTGATATAAGAAATTTTAGGCCTGAAAGTAAATTTGAACTCATTAGTTGTGACGTCTCTTTTATATCTTTATTGGAGATCATAGACTCTATAGATCGTCTAGCAGATCAAAATGCAGATATTATCTTACTATATAAACCGCAATTTGAAGTAGGGCGGTTAGCCAAAAGAGACAGTAGAGGAGTAGTGGTTGATTTGGATGCAATTGCACGCACAAAAGAAGCATTTGAAGAGGGTATATCAAAGCTAGGTTGGATATTGAAAGAGTGTGTGCCCTCAAAAGTACAAGGTAAAGAGGGGAATCAAGAGTTGTTTTATCATTATATCAAAGGTGTATCGTGATAACTTCTATTGCCATAGGTGCTTTTGATGGTGTGCATTTGGCCCATAAGGTACTTATTGATAGTGTTGATGCAGCGGCCATTATAGAACGAAATAGCGGTGTATTGACCCCCGGATATGCAAGGACAAGATATATAGACAAGCCGTCTTTTTTTTATCATTTTGACAAGATAAGAGAACTTTCTGCCGAAGCATTTGTATCTCGTCTCAAAGAAGATTTTCCAAACCTGACAAAAATTGTAGTTGGATATGATTTTCATTTCGGCAAAGGTAAAAGCGGCGATGTAAAATTACTTGAAAAGCTTTTTGACGGAGAGGTGGTGGTAGTAGAGCCCATAAAATCAGACGGCATAGCCGTGCATTCTCGAGTGATAAAAGATCTCATAAAAAACAGCGAGATACAAAAGGCTAATATTTTACTTGGCAGAAGTTATCAAATTGGCGGTGAAGTAATAAGCGGTCAAGGAATCGGCGGCAAAGAGCTTGTTCCTACTCTCAATATAGATTCAAAAGATTATCTGCTTCCAAAAGACGGAATTTATGCAACAAATACCAAAATTGGCGATATTTGGCATAAAAGTGTAAGCTTTATAGGCCACAGGGTAAGTACTGACGGCAAATTTGCCGTTGAAACACATATTATAGATAAAGAGATACACGGCGTTAATGATTCAGTAGAGATAAGCTTTGAAAAATTTATAAGAGAAAACAGGAAATTCGATGATTTTAGAGAATTGAAAAGCCAAATCGAAGAAGATATTTTAAAAGCAAAAGAGATTATATGAAAAACTCAACCAATAAGGGCTCAGTTATGAATAACAAAAAAGATAATGTTTTTGCACAAGAGCTTGAAAAACAGTTTGAGTTTGATGAATCCGTAGCAACAGTTTTTGATGATATGCTAAGCCGTTCTGTGCCGTTTTATGATGAGGTGCAAAAACTTATTATTTCATTGATACTAAAACAACAAGATGATGATAAAAAAGTACTGGATCTTGGTTCGTCAACTGCAAAATTTTTGATAGATTTACATTGTCAAATGAGTAAAAAGATGACATTAAAAGGCATTGACAATTCAGAAGCAATGCTTGTCCAAGCAAGAGCAAAATGCAAGGCATATGGTGTGAATATAGAGTTGGAATACGGCGACATAATCACATGTGAATTCGGAATTCAAGATTTTATAGTTGCCAACTATACTTTACAATTTATTCGTCCGATCCAAAGAGTATCATTAGTCAAAAAAATATATGATTCATTGGAAAATGGAGGAGTATTTTTGTTTTCGGAAAAAGTAGTTTTCGATGAAAAAAAATTAGATAAAATTATGATAGATATTTATTATGACCACAAGAAAGCCCAAGGATACAGCACTTATGAGATAGCAAAGAAACGAGAAGCATTGGAAAATGTACTTGTACCTTACACTATAAGTGAAAATATTCAGATGTGCAAAGAGGCTGGATTTAGCAAAATCAATACTGTATTTCAATGGGCTAATTTTGTGACATTTATTGCCTACAAATCATAATCATAATCTTGAGTTATTCACACCTTTTCTATATTTTTTAATAGGGATTATTCACATTGTGAAAATGATAAAAATCATAATAAAATCTATCTAAAAAATTTTACAAAAGTTAAATAATTGATTCATTTTAAAACTTTGTAATAAGTGGTTAGAATATGATATAAAAATTTGACATTTTTTTTTAATAAGGTATAATCTTGCATTAATTTTTTGAAGGACATTATCATGAGTTGGAGACCAAATAGCTGGAGAGACTTTCCTATTAAGCAGCAACCAGTCTATCCGGACCAAAATGCATTAAAAACTATCGAAGCAGAACTTGCTACTTATCCACCTTTGATATTTGCCGGCGAAGCGCGTAATTTGAAAGCTGATCTTGCCCGTGCTGGCAGGGGAGAAGCTTTTTTGCTTCAAGGCGGAGACTGTGCAGAGAGTTTTTCGAATTTTAATGCCTCATCGATCAAAAATCTTTTCAAGTTGATGCTGCAAATGAATATGGTGCTTATGTATGCTTCGGGCAAACCGATCATCAAAGTAGGCAGAATAGCTGGACAATTTGCTAAGCCTAGAAGTAGTGATTTTGAAGAGGCAAATGGTGTTAGTTTGCCTAGTTATCGCGGTGATATTATTAATGACATCGAATTTACTTCCGAAGCCAGAATCCCAGATCCTGCTCGCATGCTTAAAGCTTACAACCAATCAGCTGCTACGATGAATTTGCTCCGAGCTTTTTCAAGGGGCGGAATGGCTGATCTTGAACAAGTTCATCAATGGAATTTGGATTTTATCAAAGATCATGATCTTGGCAAAAAATATGAAGAATTGAGCAGTAAGATAGATGATGCATTGAGATTTATGAGCGCTTGCGGATTAGAAGTAAAGAATATTCCTCAGCTGCATCAAACCACGCTTTATACATCGCATGAAGCATTATTGCTTAATTATGAAGAAGCACTCACTAGAAAAGACAGCTTGACTGGTGATTGGTATGATTGTTCTGCTCATATGCTTTGGATCGGGGATCGTACAAGAGATTTGGATGATGCCCATATAGAGTATTTTAGAGGCATACAAAACCCAATCGGCTGCAAAGTCGGGCCAAGCATGCAAGAAGATGAGTTGATATCCTTAATTGATGCATTAAACCCAAATAATGAAGAGGGAAGACTGAATCTCATTGTTCGTATGGGGGCATCTAAGATAAGTGAATATTTCCCTCCTCTTTTGAGAAGAGTAAAATCTGAAGGCAGAAATGTTGTATGGTCTATTGACCCAATGCATGGAAATGTGGAAAAAGCAAGTTCCGGCTTTAAAACTAGAGATTTTGATAATATTCTAAGTGAGGTCAAACAGTTTTTTGCTATACATGAAAGCGAAGGCACCATTGCAGGTGGCATACATCTTGAAATGACAGGCGATGATGTAACAGAGTGTACCGGAAGCCAAAGTTGTGCGATTACTGCCGAAGGGCTTTCTAGCCGTTATCATACACAATGTGATCCAAGACTAAATGCCAAACAAGCTTTAGAGCTTGCATTTATGCTTTCAGATACAATAGCAGGAAAATGATCGAGCCATCTTGGTAATTTTTAGATCCCAAGACAGGTTCAGGAGATGATAGCGATGTTATTTTGAGAACACGAAGTATTTGTGAGAATCTAACAAAAAGAGATCTTCACGAAATGTAAAGATTTCTCAAGATGACAAAACCACACGTTTTTTGAAAAATAGGGCGAGAATAAATTTATTTATTTATAATATAATTTTTCTTACTAAAGAAAAGCCATTTTCATAGTTTGTTCTATCTGTTTCAATTCAAACTTATGATCTGTAAAGTGATCAAATGCCAAAACGCCTTGGTTTAACAGCATAGCACTTCCGTCTTGAGTTGGTTTGTTGGCTTGTTTGGCAAGCTTCAAAAATGGAGTATCTTTGCCGTAAATGACATCTATGCAGCTTTTTGCATTATTTATTATAGACTCCAATAAAGAAATTGGAGCAGGCAAGCTGTCGTCCTGCAGGCCGGCCGATGTCATATTGGCTATCAAATCAAATGCAGCATCAATGGGTAGGGTTTGATGATCATAACATTCAAATCCATTTTGGATAAATGGCACTAATCGCTCAGGAGTACGGTTAAGAATCGTAACTTTATAGCCAGCCTCTCTTAGTAGAATACTAGTTGACATGGCCGTACCGCCTGCACCAATTAGAAGAATGGTTTTTGTGTTACTCTCAATTGCTTTTAAAAATCCAGGGCCGTCTGTGTTGTATCCGTGTAATTTGCCGTCTCTTAATACGATCGTATTTACTGCTTTGGCTTTGTTGGCAAATTCATCGCACCAATCACACGCTTCAAATGCAGCCTCCTTGTGCGGCACGGTAATATTTGCTCCATTAAGGCCAAGAGAGAGAAAAGCTTCTCTTAAACGCTTCCCATCTTTAAGTAGATAGCGGCCATAGCATCCGTTATATTTTAGAAGATAAAATGCAAAATTATGCATAAGCGGCGATTTTGAATGAGATACAGGATTGCCTAAAATGGCAAATAGCTCTGAAAACATAAATTATACTTTTTCCAACTCTTGGAGTGTTGACACAAGAGCACCAAGTTTATTATTGACTTCCAAAAATTCCAATTCCGGTTTGGAGTCGGCTACCACGCCTGCACCTGCTTGAAGAGTTATCTTGTCAGGTTGAATAAGAGCTGTACGGATGGCAATCGCTGAATCCATATTGCCGTTAAATGCAAAGTATCCTACACATCCGCTATAAAATCCTCTTTTTAAGCCTTCAAAATGTGCTATAAGCTCCATAGCTTTGATTTTTGGAGCCCCGGTCATTGTGCCGGCAGTAAATGTAGCAGCAAAAAGATCAAACATATCTTTATCATCTCTTAATATGGCTTCTACATCAGATACCATGTGCATTACATGACTATATTTCTCCACCCTCATCATATCTGTGACTTTTACGCTTCCTGTTTTTGCTATGCGGCCGACATCGTTTCGTCCAAGATCGATAAGCATTAAGTGCTCTGCACATTCTTTCGGATCACCTAGCATCTCAAGTTCGAGCTCTTTGTCTCTTTGGTTATTTTTGCCTCTTTTGCGAGTACCTGCGATCGGACGCAGTAAAATATTGCCGTCATTTAGCCTGATCATTACTTCCGGTGAAGAACCGCAAATTGCAAAATCTTCGTATTCTAGTAAAAATAGATATGGAGAAGGATTTTTAGATCTTAACAGCCTGTAAAAACTAATAGGATCGACTTGACCGTACTGCGTATATCTGTTTGATATAAGTATCTGGAAAATATCTCCTGCGCGAATATGCTCTTTGGAATGCTCTATAAGTGATTTAAATCTTTCTTCATTGATATTTAACCCGCCCTCTTGAAGCACTGCTTTTTGAAGTCGCGCAGGCGAATGAGGCCTTTGCAGTAATGCTTCTATGTGTTCAACCGCATTTCCCAAGGAGTCATCATTTTGGATTATTGTAAGAGTGGCATTTTTATGAGAATAGCCTATGATAATTTTTGGACGAATAAGATCTAAGTCGGGAGTATTTAGGGTATCCATTAAATTGTCCATGCTTTTAGACAATACGGGCTCAAATACCTTGACCATATCGTATCCTATAAAACCTATAAAACCGTCAACAAAACTAAAACCTGCTTTATTGCTAAGTGATTGATAATGCTTTTTGTCTATAGAAGAATAATACGCTTTGAGAAAAGCAAAAGGATCCTCGTCTATGTGTTTAGCAATGCCATTATTATTGACATAAGAAGTTTTGCCATCTTTATATGTCAATCTCTCTTTGGCGCCTATTGCTATAAAGCTAAAGTTCCCTTCGCTATTATTTACTACACTTTCAAACAGCATAGTAACTTCATTTGGAAAAATAGTTTTTAGCTCCTCGTATAGCGCTACTGGGGTTAGTTGATCAAAAAGAATAGTTTTTAACAAAATAAAGCCTTTATTGTTTGATGATAAAGGCAGATGGATTGATGCGATTTTTTATCTCTTTTAATTCTTTTTCCGCTTGTGCTCTACTGTCAAATGGCCCAATAAGAAATTTTGAAATTGTAGTTTCGCCTCGTTTTGAAGTTTTCACTTGATAATTATATTTACTATTTTTTATAACAGATAAAAATGTTTCGTTTGGTTTTGAAGAAAAAGATCCTACTTGAATAAAAAATACCTCTTTTTTTGCTTCCGTATTTGCTTTTTTTTGCTCGGTTACGCTTTTATTGACCTCTTTGGTTGGTTTAACCGTGCTTTTATTTGCTTCTTTATCTTCCAAAGGTTTGGCTGCATTTGGAGATACATTGGTTGCGGATTGGAGCTTTTTATTGATAACTTCAGGAATATCGGCAGGTTTTGGAGTTGTTGCTTCTATTTTATTATCCAAAGTTGTGTTGGCATCTGTTGAAGTGCCAATTGGAGACGAAGAAATATTTTCATCATTTGTGGCATTTGTTTCCAGCTGTAGATCAGGATTAGCTGTTTGCGTATAGTTTTGCTCATTTATAAGCGGAGTTTTGCTTGGTTCTTCCAAAAGTATTTTTGTTGAAAATATAGCTAAGATAAGTACAATAATGATCAATATAATGGTTGTCAAAATACTTTTTATATTATTTTTCGATTTCTTTTCCATGCTATCAATAATCAAATCATCAAGATTGTTATGATCTTTCATGATATTTTCTCCAAATATATAATTTAAAAAGATTATACCATGATTTTATTTTTAACTTCTTGTTTAAGGTTGATTAGTTTGAATTAATAATATCAAGTTTTTTATTGTAAATGCTCGTTTGCGCTCCATAAAATCCCAAAAGAATATGTGGTAAATTCGCATGAGAATAAGAACTATTACGCAATTGTTTTAAAGTCTCTAATGAAATTCGTTTTTGTGTTTTTTCTCCAAGCCATATCATCATACCTATATGTGTTTGAGCGTCAGGAGCAATAAGTTTTGGCAATCCATGAAGATAAATTCCGTTTTCTCCCAATGACTCTCCATGGTCGCTTGCATAGAACATGGCTGTTTGGAATGCATTGTCATTTTGTTTTAAAAGCTCTATAACTTTAGTTAGGAAGTCATCTGTATAAAGTATAGCATTGTCATAAGCGTTACTAAGCTCTTCTTTTGAGCATTGTTCTAATTGGTTTGTTTTGCAAGTAGGTGTAAATTTTTCATAATTTTTTGGATATCTTTTGTAGTATGCCGGGCCATGATTCCCCATTTGATGTAAAACTATCAATATGTCCCCGTTTTTATGACTGTCGATATAGGTTTGTAAATCTTTCAACATCCCTTCGTCTCTGCATTCATCGCCTTCGCAAACGGTATTTGTATCAGGCGTTCTGAAACTTTCATATTTGAGTCTGACTGCTACTCCCTTGGAATCGGAATTGTTGTCTCTCCATAATACATTAACACCGGCTCTATTGAGCACATCTAGTACGTTCTCTTGAGATCTCGCCTTTTCTGTGTTGGCACCGTCATTGCCAAGAAAAGAAAACATGCACGGCACAGAGACCGCAGTGGATGTGCCGCATGATGTTGTGTCTGTGAAGTTTACAAGATCAGATTCTTGTTTTAGTTTTGGATTTGTATCTTTGCTGTATCCGTTTAATGAAAAATGATCAGCTCTGGCTGCCTCTCCGACTACCATGATCATCAGTTTTCTGTCGCCATTGGGTACTATTTTGACATCACTTCCTACCTTTGTTAGCACAGTGTTTTTCGGGGAAAAGGACTTACCGGCATATTTACCGATGTTGTATATCGGGAATGTGGGATTTGTATAGAATCTAAGAGGTTTATGTTCTCTAAAAAATGAAGAATAATACGAGCCAAATACTAATATGGTTATTACTATAACAAATATAGATAATGTAGAAATCAAAGCTTTGATTTTAAGGGCTTGTTTGAAGGATGTACTAATTAACGGTTGTTTGTATATATAAAATGAGGGTAAAACAGCCAAAATTAAGACAAAAATCACAAGTTGCCAACTAAATAGATCAAGCGATTCATTTAAATTTGTCTGGACGGCATTTTGTATCATACTGTCATCTATAACAACCTGATATGAATGCATAAAATATGCAGAAAATGCAGCTATGATCATAAAAGTTATCAAAAAAGGCTTGGTTGTATATTTTGAACTCAAAAGTGTAAACAGCAAAACCAATAGGCTAAAAAGAACCACGCCTAAAGAGATCACAAACAGTATATTTGCACCATTAAAAGTATATATATCTGTAACTTTTGAAAAAAAAGTAAAATTAGTAAATAATACCAAAAATAGCGAAGTTATAATTATTAATTTTGTTGTTGAAATCGGCTTCATTTTTTTCTTTCTAAAATAAAAATATTACTTTTCTTCCTCGAAATCCTGGAATCAAACATATGCTAAATATATCGCCATATCTACAAAGAATTATTATAATGATTATAAGCAATAATATATGAAGTATAATATTGTATTAAAAAACAGTTAATCATTACTTAATGTGTTGTTTTAGTTCCAAAATTTGATAAGGCAAAGTAACAATATTATAAGCCTCGGGCAAATTTTTGCTTGGCAGTGTGCGCCACTCTACAGGAAGTTTGCTAGCTAAAAGATTTGAAATCTTTTCAAGCTTCTCGTGCGCTTCTTGCAGTTTGATTTTTGGAGTTGGTATAAAAATTTGCAAATGCCTATCGGTCTTGCCTTTGAATACATAAAAAGATCTAATATCCATAGAGTTAAAAAGTTGCTTGACTGTATGAAAAAATCTCATTGGCTCATCGCCTTTATATTCCAAAACAAGAAGATTTGTGTAATCGTCCTCAAGCAATGGAGCGGCAATAACCATCTCTTTTTTTAAATGTTGAGTCAAGACGGTGTCGTCTAACTCCTCATTTATTCGCTCAAATTTTGCATAAAATGTACGATTATCAAACGATATCTTTTCAACAATATACGGCCTTTTAATATAATAATGCGATCTATTGAACCCCAAGGCATCTAAAATAATATTCAATTAAACCTCTAGTAGATGGGTTTAGAATACATTACAAATTTGCCGGCGAGCTCTTTCATCTCTTCTTTGATCTTGGCATGCATCTGTGTATCTTCGATATTGTCCAGTACGTCAGCAATTTTATTGGCAATAATTTCAAATTCGTGTTCTTTCATGCCTCTGCTTGTAAGAGCAGGTGATCCTATGCGGATACCCGATGTCACAAATGGACTGCGAGTTTCCCCGGGAACTGTATTTTTATTGACGGTGATACCCGCATTGCCTAGCGCAGCATCGGCATCTTTGCCTGAAAACGGTTTATTCAAGAAAGATACGAGTACCAAGTGGTTATCGGTACCGTCTGATACTATATCATATCCTCTTTTCATAAGTATATTGGCTAGTACGGCAGCATTTGCTTTGACTTGTTTTGCGTATATTTTCCATTCAGGAGAAAGATTGTGCTTAAAACCCACTGCCTTGGCTGCGATCACATGCACAAGCGGCCCGCCTTGGATGCCTGGGAATATAGCAGAGTTGATCTTTTTGGCTATCTCTTCATCGTTAGTGAGTATCATCCCTCCTCTTGGGCCGGCAAGTGTTTTGTGTGTAGTTGTAGTTACTATATGTGCATGCGGGAATGGGCTAGGGTGTTCTCCTGCAACTACTAATCCTGCTATATGAGCCACATCAGCAAACAATAGAGCGTTTACGCTATCTGCAATCTCTCTAAATCTGGCAAAATCAATTTCTCTAGCATATGCAGAAGCACCGCAAACTATGATCTTTGGTTGAACTAATTTTGCAATCTCTGCAACTTTGTCGTAATTGATACGACCGTCAAGCTCAACGCCATAAAAAAAGCTTTGATAGTTCTTACCTGAAAAACTCACTTTGCTTCCATGTGTTAGATGTCCGCCGTGACTCAGATCCATGCCTAGTATCTTGTCTCCCGCTTGAAGAAGCGCAGCATATACCGCGCCATTTGCTTGGCTTCCTGAATGCGGCTGTACGTTCGCATATGAACATCCAAAAAGCTGGCAAGCTCTATCAATTGCGAGCTGTTCTACCGCATCTGCATATTCGCATCCGCCATAATATCTTTTCCCAGGATATCCTTCTGCATATTTATTTGTAAATACGCTGCCCATTGCTTCCATTACCGCCGGGTGTGTAAAGTTTTCACTAGCTATCATTTCAAGGTGATTTGTTTGTCTTTCCAATTCTTGCTCTATAGCATGAAATATTTCAGGGTCAAATTGTTCTATTGCGTAACTCATGTTTTTTCCTTCGTTTTAAAATTTAATCAATATTTGTTTGCAAAGATGTCTCAGGCCTCATAGCCGGAAATAGAAGTACATCCCTAATGGAGTGTTGATTGGTAAGCATCATAACAAGTCTGTCAACACCTATTCCTTCTCCTGCCGTAGGCGGCATACCATAGCTCAATGCTCTGACGTAATCTAGATCCATATGCATAGCTTCATCGTCTCCTGTGACCTCTTTTGCCGCTACTTGGGCCTTGAACCTCTCAAGCTGATCAATAGGGTCATTAAGTTCGCTAAATCCGTTTGCTATTTCTTTGCCTGCAATAAAAAGTTCAAAACGTTCGGCAATATCAGGATTGGTATCGCTTCTTCGAGCAAGAGGAGAGATATCTATAGGGAAATCCGTGATAAAAGTAGGATTTATTAATTTGTCTTCTACAAAGGCATCAAAGAGTTCCGCTTGGAGATATCCGAGAGATAAATTTTCATCTACTTGTATATTGTTTGCTTTGAGATATTCTAATGCTTTGGTTTTGTCGGCCGCAACTTCAGCCGGCACGCCACCTATGGATGTGAGCGAATCTATATATCCTATCTTGGCAAATGGTGTTTTGAAATCTATTTCAAATTCGCCGTATTGAAGTTTGGTCGGCAAGTTAAGTTCGCCAAATAAGTATCCGAATAACTCTTCGGTGATCTCCATTAAATGAGTGTAGCGATGATAAGCCCAATAGAATTCTATCATGGTAAATTCCGGGTTATGCGTATGGTCCATACCTTCGTTTCTAAAATTACGGTTGATCTCAAAAACTGCATCCATGCCGCCGACGATGAGTCGTTTGAGGTAAAGTTCAGGCGCAATCCTAAGGTATCTTGATACGTCAAGTGCATTGTGATGTGTGACAAACGGCCTTGCGTTTGCTCCTCCAGGGATAGGATGAAGCATAGGAGTTTCAACTTCTAAGAATGTTTTGCTCTCAAAAAATCTACGTATCAAAGAGACTATGCGGCTTCTAAGCACAAATACATCTTTTACCTCAGGGTTCATGATCATGTCCAGATATCTTTGGCGATATCTAAGTTCTTGATCTTGAAGGCCATGGAATTTCTCAGGAAGAGGAGAGAGAGTTTTGGTTGTTATTTCAAATGATGTGCAGTGGAGCGTAAGTTCTCCGGTTTGAGTCACAAATGGATATCCTGTAGCAGTGACTATGTCGCCCACTTCTATGAGTTTTTTGATCTTGTTATAATAGCCTTCTGGCAGATCGTCTCTGTTGTAATATATTTGGACCAAGCCTTGACTATCTTGAATTTTGGCAAATGCGGCTTTACCCATTATTCGAAGAAGCTTTATGCGTCCGGTTAGAGTTATGCTTTTTGCGGTATCTTTTTTTGCACCTTCTTCTAATTCATGAAGATATCCGTGCGTTTGTAGAAATGTAGCAGAGTCCATAGCAGGAGTTACAACATTGGGGTATGGATTGATGCCCTCAGATTTTAATTCATCTGCTTTTTTGATGCGTTCTTGAATATATATGTTTTCAAATATCAACTATTAGTCCTTGTTTTTTGTTAGATTTTGGCATGATTGACAAATACCTATGATCTTCATTGTGTGATCAGTCATTTTAAAATTGAACTTTTTGGCGATTTCTTCTTGACGCTTTTCTATAAGATCATCACAAAATTCGATAATTGCACCGCATTGTTTGCAGACAAGATGATCATGATGTTTCTTGAGTCCAAATTCATATTTTTTACCTTGAGCACCAAATGATATAGATGTCACAAGCCCGGCATCTTCTAGCAATGAGAGTGTACGATAAACCGTAGCGATCCCTATGGTCATACCCGGATATTTATTTTTAAGGGCATCATTTATCTCTTCAGGCGTAAAATGTCCGCTGTTGTCATATAGGAATTTGACTATAAGCTCTCTTTGTTTTGTGTATTTAAGTCCACTTTCTTTAATGATGGATTTAAATTTATCAAGCAATACATCATAATCTATCATTATATAATCCTTGTCGTGTTGGATTCTTTATTTTGGTTGTTGTCATGCGGTAATTTATAGCTTGGAGTTACGGATGGTTTAAGTGAGTTTAGATTTAGTTTCTGCGGGTCTAGGTGTATTAGAAATGTTCCTGTTTGGATAAGATACGGATATAAAATACTATCTTTTGAGTATTTATTTAGTGTATCTTTAAGCAGGGCAATATTTGAAAATATTGCTATGATAATGGCAAATATGATAAAATATTTACCACCGCCTGCGATAAAACCTAAAATATTATTGACAATGCCAAGTCCGCTTGCATTGATCAATTTTGACAGCAATGTTCCAAGTGAGAGTGCACCTATCCACACGATTGCCAAGACAGCAAAAAATCCGCCTAAAGTTAATAATGTTTTATTTTCTATATGAACAAAATTATCACTGATAATTGTTGCCATCGCAGTAGACAGTCTTGAAGCCAAAAAAATGCCCAAAACAATACCTATCAGGCCAAAAATTTCTTTAAAAAATCCACTAACAAACCCTTTTAACCCTACTAGAATAACAATAGAACCTATAATTAAATCAAGTCGATTTAAGTCTTCCATGAAAGCCTTTGGTTTGATATATACAATGTGCGTATTGTATCATCTTATAGTAAAATAAATCTTAGAGATATCTTTAGTATAGCCCGCCTGGCATTAGTTTCAAGAGTTCATCTGGCCTATTGGAAAATTGTATGGCATTTTCTTTTGAGATGATGCCTTGCTTGACCAGAGAGACAAGGACCTGTGTTTGTGTTTGCATACCGCTATCTTCTTGGCCTAACTGCATTTGGGAATAAATTTGATGAACTTTTTCTTCACGGATCAAGTTGGCTATCGCGTGATTCATTACCATTATCTCTGAAGTTGCTATCCGTCCGCCTTTGATCTTCGGTATAAGAGATTGAGAAATAACAGCTACAAGCGATGCCGAAAGCATAGCCCTTACTTGCGGTTGTTCTTCGCCGGGAAATACATCTATGATACGGTTAATGGTACTTGGAGCGGAATTGGTATGCAGTGTCGCAAACACCAAATGCCCTGTTTCAGCAGCAGTCAAAGCGGCTGCAATCGTCTCTTTGTCTCTCATTTCGCCGACTAGAATAACATCCGGGTCTTGACGCATTGCATATTTGAGAGCATTGGCAAATGAAGCTGTATCATTGCCGACTTCTCTGTGAGAAAAAACGGATTTTTTATTTGTATGCACAAATTCTACCGGATCTTCGGCTGTAACTATGTGCTTTTGCTCATATTCATTTATCTCATTAAGCATAGCTGCTAGTGTAGTAGATTTCCCAGAACCGGTCGGCCCGGTAACCAAGATTATCCCCTTTTCTCGTTTAATGAGCTTTTTATAAATTGTCGGAGAACCCAAGTCGTCCAATGATGGAATAGTAATAGGAATTGGCCTAAAGGCAGCACACATTTCTCCCAAGGCATGATAATAGTTAACCCTAAACCGGCCAATGTCTTTAAGCTCAAAGGAGAAGTCCAATTCGCTATATTCTTCGAAATGTTTTTTTTGTTTATCTGATATAAAAGGGAAGCACATTTCTTCTATCTCTTTGCCGGTAAGTTCCGGGGCATTTACCGATTCTAGTTTTCCGTCTATGCGGATGAGCGGTTTGGAGCGGCTAATTAAATGCAGGTCGGACGCTTGGTGTGTTATTACATCTTGAAGCAATTGAGATAAATTATGTTCAGACATGGCGGCTCTCTTTTATAAAAATTTATTATTCAATAATAGCAGGCACAACAAAAAAATCATCTTCGCTTTGCGGAGCATGCTCTAGTATACTTTTTATCACTGCATCTTGCTTGATAGGCGCATCTTCTCTCATAGGCGTGCCGCCTGTTAGGGTAGAAAATGATGCATCAAGACCGCTTGTATCAAGCTCACTCAGGTTTTCAACATAAGCTACTATATCTGAGAGTTGATGAATAATTTCTTCTTTTTTATTGTCATCTATTCTAAGATGTGATAGTTTTTCTAGTTTTTCCAAAATTGTGTTATCTATCTGCACATTTTCCTCTTTGTTTGAAGTTTTATTATTGTACATTAAATTTGTTTAAGATATAACTTTGTTAAATATAGAAAAAGGATAAGACTATGTTGCAATCGTTAGATATGAGTTCGCCGGAATTTATGGCAGAGATGGAAAAAACAAAACAATTTACAGATAAAGTTTGCGCTCAATTTGGCTTCGTATATCATCCCAATGAAGATGTAAATGAAGGGGTTGCAATGGGGCTTGCAAGACATAAACTATTATACGGAAAAAGATTTTGCCCGTGCTTTATGGTAGTAGAAGAAAACGGTAAACATAAAAGCGCAGATGATCGTATCTGTCCGTGCAAACCCGCCCTTGAGCATGAAATCCCAGAAGAGGGCAAATGCCACTGCGGTATCTTTTGTACCCCGGAATATGCAAAGGCAAATCAAAATTAAACCATGAATGTAATCGATCTATTAATAAAGCTGCTTAGCTATAAATCTATAACCCCCGATGATGACGGTGCATTGTCATGGATGGAATCATATTTGAGTGATTATAAAGCAATATATCACAACAAAGAGGGGGTAAAAAATATCTTCCTTACAAAGCAGTTCGGGACAAGCGACGTACATCTTTGCTTTGCAGGACATATAGATGTTGTTCCGCAAGGCGATGGCTGGAATAGCAATCCATTCGTTCCTGTTGTTGATAAGGGCAATATATACGGCCGCGGTGCGCAAGATATGAAAAGCGGAGTGGCTGCTTTTGTGCAGGCCGCAAAAGATACCAAAGAGTTTCAAGGAAGATTGTCTTTGCTTCTCACATCAGATGAAGAGGGTGATGCTGTTTATGGAACCAATGAGATGCTAAAATATCTTCAAAGCGTCAATATGCTTCCTACGCATTGTATCGTCGCCGAGCCAACTTGCGAAGAGCAATTTGGCGATGCTATCAAAGTAGGCAGGCGGGGTTCAATTAACGGGGTGTTGCATATCAGAGGAAAACAGGGGCATGCCGCATATCCTGAAAAGTCGATTAATCCTATTCATTCAATAGCGCCCATATTGGCAGATTTAGCAGGCATGCATCTAGATAACGGAGATGAACATTTTGCACCAAGCACATTGGTTATTACGGATATCCGCTCTGGCATGGAGGTGACAAATGTGACCCCCGGAGTGTTAAAATTGATGTTTAATGTGAGAAATTCTACTTATACGACGATCGATGATATTCGCTCATTTGTAGAACAAAAAATGCAAGGATTGGATTTTACTCTCGAACTTTCACAATCTGCCAAACCGTTTGTGACAAATCCAAATGGCGTATTGGCTCAAACACTTACTAGCGCAATAGAAAAATATTGCGATATAACACCGAAATATTCAACGGCCGGCGGCACGAGCGATGCTAGATTTATTGCTTCTTATGGAATAGAAGTATTAGAGTTTGGGGTTATTAATGATACCATTCATGCGCCAAATGAGAGAGTTGGAATCGATGAAGTTGAAAAATTATATAAAGTTTTTATGCAAGTCATAAAAGATTTTCAGATTAAAGGATAGTAATGAAAAAAATAATATTGATTTTTAGTATACTTTGCTCTATGGCGAGCGCAGTCGCATTGCAATGGCATGATGATCTTAATAGTGCTCTGCTGAAGGCAAAAAAAGAAAATAAGGCATTGATGGTAATGATAGAAAGCGAGCACTGCAGATGGTGTAAAGCTATGAAAGAAACTACTCTTAATGATAATAAAGTTAAAGCCGAGCTACAATCATTTGTATTGGTTAAAGTAATGCGTGAAGATAGAGAATCAATGCGCATATTCCCAGAAATAGCCGGCGTGCCAACAATATTTTTTATGACATCAGATAAAAAAATACTAGAGCAAGTGATCGGTTTTTTTGAAGAAGAGGATTTTTTGCCTTTTATAGCTGATGCAAAAAAGAAATTTCGAAAAAAATAAAATAGTTACTATATAGATGCATCTCATTCCTAAGTATGGCGCCATTGTTTCAAGTTTGGCATTAGTCACATCAGCCATTATTGTTTGCGCCCTGTATAATGAATGCAACTCATATATCCTTGCCGTATTTTTGATTATATGGGTACTTGTAGGAATATATACTTTGTATCGTTTGGATATCATTCAAAATGAAATTCAACATCTCAACGAATGGACAAACGCACCAAGGATCATAAAAGAACAAGATCTGAACATTCATATGCTTTCAGACCTGCAAGACTCTATACAAAGACTTATACGCAAAACACAAAAAAGAAAAAGTCTAAAAGAGCAAATGGATGCAAAGATCAAACTCAAAAATAGACAAAGAAATGATATGATCTCTGCTCTTGCCCATGAATTTCGCAACCCCATAGCAGCCATCATGGGATATGCTACTACGCTCGAAGAAGATCATGACATATCCCCGGAGCTACGAAATAGATTTTTGACAAAAATTTACAACAATAGTCAAAAAATAGAAAATCTTTTGGCGCGTCTTATTTTGTGGAATAAATTTGAAAGCAAAGAAGCCTCTTTGCACGTAAGTACATTTGATTTATTTGCTTTAGCAAATGAATGCAAGCAATCTTTGTTTGAAAAATATTCAAATCGCACTATTATCATAGAAGGCGAGCATAGAACGGTTAATGCAGATAGAACTTTGATAGAGATCGTTTTAAAAAACTTGATGGAAAATGGACTAAAATACTCTAAAGATGATGTCAAAGTGTCCATAGGGCAAAATTTGGTAGAAGTAATAGACAAAGGCGTTGGAATTTCTGCACAGGATATAGAAAAAGTTACTAAAAAGTTTTATCGTTCCGGCGAACATAGCTGGGATAATTCTATGGGGCTTGGCCTTGCTATTGTTAAACAGATATTGTCTATGCACCATAAAGAATTGCATATAAAAAGCGAAAAAGGAAAAGGTTCGGTTTTTTCGTTTGTCTTGTGAAGTTAAATGTGTGGATTGAATATTATGGAGCGGGCGAAGGGATTC
>DLIG01000021.1:282528-289635 GCA_002483605.1 Sulfurovum sp. UBA7648
CTCTACCCCTGAGCTACGCCCGCTCATGCGTAATTGAAGTGTCAAAAATCGATCAAAGTAACTAGTTGCGCGAGCTGACTGCTGAAGTCGTCACAGTGACAACGTAGTAAAACGGACTTTGTTCGTTTTGCGTTTTTGCTAATGGTACCTTGGGTCGGACTCGAACCGACACGAGCAAGCTCACCAGATTTTGAGTCTGGCGTGTCTACCGGTTTCACCACCAAGGCATTTAATTGCAATGCGCATTTTACACCTACTCACCTTAAAGAGCCTTGAAAAATAGATAAAAATCCAATTTCTCCATATTAAATATTTTGGCTATAATACATTTATTATCAAACAAAACTGGAGTTGGCTTGAAAATAACAATGATCATAAGCGCTATATTGTTGACATACGGCGCATTTTCTACTATTTTTCATGAAACATCGATGGTCGGTAAAATAGGCAAGATCATCGGAGATACAAATATATCTCTTTTTGGTTTTATGGCATACATTAATTTGATCATTCTGATCTATCCTCTTATTTCTATATACAAGAATCGATATCTAATTAAGCGTATAGATTTTTTTATTGGATGGGTACTCGTATTTGTAGGCCTTATAGTTTTTAGCGGCTTGATATTTTCTCCGCAGAATGCTGGATTTTTGGCCTATTCTTTTGTTGCATTTTTGGAGCCATATATCGGTCAAGCCGGAATATGGCTGTTTTTGTTAATGACAGTGATGTTAAGCGCGATTTTGTTACTGGATGATGATTTTCGTTTGGAAAACTTTTTTGGCAAGGCAAAAAAAAATAAAAATGAGACTTCTTATTCATATCAATCAGATGATACTTTCAAGTTAGACCTTTCGCAGCAGTTTGGCGGACTTAAAAGAGGTTTTTCGAAAATGTTTTGTTTTATAAAAAACCCATTTGATAATTCAGATACTACAGAATATTCATCGTCGCTTGATGGCAATAACATTGCACCGACAAAACCTGCAACATCAACACCAAAAGCCATAAGCAGCAAATCAGCAATAGCTGCAAGCCGCATTGAGCCGCTTGCTGAGATACAGCCCGCTAAAGAATCAAAAAATCTCTCAGATCTTAAAAAACATATGGTTTCTCACTCTTCAAATGTCGAAATTATCAGTGAGCTTGAGGAGAATTCCAAGCTACTAGCACAAATTGACAAAGGCGCAGCACCGCAGCCAAAAAATTTCAAATTGCCTAGGCTGGATTTTTTGCAAAAAGCACCGAGAATTGCAAAAAGAATAAATGAAGAAGAGATCGATCGCAAGATAAGAGAACTTTTGGATAAACTTAAAAAGTTCAATATTGAAGGGGATGTGGTACGCACTTATACAGGCCCGCTTGTAACTACTTTTGAATTTAAGCCGGCACCGCATGTCAAAGTGTCTAAGATATTGGGGTTGCAAGATGACTTGGCTATGGCACTCAGTGCAGAAACCATCAGGATACAAGCCCCGATACCAGGACGAGATGTGGTCGGTATAGAAATTCCAAATGATACTATAGATACTATCTATCTAAGAGAGATCTTAGAAAGCCCCCTTTTTAGAGAATCTAAATCACCGCTTACAGTAGCCCTCGGGAAGGATATAGTTGGCAAACCTTTTGTGACAGATATTAAAAAACTTCCTCATCTGCTTATAGCAGGAACTACCGGTAGCGGTAAATCGGTCGGCATAAATGCAATGATATTATCTCTTTTGTATCGCAATGATCCAGACCAGTTAAAGCTTATGATGATAGATCCCAAGATGCTGGAATTTTCAATATATAATGACATTCCGCATCTTATCACGCCGGTTATCACTTCTCCTAAAAAAGCAATTACGGCTTTGGCAAATATGGTAGGAGAGATGGAGCGTCGTTATGTTTTGATGGCAGAAAATCGTACAAAAAATATAGAAAACTATAACGAAAAAGTAACAAAAGACCGTTCAGCATTACCATTGCCGTATATTGTAGTCGTTATTGACGAATTAGCTGACCTGATGATGAATGGAGGCAAAGAGGTCGAGTATTCTATAGCAAGACTCGCTCAAATGGCAAGAGCAAGCGGTATACATCTTATAGTCGCTACCCAACGCCCAAGCGTAGATGTTGTCACAGGGCTTATAAAAGCAAACCTGCCTTCTAGACTCAGTTACAGAGTAGGGCAGAGAATCGATTCAAAAGTTATATTAGACAGCATGGGCGCAGAAAGTTTGCTTGGCCGCGGAGATGCACTATTTACTCCCCCAGGAGCCGTCGGGCTTGTTAGATTGCACGCTCCTTGGAATACCGAAGATGAGATCGAGACAGTTGTGGAATTCTTAAAAGCACAAAGATCCCCTGAATATGACGAGAGCTATTTGAATGCTGATGCAACAAATGGCAAAAATGGTAATAAAATAGAGATAGATGAACTTGATTCGCTTTATGAACAGGCAAAAGACGTGGTTTTAAGTGATAACAAAACATCAATATCCTATTTGCAACGCAAATTGCAAATAGGATATAATAGAGCTGCAAATATAATAGAACAATTAGAAGCAAATGGGATTTTAAGTGCTCCAAACAATAAGGGAAATAGAGAGATTATTTAGTCAAAGGAGAAAATAATGGCATATTTTAGCAATGCAAAAAAAGGCGATAAAGTATATGGACTTATATTTGGGAAAGGCAAGATCGTAGATATATTTCCTGATAGTTTTTATTCAATAATGGTAGAATTTAAAAATGGGTATGAAGTTCCTTATACAGATGAAGGAATCCCCGGATGGGGTGATTTTAAAAAACAAACTCTGTTTTATCGTAATGATGTAGATTTGTCCAATGAAGATTTCTCTCCTATAGATAAGGTTCTTACCCCTAAAAAGATCATAAAACTTCGCGAAAAGAAGAAACTTCAAGTGCGATTGCCTTCGGGGCTATGGACTAGTGTCAAAAAAGCAGATATTGAATATGTAGAGAAAATGCTCAAAAAAGAGAAGTATCATTTATTTAGAAAGAAAAAAGAGAAGAAAAAATAGCCGACAGACTTGCAATATAGATATTTTTTTGTAACCATTTGATACAAATCCAATATGTTGTTATGACCATACTTATGTAAATCATAGTTTTTTTATCTTGTTTGAGTTACTATGATATGATAAATTAACGACTCAAGGGAGATTTAATGGCACTTATAGAAAATTATAAAAAACATACACAGGAACGTGCCACACTAGGTGTTCCACCACTGCCACTTAATGCAGCTCAAGTAGCTGAGCTTGTAACTTTGCTGAAAGCTGACAAGATAGAAGAAGAAGCTTATCTGCTAGATTTGATAGAAAACAAAGTACCTGCAGGCGTTGATGATGCTGCTTACGTTAAAGCAGCGTTTTTGAACGCAATTATTCAAGATGATGCTTCATGTCATGCAATAGATAAGGTACATGCTGTTAAGATATTAGGGAAAATGCTAGGCGGATTTAATGTTGGCCCGCTTGTTGAAGCATTGAAACATTCTCATGTTGAAGTAGCACAAGCCGCGGCTGATGAGCTTAAAAATACTATTTTGGTTTATAATTCATTCAATGATGTCAAAGAGCTTATGGATCACGGAAATGTATTTGCAAAAGAGGTAATCGAATCTTGGGCAAACGCACAGTGGTTTACAAATAAACCTGAACTTGCTCGCGAGATCACACTTACAGTTTATAAAATTCCTGGCGAGACAAATACTGATGACCTTTCTCCTGCTTCAGAAGCATTTACAAGAGCAGATATCCCTCTTCATGCCAACTCTATGCTTGGCGCAAGAATGGAAAAACCGCTTGAAACTATGGCAAAACTAAAAGAAAAAGGCCACCCGCTTGCATACGTAGGTGACGTAGTAGGTACAGGAAGCAGTAGAAAATCAGGTATTAACTCTGTGCAATGGCATATGGGACAAGATATCCCTGGTATCCCGAATAAAAGAACGGGCGGAGTGGTAATAGGCAGCATCATAGCTCCTATTTTCTTCAATACTGCAGAAGATAGCGGATGTCTTCCTGTTCAAGCTCCTGTTGATTCTCTCGAAACGGGCGATGTGATCACAGTAAAACCATTTGATGGTGTAATAGAAAAAGACGGAACAGTAGTATCTACATTTACTCTTGCTCCAAATACAATGCCTGATGAGATGAGAGCAGGGGGCAGAATCCCGCTTATCATAGGTAAAGGGTTGACCGCAAAAGCCAGAGCAGTTCTTGGTCTTGGAGCTTCTGATATGTTTATGACCCCAGAGCAACCTGCTGATGACGGCAAAGGTTATACACTTGCTCAAAAAATGGTAGGTAAGGCTTGCGGTATGACAGGAGTAAAACCTGGTGTTTATTGCGAGCCTATAGCTACAACCGTAGGCAGCCAAGATACAACAGGGCCAATGACTAGAGATGAGATAAAAGAACTTGCAGCTCTTGGTTTTGGTGCTGACATGGTAATGCAATCATTCTGCCATACTGCAGCTTACCCAAAACCTGCGGATATCAATCTTCAACATACATTGCCGGAATTTTGGACCAGCAGAAGCGGTGTAATATTGCGTCCAGGAGATGGAGTAATCCATTCATGGCTCAATAGACTTTGTTTGCCAGATACCGTAGGAACAGGAGGAGATAGCCACACTAGATTCCCTATAGGTATTTCTTTCCCGGCGGGTAGCGGACTTGTGGCTTTTGCAGCAGTGACCGGGATGATGCCGCTTACTATGCCAGAATCAGTATTGGTAAGATTTAAAGGTACAATGCAGCCTGGCATCACTTTGCGAGATCTAGTCAATGCTATCCCATATCAAGCTATCAAAGATGGATTGCTTACTGTCGATAAAAAAAATAAGAAAAATATTTTTGCCGGTAGAGTTCTTGAGATAGAAGGTTTGGAAGATTTAAAATGTGAACAAGCATTTGAATTATCAGATGCATCAGCAGAGAGAAGTGCAGCAGCTTGTACGGTTAAGCTTAATAAAGAACCTATTGCCGAATATTTAAATTCTAATATAGCTCTTATTGAAGAAATGATCAAAGATGGTTATCAGGATGCTAAAACATTACAAAGACGTGCGGACAAGATGAGAGAATGGCTCAATAATCCTGAGCTTTTAGAAGCTGATTCTGATGCACAGTATGCGGCAGTAATCGAAATTGACCTAGATCAGATCACTGAACCTATTTTGGCGTGCCCTAATGATCCGGATGATGTGGCAACCCTTAGCGAGATTTTGGCTGATGAAAAAAGACCAAAAGAGGTACAAGAAGTATTTATAGGCAGCTGTATGACAAATATCGGTCTCTTTAGAGCGCTTGGTGAAGTGTTAAAAGGAGAAGGACAAGTATCGACTAAGCTCTGGGTAGTTCCACCGACAAAAATGGATGAAAAAACTCTTATTGAAGAGGGTTATTATGCTATTTTTGGAGCTGCCGGAGCGCGTACAGAGATTCCTGGATGTTCGCTTTGTATGGGCAACCAGGCTCAAGCAGGCAAAGGAAATACGGTATTTAGTACAAGTACAAGAAATTTTGATAATCGTCTAGGGCGTGACACAAAAGTTTATCTTGGATCGGCAGAAATGGCGGCTGTTGTAGCACTTCTAGGTAAAATTCCTACAACACAAGAGTATATGTCTATAGTCAACAAAAAGATAAATGAGACGAACAAGGATAATGTATATCGTTATCTAAATTTTGACAAAGTATCTCTAGAACAACTTCACAATATGATGAACCGCTAATTATATACGGCTTGTCCGTATATAATTATAACGCTTCAATTAACCCCATTATTATCTCAATCGCAATAAGTATTATAATTATCCATTCTAAAAATTCACTTCTTTTGTGATTGATGATATCCATCACAAGCATTACATCTTCTTGGATTTGTGAGAGTTTTGAGAGGGCAACTTCGTGTCTGTCATACAGTTCAAGGATCTTGGCAAGTTCATTATATAAAAATTCAGCTTCTTCGTTATCCCATAAAATATTAGGTTTGTCCAGCAGCAGCAGATTGCCTACCATATCGTGGCGAGTTAATACTAAATGTTTGGCAAATTCCATAAGGTGGATGCGACGAATTCCTACAGCTTTATATGTTGTTTCGATAATATTCCTGCTTTTTGCAAAAAGGCTATCTAGTTTTTTTTCATATTTTTCCAAACCTACGCTTTGAGCTATCGCTAGAGATATGATATTGTAATTTAATCTTGAAGCTTCTTTAAGTACGATCTCTTCATTAGTTATCATAAAAGGATGAGCAAGCCTTTTGTCTATTCTAATGACATAATCCTGGGTTATGTCATCATGCTGTACAATGATGCTCAATGTTTTTAATGTTTCTTGGATCTCATTTTTCTCTTCCGCGATAATAGCGAGCACTTCAAACGGCAGCAATATGACATGCAGTTTTTCATTGAACCCGTAATATCCATTTTCGATACCCTTGTTGAACTTAATATTTAATAATTCTGCTATTTTTGTTGGAGTGAGATTTTTACGAAGACTTAAAGCTAAGAGATTCATGATACACCTCATTTAGAATATATATTATTATAATTAAACTAACTCTTTATGTCAAATATTACCGAACATCTCTTTCATTATGGCTGCACTCTCTTGGCTAAATCTGGCAGGCTTGCCGTTTTTAACAAAGACCAAAGTACTTGTCATGCTAAATAGCTTTTCTTTATCTTTCCAAATCTCTTGTTTGAGTTCTAGTGATGCGCCGCCAAGCTTTAATACCTCATGGCTTACTTCCAGCATATCACCTAGTTTGGCAGGCTTGATGAAGTCGGCAACTATATGTTTGACCACAAAATGCCCACCGTCTATAGCAGGACTAGATCCTCTGGCAAAAAAAAGTTCACTCCTGGCACGTTCACAAAATTTGAGATAATTCGCATGATATACGATACCGCCGGCATCGGTATCATCGTAATAAATTCTAAAGCGCATCTTTTACCTTTGATGTGTTTGTGTTACTATATCTAAAAAGTCTTTAAGCTTGTTCTTGCCATGTTTGCAGCAGTGTATAATTAACAGCAAAAGATATAAATACACCCTTGTTTAAAATCATTGAGTATCCAATTGT
>DLIG01000021.1:289758-404046 GCA_002483605.1 Sulfurovum sp. UBA7648
GTATCCAATTGTGGTCTTGGAGTGTTTGCGGTAATTGTGTTATAATTTATAAAAAATTTATACGCAAAGGATAATAATGTTTCGTAAATATATAACAATAGGAATATTCAGTATGGCCGCTCTTTGGGGGAGCAGTATAAATTCTGATACACTTGGCAAAATCGTAGCAACGGGGTGCGAGAGTGGTTTTAATAATATGTTTAAAAATAATCCAAATTTTCAGAATATTGCCGACCAAAGACCAATAACCGCTAAAGCAGTATGTGAATGTGCGCAGACCGGCTTCCTAAATGACAAAAAGCTTGTAAATTATTTAGATAATAACGGTGACCAAGCAGCTAAAATGCTTCAAACTAAAAACTCTCTTGGTTATTCTTATTTTTCAATGCGTTTATCTCAAGCTATGCTTTCTTGTATCGCCGGGGAGCTCGATAAATCACTAGCAGCTACAAAGCTGCAATAATGTATGTTTAATTTTATCTATTTTGGAATTTTTCCGAGATCAAAAACAGTATCAGTGACGCTGCACTTACTAATATAATGGTGGCTCCGGATGTCAGATCAAATGTATAAGATATCCAGAGTCCCAAAACTGTAAACACGGAAGCTATAAATCCGGACAAAAACATCATTCCAAAAAGATTTTTAGATAATTTCTCTGCTATATATACCGGTATTGTAAGCATAGCAATGACTAGTATAAGGCCAACGACCTTGATGGCCACAACAATTGTCAGTGCAGAGATGACAAGTATAATAGTGTAAAATAGAGGTACATTTATGCCTCTTAGTGAAGCGAACTCGCTATCATATGAGACTGACAGAATTTCTCTATACCATATAGTCACTATAATTATCACCGCAAACAATAATCCGCTCATATAGTATAGATCATCCAAGCTCACAGCCAATATAGAGCCAAAAAGATAACTGAGCAAATCTACATTATATCCTGGGGTAAGGTCGATAAGAATTACTCCTATTGCCATTCCAACAGCCCATATGAGGCCGATAAAAGTATCTATCCTATGTCTATGTTTGAGGGTCAAAAATGCCATCAATAATGCAGCACCTACTGCAAAAATAGAAGCTCCTGCAAATATAGGAATGCCCAAAAATAGAGCCAAACCGATCCCGCCGTAAGCGGTATGCGCTATACCGCCTGCTAAAAACACCATACGATTTACCACCACAAGAGAGCCTATAATGCCTGATGCCAGGCTTACTAGTATTCCGGCAATAATAGCATGCTGCATAAATTCAAATGAGAGTGCTTCGATCATGGATTTTTACCTAAAAGCTGTAGCAGCTCGACTTCACAAAAATGACCCTGCGGATGAAGTGAAAATTTATTTTTTGTTTGTTTCATGTCATGGAATGAGAGTGTTCTGTTGATATATGCTACTTTGTTAGCATATTCTATGGTAATTGATATATCATGACTTACTACAATTATGGTCATTGTTTTGTTTAATTCCTTAAGTAGGCCATAAATTTGTTTTTGACCGTTGGTATCTATATTTGAGGTTGGCTCATCTAGTATAACGATTGATGGGTGAGAACATAAAGCTCTTGCTATCATCACCCTTTGTCTTTGGCCACCAGAGAGCGATCCTATTCTGGAGCTGGCGTACTCCTCCATTCCTACTTCCCTTAATGCTTGCATGGCACACATTGTTTCATTTTTACTATACCCAAAGATAGGCCGTTTTGTGCCGCCATGTCCCATAAGTACTACTTCTATAGCAGTGACTGGAAAATTTGTATTGATATTTATATTTTGGGGTACATATCCTATGGTTATAGGGTCGCCAATAAAATCTATCGTACCTGCTTGCGGCTTAAGAATACCAAGTATAAGCTTGAGCAGCGTTGATTTTCCGCCTCCATTTGGCCCAATAATAGCCATAAAATCATCTTTTTCTATTTTAAGATCGATATTTTCAAGCACTCTTTCGTCATTGTAGCCAAAAGAGAGATTTTTGATATCAATAAGAGTCATGGTTTTATTTGGAAGCATTGACAGCTATTGCTCTGGCTAATCCGATTAGATTGGCTGACCAATCAGCTGCCATCGGAGATGCTTTGATGACGCTTATGTTGAGTTGCGCAGCTATCATTCGTGCACTTTTGTCCGAAAACTCCGGTTGGGTGAATATCGCTTTGATATTTTGTTCTTTGGCTTCTTTGATAAGTTTGCCAAGGGCAGAAGGCTTTGGTTCCTTGCCTTCGACTTCAATAGGTACTTGCACGAGCCCGTATGAAGATGCAAAATAACTCCATGCCGGGTGGAATACCATAAATTTAGAACCTTTAGGAGTGTTTTTTAGGATAGAGCGGATCTCATTATCTGTTGCTACTATTTTTTGGAGCAATTTACGATAATTAGCTTCATAATAAATTTTATTAGCAGGATCGGTTTTTATAAGTGCTTGAAGGGTATTGGCTGCTATAATCTTGATATTTGCCGGTGATGTCCATACATGAGGATCTTTTCCATCTTCTTCATCTTCGTGGTGATCTCCTTTATGATGTTCATCTTCATCATGGTGATGTGCAGCCATATCGATTTTTTTTATTCCCCTGGAAGAATCAATTATATTCATTTGTGGATTTTGCGCTTTAAATTTTGCCAGCCACGCGTGTTCAAATTCCACACCGATGCTTAGATAAAGTTTGGCATGCGACAAAGTTATCATTTGGTTTGGTTTTGGTTCGTATGAGTGTGGCGATGCACCCGGCTTGACCATTAAAAGAACATTTATTTTATCTCCTCCAATGGCCTTAGTAATACTTTCTTGAGGCAAGATACTCACGGCTACCGTAGTTTTACCAAATAAAAAAGAGCTCATCAAAAGCGGCAAAAAAAGTTTGAAAAATATATTTAGTTTCATTATCGGTATCCTTATAAACAATAATTGAATTTTATCCAAAAAATGTATTTTTTATCCATAATCTGACTATTTTTTGCAACTTGGTCGCAATTATAAAAATTTAAAAAACAATGTATAACTATTTGTTTTATTTTTATTTTATATATATTTGCTATTATCGCCATCCAAATCAAACAAAGGAAAAAACCAATGACAACTATAATAGTAGATAAAGAATGCAAATGTTTTAAAGAAAGCGATTTTGAAAATAATCAATCATTTGAATCCAAAGATGAAGCATTGCTAAAAGCCAAATACATAGTAGATTATATGAATAATGAATTTTGCCATAAGCATGATTTTGCACTAAGCGAAGTTGATGATACGCTTCTTATTACGGTTACCATGAATGAGGCTAAGCCAAAAGGCGGCTGTTGCGGCGGCGGCCACTGCTCATAATTTTTGTTGATCTCAGCAAGATTTGTATATAGCAATAGTTATTTTTTGTTACTATACCAGATACGATAGACGGCATCAGCCTTATCATCTGATACTAGAATGGAGCCATCTGGCATATTCAAAATATCAACAGGCCTTCCCCATCCAAGTATGCCGTCTAGCCATCCTTGAGCAAAGACACTGTATGATGGAGAATTATTTTTATCAAAGCTGACAATGGTGATGCGATACCCCAAAGGCGGAACACGATTCCATGAGCCGTGTTCGGCGATAAATATTTGATTTTTATATTTTTTTGGGAATTGATTACCTGTATAAAAACGCATACCCAAAGCAGCGACGTGGGGACCGAGTTCTTTTACCGGCCTGGTAAAATCGTTACACTTTTTCCCTTGACCAAATTTAGGGTCAACAATATTATTGCCGTGGCAATATGGAAAACCAAAGTGCATGCCCATTTTTGAAGCCATATTAAGCTCATCAGGAGGTTTATTGTTGCCCATCCAATCTCGGCCATTATCTGTAAAAAAAAGGTTGTGATTTACAGGATGCCAATCAAAACCTACGCTATTTCTTATTCCTTTTGCAAAAATTTCCAATCCCTTTCCGTCAGGTTTCATTCGCATTATAGAACCGTAACGCATATCTTTTGGATCGCAGATATTGCAAGGAACACCCACGGGTATATAAAGGTACCCATCGGGTCCGAAACGAATAAACTTCCAGCCATGATGAGTCTCTTTTGGAAAAGTATCGTTTACGACTACGGGGGCAGGAGGGTTATTGAGCCTGCTTTCGATAGCATCAAAACGTAAAATGCGCCCAATCTCAGCCACATAGAGCGCACCGTTTCTAAAAGCAACGCCATTCGGGCTATTTAGCCCGCTTGCTATTGTGGAATATCGATCAGCACGGAAGTCGCTGTTATTGTCTTGAATTGCATATACTTTTCCCTCAGTACGGGAGCCGACAAATATAGTACCGCGCTGTCCGATTGCGAGTGAACGAGCACCATTTATGCCACTGGCATAGATGTCGATATGAAAACCTGGCGGAAGTTTAATGGTATTTAATTTGTCTGATAGTTTGTCGGCATACAAAAGAATGGAAGATATTGCAAGTAAAAAAACAATATTCGTTGTCCGTAATACAGACATTGCTGAGCAGTATATTTTTGTGTGCATGATTATTCCTGCCTTAGCCATATAGGTTATTTAAAGCCTCTTTGATGGTTGTGAATTTAAATTTGAATCCAGCGTCAGTAAGACGTTTTGGAGTGACATACTGTCCGCTAGAGAGTGCTTCGGCTGCTTCTGTTCCGAAACGCAGTTTCAAGAGAAATTTTGGAATTACAAACCAAGTTGGACGATGCAAGACTTCCCCAAGTGCTTTTGTCAAGCCGTAATTTGTAGTAGGATTGGGAGCCATTAAGTTATAAACCCCTTTGATCTTTTGATGTTCTATGGCAAAAAGGTAGCCGCGCATAAGGTCTTCAATATGCACCCATGTAAAATTCTGTTTGCCGTCGCCAATCGTGCCTCCAAGCCCTAGCTTGAAAGGTAATAGCATCTCTTTTAATATTCCGCCGCCATGCCCTAACACGATCCCATAACGAAATATGACTGTTCTGATACCAAGTTTACTGCTTTTGGTTGCAGCTTTTTCCCAATCTGTTGCCAGCCGACCTAAAAAATCATCGGCGTATTTGGCATTATCTTCATCGTGCTTGCCTGTTGAAGAATAGATGCCCACAGCAGATGTGCAAATAAAGAGTTTAGGTTTTGGCTCCATATTTCCCATCGCTTTGACGATCTTTTTGGCGGTATCTACCCGGCTTGAGTAAAGTACTTTTTTATATTCTTGGGTCCAGCGCTTGTTGATAGTAGCCCCTGCAGCATGTATGATGACATCAGCCCCTGCAAGCTTTTTACCAAAAGATACAATATCTAGATCAAAGTCCCCAGTGTGTATCGGAGATACTTCCCATCCCTTTTCTTTGAACATCGATGTAAGGTGTGAGCCTACAAAGCCTCCTGCTCCGCTTATAGCAACTTTCATAACCACTCCTTATTATGTATAAAGATGTTTGGATAGCTTTAATCTGATAAATAATATTCTACAGTAGAAACCACTCTGATTTTTTTAATATGAGGATTGTTCTTATCCCTGTCTTCTATGCTAAATTGTCCCTGTGAAGCTTGCTTTATCTTGCCCAAGGTACTGTTTGAATCAGATGCAAATTTATGTGCCACGTCTCTGGCTTTTGTAGTGGCCTCTTCGATCATTGCAGGTTTTATATCATTTAATTTTGTAAAGAGATATTCTGTCACAGTTTGATAATCTCCTCCGCTAAACATAATCCCTTTTTTGCCTAATTGTGATAATGAGTTCATCGCCGTTCTTGCCGTATCGATGTTTTGCGAATACACAGTAACGGTTTGACTTGCTAAATACCTAAATTCGGGTCGTTCTTGGCTGCCGTATTGTTGAGCTAATTTATCTGTAATGGATGGTGTCCCAAACGAAATTTCTTTTTCGTTTATCCCCTTATCTATAAGAAATCGTTTTATCTCCGCGGCATTGCCGTCTACTGCGCTATAAATTTCTTCTAGATTATTGCCTATAGTTGTAAATTGAATGGGCCATATGACTATATTTGCCGGGTATTCTCTCTCTGAGAGTCCTTTGACGGTAACTGTTCGTTCATACTCTTTAAACTTTATTGCCGACGTTCCTATTAGGTAGCCAAGCGAACTCAAACCAAGAAGTATGAATACTCCCAAAATAAATGCACCTACTTTGCTATTTTCCTGCATCGAACTCTCCTTTGAGATAATTTCTATTTGCCGGACATTATGTCAATCTAGTGTTATGCTAATAGTATACAAAAAAATAGTAAACTATTGCAAGTAATTATGATAATTTTATAACTATATGGTTTCGTTTGAATTATGAGATATTTTTAGTTTAAATTATATTGCAGGATGATTATAGTGTACTTGTTGTCAGAGTGCGCCTGAATCATAAAGACAAATATACGTTTCCATGCAAGAGAAGACTTTTGTCATACCGAACTAGATTCGGTATCCATGGATTCCAGCTCAAAGCACGGAATGACTGTAAGCTCATTCCAATCGCCAGGATGAGAATTCATACAGAATCACAAAAGACAAATATATATATATATATTCTTATGCCAATGCCAAAATTAAACTAAATATTACAGCAATTGCTCCAGTCGCAACGCTTAGCCACAACATATGTATACGGTTTGTTTCAATGCGCTTTATGAGTTGTGTATTTTGTTCAGCTAGTTCTTTAATGAGCTTGGATGACTCTAACATTTGAGCTTGCAGGTCAGATACCTCGGCTTCCAAGGATGCTATCACTTGTGATTGCGGTATGCTATGCTTTTGTGTGTCTGATATATTAGGAGTTTTTTTGGTAACTGCATTCCAAAATTTCTTGGAACTATCGACAACTTTGGGTGCATTTTTGATGACTTCAGACCATGGAACATTCGCGAGTACTGTGAGCCAAGCTGCCATGATATACCTCCACTCATGATATATAAAAGTATACTCAAAATGTATAGTTATTGCAAGGATGTTATTTTGGTTCTATCGGTTGTGTTGAAGATATGTACTGGAACATAAAAGACAAATATGCAATCCCATGCAAAAGTATGCTAGTAAGAGAAATTATTTTAGTTTTTCAAGCAATATTTTGATAAACCCCTCAAAGTCCGGCAGCTCAAGCCTGTCTTCTCTTTGTTTTGCTCCCCACATCGGCTCAGGAAAATGGCTGTCTAGTTCAAACCTTGCCATAATGTGCCAATGCACATGTGGCAGATAATTCCCAAAGCTAGCGATATTGATCTTTTTTGGATTATAGTACTCAAGCATCACTTTTTCTATGGTATCTAGCAGGTCAAATATCTCGTATCTTATCTCTTTTGGCACTTCGCTCATCTCGCGGTACGGATGTTTTGTAAATATCTTTAGCCATGGGATAGATGAGGCCTCCACTCGTATCTCGAGATTTTCATTTTGCCAAATTATACTCATGCTCTAAGCCTTTTTATTTTTTTGATACCAAGCTTAAATATCTGTGATGCTTTTGATCTTTTTTCGTTAAGCGGATGGATGATAATGTCTGCATTTCGTGTCGCAAATTCAACATCTATCTCTTTACCGCTTAGGTTTGCTGATGTGGTGTAAGCCCATTGGAGTCTGCCAAGTAATAGCAAGTGATGTTCATCATTTATCACCCTAAATGATTCACCTTTCATGATAAATGTGGATTTTTGGGCTCTTCTGACCATTTTTTTATGCATATCCGGCACTCTTGTCATCGATTTGAGAGTATCAAGTGAGTTTACGGCTTTTATAAACTTCTTCTCTTTGGGCCTTTGTTTGATCTCATTTAATTTATCGCTGTTTTGCGATACAAACCCTATAGTAGTGTCGGTAGATGTTAGAAAAACTTTATCTTTGAGCATATATCCCGCTTAAAATTATTTATAAAATTATAGCAAAAATACATTGTTTGACACTTTTTATCATTTTCTTAGCTACCTTTTTATAAAGGTAGCGCCAAAATCGTCATAATCGCAAGTACTCCGGCAAATGATGATGGTCTAATAATGTTCTTTTGCTTAGTACAATATGTTTTATTTTTGTTTGAAGCTTTTTACATTGATGCGATTATGGCAGGAATTTTTAAAAATAATGTCATTTGAGCGCTCCTTGAAAGCCACGCTTGTGGCAGTAGTGCATACACAAGTGTGTGCGATTCGCGAAAATGACGATTTTCTTTGGTTACCTTTCTTTGCTAAAAAGAAAGGTATAAAGAAGAGAATAGGTTTTTTCTTTTAATGCCTTTTTCTCACAGAGAGCGAAAGCACAAGAGAAAAAGTATAATGGCGAAACCCTTTTAGGCAAGATAGTCTTGGATAGCTTTTGGCTCCAAAGCATTGCCGCTTTTTTGAAGTTCGGCTATGGCTAGTGCTGTTGCTCTGGCTGCTGCTACTGTCGTAAAGTATGCAACATTGGCACTCAATACTGATTGGCGAATGATCTTGGCGTCATCTTTACTTGATTTGTTATCACTTGTATTGATTGCAAGTGCAATTTCGCTATTTTTGATCATATCATCTATATTCGGCCTTCCCTCGGAGACTTTGAGTACTTTCGTTGATTTGATACCTGCTTGTTGCAACGCATCATGTGTACCAGAAGTAGCGACGATCTCAAATCCAAGTTTGCAAAACATTTCACCTATCTCTCCGGCAAAACATTTGTCATTCCCAGTCAGTGATAAAAACAGATTTCCCTTTAAAGGAAGGTTGTTTTTGCTGGCAAATTGGCTTTTAGCAAAGCTCATGCCAAAATTATCACTGATCCCCATTACTTCTCCGGTGGATTTCATCTCAGGCCCCAAGATCAGATCAGATCCAGGAAGTTTATTGAATGGGAATACGGCTTCTTTTACTGCTATATGGCCTTTTAGGTTTGGCTCCATAATGGCTTTGTCAAAGTTTACCACTTTAAAAGTATCATAATATGCCAAGGCTTCTTTGAGGTCTCCTTGCAGCATAACCCTTGTAGCTACTTTTGCCAGCGGTAATCCTGTGGCTTTGCTTACAAAAGGAACGGTACGCGAAGCTCTAGGATTTACCTCGATGAGATAGATCTCGCCTTTGTGAATAGCAAATTGGATATTAAGAAGTCCAATTACACCGATGCCAAGAGCTATCTGAGCGGTTTGGGCTTTGACATCTTCTTGGAGTTCTTGCGAAATGGATACCGGAGGCAAGGAGCATGCACTATCTCCTGAATGTATACCGGCTTCTTCGATATGCTGCATAACAGCACCAATATATACATCTTTACCGTCGCATATGGCATCTACATCAAGCTCAATTGCATTATCTAGGAATTTGTCTATAAGCACAGGAGCATCATGAGATACACTTACTGCTTCATCCATATATTCTTTTAGCTCATTATCGCTGTATACTGTACGCATACCTCTGCCGCCGAGTACGAAACTAGGGCGTACAAGCACAGGATATCCTATACGATTTGCAATGATAAGAGCATCATCTTTTGTAAATGCTGTGCCATTGTCCGGCTGCTTGAGGCCAAGTTTTGTGATAAAAGCAGAAAACTGCTCTCTATCTTCAGCTAGATCGATCACTTTTGCGCTTGTTCCTGCTATTTTAGCACCTATGGCAGTAAGTTTCTTGGCTAATTTTAGAGGAGTTTGTCCGCCGAAATGAACTATTACTCCATCCGGGTTTTCTTTGGCTATGACATTTCTGACATGTTCGAAATCTATAGGTTCAAAATATAAAATATCGCTGGTATCATAATCCGTTGAAACGGTTTCAGGATTACAATTGTACATAATGGATGTCATACCCATCTCTTCAAGAGCAAAAGAGGCATGCACACAACAGTAGTCAAATTCGATACCTTGACCGATACGGTTTGGCCCGCCTCCAATTACAAGGACTTTCTTCTTGCTGCTATCGTTGTTTTCTTTGCCTTTGCCGATAGCCATGATATTGGTTGTAGAATAGAGGTATGGCGTAAGTGCTCTAAATTCTGCTGCGCAAGTATCTACTTCGTTATACTCTAACACAACTCCTAGTTTTTCTCTGGCTGTATAGACATCGTTTTCGCTGATATCCAGCCCATCTTTTTGGTTAACAAGAGATGCGATCATTGCATCGCTAAAGCCTTCGCTTTTAATGCGGCGCATAAGTGAAGCATCACTTAGATAAGATATATCAATATTTTTTTCGCTGTTGATCAACTCTTCTATCTGATACAAAAACCATCTATCAATTGCCGATAATTCATATATCTTTTCTACATCAAGTCCTCTGCGAAAACCTTCTGCTACGTATAATATACGTTTTTCATTTGGCCGTCTGATCTCTCTAAGAAGTGTCTCTTCGTCGCATTTGATGCTATCAAAACCGATAAGGCCTGTCTCTAAAGAGCAAAGAGCTTTTTGGAAAGATTCTTTGAATGTGCAGCCTATGCTCATCACTTCGCCTACGCTTTTCATAGCAGTTGTCAATGTCGAGTTTGCATGAGGAAATTTCTCAAATGTGAATCTAGGTATTTTAGTAACAATATAATCTATTACCGGTTCAAAACTAGCTGGAGTGCCTGTAATGTCATTTGTAATTTCATCAAGGGTAAAACCTACGGCCAAAAGCGTAGCAACCTTTGCTATAGGATAACCCGTAGCTTTACTTGCAAGAGCGGATGAGCGGCTTACTCTAGGGTTCATTTCGATGACTATCATGCGTCCTGTTTTTGGATTAATAGAGAATTGCACGTTTGATCCGCCTGTATCTACGCCTATTTCTCTGAGGATCTTAAAGCTCGCATCGCGCATATGCTGATACTCTTTATCAGTAAGGGTAAGCGCAGGAGCTATTGTGATACTGTCTCCTGTATGCACACCCATTGGATCTAGATTTTCGATAGAACAAACTATGATACAGTTATCAGCACTGTCTCTGATAACTTCCATTTCATACTCTTTCCAGCCCAAAAGAGATTCCTCTATGAGGATTTCATTAATTGGGCTTGCTTCCAAGCCGCCTTTTGCTATATCTTTGAATTCATCCATGTTGTAAGCCACACCGGAACCGCCGCCTGCTAGCGTATAGGATGCTCTAATAATGAGAGGGAAACCTATCTCTTTAGCCGCGTTAACTGCTTCATCAAGATTGTAAGCATATTTTGAGATTGGGATGTCCATCCCTATTTTTATCATCGCCTCTTTAAAGGCTTGTCTATCTTCGCCTTTTTTGATGGCTTCGGGATTTGCACCCAAAAATGTAATGCCTTCAAGCATGCCTAGCTCATGCATGCTCATAGCAACATTAAGAGCAGTTTGCCCACCCATGGTAGGCAAAATAGCATCTACGTTTTCTTTTTTGATGATTTGTGCAATGACCTCTTCGGTGATTGGTTCTATATATGTACGATCCGCAAATTCAGGATCTGTCATAATAGTTGCAGGATTTGAGTTGATAAGCACAACTCTGTATCCAAGTTCTTTGAGTGTTTTAGCAGCTTGTGTGCCTGAATAGTCAAATTCGCAGGCTTGACCAATAACAATTGGACCTGATCCTATAAGTAAAATAGTTTTAATATCGTTGCGTTTTGGCATGAAGTATGACCCTTAGGTTTTTAGTATTAAATTATACCAAATTACCTCTTAAACTCTCAAAAGAGAGTTAAGATCAAAATGCATCCAAAGTAGATTGTTGATTTTCTTCTGCGGCAGGCTTTTGAGTATTTGACGTCGATCCTTGTTGCATATTTTGCAAAGAAGAATTCTGTTTGCGTGTTTTTGATCTTGCTGGATCTATCTGCGTATCTCTTGGTTCCGGATTTATAGTGTCTTCTCTTGTTTGATCCATTTCAACCAAAGGAGTACTTGATAGCGTAGATGGTGTAACCGTAGGCAACGTGGCATTAAAATCTCCCATCGGCTGTGGTGTTGTTTGTGCAGGTGTTTCCATAGGAATTTGTGCATAATTGATTTTATTGGCATTGAACATTGTCGGTTTTGCATGTGTTATCATAAAAAATGTCTTAGGGTGATAAACATCATTGTATGTGTTGACATATGCTACTTTGTAGCTTCCTTGCAGTTCTACTTTTCTGACCACTCCAACCGGGATATTGGCAAAAAATATACCGTCAAGCCCGCTTGTAAATACTTTGTCGTCCTCTTTGATGTCAAACCATTTTGGTATAAACTGTATAGTGGTCAACCTGTTTCCTCCGCCTATTGCTACGCCAGGAGCCATTAGTTTTCCTACATATACAGAGTAGCGGCATTTTTCATCTGAGGTCAGATAGCCGCGTAATTGATTGTTTTCTATTCTAGCTACACCGCCAACTACATTATCTTGGATCAATCCGTAGATTCTATCGTTTGATATATTTTTTGGTTTTGTGAGTACAACTTGTGAAAAATTATTAAATTTTACATAAGATATTGTTTGTACCAGATCAACACCTTCTCGTTTTGGTAATTTTTTGAGTGATGGAAAAACAGCCCGAAGGGTTTTGGCTTGTTCGATATAATTTTTTTGCTCAAGAAGTTTTTTTTGCAATTCTTGATTTTTGTCTTTCAGTTCTTCTATATGATCTTTTTGATCAATATATATTTCTCTTGCTTCTTCTATTGAATCAAGAATATTTTGATATGAATGTTTAATTGGTATTAATGCATCCATGAGATTGGATGCAATTTTATTGTTTTTACTATGAGTAATAAGTGCTGCCAAAATAATTAGCAGTACAATAATAGTAATAATTCTAGTTTTCATATGCTACATGTTGTAATGAATCAAGTTGTTCCAAGGCTTTGCCTGTGCCTCTAGTAACGGCAAACAGCGGATCTTCTGCTACAAATACAGGTAATTTTATGATATCTGATAGATATTTGTCCAAACCTCGTATCAACGCACCGCCGCCTGTAAGAACGATACCGTTTTCTACGATATCACCCGCAAGTTCAGGCGGTGTCTCTTCAAGAACGGCTTTGAGCGCATCTACTATCTCAGCTATAGTATCTGCCATTGCGCTTCTCATATGCTCGCTTGTTACTTCAATAGATACCAAAGTGCCTTCGACTTGATCTCTTCCGTAAACTACTGCTGTTAATTCTGTTTCTAACGGCACGGCAGTTCCAATACGAATTTTTAGATCTTCTGCTACTCTTTCACCTATGAGAAGATTGTAATTTTTCTTTATATAATCCATAATAACCTGATCTATTTTATCCCCTGCTACTCTAATGGATTTGCACAGTACCAATCCTCCCATTGAGATAACGCCTATCTCTGTTGTACCGCCGCCGATATCAACCACAAGATTACCGCGAGGCTCTTTTACTGACAGATCAGCTCCAATTGCAGCAGCCATAGGCTCTTCTATAAGATAAACTGCTCTCGCACCGGCGTTTAGCGCTGATTCTTTAACAGCTTTTCTCTCAACTTGAGTTATACCGTAAGGCACACAGATCATAACTCTTGGGCTAAAAAATCTTTTGCGTTTGTGTGCTTTTTCTATAAAGTGACGGATCATCATTTCTGTCACATGAAAATCAGCTATAACGCCGTCTCTCATAGGCCTGATTGCCTTGATGTGAGCCGGAGTTTTACCGGCCATCTCTTTTGCTGCATGACCAACGGCTAAAATTCTTTCTTTACCGGCATGATCATATTGCACAGTTACGATAGATGGTTCATTTATAACAATACCTTCGCCTTTTACGAGGACCAAAGTATTAGCTGTGCCCAGGTCTATAGCCAAATCATTAGAGAACATACCCATAAATTTTTTAAACATTTTAAATATCCTTATTAGTTAAATTTAAGCACTTTGCTTATGTTTGATATACAAAGGTTTTGATTCTTTGTTTACAGCATCAGGTGTGATGACTACTTCGTAACCTTCAAGTTCCGGTAATTCATACATACTTTCCAATAATAGATCTTCTAGTATCGAGCGAAGTCCTCTAGCGCCTGTTTTTCTATCAATTGCTTTTTGAGCAATTAGTTTTAAGGCTTCATCTTCAAAAGTAAGTGCAACATTGTCAAGTTCAAAAAGTTGTTTATATTGCTTGACCAAAGCATTTTTAGGCTCTGTTAAAATACGCACCATGTCTTCGGCAGTTATTTTTTCCAAAGTAGCTATAACATGTAGTCTGCCGATGAGTTCTGGTATCATTCCGTAGCTTACTAGATCGTCCGGCTCGACCAGGTTCATTACGTCATCTTTGTCCATTTTACTTCTTTTTTCTTGCTCAAAGCCAAGTACGTTTGCACCTTGTCTTCTTCTGATCATTTCGCCAAGACCGTCAAATGCGCCGCCGCAGATAAATAGAATATTTGAAGTATCTATCTGTATGAAATCCTGGTTTGGATGTTTGCGTCCGCCTTTTGGCGGTATATTTACTATTGAGCCTTCTATGATCTTAAGCAGTGCTTGTTGTACACCTTCTCCGGAAACATCTCTTGTGATCGAGCGATTTTCACTCATACGTGCGATTTTATCTATTTCGTCTATAAATACGATGCCTTGTTCTGTTCTGGCTATATCGCCGTCAGCTGCTTGAAAAAGTTTGACAAGGATATTTTCAACATCCTCGCCTACATAGCCGGCTTCTGTTAGATTCGTAGCATCTGCAATAGCGATAGGAACATTCAAAAATTTAGCAATGCTTTGAGCAAGGAGTGTTTTTCCGCTTCCCGTAGGTCCTATCAATAAAATATTTGATTTGGCGATTTGTGTATCATCATCAAGATTTGTTTTTTTGAAAATTCTTTTATAGTGGTTATAAACAGCTACAGATAATGTTTTTTTGGCATTGTCTTGTCCTATGACATAATCATCCAAAAGAGCTTTCATTTGTTTTGGGGATAAAAGTTCCTCCGGCATTTCCGGCGTCAAGAATGATTCTTCTGTGTCCCCAAAAAGGATCTTGTATGCAGAAACAACACAATTGGCGCAGATATGTGCATCATGTCCTGCAATGAGTGGGTTTGCTTCTGTTTCATGCGTACCGCAAAAATTACAATATTTATTTGGCATTAATATTCCTTTCAAACGGAATGCCTCGTTTGGAGTTAATAATAAAATTGGCTAAATTCTTTACCATTTTAGAAGAAGTTGCTTCAAGTAGTTGTCGTGCTACTTCTTGAAGCGGTTTCCCTTGTTCAAAAAGTTCTCTGTATGCGCTTTTAAGCTCATCTATATCAACTCTATCAATATGTCTTCTTAAGCCCGTTAGGTTGAGTCCTCTCAAAACTGCACGGTTGCCTTCTGCCAAACAAAATGGCGGAATATCTTGAGATAATGCACTTGCTCCTGCTATCATAGCATAATCACCGATATGTACAAATTGATGTACAGGAGTAAGCCCTCCTATGACAACATTATTGCCAAGTTCAACATGCCCTGCTAGAGTAGCTCCGTTAGCAAGTATGCAATTATCTCCCAAGATAACATCGTGCCCCAAATGCACATATCCCATTAGTAGATTATTGTTGCCTATTTTCGTGATGCTTCCTCCGCCTATAGTGCCTGGATTGATGAGCGTGTATTCTCTGATACGATTATGATCGCCTATAATGAGTTCTACTCTCTCTCCGGCATATTTTAGATCTTGGGGGATAGATCCTAAAGTTGCATGAGAAAATATTTGATTATGCTTACCTATAGTAGTTATACCCTCTATAAGCGTATGTGTACCCACGGCGGTATTATCCCCTATAGTTACATTTGAGCCGATATAGCTATAAGCTCCTATTGTAACATTGTCTCCAATTATTGCACCATCTTCTATGATAGCCGTTGGATGGATATTGTTCATTATTTGTCCACTATCATTGCTTTGAGTTCTGCTTCGCTAACAAGAACATCGTCAACATATGCTTTGCCTTCAAGTACCCATATGGCACCTTTATGCTTGATGACGGTCATTTTGTACTCCAGTTTGTCTCCAGGTTTGACAGGAGCTCTAAATTTGGCTCCGTCAATGCTCATAAAATATACCACTTTTTGTGCAGCTTCTTCTTCGCTCATATCCATGCTCTGAAAAGCCAATATACCGCCTGTTTGCGCCATTCCTTCTAGTATCATTACTCCAGGATAGATAGGATGATCCGGGAAATGTCCTTGGAATACCGGTTCAGATATTGAGATGTTTTTATATCCTACTACATACTCGTCTTTTTTTAGATCCGTGATACGATCGACCAATAAAAATGGATAACGATGCGGTAGGATTTTTTGGATATCAGTAACGCTTAGCACTTTTCAAACCTCTATTTGTAAATTGCATTATTCTATCTGAAATTTGCTAAAATAATGATGTTGCCAAATTATTATTTTTATTTTTATATGTTCAAATGCTCTTTGACATCTTCGTATACTTTGCTTTGGCAAACTATCTCAAATTTACCGTTTAAAGCGAAATCTATCACTATAATAGCATTGAGATTGTACGGATTGGATACTATTTTTTGTCGAACTTTAACTTCTTCATCAAAAGACGGAGATTTAAAAATAAGCTCTTTGATGCTAATATAATATGTGTTTGCCAATCGGTTGTAATGATCCAATGTGATAAAAATAATTTCATCCCTATCAAAATAACCGATATCTCCATCCCATGAGATCTTTCCTCTAGAATATCCTTTTTTGAGGGTAGAATATGGTAAGAAATGAGATGGGATGACACTGTTTGCATGAGTTATATAACCTCTAAGCAATCTCCAATTTAAAAATCTTTCTTTGCGAATAGTATATGTCATGTTTTGCTCTTCAAGCTTCCATCTTTTTTCATACATATGAAGTCTATCTTCTATGGATTCAGGCTGGATCTGTTTGGATATCGGAGAAAATAATTCATCTGTTAGTTTGTCTTGGTATTCTCTTTGTTTGGTAAGTCCAAACAAGCAGCCGCAATAATCTTGACGATATAGTCTGTCTTGTTTTGCTAAGATATTCTGTTCTTGGGTTCCTTGCTTGCTTCTATAGTCTGGAGCTATAAATTCCAGCCCATAAAGCTTTGCCAATTCATCGCCGGATCTTTTGAGCTGAGTCAAAGATTTCTTTGGACTTGTCAGAAGCGTGGAGGTAAAGATCTTTTCTCCTAGTTCATGAGTTTTTTTTGCCGTGATCTCAAAACGATTGTCAAAGCATACAGAGCATCTTGCGCCCTTTTCCGGTTCATTTTCAAGTCCTCGCACTGCTTTTAGCCAACCGGCAGTATCGTATTCGCCTTCTATCAGTTCTATTCCGAGCATTTTACAACTCCTTTGGACATCAAGAAGTCTAAGTTGATATTCGCTGTATGGGTGGATGTTTGGATCATAGAAAAAGCCGATAAGTTTTTCATCCGGAAACTGCGAGCGTAATTTTTGTAAAAAATAATGACTATCAACCGCGCAGCATATATGTACCAACATATTATTGTTCCATAATGATATTTGCAACCACTTCTGAGCTGCCATGACCAAGATAATCTCTGAGCCCTTCGGCACTCTTGCTAAATATTTCTCTATCGGTTTTACGGTAACTGTTTAGCAGATTTGCAGCTGTGACATCGCTTTGTATTATCTCGCTATGGAGCGTAGTGCCGTTATATTTTTGCAAGATAATATTTGCAAGACCGATCTGTTTGATGCCTAATATCTTTGTTCCTATAAAATAATCTATCGGTTTTGCTATATAAGAGAGTACAAACGGGGTGCCGATAAGAGCAGCCTCAAGAGTTGCTGTTCCGCTGCATATAAAAGCAAATTCTGATCTAGATAGCGCTTCGTGTGTATTTCTGGAAATTTCAAAATCGCTTATATTTCCATACCACTCTTTTATCTTTTTACTCTCCAAGGTCGGAGGTATAACTAAGAGAGCTTTTTTTTCTATCAATGCTTTTCGCACCTCTTTAAATATCGGCATAAGTCTTTTTACTTCAGCAGCCCTGCTGCCAGGCAAAAATGATATAGTATTTGAATCCTTGCTTGTGTTGAAAACAGCGATCTCGTCCAGTAGCGGATGCCCCACATACTTCGCTTTGCCGCTTTTGTACTGGCTTATTTCAAAAGGCAATATTCCAAGTAGTTTATCGCAGTAAAGTTCAAGTTTTTTGACCCGTTTTGGACGACTTGCCCATGTTTGGGGCAGTATGTAGTAGATTATCTCTTTTTGCGGATATTTTTCTTTTATTTTTTTTGCAAGCGGGAGGTTGAATCCGGAGCTGTCCATAAGCAGAATTTTATCAGCATCTTGGGCAAGTTCCACCATCTCATCTGCAACTCGGTAAAACCATCTGAGTTTTTTGAGTGCGTCAACTACACCCATTATCGCCATTTGTGATATGTCATACAAAGGATTTCCGAGCGAGGTATTAAAAATGCCTATAAGCTCTATATTTTTAGTATGTTTAAGTACCTCTTTAAGGTGCAGGTTTGATGACGGTTCAAGGGCTGAAACTAGTATTTTCATCTATTATCTTCTTTGATGTTTTTAAATCCCACAGAATATAATTTCCTTTGTTGAAGTTAATAAAGATTATACCACAACGGGAGTTATAGTACAATTTGGCTTTTGATGTTTTGTATGCGTTCCCATCAAGAATGATGGGAATTAGAATAGAATATCGTTATTGTTTTACCAGCTCATCCATAGTTGCATTTGGCACATAACTTTTATATATCTTCTCGAAAGTCCCGTCTTTTTTCATATCATCCAAGGTTGACTGCCATGCTTGGACGACACTTGGCGGAGTATCTTTTGAGATAGCGATATAGAAATAGGTCTGGCTAACAGTATAGACAGGCTCAAGGTCATTCATGTTGTAACCGGCATTTTTGGCTATCTCAGGAATAGTCAGATCGGTAAAGATAGATAGCTGTACCTCGCTGCTCATTAGTTGTCTTAGATTCTCCGAGGGATCTTTCGAGCTGACTAGATTTGTAAAACCGTTTTGTTTGAGATATTGCTCGGTGAACCAGTCTGTAGTTGTGGCTATCGCTTTTATTTTTTTGGCATCCTCTAAGTTATTTAATTTAATATTTGAGCCTTTTTTAGCATAGAGAATTGCGCTATTCTTGCCAATGGGACCCACCCACCAAAACAGTTTTTCTCTTGCCGGTGTGCGTTCTGCGCTAAAAAGGATAATATTGGGATATAAAACAGCCATATTATAAGCATTTTTCCATGATGTTAAGCGGATATTGTCTTTTACTTTTAGCCTTGTTGAGATATGTCTTACCATGTCAGTTGCAAATCCTGTCACGTTTATATCTTTAGCAAAAGTAACGGGAGGATACTCTTCTGTTACCATTTGAAATATTCCGGGAGGTATTTGCCCCGGAAACCATTTGGCATATATCCTATCAAAACTGCCGTCACGTTTCATGGCATCTAAATTTTTTTGCCAACGCAAGACTATATCAGGAGGCGTATTTTTGGAAAATGCGATATAGCCAAGATCGGTAGATACTGTAAAAACATTTTTAACACTATCCGTGCTTGCGCCAACCTTTTTCAAAATAGATGGCATTGCCGTATTGTCATCTATCATAAGCTGGACTTCTCCTTTTAGCAGGCTGTGCACTGCACTTTCTTCATCATGGAAGCTTTGAAGATTTGTAAAACCCTCTTTTTTTAACATCTGCTCAGAATAATAATCAGCTACCGTCGCTATCTTGCCTATTTTCTTGGCATCTTCTAGTGTTTTAATAACAATATGAGAACCCTGTAAACTATAAAAATTTGTCTCCAAGGCAGATATAGGCCCTACCCATTGCATAAGCTTTTTACGCTCGTGATTCATGACAGTAGTAAAAAGGGCAGCATTAGGTTGCTTTAGAACCGCCATGTATCCTTTATCCCATGGCATTATTTGTATGCCGGCTTTTGTTTTGGTTCTTTTCAAAAGTTCTTCTACAACCTCAGTTGCTTGACCTGTTGCTTTTCCATTTTTTTCGAAGTTCAAAGGCGGATAATTTTCTGTAATTATTGTAAGTTCAGTATTATTAATATCTTTGGCAGAGCACGCAGTATATCCAGACAACATGAGCAAAATAAATACCATTAGGTAAACCGGTAGCTTTTTCATCACACTCCTCCTTTTTTATTATACATATTCAGAGTCATTTACCATTAACTGCTTATTCAAGAATAGTATATCAAAAATATCAGGCCATTTGTCAAAAATAGTGTAAGACTATAAGTTGTATTTGATGTTTTAGGTATAATATTATGATAAATCTATATAAGGATCATCACAAAATGAAGATCAAGTTTGCAATCACTATTTTATTTTTTCTTTTTAGCACTTTTTCTATGGCAGGCAATGCAGACCAAAAACATACACAAATGATAATGGTAACATCAAGTGACTATAGCTCACCGGATGCAAAGCTTCAAAGATATTCATTTAAAAATGGCAAATGGCAGCCAGTAGGCAAGAAAATTGATGTCAAGATAGGCAAAAACGGAATGAGTTGGGGTATAGGACTTCATAAGACACCAGCAGACGCAGTAATTATCAAAAAAGAGGGTGACGGTAAATCGCCCATCGGTATCTTTAAGCTCAAAGAGGCTTTTGGTTATGAGCCTTTCAGTGCTGCTTATCCGTATATGGTCATGAGTGAAAAAAACCATTGTGTGGATGATATCAATTCCAAATGGTACAACAAGGTCATTGATAGCACAAAAGTAACCAAAGACTATAGCAGCCATGAAGTCATGAAATTTAAAGCAAATTATTATCGTTACGGTGTAGTAGTAGATCATAATCCAAACAGTGTAAAAGGTGCAGGGTCATGCATCTTTATGCACATCAAGGAGATACCGACTACAGGGTGTACTGCTATGAGCGAATCTCAAATGAAAGAGATCATCCAGTGGCTTGATCCAAAAGCCAAACCGTTGTTATTGCAAGCTCCAAAGAGTGAGGCCAAAAGGCTTATGGAGCAGCTGAGAAACTTATAAAAGTTATTTTGAAGCTTTATAATGTTACATTATTATAAAAATCAAGGAGCCATAAAATGGATATTGTAAAAATAGAAAAAATATGTCGCCCATTGCGTATAATAGTTGGACTTGTTCTTATCACTGCAGCATTTTTTACAGGGATCAATTGGCTTTACATAGGGATACTTCCTTTGTTTGTAGGCATTATGGGATGGAGACCGTTCTGTAAATTTAGCGGCAAATGTTCTTTTAAAGAGCAGTAAAACAAAATGTGGATCCTCTGACCAAGCACGAGGATGACGAGTTGTGTCATTCCTGCGAAGATGAAAACCGTTAAGCAAAAGCAAACTGCTTTGCTTTTGTAGGTTTGAAACCAAAGGCGTTGTCTCGAAGAGACCGCCGCAGGATAAACCCAAAACTAAACCTTTGTCACGATTATCTTATTGTGATTGAAAGCCTTATTCCAACTTCTTACTATTTTTAAGTTATAATCCCAACAACTATATTTAGGACTTACATATGACACAAGACAAAAGTATCACCGCATTCCAAGAGGCAATCAAGGTCATTCCCGGAGGAGTAGATTCTCCGGTAAGAGCATTCAACAGTGTCGGAGGAACGCCTCCGTTTATAGCAAGAGGCGAGGGTGCATATCTGATCGATGTTGACGGTAATCATTATATCGACTATGTCCAAAGCTGGGGACCGCTTATTTTTGGACATTGCGATGAAAGTATCGAAGCTGCCGTTATCGATGCAGTTAAACATGGACTAAGCTTTGGTGCTCCAACATTGGCAGAGACAGAACTTGCCAAAGAGATCGTGTCTTTGTTTGATAATATTGACAAAGTCAGATTTGTAAGTTCAGGCACGGAAGCAGTAATGAGCGCTATCAGACTTGCCAGGGGAGTGACCGGGCGTGATGATATCGTCAAATTTACAGGATGCTATCACGGGCATAGTGACTCATTATTGGTTCAAGCCGGATCAGGCTTGGCAACTTTTGGTGCGCCATCAAGCCCGGGAGTGCCAAGCGATCTTACCAAGCATACTTTTTTAGCAAAATATAATGATATAAATAGTGTCAAGAAGTGTTTTGAAAGCGGCGATATAGCTTGCGTGATCATTGAACCGATCGCAGGCAATATGGGATTGGTTCCTGCTGAAGAGAGTTTCCTTAAAGAATTGAGAATTTTGTGTGACAAACACGGTACTTTGCTTATATTTGATGAGGTAATGAGTGGTTTTAGAGCGTCTCTTAAAGGCGCCCAAGGTATTACCAGTGTTGTGCCTGATATCGTCACATGGGGTAAAGTTATCGGCGGAGGCATGCCTGTAGGTGCTTTTGGTGCAAGTGCCAAGATAATGTCACACTTATCTCCAGAGGGACCGGTATATCAAGCAGGGACACTTAGCGGAAATCCTGTGGCCATGGCAGCAGGGCTTGCATCTTTGAAAAAGATCAAAAACAATCCTGCAATATATGTATCTTTGTCACAAAAAGCTAAAAGGCTTATGGATGGATTTAGCAAAGCAGCAGCAAGCGTTGGATTGATAATCGTAACGGATGTACGCGGTTCTATGTTCGGTTTTTTCTTTAGCAAGACGCCTGTTAGAAATTTTGATGATGCTCTTAATAATGATACGCAAATGTTTGCCGCGTTTCATCGAGCGATGCTTAGCCGAGGTATATATCTGGCGTGTTCTTCATTCGAGACAGGATTTATCTCTACAGCTATCACAGATGAGATGATAGAAGAGAGTATCAAAGCGGCCTATGAGTCGATGGAAGAGATTGTAAAAGGATAAAAAATGGCAGATGATCCTAAATTAAAAAAAATAGTCGGTGCAGCCGATGATCTAAGTCTTGGTATATCTATAGTGGTAGCCGTACTTATCGGTGTCGGTATAGGTTTGGGGCTTAAGCATCTATTTGGTTATAATTGGTTGTTTTGGCTAGGGGTATTTTGGGGGATAGCGGCAGCTTTTTTGAATGTTTATAAAGCATATGCTAAACAAAAAAAATCCCTAGATGAACTAGCTAATGATCCTAGATATACTTATCGTAAACCGACCAAAGAAGAGGATGATGATGAAGAGTATTAAGATACGTATTCTTAATGCTCTTTTGATAGTAGATATAGGTATCGTAATTTTTTGCGTATTGGCCGGCAATAAAGATTGGTTTATCAATTCACAGATAGGCTTTTTTAGTTCACTAGCGGTCATACTTGCTTCAATGTACAGCTATCGCAAAATGATAGAACAAAGCGTAGCGAGCGGTGCTGTGGTATCATCTAATGATGAATTGCTAGAAAAAATAGAAGACCCGCACGGTGTTTTTGATGAAGATAGAGACTTAATACAAGAAGACTTCGTTGCACAAGAAGAGGATAAAAAACTAACAACCCTTGAGGCACTCAAAAAAAGCAAAGCTTTTATCTCGTTTTATAGACTCGGAGCATATCTGATGCTAGCCCTTGGATTTTTGTATCTGCAGTCAAGTCATATTTTGCATATTCCAAGCTATCTTTTTGGCATCATGCTGCCTCCTGCTATTATCGCTGTTATGTTTTTTTGGCAATCAAAAAATACAAAGGAATCATTGTGAGGTTTTTGACTCTTTTTTTAGTTCTGTTTTTTGTGAATGCATTTGCAGCCGATCCTTGTATGATCGAAAAACCTATCGAGTTCTCGGAAGCTAGAGCAGAGATGACCAAAGAGTATATCCGTAGCCATTACGGTTTAAATGCCAAAGATATCACTATAGATCCTAAAATAATCGTTTTGCATTGGACAGCCGAGCCTGATTTTGCCAAATCATTCGGCAGGCTGAAGCCTGAAAAACTGTTAAGTGATAGAAAAGACATAGCAAGAGGCGGGGCACTCAATGTATCATCACATTTTCTTGTTGATAAGGACGGTACGATATACCGCCTGATGCCGGATAATTATATGGCAAGACATATCATAGGATTAAATTACTATAGTATAGGTATAGAAAATGTCGGCGGAAAGGGGGATAAAAGTGAAGACCTTACTCCAGCTCAGATAGCATCAAATATCTATTTGGTCAGATACCTGAAAGCCAAATATCCCAATATTGAACTTCTCATAGGGCATCATGAATATAACAGGATGAAAAAGACCAAGTATTGGCTAGAAAAGGATGATAGCTATTTTACCAAGAAAAATGATCCGGGCGATAGCTTCATGAAAGCTGTCAGAGGTGAGGTAAAAGATCTAAAACTTCAAGAGCCGCCAAAAGAAACCAAATGAATTCATCATTCAGCACACTAGACTGGGTTATTTTTGGAATATATTTCTTTTTAGTTATCGTCTCATCCGTTTGGTTAAGCAGGGTAAAGGTCAAAACTAGCAGAGATTACTTCATAAGCGAAAAGTCGCTTCCGATGTTTGCAGTAGCCATCTCTGTGCTTGCTACTTCGCAATCGGCTGCAACATTTCTAGGCGCTCCTGAATCATCATATCTGGGCAATCTGACGTTTGTCGGATTTTTCTTTTCAGCTCTTTTGGCGGTTGTTATCGTATCAAAAGTGTTAGTGCCAAAATTTTATGATATTGGCGCCATCACTGTATATGAACTTTTGGAAAAACGATATAGCCCAAGAGCAAAAAGAGATGCAGGGGTGATGTTCTTGATAGGCAGGCTTTTTGCCAGCGGAGCTAGGCTTTATATAGGTGCATTGGCTGTATCTATGATACTTTTTAGCGATATTGCGCCCCTTCATATGATAGTTGCGATTATTGTTTTGATGTCAGGTTCTCTTGGGTATGCCTATTTTGGAGGCATAAAATCCATTATATTTGCCGATATCGTGCAAGTTGCTATCTATATAGGAGCGGCACTCTTTATCATATATCATCTTTTTGGCGCGCTTGGAGGAGATCTTGGAGTCATATACACTATGCTTGAAACTAGCGATAAACTAAAGATCGTTGATTTTTCCCTCACGGGAAGCTATAATTTTTGGGCGCTTATAAGCGGCCTGCTTCTTTTAAATATAGCAGCATACGGGCTAGATCAAGATATGACTCAAAGGATTCTAACCTGCAAAGATAAAAATGAAGGATCAAAGTCGCTCATAGTTTCAATTCTAATAACGATTCCAACGGCATTTTTGTTTTTGATCATAGGATTATTGCTATATCTTTTTTATCAGCATCCCGAATTTTCAGGTTTTAGCAGTGAAGTGAGCCAAAGCTTTGCAGGTGAAAAGATAGCTATCTTTATGGTCTATATACTTCATGAACTTCCAGATGGATTCAAAGCGCTTGCTACTATAGGTGTGGTCGCAACTACTTTTACAAGTACAAGCTCGGTCCTAGGAGCCATGTCATCTGTGGCAGTGACGGATATATATAAGCCTATTTTTACAGATAAAAGCGAAAAGCATTATCTAAAAGCTTCTAGGGCAGGTGTACTTATATCCGCTATCCTCCTTGCGCTTATGGCGATTTTGAGCTATTATTGGCAAAGAGTTAGCAATATTCCGCTTCTTGATTTCGCGCTTGGCGTGATGGTCTTTGCTTACGCCGGACTGCTAGGCGTTTACGGCGCTGCATTGTGGACAAAGAGAGGAGATGAAAGCAGCGTGAGATATGCACTCATCGCAGGGTTTATGACCGTATTGCTGCTTCAGCCTTATATCACAAAAGCGCTGTTTGGTTTTGATGTGAATTTTGCTATGCAGATAATCATCGGAACTGTTGTTTCGTTTGTGGTTATGATGAGCGGGAAAGCAAAATCATAATACAAAAATAATCAACAAAGCCTCAATATGGATTGACGCAGTAAAAATTAAGCGATGGAAACAAAAGAGCCGTATCTCTCAGGCAGTATGATAAACATCTCTATACTTGCGGTAAAATAGAAGATTTAGCATTGCGCCACAAAAAGCAGCTACGGTGTCTTTTTGCGAATCCCAGACATCGCCTTGTGTGCCCAAAAAAGCGATACCAAGCTCTGGATGAAAAATGATGGCTGCCAACCATTCGATTATCTCATATAGCGTTGAAATAGAGAGAATAAGGGTAAAAGTAAAAAATATGGCGGCTTTAAATGTTTTGATCTTAATGATAACCAGCTCAAAGAGAGTTCGAAACACAAGCAAGCCAAATAAAAAATGCACCACACGGTCAAAATGGTTTCTCTCAAACCCCATCCATTCGGTGATAAAGTCAAAATATTCCATTTCGGCATAGGTAAAATGTGATCCAAGGGAATGTAAAGAGGCAAACATCAAAAGCATTGCTAATGCAACTACGCTGAAATGATGTTTAAAATCCATCCAGACGAGAAAAGGAAAAAATAGAAATACCAATACATTTTCCAATAGCCAATCGGAGGGATATTTGGGATCGATAGCCATGATCGTCCACACAATTATATAGATTCCATAGATGAGTTGATGTGATTTTGGCATCGGAAACCTTATTTGTTTATCAAGGCCACCTCTAAATCCCTTAAAGCAGAAACTGTTTAGGGTATTTAGAGGAGGCCTAATGTCATTTTAGCACAACTTTCTCTTTATTTCTGCAGTTTTTGTGATAACCTATACATACGTTAAATAAATGCTTGCTTGAAAGTATAAAAAAGCAAACCAATGAAAATAATCTCCCGTACGATATAATAATGCCTATATAAAAAAGAGGAAAATATATGAGAGAGCTCTATATCGGTGTGATGAGCGGTACATCGCTTGACGGCGTTGATATTGCGTTCTGTGACTTTAGCAAAGAAAAGGTCGTAGAGCTTTTGCATTTTGAGAGCTATCCGTTTGATGATGAACTGAAGTTCGATATATTAAAAGTTATAAATGGACAAACCACGCTTCATGAGATAGGCTCGATCGATGAGAGACTAGGCCGGATGTACGCTAGACACATCAGTGAGTTTTTGCAAAAACACTCTTTTGTTCAAAAAAATATAAGAGCCATAGGGCTTCACGGCCAGACACTTTGGCATGAACCAAACGGCAAATATCCGTTTTCTATGCAGCTTGGCAATCCAAACAGGGTTGCATATGAAACAAATATTGCCGTTGTTTGCGATATAAGAAGAAAAGATATAGCTGCCGGCGGGCAGGGTGCGCCGTTCGCTCCTGTTTTTCATAAGTTTTTATTTGGCCATTTAGGCTCAAAAGCAGCGGTTGTCAATATAGGCGGTATGGCAAATATCTCTATTTTGAATGATGAGGTTATCGGATATGATACCGGATGCGGTAATGTTTTGATGGATGGTTGGTGCAGTAAGTATTTTGGTATTCCTTACGACAAAGACGGCAAACTTGCAAAAGAGGGTGAGCTGGATACGCAGCTTCTTGAAGAGCTTTTGAAAGATAAATATTTCAGTATGCCGCATCCAAAAAGCACAGGCAGGGAGTATTTCAATTTGGCTTGGCTGGAGGATAAACTCTTTTGTCACAATGAACTTGTTTCAGGGTCTAAGGCGGGGATGCTGAAACAAGTTCAGCATGACAATGGACAAGTTCAGGATGACAAGGTGGATTCCTGTCTTCGCAGGAATGACGATGAATTGTCATCTGCAGGTCTAAAACATGATATTTCCCAAGAAGATGTTCTTAGAACTTTAACAGAATTGACTGCGGCGACCATCGCAAATGAAGCTAAAAAGTTTGATAGAAAACTTTTGATGCTAAGTGGAGGTGGGGCTAAAAACAGCTTTTTAAAAGAGAGAATAACCGATCTTTTTGGCGGCGAAGTAAGAACTACTGCAGATCTTGGTTTGCGTGAAGATGCGATAGAATCAATGATGATGGCTTATTTTGCATACTTGAGAGTAAATAATCAAAAGGCTGAGCTAAAAGGCGTAACAGGCGCAAAAGAAAACTTGATCTTAGGGGGATTGTATGAGGCAAACTAGTCATTCTGAATTTAGTTCAGAATCCAAAATTAAAGAAGAGATGCTGAAACAAGTTCAGCATGACGAGGGATGCCTTCATTGGTTAAAAAGTATCGGCTGTGGTGATGCAAAAATAGAAGTCGCTTCAAGTGATGCCAGTTTTCGCTCATACTACCGGATTTTTAAAGATGAGAAAACATACGTCCTTATGGATTCTTCAAAGCAAAAAGAGTCTTTAATCCCGTTTTTAGATATGCAAAGCAGGCTGTTTGCTGTAAGCGTCAGAGTACCTGAAGTTTTGAAAAAAGATTTAGATCTAGGATATCTTTTGTTAGAAGATCTTGGTTCGCAACACCTGTTAAATCTCATAAATTCCAAAAACCAAAAAGAGTACTACAAAAAAGCAATAGATGAGATAGCCAAAATGCAAAAAGCTGATGTGAGCGGTTTGCCGCTTTACGACAAGGAGTTTTTGAAGTTTGAGATGGATCTGTGCAATGAGTGGTATCTTAGAAAGCATTTAGGTATAGAGTTAAGCAAAGAAAAACTAGATATCCTAAACAATATCATAGAAACAATAGCCGATGAGGTTTTGGCTCAGCCGCAAGGTATTTTTGTTCATCGTGATTTTCACTCCAGAAATATAATGGTGGGCAATAGCGGCGAGCTTGGAGTGATTGATTTTCAAGATGCCAGATGCGGCGCTTTGACATATGACTTGGTTAGTTTATTAAAAGACTGTTATTATGAGATAGATGAAGAAACTCGCAAAGAGTTGGTTCTTTACTTCAAAGACAAAAAAGGGTTAAAAGTTGATGATGATACACTTATGCGTTGGTTTGATATGATGGGGCTGCAAAGGCATATAAAAGTGCTTGGTATCTTTGCTAGACTTTACCATAGGGATGGCAAGGATGGATATCTAAAAGATATTCCATTGACACTTAAATATGTGCTTGAAACTGCGGCTAAATATCCTCAAACACAAAAATTGTGCGAGATATTACAATGATTATATGTCGCCCGTCATTCCTGCGAAGGCAGGAATCCAAAAAGATTATTCAAAAGATGGATACCCGCCTTCGCGGGTATGACGAAAAAGTGCGCTTAAATGACATAATTAATAGGATAAAAATATGAAAGCTATGATCTTAGCAGCTGGAAGAGGTGAGAGGATGCGGCCGCTCACTGATTGCACTCCAAAACCTTTGCTTGAAGTTGGCGGTAAGCCTCTCATAGTTTGGCATATCGAAAAACTAGCTAAGGCAGGATTTGAAGATATCGTTATCAATATTGCACATCTTGGTTTTAAGATTCCGCAAGCTCTTGGTGACGGTTCGAAATGGGGAGTTAGGCTGCATTACTCTGATGAGCAAAAAGGAGGTGAACTGGAGAGTGCAGGCGGTATTGTAAAAGCACTTCCGTTGCTTGGTGATGAGCCGTTTTTGGTAGTTAACGGTGATGTTTGGTGCGATTATGAATTTGATAGCTCATTTGAGCTTGGAGTTGGCATCTTGGCTCATTTGATATTGGTTTCAAATCCAGAGCATAATACTAAAGGTGATTTTGCTCTTAAAAAAGGATTAGTCTATGACGAAGGCAGTCCTAAATATACATTCTCAGGCATAGGATATTATTCTCCAAGTCTTTTTAAATGGCTTGAATATGGCAAAAGAGCTCTAGGGGAAGTACTCAGAGATACCATGAAACACGACTCGGTAAGCGGTGAAGTTTATAATGGGATATGGCGAGATATAGGAACGCCCCAGAGGCTGGAAGAGATAAATAGGATTATTGGCCAGTGATTGTCACTGCGAGTTTTTGAAAAAAACAGCGGTAGTCCATGATGTATATTTTTTATCGTATAACCTAGTCGTTATCCTCGGGCTTGACCCGGGGATCCATTTATTGTTACTAGGTTTTAGAAAAACCGTGGTAGTCCATTTTGTGCAGGATTACTTGACTTTGGTTGTATGATTGGATTCCTGCCTTCGCAGGAATGACAGGAAAGATGAAATATTTATTTTTTAACCCATCGGGTACATGATCTCTTTTTGAATACCAGCTATTTTACTCATAGTCTCAGCGCTAAGATCTATATCCATAGCATCCAGAGACGGTTTTAGCTGCTCTACGCTTGTAGTGCCTATGATAGTAGAGGCTACAAAATCAAAGTTTTTGGAATAAGCGACTGCCAAAGTAACAGGGTGCATGCCGATCTCATGTGAAAGCTCAAGATATTTTGCGGTTGATGCTAAGCTCTTTTCATTTACAAATCTTGCTGCTTGAGCTCTAACTCTGCCATTTTTATCACTCATATACGTTGCATATCTGCCTTTATCAACAAATTGTTGATTGTATTTGCCGCTAAGCACACCACCCGCTATCGGTGAATATGGAAGCAAAGAGATAGATTCTTGTCTGCATACATCGGCAAGTTCATCAAGGAATCTAGGATTGTTTAAAGAAAAGTTGTTTTGGATACTTTCAAATCGTGAGATGCCAAGCCTTTTTGATGTTTCATTGGCTTTTGTAAGTCCATATGCACTGTCGTTCGATGTGCCGATGTATCTGACCTTTCCTTCCTTTACAAGCTCATCAAATGCTACCAAACTCTCTTCAATTGGAACAACAGTGTCCGGCCAATGCATTTGATAGAGATCTATATAGTCTGTTTGAAGTCGTTTCAAGCTTCCTTCTATGGCTCTTTTGATATGAAATCTATCTATTGCCGTCAGTCCATGACGGATCGGCGGGACAAACCACCCGTTTGCTGCACCTGCGACTTTGGTTGCCAAGATGATGGAGTCTCTAGGTTTGGTTTTTAGCCATTTGCCTACCCATTCTTCGGTCAATCCTGCAAGTTTCGCAGATGGCGGAACTGGATAAAGCTCGGCAGTGTCAAAAAGGTTTATTCCTCTCTCATATGCCATATCCATTATCTTGAAAGCTTCTTTTTCATCGCATTGCGTGCCAAATGTCATTGTGCCCATCGCAATGGATGATACTCTAAGTCCGCTTTTGCCTATATATCTGTATTGCATTTTTATCCTTTGATAAATCGAGATAAGTATTTTGCTACTGCATCTTCGTCATTGGTGTGGGGCAATACTATGGATGCCACTGTTTTGACTTCGTCGAGAGCATTTTGCACTGCTACGCTAGTGTTGGCAAGCTTAAACATTTCTATATCATTGACACTGTCGCCAAATACTGTCAAATTTGCTATATCATGACCCAAATATGAAGTCACGGTTTTTAGAGCATGAGATTTGTCTCCATGGGGATGCAAGATAGTTAGGAACCATCCCCCTCCGTAATTTTCTGGAGAGAGTTTGTACTCTACTGTGTCGCCAAATATATCTTTTAAATGCTCAGTTAGCGGTTTTAGGACTTCGTAAGATCCGAAATATACGACTTTTAAGACTCTATTCATTGCCCTTATCGGGTCTTGAAGCGATAATCTAGGGTCATTTTTATAATTTAATAGAACCTCTGATTGATGTTCATTGAGCACTTTTGGATACCAAAAAAGCTCTTCTATGCTATTGTCTTGCAATCCTATCACAAATGGATAGATGCCAAGCTTCGCACCCTCGCCAATGATCATATCACTAATATCTTTTGTTAGAAGTTTGAGATCTATTATCTCTTTATCCGGTGTGACTACCATGCTTCCGTCCAATAGTATCATAGGCGCATCCAGCTTCAATTCGCACAAAAACTCTTTGACCTTGTGAAAGCTTCTAGCAGTTGCTATAGAGAGTATGGCATGCTCGTTTAATTCATTCCATATTTTGGCAGTATATGGGCTGATGGTTTGGTCACTTCGAAGCAATGTGTGGTCTAAGTCTGTTATAAATAACGGTTTCATTTATCTCTTTATTTTTTTGCAAAGTATAGCAAACTAGATAGAAAAATGCAATTTTAAGTTCATTTAAGTAGGCATAGCGATACAATTATTTATAAAAATCAAAGGAGTTTTGATGAGATTGCTTGGAAATATTCTTTGGCATATTCCATTTTTAGGTTTTGTAGACGCTATCATAGTTTATCTATTTGGCCTATTGTTGACGATCACGGTCGTAGCCGCACCGATCGGATTGGGGTTAATGGAGTATGGCAAATTCCTTTTTGCTCCTTTTAGCTATTCAATGATAAGCAAATCGGATTTGAATATAGATCAAAATCCGATATGGCAAGGATACTCTTTTATAATTATGATCATTTACTTGCCGTTTGGTTTGTTTATGGCAATTGTTGGAATATTTCAAGCTATTGGACTCGCACTTACTATAGTCGGTATTCCTGTTGCACTAGTAGTTGTAAAATCACTCACAACTTATCTCAATCCTGTAAATAAAAAATGTGTTCCGGTTGATGTTGTTTTAGAAATAGATAGAAGAAAAGCCCGAGAAGAGATCGATAGATATTGAAAATGCCAGTACAATAAAACCGCTTCTTTTGGTATAATATTTTATAATATCTTATAAAATATTTATTTTATTTAAATATATAAGTTTTTATACTTTTTAAAGCTTTGCTGCTATATGATTTGGTAATACCATTTATAAGGAGTTGATTATGGTTATAAAATTATCAAATTTGCTTATTGCCGGAGCTTTAAGCTTAGTTCCTTTGTACGGTGTCGAATATGACGGCGAAAAAAGCTATATGATCGAAACTAAATATGATATATGTGTGGTTGCACCCCAAGTTGATGAAGCTGTTGCTAAAGGCGTCAAGGTCATTGATGCAGATAAAGCAAAGGGTTTATATGATCAAAAGGCATATTTTTATGATGCCCGCGACAAGCGGCATTATACTAAAGAGCATATAAAAGGAGCTAAACAGGTATATTTCGATCTATCAAAAGCCGAATACATTGTAGCTCACTTGCCGTCAGACAAAGATGAAGCGCTTGTTTTTTATTGCTACGGCGAGTCGTGTGCAAATTCATATGAAGCTGCTTTGGCAGTAAGAAAACTTGGATACAAAAATATCTATTGGCTTATAAACGGATTTTCAGAATGGAAAGAAAAAGGATACCCGCTAGAGTAACCTTGCTATAAAAGTACCGCTATGAAATAAACAAAATCAGTTTATACAATAACGGTATCGTTATAAGAGATACTACTATACCGTATCCTACCAGAGCAGCGCTCAGCCTCGGGGCAAAACCTGCATGGATAGCTAGGGCTCCTGCGGTGATCATAGGAGGCATAGAGGCTTCGAGCAGTGTCACGGTTGCTGTCATATTGTGTATATCCAAAACTGTAAATGCCCCGATAGCTATCAGCGGTATCAGCACCAATTTCAACAAAAGTGCTTTGGTAAAAATGGCTTTATCATCACCTAGCCTAAGCTGCATAGAAAAACCTACACTGATCAAGGCAAGCGGCACCAAAGTGTGCGAGAGCAGTTCTATGTATGGCATGGTAATTTGCGGCATAGAGCCTGCAATGGAAGCAAATACCAGGGCTATAAACGGCGGGAAAAAGAGTATTTTTTTTGCAATTACGGAGATATTGATCTTTTCTCCGCTGAAATATCCGACTATAAATGCTCCATAGGTCGAGAGCATTAAAAAGCTGCCTAATTGGTCATAAACGATCGCGTATTGTATCGCTTCTTTACCGATGACGGCTTCTAGCATAGGAAAGCCGAAAAATGACGTATTTCCAAGAGGAATGAGCAATAAAAGAGCAGCAAGCATATTGCGCGGCTGATGCCTAAAAAACAAAAAAACCAATAATACTGACAATGCCAAAACGGACCACGGTGTGACAACTGCTATCCATAATGAGTTGTTAAATTCAATATTTGGAACTTGCAAAAGAATAGTAGCGGGAAATGAAATATATATGACAAACAGATTGAGGCTTTTGCCAAAATCTTCGGGAAATTTGGCAAACCTAAGGGAATATCCAATGATAAGTAAAATTAGAATAAATAATATCTGCACCATGTTAACTCGAAAAACCGCTCCCTGAAAAATTATCTTTTGCTATGATTATAGACTTTTGTTTCTCTTTTTTAGCCATATCTTTTTCTACAAATATAGGCTTTCTGGTTTTTGGATCAAGCCCTGTATAATACATTACAGCTGAATAAGTACCAGGTGTGGGGGTGAATACTTGGGCTTGTTCGGGGTTGATGCGAAGCTCTTTGGTGGTAAAGTTTTTTAAGCTTTGCATATCTCGTTCACTGCATCCAGGGTGTGCTGCGATGAGATAATATGTGAGAAACTGTTTTTTGTCTTGTTTTTTATTGATATCGTCAAACATCTTTTTAAATTCGATAAGGCTTTGTTTGCCTGGTTTGCCCATGAGTCTAAGCACATTATCTTCGGTATGTTCCGGGGCTATTTTCATTTGTCCTGATATATGATGGGCTAGAAGCTCTCGCAGATAAGTCTGTCCATGTGCTTTATCCTTGGCTATGATATCGTATCTGATACCTGATGCTACGAAAGTTTTTTTGATACCCTTTATTTTTCTGACACTTCTCATAAGAGATATGAGCCTGGCATGATTTGGTTTCATTGCTTTGCAAAGCCTTTTATGATCAACACATCTTTGGTGTTCGCAAGTACCGTGTTTTAGTTTTTTATCACACTCATATCCGTACATATTTGCACTTGCTCCTCCAAGATCGGAAATGATGCCTTTGAAATCTTTATCTTGTGTAAAACTTGTTGCCTCGGCGATGATCGAAGCTTCGCTTCTTGTACGTATAGTGCGTCCTTGATGTACTCCTATGGCACAAAAGTTGCATTCACCCCAGCATCCGTGATGAGTAGTGATGGAATAACTTATAGTTTCCATGCATTTTACCTTGCCGTTTTGGGCATAGTATGGGTGAAGTTTTCTAGTATATGGCAGAGCCGATACGGCGTCCATTTCCGATTCTTTTAAATATCTGCATGGAGGATTTTGGATGAGGTATCTAGAGCCTACTCTTTGGCAAAGTCCTTTTGCGCTCAGAGGATCATTGTTGTTGTAAAACAGATCAAAGAGATCTATATATCTCTCTTTTTTTTCTAAACATTCTTCATGTGAGGGCAAAGAGATATATTCTTGCTTTTGGGTATCTGATATATAGCATATACCGCGAATATCTTTAGTATCATGGCCATTTTGCAAAGCAGCAGCCAATTCTTTGATAGCTTCTTCGCCCATGCCGTAAATGAGATAATCGGCTTTGGAGTCAAAAAGGACAGGTTTGCGCAGATTGTTGCTCCAATAGTCATAATGCGTAACACGCCTCAGGCTAGCTTCAATGCCGCCAAGAACTATCGGAACTGTATTTTTGAAATATTGTCTTATGAGATTTGTGTAGACTAGCACAGCTCTATCGGGACGGCGGTTGTTGATCCCGCCGGGGGTATAATCATCGATATTACGAAATTTTTTAGTTGCAGTATAATTGGCTACCATAGAGTCCACGCTGCCGCCGCTTACTCCCCAAAAGAGTTTAGGTTCGCCGAGTCTCTTGATATCAATATCACTTTTTGTATCCGGTTGGGCAATGATACCCACCTTAAATCCTAGAGATTCAAGTATCCGTCCAACGACGGCTACCCCGATATATGGGGAGTCTATATAGGTATCACCGCTAATTAATATGACATCGCATTGATCCCATCCCAACGTTCTCATCTCTTGAGGTGTAGTGGGTAAGAACTTGGTATGCATCGCAGTCTATATTATAGTGAATAATCTTTTCTAGGCGGTTTTCCGCCGCTTTTATTTGGCTTGGATGAAGATCTTTGGTTGCGATCATTTCTAGGCCTGTCATCTCTTCTTCGCTCACCGCCTCTATCATCTCTTGATCTGTTAAATGACGGTTTGCCTCTGCCGTGTCTGTTTCTTCTGTTTCTGTCATCATTCCTAGCCATTGCTTTTTGAAGAAGTCTCTCTACGTCCTCAGCTTTGAATCCGATCTTTTCTTTGCCTTTGATCTCTTGTTTTTCAAGCATCATAGAAGCAAGCATATGAGCGATCGCTACGATATCTATCTCGTGTTGAAGAGTTTTAACGATCTCGATAGCATGTTCACTGATCTGGGTTGCAGAAATTTGAGCTATCAGTTCGTCTTGTTTGCTGGATTGTACTTCACTTCTGCTTGGTATTGATTGTGTTACCATTTTTGTACCTACATCTTTTTCGATGCGTTTTATGGTACGAAGTTCATTCGGGCTTACAAGCGTGATAGCTTCACCGCTTTTACCGCCGCGTCCTGTTCTGCCGATTCTATGTACATAGCTCTCGCTGTCAAACGGCATATGGTAGTTAAATACATGGCTTACGTCATTTACGTCAAGTCCACGCGCTGCAACGTCAGTGGCTACAAATATATCTACCGTGCCGCTTTTAAAACCCCTGATGGCAACTTCTCTTTGTCTTTGCTCCATATCGCCATGAAGGACGCTTACTTTGAAGCCTTGTGATGTTAGATGGCTTGCAAGGCGGTCAACCTCTTTTTTCATACGGCAAAATATGATACATTTAGTAGGGTTTTTATAATCTATCAAACGCACCAACGCATCATCTCTTTCGTGCTCTTCTACCACATAGTAATGTTGGGTTATCAAGGTATTTGTGCTTTCGCTTTTTGTGATAGCAACTGTTTTAGGATCTTTTAGGATCTTTTCAGCAAGTTTGCGGATTTGTGGAGGCATAGTAGCCGAGAACATCAGGGTTTGTCTATCTTCGCTTTGGATAAGTTCAAAAATAGCAGTTATTTCGTCCAAAAAGCCCATGTCTAGCATCTCATCTGCTTCGTCAAGGACTACAAATTTTGGAGCCAGTTTGATCCTGCCGCCTTGTAGCAAATCTTGCAAACGGCCTGGAGTAGCTACAACTACGCTGGCTTGTTTTATACGTTCTATTTGTTTGTCATATGATGTACCACCATATACGGTAGCTGTTTTAAGGCCTGAATTTTTACCGAAACGATAGATCTCGTCGCTTACTTGCATAGCAAGCTCACGGGTAGGGACGATGATAAGACCTTCTACTGAGCCATCACCGTTCATCATATTTAGCATCGGCAAACCAAATGCTGCAGTTTTGCCTGTACCTGTTTGAGCTTGGGCTATGATATCATGTCCTGCAAGTATCAAAGGAATAGCTTCTTTTTGTACCGGGCTTGGCTCAGTAAAACCGGCTTCGTCTATGGCTTGTTGGATAGGTTGTTTTAGATTAAAATCTTTAAATGTCATTTTGTTCTTTCTGTTTTTATTTTCTATAAATATCTAGTTTTGTCATCTGAATTAGCTTTTGTTATTGTTTAAGCTCGATTGTTATTGAATTTTGATCCAAAATCTCTTTTAGATCCCTAACTAATTCAGTCTGAAAGTATTAACGCAAACCAAATCTATTGTAGAATCTATATTTAATCAGATGAATTGATTAAATTTTGTAGAAGTATCACTATTATAGCATAATTTGCTGAATATTAGGAATGTGTCGTTTGTAATGGTAAATCATTTTTTATTTAAATCAAAATAATTTTTATTTTTTATTTTATTACCTATTTATAGTTTTTAAGATAAAATTTATGACCTTAATATAATAATGGGACATTTGGTTTATGGCAAAAGAAAAAAAAGTGGAAGAATTGCTAGAAGTTGCTCTATGGAAAGCGGCCGATAAGTTAAGAAAAAATATAGATGCGGCAGAGTATAAACATGTCGTACTCGGGCTTGTATTTCTCAAATACATCTCAGACAGCTTTGAAGAGGTTTACAATCAACTCTTGGAAGAAATTGATGATGGAGCAGATCCGGAAGATAAAGACGAATATAAAGCCCAAAACTGCTTTTTCGTGCCGCCAAATGCCAGATGGAATCACCTTCTATCAAATGCCAAACAGCCGCATATCGGCAAAATCGTCGATGAGGCGATGGATGAGATCGAGAGAGAAAATCCGTCACTAAAAGGAGTTTTGCCAAAAGTCTATGCCAGAGATAATCTAGATAGCAAATCACTAGGTGAGCTTATCGATCTTATTGGCAATATCGCTCTTGGCGATGCAAAAGCCAGAAGTGCTGATGTGCTGGGTCATGTGTTTGAATACTTCCTGGGTGAATTTGCCCTAGCAGAAGGCAAGCAGGGTGGACAGTTCTATACTCCCAAAAGTGTTGTTGAACTTCTAGTAAGTATGCTAGCTCCGTATAACGGAAGGGTGTTTGATCCGTGCTGCGGAAGCGGCGGGATGTTCGTACAGAGTGAAAAGTTTGTATTGGAACATCAGGGTAAAATTAACGATATTTCCATCTACGGACAAGAATCAAACCAAACTACATGGCGGCTATGTAAAATGAACCTTGCCATCCGTGGGATAGATTCAAGTCAAGTCAAATGGAATAGTGAAGGTTCATTTCTAAACGACGCCCATAAAGACCTCAAAGCAGACCTTATCATCGCTAACCCGCCGTTCAATGTAAGCGACTGGAGCGGAGAGTTGCTCCGTAATGATGCCAGATGGAAATTTGGAGTGCCACCTGCGGGTAACGCCAACTATGCTTGGATACAACATTTCCTCTACCACCTGGCACCTACAGGGCGAGCCGGATTTGTCCTAGCCAAAGGAAGCCTTACTTCTAATACCAGCGGAGAAGGTGAGATCAGAAAAGCTCTCATCGAAGCCAATCTAGTAGACTGTATCGTCAACCTGCCGGCAAAACTATTTCTCAATACTCAGATCCCAGCAAGCCTATGGTTTATGAAGCGAGGCAGAACGACGCAAGATATCCTCTTCATAGATGCAAGAAATAAAGGGCATCTTATCAATCGCCGCACAAAAGTGCTAAGCCATGACGATATCGAAGAGATATCACAAACTTATCATAACTGGAAAACTTTTTCTCGTCATTCCGGACTTGATCCGGAATCCACTTATCAAGACATTAAAGGCTTTTGCAAGTCGGCATCGTTGGATGAAGTGAGAGCACTCGGTTATGTACTCACCCCTGGAAGATATGTAGGGCTCGAAGAGAGCGAAGATGAGTTTGATTTTAACGAACGGTTCACATCGCTTCAAAAAGAGCTGCGAGAGCAGATGAGGGAAGAGTCAGCCTTAAATGAACGGATTATCACAAATCTAGCCAAAATCAAGGTAGGCGATGAGTAGTTGGAAAGAGTGTAAGTTGGGGGATATTATTTCTTCAAACAATAAAAGTATTGATAAAAACTATGAATTTGAAAATATACAATATTTAGATACTGGCTCAATTACAAATAATAAAATAGATGGTTTTCAAGAGTTTAAAATTAGTGAGGCACCAAGTCGAGCAAAAAGACTTGTTAAACATCAAGATATAGTTTACTCTACTGTTAGACCCATTCAAAGGCATTTTGGTTTTATTGAAAATCCAATGGAGAATTTAGTAGTCTCAACCGGTTTTTCAGTAATTGAAACAAAACAAAAATTAGCTTATCCTAAATTTATATATTATTTTTTATTGTCAAATGAAACGGTAGAGATTTTAGATGTAATTGCCGAAGCTTCAACATCTGCTTATCCATCTTTAAAGCCATCTGATATTGAAAATCTTGATATTTCCCTTCCACCCCTTGAAGAACAAAAAGCAATAGCAGAGGTGTTGAGTAGCCTTGATGATAAGATAGACCTTCTCCACCACCAAAACCATACCCTAGAAGAACTTGCTCAGACGCTTTTTAGGCAGTGGTTTGTTGAAGAAGCAAAAGAGGAGTGGGAGGACGGAACATTTGGCGAAGTGATTGAAATTTTTGATAATAAGAGAATTCCACTTTCAAAAATGGAACGAGACAAAATGAAAGAAGGGAAACTTTATCCATATTATGGGGCTGCACAAATTATGGATTATATTAATGATTTTATCTTTGACGGTGAATATATCTTAATGGGCGAAGATGGCACAGTAAGGACTGAAGAAGGTTATCCTATTTTACAATACACAACTGGTAAATTTTGGGTAAATAATCATACTCATGTTTTATTAGCAAAAGAGCCTTACAGTAACTTTTTTATCTGGAATTATTTGGCAAAGAAAAATATCGATGAGATAGTAACTGGAGCAGTACAGCCAAAAATAAATCAAGGCAATCTGAAATCACTTGATTTTCCTAAATATCCTTTAGATTTAATTGAAGCTTTTAATGAACAATCACAAGCTTTTTTTGAAAAAATAAACCAAAATAAAAAACAAATCCAAATCCTTGAAAACTTGCGAGATACGCTTTTGCCAAAGCTTTTGAGTGGGGAAGCTAGGGTGAAAAAATGAATTTAAGTATTCAAGATTTTGATTTTCTAGACGCTTTCAGTAATTTGGGTAGTTTTACAATAGATCAGTATGGAAAAAATAAACTTGACTTATTTGTTTTAAATATTAATGCAAATGAATTTAATCTAAAAAGATTAGAAGAGTTATTAATTGATCCAATGATTGATTATTCGCTTTCAAGGAGTGTAAAAGAAGAGTATAAAAGTAGACCTGCAACTCTTACAAAAAAAGCAAAAGAAAAGTTTATTGATTATGTAAACAATAAAGGGGAATTAGGGGAATTATTGCTTTATTGTTTTTTGGAGACACATCTTAAAGCTCCAAAAATATTGTCAAAACTAGAATTAAAAACATCAACAGGTCTTAATGTAAATGGTGCAGATGGAGTACATTTTTTAAAACTTGAAAATGGAAACTATCAGTTAATTTTTGGTGAATCAAAAACAATTGTTGGTTTAACTGATGCCCTGACTGATGCTTTTAAATCAATAGATGAATTCAAAAGAGAAGTGAACTCTAAAGGAAATAAAAAAAGTGGCTTACCCTATGAAAAAAGTCTTATAAGTGACCATCTTAGTAAAGAGACTTTTACACAAGAGGAAAAAGATTTTATTTCAAAAATTGTTTATCCAAAAAAAGAAAATGATTTTGAAGTTGATGATGCTTTTGGTATTTTCATAGGTTACGAAATTGCAATAGATGAAGAGGATAAAAAACTACCAAACGAAGATTTTAGAAAAAAAATTCAAGAACAAATAAAAAAAGAAGTAGAAAGTAAATTTTCTCATATTACTAAGAAAATCAATGAGTTTAAGTTATATGGACACAGCTTTTATTTATACATATTACCATTAACTGAATTGGATAAGAACAGAGAAGCGATTATGCAGGGACTTCAATCATGAAATATATAGACGAACTCGCAAAACAAGCTTTGGAAGATAAATATTTACATGAACTTTTTTTTAAAATAGAGCAGATTCAAGCAGAAACTTTTTTTCAGATAGAGACTCAAAAATTAGATGAAAAAGAATTGTATGACTTATTAAGATTTGCAGACATATTATCTCGTTCTGAAATAGATGAAGCTAAAAATAAAGCATACAAAATTATAAGTTTACTGTTTGAAAAATATAGTGATAATGCACTACTTCAAACTTTTGCAAACTCCATCATGATAAAACTTGGAAATTTTCCAGCCTTAGGTTTTATTGAAAAATTCTCAAACGCTCAGTCTAAATTACCTTATGAAGTATTATATGAAAAGTCATTAAAAGAAGTTTTTCAAAAAATATCCCATAGTGAATTTATTTTTACAGATAGTCAATATCGTATTTTTGAAGCTTTAAAAAATAGTAATCATTTTAGTTTTTCTGGACCTACTTCTTTGGGCAAATCATTTATCATCAATGCTTTTATTAGGCATTTAATAACAGAACATAGAGGCACGGATAATCTTGTAATACTTGTTCCGTCTAGGGCATTGATAAATCAAACGGTAAACAGACTAAAGCGAGAGTTTAAAGATGTAAAAAATTACACAATTTTAGCTCATCCAAGTGTCCCTACAATGTTCAGAAATGAAAACAGTCAATACATTTTTGTATTTACACCTGAACGACTAATAGCATATCTCTCTAAAATAGAGAATCCAAAAATTGATTATTTATTTGTTGATGAAGCACATAAAATTATTGCAATAAAAGATACAAGAAGTCCTTTATATTATCATGCAATTTTGCAAGCGGAAAGAAAAAGTATTAAGCTGTTTTTTGCTTCTCCAAATGTTGAAAATCCTGAAATATTTTTACAGTTGTTTGAAAAAAGTCAAGACGAAAATATTGTCATTAAATCTTCACCTGTTGCTCAGAATAGATATTTTTTAGATTTGGTTGAAAATAAGTGCTTGATGTTTTCAGATTTAGACAAAGATTATAAGTTAGATATAAATTTTACCAATAATAATTTCTTCTACTGGTTAAAAAAATTAGGGGATAAAGATAAAAATATAATTTACTGCAACTCAAAAGTAGATACCATTTTCTATGCTTTAGAATTTTCCACAAATCAACCAATAAAACAATCAAAGCATTTAGAAAGTGTCAAGGAGCTAATAAAAGAATATTTACACGATAAGTATTATTTAATTGATTGTTTAGATAGAGGTATAGCATTTCATTTTGGTAATCTTCCCCAGTTGATTCGAGAGAAAATAGAATGGCTTTTTGAAGAAAAAGAAATAGACTATTTATTTTGCACATCAACTTTACTTGAAGGTGTAAATCTCCCTGCAAAAAATATTTTTATACTTGCTAATCAAATTGGATTATCAAAATTTACGGATGTTGATTTTTGGAATCTTGCAGGTAGGGCTGGAAGAATGACAAAAGAGATGTCTGGTAATATAATTTGCATGAGAGCACAAGAAAATAAATGGAAGAATCAAAAAGAAGATTTAGAAGCTGTTAGAAATAAAAGTGTAAAGCCATTTGAACCGCTAATGATAAAGGGACAAAATAACTTTTTTAAAAACATTGAAGCATCTTTAACAAATAAAGATTTTTCAAACAAATCATCATCACAACCTGAAAAAGATATATGGAATTACTATGCTAATTTGATTCTAATACATGAGATAAAACAAGATGATTCTGTTTTAAGAACAAATTTTATTACAAAAAATAAAAATGCTTTAAAAATTTTACAAGAACAAAAAAAGAAAATTTCAGTACCTGAAAAAATCTTATCTGCATCATCTATGATAAAACCTAAATATCAAAATGATATATATCAAAGTTCAGATATACAAATATTGCCTTCTGATTTTAATTATGATGCAATTGTTATCGTATTGAAAAATTTAGCAAAATACTACAATTGGGAAAATGAAGAAAATGGTGGTAAAAATCCACTTTACAAGCCTTCTGAAAAAATAAAATATTATGCTGTTTTGATGGATAGTTGGATGAAATCAAAGCCTTTAAAAATGATTATCGCCAATACAATTAATTACTATAAAGATAAAGAAAAAATTTGGGAAAATGGAAACTATGTTTCGTTTGATTACAAAAACAAACATGACATTAATAAAATTATTAATTTAGTTATCTCTGATATAGATAATATTTTGAGATTTAAGCTGAAAAACTATTTTGAAAATTATTATACATTATTAAAAGAAAAATTTGGTGTGCAAAATGCCGGTGCGAATTGGGCTGATTATTTGGAATATGGTACAACTGATAATAAAGTAATTGAATTACAGAATATTGGTATTGCAAGGCATTTGGCTCAACATATTTTAGATAATCATGAAGATTGTTTGTTGTTTGAAAATAACTTATTACAATCAGTGGATAAAAATAAATTGTATCAAGATTTTGATGTTGAATCTAATTTATATAGTGAATTTTGTGAGCTGTTTGGATTTGATTTAAGTAATAAAATAGGTGATAAAAAATGACCAAACATCCAACACCATCAATCATCAGCGGACAAAAGCCATTTGTTGGAAAAAATGCAACAGTTTTAAAAGGTAACATAAAATGACCAAAATAACCGAAAACGAAATAGAACTTTTCGCCATAGAACTTTTGGAAAAACTGGGATACAGTTATATATACGCTCCTGAGATGGAGAGAAACTTCGATGAAGTAATTCTCAAAGACAGACTGCTAGACTCCATGCTCAAGATCAATCATGCTCTGCCTCATAATGTCATCGAAGATGCCATCAAACAGGTTGAACGCACAAGATCTAGTGAACTATTAACCGATAATGAAACATTTCATAAACTGCTGATCGAAGGCGTGAAAGTCGATATCCAAAAAGACGGCACCACGAGAGGCGAGTTGGTAAAACTGATAGATTTTGATGATATTGGCAATAACGACTTTGTAGCGGCAAATCAGTTTACTATCATCGAAAATGGGCAAAATAAAAGACCGGATATCATCCTATTCATCAATGGTTTGCCTTTAGTGGTTATCGAGCTTAAAAACGCCGTTGATGAAAACGCCACGATCCGATCTGCCCATAACCAAATAGGCACTTATAAATCCCTCATTCCTTCGCTTTTTACCTATAATGCATTTTGTGTCATCAGTGACGGGCACGAGGCAAAAGCAGGGACTATAAGTGCTGGACTCAGCCGTTATATGGCATGGAAAAGCAGTGACGGGATAAACGAAGATTCCAAGCTCATCCCTCAGCTTGAAACACTTATAAATGGGATGCTAAATCCTCTGGTATTACTAGACTTGGTACGAAGTTTTATCGTTTTTGAGAAATCTAAAAAAGAGGATAAAAACGGCATCGTAACTATCGAGACAGTCAAAAAGCTTGCCGCGTATCATCAGTACTACGCAGTAAATAAAGCAGTGCAAAGAACAATAATGGCAAGCAGTGAAGGCGGAGATAAAAAAGGCGGCGTAGTGTGGCATACTCAAGGAAGCGGAAAGTCGCTTTCTATGGTATTTTATACCGGCAAGATCGTATTGGCTCTCAATAATCCTACGGTAATTGTGATAACCGATAGAAATGATCTGGATGATCAACTCTTTGATACATTTGCGGCTTCAACCGGACTGCTTCGTCAAGAACCGGTGCAGGTAGAAAATAGAGAAGATCTAAAACAAAAATTAAAAGTGGCAAGCGGTGGTGTGATATTTACCACTATTCAAAAGTTTTCTCCACAAGAGGGAAATGTCTATGATATGCTTTCCGATAGGCGTAATATCGTAGTCATCGCCGATGAAGCGCACCGCACGCAATACGGCTTTAAAGCAAAGGTAGATAAAGATACCGGAGAGATAAAATACGGTTTTGCAAAATATCTGCGAGATGCGCTGCCTAATGCCACATATCTTGGATTTACTGGAACTCCGATAGAGAGTACGGACGTAAATACTCCTGCCGTGTTTGGAAACTATGTAGATATCTATGATATATCTCAAGCAGTAGAAGACGGCGCGACGGTAAAGATATACTATGAGAGCCGACTTGCTAAAATCAACCTAAGCAATGAAGGCAAAGAGCTGGTACGCGAGCTTGACGATGAGCTCTCGGGTGAAAATCTGGATGATATGCAAAAAGCAAAAGCCAAATGGACAAAACTCGAAGCTTTGATAGGCAGTAAGAATCGAATAAAAGAGATAGCAAGAGATATCGTGACTCATTTTGAGGCCAGAGAAGAAGTCTTTGACGGTAAAGGGATGATAGTCGCTATGAGCAGAAGAATCGCTGTGGAGCTTTATAATGAGATCATTGCTTTGCGGCCTGCTTGGCATAACGACGATCTTGCCAAAGGCGTTATCAAAGTCGTCATGACAGCAAGCAGTTCTGATGGAGCCGTAATGGCAAAACACCATACCACAAAAGAGCAAAGACGCGCTTTGGCAAACAGGATGAAAGATGACAATGATGAACTGCGCCTTGTCATCGTTCGCGATATGTGGCTGACCGGGTTTGATGCTCCTTCGATGCACACGCTTTATATCGATAAGCCAATGAAGGGTCATAATCTCATGCAGGCAATCGCCAGGGTAAATAGAGTTTATAAAGATAAACCGGGCGGTCTGGTGGTGGATTATCTTGGCATTGCCAGCGATCTTAAAAAGGCTCTCTCGTTTTACAGTGATAGCGGAGGCAAAGGTGATCCTGCGCTTGCGCAAGAGAAGGCAGTAGCACTTATGCTTGAAAAGCTTGAAGTGGTATCGCAGATGTATCATGGGTTTGCTTATGAGCGATATTTCGGGCTTGATACCAGAGGGAAACTCTCTCTTATATTGGAGGCTGAAGAGCATATATTATCGCTTGAAGACGGCAAAAAAAGGTATATTGAAGAAGTTACGGCGCTCTCAAGTGCTTTTGCCATAGCAATACCTGATGACAAGGCCATGGATGCAAAAGATGAAATAGCTTTTTTTCAAGCAGTGAAAGCAAGGCTGACAAAATTTGAAAGCTCAAATGCTATAAGCGACGAAGAGATAGAAACAACCATAAGACAGGTTATCGATAAAGCGCTGGTAACTGATCAGGTGATAGATATATTTGATGCGAGCGGTATCAAAAAGCCTGATATTTCTATACTATCTGAAGAGTTTTTGATGGAAGTCAAAAATATGAAGCATAAAAATATAGCTTTGGAAGTTTTAAAAAAACTTCTTAATGACGAGATAAAAACAAGATCAAAAACAAATTTTATTCAAAGCCAGAGCCTCATGGAAATGCTTGAAAATTCCATAAGAAAATATCACAATAAAATCATCACCGCAGTTGAAGTGATAGATGAGCTTATAAGTCTAAGCCGTGATATTAAAATAATGGATAAAGAGCCATCTGAGCTTGGACTTACTGAATTTGAATATGCATTTTACACGGCAGTGGCAAACAATGAAAGCGCACAAGAGCTGATGGGTAAAGAAAAACTCAGGGAACTAGCTGTGGTACTTTTTGAAAAGGTAAAAGAAAATGCAAGTATAGACTGGACTATCAAAGAGAGTGTCAGATCCAAACTCAAAATCGCAGTAAAAAGAACACTCAGACAATTTGGCTATCCGCCGGATATGCAAGCCCTTGCGACCGATACTGTTTTGAAGCAAGCTGAGATGATAGCAAGTGAGTTGACACAATAAAGAAAAGAAACGGTGTCAGGTGAAAATGACAACTCTTAGACTCCGTATCAGTTTGGAATGGCATGATTTTTATTTCAGCAATTCAATACACCTCTTTACGATGTGCGATCTTGGATATAAGCATCAGGTTGTTTTCCTGATAAAATATCACTCTGTAATCTCCTATACGCAATCTATAAGCGCCATCAAATGGAGTTTTTAGTTTTTTTATCTTGGTAAGTACGGGAGTGTCTGCAAACTCTTCTATGCCGTCGAGTATATCTTTGGCTATAGAAGGGTTAAGTTTTTGCAGCTGTTTTAGTGCCTTTGGGTCATACTCTATATCATAAGCCAAGAGATTTTCTCACATCATCATGTTTCACCGTTTTCAATGTACCCATTTTGTATTCTTGTACAGTTTTGGTGACGGCATTGTTATCGAAATAATCCTGCAAGGCTTCTCTGATGATCTGAGTCTTTTTTTTGCCATTTTCATTTGCTATAGAATTGAGTTCATCTATGAGGCTCTCTTCTAGAGTGATAGTCATTTTTTTGGTCATGAATTACCTTTGATTTATTTACCATACTTTACCATACTTTTATATACAAAGTCAAGACCAAAACTTAAAGTGTCAGCCGTTGAATCTCCACTTTTTAGACTCCGCATTAAGTACAGAGTGACAAAACGAGTGGATTACTGTCTTCACGGAAATGACAGTAGGAGCGCCGACGTGGTTTACTTTTTGTAATACTCTTAGCGCTTGAAATCACAAAAGCTTTAAGGCATTGAATTTTGACAAATATTATAAGTGCAAACATATTGTAAAATCTAAATTTGGTCAGACAAATTTATTGAATTTTGGCAAAACATTACGAGCAATGCTATAATGATAGATATATTATCCCAAGGAAAACATAATGAAACATCTATGGCTGCTACTCATTACCCTTCTTACAGGATGTGTCGAAAGACCAACACATGTGACACCGGCGGAACACTTTCAGCTTGAGCGTTATCTTGGCACTTGGTATGAGATCGCACGTCTTGATCACTCCTTTGAGCGCGGGCTGGAAAAGATCACCGCAACCTATTCCATGCGCGAAGATGGCGGGGTCAAGGTGATCAACCGTGGATTTGATACAAAGAGCAGAAAGTGGAAAGAAGCAGAAGGCAAAGCCTACTTTGTAGAGAATCCCGATACCGGATTTTTAAAGGTCTCCTTTTTTGGGCCATTTTACGGTGCATATGTCGTCATCGATACCGACTATGAGACCTACACAATGATCAGCGGGCCTGACCGCTCTTACTTTTGGATACTCTCACGTACCCCGCAGCTCGATCCGCAGATCCAATCCCGTCTGATCCAAAAAGCCAAAGAAGCAGGCTTCGAGACTGAAAAGCTGATCTTTGTCAACCACCAATAAAGCCTAACCCAAAAAGGTATTTTCTTTGCCACCTCGATTGAGGGGGTAGGTGAAAAAACAATTCTACTAAAACGCTATTGATATTTTTTCAAGTAGATTAATTTTTGTGTATAATGATGTATTCGAAAAATAAGGTTTATATATGACATGTAATGATGAGCAGCATTATAAAAACATACTTGACAATACACTGCAAGCCCTTAAGAAATATAAAAAAATACTGTTTTTAACCACTTCAAACCGTTGGCACGGAGAAGAGGGTGGCGAAAAGCCTAAAAGTACCAAGCTGGCTTATGAGATTGCCAAGCGACTGGGGGGTGATAATATTTCTATCATAGAAGTTCCGCTGCTAAAGATCTATCCATGCGAAGGGAATGTATCGACAGCCAGAGGCAATACCTGCGGGGAGCTTGAAGCAAAGAAAAAAGATCCGCTAAAAAATCCATCAGGCTATCATCGCTGTTGGGCAAGTATCAACAATAAAGATGATGAGCTTTGGCAGATAAGCAAGGAGCTTTTTGAGTCTGATTGTGTGGTGTTTTTTGGCTCTGTGCGCTGGGGTCAGATGAATAGCGAATACCAAAAATTGATAGAACGTCTCACATGGATAGAAAACAGGCACGCAACGCTTGGAGAGGATAACGTAGTCCAAAATATCGATGCAGGCATCATTATCGTATCCCAAAACTGGAACAGTAAAGAGGTACTTAGTACACAGAAAAAAGTATTGCAATTTTTTGGATTTAATGTGACAGATAATTTATGCTGGAATTGGCAATATACCCAGAATGAAAGTGATGAGAGCAAAGAGTCTTATGTCGATGCAGTAAAACAATTTGCAAAGATATTTTTGGAGAAATGAAAAATAGTGGATTTGGTCTTTGAATGATTGATATAGAGCCCGTCATCCCGAATTTATTTCGGGATCTCTATAATTCAAATTGGGATAATTTGTATAATATAATTTGTAGATCCTGAAACAAGTTCAGGATGACGATTTTTTTTGTTAATTACTATCCTTATAGATCATCGTTCTTGACACGAGGAACCATAATATTGGATTGACGAGTGCTTCACAGCTCATCAAACGCATCAAACTTTTCTTGCGTGGCTTCTAAAACAAGCGTGGCCCCATCATTGAAATGCTTTTCTTTGATGTTTATCCCAAGCTGCGAGAGTGTATATTCTGTCTTTGCCAAGTCGGCATAAGCGACTGTTATCTCTCGAATTGCGAGCTTCTCATACGGATATTTTTGCGCGATGTTCACCACTTCATTTACCGCGTCACTATATGCCCGCACCAGCCCTCCGGTTCCAAGCATGGTTCCTCCGAAATATCGAACTATGATAACAGCACTATTTATCATATCAGCACCGGCTAATGCCTTGAGAGATGGTTTGCCGCTGGTGCCCTTGGGCTCCCCGTCATCACTGCTGTTTTCAACTATTTGGTCAAATTCATTAATGTATCTGTATGCATAGACGAAGTGTCTGGCTTTGGGATGTTCATTTCTTAGTCTGCTCATTAGTGTATCAAACTGGCTATAAGGACAGATGTGGGCGATGAACTTTGACTTTTTGACCTCGATAGCAGCAGTAAATTCATGAGTGATATAAAACATGCTGCAATTATAGCAAAAGATATTACCCTCAATAAATCAGAAGCATATAAAGCGAAAAATACTACAATCAATCATAACAATGACAGAGTCAAAATATGATTTAAGGAGTATGAAAAATGAAAAGTTTTCGTTTTGTTTTATCGGTTTTTTTGGCTGCGGTGTTTTTTATCCAATTTTCCTATGCAAAGCCGCTCGAGCTTACAATACTCCATATCAACGATCATCATTCTCATCTAGACCCCGAACCCTTGGAGCTAAAAAGCAACAACAAGACATATATCATAGAAGCAGGGGGGATGGCTAGAGTAGCTTCGCTTATAAAAACTCTTAGACAACGATCCAAAAATCCGCTTGTCCTGCATGCCGGAGATGCGATGAGCGGAACGCTATATTTCACGCTGTTCAAAGGGCAGGCTGATGTGGAACTGATGAATGAAATAGATTTCGATGCTTTCACTCTTGGCAACCATGAATTTGACGAAGGTGATGAAGTGCTGGCCCGCTTTATAGACAAGGCTAAATTTCCCGTGATCACCGCAAACGTAGAAGCGTTAAAAGGCTCAGCGCTGGATGGCAAGTGGAGAGCGTATATCATAAAAGAGATAGACGGGCAAAGAGTAGGCATCATAGGATTGGAAATTGCTCAAAAGACATCTGCATCATCCAGGCCGAGCAGTGCGATTAGTTTTTATGATGAGATATTTAGAGCTCAGCGTTATGCAGAGGAGCTCCGATCAAAAGGGATAGATAAGATAATCTTGCTAAGCCACTTCGGATACGAAAATGACCAGAGGCTTGCGAAAAAAGTAAAAGGGATAGATGTAATAATAGACGGAGATTCACATACATTGCTTGGCGATTTTTCTAGAGTTGGGCTTGGATCATCAGGGCAATATCCGACGATAGTTCGCTCAAATGACGGAAATAAAGTATGTATTGCTCAGGCATGGGAATATTCCAAAGCATTAGGAGAACTTCATGTCTTGTTTGATAACAAAGGAGATGTAGTATCTTGCAATGGAAAAACACACTTGATATCAGGAGAAAATATCTATCTAAAGGATACCGGAGGCAACAAGCAGGCGATCGACAAGAAAGAGCTTTATGTATTGCAGAGCACTTTAAAAAACAGCGGTTCGCTCAAAATCGTCAAAGACGATGAGAAAGTAGCTCAAAAACTCTCATTTTATAAAGATCAAGTCAAAACTAGATCGGCTGAGGTCATAGGGACGATAGGCGAGGATCTGCGACATATAAGGGTGCCCGGCAAAACATATGACGGGATTGACGGCAAAGAACTGCCGCTTGGCAGTGAGCTGGCTCCAGTGATAGCCGCATCTTTTTATAATGCCAGTCTTAGGGCGGATGCGTGCATACAAAATGCAGGCGGTGTGAGATCCGACCTTAGTGCCGGAAATATGACCACGGGCAGCGTATATGGGCTTTTGCCGTTTGCAAATACTTTGGTCGAGATAGAGCTTACCGGGGCAGAGGTCAAGCAGACGCTCGAAGATGCACTTATCAATTTTTATGACAATTATGGCTCGGACGGATCTTTCCCGTATGCATATGCGCTTAAGTACGATATAGATATGAGCAGGCCCAAAAATGACCGTGTTTACAACCTTGAGATCAAAGATCGCAAAAATGGCAAATGGCAGCCCCTGGATATGTCAAAAAAATACGTAATAGTAGTCAATAGCTATATATCAGAAGGAAGAGACGGCTATACGACATTGCAAGAAGTACAGCAAAAACGCGGTAAAGGAGTCGATACATATCTGGATTACGCTATGAGTTTTGCCAAATATGTTCAAAGTATCAATCAGCATGGCAAAAAAGTGATGAGGCTGCCAAAAGAGGAGCATTGTATAAAAAGTTATAAGATGTGAATTGGAAATAAGTTATAATTTCGCATGAAAATATCAGTAAATTCTCCATGCCCATGCCATAGCGGAAAGAAATACAAAAAATGCTGCCAGCCATTTCACAAAGGCGCAAAAGCGGCCAATGCACAGTTTTTGATGAGGTCTAGATACGCTGCATTCGCCTTAGGCGTAAGCGATTATATTATTGCGACTACACACCCTGATAATACCGACTATACAGATGACATATCTTCATGGAAAGACAGCATACTTCAATTTTGCAACAATACAAATTTCGAAGGGCTTAAAATTTTGGAATTTATAGACGGCGAAAATGAGGCTTTTGTCAAGTTTGACGCACTCTTAAGCGGTACGCATTTCATAGAAAAAAGCCGGTTTTTAAAAGTAGATGGCAGATGGTTTTATGAGAGCGGAGTGTTTGAGTAGGAATTGTGCAGTGGTATTTCTGTCATTCTGAATTTATTTCAGAATCTAGATAATTATCAAGCAAAACAGATACTGAAACAAGTTCAGCATGACAAGTCAGAAAATTTACTACGATAATTTGCTTATCTCTCTTTGTATAACACCCGGCAATCTTTTTGGCTGTTTTATCCTGAGCTGTTTGTTGACATTATATCTGCCAAAAACCACTTCTATATCGTTTGCTGAGATATCAAACTCTTTTGCGAGGTATCTAACCATATGATCAGTAGCTTTGCCTCTGACAGGTTTTTCGGTTACACTTATTTGGAGCTGATTTCCCTTTGGTTTGCCTATATGGTCTCTTTTGGCTGCCGGGGTTCCTAAAACATTCAAAACAAGAATATCACCGTCCATACAGCAAAAAGAATTCATGCTAAGTGCTCGTTTTTCACTCAATTGCATTCTTTTGCGCCAAGCTGTTTTATTTCACTGCAAGTAAAACCAGCCAATTTTCTTGCCTTTACATTTATATGAGGGCGATGTTTGTTTGTCAGTTCATATTTGTTTAGTATGTCAAAATACACTCGTTCATCTATACTATTTTGTAAACAAAGATATTTAAACCACTTATCCCCTTTGCTAACATGCGTTACCTCTTCGTCCAATATGACATAAAGTGCGTCTATGATCCTTTTTACTATAGGATCTTTGCGTTTGTTATCCAGTTTTTTGATGATCTGAGGATTGACATCAAGCCCGGCTGCTTCATAATACCTTGGAACTACTGCCATTCGTTCAAGTGCTGAGTTATCGGTTTGTCTAGAGATATCAAAGTATCCTTGATGTACATCAAAATCACCGTATTTATAGCCTAGATCTTCCAATACGGAGTTTAGCATCTTGAAATGCAGTATTTCATCCATGGCTACTTCAAGCCAATCTATCTTAAATTCTTGAGGCATCTCATGAAATCTATAAACCGCATCAAGAGCCAGATCAATAGCGCTGTATTCTATATGAGTTATCGCATGCACCAATCTTGCCAATCCCTCATTGGTATCCAAATGGTTTCTTTTTGGCAGCTCTTTTGGGTCAACGATATTGCAAATATCATAATATGATGGTTTGTTAAATACAATAGGCAAAAAATCGGATGGAGTTTGGATATTGTTTTTGGTACAATACGAAAAACATTTATTGACCAAATCCTCTTTTATCTTTATGTCGTCAGTTATGAGTGCATCGTGCAATGTTTCAAAAAAATTCATAGGAGAATTATATTATATGGAAGTTAAAGTTCAGCCAATGGGGCCATATCAAACAAATTGTTATATAGCAACAATTGATAATAAGGATTTTATTATTGATCCTGGTGTTGGGGCAACATCTTGGGTTCTTAAAAATGTCAAAAATCCTGTTGCTATAATTAATACACACGGACACTTTGATCATGTGTGGAGCAATCAAGCTATAAAAGAAGCATTAAATATTCCTATTTATGTTCCTAGAAAAGATGCTTTTATGCTGCAAAATGATCCGTTTGGACAAGGAACTCCATCAAGTATTCCAGATGTTCAGGTTAAAGAAGATGAGGTGGTAGATATAGAAGGGGTTAAAGTAAAATTTCATCATTTTCCTGGCCATACACCCGGATGCAGTGTCGTTGAGGTGGGCAATGTATGGTTTAGCGGAGATTTTTTATTTGAAGGGTCGATCGGCAGATGGGATTTTCCGTATAGCAATGGTCAAGAGATGACAAAAAGTCTAAAAAAAGTCCTGGCGATGAATGGAAACTTCAAGATATATCCGGGGCACGGAGGAAGTACCTCTCTGGCAAGAGAGCTGAAATATGTACCTTATTGGATAGAGCAAGTGAGAACCGTTAAATAAAGGCAAACTGCTTTGCCTTTATAAGTTCGAAACCGGAGGAGATGTCTCGAAGAGACCGCCGAAGGCTGGGAGAAGTTTTTAGTTTTTAGTTTCTTGGATCAAGTCTGGAATGACAGACTCTCGTCATACCGAACTTGATTCGGTATCCATGGATTCCAGCTCACAGCACGGAACGACACCCTTCGACAGGCTTAGGGTGAACGGAAAATTAGATCCTAAAATTAATTTAGCATAACAAGTGCGTTAAATTGTTCTTCTAAACTCAGGATAAGACTCAATACCGCATTCGCTTGCATCTAATCCTTCAAGCTGGGCATCGTCTGATGCTCTAAAGGCCATTATTTTATTGATAGCATAAATTATGGCATAAGAGACGGCAAATACAGATATTCCAATTATTGCTATGCCTTTGATCTGGCCCATGAGTGTGATCGTCTCATTGCCGGCAAACAATCCGACAGCAAATGTCCCCCATATGCCGTTTATCAAGTGAACAGACAAAGCCCCCACCGGATCATCTATACGAACTTTATCAAACAGAGGAACGGCGATCACCACCAGTATTCCTCCAATTCCTCCAATGATAAGTGAATTTAAAGTATCATACAGGTCTGCACCGGCAGTGATGGCTACAAGTCCTCCTAATGCACCATTTAGTATCATGGTAATATCAAAGAGTTTGTATCTAAGGTATATAAAGATGCCGGCAGTAAGTGCTCCGGCAAGTCCTGCTGTGTTTGTATTAAAAATTGTAAGTGCTACCGTATCGGCTGCTTCCTTGGAAGCAATATTTCCCACTGATCCGCCGTTAAAACCAAACCAGCCTATCCAAAGCAATAATGCTCCAAGTGTAACAAGAGGTATATTGGAAGCAGGTATTACTTTTATCTGGTCATTTACATATCTGCCTTTTCTTGAACCAATAATCAAGATAGCAGCAAGAAGTGCCCAGCCGCCGGTTGAGTGTATCACGGTTGAGCCAGCAAGGTCATGCATATTTAGATCAAGAACAGTGTCTTTTAAGATATCGCCGCCCCAAGAAATATTTACGACAAAAGGATAGATCAATGCACCCATAATAACAGTAAATAAGGTCAGTGGAAATATTTTGGCTCTTTCGCCGACACCTCCGCTCATAATATTGATAGCTTTTCCTACAAAAGCCATCTGAAACATTATAAATGCCAAGGGATTCATAGTACTAATTTGAATATCGCCAAAAGCAATTTGAAAACCGATCAATATAAATGAAATAGAAGCAACCACATATATCATAATATTGACTGTAAGTACGCTGGTAACATTTTTTGTTCTCACAATTCCGGCTTCAAGCATGGCAAAACCGGGCACCATGAATATGATCAAAGTCATTGCAAATAGTGTAAAAAGCGTATTGATAATATAAGCATCAGCCATTAAATTGCCTTTTTTGCATAAAAATATGGCTAAATTATATCATTTTAATGGGACAATAAAATGCAGCTATTGCTTATTTTTTAGACAGTACTTTATTATTTAGTATGCAAATTTATAGCCGCGACGACGAACGGTATGTATAACTTGAAACCCTAATATATTTTTAAGGCGTTTACGAATTTGATTTATAGCTACTTCAACTGTGTTGTCACTGACATATTCAGGCTCTTCCCAGAGAGCATTGATGATCTCGTCTTTGGAAAAAACTCTCTGTTTACGCAAGGCAAGATAAGCTAAGATATCAAATGTCTTGCCGTTAAGTGAGACATTTTTTTGATTGTATTCTATTTTTTTGTTTGCGATGTCTATGACTAATTGGCCTATATTGATAGTGGTGCCAAAAAGATGGCGCATATTAGCCAACACTCTAGCTGCGATCAGATCAGGATGCTCACAGTGATGACATATAACATCATCAGCCCCTAGATTGAAAAAAACACCTTGTGTTTTTGGATTTGTGGCTAGTACTATGATCTTAGTTTCATTCTTTTTGCGTTTGACTTCGTTTATATATCTTTCAAGTGAAAATTTAACGCCTTCGTCAACTACGATAACTAATTCGTAGTGTCTAAAATCTGTAAAATTAGTAGCATCATACAAATCTTTTGCACTATCAACTATACAAATAAAATATTTGCTTAGTTCTGATTCAAGTTTTTTGACATATTCATCATTAAAACCTATGGTTAGTATTCTCATATACTCTTATAACCTTGTAAATTATCAAAAAGCGTATCATAGTAATAAAATATTATGATATAAATTTTGCTTAATTAATTTTGATAGAGTTATACCAAAAAACACCTTATTTAAAAATAAAAGTTAATTTTTAGATTTTTTTGCTATTTTATTAAGAATTAATTTTTTACAGCCTTTATGTAGACTCTTTTTGGAGCTGGATAGCCTTCTACTGTAAGATTTGGATTTTGGGGATCTAAGAAGTCTTCCAGACTTTGAGAATCGATCCAATCTGTTTTTCTCTGCTCAGTCTTATCGGTAGTTTTAACGGTTAAAACTTCAACATCTTTAAAACCTGCTCTATGACACCAGTTTTTTAGAGCATTTATCGTAGGTATAAAATAGATATTAGGAATTTTGGAATACCGTTCAAAGGGGGTAAGGGCTACATCTTCTTCGCCATCTATCATAAAAGTATCCAAAAAGAGTTCACCGCCGTTTTCTAATCCTTTGTAGAGAGATTTGAGCGTAGCTATAGGGTCTGAACGGTGATACAATACTCCTAGACAAAACAATACATCGAATTTATGCTCATACATCCCCAAATGCTCGACGCCTAAAAGCTCATAGGCTATATCGCTTTTGATAAAGTGATTGATAAAAGAAAATTGAGTATAAAAAAGAGCAGATGGATCAAAACCTACAAGTTTTTTTGGTTTATGTTTTAACATCCTAAAAAGATAATAACCGTTATTGCAGCCTATGTCTCCTACTGTTTTGCCTTCTAAGCTAAAGTAAGGCTCTAAGAGGTTGTATTTTATAAAGCTTTGCCACTCTGTATCGATGAACAAAGAGTTTATTTGAAACGGCCCTTTCCTCCACGGTTTCATGGCGCGTGCCAGCGTATCTATTTGATCTTGCCCGTCTTGTTCTAGAGGTTCTGTTTGAATCGTAATGATATCATCCAAGCTTACAGTTGTTTCATAATTTGGGAGTTTATTGATCTCTTGCCAAAGAGGGGCTATGTCTTTGAAGTTTAGCCATTTTAGCCTCTCTTGTCGTATGGAGTTAATGTCTGTCATTTATTTTACAAAAGCTTTTTTTATTATTTGTTTGGTGTAAGGTCGATCTTCAGGAGATGTTTTCGCATTCTCGATTTTTTTGACCGCTTCTTTTCCTTTTATAACTTCACCGAAGATGGTGTATCCTCCATTTAAAAATGGAGTGGCAGCAGTGGTGATAAAAAATTGACTTCCATTCGTATTTGGGCCTGCATTTGCCATAGCGAGCAAAAATGGCTTATCAAATGTCAAGTTGGGAGCATACTCGTTTTTGAAATCTTTTTTCCAGATCGACTCTCCGCCCATTCCTGTTCCGGTAGGGTCACCACCTTGTATCATAAATCCTTTTATAACCCTGTGAAATATAATACCGTTGTAGTATCCGTTTTTAGCATGTGTCATAAAATTTTTAACAGCCAAAGGCGCAGCCTTGGTAAAAAGTCTAAGCTCAATATCTCCGGCACTTGTTTGTAACACTACTATCGGATCTTTTGGCACAGCCGTAACTTCTTTGGCATTTACGCTATTCAAGCCAAAGATAGCCAATAGAGCAGCTATAATTATTTTTTTCATACGTCTTCCTCGCATTTGTCAATTTGTAGTTCGTGCAGTACTTTAGTAAAAAACACACCGCAATTTCTGCAATCTTCTTCGGTGCATTCTATTGAGACTGATTGTATTTTTGGATCATGCTCCGCAACTCTATCTATGACCATCGGGTTGAGGCCTGTCTCTTTTTTGACTGTTTCTATAGCATGAAAAATTTCTTCCTTTAAAGATTGATTGCCGTCAAAAGAGAGGCTAAGTCTTTCGTATTTCTCTTCCATCCTTACATGTGCTTTGATTTTGTTACATTTATCCATTTTCGTGCCTTTGATCTATGTTTGCCTTTATTTCAGAAAAATATTGTATCTAATTTAGTATTTATTTTTTGTATATTATTTTGCATACTCGATAGCTCTTGTTTCTCTTATAACATTTACTTTTATTTCAGCCGGATATTGCATTTTGCTTTCAATTTCTTTTGCGATCTCTTTGCTTAAAAGTACGGCTTGGTTATCATTTAACTTGTTGGCATTGACCATGACCCTGATCTCTCTGCCGGCGTTTATCGCATATGCTTGTTCGACATACTCTTTTGATAGTGCTATCTCTTCAAGTTCCTTGACGCGTTTTGTGAAACTTTCAAGCACTTCTCTTCTAGCCCCGGGCCTGCCTGCGCTAAGAGCATCAGCTGCGCATACTGCAGCGCTTTCAACGCTAAGAGGCTCTTCATGGCCGTGGTGAGCATAGATAGCATTGATAACAATTGGGTGTTCGTTGTATCTTTTGCAAAGCTCAGCGCCTAGCTCCACATGAGATCCGCCAAATTCTTGCGTAAGAGCTTTTCCTATATCGTGCAGCAATCCAGCCCTCATGGCAAGTTTTTCATCCCCGCCCATCTCTGCTGCCATTATACTTGCAAGTCTTGCGACTTCTAGTGTATGGCCCAAGGCATTTTGCCCATAGCTGGCTCTGTATTTGAGTTTCCCTATAAGTTTGATCAGCTCTTCATGCATAGGGAAAAGCCCCATGTCTATCAAAATATTTTTACCTTCTTCGTAGATTTTGTGTTCAAACTCTTTATTTACTTTTTCATGTATCTCTTCTATGCGAGCAGGATGGATTCTGCCATCTTCGACCAGCAACTCTATAACCCTTGTTGCAATAGCTCTTCTGTAAAGATTAAACCCGCTTATTATGATCACTCCTGGAGTTTCATCTATGATGATATCCACACCCAAAAGGGTTTCTAAAGTTTTGATATTGCGTCCCTCTTTGCCTATGATCCTGCCTTTGTGTTCATCTGTTGGAAGAGTGACGAGATTTATAAGCCTTTCGCCTGCAAATTCTCCTGCATAACGGGTGGTGGCTTGAGCAAGTATGTAATTTGCTTTTCTCTCGCCTTCTTCTTTGGCAAGATGTTCATATTTTCTGACTATGGCCGCTATTTCATTTCGGCTCTTTTTTTCGACCTCTTGCAGTATATAATCTTGGGCCTGCTGGGTGGTCATAGAAGCGATCTGCTCCATTTTTTTCAGATTGACATCTATGATATTTTCTTTTTCTTGCTCGAGTTGTTCTAATTTTCTCTCTTTTTGGTTTAGATTCCTAGAGAATTTATATAACTTTTCTTCGATCTGTTCTAGTTTCTGTCTCTCTGCAAAAAGACTCTTTTCTTGCTCTTCAATGCTTGACATTTTGATCTTTAATGTTTTTTGCAGTTCTAATTCTTCTTTTTTGATAGCCACCTTTGCTTCTTGGAGTAAAAGAGCAGATTCGCTCTCTATGACTTTTGCTTTAGCTCTAGTTTCTGCTTCAAGATATGCAAATCTTTTTGATGCTGTTTTTGATAGCCATATATATGTCATTATAACGCCGGCAAAAATTCCCATCGTTAATGTGAGTATAATGATCGGTAACATTTATTTATCCTTGTTGCAGCATAACATATAAGGCAAGAGTATATATAAAAATGTATATTTAACTTTATGTTATTATAAAATCAGCTTTGATATCGTGTTTATCTGTGATACATTCGCTATAAACATACAGCTCTCTTGCAACAAATACCGTGATGCCGATATTTTCTTTTTCTTTTTCAAAAAACCTATCATACATTCCTTTGCCAAATCCGACGCGTCTTGCTGTTATATCGGTTCCGACTATGGGTACAATGGCTAGATCTATATTTTTTTTTCTAAATTGTTTTGAGTATTTTGGTTCAGTTATGCCAAAACGTTTTTTTATTAATGGCATTCTATATTTTACCAATCTAAAACTTTCACCTTCCATAAACGGCGTATAAATGACTTTTTTTTCCTTTCGGAGTTTTGCAATAAGCGGTTTTATGTCAACTTCTATCCTTAGAGGAATGTAAAGCATAATGGTTTGTGATTTTGTGCTTTTGATGAACTTATAAAGCTTGGCAATTATATGTTTATCTTTAGTTTTATATCTTATATTGGTGCTGGCTTTTTTTAGCTTAGTAAGGCATTGGCACCTAAAATTTTCTTTGGCTGTTCGAGTATTTTTATACATATAATTTCTTTGGTGTTTTTTAAGATATAAGAACTTTATTATAGCACAAATAGTATAATGAAGTTATCTGATAAAAAATATTTTGCTTTTCTCAGAGGGTTTAATAACTTAAAAAGGATATAGTTAATTAATGATTAATTTTATAAAAAAAGCACTCGGAAAAACAACAAAAAACATAGAAGAGATAGTGCCTGACAAAAAAAAGAACATTTCCAAAGATGCTTTTGAAGATATATTATTAGAATCGGATGTTAATTATGAATTGGTTGAACATATTCTAAAAGATTTGCCGTCTACTATCAATAGAATGCAAGCATACAATTCATTGATCTCGGTTTTTCAGTATAAAGCAGATTTTAAAAATTATGATATAAAACCTTTTGTAGAGATGATAATAGGAGTAAACGGAGCCGGAAAAACGACAACCATTTCCAAGCTTGCTTATCGTTATCTCTCTCAAGGCAAAAGTGTTATTCTAGGAGCAGGAGATACGTTTAGGGCTGCTGCTATAGAACAGCTGAGTCTTTGGGCAAAAAGACTCTCCATACCTATTGTGGCAACAAGCCAAGGACATGATCCATCGGCTGTGGTTTATGATACCATCTCTTCAGCGATTTCAAAAAATATAGATCATGTTATTATTGATACGGCCGGGAGGCTTCACACCCAAACCAATTTGGCCGGAGAATTGCAAAAAATGGTTCGCGTCGCAGACAAAGCGCTTGCAGGCGCCCCGCACCGTAAATTGCTTGTTTTGGACGGCACACAAGGGAGTTCATCAATAAACCAAGCTAAGGCATTCAATGAGATGGTCGGGGTTGACGGAATAATTATCACAAAACTTGACGGTACGGCAAAAGGCGGTTCGGTCTTAAGTATTGCCAAAGAGATGCAAATGCCGATTTTTTATATAGGAGTGGGCGAGAAACCGGAAGATCTTATAGAGTTCAAAGCAAATGAATATGTAAATACTATATTAGATCAAATATTTATTTCATAGTTATTTTTTGAAATATTCTTTTGTAACTTTAAGAAAATAGTGTATAATAAAACAATTAAGAAAAATATAAAATAGCATAAGGAATAGAAAATGGAGTCAGCAAATAATATTTCATTCTACAAGCCGTTTATAAAAGAAAATACCAACTCAAATATTCAAGAAGTTTTGAATTTCGATGATACTTCATCTAAAACAGAAGAACTTGAAAGGGTGTTTGCCCAGACATTTGAAACGGGTTATGCGCTGGCTACAATGAGCGGTACCGCGGCATTGCACTTGGCTATGTGCGCGTTGGATCTAAAAAGAGGCGATAAGGTGCTTTGCAGTATCAATGCTTTTGTGGATGTTCCTGAAGTTATAAGACATTTTGATGCAGAGCCGATCTTTGTAGATTGTGACAGCAATAATTATATGATAGATCTAGACAAACTTGAGATAGCACTCAGAAAGAATGAAAATAAAAAACTCAGAGCCGTACTGGTAAATCATATGGGCGGTGCAGCACCGGATTTGGATAGATTGTATAAAATGGCAAAAGAGTATGATGTAAAAGTAATAGAGGATGCTACAGATGCTATGGGAACCAAATATAATGGCAAGTATTTAGGATCAACCGGCGCTGATATTACTGTTTTTTCATTTGCGCCTCATATGTACAAAGACATTATATCCGGCGGTATATTTACAACCAAAGATGATGAACTTTATGAGAGGGCAAAATTGCTTAGAACACACGGTATGACGCATCAGTCAGGCGAACATGCATCAGAAGTCAATTATCTATATGATGTAATTGATATAGGCTGGCGTTACGCAATGAATGAAATAGTGAGTGTTATTTGTTTGGATAGATTCACGTCTTTGCAAGAGCAAATAGAGCGTCGAAAACAGATAGCTCAGATGTATGTATCCAGACTTGAAAATACAAAACACATCACTATTAAAACAGACATATCACAAGAAAATATATTGCATTTTTTTATTGAGATAGACAAAAACAGAGATCATTTTGCAAGAGAGCTTAAGCTTGAAGGTATTGATGTAGGACTGCATTATATGCCTTTGCATTTGACGGAATATTATAGAAAAAAATATTCTCTCAGAGTTTTTGATTTTCCAGTAGCGCTTGGGGTATATCAAAGAACACTTTCATTACCTTTGTATGCCGGCATGAGCGATAATGAAGTACAAATAGTTATAGAAGCAGTCGAAAAAATAGCAAATTCTTACATGTAGTATTATGACCAAGTTTTTTGAAACAATTTGGTTTAAAACAAAATGGTATCATTGGCTTATTATTGCCATTTTATTGCCTTTTGGATTTGTATGGGGAGTTCTAATGTCGCTTCGTCGTGCATTTGCGGTGCAAAAAGATTATGGCTTGCCGGTAGTCAGTATAGGCAATCTGATAGTCGGCGGCACAGGGAAAACACCATTTATCATTGAGCTTGCTTCCTATTTTAACGGCGTTTTTGTAATTTCTAGAGGATATGGCAGAAAAAGCAAAGGGCTTATAGAGGTTAGCCATAATGGCAAAATACAAGCAAGCGTAGAAGAGAGCGGAGATGAAGCCATGCTTATAGCTAAATCTTTGCCAAAGGCTAGTGTAATAGTCAGTGAAGATCGCAAGGCAGGAATTGCTTATGCCAAAGACAGGGGTGCAAAGGTGATTTTCCTTGATGACGGTTTTAATCAAGTTGAGATCAAAAAATTCGATATCATACTAGAACCGCCGCATATTGCCAATTATCTCCCATTTCCTGCCGGCCCTTTCAGGGAGTGGTGGTTTTATACAAAAAAAGCCGACTTGGCAGTAAGGGAAGATATAGATTTTCATAGATATGTTGCATATGAAAATTTGAAACCAAATATGATCTTGGTTACAGCCATCGCAAATCCGACACGTCTTGATAAGTTTTTGCCGCAAGGTGTTATAGGTAAATATTATTTTGACGATCACGCTTATTTTGATGAAGAGAAACTAGGACTGTTGTTGAATAAAAATAATGCTGATAGTTTGCTCGTTACTGAAAAAGATGCAGTCAAGCTGGTTAATTTTAAGTTGCCTATCTCTAAAATCAAGTTAAAATTAGAATTACAAAAAAGTATTATAGCAAAAGCGAACAGTTATATCAAAGGATACAAAGCATGAAAAATAATATCGAAGTAGTTAAAACTCTTCTAGATGCATTGCCGTATATAAAAAAATTTAAAGATAAAAAAATTGTAATTAAATATGGCGGTGCTGCACAAACAAGCGATGAGCTTAAGATGCAGTTTGCTCAAGATATAGTATTGCTTCACTATGTGGGTTTAAAGCCTATAATAGTTCATGGCGGAGGCAAGACTATTACGGATTTATTGTCGCGTTTGGGTATCGGCACGGAGTTCGTTGACGGACAAAGAGTTACTACCAAAGAGGTAATGCGCGTAGTTGAAATGGTGCTAAGCGGAGAGATAAATAAAGAAATAGTTGCACTTCTCAATACTCAAGGGGCAAAAGCAGTGGGAATATCCGGCAAAGACGGACATTTTTTAGAAGCGGTACCTAAAGATTTTGAACGATTCGGATATACCGGGATCATAGATCATATCAATCCGTCATTGGTTGATGATATTTTGGACGATGGACTTATTCCTGTCATTGCTCCAATAGCAGGAAGTAATGCAGTTGGCCATCCCGGATTTAATATAAATGCAGATCTGGCAGCCAGCAAGATAGCTGTCGCACTTCAGGCTGATAAAGTACTTTTTTTGACAGACACTGCCGGAGTATTGGATAAAGAGGGTAATTTGTTGACAAATCTAAGTGTGGAAAAAACAAATCAGCTAAAACATGACGGAACAATTTATGGCGGAATGGTGCCAAAAGTGGATGCTTGTATAGAAGCGCTAAGAGGCGGGGTGAGCAGAGCCCATATCATTGACGGCAGAGTAGAGCATTCATTGCTCTTGGAGATCTTGACAAGCAGCGGTGTGGGTACCTTTATAGAATTGTAGCCGGCATTATCTGGTTAACCATCAAATTTGAAGCCAAGCTTTAATTTGGCTTTCGGCAGGCGGCTTTCGCAGCTAGCCGCTCTTTGAGACTCTATATATCAAGAGGTCTTAGTTGTAAGAAATAGTAAAAAAGCTATCCAAGGAGAGAAACCATGAAAGACAAAGATTACAAAGAAGAGCTTTACAATTTACAAGTCGAGCTGGTTAAATTCCAAAGACATGTAATTAAAAAAAATCTAAAAGTATGCTTGGTATTTGAGGGCAGGGATGCATCGGGCAAAGATGGAACAATAAAGAGATTTATGGAGCATTTGAGTCCCAGGGAAGCTAGGGTGGTTGCTCTAGATAAGCCTAGTGATAAAGAAACAAAATCATGGTATTTTCAAAGATATGTGCCGCATTTGCCAAGCGGCGGACAAATAGTATTTTTCAACAGAAGCTGGTACAATAGAGCAGGTGTCGAAAAAGTCATGGGTTTTTGTACCAAAAAAGAATATTCTCTTTTTATGGAAGAGGTTGGGAGTTTTGAGCATCTATTGACACATTCTGGTATTATAATGTTGAAATATTATTTGGACATCAGTAAAGATGAGCAACAAGAAAGACTTGAAAGCAGAAAAAATGATCCATTAAAGCAGTGGAAAATAAGCCCGATCGATGAGCAAGCTCAAAAATATTGGGATGATTATTCAGATGCTAGAGATGAGATGCTTGAAAAGACCTCTTTTGAATTTAATCCTTGGTGTGTAGTTCATACTGATAATAAAAAAACAGCTAGAATAAATGTGATGAAACATTTTTTATCCAAAATGGATTATCCTGATAAAAATGAAGAATATTTGGAGTTTGATCATAATGTTATTTGTCAGTATAAGCCTGAGTGCTATATAAAAGGATTGATAGCAAAATAATAATTGAATTTAGTATTTATCAAATAAAATCTGCTTATAGCAATGTTCATCGATTTGCTAAAGAGAATAAAATCTTATTTTAAGATGGTATAATTATTTGATAATATTATTGGTAAAAACCAAGAAGAGCAGTAAATAAGGAATTTAAAATATGAGATTTATAGAGACTCGCGGCAATGACGGGATCAAAGCAAAATATGTAACATTTTCGGAAGCTATCTTGTCGCCAAGTGCTAGTTTCGGCGGACTATATGTACCCGAGCAGCTACCAAAATTAGACGATGAATTTATAACTAAACATCTCAATAGCTCTTATAAAACATTGGCGTTTGATTTTTTAAATAAATGCGAAATAGATATAGATAACGATACTCTGCAAGAAGCACTGGCACGTTATGATGCGTTTGATGATGCTTCTAATCCCGTACCTATGGTGCAGATAGAAGATGATTGTTTTGTGAGCGAACTATACCATGGACCGACTCGTGCTTTTAAAGATATGGCATTGCAGCCGTTTGGATATATTCTGAGCTCTTTGGCAAAAAAAAGAGATGAACATTATCTTATTATGGCAGCTACAAGCGGTGACACCGGACCTGCAACTCTTGAGACTTTTAAAGATCAATCAAATGTCAAAGTAGCTTGTCTTTATCCGGATGGCGGCACAAGTGATGTGCAAAGATTGCAAATGGTAACAGAGGATGCTTCAAATTTATTTGTATTTGGAGTAAAGGGCGATTTTGATGATACTCAAAATGCACTCAAATCACTTTTGGCATCAGAGGATTTTAACAAAACTCTTCAAGCAAAAAACATCAAATTATCAGCTGCCAATTCAGTTAATTTTGGACGTATAATATTTCAGATAATCTATCATATTCATAGTTACATAGTTTTACTTAAAGGCAACAAGATCGCCATGGGAGATAAGATATATCTTGTTGTACCAAGCGGTAATTTCGGAAATGCACTTGGAGCTTATTATGCTAAAAAAATGGGACTTCCTATAAAAAAGATACTTATCTCCTCAAATCGAAATAATATTTTGACAGATTGGATAACCAATGGTGCTTATGATCTAACAACAAGACATTTGGTGCATACTATATCTCCGGCTATGGATATACTCAAAAGCTCGAATGTCGAGAGAATCTTGTTTGATAAATTTGGGGCTCTTAGGACAAAAGAGTTGATGGATAGCCTTGCATCAAGCGGTAAATATGAGTTGACATCTGAGGAATTGGAAGTTTTAAGAGAAGATTTTGATGCATCGTTTTCTACGGATGAAGAGTGCGAAAAAGTGATCGGTGAATATGCCAAAAAAGATTATATTATGGATCCGCATACGGCAACTTGCATAAGAGCTTACAAAACTTTAAGAGAACAAAAACTCCCAACTGTTGTATATTCTACTGCCGAGTGGACCAAATTTAGCCCGACGGTTTCTAAAGCCTTGGGACACGAAGTCAAAAACGACATAGATGCTCTTGATTGGATAACAGATCACGTTCATTTAAAAGTTCCAAAAATGATAAAAGAATTATTTAGCAAGCCATTAATTCATGAAAAAGTTATAAATAAAGATACTATAAGGGAGAATATTTTTAGTATTTTATAACATTTAACGCCCAAAAGGGGGAAGTCATGAAAAAGATTATATTTTTTATGATACTGGGTTTTACGGCAATAATTTTTGCTCAGGAATCAACGAGGTCAGCTGATGATGCTTTAGAATGTGTAAGATTAAATTTTAAAGCACCAAAATGCAAAGATTTTACAACCAAAGAGAGAAATTTGGCAGTAGAATGCGTAAGATCAAACTTTACAGCCCCCATATGCAAACAATACAATCAAACAATCCTTGATCCAAATTCCATAGAACCCTCTTTGGATGATAACATTGCACCTATTCAAAAAACACCTTCGATAGAGCCTATAGACCAACCAGACCAGAAAGTAAATATGCAAAACAGCAGTGCAAATTTTACCTCAAATTTTCAAAGTACTTATACTTCCGAGAGAGGAGATACTCTAGGTAAAATTGCTATAAAATTCGGTGTTGCACAAGGAGAGATCAAGATATTAAATCCATCTATCGATTTTCGTGAATTAAAAACAGGCACAGGGATAGTAATGCCTCTTCCGCAAGATAAGATCAATGCAATAATCAAAGCGAGCAAGGTCACAAAGAAACCAGAAGAGTATAAGATAATTGCAGAGCCCAAAGGGCGAAAGCTTAAAGTCATTGCTTCTGCTTATACATCTTGCGTTTCTCAAACAGACAGTACGCCATTTATAGCAGCATGGGGGTATCGTCTAACTCCTGGAGAGAAAGTTATAGCGGTATCAAGAGATCTAGTTGGCCAATATGGCTTAACCAATGGCTTAAAAGTAAGAATTAGCGGATTGGATGGGTATTACACAGTTCGAGACAAGATGAACCAAAGATATACGAAACATATAGATATTTATATGGGTTTGGACAAGCGAAAGGCTCTTCGTTGGGGCAGAAGAAGCGTAACGATATATTGGTGATTTATTGTAAAGATTCAAACAGTTCCCAAAGTTCGAGATATTTTTCACTTTTTGTATTGTATTCGCTTTGAGTTTCATTTAACATCTTAGTCAGCTCATTTAGTCCTTTTTCTTGATAGCAATCAGGATTGCTGAGACATTTATGAAGCTTGTCAAGCTTATACTCCAGCTCTTCTATCTCTTTTGGCAGCAGATCAAATTCTCTTTGTTCTTTGTAGCTAAGTTTCGTTTTTATTTTGGCAGGAGCCGGTATTGTTTGTGATGGAATATCTTTAAACTCTTTTTCCATTGATTCTATTTCTCTAAGCTCTTTTTCTATCATTAGATAGTCACTATAAAGCTGATGTGACTCTTCTATGTTTCCTTTTCCGTCAAGTATAAAAAGTTTAGACGCTACTTTGTCTACAAAATATCGATCATGTGATACTACCAATAATGCTCCGCCAAAATTAATGAGTTGCTCTTCAAGAATGGTGATAGTTTGAATATCAAGATCATTTGTAGGCTCATCCAGTATAAGACAATCTACTTTTTTTGCGAATAGCAATGCAAGCGCCACACGATTCTTTTCACCGCCGCTTAGCATGCCTATTTTTTGGTCTAAAAATTCTTTTGGAAATAAAAAGCTTTTGAGATAACCGTATACATGCATATTTTTCCCATCGACCTCTATGATATCTCCTCCATTTGGGCAAAAAGTCTCAAGCAAGCTCTTTTCATCATCTAGCATATCCCTGTGCTGGTCAAAATATCCTATGGCAAAATCCCCCTTGTCTATCTTGCCGCCAAGAGGAGCTATCGTGCCAAGCATTAGTTTAAGGAGAGTGGATTTCCCAGAACCGTTTATGCCTACTATAGCTATCTTGTCATGTTGCAGTATGCGTGTTGTAAAATTTGTAATTAAAGGTTTCTCAGGTAAGCCATATGTTACATTATGAAGATCAAAAAGCATTTTTTTTCTAGATACACTTTCATCTCTATTGAAATGTTTTTTTTCTCTCTCTAGCTCTACTACCATTTTGCGAATCAAGGTAGGATTTTTTTTGGCATTTTCACGAAGTTCAAAGACTCTTTGTTTGCGGCCTTGATTTCTTTTTTCTCTTGCTCTTACCCCTTTTCTGAGCCAGGCTTCTTCTTGCTTTAGAAGTCTAAGCAGGTTTTCATGCCCCTTTTGCAAAGAATGAAGCCTTTGTTCTTTAAGAGTTAGATAGTTTTGGTATCCGCCTTGATAGCTTACAAGTTGTTGATTATCGACTTCGATAACTCGAGTAGCGATAGTGTCTATGAAATATCTATCATGGGAGATGAACAGAAGTGTAAATTTTTCTTTGAGCAGTATCTCTTCAAGAAACTCTACCATGTATACATCAAGATGGTTGGTTGGCTCATCTAGCAGCAGAACATCAGGTTTTTTCAAGATCAGCCCAGCTAGTGCCACACGGCGTTGTTCGCCTCCGGAGAGAGAATTGACAAGTCTATTTTCATAATCTTTGAGTTTGAATTCCTGCAATACTCTCTCTATCTTGTCATCTAGATTCCATGCATTATGATGGTCAAGAAAATTTGTAAGCTCAGCATGTTTTTTTAGAAGCTCTGTGTTGTCAAAATCAGTTGCTAATTGTTCGCCGATCTTATCATAGTCCAATTTGGCTTCATATAGTTTTGTCAATTCCAAGCTGATCGCTTCTCGTACTGTGAGGCTTGGTTCAAAAAGAGGATGCTGGGATAGCATTTCTATCTGTGTATTGCCTTGAACCACTCTTTTGCCCTCTGTCGGCTCTTCCATGCCGGCTATTATTTTCATAAGGGTAGATTTGCCGCATCCGTTTTGGCCGACGATAGCTATTCGTTCACCTTCATTTAGGTGAAAGTCTACTCCATCAAGAAGTATTTTGATATTGTATTGTTTTTTGACAGCAAAGAGATCTACTAATGCCACTAATTGTCCTTGGATTTAATTGGCGTATTATACCAAAAAAGCCACTTTAAGCTTAACTAGATATATTTCAAATAAAAAAGGCAATATATGCTGCAAGCATTAATTATATTATTTTCCGTATATACGGCTATCAAAGTATATGTTTCTGTTATGCAAATGGGATATATCATTGACGAGAAACGCAAAGATGCTGTGTTGATGACAAAAGCAAAATATCAAGAGGCAGCAAAGTACGCAGTAGCAAAAGAAAAGCTTGACCTTACTGCGCATTTAGTGGAATATCTTTTGTTTATTTGGTGGATACTAGCCGGATTTGAGGTAATGTATGGCTTTGCATCACAATATTTAGCGGAATCTCCGTTTTTGGCAAGCATTATATTTTTAGTTGGATATTTTACGATCGAATATATTGTATCTTTGCCGCTAAGTATTTATCAAACTTTTGTGATAGACAAGCAGTTTGGGTTTACCAAGAGTACGCCAAAACTATTTATCATAGATCAAATTAAAAGTATTATGCTTTTTTTTACAATTGGAATCGGGGTCATGGCACTATTGGTGTGGATCATCGAAAGTTTTGAGATGTGGTGGCTGTATGGATTTGTGACCATTATGGCTATATTGCTTATTATAAATTTTGCATACCCGACTATTATTGCGCCAATGTTTAATAAATTTACTCCCCTAGAAGATAAAGAGCTGCAAAAAAAGATAGAAGTTCTCATGGAAAATGCGGGCATGAAAGCTAATGGTGTATTTGTGATGGATGCAAGCAAGAGGGATAATCGCTTAAATGCATACTTTGGCGGTTTTGGGAAAAGCAAAAGAGTAGTGTTATTTGATACTCTTTTGTCAAAACTGAGCCATGATGAGCTTATAGCAGTTTTAGGGCACGAGCTGGGTCATTATAAACATGGAGATATTTGGAAAAATGTTGCGCTTATGACAATTTTATTTTTTGTAGTGTTTTATCTTTTGGGACATTTGCCAGAATCTATCTTTACAGAATTGCGTACAGCACCTATTGCAGGAGCAAAGATAGCATTTATAATGCTTGTATTCCCTCTTTTGACCTTTATTTGGATGCCAATTATAAGTTTATTTAGCAGACACAACGAATATCAAGCCGATAAATATGGTTCTGGAGTTGGCGGCAAGGAGCATTTAGTCTCGGCATTGATCAAGTTGGTAGGTGAAAACAAAGCATTTCCTAAATCTCATCCGTTGTATATATTCTTTTATTATTCACACCCTCCTATTTTAGAGCGTCTTAAAGTTTTAGGATTTGATGAATCTTATAAGAATGAATCGCCATTGCCTGATGATGGTATTTTTTCATTTATAAAGAAGTAATAGTGACAATAAAAGAAACCCTTAGCTGGGCTAGCGAACAGCTACAATTTAGCTGCGAACGTCCGTTATTTGAAGCAGAGCTGCTTTTGGCTTATCATTTGCACAAAGAAAGAGTTTATTTGCATGTTCATGAGCATGATGAAGTAGATAATATAGATTCATTCAAATCTCTTATAGCAAGAAGAGCATCACATGAGCCATATGAATATATAGTAGGCAAAGTGAGCTTTTATGATATAAAATTATTTGTTAAACAAGGCGTTTTGATACCGCGACCTGAAACTGAACTGTTAATTGATGAGGTTTCATCTGTTATAGAAAAAGAGGACATTACATCCATCGCAGAAATAGGGGTTGGAAGCGGAGCTATATCGATAGTATTGGCGCGTAAATTCCCGTCTTTAAAGATAATAGCTACAGATATCTCTCTTGATGCAATTGCGATTGCCAAAGACAACATAGAAGCATTTGGATTATCAGACCGCATCACTTTGGTGCATACTAATTTACTCGATGGTATTGAAGAACAAATAGAACTGGTTGTTAGCAATCCTCCTTATATCGCAAGCAATGCTCTCTTAAAGTCAAATGTCAAAGATTATGAGCCGCATACGGCACTTTTTGGAGGAGAAATAGGTGATGAGCTGCTTAAGCAGATCATTACACAAGCAAAACAAAAAGGTGCTTCTTATCTAGCTTGCGAAATGGGATATGATCAAAAAGCGTCAATGGAGCATTTTTTAACACAAAGTGGAGTACAATACATAAAGTTTTATGATGATCTAGCTGGGTTAAACCGCGGATTTATAACCAAATTTTAAAGGATTTATATGTCACCTATTTTTCGTAACATAACTATGGCTTATTTGATTTTTTTATCTGCAGTTTTAGGAGCATCTTTGTATGCAGGTGCAGTAGTTGCCCCTGTGACATTCAATACAGAAAATATATTCGGCTCTGGTATTTTGAGCCAGTTTCAAGAAGGGATGATCATGACAGAAAATTTTGTCAGATTATCTTATCTGGTAACTATCTCTGTGATAGCAGCAGTTATCTATGAGGGCTATAAATATAAAAAAGGCGAGAGAGATATGTTGACATTTGTTGCATTGTTTTTGGTACTGGCTACCGGATTGATGTTTTCATATTATTATTTGCCTGATATCATCATGATGCAGCAAGCAGGTGAAGAGATGACAAAAACACAACTCTTTATAGATACGCATAATGGTTCCGAGATTAATTTTAAGATATATACATTTGCATTGCTTCTTCTTCTGATCCGCAATTTTAAAAAAGCATTACGCTAACGGATTTTTAATGAGTGAAACAATTAGTCACCCTTTTTCACCTATTATTTTTAAAGATACAAAGACACTTATACTAGGCTCTTTTCCTAGTATAAAATCTATAGAAAATAACTTTTATTATACTCATCCACAAAATCAATTTTGGAAAATTTTATCGTCCATTACATCTTATCCTATAAATAACAGGGATCAAAAAATTTGGCTTTTAAAAGAGAGCAAAATAGGGCTTTGGGATATGGTAAGCAGCTGTAATAGGGAAAATTCAGCCGATAGCTCGATAGAAGATGAAGAGGTCAATGATATAGCTTCACTGCTTGAGAGATATCCGTCTATCAAGACTATAGCATTTACCGGCAGAAAATCACAAACATTATTTGAACTTAATTTTGGGCATTTGGATATAGAGACATGCTATTTGCCTTCGCCGTCCAGCGCATATGCGAAGCTCTCTATTGAGCAAAAGATCATTGCATACAAAGAGACTCTAAAGTTATGATATGGGCAATAGGCGATCTGCAGGGTTGTTATAACTCATTTATGCAGCTTTTAGAAAAGATCGATTTTGACCCAAGCAGGGATCAATTGTGGCTTGTTGGGGATCTGGTAAATCGCGGTAAGGGTTCTTTGGAGGTATTGGAATATGTTCATAAGCACCAAAAAAGTATTAAAATTGTACTTGGAAATCACGATATTGCATTAATATCCGCATATTATGGCATCAAAAAAAGCAACCCGACAATTGAATCGATTTTAAAGTCCCCAAGAGCAAAAGAACTGATCGACTGGCTTAGGTGTCAGCCGTTATTGCATATAGACAGTAAGCTTGGATATTGTATGTCTCATGCAGGAATATCGCCTTTATGGGATCTGAAAACAGCAAAAGAAAATGCGGACAAACTTGAAAAAAAACTAGCTGGAGATGATGTCGCCGTATGGCTCAAGAAAATGCTAAGTAATTCCGCTGATCGTATAAACTTTGGTACTACAAGCCAAGAAGAAGAAATATTTGCTTTTAGTGTGTTTTTGCGAATGCGTTATTGTTTTGATGACGGAAGTATGGAAATAGATCAAAAAGGTACTCCTACGCAGCAATTGGAAAATAGCGGACTTAAACCATGGTTCTTGTATTCAAAGAGGATACCTATAGAATACAAGATCGTTTTTGGACATTGGTCAACTTTGGGCTTTTATGAGGATGATAACGTTTTGGCGATCGATACAGGCTGCGTATGGAACGGCAAATTAACTGCCGTTAGGCTTGATGATAGGACGATTGCTCCATGTTTTGTGGAGTGTAACAATTAGTCTATAATGTGTCCAACGAATTTAGAGGCATTGTTTATAATATCTCCGCCTTTTCTAAAGCCAATACCGCAAGACTCATATGCAAAAAAAAGTCCGGCTTGATAGTAGTCGCCTTTATTGTCAACAGCTAGATTTGCATATTCTTGAAAAAGCATCTTATGGCTATCATATTCGCCTTCTTGTTTTGAAATCAAATTTCCATATTTGTCTATAATGCTTATGCTTTCTCCTTCTCTTCCAAAAAACGGTTTTTTGACGTGTTTTTTATCTTTTAAAGGTACAAAACTACTTTCTAGCAGCAATGGATGATTTGGATATAGATCCCACAAGATTTTTAGTATCCCCTTGCTTTGAAAAAGCAATGTATATGCGGGATTGAAAAATATAGCTTTTTGATTTTTTACGATATTGGTTAAGATCATTGCCAGATCAGGTGTTTCCAGTGAGATCATTTCCCACGGAACAAGCTTGAACCATAAATCATATTGTTCGTTATTGTAAAATATTCCATCATCGCTAAATTCAATCTCATCAACAAATGCAAAATTAGTATCAAAACCGGCTTGGGTTGCTATATGCTGCAGTAATTTTACTGTATTTTCTTCTTCCGTATTTCCTCTTATGGAGCTAAACAAAAATTTCCATCCATCGTATTTGATCTCAAAATCTTCTACACTTTCTTCTAGAGTAACAAGTCTTTTGAAATTATCGGTCAAAGCTTCATAGATACCATTAAATTGGCTGCCTTCTTCCAAGCCATTATATTTTAGCATTGCCCATTGCACGATAGCGCTCTCAAAGAGCGAAGTTGGCGTATCGGCATTGAATTCAAGTAATTTGATAGGTAATCCATCTATTCCTCCGGCGAGGTCAAATCTGCCATAAAGATGCCAATGTACATCATTCTCCCATGATTCTTTTATAAGTTCTACAAGATTAAATGGGATCCCGATCTCATGAAAAAGATTATTGTCTATAACATATTGAGCTGCATTGACAAACATATCATAAAGTTCATTCCCCGCATCATAAAACGCTTTTGCTTCTTGTTCTGAGACAATTACAAGTTCGTCTGCTATATATTTTGTATTATCGTTGTCTGTATGCCATGCAAAACCGAGCCTGTCTAAATATTGTGTTTCTAGCAGTTTAATGCTCTGTAATCGTATCATTATCAGCCCCCAAAAGACCTGCTAGAAGATGTGCTGCTTTTGCTGCCAAAAGATCCACTGCTAGAAGAGCCGCTGCTTTTGCCTCCAAAGTAACCGCTTTTAGTATTGCCTGCAGATGTTGAAGTACCGCTTTTTTTAAAGCTATCAACGCTTTTTGAATATGTAGACGGTGATTTGTATCCTGCTTGTCTATTTTGTTGATAATTTTGATTACCAAATAGTTTGCTACCTATCCAAGATCCTATTATTGCTCCGGCAGCACTGGCCAATATGGCTTCGCCCAGACTCATACCATTGCCGGAAAGTTGAGCATTTTGCGGATTTGTCAGATTTGAAGTGTTATTGTCTATTTTTAGCTCTTCTTCTTTCATGAGCTTATCCATCTCTTCTTTGGAGAGGACTTTTTCTGTGCCGTCAAGCTGTTTTAGTACTATGCGTGTTTCATCTGAGGGAAATTCTTCTTTTATTTTATATTTTCCCTTTTGGGTCTCTTCAATGATTACAAATGCACCTTTTTTGGCTTCTTCTTGGACAGATTGGTTGTTTTGTTCTTGATTGCCGCAGCCAGTCAGTCCTGAAGACAATAAAATTCCAAGTCCTGCTGCAGTAAATATAGTAGTGTGTGAAAATGTTTTGATATATTTCATGATAATGATCCCCTTATTAAAAATAGCGGATTATTATATCGAAAATATCCCCAATGACAGGGGATGGGTAAAGCAGAAAAAAACAATAGGTTTATCAATCCATTTGTTTTCTTAAAAATGTAGGCACTTGATATATGTCATCATCGTCAGTATTATACCCGCCTACAACAATCTTGTTGGCATTTCTGAGTGTATTTATATTATTTGATGAATTTGAATTAAAAAGAGATTGCGCCGGCTGTTTTTCGCTTGTTTTTAATAGTGTATTGGTTTTGTCTTCAAAACCGGTAGCTATAACTGTGATCTTAACTTCATCTATAGCCAAAGAACTATCTGTAGTAGTACCAAATATTACATATGCATGTTCATCGGCATTCTCTTCAATTATTTCCATAGCTTCGGAAATTTCCATCAAAGGATAATCGGGGTGTATATAAAAATGAACCAAAATACCGGTAGCTCCATCAATAGATATATTATCCAAAAGAGGAGATTCAATAGCTATTTTTGCTGCATCGTAAGCAGCATTTTTGCCGATACTTTTGCCTGTGCCCATTAATGCCAAACCGCGATGATTCATAACGGTTTTTATATCAGCAAAGTCAAGGTTTATATCATTTTCACCATGAGAAATGATTACATTAGAGATTCCTCCAACTGCTTGAGCCAAAATATCATCAACCATTCTAAAGCTCTCTTTGATGCCTAGATTTTTTTCTACGATCGATAATAGCTTTTCATTTGGTATAACAATTATGGAGTCACTTTCTCTTTTTAGTTCTTCAAGTCCTTCTTTTGCCAAAGCAGTTCTTTTTTTGCCTTCAAATTTAAAAGGACTTGTTACTATGGAGACAGTTAATGCACCTATCTCTTTAGCTACCTGGGCTATAATAGGAGCAGCTCCGGTACCGGTACCGCCGCCAAGTCCTGCAGAGATAAATACCATATCCGCACCTTTGAGTATGCTTCTAAGCTCTTCGAAACTTTCCAAGGCAGCCTCTCTTCCTTTCTCCGGTATCATACCGGCGCCTTGTCCGCCTGTTGTATTGACGCCCAGCTTAATTTTATATGGAGCTAATGAGTTTTCCAATGCTTGCCCATCGGTATTTGCAACGATAAGATCGATATCTTTTACACCTTCGCGGATCATATGATTGATCATATTGCCGCCACCGCCACCGACACCGATTACTTTGATCTTAGCACCATTTGTGCAATATTTTGTCTCTACTATATCAATCTCAAATGCTTCCATGCCGTGCTCCTTTTTGTGTGGGTTGGGTTAAAATAACTGTTTTAGCCATGTTGACAGCCTGTTTATATAATTATTTTGTTTATCTGCTCTTGTTAGATCTTCCAAACAAAAGGATTGTGCATTATCTCCTTTTGTTTGATCTTCAAATAACAAGTGATCATCATCTTCATATCTATTTTTTTGATTTTTTCTTTGTTCTTGATAGTCGTCTACAGAATTATTATGTATTTTGATATCATGCAAATTTTCATTTTCTATTGCTTTTGAATGCAATAGTTCTTGAGCGTAATTTATTTCATACTCAGTATGACTTCCGGCTTTGTGCAGCAATAATCCTATAGCCGATGCAAATGCAGGGTTTTTAAGCTCTTCGAACATCCCTTTGATATTTTCTGTATTAGGTACACCTATACGAACCGGCATATTTGAAAAAATAACCTGGGCTAGTTCTCTGATGCCTTTTAGATTTGCCATGCCGCCTGTTAAGATGATACCAGAACCTATTTTCTCTTTTAAGCCGCTTTTGTCAAATATTTTTTCCAAGATCGCCAATGTCTCTTCGACTCTGGCAAAAATAACATCATGTACAATATCTAAAGAAACAATACTTCTATTTTCTTCATTGCCGATAATAGGCAATTCTATTGTATCATTTGAGATTTCAGTTAGATTGCCATGTCTAATTTTTATATTTTCTGCTATATTTAGAGGCGTGTGGAGGGCGATAGACAAATCACTTGTAATATTATTTGATCCGATACCAAAAAAGTCGTTATATCTAATAGCATTGCCTGTGTATACAGTTAGCGTGCTCGTTTGTCCGCCTAGATCCAATACCACTACGCCAAGTTCTTTATCATCGTCTTTGATGGTTGCAATAGATGATGCATATCCGTTTAAAACAATATCTTCTATTTCAACACCGGCTGATTTGACAGCTTTTTTAAGATTTGCAAGATTTGATTTTTGTGTCATAATGATATTGACTTCAGCTTCCAACCTGCTGGCATTCATGCCAAACGGATCTTCTACAAAATCTTGATCGTCAACTTTAAAGTTATATGGCAATACATGGATAATTTCGTATTCATTAGGAATATTTGCATTGTAAAGTGCAGTATTTAAAGCACGGTGAATCTCTTTTATGCCTATGTCTTTATGCGGAATGTTGACAATACCTGTAGAATTTATACTTTTTGCGTATGCATTGGATATTGATACTATGGCATTGTTGATATTGCTGCCAGATACGCGTTTCGCATCGCTGACAGCTTTTTTGATAACTTTGGAAGCTAGTTCTATATTTGTGATAGAACCTTTTTTTATACCTTGTGATTTTACAATTCCATGACCCAGTATTTGCAATTGATTATCATCTGTTTTTTCTGCGATGATCGAACATATTTTTGTTGACCCAATGTCAATTGCTAATATAGTTTTATTCAAGATCAAGTCCTTTTACATAAACATCAGTAGAAAAATCTTTATCAAGTTGTTTTAAAAGATTTACTTCCAAAAGCTTTCTTTTTAACTCGCTTACACCTTGATTTATCATCTGTGCCTCATTGTTATCGCTAGGAATTACCCTTTGAGCTATAATTTTGTAAACCACAACTTTGTCCGATAGATTTATTATACCCTTTTCTTTATCAGATGTAAATAATTCTTGTAAAAAATGTAAATTTTCTTCATTATTTAATGACAATGCGTTGTCATTGTTTTTTAAAGATATCCATTTGACCGCTTGTGCATTAGCGGCATCAAAATTTTTAAGAGTATTTTTCGCAAGAGTTTGTAAAGCATTTTTGGCAGCTTCCCCGCTGTAATCTTTTACTAGATTGGTTTTTGCTTCGTCAAATGTCATTGTTTGAGGATTTGTTGTAGAGATAAGTTTGATAGTTGCATATTTATCTCCAATAACTCTTGGTTTTATAATATCTCCGTTTTTCATTTTGTCAATTTCATTTATGATATCTGAGGGGATCTTTTGATCATTTGCTGAAACTATGATCTTTTCGCTTGCTTGCAATTTTGCTTTTTTGAAATCAATGTATGCGCGTTGAGCTGTTTTTTCGGTTTTTTGCAAGCGAACCTCTTTAGTGACAATCGGCACCACTGCCGCAAGAGGAAGTTGTTTCCCGTCAAGTGCTATAAAATTATGGGCATTTGCTTTATAGAATGCCTCTAGTTCTTCTTGTGATACCACGATATTGTCGGTTGGAGTCCATAAAATTTCAATAGAATATTTTTTTGGATGCATATAATTTTGTTTATTTTTAGACCAATATTGTTGAAGTTGATTATCATCAATAGAGATCGAAACGTCTTTAGAAGTCAAGATGCTATAAGCAATTTGGTCTGATAATCCAAGCGGCATTGATCCTGCTTTGTCTTCAAAAGGAGTAGCATTAGTATATAATAATGCAATTAATTTATTGATGATCAATTCGTCTTTTATCATATCTTCAAAAACTTTAGCTTTGATATTTTGTGATTGTAAATATTGTTCATAAATAGTTTTATCAAATTTTCCGTTATTTTTAAAACCCTCAAATGATTCAAGGGCTTTTGCAACCTCAACGTCACTTGCTATGATGCCATATTGTTTTGCTAAATTTAATATTTGAGTTTGTGTTCTTACGATATTAAAAGCTTGTTTGGCAATGCCCATTTCTTTTGCTTTTTTGTCATCCAATTTGCCTTGAAACTGCTGATTGTATTGGTTGTATAAATTACGATATGCCATATCGAATCTGTTTTGGTCTATTGTTATGTCCCCAACTTTGGCTACTTTTCCGCTATTTGCGCCAAATTGATAGCTTCCCCATCCGACAAAACCGGCACCAATAAATGCAATTGTTGCAATCCATATCGTCCATACCAAATATCTATTGTGTTTTTGCATCCAACTAATCATCTATTTTCATCTACCTTCAATTAAAAAATTTGTACAATATTTTATTCAACTTGTTATTAAGTGTAATTGAAAAGATTGTTTTATAGATAAATAAGGATATTTTATGGTAGGTCTAAATCAAGAATTAATGAAAAAAGACATGAATGTCATATGGCATCCATGCACTCAAATGAAAGATCATGAGACATTGCCGATAATTCCCATCAAATCGGCAAAAGGTGTTTATCTGTACGATTTTGAAGACAATAAATATATAGATGCTATCAGTAGTTGGTGGGTTAATATATTCGGCCATTCCAACTCTTATATTAATAATAAAATTAAAGAACAGTTAGAAACTTTGGAACATGTATTATTGGCTGGTTTTACACACGAACCTGCTATTAAGTTGGCACAAAGGCTTGTTGATATTACACCAGAAAGTTTAAAAAAAGTGTTTTTTGCCGACAATGGTTCAAGCGCAGTAGAGATCGCACTGAAGATGAGCTATCATTATCATCTTAATTTACAACAACAGCGTACTTTGTTTTTGTCTCTTTCAAATAGTTATCACGGAGAAACTATAGGCGCTCTTAGCGTAGGAGATGTTTCTTTGTATAAAAAAACTTATGAGCCATTATTGCTTCAGTGCTTGCAAACTCCTGTTCCGATCGACAATAGCAAGCAAGCAGCCACAGAAGCATTAAAAAGTCTGGAATTGATATTAAAAGAGAACGGAAATAATATATCGGCAATGATCATCGAACCATTAGTGCAGGGAGCAGGCGGTATGCATATGTATCATACCGATTATTTAATCGGCGCAAGAATGCTTACGCAAAAATATGGCATCCATTTAATCTTAGATGAGATCATGACAGGATTTGGCCGTACCGGGACAATGTTTGCATGCGAACAAGCTGCCATATTGCCGGATTTTATGACATTATCCAAAGGGCTTACCGGCGGCTATCTTGCTTTGTCGGTTGTCATGACAACTGACAAGATATATAATGCATTTTATTGCGAATATAACGAATATAAAGCATTTTTACATTCTCATAGCTATACAGGAAATCCATTGGCCTGCAGTGCAGCTCTTGCTACTCTAGAATTATTTGAACAAAGCAATATTTTGGAACAAAATAGAGAAAAAAGTTTACACATAAATACCAAGCTGGAGAAATTTAAATTGCTTGCAAATGTAAAAGAAGCAAGAGTTTTGGGTATGATAGCAGCGGTTGAACTGCAAGGATATGAAGCAAAAGAGAGAATAGGTCTGAAAATATATGAGTTTGCACTATCTAGAGGGGTTTTGCTTAGACCGCTTGGAAATGTGGTATATTTTATGCCGCCTTACATCATAACCATAGAAGAGATAGACAAGGTCTTGGATGTTATGTATGATGCTATAAAAAGTATTTAAAGCATATCGTCTTGATGCCTAAATAAAAACGAAAAAAGCCCTTTTTTGTTTTTGCGCATTTTATGGTAAAGATTTTGTGCTCTGTCTAGATTAAGCTCAGTAGCCTTTTTGTAGCAATATTCAGCTTGCTTGATGTCTTTTTGCGTTCCAATTCCATACTCGTAGAATTGTCCTAGGTCACAAAGTGCTTCAGCACAATCACAAGAGGCCAATTCTTTTATAAGCTCAAAGGCCTTATTGTCATCTTTTTTAAACAAATCTCCTTTGTATAGCTCTCTAGCAAAGATCAGTTTTCCAAAGTTCGAATTTGTTGCACCAAATACAATAGCCAATTGCAATGCTTCATCATGATTTTTTAAATTTTTGAGTTTTTGCATATATGTTAGCATATTGAAAATGCCTTTGTCCGTATATCCAATTTTTGCTATATGATCCATCCATGAAGTAACTGATTTGTGAAAAACATTTATCTCTTTATCAAGATATTTTAATGCAATGTCCTGAAAGTAAGTCATGATATCCGGTATCGCCGGATATTGCTTGGTGTCGTGCGATTTTGATTTATCAGTCAATATTTCTTTTTCTTGCTCGTCTTTTTCTTTTGTATCATTTTCCAAATCATTGATTTCATATGTTTGTGTATCCATATCATTTCCTTCCATTGGCTCGATCGATCTATTATCAATATTATCGTTTTGTATTTCTTCTATCAAATTTGATTCACAAGAATTGATAGTTTTTCTATCTTTTTCTATGTGAATTTTAATAATTTTATCACCTTTTTGATCAAAATTAATATTTATAAAAGGGAAATGATCAGCTAAAAATTTGTTATTGTCGTTGTCAATATTAGATTGGGGAGATATGCGTGCATGATGATTTTTGAACAGTTGAAATTCATCATCTAATATACTTGACGGTGATAGTGTATGTCTACTCTCTTTTGGCGAGTCTTCTTCGATTTGCAATTTCTGATCTTCGTGTATAGATTGTATTTTTTCTTCATTGTATAAGTCAATAAGAGCTTGAGCTTGACCATACTGTTTTTGGCGTAAGAGACTTATGATCTCTTTTATCGGCTCGTCATCTTCAAAGGGTTCAAGCTTGAGCAATTGCAGTTTTATCGTCTCGGCATCTGTCATAAATATAGCCAGCTTGATAATCTCTAGCCTTTTTTTAATTTGATTCATTAAGAATAATCCCTTTTGCTGTTAACAATTTACAATATTATATCAAAAAAATTGTCAATCTTTACAACTCAAATATCCAGTATTGACATATGATATGTCGATATTTATTGTCATCAAATATATGCACTAAGAATGGTTGGAGTAAAAATTTGTTATCATATAAAAATTAAATATTAAAGAGTGAGTAGTGCCAACAAAAAGTCCGCATATACCTGTTTTGCTTAATGAAGTAATAAATAGTTTCCGCGAAGTAAAAAGTGGTTATTTTGTTGATTGTACCCTAGGCTATGGTGGGCATAGCAAAGAGATATTGGAACATTATCCCCAATTAAAACATATAGGTATAGATAGAGACGACGAGGCACTCGCTTTTTCTAAACAGCATTTAATGCCGTTTAGCGATAAAAGTACGTTATATAAAGGTACTTTCGCAACTCTTTTTCCTACGCTTCAGGAAAAACCTATAGTTGCCGTGTTGGCAGATTTTGGCGTATCGTCTTTGCAATTAGATAAATTAGAAAGAGGCTTTTCTTTTTCTAGCGAAACTCTTGATATGCGCATGGACAAAAGTGCAAAGCTTACTGCATATGATGTTGTAAACAATTACAGTTTGTCCGAATTGGAATATATTTTTAAAAATTACGGGGAGATAAAACGTTCCAAGGAATTGGCTAGTTTGATAATACTAGAGCGATCAAAGCAACCGATATGCAGTGCAAAAGCTTTAAGTGAAATTGCCTTAAAAGTTCTTCCAAAGGGCGGTAAAATACATCCTGCCACATTGGTTTTTCAAGCCATTAGAATAGAAGTCAATAATGAATTGGGAGAAATTGAAGGATTGCTTGATGCGCTAGAAGCCAGTCATACAGAAGGTGAAATAGTATCTTTGATAACATTTCATTCCTTAGAAGACAGACTCGTTAAAAATCGTTTTACAAAATGGAGCAAAGAGTGTATTTGTGATGATATGGCGATAAGATGCACTTGCGGGAGAAACCATGCTTTGGGCTATATGTTGAATAAAAAACCGATTACTGCAAGTTTAGAAGAGTTAAAGTATAATCCTAGAAGCAGAAGCGCTAAACTTCGCACGTTTTGTTTCACTAAATCAAAATAATAAGGAGCGGTAATTGACTCACGAGCCTTATAAAGAAAATGGTATTTCGATACTATTGCTAAAAAAGATTTTATTTATAATGGGTATAGTTTTTTTACTATCATTTGTAAAAATTTATATTAGCAGTCAAATTTATTATACAAGCAAGATAGTCAATGATCTGCAGCAAGACGTGACAGTATTGAGAGCCGAAAAAAAGATGCTGGAACATAATATAGAAGCTTTACGCTTTAAAACAGAGGTTGTAGATGTAGAGATAAAGAGTTCTTTGGAACCGCCTCTTGCTGTTAAAGCCAATTAATTGGCTTTTGTAAATATAACTTTGGTATAATCATTATTAACAGGAGAATGATATGAATATTTTTAATGAAGAAGATGATTTTTTGGTCACAACACCAAAAGCAAATTATTTTTCAATTTCTAAGAATGCAAATCAAAATATCGTTGAGATGGAATTCGAAAAAGTTCTTGAGCGTTTAGCGGTTGCAGAAAAACTCATGGAAGACAAAGGATTGGAAGATGAGTTTGAATTGGTTTTAAATGAAATGCGCGCTATTGGTAAAATGGAACTTGAAGATCGCGTAAACGGGCTTTTTTTGGAATTAGCCGGCAATATAGTCACGCAGTGCGAATAGGGGATGAGTGTGCTTAATGCAGTTGAAAGAAAAATAGAACAATATATTATTTCTTTGGAACATCCTGAAATATTGGCGCTTTATCGTAAGCTTCCGGCCGGTAAAAGATTACGGGCTAAGTTGATTTTATATATCGCCGGGAATAATATATCATCTATTATGCTTGCTTCTATTGTGGAGATGATACACGCTGCAAGTTTGTTGCATGATGATGTGATAGATGATGCATTGACACGCAGAAACAAGCCGTCTTTAAATGCAATTTACGGCAATAAAATCGCTATTATGTTAGGTGATGTGCTTTATTCTAAGGGGTTTAATGAATTGAGCAGATTGGACGCTAAAATAGCTCAAATAGTTTCCGATGCCGTTATCAAATTAAGCATAGGCGAACTTGACGATGTCGGGATGTCAAAAACATTCAATACCGATAAAGAGAAATATATAAAAATGATCTACGGGAAAACCGCATCTTTGATCGAGGCAAGTGCCTGTAGTGCCGCATTGTTGGCCGGCAAGTCACAAGAGAAATATCGTATTTACGGAAAAAATCTTGGATTGGCATTTCAAATGATCGATGATCTATTGGATGTTACATCAGATAGCCAAACACTCGGAAAACCTGCCTTGCACGACTTTGAAGAAGGAAAAACCACTTTGCCGTATATCTACCTTTATGATGCTTTGAGTGATCAGGATAAAAACAGATTACAATCTTTGCATGGTAAAATACTCTCGAAAATTGATGGTGATTGGGTGCAAGAACAGATGAAAATACATAACATCCCTCAAAAGTGCTATGCCGAGGCAACATTGCTAATAGAAGAAGCGATCGCTTTGATGCAAACAGAAGGGGAAACCAAGTTGCTTTCTATTGCAAAAGAGATGATAGACAGGAAGTTTTAATGTATTATCAAATTGTTAGCTTTAATTATAAAAATTGCGATTTGGCAAATAGGGAAAAAATTAGTTTTAGAACAGATGAAGATAAAAAAGCAATGCTGGATCGTCTTGTCGGATTTGATTTTATCCATGAGGTATTTATAGTCAGCACTTGCAACCGTACCGAAATTGTTACTGCAAATAAAGACAACTTTGCAACCTATCATACTATTTTGGGTGTGATGAGTGAGTATAGCGAAGTTAATTTTCATCAATTAAAAGAGATGATGGAGAGATTTGATGATGAAAATGCGGTTGGACATCTGTTTAGTGTAGTTTCGTCTCTGGATTCTTTGGTTATAGGAGAATCACAGATCACAGGACAAGTCAAAGATGCATTTCGTTTTTCTTTCAAAAATGATACCGCAGGAAAAAGGCTCAATCGGCTTTTGTCGTATGCTGTGAAATGCGCTGCTGAAGTACGGAATGAAACTCAAATTTCCGCCAACCCAATATCTATAGCTTCAGTTGCAGTTTCTCAAGCAGAAGAAATTTTGCAAGACACTATGGCGGGTATGACCGCTATAGTAATAGGCACTGGTGAGATGGGCGTGTTGACTACTAAGCATTTGCTGCGTTCCGGATGCGATGTTATATTGCTTGGAAGAGACCTTAATAAAGCCAATAGCGTCATAAAAAACCTTGGAGACAATGTTAAAGTTGATACGGTTGATAATTTGGAAAAATATATAAACAGATATCGTTTGCTTTTTAGTGCTACATCATCTTCTGTACCCGTAGTTACTAAAGATATCATACATGAATGTGATTTTAGAAGATTATGGTTTGATATAGCAATACCTAGGGACATAGAAGAGGTTGAAGACGAAAAGATCACCATATATCGCATAGACGATCTGCAGAATATTTCTAATGCTAATCATGCGCTTAGACAAGAGCAGGCATTTAGAGCCAGTGAAATAGTCTGTGAATATCAACAGGATTTTTATCGTTGGCTCAAAGCATTATCTATAGAGCCTGTCATAAAAGGCATTAGAGAGCATGCCAATGCGGCTATCGAAAAAGAACTTGCAAGAGCTATCAAGAAAGGGTTTGTTCCAGCAGAGCTTCAAGATAATTTACATAAATTGGCGATATCTATGTTTAATCAATTTTTACACAAACCAACTCAAAAGATGAGACAAAGCTCAAAAGAAAAAGAAGGTATATCCAGCATAGAGGCGATGCAGCACATTTTTGAAGTTAATACTGAAAATGTAGATCCAAAACAATATAAAGAAGAACATCATACAAAAGGATATAAAGCGTGAAGTTTACACAACTACTCATACCTACACTCAAAGAAGTACCAAATGACGCAACTTTAGCCAGTCATATTTATTTGCTTCGCGGAGGATTTATCCAAGGCGTAGGCAGTGGACTTTATAATTTCTTGCCTCTTGGGAAAATGGTACTAGATAATGTACGCAATATTGTCAAAGAAGAGCTTGATGCCGCAGGTTCCCAAGAAGTCAGCCTTGGTTTTGTTACCCCGGCATCACTTTGGATAGAGAGCGGTAGATTTGAGAAATACGGCAAAGAGCTTCTTAGGTTTAAAGACCGCAAAGATAACGAATTTGTACTTGGGCCTACACATGAAGAGATGATGGTGAATCTTGTAAAGCAAACAGTTAAAAGCTATAAACAATTACCGTTAAATCTTTATCAGATAAATCTAAAATTTCGTGATGAGATCCGACCTAGATTTGGGCTTATGAGAGGAAGAGAATTTCTCATGAAGGACGGATACAGCTTTCATGTTAATGAAGAGGATATGAAGCGCGAATTTGCCCTTATGGAAGAGACATACAAACGTATTTTTATTAGACTTGGACTTGAATTTAGGGTAGTTGACGCTGATAGCGGTGCAATCGGCGGCAGCGGGAGTAAAGAGTTTATGGTGCTCGCCAATAGCGGAGAAGATACGATCGTCGTGTGCAAAGATTGTGAATATGGAGCAAATATCGAAGCAGCTGTCAGAAAGCCTGCATTTTGCGATGCTGAAGCCCCGGAAGCAAATTTTGCCAAATTCCATACACCGAACATCAAGACCATAGATGAACTGAGTGATTTTTTTAAAGTTGATCCGTTTTACATTATAAAAACAGTTGCAATGAGAGCATTATATGACGAAGGCAGAAGTGAAATAGTTCTTTTTGTATTGAGAGGCAGCGATACCTTGCAAGAGACCAAAGCATGCAACGCCGTAAATGCAAATGAACTGATCGATGTTTCTGATACAGAATTATCTGAAGTAGGATTGTATCCTGGGTATATGGGGCCATTGGAAGTTCCAAGCGGCATAAGAGTGATAGCCGATGATGCCTTAAAAAACGCTACTCAAATGATTTGCGGCGCAAATATTGAAAATTACCATTTTATCGGGGTAGATAGCGGTAAAATGAATGCCTCGTATCATGACCTTATAGCCGTACAAGAAGGCGATAAATGTATCTGCTGCGGCGGAGAATTGACCTATACCAAAGGGATAGAAGTGGGTCATATCTTCCAGCTCGGTACTCGCTATAGCGAACCCCTCAAAGCGGAATTTTTAAATGAACACGGCAAAACCCAACCATTTGTAATGGGTACATATGGTATAGGAGTAAGCAGATTGCTTGCTGCAATTATTGAGCAGCACCATGATGAAAAAGGATGCAAGTGGACAAAAGAGAGCAGCCCGTTTGCCGTTGAGATTATAGTCTCCAATGCCAAAGATGAATCTCAGAGCAAATTTGCCGAAGAGTTATATCAAGCATTAAAAGCCAAGAAGATCAAAGTACTGCTTGATGATCGTAAAGAGCGTTTTGGATTTAAGATGAAAGATTATGAATTAATAGGTATCCCTTTTGCGGTAGTAGTCGGACAAAAACTTGAAGAAGGCATGGTTGAGCTGGTTTACAGAGATGGACGTGAACCTCTTGCAATAGATACTAAAGATATTATTGATGCAGTCGTTGAACTTATCTAAGTATTTTTGGCTGCTGCCCATTTTTTTAGCAGCCGAGATATATACTTCATGGTACACGGCTTCTATTATCGGGATTTGGTGGAGTATTGTTTGGATCTTTGGTATGATAATAATAGGCGTGGCACTTCTTAAAAGAACACATATAGCTATTGCTTTATCGTTTCAATCATTCTTGGCATCTGGCATGAGCATTAATGCTTTGTATCGTCAAAATATTGCATATATTATGGGTGCGGTTTTGCTGATCGTGCCTGGTATGCTTAGCGATATGGCAGGGTTTTTGGTGCTGTTTTATGCTTTTTATTTGCAAACAATAGGTACAATATCACCTAAAACCAATCTTAAATCAAATAAAGGGAGTGATGATGTTATTGATGCGGAAATTATTAGTAATGATGCTATTGACCATGACCGCAATGGTCACAATAGCTTGTAGTGCCAAAGAGAGCGTAGACGAAAAAGCTATTTTAAAATTTGTCAAAAATCAAGTAGTAAAAAATAAAGATGTTAAAGTATTGGGCATAACCGTTATTGAGAGAAAAAATGTCAAAGAACTTCCGGGTTGGGAAGTATTGCTAGTTACTCTGCAATTGGAATATAATAATCAAAAATTAAATGCACCTGAGACATTTTTTGTTAGAGACAATGTGATAACGCCTGTATTGGTTGATCTTAAAACCGGTGTTAATTATCGCGATGAAATAAAACCTACGGTTCCGAATGAAGTTTATGATGCTAATCATTTGCTCTCAGGAAATGCAAATGCAAAACATAAAATCTTGGTTTTTTCAGATCCATTGTGCCCATTTTGTCAAGAAATTGTACCGGAGCTTTTAGCTGCTGCCAATGCAAATCCTGACCTGATGGCGGTTTATTATTATCATCTGCCGCTAAAACAAATCCATCCGGCTTCTGATGTGCTTACTCGTATCATGGAAGTTGCACAAAGACAAGGAAAAAATGACATCATAGCAAAAATATATACTTTACAGATAGATCCAAATGATACAAATGAAACAAAATTGATAAATACGGTCAAGGATCAAACCGGATTTATCGTAACTCCGGCTCAAATCAACTCGCCTGAGATAATAAACGCACTTACCAATGACGAGCAAGTCGCATCAAAATTGATGGTTACAGGCACGCCAACTATATACATAGACGGCAAATTAGATAAGCTTCGAGAAGGCTTTCGAGATCTATTACCAAAGAAATAAGAAGTGAAAGAATTAATAATAGCAACACGAGCCAGTGCGCTGGCCCTTTGGCAAGCATACCATGTCAAAGCTCATATAGAAAAACATTTTAACATCAAAGTTGTGCTCAATGAAATTACCAGCCATGGCGATAAAGTATTGGACCGCCCTTTGGCGCTAATTGGCGGTAAAGGGCATTTTACAAAAGAACTCGAAGATGCTATGCTGGAAGGCAAAGCACATATGGCAGTACATTCACTCAAAGATGTACCTACATATATACCTGATGGATTAAGTCTGGCAGCAATTACACAAAGGCAAGATCAAAGCGATGTTCTATTGTCGCATAAATATCCGTCACTTGATGCTTTGCCCCATGGTGCTATAGTTGGTACTACGAGTTTGAGACGACGAATGCAGCTATTGCATAAGCGCCCTGACTTGAAAGTAAAAGATCTTAGAGGAAATGTAAATACCAGATTGCGCAAACTAAAAGAGGGCGAATATGATGCTATCATTTTGGCCTATATCGGGCTTCACAGATTGGATCTATTAAAAGATATTCCTTTTGTAGAAAAGCTGTCTTTTATGCTGCCTCCTATGGGCCAAGCAGCACTTGGTATTGAAATTATTGAAAATAATCTATTATTGCTTGATATTGCTTTGAGCCTTAATGACGAAGAAAGTTTTTGGTATACTAAATTAGAGAGAGATTTTGTCTCAGCCATAGGTGCAGGTTGTTCTGCTCCTGTGGCAGTCAATGCTGCTATGAACAATGATATGATCACAATAAGGGCCATGATAGGTTATCCTGACGGGACACATATTATGGAGAGAAGCATGGTGGCGCATTTTGAAGAGAGTCAAAATCTTGGATTTGATTTGGCAAAAGAGATGATTAAAAACGGTGCATTGGAGATATTAAAAGAAGCAGAAAAGCTTGCTTTTAAAGATGAGATGCCGCAAAGAATATAAAGGCTTACAATGCAAGACGTTATAGAGTGGTTTAAAGCCAATGGCGGAGTTAGGCTAATAGAAGAGCCTTTGGATGTAGAACTTGAGATCCCTCATATTGCTTATTTGGAGATCAAAAAAGATAACGCTTCGCCCCTCTTATTTACTAAGCCTGTTTCAAAAAGATTAGGCATTGAGTATGATATGCCGGTATTTATGAATCTTTTTGCATCCAAGGATTTAACGGAGAAAATTTTTGGTACACATCCTGATAAGATAGCAGAGGACATAGGCTGGTTGCTAAAGATGAAACCTCCAAAAGCTTTGATGGAAAAAATTAAACTCTTGCCAAAACTCTGGAAGCTCAAAAGTGTATTTCCCAAAAGATTATCAAGCAAAGGCGAATGTCAAGAAATAGTTTGGGATACTATAGATTTGGACAAATTGCCGATCTTGAAAACATGGAGCGAAGATGGCGGCAGATTTATCACTATGGGGCAGGTGTATACACAAAGCATAGACGGCTCTGTACAAAATCTTGGGATGTATCGCTTGCAGCAATATGATAAAAATCACCTAGGAATGCATTGGCAGATTCACAAAGACGGGGCACATCTGTTTCATGAGTATGCAAAGGCCGGTAAAAAAATGCCTGTTTCTGTAGCAATAGGAGGAGATCCGCTATATATCTGGTGCGGACAGGCTCCAATGCCAAACGGCATGTTTGAATTATTGCTATATGGGCTTATCAGGGGCAAAAATGCCAAACTGGTCAAATCTTTGACAAATGAGATCTATGTGCCTCATGATGTAGATATGATCATAGAAGGATTTGTAGACCCTAGCAAGAGAGAGATCGAAGGACCGTTTGGCGATCATACAGGATATTACACGCTGCCTGAAGAGTTTCCGGTTATGGAGGTAACGGCTATCACAACCAAGAAAGATCCGGTATTTCACGCTACCGTGGTCGGTAAGCCGCTGCTAGAAGATAAATATATGGGGTGGGGTACAGAGAGAATATTTTTGCCGCTTTTAAAACCAATGGCCCCCGAGCTCATAGATTATCATATGCCGGAAAACGGGGTGTTTCACAACCTGATCTTAACAAAGATGCAGCCGCTTTACAAAGGGCATGCTAAGCAGTTTATGCATGCTTTTTGGGGTGTAGGGCAGATGAGTTTTGTCAAGCATGCTATATTTGTCGGCGAAGATTCTCCGGACCTGACCTCTTATGAGGCTTTGTGCGAACATATACTAAATAGATTGAGTAAAAAAAGTATATTTATCTCTGAAGGAATAGTAGATCATTTGGATCATTCCGCAAATGAACAGTTTGTCGGCGGTAAATTAGGAGTTGATGTTACGGGCGAAGAAGTATCCAAGGATATAGAACTCTTAGATGATAATGATCTGTTATCCAAAATGAAAGTCATTGACCACAGTATCTTAGGTCTAAAACAGTATATGATGCACACCGCAAATCCAATCTGTGTCATAAGTGTAGATAAAAAATCCTCTATGCTTTGTCTTGGGCAAACTCTGGAAAGTTTGGCAAAACATATAAAAATACTTATAGTCGTAGATAAACATAATAATGACCTGGATAATCCGTATATGCTCATTTGGCGAGTAGTAAACAATATTGATGCCATTAGAGATATTATACTTGAGCCGTTTGTTCTTATAGATGCGACCAATAAAAATCATCTTGATGGCTTTACCAGAGAATGGCCTGGCGATACACTTTGTGATGCAAACGTTCTTAAAAATTTAAAAGAGCGGGGTTTGGTTGAATATGATGAAGCTTTGATACGCAAATGGGGATTATTGGAGTTCTAGTGATATCAGCTCTTGTACCAAAGAGATATTGCTCCTATTATAAATAAGCCTAAAGCGATCTCTTTTAGATCTTTGTCATATAGAAGCATAAAAAAACTAGCTAAGATAAGCAGCGATGAGCTTAAAAGAGGTTTTGCATACTCTTTTAATTCTTTTGATATCCAATAAAGCTGATCTTTGGAAAGAGAAACTTCTAGCTCGTTGTTTGCCATCTTTTGCATAGAATGTTTCATGTTTTGGATAAAAAACGGCGTATCTTTAATATTTTCGATTACCATATCCAATATCCCGTTTTGAGAACCAAGTGCTTTTGGTATATTGCTTTGAAGGATTGGCAATATATCCTTAACCCCGTTAAAATTTTCTATATATGTCGTGCCGAGTCCTTCTATGATAGCACTAACTCTTAGTATGTATATGGCATCACTAGGAAGTTTGAACGGCAGATCTTTAGTAGATTCGAGTACGTCAAAAGCTAATTGCTGCATAGATTCGCTGTCGAGATTTTCATCAGAAAAAATAGCAAACATTTTTGATGTAAATTCTGCCAATTCAGCTGTCGGTGCTTCATAGGCTATTGTGCCCAAACGTTTATTTGCACTAATGTAAAGTTCATAATTTTGTTCGTGGGCAGCTTTTATAAGCTCTATTATAGCTATCCTGGTCTCGTTTGGTACTTTTTTTACCATTCCAAAATCAAGCAATATCAATTCACCATTTTTTGAGACCAATAGATTACCAGGATGCGGATCAGCATGAAAGTAGCCTTTAATGAGCATTTGGTCAGCATAAAAATTAACCAATTTTGATATGAGAGGTTTAAAATCAATACCGTGTGCAAGCAGATTTTCCTTGTCATCAAACCTATAACCTTCTTCAAAGCTCATAACTAGTGCATTGTCGCTGCAGTACTCTTCATAAGGCTTTGGAAACGTTATGCCGCTATTTTTGTAAAGCGTAGAAAATTCTTTCAGGTTTTGCAGCTCTATGCTCAATGAGACTTCCTGAACGATCATTTTAGAAAATTCACTGATAACAGCTTCGATAGAATTTTTGGTGTATGTACTAAAAAGAGGTTTGAAAAGACTGTTGAAAAAACTTATGATCTTTATATCAGCTCTTACTTGATTGGTTATGTCAAATCTGCGCAATTTTACTGCCAGTTTTGTCTTATCTTTCAGATATGCGATATGAACTTGCCCTATGGAAGCAGAAGCAATAGGGGCAGGGGAGAATTCTTGGAATATATCCATATCTCCAAAGGCGTCTTTGTAAACCGCGGCAAACTCATTATCTTTCATAGGAGGCAGTTGGTCGTGAAGTTCTTTTAGTTCATCAATATAATCTTTTGAAAAAAAATCAGACCTAGTAGCCAAAACCTGCGCTAGTTTTATAAAGCTGGCCCCAAGAGTAATGATGGTTTGTTTTAATGCCTTTGGAGGCAAAGGCTTGAGGCCAAAAAAACTCTCTTTTTTCTTTATTATCAAGTAAAGAGTCATTAAAAATGCAAATATTGCATAAACTCTAAAAGGATTATAGTAGCTTATTTTTTTGATAATAATTCCTCTTTTAGTTTTGCTATATCATCTTTTGTGGCAATGCCTAGCTCATCTAAAGCTTCCTTAATAGCTTCTTTGACGGCATCTTTTGATTTTTCTTCACTTTCTTTTCCTTTGTCGGCTAGTGAAGTAAGGAAGCTTTTAGCATCCTCGGTTTTTATCTTGCCGCTATCTTCAAGCTTTTTGATCTCTTCTTCTACTTTTTCTTTAAATATTGCAATAGCACCTAGCCCGGTATGAAAAATATCTTTTATCATTTTAGATCCTTTTTTATTATTATAACTCTATTTTTTAATTTTGTGTGCATTGTTTTTTGAGAGATCCAAAAAACAATTAATAACAAATAATAATTTAATTTTATTTTCTTTGTTAAACATAAGTTTTAGTGTGCTAATATCTCTAATGGAAGATTTAGTTTAAGCGAGGTCAAAAATGGATACTCAAGTTCTAACATGGCTTGTTGGTGTGATAGCATTTTGTATGGTTTTTGCAACTGTGATTGTAGTGTTAATCGGCATAAATGCAATAAAAATAATGAAGCGCGTTGATAGACTTTTGCTTACTTCCCAAAATGATCTCACGCTTTTGTCAGGACAGGCAATCAAAACACTCAATGAGATCAAAGCAGAAAGCAAAATACTTGCGGACCAAGCATCGATCGGAATTTCTAAAGCAGCAATTGGTACCTTTGTTGCAGGATCTATATATCGGTTTCTAAAGAAAAAAAGTGATTCTAGGAGCACACAATGAATGAAAATAGTTTGGTAAATTTTTTACTAGGAACAGTAATAGGCGGTGTAAGCGTATATTTTGCACTTAAACATCAAGATGAGATTATAGACAAACTCCATCAGCTGGAAGAAGAATATGCACTTGATCCTGATAATATTATGGAGTCCGCAAAAGAAAAGATAGATGTTTTGACCAAAAATATACAATCAAAAGTTGAACAGTTTAAAGAAGATGTCATTGAAAACAAAGATGATGCTATAAACGCGATCATGCAAGAACTGACTCATCTTCGCAAAGAAGTGGCGAAGTTTAAGTCCTAAAAGCTTTTATTAAGTGTCTATGCTTTAATAATCTTAAAAGGGTCGTGGCAAATGCTACGATCGCAGGACCCAAAATTATCCCCCAAAAACCAAATGTAATTAATCCTGCCATGATCGAGAAAAATATTAAAAAATCATTTACTGCTTTGTGTTCTTTATTTAATATTTTGTTTAGTAAATGATTAATTTTTTGCAAAACAAGAAGTCTTACTATATTGTCTATAAAAAATGATATCATTGCCCATGAATAAATAAAGATAATCAGGGCATTCATATAGTTGCCGCCAAAGAATTCTTTTAAAACTATCGGTATCCAAATCAATGTTGTTCCAACAATAGGCACAACAGATGTCACTGCTATCATAAGACCCAAAATCCATGGATTGTATCCATCAAAAAAGCCGATAAAAAGTCCAAATGCAACTCCTTGGGCGATACCGACTCCTATAAGGGTATAAAATCCGGTAGCAGATGTAGCTACCAAATCGGTCGTAAACTCTTGCAAAATAGTGCGCTTCATAGGTATGATAGGGACTATTGACAGGATCAAGGATCTTTGATACCAAGAAAGCAAAAAGAAAAAAATAACAATCAATATCATATCACCCATGCCTTTTAGGAAATCAAGCAAACTATTGCCAAAATTTATAGCAATAGTGGAAATGATCTTGTCTTGATTGACAATTAGTTGCTGATTTAGGCTTCTTAATGGTTTTTCAATCCAATACATTGAATCAGGGATCAGTGATAGCAGATGCCCAAATTGCTGATAAAGCGTAATACCCATAGAGATAATTTCTTTTGGATTTGTAACAAGATAGTAAGTAAAAAATACAATGGGAATAAATAAAATTACAATCAAGATAGCAGTTTCGCCAGTCGCGGTTAAAATAGCTATTTTGGGCGGCGAAAGCAAATGCCTTTTAAAATATTTTTCAAAATATATATGAATAGGATTAAATGCAATTACAAGTAAAAGAGCTACAAAAAAACTCTTCATAAAAGGATAAAAAAGCCAACCAAACATACCGAGTGTGACAACAATCATGATTTTCACAAATAGGTTTTGTTCCATTGATACTCCTTTTTAAAAACTCACATATAGAATTTTATCTAAAACTAAACCACTTTGTATCAAATAATACTTAACTTTTATAAAATAGCAATGATTAGAATTATAAATAGGAGTTAGTTTATCTTTATTTAAACTTTTTATGATATCATTTTCTTGTAATAAAAATTATCTAAAAGGAAAATGAAATGTTAGTAACTAAAAAAGCCCCTGATTTTACAGCTACAGCCGTATTGGCAGATGGATCAATAGTGGAAGATTTTAATCTTTATAAAAATATAGGCGCAAAAGGCGCAGTGCTATTTTTCTATCCGCTTGACTTTACTTTTGTATGTCCATCTGAAATCATAGCATTTTCTCATAGAATAGATGAATTTACAAACAGAGGTATTAATGTGATAGGCGTCTCTGTGGATAGCCAATTTTCTCACTTTGCTTGGAGAGAAACACCGGTAGAACAAGGCGGGATAGGGCGTATTAAATATCCGTTGGTCGCAGATCTTAATAAGCAAATTTCAAGAGATTACGATGTATTATTCAACGAATCGGTAGCTCTTCGAGGTTCTTTTTTGATCGATGCAGATGGTACTGTTAGACATGCTGTTATAAATGACTTACCGCTTGGCAGAAATATTGATGAAATGATAAGAATGGTTGATACTATGCTATTTACCAATGAGCACGGAGAGGTTTGTCCTGCAGGATGGCAAAAAGGTGACGAAGGTATGAAAGCAGACACAAAAGGTGTTGCTGAATATCTCGAAAAACATGCAAGCAAATTATAGTTTTTAAAACAAAAGGAATTAGACGATATGATGAATTATATTTCTATGCTCAAAGAGCATGGGCTTAAGGCAACTTTTCAAAGAATGCATATACTTGAAGTTATTGGAGAGTGTGGACATAAAGATATTGATGAGATTTATGCTGAAGTTATAAAAATTCATCCGTCTTTGTCTTTGGCAACTATATACAAAAATATTATAATTATGAGCCAAAGCGGAGTATTATCCGAAGTTCCTGTTGTCGGTAAAAAATCCAAATATGAAATTGCCAAATCGGATCATATCCATTTGATTTGTACCCACTGCGGTAATATAGAGGACAAATATGCATCTGTAGACAATAAGAATCTATTAGATGAACTGGCAGCAAGCGAACATTTTGATCTTAATAAAAAAGAGATCAATTTATACGGTGTTTGCAGCCATTGTCAAAATATAAAAGTCTCTTAAAAATCTTACAAAGAGATATAATTTTTATCTCTTTGTGTTCATAACCTACTTTTAGATATAATCCAATTAACTTTTTATTAGGAATTTTAATGAAATTGGCTGTTGCTATTACTGGAGCTAGCGGTGTTGGGTTGGCACGTAAATTTATACAATACCTTCCAAGCGATATAGAACTTCACGTAATTGTCTCCAAGAATGCCGAAATAGTTGCTCATTGTGAATCAAGAGAGTTTATACGGCATGATGATGATGATATATCTGCATGTATATCTTCCGGCTCCTTTGGAGTAGATGCAACGGCTATTATACCTTGCAGTATGAATACGTTAGCAAAAATAGCTTGCGGCATCAGCGACAACCTGGCTACGCGAGTTGCTGCAGTAGCCCTTAAAGAGAGAAAGCCTCTTTTGCTTGCTCCAAGAGAGATGCCATTTTCAACTATAGCTTTAGAAAATATGCATAAACTTTCCCTAATGGGAGTTATCATCTCTCCGCCTGTGATGGCATATTATTCTGATTGCAACGATCTAGATGACATGGAACGATTTTTGATAGGCAAATGGTATGATGCTCTCAATATCCCAAATGAACTTTATAAACGATGGAAAAGCAATGATCAACACATATAAAAGAGCTATTTATCCAGGTACCTTTGATCCTATTACAAACGGACATTTGGACATCATTCAAAGAGCTTGTACTATGTTTGATGAGATCATAGTAGCAGTAGCACAAAGCGAAGAAAAAAAACCGATGTTTAGCCTCGAAGAGCGGATAGATATGATACATGAAGCCACACAGACATTTCCAAAGGTTAAAGCGATCGGTTTCAATACTTTGTTGGTAGACCTGTCTGATAAGCTCAATGCCAATATTATCATAAGGGGACTTAGGGCGGTCAGTGATTTTGAGTATGAGCTTCAAATGGGATATGCCAATTCATCATTAAAAAAAGAGCTTGAAACCATATATCTGATGCCAAGCCTCGAGCATGCATTTATTAGCTCCTCGGTCGTGAGATCTTTATTGAAATTTGATGGCAAGATAGATCATCTAGTACCGCCTGAAGCGCTTAAGATCATAAAAAAAGAGAAATAATGTATATATTATTTGAAGGTATCGATACCAGCGGAAAAAGTACACAAATTGCTCTGATGAAGCAAAAAATTTCAGATATCATAGTGACCCATGAGCCTGGCGGAACATCGTTTGGTAAACAAATAAGACAAATATTATTAGATTGTTCGCTTAGATCAAAAAGAGCTGAGGCATTATTGTTCTTAGCAGATCGCGCCGAACACTATGAAACAGTAATTAAGCCAAACAAAGATAAAACCGTTATTTCTGATAGAGGTTTTGTATCCGGCATGGCATATGCAATGGCACATATGGATATCGATTTCGAGACTTTATTACAGTTGAATTTATTCGCATTAGAAGAAACTTTACCGGATTTTATAATACTTTTTATTACTAATGAAAAAACATTAATAGAGCGACTAGGGCAAAAAGGGCTTGATGGTATAGAGCAAAGAGGTATTTCGTACCTACTTAAAGTACAAACAAGTATGCAAAAGATTATCGCTAAGCTAGGTATTTCTTGTTTGGAAATAGATGCCACACAAGATATAGATACAATCCATTTACAAATTACAAATTATTTAAGGACGGCACTATGATTAATCCTTTGCGGGGCATGAAAGATTTGATGTTTGAGGAGAGCCAAAAATTTGAGCACATTATAACTACGGCTTCAAATATCGCACGAAATTACGGCTATAGTTATATTGAGACGCCTATCTTGGAAGAAACTGCACTGTTTAAACGCTCAGTCGGAGAGAGCAGCGATATAGTAGGCAAAGAGATGTATCAGTTTATGGACAAGGGAGAAAATGATGTCTGTATGCGCCCTGAAGGCACAGCCGGAGTAGCTAGAGCATTTATCTCAAACAAGCTCGATCGTCAAGATGCCAATTACCGCTTTTATTACTATGGCTCTATGTTTAGATATGAAAGGCCTCAAAAAGGACGGCTAAGATCATTTCATCAATTTGGATGCGAAAGTTTTGGGGAGGGCAGTGTATATGAAGATTTTATGCTGATCTCAATGATAAAAGATATATTTGACGAGTTGGGAATCAACTTTTCTTTGAAAATAAATTCATTAGGATGCCATGAGTGTATGCCGCCATACAGAACCAAGCTTGTATCTTTCTTAGAAGGCATAAAGGATGATCTGTGCGAAGACTGCAATCGCCGCATATTAACCAACCCGATTAGAGTGCTAGATTGCAAAAATGAGAAGTGCCAAACACTTTTAAAGACATCGCCTAAGCTGATCGATAATCTTTGCAAAAATTGCAATGATGACTTTATCAAACTTCAGACATTGTTAAATGAAACCGGTATAGCTTATGAAGTTGATACCAATTTAGTACGCGGACTTGACTATTATAGCAAAACAGCTTTTGAATTTATAAGCAATGACATAGGAAGCCAATCAGCTATAGCAGGAGGCGGCAGATATGATAGGCTCGTAGAGTTTTTAGATGGCAGAAGTACTCCAGCAGTAGGCTTTGCGCTTGGGATAGAGAGGATCATGGATCTAGTGCAGCTTCCTGAAATAAAGCGAGAAGGATTATATCTTGGAGGCATGAACGAAGAGGCTATCCATTTGATTTTGAAGATCGCCAGAGGACAATTGAAAACCCAAAAAGTTACTATGGAATATAAACCAAAAAGCTTAAAAGCTCATCTAAAATCAGCCGATAAAGCAGGGGCACGCATGATAGGTATTATAGGGGAAGATGAATTGCTTAACGGCACTATTTGGATGAAAGACCTGGAAACCAAGGAAGAAAAAACAATTCAGCTTGGTGAGCTGTAATCCTTGGCCTCTTTGGCCAAGAAATTAAAAATATTCTTTTATTATGCTCGGAAATCTGTCTATTATTTTATTTGCTTTGGCTATGTGCTGCTCAAATATCTTTTTGCTTGCCGGAAATTCATCAGATAACTCTTCATAAATATCAATTTTCTCTTTAATATATATTTCAAATACATCAAGTACTTTTTGCATAGTCTCTTCATCTGAAGCATATTTCATAAGAAGTTCAAACATCCGTTTGCGTGGATGTATAGCCATGGATTCCCCGGTACTTTGGGCTATCTCTTTTAGATCCCATCTGGATATATATATCCCGCTAGAACTTGGTGCCATCAATAATGCATATAGTGCATCTGTATAGCTGGGATAATCTATCAGAGTCTCTTCATTTTCAGTCTCACAGCTCCCTGGTATGCAAAAGTCCTCTTTAGATCTGAGATTTTCAAAACTCTCTTTTAATGATTCATATGATCTCATATATTTTCCTCTATTATAAATTATTTCTTGCTATTTGATGAAGCATTATAGCTTCGTCTTCTTCTGTTTGACATCTAGGGCATACGACCTCACCGCCGGTGTATGTAAATGAATTTCCGCACTCGTCGCATCTTTTTATAACAAAATCTGCCAATATTCTTTGCGTTGGTTCAAAAAACTCTTTGATTTCAAATGATGGCTGTATATGAATGGCATTTGGGGTGCAAACATCATGGCATAAGTGACATTTTACACAAAGCATAGCATCAAAATGTATCTCAGAAAAATTTCTGCTACTGCTTAAAGCTCCAGTTGGACAGATACGGTAACAGATTTGACAATTTGTACAATTTTGGTCTATATATTTTTGAGAGCAAAATGAGATATCGTTACTATCTATAGTCTCATATCTTTTTGGCTTCTCTTCTTGCTTTAACAGTGCAAAAAGTAGTTTTCTCTTATCAGGTATCTTTTTATTTTTTATTTTATTGATAGCAGCATCGTCTATCTCGAATGATTTGAGCTCATCTTTGTTTACGATCTCGTCAAATTCCACCTTGTGCTTGATGGCATTGATCGGTTTTAGATTATATAAAAAATCCCTTCTGCTTGTTTCTTCCTCTTTTGCTTGCGGGGTTTCTAGTTTTATATCTTCACATTTTATCTGTTTGGATGAAAAAGATGAGAGGATAAAGTTTGCCTCTTCTATATTTGCTTTTATTTGAGGATACAATCTCTCTTTTATTTCGCACGCCGCACAATGGCCGATATCCAAAACTACTTCTTTATCGCTTCCTAATGCTAAGGAGATAAGCTCTTCAGGATTAAAAACAGCAAGGCATGGAATGTTTTGTTTGCACGATAAAACCTGCGGTTCATTAAAATATCCAAATAAAAAATCAGTGACATTAAATTCGGTTAAAGCAAAAGAGCTAGTAGGGCAAACTCCCACGCAACCGCCGCATTCTATGCATTCAATTGGAGTAAAAGATGGCAGGTTCGAATTAAGCTTAATGGTTTGTACAGGACAAATATCTATGCATTTTTGACAATTTGAAACAAAACTGCTAACCCTTACGCATGATGATGCGTCAAATTTTAATCCCATTTTATCTAGCCAATTGTTCGTTTATATATTCAAAATCACTAAGTAAAAATTCTAATGCAAGCTCTGCTCCGTCATGATAGAGAGGTGTTCTTGCTTCTTTTTTCATAGCTATTAAAAATAGAGGAGCCCATACAAGCAAGTGATCTTGCATAAAGCCTTTTTGAATTTCGAGCAATTCTTGTATACCTTCTTGATCGTTTGCATCAAAAGCTTTTTCCAAGGCAGTACAAAGCATATACATAAATTCAAGTTCAACACCTATATGGTCCGGACTTACAACTCTAGCCTTGTCAAGTTCTACCCTGAAATCAAGAGCATTATACAGAGTTATTACCGGATTATCACCGCCGCTTTCGATCATTTGATCTTCTCTTGTATAAAAACTCTCATAAGGCACTAAATGCATTAAAAACAGATTTGTAAAATCCACATTGTATTGTGTTGTTATAAGCTCGCCGCATGATGCTCCGAAGCGTTTTTCCCATTTTTTGTAGTTTGGGAAAAGTGCTAAGATAGCTTCATTTTTTTCTATAATTTTTAAAAATGCGCAATCTACCTCCGATATCATTAATCTGGATATTAGACCATATATTGTTGCGCGATTTTCTATCTCTTGTTTTGTCATTTTACTCTTTTGCAAAGGAATTTATTTATATTAACATAAGAAGGATTGCTGCACCCTTAAGGTGCAACAATTAATTAAGCTCTGGATTTGTTGTTGTCGTTTCTGTTATATTTACAGACAAAGCATTCTCAGTAAGTGGCCATACAGGTCGTTTTAGTTGTTTTGGTCGGCGAGTGGTATTGGTATTATCCAATGGTCTAGCCAATTTATCTCTCCATGCTTGATAAACTTTGAAATTGTTTTCATAGTTGACATAGATATCACCAATTTTTTGACCTGCATCAGCCGGTTCAATAGATACTTTTTGATGCCAAGCATGATTACATGCGATTGGGTCCGGGTGAGCAGGCGCAACTGCATTTTGCCACGAACCGCTTAGTCCGTCCCACCAGATATTATCAAGGTCTTTATTGAACTCTTTAAATTGCCATGAGCTTTTTCGCTCCATCATTCCTGCATCAATACCTTGTTTAGGTTTCAGTGTGCCGGTTTTGCCATCCATGCTCAGATCATAAAGAGGTGCTCCTACGCCCATTACACCTAACTTTTCTTTAAATCCAGGGATTTCTACCGCATTTTGGAGTTTCCATCTTCCAGCATGGTGAGAACAAGCCAAAGTACCAGGAAGGATACCTTCTGTTGGTACTGCCATAGCTATGAAATAACCGCTATCTAATCCGCTAACCGTATCGGTTATGGTTACTTTGATGGCATCACCTCTTTTGATACCTAGTCTAGAAGCATCTTGTGTTGCTATCCAAATAGGATTATGGTTTTGAGAGATCTCCATAAGGTGTTTTGAGTTGACCGATCTTGTATGAATATTGTACGGCAATCTAAAGATTGGATTCAATGCAAAATCATTATCATTTACCATATGATCATGGTGAATTTGGCTTACAATATGCACCATCTTTTCTCTTTGTGCTTTTGTGGTAGGATACACAGGAACTGCATATTCAGGCCATTTCCATTCTGCCATCCATTTAGAGAAAAATTCAAGTTTACGGCTTGATGTGTTAAGTCCTTGAACCATTTTGTCGCCAATTTTGATACCGATAGGTTTGATATCGTTTCCGCCATATACTTTAGCTTTGACAATACCGCTTGATTCTACAGATACGGTATTTGCATCAAATTTCATATGCATAGATTCTATGATGCCATTTTCATTTTTAAGCTCTTTTTCTTGAGGACGGAATATGTGGTCTTCTTCTAGCCAAGTACCCATATCTCTCATCATCTCATAGTTTGGATATTTACTATAAGAATATTTAGGATTATTTTCAGCTTCATGTTTTAGATGATGAACGTGATCAAATACAGCTTGATACCATTCTGCTATCGTTACAGGCCGGCTAGGATCTTCTTTTGATGCCCAGTGTTGCTTAACTCCTAAGCTTCCATCAGGGTCAACATGGTATACCATAATATTTGCCCAAAACTCCACCTCTTCCCATACTTCACCAAGACCTGATTTCATGTGTGCTTCGAGTGTTGCGCGAGTAGGGTCTTTTGGTTTCCAGCCCATTTTTTCCAATGCAACACGAAGAACCGGTTGTCTAAAGCCTAACCATCTAGCAGGCTTAGTTGCTTCTGAGTGTTCATCGTGTCTTTCCCCGGCTAGTCCGGTAGGCAAGATATAATCACAATACCAGTTCGTTTCTGACCATGTAGGAGACAAATTAACAGTAAGCTCCATCTTCTCTTCGTTTTTTAGGACTTCTATCCATCTGAAGCCATCCGGATTGATCCACACTGGATTATACATTCTCGGTATATAGACGGCAAGTTTTTTTGGTATATTTATACCTTTTTTTGCCCAATCATCTTGCCATTTTTCATCATCCAATAGATGAGGCAGCAAGAAACTTGGTTCGTTTGTTGCTAGCGGGAATTCTGGCGGAAATAAAAGCTCGTTCCACACATCAACCTTGCCAGGTTTTTTACCTGCTTGTGTTGCTGCGTCTCCTTTTGCATTAACAAAAATTTCATGAAAACCGTAAAATCCGACATTTCCCACGTCTCCGGTCATGCAACCTCTAAGTGCTAAAGCTAAAACACCTGCTCTTACATTCATCCAGCCGCCGCGGTTACCAATGGTTCCGGCTCTCCAGAAATATGTAGTTACTTTGTCTCCGCCTTCTATGAACATATCAAATAATTTTTCAAGTGTTCTTGCTTCTACTCTACACTCTTTAGCTGCAAATTCAAGGGTATAAGGCGCATACATCTCTTGCAATAGTTTTACAAAATCTTCGTAGTTCTCGCCGGCAGGAAGTCTGGATATGTAACCTTGAGATACCATAAAATTAAGATATTCTTTATCATTAAGCAAGACATTCCAGTTGACCCATGTTTTCATAAAATCGTGGTCTATATAGCTTTTACCGGTTCTAGGGTCTTTTTCATTGACAATACGATTTACTAAATACAAGTAAAGTGCTGCTTCAGTTCCTGGCCAAATAGGTACCCAAAGATCAGCCATACCTGCAGAGTTTGACATCCTTGGATCCATTACGACCAGTTTGGCACCCTTTTTTCTAGCTTCAGCAATATAGCCGGCATGTTGTTGAAAAAAGTGCCCAGCGTCAGCAGCGTGAGAAGATTGCAAAAATATAAGTTTGCTATTTGCCCAATCAGGGCTTGGCCTATCATCTCCAGTCCATTGTGTAAGCCCTTGTCTGGTGCCGGCACTGCATACGTTACTATGTGAATTATGGCCATCTACACCCATAGTATAAAGTACTCTGTGTCCGAAACCGCTTTCATTTGGCCGTCCTACATGGTACATAATAGCTTTTTTGGACATCTCATCACCATTTTTTAGTGTATCGTGCATTTTTTTGCCGATTGTAGCCATAGCTTCATCCCAAGTAGTTCTAACCCATTTGCCTTCACCTCTTTTTGAGCCGGGAGCACGTTTTAGAGGGAATGGAATACGATCTGGATCATACATTTGAGATTTTACTGCATATCCTTTAGCACAGTTGCGACCGCGGCTGGCAGGATGTAACGGATTACCCATATATTTGCGTACTTTTAAGTCTCTTGGGTCTTTAGATTTTTTATATCCGCCCACATCTACCCATGCGGTCAGCCCGCAAGCTGCTTCACAGTTGGAGCATATCACAGGGACTAGCATATATTCAACGGCTTTTATGCCGTTTGGATTATCTTCGCTTGCAATTCCATTGTTTCTACCGGTTCCTCCACGTTTCCAATCTGTACCGTCAAGCTCTGTGAAGCTATCCCATTGGTTAAATGGAGGATAAAAAGCTAGTGTTTTTGGAGTTGATGTAAACTTTGTGCCAGCCACTGCAGGAGTATTGATAATGGTGCTAAAAACACCTTTGGCTAGACCAATACCGGCTATGCCGTATGCACTTCCTTTTAAAAATGTTCTTCTGCTCTCAAAAAAGCTTGTTGTTGTTTGATTCATTTTTTTCACCATTTTTTCTCCTTAGCTAAGCGGTAACATTTGTGGGATTTTTAGCCATACGTCTTTTGCTAGGTATAGCCCTATAAGTGCCATTACAGCAGATATCCGCAGCAAAGAATAGTTTTCTTCTCTTAATACATTGATCAATAAAAAAATCGGGATAATAAATCCGATTATCATTGCAGACCAAAACTCTACACTATACGAACCGCCTAGGTGAATAAATGCCAAAGTCGCTTCTGTTTCGGATGATTTGAATGAAAAGAAATATTCACCCATATAAAGAATAAAACTAACACCTATTGCAAAAAGCAAGATAGCTGCTAGATTATTTTTGACTTTTTTGCTCCAATCAAAAGCAAAAAATATAAGAGTTGCACTACCTGCCATTAAAGCAGCTAAGAGCATTTGTGTCATCTCGCCGGGCGCTTGCCATAGTTCTCTAGCACTAGCTTCTGCCATGATTATCGCAGTATAGAGAGTTACCGGAATTGCTAGAAATATCACAAAAGGTAATAATTTTTCGTATAATCCATTGTTTTCTCGTACTGTGCGTCCAATTGCATGATGTCTTAGGATATTTGGAAAAGCATCAAGAATTCCAATAACAGCCAGTAGTGTAATAAGCCCTGTAAATAATGTTGCCATCCAAGCACCTACGGTGATCGCTGAAGTGAAGTGAGGGTGCAAAAATATATTTATCATGCGTAGCGGTTGATGCAGGTCAAGTAAGGTAAATAGCAAAAATACATTTAGTGCTACAAAAGAAACAGCAGGCATTATCCATTTTAGGCTCGGTATATCTTCATTTTTATAGCGATAAAACAAAAATGCACCTACTAATATCACGCCGGTACCTATGCTTTTCGCCCACATATTTAGAGTGATCATCCAACCCCAAATAATGCCCGGTAATGCTACATCTAATGTAACGACCGCTTGTGTTGCATGTATAGTACTTTCTACCATTAGTGACCTCCTTTAGTGCTGTTTTCTTGATTGCCTTGCATATATGCAAAACCTGTATTATCTAATGCCTCGTGGCCAAAAATAGGAGCCAAGAAACGATCTAGCATTGAATGATTAGGATCTCCTATCGTGTCTAAATGAGTAACATTATTGAACAATCCATATCCTTCAAGCTTTTGATGAGCCAATGGATTTAGTGTTTGATTGCCGCCGCCCACATAATAATGTTTAGGATCTGTGTGTTTTTCAGGTTTACGAACCTGTACACTTCCTTGATGTTCCATTATATATCTTGATATATGACTAGCTTCGTCTTCTACATCACCGAATATATTTGCTTCAACAGGGCATGCTACTACACATGCAGGCATCATACCGCTTTCGACTCTGTGGGCACAATATGTACATTTATCTGCAGTATTTGTCTCCGGATCCATATAAATCGCACCATAAGGGCAAGCCATCATACAGCCTGCACATCCTATACATCTATTGCTGTCAATATTTACAATACCATTGTCTAGATAATGCAATGCCGAAACAGGGCATATGCGTACACACGGAGCGTTTTCGCAATGGTTACATCTTAGTGGTGTAAAACTTCTAGAAGTTTCAGGAAACGTACCAATGTCAACATACTTCACGCGTAAACGCCATGAACTTATGGGCACCTCATTTTCTACTTTACAGGCAATTTCACAACCCTTGCATCCCATGCATAAATTGAGATCTACTAAAAACCCAAGTTTCATAACACCTCCTTATATAAAATATAATTATTAATTATAGCTGTCTTTCAAAGATCTGCTTAATTAAAGTTTATAGTTATTTCGTTTAAAAAATATTTGTTTTTAATGTAAATAAGAAAAATTAATAACAATTACGTAATTTTTACTTATATTCATCAAAAAAGTTTGTTTGTTATATCTATTTTAGATATATTGATTCATATGCCTATGACAATAAAAGAGATTGATAAAAATAAAATATAAGCTGCCTCTGACAATTCAAAAGCAGCTATCAAAGAAGTTTTTATATAACTCTAATTTCTTGCTGCACCCAAATGTCAGGAGAGGTTGCCCCGCTGATACTATATGTATTATATGTGATATTATCCAATGTTTTAGTATCTACAAATACTTTTTCTGGAAGCAAGACCATATCGCCGCTATCTCCTGTTATAAAAAGTATACCGCTATCATTTTTTAGTGCCAATAGGTCATTATAATTTAATATCAAAGTATTATTGCCGCTGCCAGTTATGTCAATTTTTTCAATACCGACTATCTTGGTATCGGAAATAACCGTAAGATCGAGAGTAACGCCATCACCTGTGAGATAAAGAGTATCTATACCCGTTCCACCATCAATAAAGACAAATGACGAGGTATCAGATATAACAATAGAGTCATCACCTTCTTTGCCATTGAAAGTATCAGCACCGTCACTATCTATCAATATATCATTTCCGTCTCCGCCATGAATCATATCATCACCATCGCCGCCATGAATCATATCATCACCATCGTTGCCATTAATGGTATCGTTACCATTAAGTCCAAAAATGTAATCAGCATCAATTGACCCTTCTATTGCATCATCTTCCAAAGTGCCTTGTAAAAAACCAGATATAGTTTCATGCTCTGCAAGAAGACCGATGTTTGCCAACTGGGTATCTAGTGTGTTTTGAGCTATTATCGTATTATACAGCACATCTCCCATACCGCTTTTGATAAACTCTATTGGAGAGCTGGTATATAATTGGACTAGAGAATCTATCAGTGCATTTAGATTGTTTTGTGTCGCAATAAAGTTATCGGTTTGTAACTCGATAGTTTGGTCGATTTTTTGTATCATATCTTTTATATTGAGAGTCATTTGGATCACATCATTGGAGAGTGTACTCATTGCACCGACAAATGTATCGGATTGGTTTAGAATGGATACAGTGGTATCATTCCAAGTTGTCATCATTGAGTGCATCTGCATGATTGTTTGATCCATTTCATCGCTTAGCATCAAGAAAAAGTCATTTATAGGTTCGACAAGCATGCTTATGTTTGTCGTGATCGTTGTGCTCATTTGTTCCATCAATGAATTCATTATAGCCGCAAAATCTTCCCCCTGGGCTGTAATAGCATCCATAAATGCTTCCATCGTGGAGCCTATCATCTCTCCTAACATTGTTGCCAAGTTTGTTTCATCTCCGGTTATGCCCACTATAAACGATCTCGTCATCTCACCCATGCTGTACGCCATTTGGTTCGGTGTAGCATCGACTCCGACATTAGTCATTGCGCCTATAAGCGAGCTCATCATCGCGCCGATCATGTCTGCCATTACTGCTATAGGTGTTCCTGTGGCCATAAATGTATCCATAATCGTATCAACTATTACTTCTGGAGCAAAAAACTGATCCATATGGGTAAGTTCTATTATTGTTTGGGCGGTTTGGCTCATTACTGTGACTATGTCGTTGATGATCATAGTTTTCATAATTGAGTTAAATATCGTTTCAAATTCGTTTATCGACAGCCCCATGCCATTGGCAAAACTCTCTATTATTGACATAAATGGAGCACTTAAACTTTGTTCCAAAGGTATTCCTATGGTGTTACCGATCATCATATTCATCATAGAACGGATTATGTCGTTCATATCAAGGCTTATGTCCGAACCAAGGATCGGCAAGGTGGTCGTATTGGTTATTCCGTATGGAATTTTTGTAATATCTAGCCATTCGTCCATGTTTATAACCGACGATGCGTGGATCGTATATCCTAATAATAGCGTTGAGCCATCCAGCATGGTTTCGATATCAAAAGAGAGACTGTCATTCAAGAGCAACTGTGAAGAATTAAGCTGGATGATCTTGCCATCGGCACTCTGCAAATATAGTGAACTTGCGTAACTTTGCGATACGCCAGAGGCTGCAATGGTATCGAGTGTTGTTATAGCATCCGATAAAGTTGACATCATTGCGCTAAACGAATCAATTCCCATTCCCTCTTCGATCACATCGGAATTTTCAGTGAGTAGGCTCATTAATGCTATGGCATTTTGCTGAGTAGCAAGGAAGTTTTCACTCATGATCTCTTGTGTACCTACAATCCTGTCAGCCATTTCATTGATCCGGTCTGCCATCAGGCCAATGTCGCCAGAGAGCATGAGCATAGTATTGAGATAAGAAGGAGTTTGGTCTATCATAGCATCAATAGTCGCATCAGAGCTTTCAAACATTGAAATAAAGAGTTCTATATAGGTATTGATGTCATTTGCAAACATTTTAGCAAGTTCAATTGTTGGATCCATCGCAGCTAGCATACTCTGTGTAGCATTATCGGCAAAGTGCATAAAGCTTTCCATTGTTGCTTGAGTGAAACTACTCATTGGAGTCAGCTCATCATTCATGATCGATGCCATAAATGAGCTCATCATTCCCCCCATCATTTCTCCCATTGCCGCGATCGGGGTCTCTTCTGATCCGGTTATACCGATCGTAAATTCACGTATCATATTCCCCATTAATTCAGCAAATTTTAGTGGAGTTTGGGTTGTATCGGTATCTATCATTCCGCCCATAAATGCTAGCATCATTGATCCAATCATTTCTCCCATTATATCCATCGGGGAAGTGCCTAAACCAAGATGCGATTGGAAGTTTTGCATCAGTTGGTTAAACTGGTCGATCGGCACGTTGATCATATTAACCGAATTTGTCGTAAGCATACTTCCTATAAAGGTATCAATATCCATAATTGATGTCGCACTTGCAAATATCGGTAGCTGTTCAAGATTAAAATTGCCTCCCTCGATCAACTGTGCCATACTAATTAATTTTGAAAGACTCATTGAAGAGTCAAGAGGGATCGTGTAGCCTACCAGCAGATTTTCCTGATCTAAAAATGAGGCAATATCAGTATCGTCAGTAGTGTTTAACAAGTCAGTTTCATTGACCCGGATCAATTCTCCTAGATCATTTATCAGATATAGATCGCTTGGGACAACTGTTTTGTTGATATTCTCAATAGCAATTGAAACGCTGTTCATCGTGCTTTGAAATTTTGTAAGATTTTCTACAACAGTTACTAATGCTTCACCCATTAGCGATTCAAACTCAGATGAGCCTGTGGTTAGCATTGTGATCAGATCAAGCATGTTTTGCTGTGTTTCAAGAAAATTGACACTCTGGAGTACTTCGGTCTGAACGATCCTATCAGCCATCTCTCCAATCCTATCGGCCATAAGGCCTATATCGTTTGATAAGCGCAAGATAGTCGCAATATATTCCGGACTCATTTCGATCGTACTCTGCGCCATATTATTTAGAATATCAAACATTGAGCTAATATAGTCTATGTTCCCCTGTATGGCTATGAGCATTGTGTTCATCATTTCTGTAATTGATTCCATTGCCAGTGAAACGCTGCTGGAAAGATCATCCATCAATTGCGTTGTCATCATTGCATCCATGAATGATCCCAGAGGATTTTGAGTATCTCCAGTGACCGATGATAGAAAGGCACCCATCATACTTCCCATCATTTCACCCATCGCCGCAGCCGCTGCATTGGTATTTCCGGTAATTGCTGCCATAAATTGTTGGCTCAATTCTCCCATTATCCCGGCAAATTCATATTGGCTTGTTTCTCCTTTGCTGTCTGTAAAGCCCTCCATAAACGAGAACATTACAGATCCCATCATATAGGCTATTGCGTCCATTGGCGTATTTGCATCAGGCATGAAGCCGCCGAAACTTTGTATCATTGTGCCGAGCGAGCTTGATGATGCAGCACTAAACGAACTAGACATCGTTTCCATCATTGCATTTCCCATTTGCATCATAGAATCTATCATCCCGCTATTGGACATTGATACTATTAATTGATCTATTGAGGAAGAGAACTCCTCTGCCGAGATATTTTCTATGCTGCCGGTGAAACTTCCCATTATTTTTAAAAATGATTCAGTTATCGACCGGTCTATGGAGCTAGTAGAGGCAAAACCGGTTGCCATCAGCATTCCTAATATTGAGTTCATTATACTGCTGATGTTGATCATTGATCCTTCTTGTGCAGAGAGGCTAAATATCGGTAACTGGCTTATATCCAATCCGCCATTGCGGATAAGTGTTGCATACTCTATCAGCTCATTTAGATTCATTGATGAGGCATTGGGGATCGCAAAGCCTGCCATTAGTTGATTGCCGTTCAAGAACTCAGAAATATCAGTTGATCCATCCATATTCAAGAGGTCGCTTTCACTGATAGCGATCAATTCGCCGCTTGACGTTTGCATATAAAGCTGTGTAGGCAGAATTGATCTAGCAGAAAGATCCGAAACGATCCATGATGACATCATAGAATCGATCTTATTCAGATTCTCTATAATAGCGGTAAATGCTTCTACTCCTATCTTGTCTATAAAGCTTGATTGGTTTTCCGTTATCATGTCGACCAAGTTAAGAGCATTTTCTTGCGTAGATAGGAAGTTTGGACTTTGGATGACCTGGGTTTGAACTATCTTGTTTGCCATTTCTCCGATTCGGTCTGCCATAAGTCCGATATCATCTGATAGACGAAGAATGGTCGTCATGTATTCGGGACTCATGTCTATCATATTTTCCGTCATTTGGCTAGTTGAGTCAAACATGGTTTTGAGCGTCTCCATGTTTCCATCAATCATGGTTATCATAGTATCAAGCAAGCTGCTGATCGGATCCATTATACTTGTCATATTGGTGCTCATGTCATTTATAAAACGGCCTATCATATCGCTCATGATATTCGTAAAGCTTTGCAGCGGGGTAATGTCATCACTTGTTATTCCAGCCATCATGCTTCCTGTCATTGAGCCCATCATATTCCCGAGTGTCTGTGCAAAATTATCGCCACTTCCTGTGAGTCCAACCATAAATTGGTTTATCATCTCTCCCATCGTAATGGCAAACTCATGTTCAGGCACATCGCCGGTATTCCCGGTCATTCCTTCTATGAACGCGTACATCATAGAGCCAATCATTTTTGCCGTGTTGTCTAATGGATTGCCATCCGTTAGTACTTCAGAGGTAAAAGCGTCCATCATAAGCCCCATCGCCTGCTCAAACGACTCTACCGGCATCGATGTCATCGCAGCAGATATCGAATCTATTATGGTTTGAGTTGTGTGCGGCAATGATTCTACCATATCAGGATCGCTCATTATGCTGATCATATTTTCCATTATAAGGTCCATCATCGGCATCATTGCATCCATGTTCATGCTGCCTATAAATATCTCCATCATCGACATGAACGGTTCTGTCATTTCAGATATTGTTGACGAATCGATTGTTCCATTAATTGGAGTAAATTGTACCCCGATAAACATTCCCATTATAAAACTCATCATATTACTCATCTGAGCAATAGAAAACATTCCATTTTCGGTCAAAATCATTGGTAGATCTTGAAGCGAATAGTTTTGTGATTGGATCATGGTATTTAGATCAAGCAGATTTGAGAAACTCATGGAGGATGCATCCGGGATCATGTACCCAGCAAAGACCGATCGTCCATCAAGAAAGCCGGAGACATCTACTGTGGATCCATCGCTAAGTATAAGGTCATTTTCCTGTATTATGCCCAGTGTACCATCGGAATCTTGAATATATAGATTGCTCGGAATAATTTGAAGGCCGCTTTGAATTATTGACTCGCTCATTGTTTGCATATCGGTGGCTGCTTGAGTAATATTCCATAGCAAAGTATCAAATCCTGCCATGCTTTGGATCGAGTCGGGTTCGCTTAGGAGTATTTCTATTAGCCTAATGGCATTTTCTTGAGTAGATAGGAAGTTTGGACTTTGAATGACCTGGGTTTGAACTATCTTGTCTGCCATTTCTCCGATCCGATCTGCCATAAGCCCGATATCATCCGATAGACGAAGAATAGTCGCCATGTATTCGGGACTCATTTCTATCATACTCTGCATTGTCTCACTGTTTATAGCAAACATGGCTTCTATTGTTTCTATGTTCCCTTCCATAGAGGTCAACATTGTATTCATCATACTGATTATCGGATCTATGATACTGTTTATATTTGTGCTCATTTCATTCATGAGACGACTCATCGTGTCGCTCATTATGGCTGTGAAACTTTGCAAGGGCGCCTCAGGATTGCCCGTCATTCTAGACATCACATCACCTATCATGGAGCCTATAGTGTCCCCAAGTGTCCATGCAAAGTCCTCATCATCTCCGGTGAGTCCCACCATGAATTGGTTTATCATCTCTCCCATTATAAGGGCGAACTCCTGGGTAGGAATATCGTTGGTATTTCCGGTCATTCCTTTCATGAACGCGTACATCATAGAGCCCATTGTATTTGCCATATTATCAAACGGATTACCTTCGGTGAGTATTTCGGAAGTAAAAGTATCCACTAGTACACTCATCATGTTTCCAAATGCATCCATAGGCATTGCATTCACCATGCCATCTATCATCTCAACCATCTTTGATGTTGCCTGTTCCATTGTGTCCATCATTAGATTTATGAACTCACTCATCTTTGCAGCATCCATTTCATCTGTAAATGTTTTCATCATTGCTGTAAAAGACTCACTGATAGCTGACATATCCATAAGTGTGCCATCTGTCGCAGTTATATCCATATTCATGAACATGCTCATCATCAAGTTCATTATTACACCCATATCGCTGATCAATGCATCCGTTGTGCCGATATTGAATATCGGCAGCTGCTCTATTGAAAAGCCTTGTTGGATTATATTCGTTATGTTTGATATATCATCTAGGGTAAATAGCAAATTTTCAGGAATTGTATATCCTATTAGCAGTTGGTTTCCATTTAGAAGCTCTGTTATGTTTAGCTGTGACCCATCTGTGCTTGCTTGAGAAAGTTCGCTTATATTTATCAATGTGCCATCGCTGCTTAGTGTGTATAAGCTGTTTGGAATAATTTGAAGGCCGCTTTGAATTATTGACTCGCTCATTGTTTGCATATCGGTGGCTGCTTGAGTAATATTCCATAGCAAAGTATCAAATCCTGCCATGCTTTGGATCGAGTCGGGTTCGCTTAGGAGTATTT
>DLIG01000021.1:404165-409209 GCA_002483605.1 Sulfurovum sp. UBA7648
GTCGGGTTCGCTTAGGAGTATTTTCATGGACTGTTCCATAACGTTGCCAATGATCGTCATTAAGCTATATAGATTTGTCTCCCCGGACATCCATGGCATTATGCTTTCTGCGATCTCTTCTGGGTTTTGCGCAAAGTCTTCGTCTTCTTCAATTAGACCAGATATGAGTCGGCGCATCTCCTCTCCCAGAGCTAGTGCAAACTCTTGAGCAAATGTGCCACCTGTACTTCCTGTCGCCACTTCCATGAATGAGTGCATCATGGAGCCAATAGTATTTGCCGTTTCAACAAATGGATCATTTGAACTTTGCATGCGATTACTTAGCATATCCATCATTACAGCCATCATATTCCCGAATATTTCGATTGGACCTATCTCTTCTGCGTTGCTGTCAGGTTTTGCAACCTTGGATACATCGATCAGTGATATAAGCGCGATGATGCTAGCCATACCCAATAGATTTCCTGGGCTATAATACGAGAATCCGACATCATGTATATCTCTAGCAATTAGCTCATTTATGCCTTTTGGTACAGTATAGTTAAAATATTGTCCGTCCTCAGACAATCCGATCAAATTACTAGGTGAATAATAGTAGTAATTTTCGATAATGATATCAGGATAATTGGTTGTATTTTGCGGATCTTCTTTGTCTTTTATTTTGATCCACAGATCCTTACCTTTACGTATAAAAGATAGCTGTTGCGGCGCAAATTTTGTCGCAACATCTTTTAATTCGTATTTTACATCCGCTTGTGCTTTGATGATCAATGGATTACCTGTTTTACCTGTCCCCACAGTTACAGCTAATGCCTGCTTGGCAGCACCTTTTGTTATTAATTGAATTGCTTTTGCCATTTTCCCCCCATGTAAAATATAAAATGGCTATCGTTTAACTATATTGTTTTCCTTTGAAAGATTTATTTTTAAAGTCCCACTTCATTATAGCATTATCTAGTAAGTTTTAAAAATATTTTATATTGTGTATCAAAAAATATGATAGAGTAATTTGAGGAGCCATAAAATATTCAAAATAGTAAATCTTTTGTGTCATATGTAATAAAATATATGATAAGGGAAACTTTTGATATATGATCATGGTTGACTCCTGATATGTAGGAGTCAACCATTTAAAGAAGCTTTATAAAACAGTAACACCTTGCTGTACCCAGATATCAGCCGCAGCTGTACCGCCTATATTGTAGGTATCGTATGTAATCCCATCAACAACTACAGCTGTTCCCACAAGTGTTTCTTCTGTGAGTGTAACTGTATCACCGCCATCACCTGTAACATAAAGGATATCGCTGCTTTCACTTAATGCAAGCAAATCGCTATAACTTACAATTAGAGAATTATTTCCGGTACCTGCAAGATCGATTTTTTCAATACTTACTATTGTAGTGCCGCTAACTCCCGAGAGATCAAGCGTCATGTTGCTGCCGGAGAGGAAAAGCGTATCTGTTCCTGTTCCTCCATCAATAGAAACAAATGACGAGGTATCCGATATTACGATCCAGTCATCACCGGCTCCTCCGCTGAAGGTATCAGCACCGTTGCCGTCGATCAGAATATCGTTGCCATCCCCGCCATTGAGTGTGTCATCGCCGGCACCCCCGCGGATCAGATCATTACCATCTCCGCCATTTATGGTATCATCACCTTCATGGCCATAGAGACGCTCATCTGAGGTTCCTTCTGCGCTGCTATTTAATGTATCATTCTCAGAAGTCCCCTCGATGATGTCAGGGTTGCCTTCATCACCCAAAAGGCCTTCAAGTACATTTGCATTTGCCAATGTTGTTACATTCTGTGTAGCAGTAAGCCCTTCACTGTCTGTTGCTGTAATATCAAAAGAGCCCAGCACAGTGACATCCAAGCTAGGCACAAGTCCAAGCAGATTCGCGCTTGATTGCAGGCGGACCGTAGCAAGCAGTTCGTTAACTGCCTGGTTATCTATATTGCCGCCATCAATTGCAGTGATGGTAATAGTAGAGGTCGGAGCAACTAGTCCAAGTGTGCCAGGTGTGCTAACTACTGTAAATTTTAGTCCCAATTCCTCTGCCAGTTTTTGTGAAGCAGTAAATACTGGATCTTCAAGCGAGACATCCACTACACCGACATATTCGATCACTACCGAACGGAGGTTGCCATTCTCATCCGCTGCGGCAAATGCTTGTGCTTCTAGGTCAATGAGATCAAGGAGATTAAGCCCTACAAGACCCAAAAGAGCTGTCGCATCGTCTTGCACAACAGGTGCTACGTTTCCAGGAATCGGAGCTGCCGGGTCGCTAGTATCAAAACTGACAGAAGTGGCGGATGTATCACCGTCATTATCGGTGATAACTGCATCAAATGTTGTAATGCCATCAAGCTGATCGGAAGCTGTGGTTTCTTGGTCAACGATCAGGTTGCCGTTTGAAAGCAACTGCGCTATAACTTCCTCGTCAGTAGTGAATTCCCCTATGAGATCCACTCCTGTAAATGTAATTTGCTGATCTACCGCTCCCATAGCAAAGCCACCCGAGAACCCGCCTGTGGTGCTGATATATAGTATGGTATCTGAGCCGGAAGTCACAAAATGCATATAATCAGTCAGGTTGCCTACGGTATTTCCTCTTGCAGCTTCACCTTGCAACATGCCGCCGAGCTTGAGGATGTCACCGCCGCCGCTCACTGGTAGTTTATTGAAATCCATTATGGTATCAGTAGCCGGTGAGCCTGGAGAGCCTTCATCTTCTTCTTCCCATATGAATGTATCATTGCCGCTGCCGCCGCTTAGTGTATCATTACCTTTGCCGCCTATGATGATATCATTGCCTGCAGCACCTATGATGACATCATTTCCAGCGCCGCCACGCAATATGTCATTGCCTTCATCGCCGTTTAGTACATCATTGCCGTCATAACCATAGATGCGATCATCTTCCGTGCTGCCATTGAGGCCATTGTCGCCACCGGTTCCTTCGATAATATTAGCCGGGCTGCTTGCAGGATCAAGCAGGCTGAGGCCAAGAACGTCCTGTTCTGTATCTGTGGCACTATTTGCCAATGAATCGGTTGCTGTGATAGACAACTCAGGTAAAAGGCCTAGTGACAGGAGATCTATTCCTGTCTGATCCACATACACTGTCGCTAAAAACTCGTTGAGTCTGAGGTTATCTATCGGGCCACCGTCTGAGGACGTGATCGTCAGCTGTGAATAGCTTTGGGTGGTTAATATTGGTATTCCAAGGACAGTAACTGTAAAAATATCATTCGTCTCTACGACATTCAGGCCAAACTCGGCTGCCATCGCTGCAGACCAGGTAAGATTATAATATGAACCTAAACCTATGCTAATCAAACTATCAGCCCTCACTACTACCTCTTCGATATCATTATTGGCATCAACGGCTGTAAATATTTGATTAGTGCCGATATCGATGAGACCGAGTGTTTCTGCATTTGCAATTCCCAGCAGGCTTGCAGAAGGGTTGACATTAACCTCCGGCCCTACTTGCTCATCTACTCCAAGGGCGGCATAGCTGTACTCACCGGTATGCATATCCACAACAAAGGTTTCACCAAGTGTTGTATTGATTGTCAGCTCATCATTATCAGTATTAAAACTCCAGCTGTCAACCAGCGACGAACTTCCGCTCTCAGTAACATTGTCAGTGCCAATATCATATGTGTATGTTGCACCGTCAAAAGAGATCTCTGATACATAACCACCGTCAGCACCGAAACTAACGACAAACGATCCTTCAGCTGTATCGGGCTGCGTCTCTATAATGAATGTTGTAGAAGCCGCAGCCAGTGGCATATCATCTTCCACATTTATAGTCAATGTGCCAGGAGCGCTTGTATTGGCATGTATATCGGTAGCCGTGACAGTAAAGCCAAGCGCCAATATATCTTCAACATCTGCAATTGGATGATCGAAAGGCTCCAATAGCGTAAATGTGTAATCACCTGCAGTATTTAGTGTCAGTGTAGCTACAGTAGTTGCTCCTGCCGTGCCGGTTAATGTATATGTATCTCCGACAAAACTGCCGCTCCATGTGACAACCACCCCACCAGAAGTCAAGCCAACTGGCCCGCTTAAAGCTACAGAAGCGATACCGGATGCATCGCTGATAGACATCGTGCCTGAAACAGTTGCCGAATTTGTAGTGTCTGTCGGGGTTCCATCCATATCTGACGCCGCACCAGGTAAACCTTCTTCTGAGACATTGGCAGTCGCGTCTACTATGATTGGAGTTACATTAACCGTTATAGTCGTGGTAGCTGTATTGGAATCATCCGTTCCATCATTGACTACAACGGTTATGATGCGATCGGTGGTGTCAGGATTGTCATTTGGATTATTAAAAGTAACTGCTTTTATAGCTGTTTGATAATCTGCAAGCGAAGCCGATCCGCTTAATGTTACTACATTTCCTGCTACTATTGCAGTTATTCCTGCCGGCATTACTCCTGCTGCCATTACATCTCCGGCTTGAGCATTGGTTAGAGTAATAGTTGCACTCTCGATATTGATATCGTCAGCATCAGTGATCAATACATCAGTATCCCCGATCGATATTGCTCCTCCTAGTTCAGCGAAAGTCGTATTAAAATCAGCGCCGGTTGTTGTAGAGTTATCTGCGTCAAGATCTAGAGTAGGAGCATCATTGGCCACTGTATTGATCACAATAGTAGTAGTAGCTGTATTGGAATCATTGGTTCCGTCATTGACTACGACAGTTACAGTTCGGTTGGTGACATTTAACCCAGCGTTTGGGTTACCGAAAGTGACTGCCTGGATAGCTGTTTGATAATCTGCAAGCGAAGCCGATCCGCTTAATGTTACTACATTTCCTGCTACTATTGCGGTTATTCCTGCCGGCATTACTCCTGCTGCCATTACATCTCCGGCTTGAGCATTGGTTAGAGTAATAGTTGCACTCTCTATGTTCGTATCATCCACATCGGTGATCAATACATCGGTATCCCCGATCGATATTGCTGACCCGGATTCAATAAAAGTTGTTAGATAATTAGCACCCGCTGCCCCAGA
>DLIG01000021.1:409386-409800 GCA_002483605.1 Sulfurovum sp. UBA7648
TTCATCAAGATCCAAAACAGGAGCATCATTATCGGCCGCATTAACGGTAATAGTTGTAGTTGCCGTATTGGAATTATTTGTTCCGTCATTGACTACGACAGTTACAGTTCGTGGGGTGGTATCAGGATTTTCACTGGTATTATTGAATGTAATGGCTTGTATAGCTGTTTGATAATCTGCAAGCGAAGCAGATCCGCTTAATGTTACTACATTTCCTGCTACTATTGCAGTTATGCCTGCCGGCATTACTCCCGCTGCCATTACATCTCCGGCTTGAGCATTGGTTAGAGTAATAGTTGCACTCTCTATGTTCGTATCATCTATATCGGTGATCAATACATCTGTATCTCCGATCGATATTGCCCCACCGTTCTCTGTAAACGCAGTATTGTAATTAGCACCCGCTGCCCCAGA
>DLIG01000021.1:409962-434272 GCA_002483605.1 Sulfurovum sp. UBA7648
TTCATCAAGATCCAAAACAGGAGACCCGTCATTATCTATAATTTCACCGGTGCCGGTCACACCTCCTATTATAAGAGGTACAGTTTCGTTTGCACCTGGTTCATGGATATCATCATCTATAGTAGGTACAGTTACTGTAAAACTGGTCACTCCGGCTGGAACAGTTATAGTTCCATCTCCATTATTGATTACTCCATCGCTAAAAGTAGGAGTAGTATTATAGTCATCTCCTGGCGTAGCAGTCCCTCCTGTGCCAAGGTCGAAGGTAAAAGTCGTGCTAGTAGCGCTCGGATTGCTAAGCGTGACGGTATAGACCAGATCTTCGCCTTCGATCACTGCATCATCGCCTGTCCCAGGAGCGCCTGGTTCTACTGAGTCGATAGTAGGTTCATCATCATTATCTATAATTTCACCGGTGCCAGTCACACCTCCTACTGTAAGAGGTACAGTTTCGTTTGCGCCTGGTTCATAAATATCATCATCTATAGTAGGTACGGTCACCGTAAAACTGGACACTCCGGCTGGGACAGTTATGGTTCCATCGCCATTATTGATTACTCCATCACTGAAAACAGGGATGCCATAATCGCTCGGATCTGCTGTGCCACCGCCTAAGCTAAAGCTAAAAGTAGTATCAGCAGCACCGGCATTGCTAAGCGTGACGGTATAGACCAGGTCTTCACCTTCAATCACGGCATCATCACCTGTTCCAGGAGCGCCTGGTTCTACCGAGTCGATGGTAGGGGTCTCGTCATCATCATCATCATCGTCGTCATGCAACGCAATAGCCAAACCACCCAGTAAAAGCGCTCCTAATATAAATGGCGCCCAATTGGTGTCTTCAATTATATCCGAATACCCTAGACTTTGATATGAAAAATCACCGTCATCCATATTAATGGAAAATAGATCACTATTCCCTTCTTGCGGAGCATAGTTATAGTATTGCCCATCTTCAGACATTCCGATCAAACTGCCAGATGCATCATCGTAATAATTTTCAATAATGATATCCGGAGCATCGGTTGTGTTCAGTGCATCTTCTTCTTCGTCATCTAGTTTTATCCAAAGATCTTTTCCTTTGCGCAATAGTAATAATTGCTGCGGCGCAAATTTTGTAGCAGCATCTTTAAGTTCATATTTAACGCCGGCTTGAGCTTTAATGATCAGTGTGTTGGCAGCTTTGCCTGCACCCACTTCCACAGTTGATATCTGTTCGGTAGTGCCTTTTGTTATCAGCTGAATTATTTTTGCCATATTTTCCTCCTAAAAACTATAATATGTTATATTTTTTATTTAGCGATCAATATTGATTATCGCCATTTAATAATTTGACTACTACTCTACGATCTGGCTGTAAACATTGGATCAATTGCGGTGAAAATTTACCTGTGCAATTTGTCGTTACAGGCTCACTAGAACCGCGGCCTTCTGTTGACATCGGTACTTTAACACCATGCCTAACAAGATAATCAGCTACCGTTTGAGCACGTTGTTTGGATAAATAATTATTATACAATTGGCTGCCTATTCTGTCTGTATGGCCGATGATGTGAATATTTTTGATCTGATTTGGACAACCATTGATGTCCTGTACAAGCTTGTCAAGCATCATACTTGCTGCGGGTAGCAACTCGGCACTGTTAAATTCAAATAAACTATCAGTATCAAATTTTACTTCTGCAACAAAACGATTAATAATATTACTCGTTGTTTTTATATTCTTCAGAGTTTGTTGCGCTTGGGCTTCATCAACAATAACCGCCATAAATGTATTATTTGCTGTTTTTGTGATTTTCACATAGGTGATTTTTCCTTCGCGGATTTGAATCATTTGTGATTGACCCGCAGATACTACTCCGCCTCTAGAGGCAACGCGCAATTTGATATCATCCGAACATATTTTAGCCTGTGCAAATTCACTTGGAAGCAATGAGCCTACAACATCATCATCGATAAATATTGTAGGAATATGATTGACATCCCCATCGTCTTCCCTATAAATTATAATAGACCCTTCAGTAGATGAGACACTAGTCTGTTCTAGAGCAGGTCCGTGTAAAAGTTTACCGGCTATACTGCTTGTGGCAATTAATGCCAAAAATACAAAAAAGCTGAAAAATTGTTGTATCCATTTTGATTTCATTATTTCTCCTTCGAATTTACAGAAGTCTTTAACTGTAACTAGATGACTTGTTGACTAAAGAATTGCATGTTTTGCATAACAATCCACACATTTCTTACACCTATTATATCACAAATAATGTATGATTGTTAATAAAAAATCAAAAAGAAATTTTATAAATAAAGATTATATTTTTTGAGCAAATAAAGTAAAATTCTATTTAGAATTTTACTTGTATGATTTGTATATTATGATCTAATTTATATGAGAGTTGGTTAGTGAGATTTTAATTAGCCGTTATTTTTCAAAAAGAGATGAGCCTATGCGTACTAGATTTGAACCGCATTCGATAGCTAGTTCATAATCTCCGCTCATGCCCATTGAGCATATTGTTGCGCCATCGGTTTGCAGGGTATCAAATATTTTTTTTGTAGTTTCAAAACTTTGTCGAATGATTTGCAGGTTATCAGTATGTGCACCTATGCTCATGACACCCTTAAGTGATATATGCGGGCATCTTTCAATGATCTCTTGATATGTATCTATAGCCATGTGCGGTTCAACGCCGCTTTTAGTATCTTCTGCGGCGCTATTTATCTGAAGCAGGCAATCAAGCGTTTGTTCTCTTTTGGCCAATCTCTCTTCTAGCACAAGTGCAAGCTCAATGTTGTCTAGCGCTTGAAACAGAGAAGGACCAATATCTAAAAGTTTATTTATTTTATTTTTTTGAAGCGTGCCTATCATGTGCCATTCGATAGGCAATTCTTCTAGCTCTTTCGATCTAGCTTCAAGCTGTTGTACCTGATTTTCACCAAAAGCCCTTTGACCAAGAGAGTATAGCGTGGATATATTTTCCACATTAGTGTATTTACCGACGGCAACCAGCTTTACTATATGATGATCGCTTACTTTTAATCTTGCTTTTTCTATGTTCCATATGACTTTATCCAGATTCGTTCTTAAGGTTTCTTTATTCATGTTTTATCCTAAAAGTCTGTTGATATCGTTATAGAGCCCTAAAAACATTAGGCCAAGCAGCACCATCCATCCACCGAGCGTAAGCTGATATAGCATTGCTTCGCTAGGGGCTTTACGGCGGATCATCTCATAAAAATTGAACATTATATGACCACCGTCTAGGGCAGGAATAGGGAGCAGATTCAATACTCCCAAATTAATTGATATTAATGCTGTAAAAAAGAGTAGGGCAATGAGTCCGGCATTGCTTGCTTGGGATGTAATATCAACTATGGTTATGATGCCCCCAACTTGACTTGAGTCTACTGCTCCGCTGATAAGTTTTTGTACGCCTTTTATCAGAAGCAATGATGTATCTATAGTTTGATCATATGCATATTTTAGAGCGTCAAATGTGCCTAAATATTGGTTTTCAATAGTTCCCAGCGGTGCTATGCCTATGACTTTTCTACTGATAGGTTCGCCAAATATATTTTTATCACTTATCATTTTTGGTTTGATAACAATAGTTTGGATTTGATTGTCTCTTTTGATTTGCAAAGAAAGATCGTCTTTTATGCTTGATTGGATAATTTGACCTATCTCTTCCCAATAATATACCGGCTGATTATCAATTGAAAGTATAATATCTTTTGTTTTGAGTCCAGCACTCATAGCAGGTGAATCCGGGGTTATTTCACCTATAGAGGGAAGAAGTTTTGGTACTCCTGTAAATGCAATAGCCAAATAAAGTATAAAAGCAAGCAAAAAATTAGCAAACGGTCCGGCAAAAAGGATTATGATACGTTGCCATGGCTTTTTTGAGGTATAACTGTCATTGTCATTGCTTTGCAGTGTTGGATCTGTATCGTCTTGACCTTTCATCTTAACATATCCGCCAAGCGGAATAGCTGAGATGCTCCATTGTGTACGGCCTATCATTTTTGAATATAGTTTCTTGCCAAAGCCTATACTGAAAACTTCTACATGTACCCCAAAAAATCGTGCAGCAGTAAAATGCCCCAATTCATGTATAAAAATAAGCAGCGATAAAACTAAAATAGAAATAAATATGCCCATAATTATCCTTGTGAATTATTATTGTATCTGAAAAAATCTCTTACATATTCATATCCTGAATATATAGTCAAAAATACCGCAAGCCATAAAATTAGATTTGCAAAAGGCCATTCCATGAGTAAAAAGCCAATCGCTATCATTTGCACTACGGTTTTGATTTTTCCCATCAATGAAGCTGCGATATCCATGCCTTGTGAGACTGCTGAGACTCTGAGTCCTGTAATAAAAAGCTCACGCGTAAGTATGAGATAAATTGCCCACGGTGATGCACGGTCTAGCATCATGAGTCCTAAAAATCCTGCAAGTGTAAGCATTTTATCAGCAAGAGGATCAAGTATCTTGCCTAAAGTTGTGATCTGATCAAAGGTTCTAGCTATATATCCGTCAAAAAAATCTGTTGCACTTGCCAAGACAAAGATAAAAGCAGCCGCGTAATCAAGCCAACTGTAGTGAATATCGCCAAACAAATCACGATCGATCAGCAATATAAACATCAGAGGTGCCAAAAAAAGACGGATCAATGCCAAAATATTTGGTACGTTATAAATGTTTGATTTCATATATGCCTATCTAAAGGTAGTACCGCCGTCAACTACAATGGTTTGTCCCGTGATCCAGCTGGCTTCATCAGTACAAAGAAAATATGCAGCTCCGGCTATGTCTTCTGGCTGTCCCATTCTGTTGAGTGCAGAACGTTTGACAGTTTCAGCTTTGACCTCTTCGTAATTTGTAAATGCTTTAAGCGCGTCAGTGTCGATAGGACCACCGCTAACCGCATTGACTCTTATGTTCATCTCACCAAGTTCAACTGCAGCATAGCGGCTCATGGCTTCAACAGCAGCTTTATTGGTGCCGTGTCCGGCATAATTTTCTATATATATTAGGTTGCCGGTACTTGACATTGTGACAACAGATCCGCCACCGACCTTTTCCATTCTCTTAGCAGCTTCTTGTGTACCTACAACAAATGCATTGACTGTCGCAGTATGAATATTATTTAATCCTTTTGGCTTAAGACGCATAAATTTGCCATATCCTCCAACTACGGAACGACCGTAGATCATTGCATTGCTTACAAAGAAATCAACTCTATCAAAATCATTGTCAATTGCTTCAAATAGAGGCTTGAATTCGTCAGGCTCTAAAATATTTAAAGGGTAAGCTTTAGCTTTGATGCCGTATTGACTCTCCCATTGCTCAGCCAATCCATTTGCAACTTCGACATTGCTATTGTATGTAAAAGCGATATTTACTCCATTTTGTGCAAATTTCTCAGCTATTGCTTTTCCGATCCCTTTTGTAGCTCCGGTGATAACTAATGTTTTACCTTTCATATTTGACATTTATTTTACTCCTACTATTTGATAATTTTTCATTACATTTTCGATAGCCTTCATATTTTCCAAGCTTGGCGCTAGAAGCGGAAGACGATACTCAAGTGTTTCGATAAGTCCTGCTATATACATTGCTGCTTTGATAGGGATAGGGTTGCTTTCGCAAAAAAGTACTTTATTGATAGGATAAAGAGATTCATTTATGGCTCTTGAGGTATCAAAATCTCCATTTAATGCAGCATGCACCAAATTCGCTTTCAAATCAGGCAAAAGATTTGAAGTAACTGAAGTGATCCCCGCACCGCCACTGGCTAGTATAGGAAAGTCTATCACATCATCGCCGCTAAATATGGCCAACTCAGGGCATTTGTGGCTAAGTTCTATTATTTTATCCAATGATCCGCCGGCTTCTTTGATCCCGAAAAGATTTGGCAGATCGTCAAAAAGTCTTTTAACGGTATCCGCACTTATATCTACCCCTGTTCGGCCCGGAACATTATATAGCATAAAAGGAATTTCAACAGCACTGGCTATGGCTTTATAGTGTTGATATAACCCTTCTTGGCTTGGTTTGTTATAATATGGACTTACTGAAAAAATAGCATCAGCCCCACATAATTGGGCATAGCGAGCAATTTGAATAGCTTCATGGGTTGCGTTGCTTCCGGCTCCTGCTAAAACTTTTGTGTTCGTGCCTTTGCATACTTCTACGGCAATTTCAATACATCTTTTATCTTCGTCATAGCTCAGTGTTGCGCTCTCTCCTGTTGTGCCTACAGGGCATACTGCGTCTATACCATTATCTATTTGTCTTTGAATTAGTCTAGCGTATGTTTCTTCATCCAATTTACCATTTTTAAATGGAGTAATTAATGCCGTTGTTGCTCCCGTTATAGGGTGTGTTCTCATTGATGTTTCCTTAGGATAAGTGTCGTAGAATGATTATTATCAAAATATTTATTTGCTATATCTTTGATATCTTTTAATGTTATTTTATCCAATTTCTCTTCATAATGAAGTAATGGATCTATATCTCCCATGGCATAATAGTCTCCAAACAATCCTGCAACGGAGCTGGAGCTCTCCAATGAATATATAAATTCAGCTTTAATATTGATTTTGGCACGATCTAGTTCGGCTTTTGTAATACCGTCTTTTTTAATCTTTTCAAGCTCGGCCAAAATTTCTTTTTCTGCTTTTTGCGGATCTACTGTATTGCTGCAAAGTCCCATAATTAGAAATACACCAGGATCTTTTAGTTCCATATTATACGCAGATATCTGATTGAATAATTTCTTTTTGTTTACAAGCTGGCTATCAAATCTGCTGCTTTTGCCGCCGCTTAATATTTGGCTAATAACACCCAATGCTACTTGATCATCGTGTGCAAAGTTTGGAATATCATATGCTATTGCTATGGTATCTACTCTATTGCTTTCTTTATTTAGCATTACTCTTTTTGCGCTGTCATTTGGAGGCTCGATCGCTTTTACTATCGGAACTTGGCGTTTGTTTTTTAGATCGCCAAAGATTTTTTGCGCATTATCGAATACCTCTTGCGGTTTTATGTCTCCGGCTACAACAAGTATGGCATTATTTGGCTGATAGTGGTTCTCATAAAATTCTCTTATATCCTCGATTTTCCAAGAGAGTATATCTTCCATAAAGCCTATAGGCAGCCAATGGTACGGATGATAAGTATAGTGGGTATTGAAAATCCTAAAATAGAGATATCCCATTGGATTATTGTCAGTGCGCAGACGTCTTTCTTCTGCTACTACATCTCTTTCTTTTTGGAATTCGTTATCTTTCAGGGATAGATTGTGCATAAGTTCTGCAAACAATTCAAGCGATTTAGTTATATTTTTATTTGATGTTTTGATGTAATAATATGTTTTGTCAAATCCGGTAGCTGCATTATTTACACCCCCTCCTTTTTTGACTATGACATCAAAGTCTCCGGCAGCCAAATTTTTTGTAGATTTAAAGCTAAGGTGTTCAAGCATATGGGCCATGCCGGTTTGTCCTAGTATCTCATTTCTGCTGCCTACTTTATAGTAAATACTTGTTGTTATTACACTAGAATCGTTATGCATCGGTATAACTACTACCTGCATTCCGTTATTTAATGTTTTTGTAAAATGTTGAGGCAACGAATTTGCCATAATAACTCCTATACATCCCATTAACAATATGAGAATTGATTTTAGTTTTAAGCTTTGCAATTTGCACCTATAGCTTGTGATATATGCGTGTATCCGTCTTTTATTAGCAATTGAATCAGGCCGTTATTGATATTTTTAACTAAGCTCGGGCCTTTGTATATAAGCATACTGTATATCTGAACCAAAGATGCTCCGTCTTTGATACGTTCGTATGCCTCATGCGCACTATCTATACCGCCAACAGATATCAGCATAGTTTTGCCATAAAACTCTTTGCCAAGAGCTTTGAACAATGTTCTGCTTTTTTCCTTGAGCAGTTCTCCGCTGATACCGCCAAAATCTTTTGCACGAGGCGTAAGAGTATAGTCAATAGTTGTATTTGTAGCAATGATCCCGCTTGCACCTGCGCTGATGGCAACCTTACATAAAGCTATAGCATCGTTGCTGCTCATATCCGGAGCAATTTTAAGCAATATAGGTTTCGAGGTAATATTTTTAGCCATCGTAAAAAGAGAAGTTATGAACTTTTCATTTTGGAGATTTCTCAAGCCTGGCGTATTTGGAGAAGAGATATTGATAACTATATAATCCCCAAAATTGCCAAGATGCTTAATGAGTGTTTCATAATCGCTTAGCGCATCTTCTTCGCTTGTAGTTTTGTTTTTGCCTATATTGATGCCGATAGGATATGTAGAGTCTGTATAGTTTTTTAGTTTGCTTGCCATAGCTTCCATGCCGTGATTGTTAAATCCCATGGCATTTTGGATAGAGCTGTCTTCTATCAGACGAAAAAGTCTCGGTTTTGGATTGCCGTCTTGTGGTTTTGGTGTTACGGTGCCTATCTCGGTAAAACCAAAGCCCAAAGCTCTCATAGCCTCTATGTGATCGCCGTCTTTGTCAAAACCGGCTCCAAGCCCTACGGGGTTGTCAAATGTTTTTCCAAAAAACTCTTGGACAAGTATCGGATCTTGTTTGACAAAATATTTAGCCAGCAGTGACTGCAAAAACGATGATCTTTCTACTGCTCTAAGCCCAAAATTTGCCAAACTATGTGCATCTTCGGGGTCCAGCTTGAAAAGTAATTTTTTTAACGTATTATATGAAAAAAGTGACACAAAATACTCCACTATAAATATGCAATAGTATATCCAAAACTCACTAAGAGTGCAATGATTGCTATTTTGCCAGTGATGATATGAGCTTTTGATATCCGTTGCATGACAAACTAAGTTCGTCGTGAGTTCCTTCGCAGATGATCTGCCCTTTTTGAAAATAAAATATTTTATCAGCGTTTTGTATGCTGCTTAGTCTATGCGCTACAGCTATAGTGATCATCTCATTTTTTAACTTTGCTATAGCTTCTTTTATCATCTTTTCACTTATGTTATCAAGTGCGGATGTAGCTTCGTCAAGTATCAAAACATCAGGATTTTTATATAATGCCCGAGCTAGTGCAATTCGTTGTTTTTGTCCTCCTGAGAGGTTTGAGCCTCTTTGCGCTAGAACTGCATTTATCCCATCTGGCAGTTTGGATACAAAATCGTAAGCGTAAGCTTTTTTGAGAGCTTCGATCACTCTATTTTCGTCTATCTCTTTGCCATAGGCAATATTTGCCGCAATGGAATCATTAAAGATCATGATATGCTGTGTAACATAAGCTATTTTATCGTGCAATGACTCAAGAGTAAAATTATTTATATTTTGGTCGTTTATAAGTATTTTTCCGCTGCTAGGATCATAAAACCTGACAAGCATGTTAACAAGCGAGCTTTTGCCTGCTCCGCTGTCGCCTACCAAGGCATAAAAATTTCCTTTTTGGAGTTTTAAAGATACATTTTTTAAAGCTTCATGATCATTATAATATAAAGATACATTGTTGATCGATATAGTATCTACACTATTTTTTAACTGATCGCTTCCGCCTTTTATCTCTGCTTTAAGATTGAGAAGTTCCATCATTCTTTCATTTGCGCTGATCGCATCTTGCGCTTTATTGTAAAGCCCGGATAGTCTGCGTATAGGATCATATAGCATAAAAAGTGCTGCACTGAATGAAAAAAAGCTCCCAACTGTCATATTACCGTTGATAACCTCCATTCCTCCTATGTATATAACAAGGCCGATGGCAACTGAGCCTAAAAGCTCCATGATCGGGGAGGTGAGTGCATTTACTTTGATCTGTTTCATGATGTATTTGAAAACAGCGCTATTTTCGATCGCAAATCTGGCTATCTCAAATTTTTGAGATGAATTTGATTTGATAACTTCTATATTCGAGAATACCTCTTCAAGCCTTTGGGTCATATCAGCTGTACTTACCTGTGAGAGCCTTGAGTATCTGCGCATTTTTTTTGATAATCTAGATAACGGAAATATAGCCAAAGGCATAACAACCATAAAATAAAATGCCAGTTTCGGATTTTGGTAGATAACATAACCGCCCAGAGCAATGATGGTTAGAATTTCTCTTATTAGCTCAGGTATGATATTGGCTACTACGGCTTGTATGCGTGATATATCATTGGTGATACGAGATAAAAGTTCTCCAGAATGCATTTTTCGAAAAAAATCTATATCCAAAACTGTTATATGAGCTAAGAGCTGTTCTCTTAATTTTCTTATTACATCTTGTCCTATATATGCTGTATAGTAAGTTTGGATATACCTTCCAACGCCTTTTAGCATAAACACCATTACCAATGCAAAAGGCACGACAAATAGCATATGCTGGTCTTTTTTGATAAAAATATCATCCATTACGGGTTTTATTATGTGAGCAGTGCCCGCTGTACCTATGGCAACTGCAATCATGCCCAAAATTGCAAAAGCAAATTGTCTTTTGTAATCTTTAAAATATGGCAGGTATTGTTTTAAAAGATTTTTCAAGAGAGTTTCTCCCAAACAGTACCGTTTGCTGTATCCATGATGTTTATATCCATATCGTTTAATTGATCTCGTATTTGATCTGCCAGGGCAAAATCTTTTTGCTTTTTGGCCTCGCTTCTTTGTTTTATAAGTGTTTCGATTTTTTGTTTTAACCCTTCGTCGACTCCCAACTGGAAATACAAAAAAGGATCTTTTGCTCCAAAACCAAGCAATATGCCAATAAATTCAAGATTGCCCATGATCTCTTTTTTGAGGTTTTTATCGCTTGGTGTAGAATCAAGAGCTTCGTTTGATTTGGCTATCATATCATCAATAATACTTAGTGCGACAGAGATATTAAGATCGTCTTGCATGGCCGACAAAAGCGCTGTTTTAAATTCAAAATTTGCCGCGCCTATTCCTGAGCCGACAATTCTTTTTTTTAGACGGTATAGTTTGTCAAGCCTTTTTTTGGATTGGAGTAGGTCGATTTCATTGAAGTTAAAGTCATTGCGATAATGAATGCTTGTGAGATAAAATCGCAAAATCTCGCCATCATAAGCTTTTAGTGCGTCTTTTAGGAAGAAACTATTGCCTAGGCTTTTACTCATTTTTTCGCCGTCAACTTGCACAAAACCATTATGCATCCAGTATTTTGCAAGAGCATGGCCTGTGGCACATCTGCTCTGGCTTGCTTCATTTTCATGGTGTGGGAAAAGCAAATCCGCACCTCCTCCATGAATGTCTATGCTATACTCATCGGTACCATTTGTATGTTTGGCTATCATAGCAGAACATTCTATATGCCATCCAGGCCTTCCGCGACCGAATTTGGTATCAAAACATACATTTTCATTTTCATCACAAGCTTTCCAAAGTGCAAAATCTTTTGAATTTTTCTTTTCGAATATATGCTCTATGCGGCTTACGGTGTCGTCACTGACTTTTTTTGACAAGCTTCCATAGAGTTCATCTTTTGAAGTATCGAAATAGACATCACCGTTTGAAATTTGATAAGCATAGTCTTTGGAGATGAGTGTTGATATCATATCCTCCATCGCATCTATTGATTCAGTAGCTTTAGGCGAAATTGTAGGCCTCAAAACACCGATGGCATCCATATCTTCCAAATAGCGATCTGTATAGAAATCAGTTATCTCATGAAGGCTTTTGCCGGTTTGTTGCATTTTGGCTATGATCTTGTCGTCAACATCGGTAAAGTTGCGGATAAATATCACTTCATAATTGCTGGCTTTTAATACTCTAGCAAGCAGATCAAAGCTAAGCGCACTTCTGGCATGGCCCAAATGAGCATCATCATACACTGTTGGTCCGCAAACATAAAGTGTGACTTTGCCTGTTTGTATAGGCTCAAACTTTAACTTTGTTTTTTGGACGCTATCATAAATATACATACTGTTCCTAACGAATAAGATTGATTAAAAATTGGTTAATAAAATACAATATTATACCAAAAATAGCCATACCTATTAAAAAGTATAATGTTTTTATGGTTTTTATAATTTCAACAAATCTATCCCAGCCAACTTCTCTAATGGTCAGGATCATCTGGGCCATGCCGCCGATACTTCCTGCTAGAGCTAGTCCCGCAGCTCCAAATGGCTGCATAAGAATAACGGAAAATATTAAATTTATTACCAGTGATGTGACGGCAATTTTGGCTGCTTTTAAGTGTTTGTGCATTGCATAAAGATAAAGAGAAAAAAGTTTTGCCAATCCAAAAGGAATGAGCCCAACCATATACATCATGAGCACTTGAGCAGTATTGTATGTATCTTGAGGAGTAAAATTGCCTCTTTCGAACAAAAGCCACACGATTGGTTCGGCTAGAAGTATTCCTCCTAGAACTGATACTCCAAGCAGCAAGTTTAAAAGCCAAAAGGCTTTGCTGAGATTTGCAAATGCAAGAGTCTCGTTTTCATTTTTGATAGCTTTTGAGATAGCAGGAAATAAAGCAGTGGTAATAGCAAGAGCAATTATGGCAAAGGGAAGCTGAAAAACCCTATTGGCATAAAACAGATAAGATACCGATCCTGCTGCTAGAAACGAAGCTAGGCTGGTATCTATAAAAGAGGCTATTTGTGCTGTGGAATTGCCAACGACAGAGGGAATAAATAGTTTTTTAAATTTACTTTCTTCTTGCCGGACATCTTTTGCTTTCCTATATTTCCATCCGCCAATTAAAATCTTAGACAAACCCTTTTTGCGAATCGCAAAAATGTGAGTAAATACTTGGAGAAGTCCACCAACCAGGATAGAAAAACTCAGAGCGTAAACTATAGTTTCAGGGCTGCTTTTGGCATAATACATCAAGCAAGCTATCATTGCAATATTAAGCCATACGGTTGAAAATGCGGTTGTAAAGAAATGTTCTTTGTATTGCAAAAGGGTACCTAGAAAAGTAACTATAAAAATGAGATCCAAATACCAAAAATTTATAACTGTTAATGGAGCGGTTTTGGATATGAGATCTTTGCCCCAATCCCATGCTAAAAGCTTGGTGAAAAATTCCGGAAATAGTGTTACAAGTAAAGAGAAGGCTATGATAATTAGCATAAAGCGTAAAAATATGGCAACAGCGAAAACACCTTTTTGGCGACTTGCTACATACGAAGGCATAAAGCTTTGAGTAAAAGAGCCTTCAGCAAAAATTCTTCTAAATAGATTTGGGAATTTAAAAGCCATCAAAAAGACGTCACTCCATACACTGGCACCAAGTGCTGATGTCATCATGATATCTCTTCCGAGCCCCGTAATGCGTGATAGTAAAATGCCAAAAGAGTTTGAAAATATTGCTCGAAATCTCATGCTACCCACTAATTTTAAATTAGGTACGATTATACCAAAAGCAGTCTCTATTTATGGCATCGGTGCTTTTATATTGCATTTTGACATTTTTTTGATATTTTTTTTACTATTAAGATATACTGGCAAAAATAGAACACGGAGCAGTATATGATAGTGGGCATCAAAGGAAGTATAGAACATAAAGAGCCGACACTTTTGCATATTAACAATAATGGCCTTATATATGAAGTGCTTATATCGCTTCACACTTCACAAGCAATTGATTCTAATGAAGTGAAACTTTTTGCAACTCAGATCATTAGAGAAGATGCGCATTTGCTTTTTGGTTTTGCATCCAAGGATGAGAAAAAGATGTTTGATACATTGCTCAAGATAAACGGAGTGGGCCCAAAAGTGGCACTGGCGATCTGCTCTACATTTTCTCCGCAGACATTTGCCAGGGTCATTAATTCTAAAGATGTCTCTATGCTCAAACGAGTTCCTGGCATCGGGCCAAAGGCTGCTAGCAGAATACTGGTAGAGTTGGCTGATTTTATAGTTGATAGTTCTAGCGATGATCATATTAACAACTCTATGAACGAAGCTGTTATGGCGCTAGAGAGTCTCGGATTTAAAAAAGATGAGGTCAAAAAAGCCCTCAGCGGATTAGGCGGTGATACTGCAGCACTTGTCAAAGAGGGGCTGAAAAAATTGCAAAGGCTGTAATATTTGCAAGCTATTGTTGCCCTACTGGCCGATATATTAACATGTTAATAATTTTAAATACACTTAAGGTTTGTTTGTTATAATTTTTAAACTTCAAAAATAAGTTTGATAATGCATCAAAAAACAATAAAATTTAAATATCTTCGAATAATCTCAAAAATAAAAAATCATTTTCTAAGCCAAGTCATAACAGAATATTTTAAAGATTTACATATCGCTACTATACAGGCCAACTCACAACTTAAGCTTCAGTTTTTTCAGTTTTTACCTTTTCTTGTAGCTTCTTTTATAACTGGGGCAGTTGCTTTTGGATATTATGAGTTATTTAGATATGCAGAACGATTATCATTTTTTATATATGAACAAAATAGATTATATATTTTTGCGATTACGCCTATTAGTTTTTTATTATCATGGTGGCTTGTCAAGAAATATGCGCCATATTCTAAAGGAAGCGGTATTCCACAAGTTATGGCAGCAATAGAATTATCTAGTAGTAAAAAAAGTCATTTGATCAAGCACTTTGTAAGTTTAAGAATTATCATAGTGAAGATTTTAGCCAGCATAGTCAAGGTAATAGGGGGAGGTGTTTCTGGAAGAGAAGGGCCTACCATACAGATCTCTAGCTCAATTTTCGTAGTTATATATAAAATATTGCCATCTTGGTGGCCTCCAATATCTCAAAAAAATATTTTAATAGCCGGTGCAGCATCTGGTTTAGCTGCAGCATTTAACACTCCATTAGGAGGGATTATTTTTGCTATTGAAGAGCTGTCTAAGTTTCATATTAAGCATTATCAATTTCCGCTTTTTATAGCTGTTATAATAGCCGGTTTAACGGCACAGGGGTTTGGTGGTTCTTATTTGTATTTAGGATATCCAAAATTGACAACAGAAGGATGGATGATATTGCATGGTGTTTTGATCACCGCTTTATTGTCTGGTTATTTTGGAAGCAAAATGGGCGTTATAATACTTAAGGTCATGGATCTATTTAGTTTGGCAAAAAGCAATATAGCTCAAATATCTATAGTATTATCGTGTGCTTTTTTTGTAGCAATATCAATTTATTTTTTTGGCACAGAGGTTATGGGCTCGGGGAAAGAACTCATGGAAAACATATTATTCAATGATGACAAAACAGTGGAATGGTATATCCCATTTATACGTATGAATAATTTAATAGCAACATTTAGTTTTGGTGGGGCTGGTGGAATATTCGCTCCATCTTTGAGTTCCGGAGCTGCTATAGGTGCGGTTGTTGCACAATATCTTCATATTTTTGGTGACTCAGCAAATTTATTGATATTAGTGGGAATGACATCTTTTTTGGCTGGTATTACAAGGGCTCCTTTTACATCTGCAATTATTGTTTTTGAGATGACTGATAGGCACAGTGTAATTTTTTATTTAATGCTGGGAGCTATGATTGCAAGTATGATCGCGAGTTTTGTGGATAAACAATCTTTTTACGATAGATTAAAAAAGAAATATATACAAGAAGTCACTCCACCTAAAAGCTCTAAAACAAGATAATAATATTTATTTATCAAGTATTTGATAAATATTCTTCTAATGACTCCAATATCTTTTTTAATTTATTTAATCTCAAACTATGACGGCAATACTCTTTTTGCGCCCACAAATGTATCTGCATAAGAGCCGCTATTAAGAGGAGAGATGATGATGCCTCTATCTTTTGATGCTGCATGTATAAATTGGCCGTTTCCTACATATATGCCTACATGCGTAACCGGAATCTTTCTTTTTTTATCCGTGAGAAAAAATACCAGATCGCCTTGTTTGAGATAATTTGGATCAATAGGCAAGCCAACTTTTGATTGCGCCAGTGCGGTTCGCGGAAGTTTAATGCCGTGTTTGCTATATAGATACTGGACATATCCTGAACAATCAAATCCTTTTGGATTTGTTCCACCCCATACATATCTGCCGCCTTTGTGATTTTTGGCATCTTCGATGAGCGAGTTTTGATTTGTATTTCCGATGCAGTAAGAGTTATTTGCTTGATAAGTTTTTGAGGTTTTTGGAAAGCCTTGCCCCTTTTGTATATTGGGCATTTCTGCTTTCATGGCTAATATTTTTTGTTGCTGCAGTTCATTATAAAATGCTTGATATGAGTACTCTTTTGTGTTTTGGGTTAGAGCAGGATTATCCTTGTGTTTTATGATGCGTTTATATGCCACATCTCCGCTAGAGCCGGAAACAGTAAATAGATTGGCTCCAAAAACAATAATGCTGAAAAATAAAAATATAAATATTTTTTGCATTACTTTCCTTGCTCTCTTTTTGAATATTATAACATATTTAGCAAATAGAACTTTTTTGATATAATGCCGTCATGATACCTGTTGTGATTATAGGCGGTGGAGCTAGCGGGCTTATGTTAGCTTCATTTTTGCCTTCTAAAAGTGCTATTGTTATAGAGTCAAATCCAAAAGTCGCAGCAAAGCTTTTAGTTAGCGGCGGCGGCAGGTGCAATGTTACCAATGAAGTAGTAAGCAGTACTAACTATTTAGGGGATAAAGATTTTATTTCTAATGTTATAAGCCAATTTGACCAAAATGCACTTTTAAGCTGGTGTGAAGCTAGAGGCTTGAGTCTAATATCTCAAAAAAACCATCAATATTTTTGCCCAAATAGTGCCAAAGAAATCGTTTCGATATTGTCAAAAGAGTGCAGCAAGCAGACAGTATTGTTAAATGAAAAAGTACTTGATATTAATCATTCTCATGATGGGTTTGTCGTGCAAACCAATAAACAAAAAATAAAAACAATGTCAGTAGTGATTGCTTCTGGCGGCTTAAGCTACCCGATTTTGGGAGTAAGCGATATCGGTTATAAGCTGGCTCAAAATGTTGGCCATGGTATCAGTAAACTCTCTCCGGCATTGGTAGGGTTTACTCTTCAAAAAGAACAATTTTTTATGAAGGAACTTAGCGGTTCATCGGTTGGCAATGTAGAAATTAAAGTAGGTACCAAGAGCTGCAGAGGGGATCTGTTGTTTGCTCATAAAGGGATCAGCGGTCCAAGTGTGCTTAATGCATCACTCTATTGGGAAAAAGGTTCTATATCCATTGATTTTTTACCTGATTTTAGGTGGAAAAGCCTATCGGGTTCAAAGAAAAATATAAGTACTTTGCTTCCTCTTCCAAAGCGAGTGATCAAGTCACTTTTGGAAAATCTAAATATACCTGATAAAACTTTTGATGGTTTGACAAAAGATGAGAGGGATAGATTGTTTGGGTTGCAGAATTATTCTTTTGCGCCTGCGGGTACTTTTGGTTATGGCAAAGCAGAAGTTACAAAAGGCGGGATTGTCACAAGAGAAATAGATCCGTTGACCATGATGAGCAAATTTGAGGATAATTTGTATTTTATAGGAGAAGTACTGGATGTCACCGGCGAACTTGGAGGATATAATTTGCAATGGGCATTTTCGTCCGCTTTTGTTTGCGCCAAGGCATTAAGATCTAAAATCAAATGAAGATGTTAACAAGCCTCTTTTTGGTACAATAAGAAAATTTTCTTAAGTAGGTTTTATGGCAGCAAAAGAGCTTCATTATGGCGGACATATTTTTACAATTGTATATGATATTGTCAACCCGGCATGTTCTGATAGTATAGTGATTTTACATGGCTGGGGAAGCAATAAAGAGATCATGAAACAAGCTTTTGGCAAACTTATGCCAAATTTTAAACACATTTATATCGATATGCCCGGTTTTGGCAGAAGTACCAACCATGCCGTGTTGACCACTCAAGATTATGCCGGTGTCATTCAAAAATTCTTAGATGATTTTAGCGTGAAACCAAGAGCTATTCTCGGGCATTCATTTGGCGGAAAGGTTGCGACTTTGTTAAATCCTCCTTGTCTAGCACTTTTGTCATCGTCTGGTATCTTGGTGCCAAAACCTTGGAGCGTCAGAGCCAAGATAGCTCTTTTTAAGATGCTTAAACCTCTTGGATTTAGTAAACTTCGTTCTCTTTTTGCCAGCAAAGATGTGCAGGGTATGAGTCATGAAATGTATGAAACATTTAAAAATGTTGTCAATGAGGATTTTGAGTCACAATTTTCAAATTTTACAAATACTGCTTTATTGTTTTGGGGAAAAGAGGATACTGCCACACCGCTATGGACTGCAAAAAAGATACATTCCATTATGAGCAATAGCATCCTTTATCCACTAAGCGGGGATCATTACTTCTTTTTAAAACACGCTTCTTTTATAGCTAAAACGATCACGGAAATATGTGAAGGCGGTGAAAAATGATAGAATTTATCGGTTATATGTTGTTCGTATTGAGTTCAGGTTATTATCTTATAACAAATTTGCAATGGTATAGCTATAAACTAAACAGGGTGCTTTTCCATCACACTAAACCGATTTGGAATGTTATATATTTCATAATTCCGTTGGGTCTATATCTATTGGCTTCTGCTTTGTGGAAAATAGGAATAGTTATTTCCATACTTTATATCGGTATGCTTTTTTTATGGTATAGAGGCTTGGATAAACCGCTTGTATGGACAGGCAGGATCAAAAGATTTTTTGCAATATTGATCGTTTCTGCCTTGTTTATGTGGTTTATAGCAGGATGTGAGTTCGTTTTTGCCCCTTTTGTTATGGCTTGGATCATTTCGCTTATGGTTGAAAAAATGTTATTCTTGGGCTACAAAGCCAAAGCCAAAGCCAAAATAGAAGGGATGAAAGATCTAATAGTTGTCGGAATTACTGCAAGTTATGGCAAAACTAGTATCAAAAACTTTTTAGCTCATATTTTGCAAGGAAGTTTTCGTACGTATGCTACGCCACGTTCTGTTAATACGCTTGGCGGCATTATGAAAGATATCAATGATGATCTTCCTGATAATACTCAAGTCTATATCGTGGAAATGGGCGCTAGGCTAAAGGGCGATATAGCCGAGATAGCTACATTTGTAAATCCTCATTATGCTGTTGTAGGCAAGATAGGGCCAGCACATATAGAGTATTTCAAAACCTTGGATGCCATATCTGCTACAAAACTGGAAATTTTACAAAGCAATCGCTTGAAAGAAGCGTGGCTGCATGAAAGTACTATGGCAGCATCGTCTGATCATGTACATCTTTTTGGATCTGATATCACGGATATTGTTTCAACGTTTGAGGGCACCAGTTTTATCCTTGAAGGGGTTAAGTATGAGGTTCCTATACTTGGTGCATTTCATGCCATCAATCTAGCAGCCGCTATTAAAGTAGCAATTGATCTAGGGATAGACAAAGAAACCATACAAAAAAGACTAAAAACACTTAAAGCAACGCCGCACCGCTTGGAGCGGATAGATGCAGGCGGCAAATTGATCCTTGATGATAGTTTTAACGGTAATATTGACGGTATGATGGCATCATTTGATCTGGCTTCTACCTATAGCGGAAGAAAGGTAGTGATTACTCCCGGGCTTGTGGAAGCAGAAGAAGAACTCAATATCCAGGTTGCCAAAAGAGCAAATGAAGTATTTGACTTGGTTGTGGCCACGGGAGGACTTAATCTAGCTACTTTTGAGAAGTATGTGGATAAAGATAAACTTATCAAATTGACACAAAAATCACAAATGCAAGATATGCTGATCAAGCATACAAAAGCAGGAGATCTGATACTCTTTGCAAACGATGCACCGAGTTTTATATAATGAAAAAAATTATTCTATCCATATTTTTTGTTTCGTTATGCGTCTCTGCTGCACCTGTTGCGAAACTCACCAAAGCCCAAGAGTTGTATATTGCTGAGAAAGTAAGCAGAAATGAAATATTAGGCAATGATGCATATCTGATACACTGGAATTACGGCGAAGATTTTGCATCTCTTGGCATCGGTCATTTTATATGGTTTTCAAAAGGCCATACTGAAAGGTTTCGAGAAGTTTTTCCTATGGTGCTAAAATATATGGAAGATAGGAACGTATCCATGCCTTCATGGCTTACGTCAAAAACTCCTTTACCATGGAACAGCAAACAGGAATTGTATGCCGCAAAAGCGAGAAATGACAAACAGTATCAAGAACTGTTTAACTTTTTGCAAAATACAAAAGATATCCAAGCAGGTTTTCTTGCAGATAGACTTTTTAAGGCATTGCCTCAAATGCTTGATACTATAGATGATCCTGGTAAAGCTGTGCTAATTGAAGAAAGATTCAATAAAATATTATATAATCGTGATGGCTCTTTGAACGAACACGGGGTTTATGTGTTGACCGATTATGTTAATTTCAAAGGCGAGGGCACCTTGCCAAGCGAGAGATATAATGGCCAAGGATGGGGTTTGCTTCAGGTATTGGAACATATGGATCCAAAAGAAAGCGACAGATTTAAAGCATTCAGCGACAGCGCAAAAGCCATGCTTTCCCGCCGTATTGCCAATTCTCCAAAAGCCCGCGGAGAAGAGAGGTGGCGCAAAGGATGGAATAAGAGATTAGATACCTATTTGGTACCAAAGGGTGATAATGCAAAATAAGCAACCATGGTTTAAAAAATGGGCAAAAGAGATAATTCTTTTTGGTATTTTATTTTTTTTGACAAGTGTTGTTATAAATTTTATTCGCCAACCTGAAGTGCCAGATAATGTTTTGCATAATTTACATCATCAGATCGTAGGGGCACAGGAGAAATATACACCTCCGGCTTCAAATCCGGTAATTGTACATTTTTGGGGCAGCTGGTGCCCTGTGTGCAAAACGGAAATTGCCAATATTAATGCTTTAGCCAAAGAGTATGAGGTTATCACAATAGCAGTTAAGTCTGGAAGCGACCAAGAGATACAAGCTTTTTTACAAAAACACGGATTGCAATTAAAGGTCATTAACGATGAATACGGAGAGATAGCATCTAGTTTTGGTATTGAAGTTTTTCCTACTACTTTAATATATGATTCTAATGGTATATTGAAATTTAGTGAGGTTGGCTACAGAACGATAGCCGGTTTGAGAGGACGAATGTTATTTGTCAAATAAATATAAAGGAATAAAATGGATAAAAATTTAGAATTAAGAGCCGGAGGCAAGTGTGAGTTATGCGGAGCAGAAGGTGAACTTTTTGCTTTTACGGTGACGGGTGCAAATAGCGAAGATATAGCTTTGTGTTCAACTTGCATGGATTCCGTTGGAGAGCCTTTGCTAAATGCAAATCATTGGAGATGCCTTGGTGAGAGTATTTGGAGCGGTGTGCCTGCTGTGCAAGTGGCATCTTATCGCATACTTAAAAAGTTAAGCGATGAAGGCGAAACATGGGCAGGTGATATTTTAGAGATCGCTTATCTTGAACCAGAGGTATTGGAGTGGGCAAATGAAGGTTTACAAAGCGAAGAGAATGCTGAGCCGACCAGAGATAGTAACGGCACTATATTAAATGAAGGCGATAGCGTCACTATCATAAAAGACCTTGAAGTTAAAGGTACAGGATTTACAGCCAAACAAGGGACTAAAGTAACAAATATACATTTGACCAATAATCCCGAGCAGATAGAAGGCCGTGTTAACGGGGTAAAGATAGTGCTTTTGAGTAAATTTTTGAAAAAAGTCTAAGTATTACACGCCATAGAAACCAAATTATAGAAGTGCAATAAGTTTGCGCAACTCATAGTTATTATCGAAATAGCTATATTTAAAAACCTTTTGGTTTCTAATAGGTTTATTTTTTATACTTATCAATAAAGCGTGTTATCTCTTTGCAAATGCGATCAAAATGCTCATGTAAAACCCAATGCGAACCGTTAGCAATATGTAACGATCTAAAAGTGTCGGAAAAAAACTCCTCCATATTGTCAGTCAGGCGTCGGTCTAGCGGCGGGTCTTGGTCGCCCCATACCAATAAAGAAGGAACGGAGATTTTTCCGAACCGCTTTTTTCCCATGGAAGCTTGCACAACACCCATACCGAATTCACCGAATGTATTGGCACGGTAGTAGTTAATAGCGGCCGTTAAGGCACCTGGTTTTCTCAATGCGTCTTTGTATTGTTCGATATCCTCATCACTGAATACATCCTTTTTTGTTGCCCATGACCTGAAGTTATGTTCTAGCCATGCAAAGTTGCAACAGCTAATTGCTAATTCAGGCAAAAGCGGAAGTTGAAAAAAATAGATATACCACGATCTTAATGTTTGCCTGAGATTAAGAAAAGAGTTTTTTCTGATATTTGCCGCAAAGGCACCACGGTGTGGCGAATTTACGACTATAGCAATTTCTATCTTTTCAGGATGGTGTTCTGCGAGTTCCCACACTATTGAGCCGCCCCAATCATGCCCTATAATAATGGCTTTCTTGTAACCGGAATGCTTTATAATAGCCAATACATCGTTCATAAGGTACTTTATGTCATAAGATGATCTCTCTTTTGGCTTGTCTGAATCGTTAAAACCGCGCAAGTCAGGAGCCAATACATGAAAGCCGATCGTTGAAAAATAATCGAGATAAGGTTTCCATACATACCAAAATTGTGGAAATCCATGTAAAAAAACAATCAATCCTTTTGGATTATTCGGTTTTGTTTCGACATAATGTATTTTTAAACTTTTATCATTAGTATGTGTTGACGCGATATTTATAAATGAGTGCTGCATTGAATTTTTCCTTGCTTTGCGGTAGCTCAATAATTAACTTTGCTGCATGGTATCTCAACGATTATAGCCAATAAAATAATAAATTGTCAATTATTGCAATAAAATAACTTATCTTCAGGTGGGTTAGAATCCTTTCATAATGATCCCAAAAAGATATTCCACATCTTCATCTTCTATATAAAGCGTGCTATTGTGATTATACAAAGATATTAATTCATCTCTACGTATACTAGAAGCATATATGCATTCCGGATGAGCAGGCAAAAAAGCATGCATGAGTGATACATCGCCTCTCAATGATTGTTCGCAAATATAGCATGTTTGCGGCTCATGAAGTCGTCCTTCAAATTTAAGAAGTTTGATATAGCTTTCACAAATTATGCGTTTTGGATTTTGTTTGTCCCATTTTTTTGCCGCATCTAGCAGCAGATCATAATAAAATGGATCGATATTCCCCGTATCTCGCAGATGTGGTGCAAATAGTGATATGAAATTGTGCCATAAAAGTAATCTATTTTTATCGTGCAGCCAACTAAAACCGACATGAGAAAGACTTCTCAGACGAGGCATATAACTGCTATTTTCACCTTCTATCTCATAATCTATCAAATGTCCTATTTGTAATATTGAGTGCCTGGCTCCAAAAAAACGATAATAGTGTTTTATCTCATTGGTAGATATGATCAATGCGATCATATCTTCATTTTTTGCTTTTTTGAGATCTAATACAAATCCTTTGATATCTTTTCCTTGTCAACAGCTTTGTAGAAATTATAATAGAAATCATCTAAATAACTAGCAAAAAAGGCAAAAAATGAATTAAACATATTTTTAACGACTTTTTAGTATAATGAGCCCCACTTGAGCAGGTTTTTCGTATGACCTATCACAAACAAACTTAAGGTTGGCTTATGCAAGATTTATTTACCTCTTTTAGAGACAATTGCGGTTTTGGATTACTAGCTTCGATAGATAATATTCCTTCACACAAAAACCTAGAAGACGCCATAATGGCACTCTCTAGAATGATGCACCGTGGAGCTATCGCAGCTGATGGCAAAACCGGAGACGGGAGCGGGCTTTTGCTCTCTATCCCAAAAAAGTTTTTTGCCAAAATGGCAAAAAAAGACGGCATAATATTGCCTGAAACTTATGCTGTCGGTATGATTTTTGGTACACAAGAGTCTGATTTTGATATTATCAAAGAGGTATGCAAAGCAAATGACTTGAGGGTTATTTATACGCGCACGGTACCGCTAGAAAAAGATGCGCTCGGAGAACAGGCATTGGAATCATTGCCTATTATTAAGCAGGTATTTATAGCACCAAATACTCTTATAGGGACTCGCAGATTTGACGCGCTTGTATATCTTTCTAGAAAAGAAATAGAAAACAAACTAAAAGAAAATCAAGACTTTTATATTCCATCTTTTTCAACCTCCGTGGTCTCATATAAAGGCCTTGTTATGCCTACACATATCAAAGAGTTCTATAAGGACCTGGCAGATAAAGATTTTGAAATATCTTTTGGCCTTTTTCACCAAAGATTTTCTACCAATACTCTTCCGAAATGGAAATTAGCCCAACCTTTCCGCATGATAGCCCATAATGGCGAGATAAATTCAGTAACCGCAA
>DLIG01000021.1:434395-445960 GCA_002483605.1 Sulfurovum sp. UBA7648
GAGATAAATTCAGTAACCGCAAATCGTTTTAACGTTGCATCAAAAAGTGAATTTTTGCAAAGCGATATTTTTTCAAATGAAGAATTAAAAAGATTGCTGCCTATTATTCAAGACGGCATGAGTGACAGTGCCAGTTTGGATAACTTTTTTGAATTTTTGAGAGTAAACGGTGTTGACTTTTTTAAAGCAGCAAGATCGGTCTTGCCCGCTCCTTGGCAAAATGCTCCGCACATGGATGCAAAGCTTAGAGCATTTTATGAGTATATCAGTACCTGTTTTGAACCGTGGGACGGCCCGGCAGCAGTTAGTATGACTGATGGGCGATATATCGGATGTGTACTTGATAGAAATGGACTCAGACCGTCCAAATATATCATTACAAAAGATAGAAAACTTCTTATTGCTTCAGAATATGGTGTGCTTGATACTCCAGAAGAGAATATACTAGAAAGAGGCAGACTCCAATCAGGCGAGATGATGGGTGTCGATTTGAAATACGGCACTGTTTTAAAAAGCCATGATATAGATGTTTATCTAAAAAATCGCGAACCGTATGATAAATGGCTGAATGAAAATATGACTTACCTCCAAGAACATATCAATGACCCTTTTTCTACTATTGACATACCTCAAAAAGAAGAGATGGAAGCCAAACAGCGTTTTTTCAATATCACGCTTGAAGTGCAAGAGCAAGTTTTTGAATCAATGATGATTGAGGGCAAGGAGACAACCGCTTCTATGGGGGATGATACCCCATTGGCGGCATTTTCTACAGTACAGAGAAATTTTTCTGACTTCTTTCGCCAAAAATTTGCGCAAGTTACCAATCCGCCTATCGACCCGATCAGAGAAAAGGTTGTAATGAGCTTAAATACAGGATTTGGAGAAGTTCGTAATATTCTTTCGGATGATGCCGAGCATGCAAAAAGACTAAAAACCATATCTCCGATCCTGTCTTTTGAAAAGCTTGAAATGCTAAAAGCTTTTGGTACGCAAAATGATCCTAGGTATGATGTTAGTTATCGTATGAAATGCTACGATACAGTATTTCAAAGCAACCTCAAACAAACACTTGATGAATTGATAGAAACTATTATAAATGATGTTGTTGAAGACGGGATCCGTACAATCATACTTGATGATAGAAAATTGAGTATCGATAATAATGTAATGCCTATGCTTATGGTTGTGGGCAGATTAAATCAAGCGATGCTTGATAAAGGCATTAGACACTTAACAAGTATAGTAGTAGTAAGCGGCGAGGTATACGATTCTCATATGGCAGCTTGTATGTTGGCTTACGGAGCTGCGGCAATATACCCATATATGCTATATCAAAGCGTAGCCGTAATGGCAAAACATAAGGATGAAGAGTTTGATTTAGCGCCAATGCTAAAAAAAGTTCGTAAATCTATCAATGCCGGACTCTTGAAAATTATGTCCAAGATGGGAATATCTACAATTGCAAGCTATCGTAATTCTAAACTTTTTGACGTGATCGGCCTTGATAGTCAAATTGTAAATGAATGTTTTGACGGATCTTATGCTTTGCTTGCAGGGCTTGGATACGGCGATATAGAAGATAGATTAGCCAAAGCACATAAAGAGGCGTTTGATGCCAGAGTTGCCAATCGCATATTCCCTCTTAACATCGGAGGTTTGTATAAATATCTAGACGGCGGAGAATATCATGATTATGCACCAAAAACAGTACATGCCATTCATGATCTGGCAGCTAGCGGAAAACAAGAAGATTATGAAAAGCTCAAAAACATTATCAATAATCGCGGCAAAAAATTTATTAGAGACTTTTTTGTACTAAAAAGCGATAGAAAACCGATTGCGATTAATGAAGTTGAGCCAAAAGAAGCGATCTTTAAGAGATTTTCAACAGCTGCAATGAGTCTTGGTTCAATTTCACCTGAAGCGCATGAATGTTTGGCTATTGCAATGAACACAATTGGAGCTATGAGTAACTCAGGTGAGGGCGGAGAAGATGAAGCAAGATTTGGTACTATAAAAAATTCCAAGATCAAACAAGTTGCATCAGGGCGTTTCGGTGTTACCCCGGCATATTTGCGTTCGGCAGAGGAATTACAGATCAAAGTTGCACAAGGAGCCAAACCAGGCGAAGGCGGCCAGCTTCCAGGACATAAAGTAAGTCCGCTTATAGCAAGACTTCGTCATACGATGCCCGGAGTTACTCTTATATCTCCACCGCCGCATCATGATATATATTCTATTGAAGACCTAGCTCAGCTTATTTTTGATTTGAAACAAATCAATCCGGAAGCTAAAATAGCAGTAAAATTAGTTTCGACCGCAGGAGTAGGAACTATCGCTGCGGGAGTTGCAAAAGCATATGCAGATAAGATCATTATATCAGGTGCAGATGGCGGAACAGGAGCTGCTCCGATAGGTTCCATTAAATTCGCAGGAAATCCTTGGGAGCTCGGTCTTATCGAAGCACATAATGCACTCAAGGCAAATAACCTCAGAGGACAAGTTCAGCTTGAAACAGACGGCGGACTTAAAACAGGACTTGATATTATAAAAGCAGCAATATTTGGTGCTGAAACTTTTGCATTTGGTACAGGCGTGTTAACTGTTGTCGGGTGTAAGATATTGCGTATTTGCCATCTAAATCGCTGCAGTGTTGGTATTGCAACACAAGACGAGAAATTAAGAGAACATTATGAAGGCACGGTTGATAAAGTTATCAATTACTTTACTTTATTGGCAGAAGATGTTAGGGAAATCTTGGCAAGTCTTGGGTATTCATCTCTTGATGAAATTATTGGTAAAAATGAGTTATTGGAAGTGATAAATGATAAGTTTGCCCGCAAATTTTCTTTTGAATCATTGCTTTATAGATTAGAAGGTCCTAATACGGTTCAAGTGCCTTCAAATGAACCGTATGATAAAAATGAGTATGAACAAGAGATATTAAAAGAAATAATGCCTGCTATTAAAAATAGTAATAATGCTATTGTCGTTGAAAAATCTATTTCAAATCTAAATCGTTCATTTGGCACAAGGATCTCAGGTGAAATTGCTAAATATTATGGCGACAAAGGTTTGCCTGACGGCACTATAGATATCCGTCTAAGCGGGACTACCGGCCAATCTTTGGGAGCATTTCTCATAAATGGCATCAGTTTGCATGTTGATGGTGCCGGCAATGATTATATTGGAAAAGGAATGCACGGCGGACGAATAGTTATTACTTCCAAAAAAAGCAGAGAAGGTTATTCTTTGGGTGGGAACACATGTCTGTATGGTGCTACGGGCGGTAAACTTTATATAGGCGGAGAAGTAGGAGAGAGATTTGGGGTTCGAAATTCCGGAGCTATTGCTATAGTTGAAGGTACGGGCGATCATCCTTGCGAATATATGACAGGCGGTGCGGTTGTAATCCTTGGTAAAACAGGAGTGAATTTTGGTGCCGGCATGACAGGCGGTGTAGCATTTGTATATGATATTGCTCATGAGTTTGTAGAGAATATAAATCAAGAATTAGTTGAACCTAGCCGTATAGATACTGACGAAACAGATATAGAGAGGTATTACCTTAAAAAGCTGCTCAAAGATTATTACAATGAAACAAAAAGTGCAATTGCCAAAAAGGTCTTGGATAATTTCAGAGTAGAGATTCGTAATTTTTGGATGGTTAGGCCAAAGGACATGAAAGGTCCACTTAAAATCGGAGCAGGAGAATAAGATGCAAAAGTTTCTTGAATTTGATAGAGTAGAAGCTAAAAAAAGAGATGTAGTAGAGCGTATCAAAGATTTTGATGAGATATATGAGGTCTTTATGCCCGAAAAAGCCGGCGAACAGTCTGAAAGATGCATTCAGTGCGGAGATCCTTATTGTCATAACGGCTGCCCGTTGCACAATTTTATCCCGCAATGGCTCAAAGCGACCGCAGCAAAAGATTTGGAATTTGCATTTATGCTTTCAAATGATTCATCTCCATTTCCTGAAGTAATGGGCAGGGTTTGTCCTCATGACAGACTTTGTGAAGGTGCTTGTACGTTAAACGACGGCCATGGTGCGATCACGATAGGTTCTATCGAGACTTTTATAAATGAAGAAGGATTCAAAAAAGGATTTAAACCAAAATTTGCTTCAAGTAAAATAGATAAAAAAGTTGCTATTATCGGTGCAGGCCCAGCTGGTTTGTCTGCGGCTACTTTTTTGCTTAGAGAAGGTGTCACTGTAGAGATCTTTGATAAACAAGCCAAAGCAGGCGGTCTTTTGATGTACGGTATACCAGGGTTTAAATTGGATAAAAACATAGTATTAAGACGTGTCAGATTGCTGGAAGAAGCAGGAGCGGTATTTCATATGAATACAGAAGTCGGTAAAGATATTGCTTTTGAAGAATTGATGGAAAATTTTGATGCCGTATTTATCGGTGTCGGAGCAACCAAAGGCAAAAAAGCCGGCCTTGCTGGAGAAAATGCAAAAAATGTATATTTAGCTATGGAATTTTTAACCACTATCCAAAAAAATATTTTTAGAGAGAAGGTGGACAAGCATATAGATGTCAAAGATAAAAAAGTAGTTGTCATAGGCGGCGGTGATACAGCGATGGACTGCGTAAGAACATCACTTAGAGAAAAAGCAAAAAGTGTTAAATGCCTTTATCGAAGAGATGCATATAATATGCCTGGAAGCAAAAAAGAGTATGTCAATGCAAAAGAAGAGGGTGTAGAGTTTGAATTTTATGTATCCCCTAAAAAATTTATAATTAATGATAAAGATGAAGTAATTGCAGTTGAAATGGTCAAAACAAAACTTAGTGCTCCAGATGAGAGTGGTAGACAAAAAGTAGAAGAGATTACCGGCAGTAATTATCTGGTAGAAGCTGATGTGGTTATTTTGGCACTTGGATTTGATATGTGTGAATATTCATTTTTAGCATCTAACGGCATAGAGACTGATAAATGGGGACAGATTTTAGTTGATGAAAATTATGAAACTACTAAAACCGGCATATACGCAGGAGGAGATTGCCATAGGGGTGCAGATCTGGTTGTAACTGCAGTGCGTGACGGCAGAGAGGCTTCAAAAGCAATGATCAAAAAGTTTTTGGCTTAAATTATAGATAAGATTATTATCATGCATCCTTTTTTACTTGCCACGCTTAAAGCCAATGAAACTATTTATGATGCTTTAAAAAACATTCATCCCCAAGAGTGGTATCATAAAAATGAGATTGGTGCAGGGGGTGATATTAGCTGTGGTTTTGATCTATTTGCTGAAAAGATCTTTTATGAACATTTGAATCATTTTGGAAGTATAGAATCAGAAGAATCAGGTGTGATGAATAAAGGAGATACTAAGATCATTATTGATCCTATAGACGGCAGCGATAATGCACTTTCCCGTTTTGGATATTTTGGTACTTCTGTAGCATATATTAATGCTGAGGGTGTCTTGGAACATGCTATGGTATGCAATTTGGCTACATTGGAAGTTTTTTGGATTTCAGTATCTTCTAAACCGCAGCACGGCAAACTTTTTCAAAATAAATGGATGCCCATAGAAGTTAATAATTATAGTCAAATCGGTATTTTTGAGCGCGCATATGCATATCCAAGTATTGTTCAAGCCTTGCACGATAATAATATCAAATTCCGTTCCCCGGGAGCTTTGGCACTGTCTTTGGCTTATGCGAGATGGGTGGATTTTGTGCTCTTTGTAGGTCCATTCCGTATATACGATGTAGCAGCCGGCCTGGCACTTTGCGAAGGTCTCGAAGTGATTATACAAAAAGATTATGCTATAGTTTCAAAAGAAAAAGATATTGCGCTAAAAATAGAGCAAATAATAAATAGCATTTTATAGGAGTATTTATGAATTTTGGCAGCTTGTTTAGAAGTATGTATAATAAAAAAATTGCCCCCAAAGAAGAAACGACCCAACATCAATGGATCAAATGTCCGCATTGTTTGTCCTTGGTCTATTACAAAGAGATAGAAGCTAAAAACGAAGTATGCCCAAAATGTCATCATCATTTTCGCATAAGTGCCGACAAGCGTATAGACATACTTGCAGATGCAGGCAGTTTTGTTGAGCATGACAGCTCCCTTGCGCCAACCGACCCATTGGAGTTTGTTGATAAAAAGAGTTATAAAAAAAGACTAGAAGAGAGCAAAGCAAAAACAGGCAAAACTTCATGCGTGATCAGCGGAAGCTGTACAATGAATGGTGAGCCGGTCGAGTTGGTTGTATTTGATTTTGCATTTATGGGCGGAAGTTTGGGTTCTGTGGAGGGTGAAAAAATAGTTAGAGCCGTAAACAGAGCTATTAAAAACAAAACAGGCGTTGTAATAGTAAGTGCGAGCGGCGGTGCTAGAATGCAAGAGAGTACATACTCATTGATGCAAATGAGTAAAACTTCTGCTGCACTTAACCATTTGGCTGCTGCAAAGTTGCCATTTATTTCTGTGTTGACTGATCCTACCATGGGTGGAGTGAGTGCTTCTTTTGCAATGCTTGGAGATATTATTATTGCGGAACCGGGTGCTTTGGTTGGTTTTGCAGGACAAAGAGTCATTAAGCAAACAGTCGGTGTTGATTTGCCCGAAGGTTTTCAAAGAGCAGAATTTTTGCTAGAACATGGGCTTGTGGATATGGTAGTAAACAGGTTTGATATGAAAAATACTATAGCAGATTTTTTGAGATTGTTTAACAGAAACAAATGATATATGCTCTTGTAGACCAAGAGACACTAGAAAAAAAGAGTGTTTCTTTGTCAGACTTGCTTAAGAACATAAACAATATCAAAGCTCCTATCCTTCAATATCGCAACAAAAAAGGTTCATTAGCAGATATTACATCTGACCTTCTTTATATTCGTTCACATTATCAAGGTAAAATTATTATCAATGATCGCATAGAGCTTATAGAATATGCCGACGGACTTCACGTGGGACAGGAAGATCTATATGCTTTTAGCGATAATCTGCAATTTAGCATAGAAAAAATCCGCTCTCAAATAGGAGAAAAACTACTAGGAATCTCTACGCACAATCTAGATGAAATACTAATAGCAAATAAGCTGAATATAGATTATATTGGACTGGGAGCATACCGTGCGACCGGTACTAAAACAGATGCGCGAGTGTATGGGGATAAGCTGCTAGATATAGCCAAGTATTCAAAACATCCGGTTGCATTAATAGGCGGTGTTAGGATAGAAGATGTTTTTGATGAGTCTATTGCGTACAAAGTTGTCGGAAGCGGATTATATTAGTCGTTAATGTCATATTGTTTCAACCAATAAAAAGATGGATTTCTCATTTCTGCATCGGCCAAAATCAACCGTAAGCATATAGGTTAATCGGCATCACGATGCTGTTGTACTTTTTGTGCGGCCCATTCACATTTTTTAAGTACAAAAAGCTACAATGCTTTTTTACTTGACCTAATAATCAAATTTAAAGGATACTAATATGCTAAAAAAATTAATAATTTTAACTATATCCCTGCTTGTAATAATAGCAGCGCTTATAGGAATGAGCAGTAAAGAGATATTTAAACAAGAGGGTTACTTTGCAAGGTCATCAAACGGTTTGAATGTAGGCTCATATATAGATTTTGCATTGCCAAATCAGCATGATGAACAAATCAGTCTTAGCGACAATACCAAAAAAGTTATCTTTGTATTTGCAAAATCAACAGGCCATACCGTAAAACAATATTTAGCTGCACAACCATCTGACTTTTTGACATCCAAAGATATGTTATTTGTTGCCGATATCAGTCCTATGCCAGTGGCTATTAGAAATCTTATGGCTATGCCTGATCTCAAAAAAAGTGCTTATTCGGTGCTTTTAACGTTTGAGCCGACTTTAACTAAGCCATTCATGGATGAGAGCAAAAAAGACAAGATCATCGTAGTTACTCTTGATAAAAAACAAATCATAAACGTAGTATATGCGACAAACGAAAAAGAGCTTATTGACGCTATCAAGTGATCAGGCGGTAATATTTTATGATAGAATATAATATGAAAATATTTTTGCAACAATATTATGCAGTAATCATTGCTACTGTTATTTTTTTGGCCGTAATGATAGCTAAAGTGCCATTTTATTTGGCAGTGACTCTAATGTTGGAGTTCGTGGTTATGATCGAAGTTGTCAGAATGATAGTTGATTTTATAGAACGCAAACGAGTGCAGCTTCGATTTGTTATTGATATTTTTATTATATTTTTGACTCGTGATGTTATTATTCAGGTTACACAACCTACTATCAATCAAGAGAGAATTTTGTTTCTGCTTTTGGTTATTTTTATTTTTTTTATATTTCGTCTCTTGTCGTTATTTTTTAGTCCTTCTGCTATTCCTAAAAATAATAAAACACAAGAGATTGAATAATCCATCTTTTCTTGGTTCAATATTATTACCCAAAAGAACTTTTGTGTTAAAGATTCAATTTTGAGCTTGTCTCAAAGTTTTAGAATCTGTCAAATAAATATACAAGTTAAGAATCATTAAGAAATCATATAAAGTTCGTTTAGTTTCGGATGTAATACTTGCATTGTAGAAATACAATATATTGCATAAAGGACAATAAATGAAAAATAAATTAACACTCTCTATAGCTGCATTAATGGCAGTCGGAACTTTTGCATTTGCTCAACCGTCTCAAGGAAATTGTAAAATGCAATACAAATGCGGTATTCATAAACATTCACAAATGAACAATGCTGATATTTTTGGAAAATTAAATTTAAGTGATTCACAAAAAAGGGCAATGGCGCAAAATAGACAAGCAAATTTTAAAAAGATGAAATTTGCAAAACAAAATAGAGTCAGAGTCAAAATGAGTAATTATCTAAGCACCAATGGTTTTGACAAGGTTAGATTTGTTAGAGATAGAGCACAAATGTCTCAAAATAGAGCAGCCGACATGGCAAATGCTTTTTCTAAGCAGTATGATGTTTTGACGCCATCACAAAAAAAGCAATTTATTAAAATGCTAAAAGAAAAAGAAGCAAGCAGAGTTGCAAAAATGGGTAGACACGGATCAAGAGGCGGTAGTTGTGGTTTTAAACAAGGATAAAATAGGTTATAATATTAAATGATTAAAATCTTAATGATCGAAGATGATACTGAATTTTCAACGCTTTTGACCAATTTTTTACGTCAATACGGAATAGAAGTTACGAGCTATGAAGATCCGTTTTTGGGACTAAGTGCCGGCATAGATAAGTATGATCTGCTTATACTGGATCTTACTTTGCCGGGAATGGATGGTATTGAAGTATGCAAAGAGATAGTTTCAAAATACGATATCCCAATCATTATATCCTCAGCTAGAAGCGATATAAGCGATAAGATAATAGGGCTTCAGATTGGGGCAGATGATTATCTTCCTAAGCCGTATGATCCAAAAGAGATGTATGCACGCATAATATCTCTTCTGCGCAGATATAAAAAAGCACATACCATCAAAGAGCCCACCTATCGTCTCAGAATTGATGAAAATAAAGAGCAGATAATTTTTGATGACATTCCATTGGAACTCACCCCCGCAGAATATGAAGTTTTAAAACTGTTGATCCAAAATCGCGGTGCAACTGTATCCAAAGAACAGATCTTATATGGTTCTGAGGTATTTAATTACGGAGGCGACGCATCGTTGGCCGTGATATTAAATAGGCTTCGCAATAAGTTAGATCATTCAGTAACCATCAAGACCATTAGAGGTGTCGGATATCGGTTGCTTGCATGAGTTTATATCATAAAATCCGTATAATTTTTTTAGTAGCTTTTTTGTTTGTAAGTGCTTTTTTTGGGTTATTTCTTTTTATAAACGACAATACGCAAAAACATGATACACAAAAAAGATATATGCAAACTGCTCGTTTTGTTTTGGTTAATTTGCATAATAACAATAATCAAGATTCGCAATTAGTAGAAATTCTAAAAGAGAATAATTTTAGACTGCTGCCAAATTCTCCTGATACAATCTCTAACATTAAATCTTTGCCGCTAGTATTTAGCAGAAAAACACCTAATAATAACAAAGTAGAAGTCTATAAAGGCCACAAGAATAATTATCTTGCATTCGAAGATGATGATAAAATAGTAATGGTGCTTGAAGATCTATCAATACAAAAATCCGCTTGGGAAATTATGTTTGGATATGCTGTTAGTTTGGTGTTCTTGATCATGCTTTATTTGTGGCTTATAGGGAGCCTGAAGCCTCTTAAAGTATTGCAGACGCAGATACAGCGAGTAGTCAGCGGCGATTTATCCGTATCCACGCATTCAAATGCCACAGATGAAATAGGACAGGTGGCAAATGCTTTTGATGCGGCATTAAGAAAAATTGAAACTCTTATTAATTCCAGGCAGCTTTTTTTGCGTACTATTATGCATGAGCTTAAAACGCCGATCGCAAAAGGTGTTATTCTTACAGAATTTGTAGAAAAAGCAGAGATCAAAAAAGGATATGAAAATGTTTTTGAAAGATTGGAACTTCTGATCGAAGAATTTTCCAAAATTGAACAGATGTTATCTTCAAATTATCAATTAAAACCGGCATCATATAGTATGATAGACATTATTGAGCAAGCAATGGAGCTTATGATATTGGATGAAGAAGAGATACAGCAACAAATTACAATAGTGCAAAATAGCAACTTAATCGTTCATAGCGACTTTGATCTGCTTAGTTTAGCCTTTAAAAATCTTATTTCAAATGCTATATCTTATTCGCCATCACATCATGCAACTATTCGCATAGAAAAGAATAGCGTAATTATAGAAAATGACGGAAAACAATTCACGCAAAATATTCAAAGTTGTTTTGTGCCTTTTCATGCAGGTTCAAATGGAAGCGGTTTAGGGCTGTATATAGTAAAAAACATACTTGATCTTTTGAATCATAAGTTAAAATATGTTTATGATAAAAAAAATATATTTATTATAGAGTTTTGATAATTTTGGAGAAAAAATGAAAATAACAGTAGCAATTATAGATAAAGGCGGAAAGGAAAAACTATATTCACCGCTTATTGAACACTACAGTAAGCTCATCAAATTATATTCTCAAATCAATATAATTGATGTATTTGATAAAAAAATTGCAAGAGCTCAAGATGTTTCAGCGCAAATGGCACAAAAAAGTTATTCTGATGCTTTGGATACATATCTATCAAAAAATAGTATCACCATAGCATTGGATCCAAGCTCAAAACAGCTAAATAGCGAGGAGTTTGCGTTATTGCTTAAGGATAAAAGTGATGTAACATTTCTAATTGGCGGTGCATACGGCTTCGAGAGGGATTTTGTATCCAAATGTAATCATGCCATATCTTTGGGTAAAATTACACTTTCACATAAACTTGTGAAAGTGGTGCTGTTAGAACAAATTTTTAGAGGTTTGTCTATAAACAGTAATCATCCATATCATAAATAGAGGAGTGTTGCCAAAATGCTAACACAGTCTGAACTAAATGAATTTCAAACAAAACTACTCGCCAGAAAAGCGAAAATCGAGGCCAATCTGAGCAAAACATCCACAGAGCTTGATGATATT
>DLIG01000002.1:0-3896 GCA_002483605.1 Sulfurovum sp. UBA7648
ATGACGCTTTTCTTTGGTTACCTTTCTTTAGTAAAAAGAAAGGTAGAGAGAAGTAAATGTATTTTTTTGTTTTACTACTTTTTTCTCACAGAGAGTGCAAGCACAAGAGAAAAAGTAGTAAAAAATAGACTATTACTATTAAATTGGCTAAAGTGCTTTTTTAGCCTCATGAAGCGCAGTTATCACAGCATCAATATTCTCTTTTGGAATATGCACTTTCCAATCAGGCTCATATGCAGTGCCTTGTAATGCTATACCGATACTTGCTACACTTTGGCTATCTTCGCCGTACGGCTCAGTGATGATGCCGATAGATATTGACCCGTCTGTCGTGCCGTGCAGATTTATTTCTTGGATAATTTTAGCAATTTTACTCATAATATTTCTCCATTTTTAAAATATTATATCACGATTTTTGCTTTTTGAGCAATAATGCCAATTTTGCTTGTGAACGCAGCCAAAGAGTGTGCTCTACAGCAGGAAAACCTCCGTAAGTTTTGCCGCCTCCGAGGGTTTTGGTCACTCCGGATTTAGCGGCAATTGTAGCAAAATCACCGATTTTCAGATGCCCTGCACTTGCACTTTGCCCGCCCATAACTACATTTCTACCAAGAACTGTAGATCCGGATAATCCCACTTGGCTTGTAAGTATACTGTACGCTCCTATATCACAATTATGGGCTACTTGTATAAGATTATCCAACTTCGTGCCTTTTCGTATAATTGTACTTCCAAATACAGCTCTATCTATCGTACAATTTGAGCCTATCTCTACATCATCTTCTATGATAACATTTCCGTTCTGATAGATCTTGACATGCTCCCCCGTTCGTGTGTGAGCAAAACCAAAGCCGTCGCCACCAACTACGGTGCCGCTATGAATTATACAATTTGACCCTATCTTGGTATTATGATATACGGACACATTCGGATTTATTATAGTATTATCTCCTATAGTGACATGGTCGCCAATATATACGCCGGCCATGACTATTACATTATCGCCCAAAACAACATTTTCGCCAAAATTAGCTCTTTTTGATATGTCACAATCTTGTCCGGCTTTAGGAGTGCCTTCTTTTGCCTGCAATTTATATGCAAACATTTTTGATGCAAGAGCTAACTTGAGATACGGTTCATTTGTGATGATAGCAACTGTGTCTTGAGGCAATAGATGAGCATATTTTTCTTCTATCAGAACAGCACCGGCCTTTGTTGATGAAAGTTCATCTTTGTATTTGTCATTATTAAAAAAGCTCAATTGGTCAGAACCGGCTTCGCTTAGAGTGTGGATACTATTTATCTCTTTGTCGCTGCCTTTAAGCTGCAGATCTAACTCTTTTAATATACTGCTTAGCAACATAGCCTTACCTCTCTATGGCTACTATGCCGCCTCGTACGATCTCAATAGGATTGTATCTTTGTGATGCTTCAATAAAATGCTCTATACGTCTAGACTCATCAGCAGCCATTGCAATGACCATATGCTCGCCGGCATTAACAATACCGCCATTATATGTCTGACAGAGTGCTTGTATATCCCCTAGATGTTCGCCGGCTGGGAATTTTATCAATACCATCTCTTTTTCTACCATCTCTTCGTGTTCTATGACTTTTAATGTAGAGATAAGCTTATTGAGCTGTTTTATGATCTGCTCTATTATTCTTTGATTGCCTTTTGTGACTATAGTTATTCTTGAAAGATCACTATTTGGTATCGGAGCAACCGTGAGCGATTCTATATTGTATCCGCGTCCGGCAAAAAGACCTGATACTCTTGCTAATACTGAGCTTTCATTCATAACAATAGCTGATATAACTCTTCTAACTTCTTGCATTATTGGTCCTTGTGCTCTAATAACATATTATACAATGCTCCGCCGGCCGGCACCATCGGCAATACATTCTCAAAACGGTGTACCGCAACGTTCATGAAACAAACCCTATCTTGCTTGATGGCATCTTGAAGTGCATCATCAAACTCTTTTTTAGTTGTTACATCATATCCTATACCACCGCATGCCTCAGCCAAAGCTTTGAAATTCGGCTGAAAGGTCAGATCGGTCTGGGAATATCTCTTCTCGTAAAAAAATGTCTGCCACTGTCTGACCATACCTAAAAATTGATTATTTAGTATGATATTGATTACCGGTATATTGTATTCGGCTGCAGTTACAAGCTCTTGTACGTTCATAAGAATTGAGCCGTCACCGGTTATATTTATGACTGTTTTTTCAGGTACTCCACGCTTGGCTCCCAAGGCTGCGGGAAAACCAAAGCCCATAGTGCCAAGGCCTCCAGAGTTTATCCATTGTCTTGGCCTGTCAAACGGATAAAATTGTGCTGCCCACATTTGATGCTGTCCGACATCTGATGTAATAATTGCTTTTTCTCCAAGCAGCTGTCCTATCCTTTCAATTGCCCATTGCGGTTTGATAACCTCATTGCTGTCATTGTAGCCAAGAGGATGAAGCTCGTTGTATCTAGCCAATATCTCTCTCCATGCTTGGTATCGATCCGGGTTTACGTTTTTCGCCAACAAGGAGATCATCTTGTGCAATACTTCGCTTACATCGCCAACTATTGGAAAATCAACGTCTATTAGTTTGCCTATATTTGCAGGATCTATATCTATATGAATTACCTGGGCATATTTTGCAAATTCACTTAATTTTCCTGTGACCCTATCATCAAATCTTGCGCCAAGCGAGATGATCAGATCTGTTTCACTCATGGCCATATTTGATGCATAATTTCCATGCATTCCGAGCATTCCAAGCAATAATGGATTATCGTGCCCCATAACGCCTCTAGCCATTAAAGTCTCAACTGCAGGAATTTGTGTCATATTCGCAAATTCTCGCACCAGGTCGCTTGCATTGCCAAGTACTACGCCACCGCCAAGATACAAAAGAGGCTTTTTGGCTTCTATTATAGCCTCAACTGCTTTTTTGATCTGTCTGTCGTTGCCTTTATAACTAGGACGATAGGTAGGTATATTTACCTCAGTAGGATATTCAAAGATTCCATATTCAGCTGTTATATCTTTTGGGATGTCGACAAGTACCGGGCCGGGTCTGCCTGAGTTGGCTATATAAAACGCTTCTTTTAATATACGAGGCAGCTCTTCTATGCTATCTACTAAATAGTTGTGTTTCGTGCAAGGTCTAGAAATGCCGACCGCATCAACTTCTTGAAACCCGTCAGTACCTATTAAGGAGAGAGGAACCTGCCCTGAGATCACTACAAGCGGAATAGAATCCATATAAGCAGTAGCTAACCCGGTCACTGCATTTGTAAACCCTGGCCCGCTTGTAACCATAGCGACTCCGACCTTGCCTGTTGCTCTAGCATAGCCGTCAGCTGCATGTACTGCTGCTTGCTCATGGCGATTTAGTATATGCTCAAATCCATTTTGTTTATAGATAGCATCGTATACATTCATAATAGCACCGCCAGGGTAACCAAAAACGGTTGTAACTCCCTCAGCGATGAGTGCTTCGCACACCATTTGTGCTCCACTCATTTTCATGGTCTCTTCTCCAACGATATAGTTTTGGGATTGATTATAGCAAAAAAAGTTTAGAACTCAGTGAAAATAATGTGTTTTTAGAAAGGCAAATTGGTATGTTATTTTATTCTCATACTTTGCAATAATAGACAGTTTGCCATCATCGCTAACAAAGTGTGGCAGTCCACATTTTATTTTTAGATTTCTGCATTTGTAAAAAGACGACAATTTATGCCATGATTGCACCGCCGAAGTGACGTGAGAATCTACAAAAAAGATCTTCACGAAGTCTAAAGACTTCTCAAGATGACAAACTATACGTCATTCCGTGCTTTGAGCTGGAATCCATATTATTTTCTTCACTACCTTTTTAAAAGTAGTGAAA
>DLIG01000002.1:4127-4306 GCA_002483605.1 Sulfurovum sp. UBA7648
AGGTAACCAAAGAAAAGCGTCATAATATCGTTTACGGCATATTTCATGCTAGCCGCTTTGAAATATTGCCTACTTACAATGATGCTCGGATGACATTATTTATGATATGTGGATTCCGAATCAAGTCCGGAATGACGCGAAGGCGAAGACCCATTTATTTTAAATCCCTGTCATGATCA
>DLIG01000002.1:4598-4756 GCA_002483605.1 Sulfurovum sp. UBA7648
TAAAAAAGTAGTAAAGAAAAAAATAAAAATATCTTTCTCTATTTTTCTTTTTCTCACAGAGAGTACAAGCATAAGATAAAGAAAAGTAACTAAAGAAAAGCGTCATAATATCGTTTACGGCATATTTCATGCTAGCCGCTTTGAAATATTGCCTACTT
>DLIG01000018.1:0-14512 GCA_002483605.1 Sulfurovum sp. UBA7648
TGCCGGCTATTGCTATTTTCATACTCTCTCTTCCCATTTAAAAGCAGATTCGCATATTAAAACCAGATCGTTATACCGTGGGGTCCAGTTCATTTTTGAGATTATTTTATTATTGTCTGCCACAAGTATCGCTGGATCTCCTGCTCTGCGCGGTGCTTCAACTACCTCGAAATCAACCTTTGTTGCCTGTTTCATAGTGCTTATAACTTCGCGTACGCTAAAGCCCTTGCCGTATCCGAGATTGAACACATCGCTTGGATGATCTCCAAGGTAATCAATCGCTTGGATGTGAGCGGAGGCTAGATCATCCACATGTATATAATCTCTCACCCCGGTACCGTCATCAGTTGGGAAATCAGTACCGAATATCGACATCTTGGCTCTTTTATGTATGGCACACTCAGAGGCTATCTTGATCAGATGCGTAGCATCCGGAAAAGATTGTCCTATCCTTGGAGAAAGATTGGCCGATAGTAGATGGTCTATAGAAGATGGGCTATAGTGTATATCTGCCCCTGCTACATTGAAATATCTAAAAATGACATATTTAAAATACGGATATGCTTTTGCAGTATCTTGAAGTACCCGTTCGCTCATAAGCTTGCTCATACCGTATGGATTGATGGGGTTTGTGGGGTAATTCTCATCTATGCCGTTTTTTGAAATGGCAGCCGGCTCACCGTACACCGCAGCTGTGGAACTAAATATAAATCTTTGTACTCCGTTACTTATAGCGCATTTGATGAGATTGGTTGTGTTAACAGTATTGTTCATGTAGTATTTGAGCGGGTTTTCAACAGATTCTGGGACTACAATGGAGGCTGCAAAGTGGATTATGGTATCTATCTTGTTTTTTTTGAAAACTTTATCCACTTTTTTGAATTTTTTGAGATCAAGCTTGATAAATTTGAATTTTCTAATAGACTCTAAGGTGCGGAGTGTCTTTTTGCTCCCTGTGCTTAGGTTGTCTAGGATGATAACATTGTACTTAGTAGTCTCAAGAAGTTGTTTTGCTACATGACTTCCGATGTAGCCTGCTCCACCCGTGATAAGAATATTCATCCTGCCCCCGTCTCTTTAGTCTCAATATTATATCAAAACAATATTACAGCAATATTATATTTCTATAACATTATTATTAAATTTTACTAATATTTTTTAATTTTATTTGACGATAAACCAAGGGTTCAAAAGACTTTCTTTGTTATATGATAACGGCGTACTCTCATCGGTATGATATGTCATCTTGCCTGCTTCGCGCACGATCACACATGAAGCAGCTGTATCCCATTCCATTGTCGGAGCCAATCTGGGATATATGTCTGCGCTTCCTTCGGCTACCATGCAAAGTTTAAGCGAGCTTCCTTTGGAAATACATTCAAGTGATGAGCGATGGGTCATGAGTGATGAGTTTTGGAGTTTATCGATAAACAACTGGGTTTCTTTAGAGAGATGCGATTTGCTTGCAACGACGACCAGCCGGTCATCAGATCTTGGGATCGGAAGTTTTTTGGCTGCGCTCCATTCGCCGCCTTCTAATAACATCTTATAAGCTCCTTCTCCTTTTTTGGCGTAGTACATCTCGCCAATGGCGGGAGCATAGACAACCCCCAAGATCGGTTCGCCACCGCTGATCAAAGCAATATTAACAGTAAATTCGTCATTTTTTTGGATAAATTCTTTTGTCCCGTCAAGCGGATCTACCATCCAAAAATAGTCCCAATCTTTGCGTAATTCATAAGGAATCTCGCTCCCTTCCTCGGAGAGGATCGGGAGTGGTGATGAGTGATGTGTGATATGTAATGCGTTAAGGGCTTCAACAATAATAACATGGGCTTTTTTATCTGCCTGAGTAAGCGGGCTTTTATCGTCTTTGTACTCGATATCAAAATCCTTGCGATAAATCTCCATGATAGCATCGCCTGCGCGTTGTGCGATAGCAATAATCTCATTGATCTCAATCTGCTCAAGCATAAATATATCCTTCTTTGGTTAAATAGTCTAAAATGATCTCTATGGACTCTTCGATAGACGTTTGAGCTGTTTTGATATGAATTTCCGGGGTAACCGGAGCTTCATATGGAGATGATATACCTGTAAATGAAGATATCTCTCCTTTTCGGGCTTTGCTGTAAAGGCCTTTTGGGTCACGCTGTTCGCAGATCTCTAATGGTGTGTCTATAAATACCTCTATAAACTCTCCGGTATCGACTAGATCACGGACGATCCTGCGATCATAACAAAAAGGGGAGATAAATGCGCTCAATACTATGATACCCGCATCAACAAAAAGTCTGCTTACCTCTCCTATCCTGCGGATATTTTCAATTCTATCCGTATCGCCAAAACCAAGATCCCTGTTAAGGCCATGGCGAATATTATCACCGTCGAGTAAATAAGTGTGGTTCTTTTTTTGAATAAGTGCTCTTTCTAGAACATTTGCTATCGTTGATTTGCCAGAACCGCTCAGCCCTGTAAACCAAATGATGCATGGCTTTTGTCGTTTTAAAGAAGATCGTTCGATCTTGCTGACTTGATGATCATGCCATACGATATTGTCAGGTGATGGGTGAACGGTGATGGGTGATGGGTGATCGGTGGTTTGCGATGGGTCATCTGTGATGGGTGATGTGTCATCAGTGATAGGTGACGGGTGACGGGTGACGGGTATTTTATTTTTTTTCATTGTTTTGCCTTTATATATTTAATTAGTCCTATTAATAATTTTCGTACTGTTTCCAGTTCAGCAAATATAATTTCATTCGAGTGATATCTTAGATTTTTTGAAATAATTAACTGAGTTTCAAGCTCTGATAAAGACCCCAATGCAATATATAGAAAATTTGCAAATTCCTTATTTCCCTGTCTGGCCGATCCTTCTGCTATATTGCTTGGAATAGAAACTGCTGCTCTACGCATTTGATTTATTATACCGTATATCTCTTCTTTGGGAAAAGAACTTGTTAGTGCATAAATATTTTCTACAAGAACTATTGATTTTTGCCATACATCCAAATCTTTATGCGTTTTCATCTATTTCCTCCTCTCTCATCTCTCTTCACTCTTCACTCTTCACTCATCACTCCTCTCTCTTCTCTCATCACTCCTCTCTCTTCTCTCATCACTCCTCTCTCTTCTCTCATCACTCTTATCTCTTCTCTCATCTCTCATTTCCCATTTCTCCTCTCTCTTCACTCTTCACTCTTCACTCTTCTCTCGTCTCTCGTCTCTCTTCACTCTTCACTCTTCTCTCATTTCTCTTCACTCTTCACTAATCACTCTTCACTAATCAAAACGGAAATACGAGCGGTATCATGGTAAGAGCTACAGCAGCATAAACAATAGAAACAAACAAACCCATCTTCAAAAAATCGGAGAGCGAATACCCTCCTATACTATAAACCATCAAATTGGTCTGATATCCAAACGGGCTCAGAAAGCTCGCACTTGCACCATAGGCGACAGCCATTATAAACGGCCACGGGCTGACACCCAGCCCCTGAGCTGTAGCATAAGCTATAGGAAAAGCTAGTGCTGCGGCTGCATTATTGGTCATAAACTCGGTCATGATCAATGTCAATAAAAAAATCCCGACAAACGCCCCGTAGATCCCAAACGGCGAAAACAGAGCGTTAAGCGTCCCGGCGACATCGGCTGCAACGCCGCTTTGTTGCAATGTAGAGGCTATGCTCAATGCCGAACCTATAATGATAACGAGATCAAACGGGAAAAGGCGTCTCATCTCATTCATCCCGACAAAACCTAGAGCAAGATATAGGGCTATCACAAGCAGCAATCCCTTTAAAAGAGTCATGATCCCAAAAGCTGACGCGATGATCATCGCAGTAAACGCTCCCATCGCTATCCAGCCCTCACGCAAAGAGAGATGATTTTTGGCATCAAGGTCTGATATGATATAAAAGTTTTTCCTCAAATTTGAACGTCGATAGAAATCTCGACCGACTGCGAGCACTAGGCTATCACCTGCTTTTAAGGTCTGCCTGGCGATCTTGCCGGAAAGTTTTTCATTTCCTCTTTTTAATGCTACTACGGCTGCATCAAATTTTGCCCTAAAATCTGCTTCTTTGATCGTTTGTCCTACCAATGTCGAATCATGCGAAACGATAGCTTCTATCAAATTGCTTCGTGCCAAATCGACCTTGTCTTTATAAAGCTCAAGGCCGCTAAAACGACGCAATGTTTCTACGTGAATAATATCACCGGTAAACACCAGCACATCACCCGCTTCTAGTACCATATCCGGCGCAACCGGGGAGATCAGCCTCTCGCCTCGAATGATCTCTGCTAAAAAGAGATGTTCTAAATTTCGCAAGCCATTTTCCAATACCGATCTTTTGCACAGCTGCGAACTTTCTGCTATTCTTGCTTCCAAAAAATAATCAGCTGCCGCATCACTCTCAACAGGTATCGCAGGAAGAAGCTTTGGCCCGATAAGTGCCACTACTGCACCGACTGATATCGCAATGACGATCCCCACAGCAAAAAAATCAAACATTTTAAGGCTTTCAAGTCCTGCATCCTGGACAAAACCATTGACGATCAAATTGGTTGACGTTCCTACAAGCGTTATGGTGCCGCCGACAATAGCAAAATAAGAAAGAGGTATCAATAATTTTGAGGGAAGGATGTTCTTTTGATTTTTTATTGAACCCATGAGCATTGCCACGACAGCTGTATTGTTCAAAAACGCAGAAAAGATGGTTGTGAGTATCGAGAGTTTCAAGATAGCAAAACGCTCATTAAAGCTTTTGGTTACCAAAGGTGCGATTTGTGCAATCAGGTGCACCTTTTCTAGCCCAATAGATACAAGAAGCAGCAAAACTAAAGAGATCAATGATTCATTACTGAAATTTCTCAAAAATTGGTCTACCGGCAAAAATCCGCCGATATAATAAAATACTGCCAACCCGGCAAACAACACAACAGGCTTAAAGCGATTACTTGCCAAAAGAAATATGAAAAGAGCAAATGCTCCAAGAATGATCTCTTTTTCCATCTATCTATGCCATAAGCATCAACTGATATTGATACATTTCCACTCCGGATAATGTTTTCTAATGTAAGCATTTAATTCGATCTCAGCTTGGGTATATTCTCGCTGATTGCTCATCAAACTATCCTGCTCACGACGGCTGACATCAATGATCATACCTGCACCAAGCGTATTGTTGGTCATGCGATCGATCACAATAAAACTTCCTGTATAACGGTTGATAGTGTAAGGATCAGCTGCTATTGGACGATTCAGCACCAGTTTGCATGATGCAATATCATTAAGATGCAGTTCGTTTACTTGCAGACGCTCGTAAGTATTAACATCAACTTTATAATTGATATGATCAAAGCTTCCTTTTAGAACTGTCGTTGCTGATTTGATATAATAACTCTCAGTAAGTTTCATAGGCACATCAGACATCCATACCATCATCACTTTTAGACTATTTGATACACGTGGCAGATGATCACTGCGCACGATCATATCGCCTCGGCTGATATCCACTTCGTCTTCTGTCGTAAGCGTAATTGCCATTGGCGCAAAAGCTTCTTTGGCCGTAAGCAATTCTTCTTTCCCGCAAACAACGCGATCAGAGATCCCGGGCAAAATGATCGATTTTATACGAGTTGTTTTACCAGAAGGCAGTATCGTGATCTCATCGCCTGTTTTGATACTCCCAGCAGCAATGGTGCCGCTAAAACCGCGAAAATCAAGATGCGGACGATTGACATACTGAACCGGAAATCGAAATTTTCCCTCATCTGTATTGTTCGGCTGTTCAATATCTACCGTATCAAGCAATTCCATAAGCGCAATTCCCTTGTACCAAGGGGTATTTGAGCTTAGATAAACAACGTTATCTCCATTTAGCGCAGAGATCGGAAGGTACTCAAATGAAATTCGTTCATGATTTGGAAGGCTTGGGATCAACTGCTCATAATCCCTCTTGATATCTTCGAAACGTTCTTGGGAAAAATCAACCAGATCCATTTTATTGATAGCTACGACCATATGACGGATGCCGAGCAAGGATACAATATATGAATGGCGTCGTGTTTGAGTCAATACCCCTTGGCGTGCATCGATCAAAACAATAGCCAGATCGGCCGTACTTGCACCTGTGGCCATATTGCGGGTATACTGTTCATGGCCCGGTGTGTCTGCGATGATAAATTTACGTTTATCGGTAGAAAAGAAACGATATGCAACATCTATAGTAATGCCCTGCTCTCTCTCGCTTTGCAAGCCGTCAACAAGAAGGGCGAGATCAAGCTCTCCGCCTTGCGTTCCAACCTTCTTGCTATCTTTTTCGATAGCCAAAAGCTGGTCTTCAAAGATCATTTTTGAATCATACAACAGCCGTCCTATCAGAGTACTTTTACCATCATCTACGCTGCCGCACGTAATGAGGCGCAGCAATCCTTTATTTTCATGCTGCTTAAGATAAGTTTCGATATCCGTAGCTATCAAATTTTTTTGATGATGCATCAAAAATACCCCTCAATTTTTTTCTTCTCCATAGACCCTGCTGAATCTGTATCGATCAATCTTCCCTGTCGTTCGGATGTAGTAGTAAGCAGCATTTCTTGAATAATCTCGGATAATGTCGTTGCTTTCGATTCGATCGCACCTGTCAATGGATAACATCCTAGCGTCCGAAAACGGACAACCTTATCTTTGGCTGTTTTGCGCAACTCCTCTGGCATGCGCTCATCATCGACCATAATAAGCGTTCCGCCCATTTCAACGACAGGACGTTTAGCAGCAAAATACAATGGAACGATCGGTATTTGTTCGAGATAGATGTATTGCCAAATATCAAGTTCTGTCCAGTTAGATAAAGGAAACACACGGATACTTTCCCCTTGATGATGTCGTCCATTATAGATATTCCAGAGTTCCGGACGCTGGTTTTTTGGATCCCATCGATGAAATTTATCACGAAATGAATAAATTCTCTCTTTGGCACGGCTTTTCTCTTCGTCTCTTCTAGCGCCTCCAAAAACTGCATCAAACTTATAAATATCAAGCATCTGCTTTAGTCCTTCTGTCTTCATAATATCTGTATGAAGTGCAGAACCATGCTCAAATGGACTGATATTCATATCGATTCCATTGGGGTTGACATGTATTATTAGGTCCATTCCCACTTCTTTGGCACGACGGTCTCTAAAATCTATCATTTCACGAAATTTCCACATCGTATCAACATGCACTAAAGGGAAAGGAGGAGGAGCCGGATAAAACGCTTTTTGCGCTAGATGGAGCATGACAGAGCTATCTTTGCCGATACTATAGAGCATGGCAGGATTTTCAAATTCGGCAACCACCTCGCGCATAATATGAATCGATTCAGCCTCTAGCTGCTTGAGATGAGTAAGGCGTTTTTCATTTATCATATTTACTCACTTTTATTTCGACTAACTATATAAAATATTAAAAAGCTGTCAAAAAAATGCTAATTTTTAAAAAATATCTAATATTATAGCAAAACAATATTACAGCAATATCATGTTTATATAAGATCTCTGTTATTAAACTTTACTGATATATTACTTCCAATGGCTACAAGCCTTTCAATTTTTCTAATTTATCTTTGAGAATTGTTTTGCCAAGTTCGACACTAGGCTGATCGTATGTATCAACGTCAATTAGCCGGCCTACCAAGGATGTCAGCAGTTCATAATAATAAACAAGCTCACCGATACTATGTTCATCAACTGCTTGTATACTAATTTCATCCAGAGGGATGCCCTCTTGTATCTTTAGTGCTTCGAATGTAGCATCACATTGCATATTGATAAGTTTATGGAACTCTATATTGTTAATGACATCCAACGACTCAAGGTGCTGCAGTGATATATCCGGGATAATGAGTGGATCTTTGAAATCTTCTATCTTGATAAAAGTGGCTGATTTGTCTCTTGTCCCTTCCATGAGAAGCTGCAAAAATGAGTGCTGGTCCTTAGGTCCTATGAGCCCTACAGGAGTTAAACCTACATTGAATGAGCTATGACGTTGTTTTTTACCCAGACTCTCTCCCCATAGCTGCACATACCATTCGCAAAAATATTTGAGTGTTTCAGAATAAGCAAATATACAATTAATGTGGTAAACGGCATGATGTTTGGCATAAAAAAGCGCTTTGTCCAAAAGGATATCCCTGATGTATCCGTCATGGAAAAAACTCTCTTTGATCTGTCCGGCTCCACTTAAGAGAGCTTTGATATCAATACCGCATAACGCAAGCGGCAGCAAGCCTACTGCACTAAGAGCTGAAAACCTGCCGCCTACATTGGATGGGATATGAAATACTTTTGCGTTTATCCCCCGTGCAAATTTTTCTAAGGGTGAATCTTTGTCGGTTATGAAGGTGTAATACCCAGGATCGCTTTGGAGCGAATAGATGTATTTGAAAACTGCGATGGTCTCGATAGTCGTTCCTGATTTGCTAATGACTAAAAAATGGCTTTTTGATATATCTATTTGAGCTATGATGTAAGAGATAGAAACCGGATCTGTGCTTTCAAAAAATACCAATTTTCGCTTATTGCCGTTGCGGGGCTTGAGAAATTCATATATTGCCTTTGCTCCAAGAGAACTGCCGCCAATACCTAGAACAACAATGTACTCTATATCGTCATCAAAAGATGCGGCATATGCGAGCAAAGAAGAGATATCCTGATCGGGGAGGTTGTAATATCCTATGGTGTTCTTTTCATCTTTGATCTTTTCAAAAAGCTCTTTTTTTGTTGCTGTGTCATTACGGCTCACATCAAAGTAAAGTCTGTTTTTCATATCGTCTCCAAATTATCTACTATTATATTACACAATGACAAAAATCCCGCAAAGCAGAGATAGTCACGCTTCGCTCACTATGACTGGATTCCTGCCTACGCAGGAATGACGAAACTTTATAAGTTTCCGCACTGCAACCGTCATTTTGTACTTGATACGGAATCCATACTTTTTCGCTCCCATGCTCCTGTGTGGGAATGTATATTTGTCTTTTTAAATTTGGCATGCATTCCCATCGAGGACGATGGGAACGAGGGCACAAAAAAGTGTCATTCTGGGGCGTGAGAATCTATATGGATAGTTACGCTTCGCTCACTATGGCAACTTGGTGTCATTTCACAATCCATTTTTGCCAATTACTACCATAGCCGTTTTCCATACGGTTTTGAGCTCCAGCCATATATTCCAATACTTGATATAATAAAGGTCATACATAAGCTTTTGCCTGGCATCTTCCAAATTAGCTCCATAGGGATAATTGACCTGTGCCCAGCCGGTAATGCCCGGAGCTACGAGATGCCGTTCATGATAGTACGGTATCTGTTTTTCATAATTATCTACAAGTTCATGCCACTCCGCCCTAGGCCCTATAAGATGCATCTCTCCTTTTATGATGTTCCGAACTTGCGGAAGTTCATCTATCCTCATCTTGCGCATAGTATTTCCCCATGGAAAGATCCTAGGATCATCTTCTTGGGTATAGTGGTTGAAAAATTCTGTATCTTCATGCATGCTTCTAAATTTGACACATTCAAATTTTTGGTTGTTTTTACCAACCCTAGATTGTCTAAACAGTATCTTGCCGGGGCTTTGTTGCTTGATCTTAAGTGCAGCTATGATCATTACCGGCCATGAGAAAAACAGCAGCCAAAATACTCCAAAATAATCGATACATCTTTTTTGGAAATATTGCCAAGCCGAATACGGCTTTATGTTGCTCAAAAAATCCAGACTGTCATTTTGTTCTGGTATGTAGCATTTTTGGAGCCTGGTTTCCAAAAAATGCTCTATCGTACAAAAAGAGATATTTTTCTCAAACTGAAGATTTGTCAGATAAGTAATGATGCTTGTATGGATCTTGGAATGCATATTGATAACAATGGTGTTGTGCTTTGAGAGGCTTAGATTTTTTTTGATATTTTTGATCGTAGTATCTGGATCTTTGAGGCCGTCTTTGATATAATGAATATCGCTTTTGGAGATGCCGAGCTTGGATTTTTCAAGTTTATGGAATTTATATTTTTCACCTAGTATGATCATATCAATCCTTTTTTGTTACTATACATTTTGTGTTCCCATGCAATGATAAAAACGTCATTCCGTGCTTGATACGGAATCCATAAACGAGTAGATCCATGGATCGCCGCACTTCGCTCATTATGACTGGATTCCTGCCTACGCAGGAATGACAAAACTTTATAAATTTCCGCACCGCAACCGTCATTCCGTACTTGATACGGAATCCATACTTTTTCGCTCCCATGCTCCTGTGTGGGAGTGCATATTTGTCTTTTTGAATTTGGCATGCATTCCCATCGAGGACGATGGGAACGAGGGCAAATGGTGCACAAACTTTATCACACATCTATAACCAGCTTATCATTTAAGATCTTATTGTTTTCAAACAGAGTTTTGTATGTTTTGCTCTTGAAAACTTTTTGCAAGGTGTCTGTGTGCTTAAAATGATGAGTATCACTGCCAATAAAATCAACAAACCCTTTTTGGCTCAGATATTTTGCAACCATCTCAACCGGTTTGGAATAATAGCCTATCAGAGAATTAAGATTGATCTGAAAATGGATACCTAGAGTTTTTAGATATTCGTATATTTCCAGTTTATTGTGATAATAGATATATCTCTCAGGATGAGCAAGGACTGGTATGTAATCTCTGCTCTTGAGCTCATAGATCGTCTCTTCTAGATTGATTGGCGGCACGACATAAGAAAATTCAATCAATACAAAACGGTTGATATGCAAAATCTCATCTTGTCTGATCGCTTGCAAAAATGTCTCATCGCAATAGTATTCTGCTGCAGCTTCTATTTGCATATCTATATTGTTTGCAATAAGCGCATCTCGAAGTTCATATAGGCCTTGTCTAACGATGTGAGCCGTGTTATCATATTGTCCGATCTTGATATGCGGGGTTGTGACAAGCTTACGGTAACCAAGTTCAGCAAGGCCCCTGATAAGTCCAAGTGAATGTGCCATATCCTTAGCACCGTCATCAATGCCCGGGATCAGATGCGAATGAAAATCGGTACCAATAAAAGAGCTGAACGATTTTTTACCAAAGAAGATCATTTGGTTTTTTCATCTGCTCCATAGCCGTAACCATAGCCGTAACCATAATAACCAGCCTGATTTGCATTTACGCCGTTGAGTATGAGACCTGTTGAGTGCATATGATGCTTATGCGCCATTTTGTTAAAGTTTGCCAACAATGACTTATCTGTAAAGCCTGACCTTATAACAACCAAGAATAGATCATGGATATGCTTTTTGAGCAATATCATGGTATCGGTAACAAGCCCGATAGGTGCTGTATCTACTATGACATAATCGTATCTGGTTTTCAGTTCATTTATGATCTTTTCAATAGCCGGAGAGAGTAATAGTTCGGATGGGTTTGGAGGATTTTTGCCTGCAAAAACGACATCCAGATTCTTCTCAATATGTATCAATGCATCATCTGCTGCCGTCTTGCCGATAAGTACGGAACTAACCCCGTCTTTGACATTAACACCCGGGAACTCCCGAAGCAGTTTTGATTTACGCATATCCAGATCCACCAAGACCACCTTTTTGTTTGCTTTTGCCAAGGTACGCGATAGATTGGCTGCAATAGTTGTTTTACCCTCTTCTGGGATATTGGAACTTATCATGATCACTTTGCTCTTATCACCTGAGGAAATGAACTCCATATTGGTCCGTATCATATTGAGCGATTCGATAAACGCTGTTTCTTCGGCTTTGTTTTCAGGCACTACGCCATACACAGGAATATCGGTGATGCGCTCTACATCTTCAGGAGTTATGATCTTATTATTGAAAAACTCTGTAATAAATGCAGCAAATGTACCTAGGATAAGCCCCAAGATCAAACCAACTGCTACTATAAGAGATCTTTTTGGTTTGATAGGATGCGGATAAAGTATAGCGTTATCCAGTATCCTGTTTTTTGAAACGGTTGCAGCATTCATGATCTCAAACTCCGCTTTTTTCTCAAGCAGATATGAGTACATTTTTTCATTTACTTGGAAATTACGGCTAAGATTCATAAGTCCCAGCTCTTTGCTTGGCATACCGCTCAGAGAGCCTTCGTATTTATTTTTTGTTGCAACTAGGTCGCTTTTTTGTTTTGCCACACTATTGTATAAGCCGCTTATGGAACTTCTAATTGAAGACTCGAGCGACCTTATCTCGTCTGATAACTTTACGACATCAGGGTGTTTTGGGGTATATTCAGCCAATAATGCATCCCTTGCCGCATTCTTTTGCTGGAGTGCGCTGATACTACCGATTATCGGAGACGCGCTTATGCCCAATACATCCAAAGATATAGAAGCGGTATTGCGTGTATTGATCAATCCTTTTAGGACACTTAGCTTCATATCTGCCTGAGCTATCTGTGTATCGATATCAACCAAAGTAGTAAGCAGTGTTGACGCACTGCCTGGGATGGTTGCTATGGTATTATCTTGTTTAAAATCTTTGATCGCTACTTGAGACTCAGATAGGTTTTCATGTGTAACGGCGAGCTGCTCGTTAACAAATTGAAGCTTTTTTTCCACCTCTTCTCTCTGAAAACCCAATTTTTGGTCAAAATAGAGTTTGACAAGGTTATTGACTATATCAACGCCTCTTTGAGCACTGGTATCCTCAAATGAGATCTTAACTATGGATGCTTGCTTATTGATCTGCGATACGCTCAGATTTGGCCTGATAAAGCTATCAATAAAACTGTTTTGGTTTGCATGATATACAACCTTATAAGAGACATTTTTCAAACCAAAATCTTTGATGGCTTTGATAGTAAAGGAAAAATATGGTGTTTTGGCAATTTGCCCGAATTTATACGTTTCATCAATTCTCAAAGGTTTTGCCGAGTTTTGTGCTACATCTGCATAAATGTGATAACTATTTTTATCAATTATTTCTATATCAAATACAATATTTTCATTGAGATTTTCAGAGATACTGCTCATCTGAAGATCAAAAGGCCTGTCATCATATAGTTCTGTATCTTTTAGAACTCCTTCTTGAAAATATCTCACATTTAATGGCATGGCTCTCATAAGTTTTAGCAGTAATTCTCTAGATTGAAGGATCTCGATCTCATTATCTATCCCTGAACTGCCGCCTATCTCTCCTGCAAAAATATCTACTTGAGCAGGCCTAAATATATTGCGCTTGGTATCTTCGACCTCAATAGAAGCATATGTAGAATAGATATTTTTTGACCAAAACGCATAAACGATGGATAATAAGAATATTACAGTTGCTATGCCTATAATAAGAGCTTTACGACGAACGATGACTTGCCATAGTTCTTTTAAGTCGATCTCATCCTCTTGTGTATGCGGTTGTGTTTTTAATTCTGATAATGCTCTCATTTTAATCTCTTAGGTATTTAATATTAACAAACGGTGTCAAAAGGCTGTTGATAGTATTTAAAAGCGGGCCTGTCTCTTTGAGGTATGTATTGTATACTTTGATACTTCTAGGCGGAATGTAAACTATATCGTTTGGTTTCAGCATCAGGTTTGCCATATGAATGGATTGCATTTTGGTCATATCGACACTTCTAATAACCGGCGATCCGCCCTGAACGTAAGTTACGATCTTTACATCGGTTCTGTTCGCATAATCGGTAAAATCACCCACTTGAGCAAGCGCCTCGAAGAAGTTTAGTGTTTCATTGTTGACAGGCACAATGCCGGGTTTGCTTACTTCGCCTATGACATAAACTCTTTGATTAAGGATATCGAGCTTGACAAATGGAAATTTTAGATACTCGCCGTAAGCTTTTGTAAGATACTCGCTTGCTTCTCTTTCGCTCAGCCCTGCTACGTGTACATAACCTACAAGCGGCAAAAACACCTCGCCGCTCTCTGAGACTAAAAACCCGCGTTCAGGGTCTAAATAATTTTGAGTATCATTGCTAAAAGTGACCGGTTTTTGGCCATTGAGTATCTCTATGGAGATCCTATCTCTTGGTGCGATCTTGCTAGAATATGAGATATTAGCCTGGGTTGAAAGTGTCTGATCATTTGCCGCAACTTGGAACAGCATATGTTCTTTTGTGCTGCACCCGTTAAAAAATAGCGCTAAAACTATTGTTATCAAAAAACTTTTATTCATTGCAAAATCCATTAATTCAGTTTTGGCAATAATTATATCAGACAAATAATATATATAATCTAAAAAATTCTTATAAAATTATATTTATTTATAGTTGTGCAGTGAAAGGTGAAAGGTGAAAGGTGAAAGGTGAAGGTGGAATGGCTAGTCATCTTGAGAAGTCTTTAGACTTCGTGAAGATCTATTTTTATGGATTGCCGCCTTACGCAGGAATGATGTATAAAGGATGAAGGGTCTAGATGACGATTTTCTTCTTCGCGTCATTCCGTACTTGATACGGAATCCACATATCATAAACAATGTCATCCGAGCGCTCCTTGAAAGCCGCCTT
>DLIG01000018.1:14816-14942 GCA_002483605.1 Sulfurovum sp. UBA7648
TTTCACTACTTTTAAAAAGGTAGCGAAGAAAATAATATGGATTCCAGCTCAAAGCACGGAATGACGTATAGTTTGTCATCTTGAGAAGTCTTTAGACTTCGTGAAGATCTATTTTTATGGATTCCG
>DLIG01000004.1:0-1054 GCA_002483605.1 Sulfurovum sp. UBA7648
AATATCGTTTACGGCATATTTCATGCTAACCGCTTTGAAATATTGCCTACTTACAATGATGCTTGGATGACATTATTTTGATAAATTTTAACTTGAGTCATTTAGACTAAAGTATATTATATAAAAATATTCATATAAGACTTGACAAACTAAGACTCAATGTTGTATAATTCATTAATTACCGTGCCAAGTAAATACCTTAATTTTGATACAAATGATTTTGTGCATAATCAAGGCGAAACTTTGAGAGCGTAGCTTTGGCTATGCTCCCAAAGTTTAAGGTATTTACTTGGCACGGTAATAGCACGATTGCAATATTATCAATAATGATATAAAATTATAAATAATTATGCAAAACTTGCTATAATAGAAACATTAAAATTTAAATTCAAGGAGGCTGATTTGTCGCAAGAAGAAAAAGAAATTCTCGAAAATACGAATGAATCGGTAGATACTGGCCAATCTCAAAAGGAGATGCAAGTAGATGAAGTTTTGATACTTCAAAATGAGCTTCAAGAGTATAAAGATAAATACTTAAGAGCATATGCTGATTTCGAAAACACAAAAAAGCGTCTTGAAAAAGATAAAATAACTGCAGTTAACTATGCAAATACAAGTTTTGCAAAAGATGTTTTGAGTGTTATGGATTCTTTTGACGGTGCAGTGTCATCTATTGACACAATCGCTGATAGCGAAGATTCGCCGGTATTGCAAAAGATTAAAGAAGGTATACTCAATACACACGAGCAGCTCAAAAAAGTACTTGAAAAGCACGGTATAATCGAGATAGAATGCGAAGGATGTTTCAATCCTGAAGTTCATCAAGCTATCATGCAAGTAGAAAGTGATGCTCATGAAAATGGTGCTATTGTACAAGTATTGCAAAAAGGCTATACTATAAAAGATCAAGTACTTCGTCCGGCAATGGTAAGTACGGCAAAAAAATAACAAGCGGTTAGCGTAGCCAAAAGGAGCTTTGCTCTGTTGGCGTTATCTGAGGCTTTAGCCGAAGCTTTAGTACCTCAGCGGTTAGCGTAGCCATAAAGAGCTTTGC
>DLIG01000004.1:1202-12820 GCA_002483605.1 Sulfurovum sp. UBA7648
GAGCTTTGCTCTGTTGGCGTTATCTGAGGCTTTAGCCGAAGCTTTAGTACCTCAGCGGTTAGCGTAGCCAAAAGGAGCTTTGCTCTGTTGGCGTTATATTAAATAAAAATAAAAATCAAAGGAATTATTATGGCAAAAGTATTAGGAATAGATCTAGGAACCACAAACTCAGCAATGGCCATTTACGACCATGGCGAGGCTAAGATCATTGTAAACAAAGAGGGTAAAAACACTACTCCATCAGTAGTTGCTTTTACAGATAAAGGCGAAGTATTGGTAGGTGAGGCAGCCAAACGCCAAGCAGTTACTAATCCTGAAAAAACTATATATTCTATAAAAAGAATTATGGGGCTTATGTGCGATGAGCCAAAAGCAAAAGAAGCAAAAACTAGACTCCCATATCATGTAATAGACAGAAATGGCGCGTGTGCTATTGAAGTGGCTGGAAAGACTTATACTCCTCAAGAGATTTCAGCAAAAGTGCTTATGAAGCTAAAAGAAGATGCGGAAGCTTATCTAGGAGAAAAACTAACTGACGCAGTTATCACGGTTCCTGCGTACTTTAATGATGCTCAAAGAAAAGCTACTAAAGAGGCAGGCACAATAGCAGGACTTAATGTACTTCGTATCATCAATGAACCAACATCAGCTGCATTATCTTACGGGCTTGATAAAAAAGGCGCAGAACAGATAGTAGTTTATGACCTTGGAGGCGGAACATTCGACGTTACAACTCTTGAAACAGGCGATAATGTAGTAGAAGTTATGGCAACAGGCGGAGATGCATTCTTGGGCGGTGACGATTTTGATAACCGTGTGATCGACTATATTGCCGGTGAATTCAAAAATGAGAATGGTGTTGATCTTAAAGGTGATGTAATGGCTCTTCAAAGACTAAAAGATGCAGCAGAAAATGCAAAAAAAGAGCTTTCAAGTGCTACCGAAACAGAGATTAATCTGCCGTTTATTACAGCAGATGCGAGCGGGCCAAAACACCTTGTAATGAAAATAACTAGAGCTAAATTCGAGTCACTTATCTCTGATCTTGTAGCGAGCACTATCAAAACTATCGCGGCAGTTTTGAAAGATGCGGGAGTTAAGACTAGTGATATCAATGAAATAGTCATGGTGGGCGGATCTACTCGTGTTCCTCTTGTGCAAGAAGAAGTCAAAAAATTCTTTGGTAAAGAACTTAACAAATCTGTAAATCCTGATGAAGTAGTTGCGCTTGGCGCTGCTATTCAAGGTGGTGTATTGGCAGGTGATGTTAAAGATGTATTGCTTCTCGACGTAACTCCTCTAAGTCTTGGAATTGAGACACTAGGCGGGGTGACAACCAAAGTTATCGAAAAAGGTACAACAATACCTGCTAAAAAATCTCAAGTATTCTCAACCGCAGATGATAATCAACCAGCAGTTAGCATCCATGTGCTTCAAGGTGAAAGAGAATTTGCAAAAGACAACAAAAGTCTAGGTATGTTTGAGCTTAGAGACATCCCTGCAGCTCCAAGAGGTGTACCTCAAATCGAAGTTACATTCGATATTGATGCCAATGGTATCTTGACCGTATCGGCTCAAGATAAAGGCACAGGAAAATCTCAAGAGATCAAGATCACAGGTTCAAGCGGACTTAGCGATGAAGAGATAGCTAAAATGGTCGCCGACGCTGAAGCCCACAAAGCAGAAGATGAACAAAGAAAAGCGATCGTTGAAGCTAAAAATCAAGCAGATGCACTGATCCACCAAACTAGAAAATCACTAGGTGAACTTGGTGAAAACTTTGATGCTTCTGAAAAAGCAGGGATCGAAAGTGCTATTGAAGATCTTGAAAATACGCTCAAAAATGACAATGCAACAAAAGAAGAAATAGAAGCAAAAGTCAAAGTACTTACAGAAAAAAGCCATAAATTAGCTGAAGCTTTGTATGCAAAAGAGCAGGGCGGCGCTGCTGCGTCAAGTGAAAAAAAAGCAGATGATGACGTCATTGACGCAGAAGTAGAATAAAAAATTTGAAATTACGCCTGTCATGTAAAATCATGACAGGCGTAATAAATTATCTTAACAAAACTTCATATATACTCCTATAAATAATTTAAAATACAAAGAATAAATTCTTTGTATTTTATTGCCATAACATTTTCAAAAATAACAAGCTATAATATCACTATATAATATACTCATACAAGGAATAGCAATGAAAAAATGTACTACCCTTCAAGAAGTAAGAGACGAGATAGATAAGCTAGATCATGATATAGTATCTCTCATTGCTAAACGCAACGAATATATAAAGCAGATCGCACATTTCAAAAACAGCATAGAAGAGGTAAAAGGCGAAGAGCGCATCAAAGATGTAATTTCGCGCGTAAGAGCTCAAGCTATTTCTTTGGGACTTTCGCCAAATCTCATCAATGACCTTTATGTTCGCATGATAGATGCAATGGTTGAAAGCGAGATAGAAGAGTTCAAAAACGCTAAAAGTCTATAATATGGATTTGATGCAAAATGAAAAAATATCACAATTAGTCGACAAGATCAAATCTTTAGAGTCGGAGCTGGAGACTGAACTCCAGGAACAATACAAAAGCTTTAGTTGTGAGATAACTCAAAAAAAAGAAGAATTACGAGCCAAATACAAGCATGATAAAGAAAATTTATTTGTTTATCTTTTGAATGCTCCAGTATTATATATTTTAAGTGTTCCGATCATATGGGCATGTTTGATACCTGCATTTGTTTTGGATATCTTCGTTTCGTTGTATCAAGCAATTTGTTTTCCAATTTATAAAATATCAAAAGTCAAAAGAAGCGATTATATCATTATTGACAGGCACAAACTAGGCTATCTTAATATCATAGAAAAAGCAAATTGCTGGTATTGCAGTTATTTCAACGGTTTACTGGGGTATGTGTCTGAGATCGCCGGGCGCACAGAACAGTTTTGGTGCCCTATCCGTCATGCCGATCGTGTTAAATATATGCATGAATATTATAAAAATTTTGTTAACTATGGGGATAGCAAAGATTTTAAAGATAGTCAATCTAAATTGCGTGAAGAGCTAAATAAAGAGCAAAAGTAATTTTATTTATTTATTTTTTGCCGTGTTGATTTGGCAAGCTCTGTATATTTTGCTCTCAGGGCATCTATTTGCTCATCTTCTAGTTCTTCTATGTCCATAAGTGTTTTATGGGCTTTTTTGGTTACGCGTATAAGTTCGTCTAGTTTGATTTGTATAGCTTCAGTGTCACGATTTTGAGTATTTTGTATGATAAAGACCATAATAAAAGTAATGATCGTCGTCGCAGTGTTTATCACCAGCTGCCATGTGTCGCTAAAATTAAAAAAAGGACCGCTTATTATCCACGTAAAAATGAGTGCGATAGCGAGAATAAAAGTTATAGATTTACCGGTTATCTTAGCAAAATTTTTTGTAAAATGTCCATACCATGTATTTGTATTCATATTCTGCCTTTGAAATATAATCAAATTATATCTTAATTTTTTGCAAAATATTGGAAAATATTAATTGATTATTATAAAATATTGTAAAAACTAATAAGATAATAATTTTCTTTTAAGAATAAATTTGTTACGATAATCAATATTTTAAAAGGAGTTTTTATGCGTTTAATAGCAGTTTTAATTTTATTTGCCTCTTGGGTTTTTGCATTAGAGCCACTAGTCTCTGCAGAGTGGTTAAATAATAACAAAAATAACAAAAATCTATTGATCATTGATATATCAGGAAATGATCTCTATAGCAAGGGGCATATCCCAAATGCACTTCCTAGCGACATTGGCATATGGAGAGTAGCAAAAGACGGGCATCTTTTGCTGCAAACCCCTGAAGTTATCGAAAAACATTTGCAAAGTTTAGGTGCAAGCAGGTCAAGCGATATTGTAGTTTATTCTCATCAATCAGATCCAAAAGATACTCTTAAACCGACATATGTTATTTGGGCTATTAAAGCAATGGGACATAAAAATGCAGCACTGCTGGATGGGGGACTAAAAGCATGGCAAGCAGCAGGCTATGGCTTGTCGCAAGATAAGCCAAATAGGTCAAATGGTGATTTTAAAGCAGCACCAAATCACAATATGGTTGCAGATATTGCTTATGTTCGCTCACATATAGGCAAAATACGAATGATTGATGCACGTAATGAGCATTTTTATTTTGGTTCAAAATTGCAACCGGAGCTTTTGAAAGCAGGGCATATCCCTAAAGCCACAAACTATTTTTGGCAGTATAGCTTGGATGCGAACGGCAAGATGAAGCCTGTAAGCGAACTGAGAGCAATGCTGGTTGACGGATTAAAATTGGATCCTAAAAAAACCGTTGTTACCTATTGTACCGGAGGCTTGGAAACTTCTATGAATTGGTTTGTATTGCATAATTTACTGCACTTTAAAGATGTTAGGCTATATGATGCCTCAATGAAAGAGTGGGCCAATAGAACAGATACCCCTATGAGTAAATATAAGTGGGAGTAGGTTCTATTTTAATTATAATACTTATAGATAGCAGTATTATTTAATCTTCATCATCCTCATCATCACCGGCAACAGCGTGTACCACGCTTCCTGTTACATCGATAATAGCGCTTGCGGTTGCTCCTGCTATTTCTATAGGGGCAGTAACTATGCTGGTGCATCCAGTCATTATAAATAGTGTTATTAGAATTAGTATATTTGATTTTATTGCGGTCATATTTTCCCTTAATTATTTTGAAAAGTATAGCAAAATATTCAAATATCCAACGATTCAATATGGAGCTTGATCTCTTCAAAGGTTTTGGTATGCGCAAAACATGCTCCTTTTCCGCACAATGACCAGCCGTCTTCATCGCTAACTTCCAATAAAAGATATGGATAGGAGAGCAAAGCTATAGAATCTTTATTGGTGTTAAGGTTTGTTTTTGTTGATTTTAAAACTATCAAATCTTTTAGATAGCGCAATACAGCATTGCCCATACAAGGGCTAGAAATTGGCTGGCGCATAAGCGAATGAGAATGGCGCTCAAGCGAGGCAAAAATAATATCGCCATAATTTAGATCAGACAATATATCTAATTTGCCAAGTACATCAAGCATTACTCCTAGAGATGACGGATATGAGCTATCATATGTTTCGGCTTTTGTTGCAAATTCTCCTGTTGCAAAATTCCATTCGTGACGGGTATAAAATTTTCGAATGGCTTCATTGCTAAGTTTGATCGCAAGATCAAGGTAGTATTTTTCAAATGTGCTTTGATATGCTTCTATAAGTGCTTGAGCCAAATATGCATAATCTTCCAAAAACGCTTCAACATTTGGAGTATTGTTGTTGATAGAAGTATGGTAAAGCACACCATTTATATAAAGTTTATCCAAAAGTTTTGAAATTGAATTTTTGGCAATTTCAAGATATCTTGGCTCGGTCTTGCTTGCATAAAAAAGAGTTTTTATCATCATAGCATTCCACGCAGTGATGATCTTCGTGTCCCTGAAAGGATATTTCCTTTTTGTCCTTATCTCTTTTAGTGCCGTAATGGCCTGGCTATAATGCATTATTTCGTTTATTTTGTTTGGATCTGATACATTGATTATAGATTTGCCTTCAAAATTACCGTTTGGAGTGATATCAAGTGCAGCTGCAATTTTAGCGGCATCATTAGCTGTCATACCGTTTTGTATAAATGCATTGATAGCCTCGCGGTGATCGTAGATAAAATATTCTCCCTCCAACCCATTGGTATCTGCATCGCTTGCTGCATAAAAGAGCCCGTCTTCGCTCATATATTTACGCATAAATTCAATAGTTTCAAGTGCTATTTCTTTGTAAGTATATTTTTGTGTCAATAGATATGCTCTTAGGTACAGTTCGGCTAAAAGTGCATTATCGTATGTCATTTTTTCAAAATGAGGCACCAGCCATCTCTCATCGGTACTGTATCTACAAAATCCGCCATCTACCCTATCGTATAACCCGCCTCGTATCATAGAATCAAGCGATGTTTCTATGATCTGCAGTATCTCATTGTCTTTTGTTATTTTATAAAAATCTATAAGTGCCATATATGTAGATACTTGCGGAAATTTTGGCGCATTTCCAAAACCGCCGTATTGTTTATCAAAAAGGCTTTTGGCTTGTGAAATGAATCTGTCTATGATGCTAATATCAAGCTTGGTGGCTTCAACTTTGCTTTTTGGCTTTAGAAAATCTAAAACTTCTGAACCTTTTTGTGCAAGCAAGGCCGGATCTTTTGCATGTTTTTGTGCTATTGTATTCAAAAGCTCGTCAAATGCCATCATGCCGTATTTTGGGGTAGAGGGTATATAAGTAGCACTATAAAATGGTTTTAGATCAGGAGTTAAAAATATAGAGGTCGGCCATCCTCCTCCTCTGCCGTTCATGAGTGCATAAACTTCTTGAAAATATTTATCTATATCAGGCCTCTCTTCTTTGTCAACTTTGATCGATACAAAATGTTCATTGAGCAATTTGGCTATATTTTCATTTTCAAAAGATTCATGTTCCATCACATGGCACCAATGACAACTGCTGTAACCAATCGAAACAAATATAGGTTTGTTTTGTTTTTTTGCAATTTGCAAGGCTTCGTCACCCCATGGATACCAGTCTACGGGATTGTTTGCATGCTGTTGCAAGTAGGCAGATGATTCTAAAATGAGATGGTTGGCCATGATCTAATTCCTTTTATTAATGTTTAATTAGTCAATATCCGATACAATATCGATATCAATTAGATAATTTTATACTATAACAAAACTTAAAAACTATAAGGGCAATGATGATAAGACGCTTATTATTGTTAATGTTGGCTATTAACGGCTTTATTTTTGCAGCCGGGTTTGGACAAGCGAAACAGCAAGAATTTTTAAAACCCGAAGAAGCCTTTAGGGTTACGGCTATCGATGCTAATAATTCTATTATTGCTACCATAACGCTGGGTAAAGATATATATATTTATGCGGATTCTATCAAATTTCAAATCATAAAACCTTCTGCTGCTTTATTGCAAGCTGCACTTCCTGCTGCGAATAATTTTCACGGTGAAGCTGTCTATGAAAAAGAATTAAAAGTATCTATCCCAAAAAAAGATATAGAAGCTATCACAAATGAACCTTTTGAAATTCAAGTTTCTTTTGAAGGATGTTCAAAAAGCGGCGTATGTTATCAGCCAATAACCAAAGGTTTTTCATTTGAAGGCAAAGGCAGCGGCGGGCTTTGGTCAAAATTTGGCTCATTAAGCAACACTACAAGTGTGGCCGATATATCTCAAGCGATCGCAAGCGAGAGTTTCGGCTTTATCATATTGCTATTTTTTGTGGTCGGCTTGCTTTTGGCTCTTACCCCTTGTATATTTCCTATGATCCCTATATTGTCAGCTATCATCGTATCTCAAGCCGGCAATGAAAAACCGAGTGCAATGCGCGCATTTTTGACATCTCTGGTTTATGTGCTAGCTATGTCCTTGACATATGCTATTGTCGGGGTAGTAGCAGGGTTGCTTGGATTTGATATGCAAGCTGCTATGCAAAATCCGTTTGTTTTGATACTCTTTGCAGGAGTTTTTGTGGCTCTTGCAATATCATTGTTTGGCTATTATGAGATCGGTTTGCCGATGAAGTGGCAAACCAAATTGTCTGCTATTAGCGATAATGCCGGCAGCAAAGGGATAATAGGAACTGCTATCATGGGAATTTTATCTGCTCTTATCGTCGGGCCTTGTGTTGCTCCGGCATTGGGCGGCGCGATATTGTTTATCTCTCAGAGCGGCGATGCTTTGCTTGGCGGTACGGCACTATTTGTTATGAGTATGGGTATGGGCGTGCCATTATTGCTTGTAGGCATTGGGGCCGGCAAATGGATGCCAAAGCCGGGAAGTTGGATGAGCTTGGTCAGTAAATTCTTCGGTGTTGCTATGCTCGCTCTTGCCATTATGATGATATCCCGTATCGTTCCGGTTTTTGCGGTAATGATGCTCTCAGCATTATTGGCATTTGGCAGCGCATGGGGGCTATATAAAAATAGAAAAGTATTGATACATCCTATGGCAAAGATCATATCCAATGTGATCATATTTTTGCTATTTGCACTAGGATCGGTATGGGTAGCAGGAGCACTTACCGGAGCTGCTTCTACACTGAGCCCATTGTCGCATTTGTATTCAGATCATACGCCATCTATCCATCACGGGCGCAAAGGTTATTCTGTTGAAAAACTTATGAGTGAGATAAAAGCTTCCGGTAAACCAGTGATCGTAGACTTTACCAAAGAGTCTTGTGCTGCTTGTAAAGAGCTCGATGTGATAACATTCGTTGACCCTAAAGTCAAAGAGGCATTTAAAGAATATCTGTTTATACAGATCGATCTAACAGACAACACGGCTGATGACGCGGCAATGTTGGAACATTTTGGAGTATTTGGTACTCCAAACATACTTTTTTTTAATGCAAAGGGAGAATATTTGCAAGATCATACGATAACAGGTTTTATATCTCCTGAAAAAATGATAAAACATTTAGAAGCTCTGCCAAAGCAAACAAATGAATAAAACCCTTCAGATCGGCAAGATAAATACTCTAAAGGTTGCACGAAGCAGTGATCACGGACTTTTTTTGGAAGCAAAAGACGGAAGTGAAGTTTTGCTCCCTAATGCTTATGTAAAGCCATATGAGATGGATATAGGAGAGCTTGTAGATGTTTTTTTGTATACAGACTCAGAAGATAGGCCCGTAGCCACTACGCAGATGCCAAAAGCTATACTGGGCGAATATGGATACTTTAGAGTAGTCAGCTATAAACAGTATGGTGCATTTGTAGACTGGGGGTTGCCAAAGGATCTCTTTGTTCCGCTATCTGAACAAAAAGAGTATTTTCATATAGATGATTGGTTTGTATTGAGAGTTTGCCTTGATGAGCAAACTCTCAGACTATACGGTACACAAAAGATAGGAAAATGGCTCTCAGTTGATACTAGAGGATTATTTGCAAACCAAGAAGTGTATATGTTTGTCATTGCCAAAACGCCGCTAGGCTACAAGGTCGTAGTAAATAATCTCTTTGAAGGTATGCTGTTTGATAATGAGATCTTTGAACCTATTGCTATCGGAGACAAAAAGCATGGTATCATAAAAACAGTTCGCAAAGACGGCAAACTAGACTGTCTTTTGAAAAGCGCAAAATTAAACCAAGATGATGCTTCTCTTAAAGTGCTTGATATTTTAAAAAAACATAACGGTACGGTAGAGTGTACTTATAAAAGCGATGCATCTGCTATCGCAGATATTTTCGGCATGAGCAAAAAAAATTTTAAACGAACTTTGACCCGGCTGATTGAAAATGGAAGCATTGCTTTGGGTGAAAACAAGATCACAATAAAATAAATTATTTCATTTTGACATTTTTTATTTTTTAATTTCTTTTCTAATGCTATAATCTATTTTGTTGATAGATGGAGTGTATAGTGCGTTTTTTATTGTTTTTATTATCTTTATATACTATTTTGCAAGCCGATTTTAGTGTAGCTTCTTATAATGTAGAAAATCTTTTTGATGCAAAAAATCAAGGAACAGAATATGATGATTATAAAGCAGGTGCTCGCAATTGGAATGAGCATATGGCGCAAATCAAGCTTAATCATACTGCCGAAGTGATATGTGATATAAATAGTGACATCATTGGACTCCAAGAGATAGAAAATAATCATGTATTTAACGAATTGATCTCCAGGCTCGAGCAAGTCGGATGTGAATATAAGTATAGCGCTATTACCTCTAAGCCAAATGCCCCCATACAAGTAGCTCTTCTTTCGCGTTTTCCTATTAATTACCAAAGAGAGATCATTGTATCTCCCAGCCCTAAAGTTAGAAATATTTTAGAAGTTTATTTGGAGGTGGATGATAAGCCGCTTAGAATCTTTGTCAATCATTGGAAATCAAAATCAAAAAATGGCAAAGAAAGTGAGAGGATACGCTCTGCAACAGCTTTGGCAAATCGCATTTCACAGCTTCCTAGGGGTGATGAGTATATAATCACCGGTGATCTAAACAGCAGACATGATGCGCCAAATACTTTGGAGGCTAAACTCGATGATGCTAATGGCCGTACGGCGATAGGTGATGTGATGAATACATATAAAGATCATCATTTGATCAACAAAGCAGAGATCTTAGCTTCTTCAAAAGGGGCACATTATAACCTTTGGGGTGAATTGCCTGCAAGCAGCAGATGGAATCATCAATTTTTTAGTGATAAAAGCACAATTGACCATATATTGTTGCCCCAAACACTATTTGACAAAAAAGGCATAGAGTACAAAGACGGCACATTTATGGTATTTTCTCCGCCATACCTTAAAAACCGCTACGGCAGCATCAATCGCTGGAAGATTAACAAGGGGATGCACGCAGGCAGGGGATATTCAGATCATTTGCCTATAAAAGCCGGTTTTACGATGACTCCATTTAAACTCTCATCTAATGTTGCTCAATATAAAATTACAAAGCAGCCTATAGAGTATTTGTATGCACAAGATATGATAAAATCGGATATTTTATTGGAAAATGCAGTAGTCATATGGAAAAGAGGTTCAAACGCTATAATCAAACAGTCACCGCAGGGCAGGGGTATATTTTTGTATAAATGTGCAAAACAACTCAATGCAGGCAGCAGGTATGATCTGCTCGTACATGAGATCAAAACATATCATGGACTTAAAGAAATAACACATTTAAGCATTGCAAAAAACAAAGCCTCAAATATTCCGGTGAAGACATTTATTTTAAATGCAAACAATCTTGATATGCCGATAGCTAATAGGCAAAATGAAATTATTCAAAATATATCCGGTATTTATAAAAATAAAAAAATATATTTTTCAAATAGATCTTTGCCTATATTTTTTAAAACTAGAGCTGCTTTGCCTCAAGATAACAGTAAAATAAAGATATCTTATGGACATTTGGGGTATTATAAAAAATTACAATTGGTTGTGTATCATAAAAAAGATTTTGAGATTTTGGAGTAGAAAGTGGCGTATTATAGTTGGATATTGGCTTTTCATGTGGTAAGTGTTCTAAGCTGGATGGCAATGCTTTTTTACCTTCCTAGACTTTTTGTGTATCATCGTGAACATAATGATAAAGCCGAATTTGTAGAAGTTGTGCAGATTCAAGAGTATAAGCTGTATAAGTACATTGGTGCTCCTGCGATGTGGGCAACTGTGATTAGCGGATCATGGCTGCTGTGGTTAAATCCATCCATATTGCAGCAAGGTATATGGTTTTATGTCAAGTTTACATTGATTATTTTATTGATGCTATATAGTTTTTCTCTTGATTATTATCGTAGAGTTTTGAGTGTGGATAAAAATGCAAAAAGCGGTAAATTCTTTAGATTTTATAACGAAGTACCGACATTGCTTAGTATAGGTATCGTTATTATGGTAGTAGTCAGACCTTTTTGAGTTTGCCTTTATACCGAACTTAGTTCGGTATCTCAGTCGTTCGAACTTGATCTAGAATCCATGGAAAATAGATCTTCGCGAAGTCTAAAGACTTCTCAAGATGACAAACTCCACGTCATCAAAACACTTCTCTCTACCTTTCT
>DLIG01000020.1:0-164 GCA_002483605.1 Sulfurovum sp. UBA7648
GTACGCATGGTAAGCTGTGTACCCGGCTCGCCTATTGACTGTGCAGCAATTATTCCCACTGCAGCTCCCACATTGACAAGCTTTCCTGTAGCAAGATTGGTACCGTAACATTTCGCGCATACCCCGTGCACTGTTTTACAAGTAAGAACACTTCTTACCTTAAC
>DLIG01000020.1:359-682 GCA_002483605.1 Sulfurovum sp. UBA7648
GTAAGAACACTTCTTACCTTAACCTTTTTAATTCCGGAATTTTGAATTTTCAAAGACATATCTTCAGAAATAAATTCACCGGCTTTTACTAATATTTCACCTGTTTCAGGATTTACCACATCATCTGCGGCAAACCTGTCGGCGCATCTTTCACTTAATTTTTCAATTTCTTCCTTGCCGTCTACAAAGTCTTCAACCTCAATACCGTCCGTAGTTCCGCAGTCTACCTCTCTTACTATAACATCCTGGCTTACGTCCACAAGTCTTCTTGTCAAGTATCCCGAGTCAGCTGTTCTAAGGGCAGTATCCGTTAAACCTTTACG
>DLIG01000020.1:875-26072 GCA_002483605.1 Sulfurovum sp. UBA7648
GTTTCAATGATCGAACCATCCGGTTTCGCCATCAAACCACGCATACCTGCAAGCTGCTTAATTTGGTTACGTCCTCCACGTGCTCCCGACACAGACATAATATAGATGGGATTCACCTTGCTTAGGTTATTCATCAGTGCATTTGTAACGTCTTCTGTAGTCTGATTCCAGATTTTTATAACATTTTCATATCTTTCTTCATCAGTCATCAAACCTCTTCTATACTTCTTTTCGTATTCCAAAACTTGCTTTTCCGCTTGTTCAAGAAGAGTCTTCTTTTCTTCGGGAACCGTAATATCACTTACTGAAATGGTAATAGCCCCCACCGTGGAGTACCTGAAGCCTTTTTGTTTAATTCCGTCCAAAACTTCAGCTGTTTTAGAATTCCCGTGTTTTCTGAAGCAGCGGTAGATTATTTCTTCCAATGCTTTCTTGGTAACTGTTTTATCTACCTCAAGTTTGAATTTATCTTTTTCTCTGTCTACAAATCCTAAATCCTGAGGAACATCTTCATTAAATATAAATCTTCCCACTGTGGACTCAACCAGTCTAGATTCATTGCCGACAGTTTTTCTAACCTTTACCCTTGCATGCAGATCAACATTCCTATTGAAATATGCCATCTTCAACTCATCATAATCCTTGAAAATCATTCCCTGACCTTTAGAATCATCAATTTCTAAAGTCATGTAGTAACTTCCCAAAACCATGTCCTGTGTTGGAGTTGTAATCGGTCTTCCATCCTTTGGAGCAAGAATATTGTTTACGGACATCATCAAAAACCTTGATTCTGCCTGTGCCTCCACTGACAAAGGAACGTGAACAGCCATCTGGTCTCCGTCAAAGTCTGCATTATATGCGGTACATACCAATGGATGAAGCTTAATAGCCTTTCCTTCAACAAGTACAGGCTCGAAAGACTGAATTCCAAGTCTGTGAAGGGTTGGAGCACGGTTTAGCATTACAGTGTGGTCCTTGATTATTTCATCCAATACATCCCATACTGCAGTATCAACCTTTTCAACTTTTTTCTTTGCACTCTTAATGTTGTGGGCAGCTCCCGTTTCAACAAGCTTCTTCATAACAAAAGGCTTAAATAATTCAAGCGCCATTTTCTTTGGAAGCCCGCACTGGTTAAACTTAAGTTCAGGTCCTACAACTATAACTGAACGGCCTGAATAGTCAACACGCTTTCCAAGAAGATTTTGTCTGAAACGTCCCTGTTTACCTTTAAGCATATCGGAAAGTGATTTTAAAGGTCTGTTTCCCGGACCTGTTACCGGCCTTCCGCGTCTTCCGTTATCTATTAAAGCATCAACCGCTTCCTGAAGCATTCTTTTTTCATTTCTTACAATGATCTCAGGAGCATCCAATTCAACCAGTCTTTTAAGTCTTTGGTTTCTGTTAATGACTCTTCTGTATAGGTCATTTACGTCAGAAACTGCAAATTTTCCGCCATCAAGGCTAACTAGAGGTCTAAGATCAGGCGGAAGAACCGGCAAATGAGTAAGCATCATCCACTCAGGGCGATTACCTGAATGCAAAAATGCTTCGATCACTTTTAGACGTTTTACGATCATTTTGCTTTTAGCTTCAGATTTTGTTGTAGAGATCTCTTCTTTTAGTTCTCTAAACATTGATACCAGATCAAGATCTGCTAATAACTCTTGGATCACTTGTCCGCCCATGCGTGCATCAAATGCATCATTACCAAAACGCTGTGATATTTGCTGATATTGCTCTTCGTTTAGAACATCATATTTTGATAAAAGTTTTGAGCCGTCACTATCAAGAGCTGCTTCGCCAGGATCTTTAACTATATATGCTTCATAATAAAGTACTCTTTCCAGGTCTTTCATCTTTACGCCCAAAAGTGTTCCGATTCTGCTAGGCAACGAGCTTACATACCAAATATGTGCAACAGGCACTACAAGTTCGATATGACCCATACGTGAACGTCTGACTTTAGAGCTTGTTACTTCAACTCCGCATTTCTCACATACTACGCCTTTATATCTCATCTTTTTATATTTGCCGCACAAACACTCATAATCTCTAATTGGGCCAAAGATTTTGGCACAAAAAAGTCCGTCTCTCTCCGGTTTAAGTGTACGATAGTTGATAGTTTCCGGTTTTTTTACTTCACCATAACTCCAAGACAAGATCTTTTCAGGGCTTGCTACTTTTAGTTGCAATGCTTCTATATCAAGGGGTTTTTCTTCGCTGCGCAAATCAATAGGTACTAAGTTTTCCAATACATTACTCATTGTTAGCCTCTTCTTCTTTTTTATTTTCAAATAGTTCTGCATCAAGGCCCAAAGCTTGAAGCTCTTTAGTTAATACGAACATTGTTTCAGGTACCCCAGATTCCGGTACGCTTTCGCCCTTGGTTAAGGCACGATATGCTCTAGCTCTTCCTTCAACATCATCTGATTTGATGGTCAACATCTCTTTTAGGATATGAGAAGCGCCATAAGCTTCTAGTGCCCATACCTCCATCTCTCCGAATCTTTGACCACCAAATAGAGCTTTACCTCCAACTGGTTGTTGAGTTACAAGAGAATATGGTCCAGTACTTCTGGCGTGTACTTTTTCATCAACCAAGTGGTGGAGTTTGAGCATATACATATATCCTACGTTAACTCTTTCTATCATCTGTTCGCCGGTTTTTCCATCAAAAAGTATGGTTTTTCCATCTTCTTCCATTTTTGCTAATTCAAATAATTTAGCAAACTCTTCTTCATTTGTACCCTCAAATACAGGGGTGGCAAATTTAACACCGTTCGACCAATCCCTAGCGTATGTTAATAGTTCTTCATCAGATATTGAATGCAAGAACTCTTTTGCGTTCATAAGTTTTGCAACATCAGCTATTTGTATCATTTTTTCTCTAAGCTGCTCTATAAAATCTTGTTGTTTGCTCTCGAAGATCTCTTCTATCTGCTCACCGAGTTTTTTACCGATCAAGCCTAAATGCACTTCTAGTATTTGCCCGATATTCATACGAGACGGAACCCCTAGAGGATTAAGAATCATATCAACAGGTCTACCGTCGCTCATATACGGCATATCTATTTCTCTTACGATGTTTGAGACAATACCTTTGTTTCCGTGTCGTCCTGCCATTTTGTCACCGACTTTTAGTTTTCTCTTAGTAGCAACATAAACTTTAACCAGCTTGGTAACACCGCTTGGCAAAATATCGTCTTTTTCAAGAATTGACAATTTCTCTTCGTGTTCTATTTTTAGTCTTTTCTTTTGTTTCAAGAAATAATTTTTGAGTGCTTCGTACTCATTTTGTACATCAGAATCAAAAGACTGCACTACGCTTCTAAGGGCAAAACGATTAATATTCTTGATCGCATCTTCTGGTACATTACCGCCTGCTTGGTATGTTACATCACCTACGGCTACATCTTTTGCAAGAGTTTGTTTTGATAAATAATGTGAAATTCTCAAAATCTCTTCACGGTCGATCATTAAAAGCTGATCATGATGCTCGTTATCCAAGATGGCTTTTTCTTCTTCGTAAGCTTTTATCGCACGGATATCTTTTTCATATCCTTTTTTGGTAAATACTTTTACATCAACAACAACGCCTTCCATTGAAGCTGGACAATATAGTGATTTATTTACCACATGCCCTGCTTTTTCTCCAAAAATCGCTCTAAGCAATCTTTCTTCAGGTGTTGGTCTTATCTCACCTTTTGGACTTACTTTACCAACCAAGATCATACCGGGCTTAACGTTTGTACCTATTTTTACAATACCGCTTTCATCAAGATGGCTAAGCTCATCTTCTCTGATATTAGGAATATCTCTAGTGATCTCCTCGATACCATGTTTTAATTCTCTTGCTTCTATCTCTTTTTCATAAATATGGACAGAAGTAAATGCATCTTCACGAATCAATTTTTCCGAGATTATGATCGCATCTTCGTAGTTATATCCATTCCAAGGCATAAATGCAAGCAATATATTCTTACCAAGTGCAAGTTCGCCTTGATCCATATTGGCACCATCTGCTATAACTTGGCCACGTGCCACTTTATCTCCCAATTTCACTATCGGTGCTTGAGTGAACGTAGTATTTTGGTTTGTTCTCATATTTTTTTCTAAAGGATAATGATCTATGAATATTTCATCTTCATCTTCTCCCATAATATAAATATTTTTGGAATCAACCTTTTCAACCACACCAGCTCTTCTTGCTTTTACTGCCTCCCAAGCATCTCTACTCATAACGCCTTCCATGCCCGTACCAACCATTGGCGCTTCTGAAGCAAGCAATGGCACTGCTTGACGTTGCATGTTTGAACCCATCAATGCACGGTTAGCGTCATCGTGCTCCAAGAACGGGATCAATGCTGCTGCTGAACCCGAGATCATCAATGGAGAAATGTCGATCAAATCAACTTTGGATGCATCATTAAGTTCAATATTCCCATTAAGACGAGTCTCAATAAGATCTTCACTTATATATCCATTCTCATCTACTTTTGTTGATGCAGGAGCGATACACTTATCTTCTTCTTGCGTAGCCGTAATATATATGATCTCATCAGTTACTTGACGGTTTTTGACTATTTTATATGGAGATTCTATAAAACCGAGCTCATTTACTTTGGCATAAGTAGCCAAAGTATTAATTAGACCGATATTTTGTCCCTCCGGTGTTTCGATCGGACAGATTCTGCCGTAATGCGTTGGGTGTACGTCACGAACTTCAAAACCTGCTCTCTCTTTAACTAGACCGCCTTCTCCAAGAGCCGAGAGTCTTCTTTTGTGAGTAACTTCGGATAGAGGATTTGTTTGGTCCATAAATTGTGACAATTGTCCGCTGCTAAAAAATTCCAAAATAGTATTTGTGATCATTTTAGAATTTATAAGATCATGAGGCATAAGCTCTTCAAGAGATCCTGAAATTGTAACCATTTTATCTCTGATAGCTTTTTGCATTTTGAGCAAACCGCTATGAAGTTCATTACCCAAAAGTTCACCGATTGCTCTAATTCTTCTATTACCTAAATGGTCACGATCATCAATATGGCCTTGTCCATTTTTAACTTTAATAAGATATTTTACAGTATATATCAAATCTTCAGAAGTCAATACGGTAACATACTCAGGGATATCAAGGCCAAGTTTGTGATTCATTTTCATTCGGCCGACTTTGGTTAGATCATATCTCTCCGGGTCAAAGAATAGTTGATTCAAAAATGCCTTTGCCGCGTCAGGAGTAACCGGTTCACCTGGTCGCATTACTTTGTAAATACGAATAGCTGATAACACATTTTCATCTTCAATTTCTTCTGTTTGTTTAAGCAATCTCAAACTCTCATTGTCTGCTATAAACGCACCGATAATTGAATTATCCGTACCTTCGGCGAGGTCATTTGCAATTTCAATTGACTCAATACCTTGGTCTATAATTTTTTTGAGTTTGTTTTCATCAAGCGGTGTTACTGCATCATAAAGAATTTCACCGCTTTCTTGATCAATTACTGCTTTTGACAAATAGCGATCTAACAATATTTCCAGCGGATACTCTACCCATTCCAAGCCCTCTTCTGTCAAAGTTTGTGCTTTTTTCTTGGTAAGTCTTTTGCCCGCAGTTACTATAATATTACCGTTTAGATCTTTTACATCATAATCAGCTCTACCCATATAGTCATCTGGCTTAAATTTTGTCAAGAAGCGATTATCTTTAAGCATAATGGTTTTAGTAGGATAGAAGAATTTGATAATGTCTTCTTTTGAATATCCTAATGCTCTAAAAAGAATTGTAATAGGCACTTTTCTTCTTTTGTTTATTCTAGCATACAAGATGTCTTTAGCATCATATTCAAAATAGAGCCATGAACCGCGGTCAGGTATGATTTGAGCTGAATAAAGAAGTTTATTTACTACGGTTGTGGCTTCTGCTTCTTTAAAGATTACGCCTGGGCTTCTGTGAAGCTGATTTACAATTACTCTTTCGACTCCATTTACGATAAATGATGTTCTATCTGTCATAAGCGGAATATCTCTAACGAATACGGCTTGCTCTTTTATCTCTTTAGGATCAAGCTTTTCGCCTGTTTTTTCATCTCTATTCCAAATTGTCAAAGCAATATTCATTTTCAAAGAAACGGAATAAGTCAAACCTCTTTCCATGCATTCTCTGACGGTATATTTTGGTTTTATAATTTCTGAATTTTTATAAGTTAGTGTAAGACGATTTTGAGTATCATGAATAGGAAAAGAGGCACGAAATACTCTTTCGATGATACTGTTTTTGCGATCTTTTTCATTCATCATCAAAAAGTTTTCATAACTTTCTTGTTGTAGTTGAAGAAGATTTGGAATCTCTATTTCTCTGGGAGTTTTTGAAAAATCGACTCTGAGTCTATTTCCTGAATGTAAAGAATTTAACATGGGCTAACCTTATGTTGTTTGTTATTGTGATTTGTTTGTTGCGTTTTTAAAGGACATACAAAAAAACTATTAGTAGGGTATGAAAATGTCTCCGAATAGTTTATCGCTATCTCCAAGATTTTAAAAAAGAATATATTAGAGAAAACCAAACGGTTTTCTCTGAAAAGCGAATTATTTAAGTTCGCAAGAAGCGCCGGCTTCTTCAAGTTTTTTCTTGATATCTTCAGCTTCTGCTTTGCTTGCACCTTCTTTAAGTACTGTTGGTGCATTTTCAACTGCATCTTTAGCCTCTTTAAGACCAAGACCAGTTACTTCTCTTACTACTTTAATAGCATTGATTTTTTTCTCGCCGCCGTTAGTAAGAACAACATCAAATTCAGTTTTTTCTTCTGCTGCTTCTGCTGCTACTGCACCGCCGCCAGCAACTACTGTTGCTTGAGCTGATACACCAAATTTTTCTTCAAACTCTTTTACTAGTTCGCTTAACTCTAATACAGTCATATTTGATATAAATTCAATTACATCTTCTTTTGTGATTGCCATTTTAATTCCTTTCGTATGAATATTCTATTAACTAGGAGTTATACTCTCCCAAGCACCATTAAGCCTCTTCGGCTCTTTTTGCAGCCAATGCTTGAAGTCCGATAGCTATGCTTCTAGCCGGACCATTCCAAACATTAAGCAACATACCAAGAAGTTCTTCTCTGCCTGGAAGTTTAGCCATAGCTGTAATTGTTGCTACGTCTGCGACTTTTCCTTCTAGCAAACCAGATTTAACTGAAAACTTCTCTTTATAAGCTGTTGCTGCTTTATCAGCGATTTTACAAGTAGCAAGCTGATCGCTTCCCCAGATTACTAAGTTTGTATTGACAAGCTCAAGCTCTTCTTGATCAGCATTTTTAAGTGCGATAGAAGCAAGAGTATTCTTGACAACTTTAACTTTAGCATCATTTTCTCTTGCATTTTTTCTGATAGCTTCAAGTTCATAAACGCTCATACCTTTATAGTCACAAACTATAATTGCGCTAGCATCTTTAAACTCGTTAGTTAATTCAGCAACAAGTTGTTGTTTTTCTGCTTTAGTCATCTTTTCTCCTTTCGACCTCATATAGGGTTTTTCCAAAGGAAATATCAAGAAAAATTTTTCTTGATTTTTATTAAGCTTTTGCCCCTATATTCTCAGACCTAAGATAAACACTAAATAGTGCGTATTATTTCATATCCATTAATTCAAGTGTATTAAGCTTCACTGATGGGCTCATAGTTAATGATACTGCTGCATTAGTGATGTATTTACCTTTAGCTGCAGCAGGTTTCGCTTTGTTGATAGTTTCAACAAATGCTACTAGGTTTTCTTTGATTTTTTGTTTATCAAAGCTAACTTTACCGATACCGGCATGAATGTTACCTTTTTTGTCAACTCTAAAGTTTACTTGACCGTTTTTGGCATTTTTAACTGCAGTTGCAACGTCCATAGTCACTGTACCTGTTTTAGGGTTTGGCATAAGACCTTTTGGCCCCAAAATTCTTGCAACTTTACCAAGCACACCCATCATATCAGGAGTTGAAATAACCATATCAAAGTTTATAACGCCGCTTTGAATTTGCTCGATCAGATCATCAGTACCAACGATATCAGCTCCGGCTGCTTTCGCTTCATCAGCTTTGATATCTTTTGCAAATACTGCAACACGTACTGTTTTACCTGTACCGTTTGGAAGTACTACTGAACCTCTGATCATTTGATCAGCATGTCTTGGGTCAACATTAAGGTTAAGCGCTACTTCAACTGTCTCATCAAATTTAGCCGATTTTAGATCGCCCAAAAGTTCTACAGCCTCTTCTACGCTATATGCTTTTGTTTTATCAATTTTTGCTTGCAGATTTTCTGCTCTTTTAGTTTGTTTCTTTGCCATTATTTTTCTCCGCTTATTTTGCTCCCACAATCTTTTAAATCTCTGTGGTATAAGATTAGTCTACGATTTCAACTCCCATGCTTCTGCATGAACCGGCAATAATTTTTGCTGCCATTTCTCTATCGTCAGTGTTAAGGTCTGCTATTTTTTGATCTACGATCTCATCTAGTTTAGCTTTAGTTATGCTTCCAACTTTGTTCAAAATAGGATTATTTGTTCCTTTTTTGATATTTGCTGCACGCATGATCAAATCAGTCGCAGGCGGCTGTTTTGTTTCAAATGTAAAAGTTTTATCTGTATAAACTGTAACAATTACAGGTATTTTAAATCCTGCTTTGTCTTTTGTTTTTTCATTAAAAGCTTTACAAAATTCCATGATATTTACACCTCTTTGTCCACATGCAGGACCAATTGGTGGTGACGGGTTAGCTGCACCTGCAGGGATAATCAGCTTAAATTTACTTTGTATCTTTTTTGCCATTGTATTTTCCTTCTTTATTGATTAAAGCGATTGCTATATAATTTTTTCGACTTGTGTGTACAAGATTTCTACAGGTGTGTTTCTTCCAAAAATAGAAACATTTAGTTTAAGTTTTCCATGATCTAGATCATATTCCTCAACCATACCTGTAAAGTTCGCAAACGGTCCATCGACGATGCGCACCATTTCACCGGATTCGAAGTCGACTTTTGGTCTTGGAGCGGATCTTTTTTCCATTTTGCTCAAAATCAAATTGATATCTGCTTCATTAAGTGGTGTTGGTGTCTTTTGTTCACCGATAAATCTAGATACTTTTGGTAAACTTTGTATCTTATGCCAAAGATCAGTATCCAGATCTATATGTGCAAAAGCATATCCTGGATAAAGTGATCGCTCTGTAATCTTTTTGACGCCATTTTTAACTTCAATGACCTCTTCTGTTGGAACTACTATTTGTTCAATTTGATCTTGCAATCCATAATCAATTGACAATTGTTCTATTGCTCGCTTAACTGCTTGTTCGCTGCCAGCGTAAGTTTGTATTGCATACCATTGATGAGCCATTTGTTGTTCCTATATAACTGATGAGACAATTAATGACATGATAAAATCAACTAATGCTAAAAAAAGAGCAACGGCTACCACAACGAGCATTACAGCAAAAAAAGCTTGTCTGACTTGTACTTTAGTTGGAAATATAACCTTATATAATTCCTCTTTTGCATGAGCAAAAAATGTTGAAATTTTTTTCATAATCTAATTACCTTAATATATGGCAGGCCCAGAGGGACTCGAACCCCCGACACCTGGTTTTGGAGACCAGTGCTCTACCAACTGAGCTATAGGCCTATAATATTTTATAGTTCTCAAATTTTGAAGCATTGCTCCAAAATTAGGTCTTCAGCAGACTGCTCTCGCAGCTAGCTGTCCAATGAATAACCTTCATTACTTAATAAATTAAGCAACTACAGCTTCATCTCTTTATGAACAGTGTGCTCTTTGCACCATTTGCAATATTTTTTTATTGCAAGTTTCTCTGTCGTATTTTTTTTATTTTTTGTAGTGTGATAATTGCGTCTTGTGCATTTTTCACAACCCAAGTGAATATTTTCTCTCATGTTTTCTCCAAGCGTTTATAAGATTGCTCTTATGCCGAAGCATTAAGAGCAAATAAATTACGCGATAATTTTTGTAACAACGCCTGCGCCAACAGTTCTACCACCCTCACGGATAGCAAATCTTGTACCGTCTTCAAGAGCGATTGGAGCGATAAGCTCAACGTTAACTTTTACGTTATCGCCAGGCATAACCATCTCAGTACCTTCTTGAAGTTGTACTGAACCTGTAACGTCAGTTGTTCTTACATAGAATTGTGGTCTATAGTTGTTGAAGAATGGAGTATGTCTACCACCCTCTTCTTTTGTTAGAACGTAAACTTCTGCTTCAAATTTAGTATGAGGAGTGATTGATTTTGGTTTACAAAGAACCATACCTCTTTGAACGTTGTTTTTGTCGATACCACGGATAAGAACACCACAGTTGTCACCAGCTTCACCGCAATCCATCTCTTTTCTAAACATTTCAACACCGGTTACAGTTGTGCTTTGTGAATCTTTGATACCAACGATCTCGATTTGATCACCAACGCAAACTTTACCTCTTTCGATTTTACCTGTTACAACAGTACCACGACCTTGAATAGAGAAGATATCTTCGATTGGCATCAAGAAATCTTTATCTGTTTCACGAACCGGCTCAGGGATATAAGCATCTACAGCAGCCATAAGCTCCAAGATTTTATCTGACCATTTGCCAAGTGTACCAGCTTTTGCTTCTTCAAGTGCTTGATATGCAGAACCAGCAACGATTGGAGTGTCATCACCCGGGAAATCATAATAGCTCAAAAGCTCTCTAACTTCCATGTCAACAAGCTCTAGCATCTCTTCTCTATCTTCTTCGTCAAGTTGATCTTCTTTATTCAAGAAAACAACGATGTATGGAACACCTACTTGTTTAGAAAGAAGGATATGCTCTCTAGTTTGTGCCATTGGACCGTCAGTTGCAGCGATAACAAGGATAGCACCATCCATTTGTGCAGCACCTGTGATCATGTTTTTAACGTAGTCGGCATGACCTGGGCAGTCAACGTGAGCATAGTGTCTGTTATCAGTTTCGTACTCTACGTGAGAAGTAGCGATCGTGATACCTCTTTCTCTTTCTTCAGGAGCATTATCAATTTGATCATAATCCATAAATGCAGAGTTATTTTTAGTAGCCAAAACTGCAGTGATCGCTGCTGTTAATGTAGTTTTACCGTGGTCAACGTGACCGATTGTACCGATGTTAACATGCGGCTTATTTCTTGCAAACTTTTCTTTTGCCATCTGTTTCTCCTAATTGATTTGAAAATTCGGCTGATATTATATCAGAATTTACTTAGACCCCATACCCATAATATGGACAAAACTGTTGCCAAAAGGTAATACTTTTGTCCATACGAACGGCTGGAGCCCAGAAGCGGGATTGAACCGCCGACCTCTTCCTTACCAAGGAAGTGCTCTGCCACTGAGCTATCTGGGCATATTGACTAATTGTTTATGGCATTAATTACATATTTGTGTTGCTATTTAAAAAAATAATTATATTATGAAGCTTTGCATGTGAAAGAGATAAAAAAATAAGTAATTCACACAGCTCCCAGTTCTATGGAGCGGGAGACGGGACTCGAACCCGCGACCCTCAGCTTGGAAGGCTGATGCTCTAGCCAACTGAGCTACTCCCGCATCACTTTATTTCATTAAATTTACAACACTTATGGTGGTGAGTGGAGGATTCGAACCTCCGAAGACATAGTCAGCAGATTTACAGTCTGCCCTCGTTGGCCGCTTGAGTAACTCACCTCGTCTTGTATTTACTGGTCAAACACTGATAATTTAAATTTATGGAGCTGGTGAAGGGACTTGAACCCCCGACCTGCTGATTACAAATCAGCTGCTCTACCAACTGAGCTACACCAGCACCAAATAACATTCCTAGTGACTAAAAATGGAACGTAATTATAGGCAAAATAAAATAAAATGTCAAGAGATTTTTGTATTTTTTTGTATTTTTTCGATACAATCATAAAATAAATTATAATATATAGGCAAATCATTGAAATCACCACGAGGTTTTGGCAAAAGATATTTTACTCTTGCGTCCATATTGGCACATACTGTTTTTGTCAAGCTTCAAAAAAGCAAAGTTCAAATCTCTTCAATTTGTCACGCCTATTTTTCTAGTGAACTGGACGAAGAAGAAGACTCTCCGCCATTAAGTCAAATTCAATGTTTATTGTTGCTGCAAAATCCTACATTATGTAATTGTATATTCACAAGAATTGCAAAACAGGCACTGCTGTCTGCTAAAAAACGTAAAAAATGCAATTGTCATAATCTCTACTTTAGCTTTCGTCGAAGCGGAACCCATCCTCCATATTATCTTTTCAAAAATTAAAACAACAAAAATATATAAATAAAAAAAGGATAATTATGTCAAAAAATTTAGTGGTAGGATACCCTAGAATCGGCGAACATAGAGAACTCAAATTTGCCCTTGAAAGCTTTTGGAGCGGCAAAAGCAGCTTTCAAGACGTAGAAGAAGTAGCAAAACATTTAAGAACAAAAGCTTGGAATACACAAAAAGAAGCAGGTGTTGAGCTTATAAGCTCAAATGACTTTTCTTATTATGATCAAATGCTTGATACTATGATACTTGTCGGTGCTGTCCCAAGCAGATTTAAATCCATACAAGACAAAACCGAAAAATACTTTGCAATGGCACGAGGTTATGAAAATGGCGTAGCGATGGCTATGAGAAAATGGTTTAACACGAACTATCATTACATCATACCCGAACTAACTAAAGACGAGGCATTTAAACTAGACGGCACAAAGGTTATCAATGAGTACAAAGAAGCGGCAGCTCTTGGCATCAAGACCAAGATAAACCTTATCTCTCCGATTACATTCCTGGCTCTTAGCGTAACAACTGACGGAAGTGACAGATTTTTGCTTTTTGATAGATTACTAGAGATTTATGAAGATCTTTTGAAAGAAATTAGCAAACTAGACGATAAAATCATCGTACAACTTGATGACCCTATTTTTGCTACAGACGTTGAACCTAAACTTCTTAGTCTCCTAAAGCCTTGCTATGAAAAATTAAGCGGTGCGGCATCAAATATCAAGATCATAGCCACAACTTATTTTGAACACTCAAACGAAGCTACAAAAGTTTTAGTTCATACGCCGATATGGGGCTTGGGGCTTGATTTTGCAGCAGGAGCCAAAAACATAGAATCTCTTGCTGAAATAGCAAAAAGCGGCAAAGTTTTGGCTGCCGGTGTTATAAACGGAAGAAATGTATGGAAAAACGATATCGTAAAAACAAAAGAACTGCTTGAAACGATATCTGTAATTATTCCAAAAGAGAAACTCATAGTATCTACATCTTGTTCGCTTTTGCATGTGCCTTATAGTTTGGAAAATGAAAATAAACTTGACAATACCATTAAAGACTCTCTGAGCTTCGCAAAAGAAAAACTAAACGAGCTGACTCTAGCTAGCCGTATATTCTTTGGCACACTCAAAGATGATGATGAATTGTTGGAAAAAAACAAAAACAGTATCGAAAGATTAAAAAAGTCAAAACTCATACACAACGATTCTGTGCAATCTAGAGTGAATAACATCACAAAATGGGTTAGAGATGGTGAGTTTGCCGAGCGTATAGTTCTTCAAAAAGCAAAACTAAGATACCCGGATCTTGCTACTACTACCATAGGTTCTTTTCCGCAAACCCCTGAACTCAGAAAAGCTAGACGAGATTATAAAAATAATGAAATATCAGGAGAGGAGTATGAGGAATTTATAAAAAATTATATCCGTGAAACTATCGCTATTCAAGAACAGATAGGCCTTGACGTGCTAGTGCATGGCGAGCCTGAGAGAAACGATATGGTTGAATATTTTGGCGAACTGTTGGACGGATTTGCATTTAGCTCAAACGGATGGGTACAAAGTTACGGTGCTAGATGCGTAAAGCCGCCTCTTCTTTACGGTGATGTAAGCCGTGAAGTTCCAATGACCCTGCAATGGATACTATATGCCCAAAGCTTGACAAACAAGATAGTCAAAGGCATGCTAACAGGTCCTGTAACCATGATAAACTGGTCATTTGTAAGAGAAGATATACCTCGCAGCGAAGTAGCTACCCAAATCGCGCTTGCCTTAGCTGACGAAATAAATGATCTGCAAAACAACGGCATCAAAATGATACAAGTCGATGAAGCTGCATTCAAAGAGGGATATCCTTTAAGACTCAAAAATAGAGCATCTTATGAAAAATGGGCGGTTGAGAGCTTTAAATTATCAGTAAGCAGTGCGTACAAAGAGACTCAAATACACACACATATGTGCTATAGCGAGTTTAATGACATCATGCACACTATCGAAGAAATGGACGCAGATGTCATTACTATAGAAACTGCAAAAAGCGGCAATAGCCTGTTAAAGATCTTTAAAGAAGTAGGATACACCAAAGAAGTAGGCCCTGGGGTTTATGATATCCACTCTCCAAGAATCCCGTCCGTTGAAGAAATCAAAACTCAGATAGCATTGCTTTTGGAGGTATTGCCAAAAGAACAGCTATGGATCAATCCAGATTGCGGATTGAAAACCAGAAAATGGGAAGAGGTCATTCCAAGCCTTGAAAACATGGTCAAAGCAGCAGTATCGTTTAGATAATGTCGCTATACCGGACTTGATCCGGTATCCATGTATTTCAGCTCAAAGCACGGAATAATAATATCCTCTTTTTTGTGGGACATTATTCATACTTGAATGCCTTCATCCTTCTTTTGCTATAATCTAAATAAAAAAGAAAACTTTATGAAAATCCTCCTAGCTCCAAGCGAAACCAAATCAACCGGCGGAACTATATCTTTTGATCTGTCAAATCTATGGAATAAAGATCTGTATGAAGCCAGATCTAAATTAACACAAATCTATCTGAAAGATTTAAACAATAACATCAAAGCAAAGCAAATGTTTGGGCTCAAAAAACCAAACGAAATTGAATATTATCAAAACGTCGGCCTGCATTCTCTTTCGACCAAAGCCGTGCTTAGATATACAGGTGTGGCGTTTGATCATCTGGATTACAAGTCGCTAAGTGAGGCATCGCAAAGATATATAGATGAAAATGTAATGATATTTTCCAATCTTTTTGGGCCCATAGCAGCAGGAGATTTTATACCCCAATACCGCCTGGCTCAAGGAGCAAAAGTAGGTGAGCTAGAGGTGGACAGATATTATAAAAGCAATAGTGCAAAATTGCTGGATGAGTATCTGACCGATGAAGAGATATTGGATATAAGGGCTGGATATTATGACAGGTTTTATGTGCCGAATAAAAATTATACGACACTGAAATTTTTAAAAGACGGCAAAGCAGTCAGCCATTGGGCGAAAGCATATCGCGGCAAAGTATTAAGAGAGTGTGCTAAAAATCAGATAGAAAGCATGAAAGATTTTATGGCATTGCCAATAGAGGGGCTTAGCCTCATAGAGATGCAAACCCGCAAAAATAAAACCGAAATAATTTACAAGATAGACTAAATCTTATTTTCTGCCGTAATATGACGTGATCGAACTCTTTTGGATGGTGTGCATATCTATGTGATGCTGCACTGACGCTGGATTTGCATCTTTGCTCAAACCCAATTTCTCAACATCCAGGGCGTAAACCGTAAAGATATATCCGTGATCACTGTCACCTTTAGGCGGACAAGCGCCGCCAAAACCGATTTCTCCAAAACTCGTAGCACTCTCTATAGAGCCTTTCGGAAGAGCCCCCAAAGCACTTGCATCGCGTGATATACTTGTCTCAGTTGGGGGAATATCATAGACTATCCAGTGCCACCACCCATTTGAGGCATCCGGGTCATACATAGTGATAGCAAAACTTTTTGTACTTACAGGCGCATTTGTCCATGTAAGAGCAGGAGAGATATTCTCGCCATTGCATCCATATCTGTCTAACACCTGTTCGAGGCTAAGCTGACTGCTGATATCGTCGCTCATAAGAGTTAAATTACCAGCATGGGCAATACCTAAAGCAAATAACATCGAAAGTAAGTAAGGCATGTGTACTCCTTTTGGAATATTGGTTCAAGTTTAGCATTTTGAGGCTTAATAATGAAGAATATTTGCGATATGGATAATCAAACCATCAACACAAACAAGCTAAAATATTTTTATAAAAACAACGGAATATAAAATGAAAAAAAATCTATTTGAGATGGGAGCTTCTTGGGATAACGGCTGGAGCTCAGACAACAAGGAAAAGTCAAAACCTCAGACGCAGGAGATTAAAGATCCATCCAAACATAGACTCCACTTTGCCAAAGAAAAACGAAACGACAAAACAGTCACCATAGTTAAACCGTTTTTCTTGGATGAGAGCACCGCAGAAGCATTGCTGAAAACGCTCAAAAAATCACTCGCTACAGGCGGCACTGCAAAAGAAAACACACTCGAATTTCAAGGCGAAGTAACCGAGAAATTAAAAGCAGAGCTCATCAAACTAGGATACGGGATGAAAAAGTAATCCGCATTTTCTCCACATTGCTCGCACATTTTTTAGGTTATACTATACAAAATGGAATGAAAGGGTAGCTGATGGAAATGCAAATGTCACACAACGAAAACCATGATCATACAAAAATGAATCATGACCGCCATGTACATTCACACAGTACTGAAGATTTGAAACATCGTTTCATTATATCCGTTATTGTGACCATTCCTATCTTGCTCTTTTCTCCTATGATACAAATGTGGTTTGGTTTCATTATAGACTTTCCCTATATGGATCTTCTCACATTCGCACTCTCCACATTGATCTACTTCTATGGGGGATGGCCGTTCTTGACAATGATGATAGAAGAGATCAAATCAAAAGAACCCGGAATGATGACACTTATCTCTATGGCGATCAGTGTAGCATATTTTTATTCTGCAATAGCTCTTTTGATCTGGCCGGATAAATCTTTTTTTTGGGAACTTGCAACGCTAATAGATATCATGCTGATCGGGCATTATATTGAAGCTAAAAGCATATCAGGAGCTTCTGATACGCTTGAAGAATTGGTGCGATTGATCCCAAAAAAAGCAATGCGTTTTACTTCTGAAATGGAATTAGAAGAGGTGGATGTGAGTCAACTTAGACTTGGTGACGAAATCCTGATACATCCTGGAGAAAATATTCCTGCTGATGGCGAAATATTAAAAGGCGAGGGAATGATAGACGAAGCATTGCTAACCGGAGAATCCAAACCGCTCTATAAAAGTCCGCATGCTTCCGTATTCATGGGCAGCACAAATATTGATGGCTCACTAATTGTACGTATCACCAAAAGCGGCCAAAGCAGCTATCTTTCGCAAATTATCAATCTTGTAAAAGAACTTCAAACAAGCAGGTCACATACTCAAAATCTTGCAAATCGCGCAGCCAAATGGCTATTTTATATTGCGCTAATTGTTGGCGCTTTGACTTTGCTTGCCTGGTCTACATTTTCTACATTTGAGAATGCAGTACTGCAGATGGTTACTGTTCTCATAATTGCATGTCCTCATGCACTTGGACTAGCCGTACCGCTTGTAGTTGCCATCTCAACATCCATGGCAGCCAAAAACGGTATTTTGATACGCAATAGAGAGGCATTTGAGAGATTACACAAAATAGATGTTATTTGTTTTGACAAAACAGGGACGATCACAGAAGGCAAACTTACCGTTAACAAAATAATTGCTATTAATGACGAAAAAAAATTGCTTTATCTTGCAGCTTCTTTGGAGCAGCATTCCGAACACGGTATCGCCAAAGCAATCGTAGACTATGCCAAAAACCAAAAGATCGTCCTTGCCTCTGTCAATGAATTTAATGCTATGCCCGGGATTGGAGCTAAGGCTAAAATCGATGGCCATGCTGTTATGATAGGCGGCGCACAGCTTTTGACAAAAGAGTCGCTACAAGTCCCTCAGGAACTACTTCCTTTTGATAGCGATAAAGCAACTAAAGTGTGGGTCACCATAGATGGTATTATTGGCGGTGTCATTCTTTTAACAGATACGATACGTCAAAGCTCCAACAAGGCCATTGGACTTATTCGATCAAAAGGAATTACTGCTTATATGTTCACCGGAGACAATAATGAAGTAGCAGCTAATATCGCAAAAAAAACAGGTATAGATAATTATGAAGCAGGATTATTGCCTGACATGAAATTACAAAAAATCCAAACACTCAAAGAAAACGGAAAAATAGTTGCTATGGTTGGTGACGGCATCAACGATGCACCTGCACTCATTGGAGCTGATATCGGTATCGCTATAGGTGCCGGCACAGACATCGCTATAGAAAGCGCTGATATAATCTTGACCAAAAGTGATCTTTTAGATGTCGTAGATGCAATAAGTCTTTCACGTCAAACTTACCGCAAAATGCTGCAAAATCTTTGGTGGGCAAGCGGATACAACATTATCGCTATTCCTTTGGCTGCCGGTGTTTTAGTAAAATGGGGGATTCTTATCAATCCAGCCGCAGGGGCTATCATGATGTCTGCGAGTACTGTCATAGTAGCTCTTAATGCACAGCTATTGAAAAATACAAAACTACAACTAAAAAAACAAACCTAGCGTTGCAGCTATCTCGTCAGCCTTCTTGCAGGCTGACTTAAAATTACAATCCGCGTCATCGCATATATGGCGATATTTTGTGTAACCCGCGAAAGCCTTGCGTGCTTTTGTCATCGCAGTTGGGGTAGCACGCTTAATATGCTCGAAAGCAACGGCAGCATTTATAAGCCCGCGAGCAAGATTGGCATATTGGTGGCCATCTTTTTTCATCTCCAGCCAAATATGCTCCAATACACCATGTGCTTCAAAATACTCTTTTTTTTCTAGCAATACTATAAATTTCTGCAAAACATTTTCTATCTTCATAATTTCACTTTTTATTTTATGATACAATATTTTATACCATTTTGGGGGCATACAATGGAAGAAACAAACAAAAATATCATCAAAGAGCAGATCATTACAGACATTAAATCACTCAAAAAACAAATAGAGATGCTCAAAGACAAGGCCGCATTAACAGCCCCTGACTGTTCTAGGTGCGATCTGGAACGCTCAGAGGCCTTGCTGGATGCAGAAATAATGAATAAGATCCTAAATGAATCAATAGCCAGGCTTGCTAGATTGGAATATGCACTAAGTCAGGTGGATTCTCCTGATTTTGGGATTTGTATAGAGTGTGAAAATGATATACCCGTTGAAAGGCTCAAGATCCGGCCAGAAAGCGTCAGATGCGTAGCATGCGAAAATGCTAAATAAATTATTATTACGACTGGTAAATATTTTTTAAAAGCTTGTTATTATAAGCCTTGAGATAAACTACGTCAAAAAAGGACAATTTTTATCTATGAATAAAATATTTTTTATATTAATATCAGTTGCAGTAATGATATCGGCAAATGAATATCAAACAGGACAATCCATAAAACCTATTATATTAAACGACCAATTTGGAGCTACACATAAGATAGCAAAGATGCCGAGCACCGTCATCATAACATTTGAAAAAGAACCGTCCAATATACTTAATGAATATTTATTGAAACAATCTGAAGGATATCTGGAGAAAAATAATGCCATATATATAGCTGATATCAGCCAAATGCCTGCTTTTGTAACCAAATCTTTTGCTTTGCCAAAAATGAAAGAATACAAATACAAAGTACTGCTCATAACAGATGAAAACGAAGGGGCCTTATATCCTTACCAAGAAGGACAAATTACTATTATCAAGATGGAAAATGATCGTATAAGAAGTATAAGTTTTACAGACAAACCATCCCAGTTAAACGAGATGATAGAAAAATGAGAGTAAAACCGAATAAACCAATTAGATACACATTAAAATAAAAGGAAAAATTATGAAAATAGCAGTACCGGTAATAGACCAAACTCTAAGAATAGCCAAAAATGCAGGCCATACACCATATTTTGCGATATTTAATATAGGCGGCGGGATGTTCAAGACCATAACGCTCGAAGGCTTAAGAGCAAATCCGAAAATGTCGGGTCATGAGGTAAGCGAAGAGGAACACAGCGGAAAGCATGTCTGTGACCACGACGAAAACGACATGGAACATATCAAAGCCCATGACCTTATGTCCGAAGCGATCAAGGATTGTGATTATCTCGTCATAAAATCCGCTTGCAAAAATACAGCAAATTCTATGAAAGAGTTTGGTATCAAAATGAAAAAATATAACGGTGAGAAAATAAACGCCAAAGAGGCGCTCGGAGAGATAAGCGCAGAGTTTTAGAGACTTTCTATATTCCCGACTACTTTCCCGACGATACTCACCTCATCAGGAGCTAGAACTTCCGGTGAGTAGGCTTTATTGTCACTGATTAGCTCTATCATCCCATCAGCTCTGCGGCGGATTCTTTTGATAAAAAGCCCTGCTGTAGTAGAAGCAATAAAGATACCGTCTTTGCTTATATTTGTCTGTTCACGGTCTATAAATACAATAGAGCCGTCATTTAGTGTTGGCTCCATAGATTCGCCGTCGACATGGATAGCTTCGAGCTTTGTGTTTCCAAAACCGACCATGTTTTTTATGATCGTTTTATCTACATTTAAAACCTCGTAATCCTCACCGAACACCTCAGCCCCGCCTCCGGCACTAGCCCTGATGTCTGCAAAATAACGGATCTGAAAAAATTTATCTGTCTCTTCTTTGAGCATGTCAACTGCTTGGTCAAAGAAGAGCCAATTAGCGCTCAGTTTTTTTGATGCACAAAACTCCAAAATTTCTTTATACGGTATAGAGTTTCGTTTTTTCATAGTTGCGAATGTAGTTTGCGGAATGCCAAGGGCTGTAGCTACATCTTTATCAAAAATCTTATGGTTTTTGCTTCCAGAAATCACATCTTTGATCTTTTCGATCACTTCGGATAAATCTATCATGACATCTCCCTTTTAAGAAAATAAATAAATTATAACATACTTTTTTATAAAAATATGGCAATTTGAAATTTTTTTACTATTTTTTTATAAAAATAATACAATTTGAAATACAAGAGACTAAAGGATTTCAAATGACTTACTCTAAACGAAACTCAATATTTCAGGAAGCAAGAAATGCAGGATGTATCAGTATATCCGATCTTGCACTTTTTATCAAGGCAAAAAGAGACGATCGGTTTTTTATTAGTCAAAAAGCAAAATATCTATTTCGTCTCCGATATGCTTGCTCAAATCTGTCGATGACAACTTCATAAGTGCAGTTGGTCCAAGCATATTGGTCAAAATGGCACTGCTGCCTAGTTTTTTGTCTCCGAAATCGCATAAATACCGGTTATGTTCACTTTTGATACGACAAGCCACAAATTCTGTTTTATTCGTTTTTTTTGCATATGATTCCTGGAGTGTGGCTTTAATAGTGCGCAGCTCTTGATGATGTGCATCCGTAAAACGTGCTATTAACGGCAAAAGATACAAAAGAGCCGTTACGGTTGAAGAATAAGCAAACCCCGGCAACCCCAAAATAAATTGATCGCCTTTGCGGGCCAGCATAATATGTTGGCCCGGCTTTATATTTACCCCTTGAAATAAAACTTCAAAACCTATCTCTTTGATAACATCTTTTACAAAATCAAAATCTCCTACGCTTACCCCGCCTGTGGTTACGACAATATCACTATTCCTAAGAGCTTTTTGCATAGCATGAGTAATAATGGTTTTATTGTCCTTGACACATCCGAGCTGCAAAGGAATTCCTCCATATTTGGCTACTATCGCTTCAAGAGTATAGTTATTACTGCTTCGTATCTGCGCATCGGAAGTTTGTGTTTCGCCAAGATGCAAAAGCTCACTTCCTGTGGCAAATATTGCAACTTTTGGTTTGGAATATACTCTTAGCTTATCTATATTCAAGCTTGCCATTACTCCAATTTGAACAAAATCCATCTTTGTTCCGGCAGGTATCAACAATTCATCTTTTGCATAGTTCTCTCCAATGCTCCTCACGCTAAAGCCCTTTGGTACCGAAGAAACTATAACGATACTGTCTCCTTGCACCTCTACGTTTTCTATGGGTATGAGCGTATCAGAACCATCTGGCATAAGAGAACCGGTGAAGGTCTTGATGCATTTTCCTTTTTCAACAGCTTGTGCAATATCACTGCCTGCCGGATTTATACCTTCTATAATAAGCTTTCCAAGGACCATATCTTCATGGCGCATGGCATATCCGTCCATGGCCGCAGTTGGCTTGGATGGCGAATTCTCAGATGCTTTTATGTCCTCTGCCAATACAAATCCGAGTGTTTGCATGAGAGGAAGCTCAACAATATCTGTTTTTTTAGGAGCCAGCTCTTTTATGATCTGTAATGAAGTTTCAAAATCTATGAATGCCAACATTAATCCTTTTTGGACATTAGTCCAGCACCGCTCATCGGAGTACTTCTATCCTCGGCATATACTCTTTTACCATCAACTATATCGTATTTCCATATAGGAGCATTTGCTTTAAAATCTTCTACAAATTCATCGATTAATTCCAATGCTACGCGACGTTTGGGTGAAAATACCGCTGACATATATGACGATGTATGTACAGGTACATCTCCTCTAGAGTGTGCCATCTTGAGAATTGCTCCTTTTGCTTGGGCTTTAGCTTGCCAATCATTGAACCAACTATCTAGTATCGGCTCATATATATCAAAACTTAATGCTTCTATGCCGCTTTCTTCTCTAACAATTCCTATAAATGGTATAAAAGCGCCCCAATTTCGCTCCATACCCTCTTCTAGCCAATCGGCAAAAATGGCTTTTACATCCAATGGCCCATTATAAATTTCTACCATCATCCGCCACACACAGGAGGAAGTAATGAGATTTTATCCCCATCCTTTAAGACATGATCCAAGTCACACACCATAGTGTCATTGACTGCGATAGCCAATTTATCCAACCACGCTGACAAACCGCTATCTTCTTGCAAATACAAAGCAACATCTCTCAAGCTGTTCGCTTCTATGCTTATGCTTGCTTTAGCTATAGGTCCTAAAAATTCTATTTTTACCAATATATTCTCCTAAAAATTGAGCGGCTAACAAAGAAGGCCCTTCGCTATAAAGAGCCAATCAGATAACTTGATTATAAAAGTTGTTTGATATAATTAGGCTTAAAAAGGATACTTCGGTGCTGTTTGGCTCTATTGATTATCTCAATCTCCTGCCGTTTCAAGTTTTTCTGAAACAACACATCAATAATAATGCGGTACAATCCAATCTCAAAAGGCATCGTAATGTGCCTAGTCTTATAAATAAAGCTTTTCACCAAGGTAAGGTAAATGCCGCTTTTATATCTTCTGTGACATCAAAAGGATGCCGATGCACAGATGCCGGTATAGTAGGAATCGGAAAAGTATACAGTGTACTTCTTTTAAATAAAAAAGAAAGAGCCGATAGTGCCTCACAGTCATCTAATGCATTGACCAAGGTATTGGACCTAAAAGGTGAAGTGATGATAGGCGACAGGGCTTTGAAATATTACTTAGACGGCGGAGAATGTACGGATCTATCTGAAGAGTGGCATAAAAAAACAGGGCTGCCGTTTGTATTTGCCAGACTTTGTTATCACAAACATCAAGCACAGATAATAAAATTATCCAAAGAATTTACAAAAACAAAAGTTTTTATTCCTCAATACATACTAAAAAAAGAGGCAAAAAGAAGAGAGATATCTCCGAGTGATGCCAGATGGTATCTAAACCATATTCATTACAAAATAGACCCGAAAGCCAAACAAGCTCTTAAAAGATTTTTAAGATCTGCTAAAGCGTAGATAATAGCTTATCAATTCTCTTTACGGTTTCATTCACACCCAAAATAGCCATGATCTCATCCAGCCCGGCTCCAGTCATTGATCCAAGAAGAGCTACACGCAAAGGCTGGCCTATTTTGCCAAAGCCTATCTCCTTAGCATTTACGAGTTTTTCCAATACCGCATGATAATCACATGGCAAATGAAGTGAATCCTGCGAAGCTCTCAATAACACTACAAAATCATTCAAAATGGTTTTAGTATCTTCTTTAATGGCTTTTTTATAATCTTTTTCATTATAACTCTCTGGGGCATTTAAAATAAGAGTAATTTGCTGGGAGAGTTCTACTAGAGTTTTACCTCTCTCTTTTGTGGCATCAAGAAGAAGTTCGAGTTTATCGTGCCCTTCTATATGTACTCCAAAATCTTTTAACATAAGAGCTAGTTTGTCATTCGGAGTGTTTTTAATATAATGGCTATTGAGCCAAAGTAGTTTATCAAGATTATAACTCGATGCGCTTTTGTTTATATTTTGAGGATCAAACAGGCTTTTCATCTCTTCAATGCTAAATATCTCTTGATCCCCGTGGCTCCAACCAAGACGAACCAAAAAATTCAATAACGCTTCCGATAAAAATCCGTTTGTTTTGTACTCCATGACATCTGTAGCGCCATCTCTTTTGGATAGCTTTTTACCCTCTTCATTATTGATCATAGCTAAATGGCTAAATCTTGGCAGTTTAAATCCAAGAGCATTATAAACAACGATCTGCTTAGGCGTATTATAAAGATGATCATCGCCTCTTATAACATCGGTAACCCCCATAAGCGCGTCATCAATTGCTACTACAAAATTATAAGTAGGTGTTCCGTCACTGCGTGCGATGATAAAATCATCCACTTCGCTCGAAGCTATGCAAATATCCCCCTTAACGCCATCTTTGAAACAGATATCTCCGTCTAGGGGCGCTTTGATACGAACGACCGGCTCTACGCCGCTAGGCGGAGTACCTGTGAAATCACGATATCTGCCGTCATATCTTGGACGCTCTTTGCGTGCCATTTGAGCTTCTCTAAGCGAATCTAGTTCTTCTTTTGTCATATAACAATGGTATGCTTTGCCTTCATGCAAAAGTTGGTCTATATATTGCTTGTAGATATCGAATCTTTTTGATTGATAAACTGCCTCGCCGTCATAATCCATTCCAACCCATTCAAATGCTTTAATGATCGCTTTTGTGGCTTCTTCAGAATTTCTAGCCATATCCGTATCTTCTATACGAAGTAAAAATTTTCCATTGTTGCGTCTAGCCCAAAGCCATGAAAAAAGAGCAGTACGAAGCCCTCCTATGTGTAGATAACCTGTAGGGCTTGGAGCAAAACGAGTAACTATCATTATATATACCTTTTTTTATTTTAATCGCTCTTATGAACAAA
>DLIG01000009.1:0-23834 GCA_002483605.1 Sulfurovum sp. UBA7648
TTTTCTTTGGTTACCTTTCTTTAGTAAAAAGAAAGGTAGGGAGAGTGCCTGTATTTTTTTTACTACTTTTATAGAAAAAGTATAATAATATAGATAGCTACGCTTAGCTCACTATGACGAGCAAACTATGCTATTCTAAGCATAAAATTCTGTAAAAAATAAAAAGCTGCGAAATAAAAAAATGATAAAAAATATAGAAGAAATATAATGAGGATTTACCGCCAAAGCGGCAAAAGAAGAGATCTTAGTTTCTAAGGCCAAGAGCTTCTTTGATAGCGTGCCATCTAGCGATGTCAACTTTTTTAAGATAACGCATCAAGCGTCTTCTTTGACCAACAAGTTTAAGCAATCCTACTCTTGAAGAGTGGTCTTTTTTGTTAGTTTTGAGGTGTTCAGTAAGATAAGCAATTCTTTCTGTAAGCAAAGCAACTTGCACTTCAGTTGAACCTGTATCTTTTTCGCCTCTAGCGTATTGAGCGATGATCGCCTGTTTTTTCGCCGAATCCAAAGCCATAATTGACCTCCTGATAGGTATTTAATTTGAATTCGCATTGTAGCATAATAACCTTATATATTGGTAATTTAAGCTTTATATGAAATTAATTAGAGTAAAATAGTCTTAATTAAATTAAGGAAATTGCAAATGCTACTTACGCGAGCCAGTGAATATGCTCTACTTTCGTTAGATATTATCAGAACTGCAAAATCTCCTATTGGAGTAGAATATTTAGCCAACGAACTCAATATCCCAAAAAGTTTTCTAGCCAAGATCCTGCAAAACCTTGCAAAAGAAGATATTTTGGTCTCAAAAAAGGGTGCCAAGGGAGGATTTGTACTATCCAAACCTGTAAATGAAATATCTTTGTACAAAGTGATCGTAGCGGCCGAAGGCAAAGCGCCTGCTGTTTTTGATTGTGTACAATATGCCGACACTTGCCCAAACGGAGCAATGGGGCTATGTGCAATATCGCCGTTTTTGGCAAAATTTCAAGGCAAGATCAACCACTTTTTAAAAGAATTAAGCCTAGGAGACATTTTTGAAGCCTAAATTATATCACCTCTCACATATAGATCTAGATGGTTACGGATGTCAATATCTCACATCACAAGCTTTCGATGAAGTCTCTTGCTACAATGCCAATTACGGCCCTGAAGTCGGAGCTAGGCTAAGAGAAATAATCAAAGATATTATTAAAGACAACAATCAATCAAATGCCATTATACTCATAACAGATCTCAACCTGACCCCCAAAGAAGCAAATTGGATAGAAAAAGAGGCTGCAGCCTTAAAAGCAGGCTTGCAGCTTTTGGATCATCACATCACCGGTGAAAAAACTGCCCTTCATCATACAGAGTGGTATCATCTGGATATCAATCATTGCGGCACTTGGCTAACTTATGAGTGGCTTCAAAAAAGATACGGCTTTGATACTAAAAATGAATACAAAGAGATAGTAGAGACGATTAATGCAGTTGATATGTGGCATAGCAATAGTGATCTATTTGAATACGGCAAGGTAATGATGAGCATTATATCATCTGCAAAAGAGATAAACCGCACTATGTTTCCGGCCGAGGATACAGCTTTGAAAATGTTTCTCATAAACCATGCCAGATCAATGCTCGGAGAAAACGATGCCCATATAGCCCTTGATGACGCGGCTCATGGACTAAAAAAACAGTTTTTTATCATTGAAAAAAACAACACCAAAGACAATCTGGTAGCCTCATATATTACTGCTCTGCTCTCTAGCCAAAAAGAGAGATTTACTATCACTTATCAAGGATACAAGGGTGTACTAGGATACAATATCGGCAATACATCGATCATCGGCAATACATTTTTGGTGCAAAATCCGGATTATAATTTTTATATGGATGTAAATTATCGCGGTAATTTTTCCCTTAGAGGCAATGACACTCTTGATCTATCCATTATGGCCGCACATATCGGGAATGGCGGGGGACACAAAAATGCTAGCGGCGGCAAGATAGAAGAGTATCAAGATTCATTCATATATGAAGAGGTTAAGGATTTTGTGCAAGCATATCTAAACGATAAGGCGCTTGAAAGTAAAGCGTGATATTTTTTGGCTGCCTAAAAACTAAACCTTGACTCTTGATTGCAGGGCGCGGGAAAGCGACAGCAGATCTATATTTTCCAGCTCTACCCCGGTTGGCACCCCTTGAGCTATTTTTGTAAATATGAGATCAAAATCTTTGAGCTTATCTTCTATATAGAGTATCATGGTATCGGTTGCTATGCTAGGAGGAAAAGCAAAAACTACTTCTTCAACACCTTGTACTGCACTAAACAAATGACTATCGTCTAGATCACCGAGTTCTCTAACTACATAATAAATACCGTTAAACTGTCCGCTCTCTTCGATAACAAGAATATCTTTGGCACTTTGTACTATACATAACAATGTTGTGTCTCGATATGGGTCAGAACATACAGCGCAGATCTCATCTTCGCTCATATTGTGGCATTTGATGCATTTTCCTATAGAGCTCACACTTGCTTCTATGGCATGAGCTAGTTTCATAGCCGCAAAGTTATCCACCATTACACTATGATAAGCTAGGCGGATAGCTGTTTTTTTGCCTATGGTAGGAAAAGATTCAAAGGCACTTACTAGATTTTCAAATGCTTCGATCTTAGAGTGTTTCATAATCCACTACTTTGGAATATTCCGCTGCTTGCTTTATAAACTCTACTACTTTTAGGTGCTCTGGGTGTACGGCATACTCTTGCAAATCTTCTTTGGTATCAAAACGGGTAATGATACTAAGATCCATAGCCCTGCTCTCGCTGCAAAAATTTTCACCTACCTCAATAGATTTTAAAGATGGCACTGAATGCTCAAGTGCAGCTAGCATTTCTTTTGCTTTTTGTATATTTGTGATCTTATTATCTTCTTTGAAACTAAATAAAACAATGTGTACTATCATATGCGAAAACTCTTTTTTGGTTGCCATTATAGCAAATTTATGGTAGAATTCGCCCAAAATTATCACTACATATATTCAATGAAAATAATATTTTAGGAAACAACAATGACAGAAATAGACTATTATGAAATTTTGCAAGTTAACAAAAATTGTGACGGTGCGGAACTCAAAAAATCTTATCGAAAATTAGCTATGAAATATCATCCGGATAGAAATCCTGACAACAAAGAAGCAGAAGAGAAATTCAAACTGGTCAATGAAGCATACCAAGTGCTTAGCGATGAGGACAAACGTTCTATTTACGACAGATATGGCAAAGCAGGGCTAGAGGGCAGAGGCATGGGCGGATTTGGCGGATCGGCTAATATGGATGATATTATGGATATCTTTAATTCTATGTTTGGTGGAGGTTTTGGCGGATTTGGCGGAAGCAGCAGAAGTCAAAACTCTTCAAAATATCCTCTAGACTTTGAAGTAAAATACACACTTGAATTCCATGAAGCTGTTTTTGGATGCGAAAAAGAGATAGAGATCTCATACAAAAGTGCATGTGAAGCATGTGATGGCACCGGAGCCAAAGATGGCAAACTGACTACTTGTCAAACTTGTAAAGGCCATGGACAAGTAGTGATGAAGCAAGGTTTTATGACGTTTGCACAAACTTGCCCTACATGTCACGGTGAAGGAAAAATAGCACAGGATAAGTGTGCATCATGCAGCGGCAAAGGATACGAGACACAAAAAGAGAAAGTCACCATCAAAGTGCCTGCAGGCATAGACAACGGTAATAGACTTAGAATAAAAGGTCACGGCAATATAGCCAAAAATGGCCAAAGAGGCGACTTGTATGTGACATTTATGGTAAAAGATGACGAAAATTTCATTCGAAACGGCAATGATATATACATAGAAGTGCCTATATTTTTTACGCAAGCTATTTTAGGCGAAAGAGTGACCATACCTTCGCTTAGCGGCGAGCTTGAATTGGAACTCAAAAAGGGAACTGCCGACAAAGAACAATTTGTATTTCAAAATGAAGGTGTCGCCGATGTGCATAGCGGACGCAAAGGCAGATTGATAGCCCAAGTGCATATAGTATTTCCTACATCTTTAAGTGATGAACAAAAAAGAATGCTTGAAGAGTTGCAAAACAGCTTTGGCATTGAGAGCAAGCCTCACAAAACTATCTTTGAAAACTGCTTCGAGAGAGTAAAAGATTGGTTCAAATAATAATCTAGATAAAATTACAACAATTCATAAGGAATAAAAATGCCACAAACACTCCATTTGACTTGGTCTTTGATAGGAATAGCTTCTTTGGTTATCTTTATCATAGGCTATTATTTTATTGCCGCAGAAGAAAAATACAATATAAACAAATCTAAACCTGCCTTATTTATAGGTACTTTTATGTTTATGCTCATTGGTATTTATTTTGCCGTAAACGGCCTTGATGTTGAGCCTCTTCATGACGAGATGAAAGTATTGATCTTAGAGATTGCAGAGATATTTTTCTTTTTGTTTGTTGCAATGACTTTTATAGAGACAATGATAGAGAGAAATGTATTCGATGTGCTCAAATACAAGCTTATATCAAAAGGATATACATATAAACAGCTTTTTTGGTTTACCGGATTGTTGGCTTTTTTTATTTCTCCGGTTGCAGACAACCTCACTACAGCCCTTATCTTATCAACAGTTTTGTTTACAATAGACAAAACAACAAAAGAATTCTTAGTCCCAAGTGCAGTTAATATTGTAGTTGCGGCAAATGCCGGAGGAGCTTGGAGCCCATTTGGCGATATCACCACTCTTATGGCATGGACTGCAGGAAAAGGTGAGTTTTTGGATTTCTTAGCTCTTTTCCCTGCATCTATAATCGGCTATTTTGTTACTGCATGGCTATTATCGCGTGTAGTGCCAAACGGACATCCGCCGTTTTCTGAACAGACCAATAAAATCGAGATACTAAAACCGGGCGCAAAAACAATAATATACCTAGGAGTTGCCACGATCGCTATAGCTGTATTGGGTCATCAATTTTTTCACTTCCCTGCAATGTGGGGTATGATGTTCGGACTTGCTATTTTGAAATTGTACTCATATAGACTCAAACGCAGAGACGGGGAAACTTTTGATGTATTTGTAAATATGAAACATGTTGAAAATGATACGTTGCTGTTTTTCTTTGGAATATTATCAGCGGTCGGCGCCTTGCACTTTCTTGGTTTTTTAGAGTATATCACAAAACTTTATGATGCCATAGGACCAACAGCAGGCAATATAGGAGTAGGATTTATCTCAGCGATCGTAGACAATGTACCTGTGATGAGCGCTATACTAAAAGCCAATCCAACCATGGGGTTAGATCAATGGCTGCTTGTAACATTAACAGCCGGCATAGGAGGCAGTCTGATCTCTTTTGGAAGCGCAGCAGGGGTTGGCGTCATGGGCAGACTCAAAGGTATATATACTTTTGGCGCTCACATGAAATTATCATGGACAGTATTGGTTGGCTACATAATTTCGCTTATTGTTTGGTATGTGCAATTCGAGGTAATGGGGCTTTATTGATAAGCCCTTATATCTACTAAATTTTTATACTATAACCTTTAAAAATACTTTATAATCGATTAAGTTTGATAGTGATATACTCAATTAAAGATAACAAATATCTTTAAATAACTATTTCAAAAGGATCGAGTATGGCTAAACGAGGTAATTCGATAATCAAGGGTTTGGAGATAAGCGAAATAATAACTATGCTAAATAAAGCATATGCTGATGAATGGCTAGCGTATTATCAATACTTTATAGAATCTAAAATAGTAAAAGGCATTATGAAAGATGCTGCAATAGTAGAACTTACTCAACATGCTGCAGATGAGCTAAGACATGCCACTATGGTGGCAGATCGCATTATCCAACTAGGCGGCACGCCCCTTACTCATCCTCAGGCTTGGTTTACTCATGCAAATTGCGCATATGAAGAGCCAAAAGACTTTGACGTGGTTGCAATCCTTAATGACGCTATCAAAGGAGAGCAATGTGCCATTTCTATATATTCGAAATTGGCTGATATGACAAAAGACAAAGATATTATAACTTACAATATAGTCTCATCTATACTGGCAGACGAAGTTGAACATGAAGAAGACTTGCAAGCTTTGCATGATGATATAGCTGATTTTATAACTGATCTAAAAAAATGTGTACAATAGACTCTTGCCGGGCACTTGCCCGGCAAGTGATCTAAGATCATGGTATTCGGTCTTAAGTATATTTACAAAACAATAAATCCATCATATTCAAGCCTTTCATTGCCAGCCGTAACATAAGATATATCATGTACTACAGATGTGGGAGAGCCTTCCCTTAAAAGCTCTAAAAATCCGCTAATCTCATCATCTAAAAGCTCTGCATATACTTCTACTGTGCCGTCACTTAGATTTTTTACCGTACCCCTGTATCCGGCTTTCATAGCATTTTGAGATACACTCTTACGATAAAATACACCCTGGACTTTTCCGCTGACTATAAATCTATAAAGTTGCATAATCAAGTTGCCTTTTATTTCACTATTTGGTGCAGCACTATTTTAGTTGGACTATCTTCTATAGAACTGTCATCTACTCTTGCATCATATGCAACGACAAATATCTCATCACCGCTTTGTAAATAATGACTCTCTCCAAAAGGAGCGTAAGCCGTAGCTCCGATGGAAACAAGTGCAGTTGCAGGATAACCGGAATTTTTTAGATGCATTGCCATATCCTCTAGAGGGCCGAAATCTTTTTGGTTATTCATTTTATCGATCAACCAGGATATCAACTTCTCATAAAAATACCCATACCCAAGAAGCGGTGCATCGACTCCATATTCATGAAGCACGCCGTCTCTTTTTACAAAAGAGCATAGATGATAATTATCCATAATACCGCCCTTGCTAAATTTGTCTATATTTATAAATTTAGCTGCAATTCCTTTACTGTCATCGCCCCAGCTTTTTTTGTATGATATCTTTGGCGCGCCCTCTTTTCTAATAGTACAATCATTAAAAGTAGCAAATGCTTTTGGCACAAGAGATACCACTTTTTTATTTTCATCATATATGACATCGCATGCGAGCACTATCTCCGGCTCAACTTGCGCATCCTCATTATCAGGTAATGTAAGAGTAGTAGAACTAATAGGATAGCGTCCCAAAAAAGTATCACTATGAGGTAAATAAAACGGGAATATTCCTTTTGGGGCATCAGCTTCTTCTGTGATCACATCTTTGAAATCTTCCAATTCTCCGGCTTGTTCTAAATGATGGGCAAAATTACCGGCTACCCCAAAACATATCGCGTTACGAAAATCCATATATATCCTTGCAAACATAAAAAAATAATAGAAAAAAGTATAATAAAAAAAGAAGAAAATTGGCTTAAAAAAGAAACTTAATCGCTCGTGATGAGCGATTAATGGCGAATGTTATCGCACTGGAGAGCTATTGTCTGACAAAGTCAAAAAATTAGCAAACAGCGTCTTTAACTGTTTTTCCAAATTTAAATTTTGGTGCAGTATGAGCGGGTTTGCTATAAGTTTTTGTAGTTCCTGGAACCGTACCAGTTTTTGCTGCTACTTTTGCAGTTGAAAAAGTACCAAAACCAACAAGTGTTATCTCGTCTTTTTTGGTCAAAACTTCAGTTACTGAAGCAGTAAATGCTTTTACAGCTCTTTCTGCTGCTGCTTTGCTCTCAAAATTACCGTTTTTTTGTACAAGCTCTACGAACTCTGCTTTTGTCATTGTCTATCCTTTTAAAAATATAAGATGTGGGCATTATAACATATAAAATTATAAAATGAAAATAAAAAATAAAAAAAAATATTAATTTTGAAGTTTTAAGGAGTATTTGTGAATAAAAACTGAATTAATGGTGCGGTCGGCGGGATTTGAACCCGCACACCCGTAGGGCACTACCCCCTCAAGATAGCGTGTCTACCGTTCCACCACGACCGCGCAGTGTAATTTTCGAAAGGAATTATATCCTTTCGAACTTAAATTTATACTAATTAACCAAGGAATGGGTTAGCATAAAGAGCGATAAGAGCGATAACAAGTGTATAAATAACTTGTGCTTCGATCATAGCGATAGCGATGAACATAGTTGTCATCAATTTACCGCCAAGACCTGGGTTTCTAGCAGTACCAGCGATTGTTGCAGCAGCAGTGTTACCCATACCAACTGCACCACCAAGAGCAGCAAGACCAAGACCGATACCAGCAGCTACTACTGAGTATGCTTGGATCATAGATGTACCATCTTCAGCAGCAAATGCAAAAGCACCAAGTGCTGCGAAAAGTAAGAAAAACTTTTTCATTTTATATCCTTAAAAATTAATAGGTTTAAAGTCCCTGTTGACTGCAATAGAGATCTGTTCGGCTTGCGTATCCCTACTGATCATCTCAATTAACGCGAAATTATATCCAAAGTTACTTTAAAAAATCGGCTAAACTTTATATCGAACAAAAATAATTATTATTTATATATTTTAAATTTATTATTAAACTTTTATTTTTATATTAATTAAATATAACAATTGTTAAAATATATTTATTGCATCAAAAGGCAATAAAAACATACGAAGGATACATGATGATCTCTATATATGATTTTGCAAAAAATTTTCTAAGCAGTTTTCAATCTATATCGCTACTATTTACTAGAGCGATATTGGCTTATGGGTTTTATGGGCCTGCTACGCATAAATGGTCTGACATGAAAGGTACTGCTGCATTTTTTGAAAGCGTAGGCATACCGTTTCCTATGATAAATGCCTACATGGCTGCAACGACAGAGTTATTGGGTGTCATATTGCTTACTTTGGGACTTTTTACTAGACTTATATCTATCCCGCTTATGGTTGTCATGGTGGTAGCTATTTTTACCGTACACATATCAAACGGTTTTAGTTCTGCAAATCACGGGTTTGAGATCCCGTTGTATTATTTTATATTTGCATTTTCGCTAGCATCTTTTGGCGGAGGGAAATTTAGCTTGGATCATCTATTTTTTGAGAAAAATAAATGAATTTTTCAAATTAGATTATTGTATACGTCGCATCAGCGTCTAGCACGCCGGTGCCGGATACACTTATGCTACAAATGCCGGGGTAGCGAGTTCGATTTTTTTGCCGCTTTGTTCTAAAACTATTACATCGATAATATCATCAACACTATAACGCTCGGATAGATTGTTGACTCTGTTCTTGTCTACTTTTGAAATATGAAGCAAAGCATCATAGCCATCTGGCATTTCAACAAAAACACCGAAATCCATAATTTTTTTAACTTTGCCTTGATAAACTTTCCCAAGCTCATAAACCATCTGTTCTCTAACCGGGGCATCGGCTATATTTTGTATATATGCTTTGGCTTCTTGAAGTTTTTGTTTGTCTTGACCGCTAAGCTTGACCCCGCCTTTGTCGCGATCAAGATCTATGCTGACTTCGAATTTCTCTATGATCTCTCTGATCGTGGCTCCTGCTTTGCCTATGATATCTACAATTTTTGTGACCGGCACATTAAAATACTCTGTTTTTGGCAATGCAAGAGATGGCTCCATAGAATCTAATGCGGCTTCCATAATGCCGAGGATATGTTCTTTGCCTTTTTTGGCTTCCATAAGAGTGTCTTTAATAATATCGATAGATATACCATGCAATTTTATATCCATCTGCATAGCGCTTACCCCGCCCTTGGTTCCTGCTACTTTGAAATCCATATCTCCTTCAAAATCCTCCAGCCCCATGATGTCGGTTAAAACCGCATATTTTTCACCGTCGCTCATAAGCCCCATAGCAATACCTGCAACCAAAGATTCTGTATTTACACCTGCTGCGCAAAGTGCCAAAGATCCGCCGCACACAGTAGCCATAGAGGACGATCCGTTACTCTCTAATATCTCAGATACCACTCGCACACTTTGATTTGCTTCAAGCGATACTGTGCATTCTAAAGCTCTTTTGGCCAAATTACCATGACCTAATTCTCGTCTATTGGTCGGGCCTATCGGTTTTGAATCACCGACAGAAAAGCCTGGAAAATTATAATGCACCATAAAGCTTTCACTTCTTGATGTTTTATCTGTGATAAGCTCGTACATTTGAGCATCTTTTTTATCTCCGAGTGTAGCCGTCACAAGAGCCTGGGTTTGTCCTCTAGTAAATAAACATGAGCCATGTACCGACGGAAGTAAGTTTGTCTCAATGGTAATTGGCCGTACTTCATCTAATTTTCGCCCATCGGCTCTCTTTTTTTCATTCAGTATCATTGCTCTTGATACTTTAGCTTTATAACTGGAAAGTGCATGATACAAACCGGCTTCATCAACCTCTATGTTCTCGGATATCAGCCTAGAAATAATTTTATCTTTTAATGAATCAAGCGCATTGCTTCTCTCGCTTTTTGCCATATGGCAAATAGCATCATATACATCAGAGGCAAAATTGGAAGAGATATACTCTTCTAATTCTTTATCAGAATCTTTAGAGAAAAGCTCCAACTCAAGTACCGAATTTTTGAGTTTAATAAATTCTTGATAATACTTATTTGAAGCATTGTTTATCTCCATGACGGCATTTTCTACAAGTGAAATTAATTTCTCTTCGGGCAATGTATTGCTTTTGCTGTCTGCTTGGATAGTTCTCATCTCTATCATGATCACTTCATCGCCAGAACCGACAACCAATAGATCTAATTGACTTCTCTCTTGCATGTCTAATGACGGGTTATGCACTACCTCATCATCAATGATCCCTACTCTCACGGCTGAGACGCTTTTTGAGACCGGAACATTTGAAGTTAGCAACGCAGAATTAGCAGCATGAATAGCCGCAAGCTGCATATCCACAGACGAATCGCTGCTAACTACCAATACTGTAATGGTGATTGGATAATTGAATCCTTTTGGAAATAAAGGGCGCAAAGAACGATCTACGATACGAGAAGTCAGTGTCTCAAAATCACTCGGCTTAGATTCTCTTTTGATAAATCCGCCAGGGATCTTTGCTGCTGCATATGATTTTTCTATATATTGCACGGTTAAGGGTAAAAAATCTTCTTTTACCGGTTCTTTGTCTATTGCGACAGCGGCAATAAGAACAGCATTGCCTTGTTTGTACCATACGCTTCCATTGGCTTGTTTTGCTACTTTGCCGAATGTAAAGCTTTCAATAATTTGATTATTTGTAATAGATATAGTTGTTTCGCTCATATAAGAGTAGCCTTTAAAAAAGAATCTTTAATTATATCCAAATAGCAATGATAAAAAGATTTACATCTTAAATCTTTGGGTATGGCTGCTGTGAGGAAATTGTTTTTTGATCTCTTCGTCATCAAACGTAAAACGAAAATTTTCTATATATTCCATGAGAATTGAATAAGCCCAATTTGCCTTCTCCATGGCTTCGTTACTTCCGCCTTCTTTGTCCGGATGTACACTTTTTGCAACAAAACGATACCTCTTTTTAATATCTTCTTTGGTTATGAGCGAAGGAAGTCCTAAGACATCTAGCGCTTGGCGTATCTCATCATATGAAATTGACATATTTTTACTTTGAAGTACCGAGTGTTGCAAATGGTATAAACTTGAGTTGGATATACCCCGATAGACTGTCATTATATGATGGGCCGACTTGAGTCAGCATAGGAGTAGCATTTTTTGATATTGTTGCAGATATTGCAAAACACTCTTGGGAATAACTCGTTCCTAGATGCCAATATTTACTGTATTTGTTATCAAGTTCATAGCTTACACCGCCATATACTTTCACATTTGGATTAATTTGATATCCTATATCCAGGTTTAAATTATTTGCTGCTGCTATTTCATTTATCTCATCTTGAATATCGTTTTTATATGCATGAGACATGGCTATAGAAACATCATCCTTTATCCAAGATAGCGCAGTAAATATCGAACGAAATTTTTCAAATTCGTGAGAAAATAAAAAAATATTTGAAAGCTGCATATCTTTATAATTCCACTCTATTTCATGATACAAATCACCCCAACTATATGTCTTTTGGGGATAGTACGGTTGCGATAGTCGTTGTGAAAAATTAAGATTCATTTCATTATCATAAAAATATTGGCTAAATTCAAATTGATATTGTTCCTGCGGCAATTCCATAGCAAAAAGTTTTTTCTGCTCTATGCCTAATAAATCAAATGCAATAGGTGATTCATATGTGCTGCCAAGTTTAGAATAAGACAATGACGGTTGCATTACATGAATAAAATGATTATATGATTTGGTTAGATCACTATATAATGCCACTTTATGAACGTTTGTTGCAAATGTAAAATTATCTTCTCCTGACACAATATTGTCAAACAACAATCTTGATGCATAAAGTTCTTCTGATAAACTAAATCTTAAATAATCGTTCCAAACAGGCATGTTCCATTCTAACGGCAAACGCAATTCACCTTGCTGGAGGGTTGACCCGCTGGAGCGATAATAATTATTCAATAAAATATCTGCATTATAATATATTGGCAACAAACCTATAGAGTTATAGTATTTATGAAATTGCATGACTGGGAGTATTTGCAGAGTATCTGAATTTGAAGTTTTTAAAGTATCAATAAAATACTTAGCATTGATCCCTGCATAATATTCTTCATTATGCAAAAAATAATTCAATCTGCTTTCTTGAAATGATGCAACACCAAAATGAGTAAATTTAGATTTTTGCAAATTAATATAATCTATATCATTTAGATAAATACCGTTTATAAATAATCCATCCTTAAAGCCAAACGGAAGAGTATCAAAAAGTTTGGATGAGTTATACAAAAGCTCCATTCCGTAGTGATCTTGATATTTTAAGTCATTAGAATCTCTATAATCATCAAAATCCCTAAAATTACCTATTCTAAACTCACCGTTCGAATCGGCACTGTCTGCAAATCTAAGTGTTGCATATGCTCCGATACTTCTTTTTGTACGAATTTGAGGATTAAGTTCTATATCCCAATTGGGCGCAAAAGTCAAAAAGATCGGCTGTTCATATACAAAACCATCATCCCCGCTAGTTCCAAACCTTGGGAAAAGCAATCCGCTGCGTCTTTCTTTGTTGGTAGTAAAACCCAAATACGGCAGATAAAAAACAGGAGTATCGAGCATATACAGCTTGGCGCCATAGAGCTCCATATAGTCATCTTTATCATCATAAATAGAGCGATCAAAAACAATTTTCCAAAGAGGCTTTTCCAATGAACAGCTTGAGAGGATCGTATTGCCCAATGTATAGGTATCCTCTTTTTTTGATGCATTGTTGGTATAAAGCCAAATATTGTTTTCGTTTATTAAAAATAGATCATCAAACTCGGTCGCCTTGCTTGCGATATTGATCGTCATATGACAACTTTTTTCTTTTGTCTGCTCATATCCGATAGCTTCTATATTGCCGTCAAGAGTTAAAATATTCGTATTTTTGTCAAACCATGCATTATCAGATCTAAGTATACTGTTTTGATAAAATACCAATACATCATCGTTTGCGGCTGCAGTTGTCTTGGTAGCATTAATATCTTTTGCAACAAGCTCTATATTATTGGATAATTCATCTGCGTATCCTGCTTGCACCATCAATGCTATAGAAGCTGCAACAGATACTTTTTTAAGCATCCACTACCACTGCTTTTGAAAATTTATCATGCATAGTTTGTGCTTTTGGGGATAAGAATGCAACCAAAAAACCTAAATAAAAAGCTGCTTCGCTAAATAATCTAAGAAACGATCTAAGCAGTGCTTTATGCCACGGCAATAACATACCGTAATCTTCGTCAACAACGCGAATCTTTAATACAAAATTGCCAACAGTCATTCCATTTTGCCATATAAGCACCCAATGATAAAGCAGCTTAATTGATGCTATAATAAAAAAATTATTGTTCATAAATTGGCTAAGCTCTTCTGTATCGGTTAAAGTCGATAGTTGACTATAAAATATAATAAAGATCAAGATAGACAAAATAAAATCATCAATAATGAATGACGCGATTCTTTTTTTGATTGGAGCGATATTCATATCTAGCTCTTTAGCTTAATGCCTGATATGCTATATCGCTTCTGCATTGTTTGCCGGCAAAATGGACCTGTCCGCACAGCATATATGCCCTTCGTTGTGCTTCAGCGATACTATCACCTACCCCTACACATACAAGTACTCTTCCGCCGGTAGCATACAGTTTCCCGTCATCTCCCCTGGTAACTCCGGCAAAAGATATATGTGCATTTGATGCTATATCATCATGCACTATATTGTCTATAATGATTTCAGCCGGAACAGACTCGCTATAAGGGTAATTTTTACTTGCCATAACAACGCCTACAGCATATTTGTCATAAAACTCGATATTTGCTTCTGCTAAATTACCGGTGGCTGCTTTATAAAAGAGCTCGCTTGGAGATTTGAGCAGCGGCATGATCTCTTCACACTCCGGATCTCCGAAACGGACATTGTATTCCAAAATTATAGGCTCTCCTTGCACCACCATTACTCCCATAAAAAGCACTCCGGTAAACGGCATACCTTCTTCTTGCATTCCGGCAAGTGTTGGCTTTACAACTCTCTCTTCTAATTTACGATAAATCTCGTCATTTACAAGCGGTGTTGGCACATAAGCACCCATGCCGCCGGTATTTGGGCCTTCGTCGTTATCAAGAAGTCGTTTATGATCCTGAGCCGCAGGCAATATGACAAAATCTTTGCCATCGCAGATAGCAAATACGGAAAGTTCATATCCATCAAGAAATTCTTCGATAACTATTGATTTCCCAGCTTCGCCAAAAGCATTGCCTGACAGCATCTCTCCGGCTGCTCTTTTTGCCTCATCGTGGCTTTGGGCTATGATAACGCCCTTTCCGCCGCATAAACCGTCTGCTTTTACGACAACCGGAGGAGTTAGGGTCTCTATAAATTTATATGCATTCCCCAACGAATCAGTCTCTATGTATTTAGCTGTCGGGATATTGTGGCGAGCCAAAAAATTTTTCATAAAGATCTTTGAGCCTTCCAATTGTGCAGCCTCAGCACTCGGGCCAAATATGTTTAACCCTTTGGCTTTAAAGATATCAACGATCCCTGCTACGAGAGGGGCTTCTGGACCTACAATAGTAAGTTCAATATTGTTGGCTTGAACAAAATCGGCCAATATATTAAAATCGCCAAGTGGAATATTGGTTCCTAAATTATCAGTAGCTCCATTTCCAGGAGCAAAATATAATTTCCCGACCTTTGGGTCTTTGCGCAATGCGAGCCCCATAGAGTACTCTCTGCCTCCGCTGCCGACAATAAGAATGTCCATAAATAAATTCCTTCTTTTAATTTCTTACTTCAAATATATAATGACCTTAGACACCATAGATTCAAAGTACACTCCACCCGACTAGCCGTTCTGCCAAAAGTCGGCCCTAAAAAGCCAACGGTGCGGGAGAGAGAAAATCTTTAGGGGACAGTCTCTCGCTAGGTTCACTAACTCAAACGACACCGCCCGCACACCGATTTACTACTAGTCCTGCAAAAGAAATATGTTGGACCTCAATATTACAGTGGTCGAACTACTCAGGCGAAGTAAACAATTATACCCTATTTGGGGTTAGAGATGGGTTTATTTTATGAATTCTAAATCTCTTTTGCATGTTTAATACATTCTGATATCAACGGCTTGGATGCTATAACAAAATTAGTATCCACAGGAAGAGCTGCTGCTGTAGTATCACCTATGGCAACAACTTTATATCCCTCAAATGAACCAAAATTTTCTACAAAACATTTTATAGTAGACGGGGATGTGACTATGATAACGGCACCCTTTTTGGGTTTATGGCTAATAGTATAATTTTTACACTTGGTTTCGTATATTATTATATTATCGATGTCTATACCATGATCCTTTAAAGACAACAAAGCATCCGAAGCTATCTCTTTTGGGCGTATATATAATATTTTTTTGTTTGCAAATTTTTCTTTGATCATTTGTGACAGACTTGAAGCATAATATGATTCGCTAACCCCTGCAACCAAACCGCCAAGCTGCTTTATCTTTTTGGCAGTTTGGCTTCCTATAGCAATACATGGCAAATCTAACCACGTCGGATTTATCTCATTTAGTATAGACACGGCATTTTGAGAAGTAAATAGCAATATATCATAAGATGAAAGATCTACATTATCCACCGTTGCCGCAAACTCTATCATGGGCAAATTCTCTACGCCGTCATAGAAAGAGGAAGATAAAAGATATATCATACGTCAGTTTTCCTTGTTTAAACCATTTAATGAGCCGTTTGAAAATAAAGCATCATTGATCTCTTCATCATCATAAGGATCAAAATGCGGCGTGATAACCCATTTTTTGAGAGGATCAATTGCCATCATCCGCTCCTCAACCTGTTCTGCTATGCGATGAGCCTCCAAAAGCAGCATATTTGGACGCAAAACCATATGAAACTCTACAAAATTTACAGTTCCATCAGTACGAGTTTTAAGCCAATGATAGCTATTAATTTCAGGATGATGATCAAGAATATCTTCTATTGCGGCTACCTGATCATCAGGCAAGGCATGATCAAGCAATATCTTTGTGCCGTCTACGATAATCTCACTGGCAGAATATATAATATATATACCTATACATAAACCCAAAATGGCATCTATTATATTTTGTCCTGTCGCCCAAACCAACACTAACGCCAAAAGAGTAACACTATTGCTCCAAAGGTCACTTTGGTAATGAAGCGCATCGGATTTTATAACCAAATTGTCTGTCTGTTTGGCAACATACAACAAATAACGCACCAAAAAAAATGTGATCACGATAGAAAAGATCATAATGGCAATAGATGGGCCTAGCAACTCAGTTGTGCTGCCTATATATATCTTTTCTATCGCTTTGTAGATAATGAACAAACCAGATAGAGATATGATAGTACCTTCTATTACTGCAGCAATACCTTGAATCTTGCCTTTGCCGTATTGAAAACTGCTAGTTGGGTTTTCTTCTGCTTTTTTTATAGCAAAAAAATTAAATATAGATACAAGAAAGTCAAGCAATGAATCAATTGCGGAAGCCAATACTGCAACTGACCCGCCAAGCAAACCGGCTGCTAACTTTATACTCACCAATAAAAAAGCTATACTGCTCGAGACAATGGTTGCCTTTTTTTGTGGTGATATTTTACTAGCCAAACAAAATCCTTTTAAATGAAACGGTGCAAAAATTGTAACACATTTATGCACAAAACTGCTAAAAAATAATTACCTAAAGATTATGGTAATAATATAGATATAGTATTTTGTTAGAATATCAAATTATTATATTTTATTAAACTCTTCTTTGCTCCAAGCTTTTAGCTTAGCTTTATCTTCTTGGCTCAAGCTAGCGCCCTTGTGCAGCCAAACATAACTAGCAAGAGGCATTCTAATAACTACTGAATCCTCTATTCTATCAAAAATATCTTTTTGTTTTTCGGCATCATATTTTTTAAATTCTGAAAAATTCAATATTTTTCTGCCGTCATTTATATGTAATCTTACCAGCCAAGAAGACGGTGCTATATTTCCATACCAAGGAATTGTAGAATTATTTGAATGACAATCATAGCATGATCTTTTTAATATAGTTTTTATTTCATTGCTAACTACAATTTCATCCTTTGGATCGGATGTGATATGCTCTTTGGTGTCAATAGTGATAAACTGAATACCCGCAAAGATTACGACAGCATAAATAAAAATTTTTATCAAACAATGCTCCTTGCAAACTGAAAATATTTAATTTGGCATTGTATCGTAAATATCAAGTAAACTTTCTGCATCACGGTATCCCATCGTAAACATCTCATCTAAATGCTTTAATGAAAATAGAGAATAATTACGCAGCTTGTCATTAGTAATAAAAATATCACATTTGCTTTGACTGTCCCCGGAATTAGAATATGTTTTTAAATATATCGCTCTTTTTATAAAATTATAAATATTGTTTTGTTTATGCGATACTGTTAAGGGATGAAGATTAATCCCGACTATTGGATAAGGATGCTCTAAAAGAGGCTTAATAGGCATATGATTTATAAGACCGCCATCACCCAATATCAACCCATTGTACTTCACCGGCTCAAACATTGGAATAAGTGCCGAAGAAGCCAAACAGATCTCGGGCAGCTTTCCTTGAGAAAAAAACAACTCTTCCCCGGTATTTAGATCAACTGCGCTAAAACACACAGGGATACTTAGCTCTTCTAGATTATTTATCGGCATCAATTGTTCCAAAATAGCGGCTTTGGAATTGATACTAAATATAGAATTATGAAAAAAATTAAAAGAAAATATCTCTCTAAATTCTTTTGACTTAAAAATCTCCAATTGCTTGCGAGGACTTACTCCAGCAGCATAGCTTGTGCCTATTATGGACCCTATCGATGTTCCGCAAATAGCTTTTATCTTTATATCATTATCATCAATATATTGCAATGCGCCTAAATGATATGCGCCTCTAGCTGCTCCTCCGGAAAGCGCAAGTGAAATTTCACTCATATATTCTCCCAACGAATTATCTCAAATCTGCCGTCATGATGCTCCACAACAGCACTGCAATTTTCGACCCAATCACCGCAATTATAGTACATTATATCTTCTATCATCTTGGATTCTGGTTTATGAATATGCCCGCATACGACACCATCATATTTTTTGTGTTTTGCATGGGTTGCCAATATCTCTTCAAAATGATTAATAAAACTTATTGAGCTTTTGACATTATCTTTTATATATTTTGAAAACGACCAATATCTTTTAATGCCGCATTTTTTGCGAAAATTATTGAGTATATGATTTATAAATAATACAAAATCATAGCCTATATCCCCAACGATCGCAAGCCATCTATGAGTCATCGTAATACTGTCAAAAAAATCTCCATGAGTGATCAGGTATTGTTTGCCATCTATTGCTGTATAGCTTAACTCATTTACGATCTCAAGATTGTCTCCCATCAAAAGCGGTACAAACGGACGCAAAAATTCATCATGATTGCCTGTGATCAAAAATACCTTTGTGCCTTTCCTAGCTTTTTTGAGAACCTTTTGGATGATATCAGAATGTGATTGGAGCCATCTGAATTTCCTTTTTATCGCCCATCCGTCTATGATGTCACCCACAAAGATGAGATTTTCAGATTCTGTGTGTTTAAGGAAATTCAAAAACTCCTCTGCTTTTGAAAACCTGGTACCTAAATGAATATCTGATATAAATATTGATCTGTATTGCATGAGAGGATTTTATTTGCAAACAGTAACAAAAAGGTTACATCTAAAATTAATCAGTAAGGATGTTTTTTCTTTACTATTTTTTTCTCACAAAGAGTGCAAGCGCAAAAGAAAAAGTAACACAAAAATCGTCAAATAACAAATAATGTCATTTGAGCGCTCCTTGAAAGCCGCACTTGTGGCAGTAGTGCATACACAAGTGTGAGCGATTTGCGAAAATGACGATTTTCTTTGAGTACCTTTCTTTGTAAAAAGAAAGGTATAAAGAATAAAAAATTTATAAGCTAGACTGCGACGATTTTATACGAAATTTACGGTAAAAATTAAATTACTACAAAGCTTTACTTGCTATTCTAGCTACTCTTTGGGCAAATTGTGACTTTTCATCTATATCCAATCCTTCTGCGATCCGTGCACTATCAAATAAAACCCAAGCCATATCATCAAACACAGCTTTATCTTCCAATGATGATAATTTTTTAATCATCTCATGATCAGGATTGATTTCAAGGATCAATGGAATTGCAGGCATTTCTTGACCCATTTGCCGGAATAGATGAGCCATACTTGCCATTGGGTCTGAACTGTCTTTGAGTACGCATGCCGGGCTATCTATGAGTCTAGCAGATACCTTAACCTCTTTTACTGCATCTCCTAAAGCTTCTTTGATCTTTAGGGCAAGAGGCTTCATGCTCTCATTGATCGCTTCTTGCTCCTCTGCACTTTTGCTTGAAGGAGCTTCTATAGCAGATATATCTTTAAAATTCCAATCTTTATAGGTTCCTATAGCAGGAGTTACTATCTCATCTACTTCTTTATCATCCATGATAAGCACTTCGATACCTGCTTTTTTATATGCTTCAAGCAGCGGAGAAGCTTTAGCTATTTTTTCATTTTCTGCTATGATATAATATATCTCTTTTGTCTCGCTATTGCCTCTACTTATATAACTCTCCAAACTTACAAGTCCAACCTCGCTGGAACTTTTATATCGCACTATATCAAGCAGTAATTCTTTATTTATATGATCACTATAAATGCCTTCTTTTATAGCTCGGTTATATTCTGCAGTGAATATATCCATATCTTCACCTTCGAGTTTGGATATAGCTTGTAGTATTTTTTTGGTAGAAGCTTGTTTGATATTGGCTAGTATCCTGTTTTCCTGCAATATCTCACGACTTACGTTCAAAGGCAGATCTGACGAATCTATAACACCTCTTACAAATCTAAGATACGAAGGCAAAAGCTCTTTATCGCTATCGGTTATAAAGACTCTTTTTACATACAATTTAACACCAGGCTCCCAATCGGCTCTATACATATCCATTGGTGCTTTGCTCGGAATATAAAATAGTGTAGTATATTCATTAGCACCTTCGGCTTTATTGTGCAAATAAGTTAACGGTTCATTGTCGCCGTGAGATATGCTTTTGTAGAACTCTGCATAATCCTCTTTTTTAAGTTCACTTTTACCCATAGTCCAAAGTGCTTTTGCGGCATTTATCTGTTCACTTTTATCTATTATCTTGGTCTCTTTTGCTTCCCCTTCGCCAAGCGCCTCTTCTTCTTTGTAGTTTAAAGTAATAGGATATGCTATATGATTTGAATATTTTTTAACTATCTCTTTAATTCTCCATGGACTCGTGAACTCTTTTTCATCATCTTTCAGTTTGATATAAACCACTGTGCCATGAGATTCTTTAGTCACGGGGCTGATCTCAAATTCGCCGGTTCCATCACTGCTGAATTTATATGCTTGCTCTTCTCCGGCTTTTTTAGTGATAACATCCACATTTTTAGCGACCATGAATACAGAATAGAATCCAACACCAAATTGTCCAATAAGATTACTATCTTTTTTGGCATCTCCGGTTAAATTTTCAATAAAAGATTTTGTGCCTGATTTAGCTATGGTTCCAATGTTTGATACCAAATCATCTTCATTCATGCCTATACCGTTATCACTTATCGTAATGGAATTGTCTTCCTTGTCTATCGTAATGGATATCATGCCATTCCACTCTTCGCTTTTGAACTTATCATCAGTAAGGTGGAAGTAATTAAATTTATCTATAGCATCGCTGGAGTTCGACACCAATTCTCTCACAAAAATCTCTTTATTTGAATACAATGAATGCGTCATCAAATGAAGCAATTGACCTATTTCTGTTTGATATTGTCTCTTTGCCATAATAAACTATCCTTTTTTCAATAATTTTTTGAAATTATAATACATTTTAGACAAATTTGCAAGAAGTTTAGTTGAAATTTATAATAAAATTGAGTTGTTATCACTAAAGGTTATTGCTTTGAAAAATACACAAAATCTCCACATTTATACTATAGCATTTGGAATATTATCAAAGGAGATATTATGAGCAATATACAAGTCAAACATTTGGGTGTAATAAGTATTGTTGCTAGTATGCTATTTTTTACAGGGTGTACACGCAGTGAACGCGCATTTGCAACAGGTGCGGCTGTAGGCGCAGCTGCGGCCATAATTATAGGTTCGTATAATTATCCACGATATCGAGACAGACCTTATTATTATTACAATAATCGATACTATTACGGAGGAACCTACCGTAACGGGTACTATTATTACCAAGATCGCAGACTCTATGGCGGGCGCTACTATCCATATTATCCATACTGATATTAACTATATCAATAGGCAAATATGCCTATTGATATCTCCTTATATTAGCACATTATTTTATATTGTAGAAATTAGTGTTGGTTTTATTCTAAAGATAAAATACTCCAAAATATATCTTATTCAACACAAATAACAATGGAATGGATTGTAAAAAAGAAACAAGAAAGTTTTTTATGCTTTATTCATTTTAAAAAGACGCCATGGGCAAAAAACCCATGGTTAAATTTGATCTTCAATAATTATAATAGCGTCCGCCGCACAATGTATCGCCTTTATAACGATAACATCCATTTCTCATATGTGTTCCTCCGTAATAGTATTTCCCGTGCCAATGATAATAAGGTCTGTCACGATATCTAGGATGATCGTATGCAGCAACTATAAGTGCACCAACGGCTGCACCGCCAAGAAATGCTCCTGTTCGAGAACAACCGGTAAACATTAATAGACTGGCAATAATACTAATTGCAACTAGTTTCGTAATATTCATCATACTCATAACATCTCCTTTGACCAATGTAATGTAAAAGCATATGCTTCTCAATTTATATTATAGTGCAAATTCTGAGGTTTTGTGCATTTTTTTAAAAAAATTTATAATTTTTTATTTTTATAGATAATATTAAATGAAAAATATATTTTTATTTATTTATCTTTTAGAATTTTGCTTTTAAGTTCAGTTTGGATTAGATCTAATGTTGCTGCAAAAATTAACGATCAAATAAGAATAGATCCTGAAACAAGTTCAAGATGACATTTCAAGTTTGACTTGACTTACTATAAATGTGATTACTGCGAAGTTGGGAAAGAGATTACAAAAAGAGCCTTTTTAGTCTTGCTATTTATTTGCTTTAGCTAAGCTCTTACGAAGAGGAAGCATACACTTAGTATGTGACCGATTGAGTAAGGCTTAGATGAAGTGAAGAAATAGATAAGACTATTCCCACTCGATCGTTGCCGGTGGCTTTGAGCTTATATCATACACTACTCTATTGATACCGTCTATTTCATTTATGATACGGCGGCTGATACTTTCAAGTACGTCGTGAGGTACATGGGCAAAGGTTGCCGTCATGCCGTCAACTGACTCTACCATTCGTACACACACGGTATTGTCATAAGTACGATTATCGCCCATGACGCCGACCGAACTTACATTTAAAAGTACAGTAAATGCTTGCCATACTTTATCATAATATCCTGATGCTTTTAGCTCTTGCTGCATAATAGCATCTGATTCTCTTATCAATCTAAGAGCATTTTCATTTACTTCTCCCATGACTCGTATAGCAAGTCCAGGTCCAGGAAATGGATGACGGCCTATCATATCACGAGGCAGCCCAAGCTCAAGGCCAAGTTTACGTACCTCGTCTTTAAATATCTCTCTAAGAGGCTCAACAAGCTCGAATGTCATCCAATCAGGCAGCCCGCCGACATTATGATGTGATTTTATGGTCTTAGATGGTCCTTTTACAGAAACTGATTCTATGACATCGGTATATAATGTGCCTTGGGCCAAAAAAGATACATCTGTATGTTTTTTAGCCTCTTCATCAAATACCTCTATAAAAGTTTCACCAATAATTTTGCGTTTTTTCTCTGGATCGGTGACGCCGGCTAATTTATCTAAAAATAATTTTTGGGCATTGATGGTGATAAGGTTTATGCCAAGCATACGGAACATATCCTGCACTTGTGAAGCTTCATCCTTGCGAAGTAAACCTTGGTCCACAAATACACAAACAAGCTGATCTGATGGTAATGCCTCATGCAAAAGTGCAGCTACTACAGAGCTATCTACTCCGCCGCTCACTCCGCATAACACTTTTCTTGACCCTACTTGAGCTTTTATCTGAGCAATTTTTTCTTTTGCAAAACTTCCCATATT
>DLIG01000009.1:23980-24207 GCA_002483605.1 Sulfurovum sp. UBA7648
GCAAAACTTCCCATATTCCATGTACTCTCGCATCCACAAATATATTTGGCAAAGTTTTTGAGCATAATGACACCATCTGCTGAGTGATGAACTTCTGGATGAAATTGGAAAGCATAAAGTTTTTTGTCTTCATTTGCTATAGCAGCATACGGAGAATTTTCACTCACTCCGATAGCTTCAAATCCTGCCGGTATGGCAGTAGCTCTGTCACCATGGCTCATCCAAAC
>DLIG01000009.1:24466-24720 GCA_002483605.1 Sulfurovum sp. UBA7648
CATGCCGTAGCAGATACCCAGTATTGGCAACCCAAGATCCCAAATACCGTCATCTGGCTTATACGCGTCCTCGGAATATACAGAAGCCGGGCCTCCTGAGAGAATGATACCTTGTGGATTTTTGGCTTTAATATCCTCTATTTTTTCTCTATAAGGGACTACTTCACAATAAACTCCGCTTTCGCGTAATTTTCTAGCGATTAGCTGCGTATATTGTGAGCCAAAATCTAATATTACCAAAGGTACATTTTTCA
>DLIG01000009.1:24873-25046 GCA_002483605.1 Sulfurovum sp. UBA7648
TATTACCAAAGGTACATTTTTCATCATACTTCCTGTTTGTTTTAATAATGTAATTATACCTTTAGTAGATTAATTCTGAATTTCTCTCTTTATGCCGGCAAAAGAGATGGTTAATAAAAATTGTGTGACGCAAATTTTTAATCTTCACAAAACTAAATATCTTGTTCTTCTTG
>DLIG01000009.1:25159-64317 GCA_002483605.1 Sulfurovum sp. UBA7648
TCTTGTTCTTCTTGCTCTATGTAATGTGTGCCTAGTGATTCTTTTCGTGAAAGTGCGGCATCAACAATAGCCGAGGCGGTATTGAGCCTAAGTTGCAGCAATCGACCTATCTCTCTGTTTTTAAGATCATAAACACAGTTTCTGGCATGATGTAAACCTTTAGTAGTACGCATAATACCTACCTCATCCCACATGATCTGACGAAGTTTATGTTTGTATTCTTTATCATTTTCTTTATGCAAGATATTGCCGTAATCTTTATCAAATTTTGGCATTGTAGCAATATGAGTTTCATGCGAGAGTATATGATCTACTGCTCTTTTGGCAAACACCATTCCTTCCAATAAAGAGTTTGATGCCAATCTATTTGCTCCATGCACTCCGGTACGCGCAGCTTCGCCTACAACATAAAGTCCCGTTATCCCCGGAACTACACCATGGCTATTGCATGCTATTCCTCCATTGGCATAGTGAAATGCAGGAGATATCGGTACACGATTTTTTGGAAAATCATAACCAACCGAAGCGAAGGTACGAGTAATATTTGGAAATCTCTCATGAAACCATTTTGGTTTGAACATAGAAAAATCCAAATAAACTTCTTGCTTAGTGCGGCGTTTATAATCAAATATGCCACGAGAAACGATATCCCTGCTGGCAAGCTCCCCTCTTTCATCATATTCGAACAAAAATCGCTCTCCTGCCTCATTGACCACATAAGCTCCTTCTCCGCGCAATGCTTCGGTGAGAAGAAGTTTTCTCGCATACGGTGTTTTTATAAAAACAGTAGGGTGAAACTGCATAAACTCCATATCTTTAAGCGCTATCCCTTTTTCTACACAAATACCATGAATATCTGCACTGACTGTTCTGGAATTGGTATTATACTCATAAAGAGAGCCTACACCGCCGCTTGCAATAATAACAGTATCAGCATAAATGGTGGTAGGTTGATAATTTATCGTGGCTTTGACCCCATAACATCTGCCATCTTGTATAAGCAGATCATAAACAAGTGCATTTTGCTCCAAAAGATGTTGATTTTGTGTCATCATAAAATGATGAAGATATCTTCCTGTAGCATCGCCCCCTGCATGAACAATCCTAGCCACAGAATGGGCTGCTTCTTTGGTATATAACAGATTGCCTTTGGCATCAGTGTCAAACTTCATACCCTTAGATATGATATCGGCAGTAGTTTTGAGTGATGTTTCTGAAAGTATTTGAACGATCTTTTTGAGATTATGGTGAGCTCCGGCTTCTATAGTATCGTGCACATGAACGGCTATATCAGCCTCGTCCAATGCTGTCACAATACCGCCTTGAGCATAAAATGTATTACACTCCCATGGAATATCTTTACACAAAACAAGCACTTTTTTGCTTTTTGGAAGATTCATAGCGGCATACAGCCCTGCTATGCCGGCACCAATAATAATAACATCATATTTTGACATCTATTTCCCTTCGTTTTGCATGGCATAATTAACATCAGGTACATATTTGGGTGGTGTTTTATACCCACATCCTGATAATGATACACAGCAAATAGATGCTATAATTATCATATGAAAACAGCTAAAAATATATTTTCCGAGTTGACGCGACAATCTCAATTTGTCCCCCTTGTTCGATATCAATGCTATGGCAAATTTTTAGCACTCCTTCCACCTCGTTTTCAAAAAGCCATAGCCTTTGTAACTATCAAAAATGACATTCTCTTGGTTGCTCTCTCGCACCCAGGATACAAAATGGAACTTGATTATAATAGAGATTTATTAAAAAGCATATTAATAGGGTTATCAGAACATGATAAAGAGTGTCTTTTTCCGGAAATTAAAAAGGTTGAGTTTTTTATTTCTAAACATTATGCACCTAAGGTAACCGATGATTTGGACACCGTGCCCCATTATGGCGAAAAAGCACAAGGCAATTTTAGATTTGACTATCATGATGAAGAATTAAAGACTCTTTTTTCTAGTATAGTAAAAGATATAAAATGCAATCAGTGATCCGTACTCTTCCGCACAATGCCGGAATATATCAATATTTTGACAGCAATGGTAAACTTTTGTACGTAGGCAAAGCTAAAAATCTCAAAAATCGAGTTAAAAGTTATTGGCGTTTTACACCAGAACTTATGCCAAACCCTGCTCTCTCACACCGTTTGATCAAAATGCTTAGCGAGGTAGTTTCACTAGAATATATAATTGTTGAGAGCGAAGAAGATGCTCTTATATTGGAAAACTCACTAATTAAACAACTGAAGCCAAAATACAATATCTTGCTCAGAGATGATAAAACATATCCATATATCTGTATAGACGAATCAGAAAAATTTCCTAGATTTGAAATAACCAGAAAAATTATAAAGGGCAAAAATATCACTTATTACGGCCCATTCCCATCCGGAGCAAAAGTGCTGCTAGATGCGCTTTATGAAATCTATCCTCTTGTGCAAAAAAAGAGTTGCATTAAAGGTAAAAAAGCTTGCCTATTTCATCAAATAGGCAAATGTATGGCTCCATGTGAAAACAAAATCACTATACAAGAGTATGCTAAAATAGTCAAGGATGCAAAAGAAAGCATCATAAAACGCCAAAACTTGGTAGAAGCATTATCTGATCGAATGATGCTCTTGGCCTCGCAAGAAAGATATGAAGAGGCAGCAAAACTTAGGGATGCTCAGCAAATCATCTCTTCGCTTACTCTCTTTTCTACTCTAGATACTGCTTCTTTAGAAAATTGTGATGCAATTGCCATAGTTGCTTCACATGACAAAGGAGTAGTAATCAAGCTGTTTATTCGAAATGGCAAAGTAATTTCTAGCGACCATAGTTTCTTTAGATTCAATGAATTTTACGATCCTAGCGAAGCTTACACTCAAGCGATAATCTCAACATATCAGGCTTTTGTGCCGGATGTACCAGGCACGATAATAGTAGCAGATAATTTTCAAGAGATGGATGAGCTTTCGCAATTACTATCTAAACGATTAGGCAAAAAAATATCTATTATCAATCCCAAAAAAGGACATAAAGCAAAAATTATAGAGCTTGCTCTTACAAATGCAAAAGAATTACTGATTCAAAGATCAAGACTCCAAGACAATAATATTGAATCGAAACTGGCAACCATTTTTGAACTCCAAGAACTGCCATATCGCATAGAGGTCTTTGACAACTCTCACCATCAAGGAGAAGCAAGTGTAGGAGCTATGATAGTATGGGATGAAGGAAATTGGGACAAAAACAGTTATCGAAGATATATATTGGAAGCCAAAGACGAGTACGGCCAAATGAGAGAGCTGCTATCTAGGCGCATTAGTGACTTTGGAGAAAACCCGCCTCCAAATCTTTGGATTTTAGATGGCGGAACAGCACAACTTGGTCTAGCCAAAGGACTTTTAAAAGATGCTGGAGTAAACATAGATGTCATCGCTATTGCCAAAGAAAAAATAGACGCTAAAGCTCATCGCGCAAAAGGTGCAGCAAAAGACACTATTTACACAGCAGACGATAAGTTTTCACTATTATCCACAGATGAAAGACTTCATTTTGTGCAAAAATTAAGAGATGAAGCACATAGATACGCTATTAGTTTTCATCGTCAAAAAAAGAGAAAGATCATGATACAAAGCCAATTATTGGAAACAAAGGGTATAGGCAAAGCCACACTTGCAAAACTATTGAATCATTTTGGCTCTTTTGAAGCTATACATAATGCATCGTTTGAAGAGATATCTTATATAACAAACAAGAAGATAGCCTCAGCCATAAAAGAAGAAGCCTGAACACTTATTGTTTCTATTTTTTAACATTTTTATTGTATCGTTATACTTATAGTTTCGATATTATAATAAAAACCATTTAATAATAGACGGGCATCGCAGAGTTTCATAATAAGGAGTTTAGATAATGTATTGCATTATTAATCAAACCAAAGACATAATAGCTGCCGATAAAGAGTTTTTTTCTCTGCTAAGATCAGCAAATCTTATAGAGCTTTACCGACAGATAGCCAGCGGAGCCATTGATATAGCTTTTGAAGAAGACAAAGTTACAATTGCCAATTTGGGAGATATAAGATTCTATGAAATAGAAAGCTTTGAGATTAGCGGTCTATTGTCGCAAAGCAAGATCATAAAAATTTTAACCGAAATTCCAAAAGATGAGATTAAAACTGATACAGATACACTAGAAGAAACTTTTAGCGAACAAAAAGAAGTGGTGTCATCATACAATGAGACAATTAAGGAGCAAGAAGATATATCTCCGAATGCAAATACCGATAATTCGGTTTTTACAGATATCACATTTAATGAAAGTAAAAACAGCCAAGAAGAATTGCAAAAAACCACGCCAAATGAAACAACTTATATTACAGCACAACCTCAAGAAAGCGTTGCTGTCGACGTTGAAATACAACCACAAGAAAGTGTTGCTGCCGATGTTGAAATACAGCCCCAAGAAAGTGTTGCTGTATATGATACTGCAAAAATCGAACCATCATCAATTGATCTTGATACGCATGCAATAAGCCAAAAGATGGGACTATCCAAAACTGATTATATTACTTTTCTAAAAGAATATATACAAACGGTCAAGTCGCTGAGAAAAGATCTTGAAAGCAACAACAAAGATATACAAAAATCAGCCATTGGTTTTATAGTACATCTCTCCGATGTTCTTCATTTGCCTGAAAATATCTCAAATCTAGTCTCAACAATAAGCTCATCTGCAACGAAAGAAAATATAGAAGATTTTTACAAGGCAATTGAGCAAATTTCAACAGAAAATGAAGATGTGTTAGCTGATATCAATGATATTGATCTCAAGCAGGAAACTATGGATGCTGCAACATCTCAAACCAATGATACCGATCTCACTCAAGAAGTTATCGAGCCTGCAGGATTAGAAGAAGATGATGATGCAGCAAATGAAATCAAAAATGAGATTTTAGAGCAGCAATCAGGAGGCAGCATAGATCTGTCAAATATCACACCTGTAAAATTTGATTTTTCATTGGATGAAACAGCCGATTCGTTATCTCTTCCGCATGATATAGTCAAGGATTTTATAAAAGATTTTATTGAACAGTGCCATACGGAAGCTGCCAATTTCATAGAAGCATATGAAAAAGCTGATATTGAAAGAATTAAAAAAACTGCTCGTCTGCTCAAAGGAGTTGCAAGCAATTTATATATCACCCCCCTTGCGCAATCGCTTTTAGAGTTGCAATACAATGATGATATTAAGCAAGCAGAACCTCTAATTAAAAAATTCTGGGCTCAGTTTGTTGCATTTGAAGAACTTATGAAAAACGAATAAAGGCAAATAACATGACTATACGAAATAGACTAAAACTAATAAGCTTGCTGCCTATCTTGATAATGACGGGGTTGGCTGGTTATTTACTATTCACTATTTACCCGCAATTTGATATAAATGATCAAAAGCATCTAATATTAACTATAAGTGCAAGCGGTATTATTATCCTTGGCCTCATACTGCTCATATACGGCTATATTACTTCAAATCAAGAATTAAAAAATACGATCAAACTGATCGAACTGTTTGAATATGCTGTAAAAAATGTCTCACATGCTCAAAATGATAAGTTATCAGCTTTGAAACTTGATACTTTTGAAGGCAAAAATCAATCCTACGACATAATAAAAGAATTTATAGATCCTATAAAGAAAAACAAATATACAGCTATTGAAACTGATAGCGACAATATTGTTTTTGATACGCTCAAAGAGTTTGAAAACATTATAGAGGCATATGCTCAAAATGCTATTGAAAAAAATATTGATATCAACTTTTATATAGATCCAAAAATTAGCCAGCAATTAAAAGGGGATCTAAACAAAATAAAAGAGATATTAAATGATCTATTAAGCAATGCTATTCTATCTGCAAAAGCAGATGGTGAAATAAATGTTGAAATTCACAAAATCAACGAAGAGTCACTTGATAATATCATGACAAGTACACTTGTATTCAAAATACAAGATAATGGTGCGGGCATGACAAAAGAAGAGCAAGAACAAATTTTGGAACCATTTTCTCAAGATAATAGCAGTAATGACTCTAGACTTGCACAGTCTAATCAATTTGCACAGATGATCGGCGGTCATATTGAAGTTGAAAGCGAATTAGATAAAGGTACTGCTTTTTATTTTACATTGCCTATAGAAGAAATAGCAATAGAAAATAATCTCGAAGATATCCTTTCCAATACCACGATCGGATTTTATGAGGATGAAAATATTTCTTCAAATCTGGCTGATTACATCAAAAATTACCTCAAATTTTTTGGCGCAAAGGTAAAAATATTTAAATCGATTAAAAAAGCAAATTCACTTAGCGAAAAAGACAAATGTAAGTTTTGTTTGATAGATATTGATAAAGCTGACCCTGAAATTATAGAATCTTTGCCAACGATCGATAAAAGCAAAATAATTGTAATGAGCAAACTATCAAATAAAGACAAATTAGAACAATTGGGCTTAAGTGAAGAAAATATTATCTTTAAACCTCTCACGCTTTCTAAGATCATTAAAGTATTGTTTGACAATCAAGACACAACAGCAAGATCTGATATCGACCAATCTTATTTAGAAGATGAAACAAATACATTAGATACGACATTAGATATTAACGATTCTAAGATTTCTACAAATGAGATATTGATATCAAAAATGAATGATCTGGAAAGCAAAATTATTGCAAAAGCTGCGCAAAATATGGGATATTCTGTTACTAGATTGGATGATTCGTCTTTATTGTTAGAAGAATTAAAAAATAACAAATACGATATGCTGATAACGGATGAAGAAACGATAGATAAACTTGATGATATTCATGATAGCATTAATATCATAACTGCAAATGCTATTGAAGAATTAAAAAGCAGAAAACTATAGATCAATTATAATGGTCATAAGCTAGATGCTTATGACTTTACCAATGCTATTTTCAGTACCTCTTCGATGGTTGAAACCGGGATAATATCCAAGTGGTTTTTTACTTCTGACGGGATCTCATCTAGATCTCTTTCAAAATTTTTAGAAGGGATTAAGGCTTTTTTGACGCCTGCCTTGTAAGCTGCGATCAATTTTTCTTTGAGTCCGCCTATAGGCAACACTTTCCCGGTTAACGTAACTTCACCCGTCATTGCTACTTTACTATCCACTCCTTTGCCGCTCAATATTGAAGCGATAGCTGTGACCATTGCTATACCCGCACTTGGCCCATCTTTTGGTGTAGCGCCTTCTGGCACATGCAGATGCAAATCAAATCTTTTATAATATTCAATTTTCTCTTTTTCATCTGAAACATCGATATCTTTAGCAACTTCTAGTTTCTTTTGATCTATAAGTATTTTGGCCACACTATAGGCTATGTGGGCTGATTCTTTCATAACATCACCCAAACTTCCTGTAAGCTGCAATGCTCCTTTGCCTTTGAGTTTGATAGCCTCTATGATCAATACATCGCCACCAACAGCCGTCCAGGCAAGGCCATTTACTACGCCTATTTTTGGTTCACCGTCAACTGCTACGATTTCAAATACTTTTTTCTCCGCAAAGATTTCAAGATTTTTCATAGTTATATGAATACTTTTCTTTTTCTTGTTTTCCAGCAACAATCTGGCACTTTTGCGCATAATACCTGCTATTTTACGACGCAAATTTCTTACACCAGCTTCTCTTGTATACTCCTCGATAAGAGCCTTTAGTGCATTATCCGCTATATTGACCTCATCAATTTTAAGAGCATGTTTTTTAAGTTCTTGGGGTATCAAATATCTTTTTGCGATCTCAAATTTCTCTTTTGGGGTATAACTGCTAAGTGTTATGAACTCCATTCTATCCCTTAGGGGTGCAGGAATTTTACTAACATCATTAGCGGTTGCAATAAAAATAGCTTTACTCAGATCAATATTGAAATTAAGATAATAATCTCTAAAATGAGTATTTTGTTCAGGATCCAAGATCTCCAACAATACAGCCGTCGGATCACCTCTGGAAGTTCTTCCTACTTTGTCTATCTCATCAAGCACAACGACAGGATCCATTTTTTTAGCCTCTATAAATCCTTGCACAATACGTCCGGGCATAGCTCCTACATATGTTCTGCGATGCCCTCTTAGCTCATTTACATCCTCTAAGCCACCTAATGCAATACGAACAAGAGGTCTTTTTAATGCAGTGGCTATTGAATTTGCCAATGATGTCTTACCGACCCCCGGAGGCCCTGCAAAACATAAAATAGCTCCATTTGTATCTTTTGTGCTCATTTTGCGCGTTTGAGCCAAAGATTTAACAGAGAAAAATTCCAGTATTCTGTCTTTTGGCTTTTCGAGCGAATAATGATCTTTGTCTAATTCTCTTGATACTTCGCCTACATCTACCTTTTTTTTGCCAAACTTGCCAAACGGCATCTCTAGCACCCACTCAAGATAACTCTGTAGTATATTTGCATCTGCACTCTCAGGATGCATTCTAGACAAGCGGTCTAGCTGCTTATTAATCTCTTTAAATGCATCTTCGCCGACATGAGGCTTAAGAGCTTCTATTTTTTCTCTAAAAGCAGCTATCTCTTCTTCTTTTTGAGTATCGCTTCCCAGCTCTTTTTGTATTTGCTTAAGCTGCTCTTTTAGAAAATACTCTTTATTGTGCTGTTCGATCTTTGTATTAACTTTATTGCGGATCTCTTTTTGGACTTTGGCCGCTTCTACTTGGGCATTTATGATGTCAATAAGTGCAATAAGGCGTTTTTCTATATCATTTTCGATATAAATTCTATAGGCACTATCCTTATCCAGCTTTAGCATTGATGAGACCAGATCTGCTATACGATATGGCTCACCATTATCCTCTATTGCTCTTACCAAATCTATCGGAAAATTTGTATTGATAGATGATAATGTTTTTACACCGTCTCTAAGAATATCCATAAGGGCATCAATTTTTAATTGATTATATGGCAATGGCTCTATTACAGAGACTAAGGCTTTATTGAATTCCGCATCTTCAAAAGTAACGATCTCGCCTTTTGACAAGCCTTGAAAAAGTATCTTGACTCTGCCGTCTGGCAATTGTACTTTACGCATAATCGAACCTATAACACCGATTTTATACAAATCATCATGTTCTCTTTTGCCTTCTTTGCCGCTTTTTGAACTTACGACAAATAATAAAGAGTTATTTTCCATGGAAAATGACGCTGCATCAATATCTTTTTGCGAAGTCAAAAAGATAGGGCTTATCATAAATGGATATAAAAAGATCTCGTCTTCTACAACAACAGGAAGTGATGCCGGAAAAGAATCATAATCACTTAAATGCATGAGTATTTTCTCCTTTTGATATGTTTAAAAAAAATATTCTAAATCATTAAAACATAAAATCAAAAAAACCTTCTTTAGGCATACCAATATCTTCCATTTTTATCGGATATACACTATTTTTTTCTCTATAAATTCTAGCGGCTTCTTCTTTGCCTGTACGGTCATATAAAGAAGCTATATTTTCATTTAATAGATATTGACCCATTTTAAGACGTATAAGCATATTGTCTACCAAAGGGGCATATTGTGAATTTGGATAAGTTAATAGATAATTTTCACCTTTGGTTATAGTATCCATTATAAGTTTTTGGTCTCTATAATATTTTTTTATACCTAAAAAAGAAGCTTTTATTTTCATAAATTCCACATACTCAGACATACCAAAACCGCCATATCTTGTTACGTATTCATCAAAAAAATAACCTGCAAGCAGATACTCTTCTTTATCCATATGTGCATGAGCCAACATTATAGTAGATGTCTCTATCATAGGAGATCTTGGGTGTTCGCTTTTAAGCGATACAAAATATTTATCTGCTTTGTCAAGACTGTTTTTGGCTATACTGTCACCTATTTTTTGGTACCAATATTCAGCACTTTTGCCGTATTCTTCAACTTTGTTTTTAGATGAACATCCGCCAAAAATCAATGCAGTTGTCAAAAATACTATGTGTAGCCATATTTGTCTAGTTTTCATCACAAATTACCTCTATTATCTTTTATTGTATCCTAGTATCATACCTAAAAAAGGTAAAAAGTTTATGATTTTCGTTACAATACTTATAACAGAATCGTTCATTTTGCATCAGATAATATTTGATAGAGTATTTAATGATAAATACATCAAATCTTTAGCTTTTAAAGTCCATTTGAAATGATCAGGTCGAAAAGAATTTAATTTTTAAGGAGAATCAATGAAGCTAACCATTATAGGAAGCGGCTCAATGGCTACAGCACTGAGCATAGGGCTTCAAAAATATTATGAATTAGAAGTGGTTGCCAGAGATATTTCAAAGGCCGAACTTCTTGCTTCTAAACTAGATAAGCCGCTAGATATCTATCCACTCAATAATTATGACATTACCGGAAAAACTGTACTTTTGTGTGTTAAGCCTTACTCATTAGATGAAGTGGCCGCAAATCTAAAAGGAGAGGCAACTTCGCTTATATCTATATTGGCAAGTACCCCTATTAAAACTTTGGCAAATACTATAAAAGCAAAACATATAGTTCGAGCTATGCCGAATGTTTCAGCTGCTCTTAGTGCATCTACAACCACCCTTGTCGGATCAAGGGAACTAAAAAAGGAGGCTTTAAAAATATTTGGAGCAATCGGCGATGCATTTTGGCTGGAGAGCGAAAAAGAACTTGACATCGCCACTGCTATCGCAGGAAGCGGTCCGGCATACTTGGCACTAATTGCCGAAGCAATGATGGATGGTGGAGTAAAACAAGGACTCAAAAGAGATGACAGCATGAAAATAGTTCGGTCTTTGTTTAAAGGTTTTGCACCACTACTAGCCAATTTGCACCCAGCGCTTATCAAAGATAGCGTCATGAGTCCTGCGGGTACGACTGCAGCCGGATACGCTGCACTAGAAGAAGGCGGTACAAGAGATGCCTTTATCAAAGCTATTGAGCATGCATTCAAGGTAACCCAAAAGAAATAAAAACAGTTATTTTATCGCCTCATATGCTTCGCTATAAGCGAATGCAGACTTGTGCGTAGATAATAGAGGGCGGCTCACCCTTCACCCTTCACCCTTCAACCTTTAATAAATCTTTAATTGATTTCATACTATGATTATATATAAGCGGTGCATTAGCGGAGTTTGGCACCAAAAGGAGATAATACGAAAACTTTTCAAGTTTCAAAAAAGTGGTTATTTGCCATCATATCATTGATTTTCCTTGGTCTAGCCATTTGGGCAGTTGCAGACGAAGATCCGCCTTTGCCTGTTGTTGAAAACGCGGACGACCTTTGCTATGAACAGCCTACCGAGCAAGGGTTGATTTGCCTACTTGGAATATGTTTATTTCACAAAGAAACAGTTCCGATCCGAAACCGCGGTGTTGAAAATTTAACGAATGTACAAGCTATTCTCGGACAAACCAGCCTTCTAAATCTTTCTTTGCTAAATTACGATTGCGGTATAGATAATACAAGCGGTTTTGACCATGACTGCGATTATAAAGATCTGCTTGATCCTCTTTTGGAAATTGATTGGCTGGCAGCACTTTCTCTATTTCAAGGCGGCATAGTATACAATATGCCTGATTATGGAGTAGATAATCTTCATTCTATTTATGCGCAAGCTGTTCTTTCTGTAGATCTGTTTGGCGGACAAAACCTTTACGGAATGTATGTCAAAAACGGGGTGCAATACAGGGGCCGTATAGAATCATGCAGTGCTATACCGATCTCGGTGTATGGCAAATTTAACGTAGAGAGAAATACGGCTGATTATGTCAATGGAGATTACAGACTCTATACCCAGGTAGCAGGCAGGCCGTTTAATCTACAAACTGTTTTTTATGCGGATGATTTTGTTACAAAAACCTCATTTGACGGCGATGTCCAAGCAGAGCTTGTCGATGCCGGTGTTGTGAGCGAAACATCTTATACTCCAGCAAATTGCAGAAACTTCAAATCAGTTGATGCCAATCAAACCGTTTATCTAAAAAATCAGTCGACAAAACCATTTTCCTTGACTGCAAATAAAGCCATCAAAAATGCTGCAATGAGGGTATGGGTCTTCAAATATGGTGATGACAGTATAGTTGATTATCATTGTGAGCCTGCAGCATGCTATAAAAGTATTTATACCCTTTATTACAAAAGATATAATGATTTTACATGTGCTAATTTCTGCAAAACCGACAATAGTGACAGAGAGTGCCAACAATGCATAGTGGATCATTATTCATATGCGTACTGCTCTAGAGATAACTTCTCTATTCGTCCTGATGGGCTTAAGCTCAGAATTGGAGATAATCTTCAAGGCACAAGCGGGACAACAAAATGGATAGCAAGCAACCAAAATAATCCAACCACAAAAACATTGGCAAGCGGATATAATTATCCGATAGAGATAAATGCTACTCGGTATAATTCTAACGCTCTTGCTGCTGGTTATACCAATATCAAAACAAATGAAACCATAATACCAAATAGCGATCTAAGCCTCATTAAAACTACCGGGAATCTACTCGCACTTGCGTTTAACGGCAATACCGTGACATGCAACGATACCACACACAGGCAACTCAAAACTGGTGTCATGCTTAGCGGCACAAATGGTGCAATAGATATATTGCGCAGAGACAACATTGGAACTTACGATCTTTGGATGGCTGATAATACTTGGACTAGGGTAGATTGGGATACTGCCATAAAGCCGAACTTTCCAGGATTTGCAAATCTAACTGATTGCATAACAGACAGCGGCAATTCAGAAGGCGACAAGGTAGGATGTACGACTAGTTCAGAGAAAGGTACTGCAAGTTTTAGCAATATACCTATTCATTTTGTGCCATATGGCATCAGTGTATCAAATCTAGATATCGGCAATTTGCCTAGAAACGGGGCAGTTGGCTGGCTTTATATGAATGATCTGAGACATACCCCAGAAATGGCAGTTGATCTAAACGGCACACTTAGTGCAGTGAATTATAATGGCAGTATCACTACCAATTTTGTCAATGGCTGCGAAGCTCAAAATGTAAATCTGCAGCTAGATTTCAACAGTTCAGCGCCTGATGTAATGATAGCTGAAAATCTAAGCGACCATACACAAGAAAATATTAAACTTGGATATAGACTTGAAACAAACAATGATGGAGGTTATACTTATGGGGATGTCAATAAAACTTCTTTGATCTTTGTTTCAAAAACCAAATTCCTCAAAGACAACAATGGAACCGCTGCTTTGCAGATACTTTATAACATACCAAAGATTTGGGATAAAGTTCTAAATCCTGTTCTCATATTGTATAATAAACTCAAATCCATCCTTATAAATGATGGCGGCTTAGCTATAAGCGCATCAGCAAATATGATCGATAATTTTTATATTGAAGGTATCAATATATACAACAGAGCCTATACATTCTTTTATAGCAGAGTATTCAGTCCTTATTCAAAAGATATGCCTACAGTCCTGACATTAAATACGCAGACCACTATGTCAGTATTGGCTTATTGCGATCAAAACTGCACTCAATATAGCGGCATATTGGATACTGTGGGTAATGCTCCTGATACCAATTGGTATAGAGTAAAAGAACATTTGCCGTACAGTATGGGATGGATACAAAATCTACGACCCAATAAAGCTGCCACAACAATTTCGCCAAAAACAAATATAGCATTTGTAAACAGTGGCACTACTGACCCAGTGACTATCGGCTATCCTATGGATGGTCGTACCCAAATAGTACGGATCACCATAGAGCCTGACCTGTGGCTCAAATATCATTCCGATCCTGCGCAAAATGGAAATCCATATTTTGATATCAAGTTTGCTTCGCCGTCTTATGAATGGTTTGGAGTCGGCAAAACAGGCAATGTAATAGATACAAAACCGATACCAAATCCAAACAGGCTATCATGGTAGGAAAAATAAGCATACACTCCAAAAGAAAAGCTGTAGCAATGATAGAACTCATATTTGCTATAGTCATAATGAGCATAGCCATGCTAAGCATCCCGATAATCACTATTCAATCTGCCAAAAGCGGAGAAAGCACCATTATGCAAGAATCAATTGCTGCAGCTGCTGCTCAAATGCAAATGATATTATCTCGTCATTGGGACGAGATCGATGCTGATCCATCCTTAGGCTCTAGACGACCGATACTTAAGACGAATTCGGCTTACTTTCACAACAAGGCAGGATTTAACATCAACGGCAGAACAGACAAGGTCGATGGTATAGAATTTAATGCTTCAAGTACGTCAAGCTTTGCTGATGGCGGAGATAATGATATAGATGATTACAATGGCATAATAACTACGTTAAGCGTTGTTGACCCTACAACTACAAGCACAGGAGACTATATAGATGTAAATCTTATTATGACTTCCGGTGTGAATTATAGCAATGATAATATCGTTTTAGCTCCCAATACTGCTTTTAACTATGATCCTAGCGGTGCAGGTATGGGCACAACATCCAATATAAAACGCGTATCGGTTACTCTCACATCAAGCGAGCCTGCATTTGCGGCTAAAAATATCACTCTTCATGCCTTTAGCTGCAATATCGGTGCCGTAACTCCCGATAAAACGGATCAATAAAATGAAAAAAGAGCTAAGATATGCTTTTAGCATGATTGAATTGATCTTTGTGATTGTAGTTTTGGGTATTGTTGCTTCTATCGGCTCATCCATTATAGCAAAAGTTTTTGATACATATATATCACAAAAAGCCGTAAGCACCTCATCTATTAAAACCGAAATTGCTGCTATGCAAATAGCAAATCGCTTAAGCCATGCTATACCTTGGACACTGGTGGCAAAAAATCCTGAAAATCCATTTGATGATTTTATATGCTTTGTAGACAATCCGCAAGTTAGCGATAATATACATACTGCTATCGAATGGATAGGGGCAGACAATGACAGCTTCGAAGCTATGGCAACGCCGGGTTGGAGCGGCTATTGCGATACAAGCAGTTCAACCAGGCTTACATGCCCTACTCCTGGAAGTGATATAGCCTTATCCAAAAATATCATAGAGAAGCTATCAAATAACGGAATAAATTTTACAAGTTTTGCCGGCTCAAAACCTGCTATATTTTTCAAAACAGATGATTATGACAATCTAACAAAATATCATCCAAGCTGTATAGGATTAGTAGCAGGTAATACTGATTGTGCCATTAAGGCATATGGCATAGAAGGCACCGCATTTACCCATCCGACTCTCGCGTTTACAGACAGCGATCCTAAGATAAGAGCAGAGCATTATGCTATCTCATGGAGTGCATATGCTATAGTCCCTACTAATTTTAGAGATATCAACGATGACGGCATCGATGATGTGTACGACCTAAAACTATATTATAACTATCAGCCTTGGGAAGGCGAAAAGTATGTCAACGGATCAAGTGTTGTGCTTTTAAATAATGTGTCTGTTTTTAAATTTACACAATTAGATAATACTATAAGATTTAAAATATGTGTCCAGCAGCCGATCGGCGGTGCAAATATAGCACCCGTGACCTTATGCAAAGAAAAGGCGGTCATACGATGAGAAAAGCTTTTTCTATGGTTACTGCTATTTTTGTTATTGTTATTTTGGCAACCATAGCCGTGCTTGTACTGAATATGGCTGCAACTTCAACATACAATACCACTACTCAATATCGCAATGAGCAAGCAGCTTTATATGCCAAAAGCTATACTGAACTAGCTATCATGGCAGTACTTGACTATAATCGCACACAATATAATAATTGCGTAAATACTATTAATGGTACGATAGGAAATTATAATGACGGTTCCGGGTATGAAATAACCACAACAATATCTTATATTGGTAACGGGGCAACATTATTATCCCTTCCTCCTTGCAGCAGGGTGTTAAATACTGTGAGTATTTCCTCTTTGCCGCTAGGAAGTGTGCCTGATGTGATCATAGATGTATATGTTCGCTACAAAGATCCTGAGCATATCGCTACTAGCGGAGCAGAGGATGCTCCGGCTATTACTTATCATCGTCGCACACTGCAAAAAATCTGACTTGTTATTTATCATTCATTAAGCATAAAGCACTACAATAAGAATGTAGAGTAATTTCTACATATTAGGTATCCAAAAGGAGATAAGATGAACAGAAGTATTGTAGGACGACATTTTGAACTAACCGAACCTATCAAAGCATATGCTAATAATGCGATCGATAGTTTGGATAAATATCATCTAGACATTATATCAGCAACTACACTAGTATCTAGCGAAGAAAAAAATGGCAAAAAAGGATTCATGGTAGAATTTGTCATAAACCTCAAAGATAAAAATAGCGTAGTTATATCACAAAAAGACAAGGACGTCTATGGTGCTATCGATATTGCCATAGAAAGGGTCAAAAAAACACTAAGAAGACACGCAGATAAAATTAAAAATCATAAAATTATGAGTTTCAAAGATTTGGGTGCCGAAGCTGAAGCTGTGAGTGAATTTAGTAGTTTAAGTGATGAAAACATCGAAATCGTACCTATGGACTTAAGTCTTCATAAACCTATTGACTTTGATGAGGCTATGCAAGCCCTCAAGGATGAAAAGCGCAGACAATTTATTGTCTTTAATGACGTAGATGGAAATCTTCGAGTCATGTATAAACGGGCTGATGGTAAGTTCGGACTTTATTAGGCTTTATTGCTTAAAATATTTTAATTGTTAATTATTTTAATAACGCAGAATCATTGCGCACTTGAATCGCTCAAGCTTTTTGACACTACCGCAAAAAAGCTTGGCTTTCAAGATTACTTTACTGTATATTTTATTTAAATTGTCCTCTTTTTTGCCTCAGATATGATCTTTTCGTCAGTTGACATATCCAGCCATCTAAATTTTTGACCGCTCTGTATAGTACCTTGCAGTATATCTCCACTATTGCGAAACTGCAGATCAAGTTTGGCTATCTCAAATCCGCTTATAGTTTTTGCGAACGATTCCAGCCTTTCATTGGCTTTATTGTAGCTATAGAGATAGCACCAGCTTTTAAGCCCCAGCCTCCCTACTCTGCCTCTTAGTTGATGAAGGGTGGCAAGCCCCAGTCTCTCTGCTCCTACTATAATTACCATAGTCAATCTAGGCAATGATATACCGACTTCAACAACCGTAGTAGCCAATAAAATATTCCCATTTGCTCTAAAATCCAAAAGTACATCTTCTTTATCTCTGTCTTTGCCATGTGTTACATAAACATTATCAAATCTGCTTTCCCAAAATCTCCTAGCCTCTTCTAGAGATTGGTACTGTATTTGCTCGCTTTGTTCTACAAGCGGATAGATGATTAGAACTTGATGATTTGCCTGGATCTCTTCTTGTATATGAGATAATAGTGACGAAAAATCTTCCTTGGATATAAGCTTTGTGGTAATATTTTTATCAAACGGCGTGCTGGTAATTAGGCTAATATCGATCAGTGCCGAATCCATCATAGCTTGTGTGCGAGGTATAGGTGTAGCAGAAAATTGCAGCACATGAGCTTTTGTTTTGCCGCTTGAAGAAAGTTTTTCAAGTGCATGACGTTGCACAGTGCCAAATCGATGTTGTTCATCTATCATCACAAGGTCGATTTGCGGCAGATCATCTTTGTAAAGCAATGCATGCGTACCGATAATAAAATCAGCTTCACGGTAGTCACCTATATTCTTGCCTTGCATTACAAGGGCTACTTTCAGCTCTTTTGGCAGATATTTTATAGCCTCTTCGTATAGTTGCAAGGCAAGTAATGAGGTAGGAGCCATCAAAACACTGGTTTTAGGCATTGCCATCACTGCCGATGCCAAGATCACGATAGTCTTGCCGCTTCCTACATCGCCTACTATCATTCGCTTGGCAGCTTTATTGATATTTGCAAGATCTGATTTTATCTCTTTAATGGCTTGTGATTGTTCATTTGTGAGTTTAAAAGGCAAATTATCGATAAACGCTTTTTCATCTCCATCCAAAGCAACAGTTGCAGGAAAATCTACTCTTTTGCCTTTTAGTTTTTTAAAATGGCTAAAGGCTTCTATAGTTTTGAGTGTATGTATAATATTGGATTTAAAATTTCTTTCTTCAAATATCAAATCTAGATTTTTTGGAGCATGAAGCATCAAAATAATATTTGCTTCGTTGGAAGTTAAACCTTCTTTTATAAGCTTTTCATATGAAAGCTCTGATGAGACCAGCTCTATCATTTCAAAATTTTTCAATACTGTTTTATACTTTGGTATTATGCAGTTAGGTATATTTATCTTTTTTGGCTGTGATAATTGCAAAAAACCTTGATATTCGCTCAATTTGCCCTGTATAAAGTGGGTAGAATCTGGTATAAAGGTGTTTATATGATATGGTGTCACATGAAAAAAAGTAGCACTTACCTTGCGTTTAAATGCCGGCAGATCAAATAAAACCTGGAGCTTGCCGCCATGTTTTTTCGCGCTCATAACGGATGCTTCAACAGTTAACAGCTTGCCAGGCACAAGCTCTTTGCTCAATGTAGTGTCACTATATCCCGACGGCACCAATAAGGCCAAATCCAATATGCTTGAAATATGAAGTTTATGAAAAAGCTTAGTATGATCGTTTTGCATGATATGCCTTTTGGATAACTAATGCTATATTATCCAAATGGTGCGCAGATTGTCAAAAAATATGACATTTTGACATTAAAAATTTTAATATCTGTTATTTTAATTGCTTCTTGTTTTTCGCAACTATTCCGAATGATAATTTTGTGATCTCAGGATGAGATGCTATAAATTCATTCATCTCTTTCAGGGTAACGCCGGCTATTTTTTCATTTTGTTCTTTTGAAAAACCAAGAGGCCTGCCATAATAATAGTCATCAAACGCACGATTGAGTCTCTGAGATAATGTCTCAGTGCGCAGTGCTTCACTGCCTACTAAAAACTCTTTTGCGCTTTCTAGCTCTTGTTTCGTTATCCCTTTTGCTACAAAATCACTTATAACTTCTTTTACCAATGCTTTTGCGCTCTCTTCATTTTCGAGCTTTGTTTGCAGATATCCGGTTAGATAACTAGATACTTTAGTCCGTCGCAAACTAGCATATGCACTATACGCTAAACCTCTTTTGACCCGTATTTCTTCCATGATGCGGCTTCCAAATCCCGCGCTTCCAAGAATGTATTCCATAATTATGGCTTTGTATTGGTCATCACTGCTATATGAATAATCAAAAGGTGAACCAAAATAGATATATGCTTGCTCTGTGTCATTATTATATATATGATCTGTTTTTTGCTCGACCGAAGCCTTGATGGCAGGCAGCAGTTTGCTATCAACTTTTGGCAATAACGATAATATCTCCTTGGTAGTATGCTCAGCATCTTTTAGAGATATATCGCCTCCCATTACTACAATCGCGTTATTGTATCCCAGGTGAGAATTTATAAATGAACTTATATCTTTTATGGCAATTGATCTAACGCTCTCTTCGGTTCCTTCATAGGCCCTGGCTAATGGAGTAGAGGCAAATAGAGTTTGTCTCAAAAGTACGCCTGCTTGATAGTCAAAATCACTTTTTTTCTGATCAAGCCACCCTAATTTTTGTCTCTTGATCTTAGCTAAAGCCTCAGTTGTATAGTTTGGATCTTTTAGTAAAGCTTTCAAAAGCGTTACTGCATCTTTAAATTCACTTTTAAGGCTGCTTGCAGCTATGACAAAATTTTCTCTGCTGGCATACGCAGACAGATGGATCGCTTTATCATCAAGTTTGGTAGCAAAAGCAATGCTGCCCTCAGTGCGTGTTCCTTCGCTCAATAGTTTGGCGCTCATTTCTGCCAAACCATCATGTGGTGTGCTAAGCTCTCCGCTATTTTGAAACACAAGCTGCAAAGAGATGATAGGCAACTGCGAATTCTCTTCGAACACCAAAGGAACTTTTGCTCCTTTTATGTCAATGTCGGTAATTGTGGTAGCCATAGCTTCTCCTATAAAAATCAAAAATAATAAAGTATAAATTATTCGGCTTATCAAAACCGCTCCAAAATTTCATAAGCAGTATTTCTTTTAGCCGGATTTTCACCGATATCTCGAATAAGCCGTATCATTTCATCCTGGTTCATAGCGTTAACGGCACCTGCTGCTGCTACTACATTTTCTTCCATCATCGTTGAACCAAGATCATTTGCACCATAAAGCAATGCCATTTGACCGATATAGCTTCCTTGAGTCACCCATGAACTTTGGATATTTGGCACATTGTCAAAAAACAACCTGGCAACTGCTAAAAGCCTTAGATATCTATTAGATGATTGTTTTTGGATGCTTGGAATTTCAGCTTTTAACTGTGTATTTGAACTTTGGAACGACCACATGATAAACGCCCTAAAACCGCTTGTCTCATCTTGCAGTGAACGCACATAATCCCAATGTTCTACGATCTCCCTTGTGGTTTCTACCGTGCCAAACATCATCGTTGCCGTTGACTTCAAACCTATCTTGTGTGCTTCACGATGAACTTCCAGCCACTTGTCTTTATTTAGTTTTTTTGGCGCTATTATATCCCTGACACGATCGCTTAATATCTCAGCTCCGGCTCCGGGAATTGAACTCAAGCCCTTGGCTTTTAAGCGAAGTAAAACTTCTTGGATACTTAATCCTGAACGTCTTGCTATGTAGTCGATCTCAATAGCCGAAAAGCCGTGTATTGTGATATTTGGATATTTATTGTGTATATGCTCGACTAGATCCTCGTACCATTCAATCTCAAGTTTTGGATGAACTCCGCCTTGAAACAATATCTGAGTGCCGCCTATTGCTATTAGTTCTTCGATCTTTTGGTCTATTTCATCAAAAGAGAGTATATATCCGTCTGCTTCTTTTTCATGGCGATAAAATGCACAAAATTTACAATCAACCCAACATACGTTCGTATAGTTTATGTTTCTATCTACGATAAATGTAGTGATCCCTTGCGGATGAAGTTCTTGTTTGCGCTTATACGCCATTTGGCCCAATGCTTTGAGATCACCGTTTTCTATAAGTTCAACAGCCTCATCGATGCTCATTCGATTTAACATTAAAACTACTCTTTTCCTATAGCATCTAATACACCGTTAATAAATGACGGCGACTTTTCATCAGCTAGATCTTTTGCCAATTCAACAGCTTCATTGATAATAATAGCCCTATCTGTTCCGGCTACCAATATCTCATAAGCACCTAATCTCATAATGGCTTTTTCTACTTTCCCGATACTAGACATATCCCAGCCGGCTAAATGTTTATTTATCTCTTTATCGATTTGAGGTAAATTTGCAATAGTTCCGGCAAAAAGCTCTTTTGAAAAGTCTTTTTGCTTATTTCTTATCTTTTGTTCTTCAAGTATATCGTCAAAAAAATCGCCTATAGTATCATTGCCCAGATCATACGCATACAACAAACCTATAACAGCACTTCGTGCTTGATGTCTAGTAGCCATTATGCAAGTTCACTATATAGATTGATCATCTCAATGAGACTTACCATTGCTTCAGCACCTTTATTTCCGGCTTTAGTGCCTGCACGCTCGATCGCTTGTTCTATCGTATCTACTGTAAGTACGCCAAATGTAGCAGGTTTTCCATACTTTAATGTCACACTTGCTACCCCTTTTGTGGTTTCGGCAGCAACATAATCAAAATGAGGGGTCGAACCGCGAATAACAGCTCCTAGGCAGCATACTGCATCATACTTGCCGCTGCTTAATGCTTTATCCAATGCGAACGGTATCTCAAATGCCCCAGGAACTAAAATAAGATCCAATTTGCTTGCGTCTCCGCCATGTCTTGCATAGGCATCTTTTGCTCCATCTACTAGACTATCTGTGATAAAATGGTTAAACCTTGCATTGATGATAGCTACTTTTTTAGTAGTATCTACTTGCAATTTTCCTTCTATTGTTTTCATATCTTCTCCTTATTAAATATAATCAATTGAACAGCTACTATAATGTCATGCACAATAAAACATCCAAAACATATAGGTTGCAAATCAATTTTTGATGATGCGATTTCTACTCTACTATTGCTCTAATAGCATCTATTTGCTCTATTAAAGTTGCCAAATTGTCTAATTGTATCATATTTGGACCATCACTCAAAGCAACATTAGGATCAAAATGCGTCTCAAAGAAAAAACCATCCACACCGACTGCAGCAGCTCCACGACTAAGATATGGCACGAATGAACTATCTCCTCCGCTGCTGCTATCGCCGCTTGCAGGCATTTGTACTGAATGTGTAGCATCAAAAATTACAGGCGCAAACTCTCTCATGATAGGAAGGCCTCTCATATCTACTACCAAGTTTCCATATCCAAATGTACTGCCCCTTTCACAAAGCCATACCCCGTATTTTTGTGCTGCTTCGTAATTTGGCTTGCCTTCATATCCTCTGGTTTTTAACACTTTGCCTACAGAATGAGCCATAGCCGCAGGAGCAAGGAATTGCCCTTTTTTGATGTTTACAACCGCATTGGTCTTTGCTGCAGCAACCAACAAATCAGTTTGACGACACAAGAATGCAGGTATCTGCAATACATCTGCAACATCAGCTACGCTTTTTGGCTGCGACGCATCATGCACATCGGTAAGTATCTTGTAGCCAAATGTATCTTTAACTTCTTGCAATAAGCGCAATCCTTCATCAAGCCCAGGGCCTCTGAAACTATCTATGCTTGTGCGGTTTGCTTTATCAAAACTGGCTTTAAAATAAAAGTCTTTAGTGCAATCCTCGTGATAAACTTGCAAAGCCTCAGCTATTCGCATGACATTTTCTCTGTTTTCCAACACGCATGGGCCGGCTATTAATATCATAGCAATTTCTCCTTGAATATAATTATCACGATTATACCAAAAACATCTCTACTATCTCTTAAAAATCAAACCATATTACGGCTTTAAGCACATTGGCATCAATAATCACGTATGAATAATTATCAGATACTTTCGCGTGTTTATTTTTAATCATGATACGATAGCAAATCTTCTATTTTTAATTTAATATTTTGATTATTTAATGTCAATTTAACATTTTTAAATTATTATTCTTGTATCGGCAATTTATTTTTTATTATATTAAATTGTCGGGCGAGGAGAGCAAAAGGTATAACACGTCAAAATATACTCTTTATCAAAGAAAAAATACTGTCATTTAAAAGTCCTCCACAGCATAATATCTTTTGCTCCCTCGTATATATCAATTTGTTTTTCTAGCTACCAAATCTCCAAAAAGTATAAGATCTTGAAGCACGGCTTTTTGTGTCACGCCATCTTTGTCCATAGCGATCATAAACTCCCCTCGCCTGCTGGCAAAAATAGGTTGATTGATGATGGCCTTAAAGTACCAATGCCCTTTATTGCCTAGTTCTTGTTTATATCCGGACAAATTTGAAATAGCCGGAACAAATATCTCTATATTGCCGTTTTGGTTTTCAGCGCCTACTGCTTTGAAGCGATAAATTTTGGCTGTACCGTTTGATCTGGATATAAGTTTTGGTGTATTCATATACATAGAGAGCAAATCATCAGAACTATAAAATGACAGTTTTTCTCTCACGTCTGATACGACCTTGCCGTTCTCTTTTTTAATGATCCTTTTAGTGACTGTTTTTGTTTTATGGTCTATTGTATATATCTTATCTTTGATCTTTTCAGCACGGGAAATATGTACGATATAGCTATCAGATACATACTTTCCGTTTACTATATGTCCTCTGCTTGTATGTCTCTCTTGGCGATTAGAGCTCATTGTTTTGACTATGCCTGTAGTTTTGGCTTTAATGTCTATAATATATTTATTATTAGATTCATTGAGATATATATTGGCTACACCAAGCTCTCCTAATGCTCCGAAACTAACACCATAATTAACATTAATACTTTTTGCATGTCCAAAAGTACTCAAAAACAATAATATAAATATAACTGCTCTTTTCATCAATATTGTTCCTTTAATAATATACAGCATAATAACAAAAACGCTGTGAGATAAACGTGAAGTTATATTACAATCACACCTTATGAGTTGTTATGGTATAATATATACCAAATAAAAATAGGATAAATATGAAAAAAGTAGCCATACTCGGACGCCCAAATGTAGGCAAAAGTTCTCTTTTTAATCGTCTGGCAAAACAAAGAGATGCTATCACATCCGATGTAGCCGGCACTACAAGAGACATCAAAAAAAGAATAGTAACAATTTCTGAGAACAGAGAATTTGAAGTCATAGACACCGGCGGTATCGATGAAAGCAGCGAACTTTTTAGCAAAGTAGCTGAACTCTCATTTAAAGCAGCGCAAGATGCAGATGTAATACTCTATATGGTTGATGGAAAAATGCTGCCAGACGAAGAAGATAAACAGTTATTCTACCGTCTTCAAAAATTAGGCAAACCCTTAGCTCTTATTGTAAACAAGATAGATAACGACAAAGAAGAACAAGAGAGATATTGGGAATTTATGTCATTTGGGCCAGAGGTCAGTTTCCCTGTTTCTGTCAGCCATAATCGTAAATTTGTACCGTTTTATCAATGGTTAGAAAAATACATTCCGCCGAAAGCAGAAGAAACCCTGACTATTCAAGAAGAATTTGATCCGCTTTTTGACGAAGAAGAAGAACAAGCACCGCAGCAGGCTGAAGATGAAAAAAGCATAAAAGTAGCCATCATAGGACGAGTAAATACGGGCAAAAGCTCTTTATTAAATGCGTTACTAAAAGAAGAACGCTCGGTAGTAAGCGATGTAGCCGGCACTACCATAGATCCGGTAGATGAAACAATAACACATGGCGATTATGAAATAACATTTATAGATACTGCCGGGATTAGACGCAGAAGCAAAATAGTAGGAATTGAGAAATTTGCTCTTGGCAGAACCACTGATATGTTAGAAAAAGCCAATCTTGTACTGCTTGTAATTGATGCTACACAAGGCGTAAGCGAGCTTGATGAGAGAGTAGCAGGCCTTATAGAAAAATATCGTCTAGCATGCCTTATTGTATTAAACAAATGGGATCTTAAAGGCGACAAAACATACGAAGAAGCTGTAGAAAATGTAAGGCATAAGCTCAAATTTTTGCACTATGCGTCACTTATCACAATATCTGCAAAAACCGGCATGAGAGTACACAAGATCCTAGATGAAATAGTAAAGATCTACGAGAGATATTCCATGAGGATACCTACGGCCAAATTAAACGAAATTATTCGTGAAGCTATTGGCCGCCACCATGTACCGTCACATAACGGGGCATCTGTCAAAATAAAATTTGCTACCCAATACGACACCAAACCGCCTCGCATAGCACTTGTTTCGAATCGTCCCGAATATATTCACTTTAGCTACAAGAGATATTTAGCAAACTTTTTGAGAGAAAAATTCGATTTCGAGGGAGTGCCACTGGAGATAATAGCACGCAAAAGAGGAGAAAGAGACGATGATATTGAACAATAAAAAAGGGGATAAATGCGTATATTAACCGGTATTCAAGCAAGCGGAAAGCTCCATATAGGCAATTACTTTGGAGCAATGAAACCTATGATCAAGCTCCAGGAAGAGCATGAGCTGTTTACTTTTATAGCCAACTATCATTCTTTGACCAGTTCAACCGATGCCAATGCACTAAGACAATATACCCATGATGCTGCAATCGATTATCTATCTTTGGGTATTGATCCGAACAAGACCACTTTTTGGATACAAAGCGACGTGCCTGAAGTGCTTGAACTATATTGGATATTATCAAAATTTACCCCAATGGGACTCCTTGAACGAGCACACAGCTATAAAGATAAAGTAGCTAAAGGGATACCGGCCAATCATGCGCTTTTCTCATATCCGGTACTGATGGCTGCTGATATACTATTGCTTGATTCTCAAAAAATCCCTGTAGGCAAAGACCAGATCCAACACATTGAGATCACACGTGACATAGCTACAAAATTCAATAATGAATACGGAGACATATTCACACTCCCTGAATACATTGTAGAAGATGAGCTTGCTACAATTCCCGGCATTGACGGTGATAAAATGAGTAAGAGCTATGGCAATACCATAGATATATTTATGAATGAAAAAGAATTGCAAAAACAGTGCAATAAGATAGTAACCACATCTACTCCGCTTGGCGAACCTTTGGATTTTAGCAACTGCAATGTATATGCGCTTGCATCGCTATTTTTGGATGATAATGGAAGGAAAGAACTTCAAACAAGGTATCAAAGCGGCTTGGAAGGATACGGACATTTCAAAAAATATCTAAAAGAACTTATCTGGAATGAATTTACCGAAGCTAGAGAAAAAAGAGCTTACTATGAAGCAAATCCTCACATAGTAGAAGAGATACTTGAAAACGGCGCATCAAAAGTCAAAAAATTGGCTCAAATAAAACTAAGAATCGTAAAAGACGCAGTGGGTTTGAGATAGATGACCAATGATATACTATTACTCGTAGCTGATAGTATAGGTATCATTGCATTTGCTCTAAGCGGACTTTTTATTGCTACTAAAGAGCGCCTTGACCTTCTTGGACTTTTTATCATTGCATTTTTAACAGCTCTTGGCGGCGGGGTAATCCGTGATATCATCATAGATAGACCGCTTATGAGCTTCACTCATTATTTGCCGGCATTTCTCGTTATCGGAGTAGTTATCATCGGACTTTTGTTTAAATTACACAAAAAAAGCGAAATAGCAAGCCATTATTTATTTATCTTCTCCGATACATTAGGACTTGTATCATTTGCAATTACCGGCAGTCTTTTGGGCATAGCAGCAGATTTTCACATCATTGGAGTAATGTTTCTAGCTCTTATCACGGCTGTTGGCGGCGGAGTATTGCGGGATATGCTGCTCAATGAAGTACCATTGCTGCTCAAAAGTGATTTTTATGGAAGCATAGCCTTGCTTGTCGGTATGGTACTTTATATTTTGTATATAAACGACATGCTAAACAGTGCTGCTGTTTTGGGAGTGTTCATAGGCGGAATTTCGTTACGTCTGATCGCTTTTTATAGAGATTGGCATCTGCCGAAATTGTAAATATATAATAATTTATATTTATTATCTTAAACATATTATTAAAAAAGAAATGTTACAATAATTTTAATTTTAAAATAAGGAAAGATAAAGTGAAATTAAACGGTATGATAAGCAGTCTTATAATTATATCTATTTTGAGCGGTTGTATCGGCCGTGTTGAGAAAGTTACTCCGGCAGTGCAAGCGGGTGATGATGGATTAAACTGTACACAAATTCTAGGATCAATGGTACTCAATACCAAAGAGGCGGAAAAACTGATCGAAGAACACAATCAAAATTCAGATACACCAATAAATGTCAAAGGTGTTTTTATCGTCTTTCCTTTTGTATTTGTCAACAGTGTTCCTAGCCAAGCTGAAAAGGAGCATGCATTTATCAAAAGAAATCAAGTCTTGGCTGAACGCTATCGCCTGAAAAATTGTTCTCCAAAAATTGAAGAATATACAGAAAATAGAATTTTACTGGACACAAATTACTCAAAATTATCTACAAAAAAACCGCAATAACATAGCTTTTTCTAGTCTCTATGCACTAAAGCATATGGACTAGAAAAGTTATGATCTTTTTATATTACTATTCTATCTATCTCTATTTTCTTGCCTAGTATATATTCTACCATTGAGGGCTTTATATCTCCGGTTGATGCGATATACAGTTGAGTATCTCCGCTATTTACGTGTCCGCGTTCATGAAGCAAGGAAAGGACTCTTTTGGAGATCGCATCAGCAGTTTGAATTAACTCAACAGGATGGACTATGACTTGTTTTATAGCTTTGCCAACCAATGGATAATGAGTACATCCAAGCACGATAGTATCCACATTTGCTTCCCTCATAGGAGCCAGCCAACGTTCTAACATTGATATGGTTTTAGGTGTATCGGTTTCCCCATTTTCTATCTGCTGCACCAATCCATCACAAGCTTGCTCAAAAACTTCAACCGAATATTGATCGCTAAGCTCATCTACCAAACTTTTATATTTTTCACCATTTAGAGTAGCAGGGGTAGCTAATATACCGACTTTTTTGGTTTTACTGTGAGAAATAGCAGGTTTAAGCCCTGGTTCGGTTCCTACGATAATGAGATTTGGATATTTATTTCTCAGTTCGGTTATTGCTGCGCTTGTTGCAGTATTACAAGCAACCACTAATGCATCTATATTATGATTTTTAATAAGGTACTCAGTTATGGCGATGCTAAAATCTATTATCTGCTCTTTTGTCTTTTCTCCATAGGGAGCATTGGCCGTATCGGCCACATAATATATATTTACCCCTTTTAAATATCTAAGCATCGCACTAACTACGGTTAGGCCGCCTAAACCAGAGTCAAATACACCGATATTCATTTTTACCGCCAATCAATGGATAGTTTCATCGTTTAGTTTATTGTAGTGTTACATTAAAAATTCGTAACTAGCAGCCAAAAGCCAATTATGCACCATCATTCATAATAGAGAGAAATTCTTCATTGTTTTTAGTCTTAAGCATTTTAGAGAATAAAAATTTAAGACCTTCCACCTCTTCCATATTTTGCATAGCATTTCTGATAGCCCATACTTTTTGCAGCGTATCAGGAGTAAGTAAAAGTTCTTCTTTTCTAGTGCCTGATTTGATTACATCAATAGCAGGATAGATACGACGGTCTGCAACATAACGGCTAAGGATTACTTCCGAATTGCCGGTCCCTTTGAATTCTTCAAAGATCACCTCATCCATCCTGCTACCGGTTTCTATAAGTGCAGTAGCTATAATTGTCAGACTTCCGCCCTCTTCTATATTTCTAGCAGCTCCAAAAAACCTTTTTGGCTTATGCAAAGCGTTTGCATCCACACCGCCTGAAAGCACTTTACCCGAACTCGGAGTAACCGTATTGTAAGCTCTTGCTAATCTTGTAATGGAGTCAAGTAATATAACGACATCTTTGCCTAGCTCTACGCGTCTTTTTGCTTTTTCTATAACCATCTCAGCCGTCCTGACATGATTTTGAGCAGGCAGATCAAACGTAGAACTATATACTTCTCCTTTAACTGAACGTTGCATATCGGTTACCTCTTCAGGTCTTTCATCCACGAGCAATACCATCAGTGAAGCATCCGGATTGTTATAAGTGATTCCATGGGCTAACTCTTTAAGAAGCTCGGTTTTACCGGTGCGAGGAGGAGCAACTATCAATGCTCTTTGGCCTTTGCCTATCGGGGTAAATAGATCTAATACCCTTCCTGTAAGTTTCATTGGATTATATTCAAGCTTAAGTTGTTCGCTGGCATATAGAGGCGTAAGATTATCAAATAATGGCCGCTGTTTAGAGATTTCAGGAGAGAGGTAGTTGATGGCTTCTATTTTTAGAAGTGCATAGTATTTTTCTTGATCTTTTGGCGGACGCACTTGCCCGGTTACTATATCACCGCTGCGAAGTGAAAATAGTTTTATTTGGGTGCTGCTCACATATGTATCGTTACTAGAATTGGCAAAATTACTGTCAATTGAACGCAAAAATCCATATCCATCATTCATAAGCTCTAATATTCCGGTAAAGAGTATATAGCCGCCTTGACTAACTTGGGATTTTAGAATTTCAAATATAAGGTCTCTTCTAGGAAGTTCATGCGGATTTTCCACTTTCATCTCTTCTGCAATTTCAAGAAGTTGATTTAATGGTTTTTGCTGTAATTCTTCTACCTTATAACCTTCTACAGGTACGTGTGTTCTGCTTTTGCGGTTATGGTGAGTGGGTTTTTTTTGATCGCTCATTGTGCCTCTTATTATTGCATGGAATATATGGTTATGAAGATAAAATAGGCAAATTGCCATAAGTTTATATTTGTATTATACTATCTTGACTCTTAAAAAATTAAATCTTTCAAATAAACCGTCTCTATTTATTTTTATTTTGGTAAAATAGTCAACTTCAAAAAAATAAGGCTTGGCGTTGGCAAAGGTAAAATGTACTCACTGTAATCTAATATTTGATGAAAGTGCAATGATAGTAGAAAAAATAAACAATGAAACATGCCACTTTTGTTGTCATGGATGTCAGGGCGTTTATCATCTGCTAAGCAGTGAAGGACTTGATACATTTTATGATAAACTTGGGAAAACCACACTTACGCCTCCTGCGAAAATAACGCAAGACGATCTAGAAAGATTTGACTTGGAAGGGTTTCGCAAAAAATATGTCAAGATACGACCCGATGGCACCAATGAGATAAATCTCATTATAGAAGGCATACACTGTTCTGCATGCGTATGGCTCAATGAAAAAGTACTTCACAAAACCAACGGTATCATAGAAGCTACTATAAACTATACCAACAATAAAGCAAAAGTTATATGGGATAACGAAACCATTAATCTTTCGCAAATCATACAAACCATTCGTTCTATAGGATACGATGCTTTCCCATATGATCCGGCTTTACAAGAAGAAAGGGCCGTCAAAAACCGTAGAGATTATTACGCGCGTATTTTGGTAGCTGTATTTGGTATGATGAATATCATGTGGATAGCAATTGCTCAATATGCAGGTTACTTTACCGGCATAGAGCAAAAATTCAAAGATATACTAAATGTTGCAGAATTTATATTAGCTACGCCGGTATTATTTTATAGCGGCTGGGTCTTTTTTCGCGGGGCGTACTACGGGTATAAAAATCGTATGATCAACATGGATACTCTGGTAGCCACCGGAGCTACTATGGCATACATTTATTCTATATATGCGATGATCAGCAAACATGGTGAAGTCTATTTCGATTCCGTTGTTATGATCATCACATTTGTACTTGTAGGCAAATATCTAGAAGTTCTCAGCAAAAAACATGCCGTTGATACACTCGATCTTCTTACTAGCACTATACCTACAGAGGTTATGATAGTAAGCAATGGGGTTAAAAATCTAATAGCGGTTGAAAATATAGTTATAGGTGACATCATAGAGGTAAGAGCCGGAGAAAAAATCGTTATTGACGGTATCATCACAGATGGCGCAGGATCATTCGATGAAAGTTCGCTCACAGGAGAAAGTATACCGATATACAAACAAAAAGGAGATACCATACTGAGCGGTTCTATTTGTTTAGATAGTGTAGTGCAATACAAAGCTATCAAAGATGCTTCTAATTCACTGCTTCACTCTATAGTAACACTCCTTGAAGAATCAGTAACCAAAAAGCCAAAAATAGAACAACTTGCCAACAACATATCGGGTTATTTTTCTGCGATCATACTCACGATTGCTATAGCTACATTTGCCGGCTGGTATCTATATGACGGTGATTTTGAAAAAGCTCTTATTGTATCTATATCGGTTATAGTCATAGCATGCCCGTGTGCTTTGGGGTTGGCCACTCCTATGTCAACTCTTGTAGGAATTAGTGTGGCAGCAAAAAGAGGGGTTCTGTTTAAAGAAGCAACTTTTTTGGAGACTATGGCGAAAAGTACCATGATTGCAATCGACAAGACAGGTACAATCACAGAAGGCAAACCTTCTGTTGTCAATGCCATTATTCATAAAGAATTTGATCATAACCTTTTATATTCACTAACAGCATCATCAAATCATCCGATCAGCCAAGGTATCAAAAGATATCTAGAAGAAAAAAATGACGATCTTCAAGAACTAAAATTAGAAGAGATACAAACAATACAAGCCAAAGGTATCGTTGCAAAATATGATAATTACACTTTAGCCGGCGGCAATAATGCATTAATGGAAGAACTTGGTATCAAAACTGCAATTTTGTCACAACATTCACTATTCTTTTTTGCCATTAACGGAATGCTTATAGCATCATTTGAACTTAGTGACAAACTTCGCCCTGGTACAAAAGAAGCATTATCTGCACTTAAATCATTAGATATGAAAATTGCTATGTTAACAGGGGATCATGCACTAAGCGCCAATACCATAGCCAAAGAGGCCGGTATCGTGAGTGTATACAACAGCCTATTGCCTCAAGATAAAGCTTCACTAATTGATAAATTCCACGACCAAGGAGAAATAGTCTTGATGGTCGGGGATGGCATCAATGATTCAATTGCGTTAGCTAAAGCAGATATCGCTATAGCAATGGGAAGCGGAGCGGACATAGCCATAAGCGTGAGTGATGTTGTGCTATTGGATGAAAAACCTCATAAAATTGTAGAGGCTTACCGTATATCAAAAAGAACATATCAAGCAATCAAAGAAAATCTCGGTTTTTCGATCGTATACAATATAATAGCAGTACCATTAGCTATAATGGGGTTTGTATATCCGCTTGTAGCTGCTTTGTCTATGAGCCTAAGTTCGCTTATAGTTGTAGGTAATTCCATAAGAATTAAACGTATTAAATTTGACAAAGAGGAAAAAAATGAGTAGTAATATAATGATATTGATGTTAAGCATATCTACATTTTTGGGTGCATTGGGTCTCTTGGCACTTCTTTGGGGGCTTAAAACCGGACAATTTGATGACCAATCCAAATTTATCGATGGCGCCAGATATGACAATGAAGAAGAATTAAAAGATGCCGTTATGATGGAAAAAAAACAACGTGCTCAAAAAGAAAAACACAATAAAGAAAAAAACTATAAACCGGCAGACTGATACGGGGTAAACAATGATAACAACATCTATTTTTAGAGAATATGATATACGCGGGATATATCCTCACGAGTTAAATGAACAAAGTGTAAAGCTAATAGGATATTTTTTAGGGCTCAAAATTAAAAAGCTGGGCGGTGTGATTGCAATAGGATATGATGCTAGAACCCATTCTCCTATATTGAGAGATTATCTTGCTAGCGGATTAAATAAAGCTGGGTGCATGGTCCTTGATATGGGTATGGTAGCAACTCCTGTCAATTATTTTGCCAATTTTGTACAACCTAAGAATGTTGATAGCCCTGTTAATGCTTCTATTATGATAACAGGTTCACACAATCCAAGCGAATATAATGGATTTAAGATCACTATGAACAAAAAACCGTTTTTCGGTGAAGATATTTACGCTCTAGGTGATGAGATCATATCAAATCAAGATATGTATATAGAAGACAATACCGCTACTACATTCATAGATACCAAAAATGATTATATTAACTTTATAATAGAACATTTTTCGCATCTAAAAGAGATGGATAAAAAAATAATACTTGATTGCGGCAACGGAGTTGCAGGAACTGTCATTGCAGATATATTTGATGCATTAAAGCTTGATTATAAAGCTCTTTTTGCGGAGCCCGACGGAAAATTTCCAAACCATCATCCAGATCCAACCGAAGAACATAATTTAGCAGATATCAAAAGAGAGCTCCAAGGCGAATTTGAAATAGGTTTTGCATATGACGGAGATGCAGACCGTATAGCAGTATTGACCAAAAAGCACAACATCAAAGGTGATATATTAGCAATTCTTTTATCAAGTAAAATGGGGAACCCGACCGTTATAGGCGAAGTAAAGTGTTCGTCTGTTATGTATGATACTATTAATCAATACGGCACAGCCGTAATGTATAAAACGGGACACTCAAATCTCAAAGTTAAAATGAAAGAATTGAATGCACAGCTTGCGTGTGAAGTTAGCGGCCATGTATTTTTCAGTGACAGATATTTTGGATATGATGATGCGATATATGCAACTCTGAGGGTTCTAGAGCTTATCAAGAATGGTATGGATTTGGATGCCGAGATAGAAAAACTGCCCAAACTGTTCTCTACAGAAGAGATAAAAGTTGAAACTACGGAAAACGAAAAGTTTGCCATCATGGAGCAGCTAAAAATATTGCTTCAAAATCCTCCGGTTGATTTTCCGACGATTAAGAATATTATCGATGTAGATGGGGTAAGGGTCAATTTTACAGATGGCTGGGGACTTGTTAGAGCAAGTAACACTACTCCCGTATTGGTCACTAGGTTTGAATCAACTTCCGATGAATCGGCAAAACTGTATGAAGAAGAAATAAACAGGCTCATACTTCAGGCAAAAGAGATGATATAAAAATTAGATATAAAGCTGAACTTTATTGGATTTGTTTATTTTAATTTATTCTCTATAAACAAATCCAAACTTTTATCCATCGCTGCAGTCTTGGAGCCAAACCATGGAAAGTGGCCATAGATGATCGATAAGGAGCTGTATGCTTTATCTTGGTCATGATTGATAGCATAATGATAGAGCGCAGTAGCCAATGAGGTTCGATCTGCGCCTGATTTGCAATGCAGAAGTATCGGTTTTGGTGCATTTTTTATAATTTCTACAATTTCTGTCATTGATTCAATAGAGATCATCTCTCTATCTCCTATCGGATATTCGTGCATTTCAATACCAAGTTTATCGGCAGCTTCTATCTCGTCTTTGTACCATTTTTTATTTTTATGTCTTCTTGTTTTTCTAAGATTTAGAATAGATTTGATGCCAAATATTTTTAGATAAAAGAGATTAAAACAAAAAAGTTGGCCAGATCTGTATACATTAGCATCAACTTTATGAAAATTGCCGTAAATAAAAAAATATATTCCCAAACATAATGCTATCGATAGTAAAATCACAAAATATATCACCAAAAAACCTTCCATGCTGTACTAAACTCGCAGCATTATATCTTTAAAAGATAAATATCAATCGTTAAAATCTTTGATACTTTTGGTTAAATCAGGGAATTTTTTAGTAACTCCTCTTTTGAACTTATCCCACTTTTTTATGCATCTTTTGATTCCAAGAAGCGGAAAATACTCTAAAAGCGGAATTTGATTATTATCGCCTATCCCATCTATAACCATCAGTTTATAATCATCTTCATTTATTTTTTTGACCAAAATATTATCCATATCCAAATCTGAAAATAAAATATATTCTTTTTTGAGATATAGACGCAGATTTTCTATCAATTCCAAGATACTAAAAGTGATAACTTCATCGTCCAAGGCTAGATAATGCTCTAAATTCTTGGATATACGGCCATCATGATCCCTTACAAGCTCATATAAATTACCGTTTCCTAAATTTGTGATGATATCGCCATGATAATCAGCGATCATTTCAAAAGACTTACCTCTTTTATGGAGCCGCTTAAAATAATTTATCTCTCTTTTGGCGCTTCTTTTGGCTCTTTGTGAAGCTATTTTTACGCATAAACTTTTATCCTCCGGATCAATATAGCATTTTCTACCCATACCTTCGCCAAGCAATAAATCTTCACTCAGCACTAAAAGATCTTTTTGATTTGACAAACCTAACACCCTTGTTTTACGTATATGTTATTTTTATATAAAGACGCTCAAATAGGTCATAATCACAAATGCAACATGACAAAACTTTTCTTCTTGGACTATTGAGGCCTAAAGAATGAAAAATATTCAGAGCCTTGATTGACTAATTATACAAATTTTATTATTCTAATTTTAACATAATTTTATTTCAAGGTATGGTTTAAATCATAGTTTTTTACCTGATCTTCCAGATTAACCAAAAATTGATCGATATTGTCAGATGTAATGACAACACCGAATCCTTTTATATTCTGACGTCCCGCAATAATATTTGAAATATTTTGCGTAGCATCAGGGTAGTAGTGATCACCATCTTTGGAATAGATCGCATAATTTTCAGACAGCTTGCTTGGCAAAGTAAAAAAATAAATTTTTCCAAATACTGTAACCATATCTTTTATCCATCTGAAATAATACTCTTTTAATTTTTTATCGCCATAAAGCACTTTTAAAAAGGGCTGCGATAATGGAGTAGTATAGACTATAAAGTTCGATCTTGGATTTTGAATTTTTAACTCTTTTAGGATTTTTGAATAATTTTCATTATATTCCAAATTTTTCCAATATGTCCTGCTTCTGCTAAATGCGCGTTTTTCAACTTTTTTAACATTTTGCCTGTCTGCAATGACGACGTTATTCCTGTCATATGACCTGCCTCCGGCACGATTGGCAATAGACCGAAAAATATTTGTTAATGAATACCGTGTTGCATCCAAAGAAGTATAATGAGATAAAATATATGACCAATCTCTCTTTAAGTCCAATAAATAATCCGGCTTTTCGTTTTTCTCTTTGTTTTTTCCACACCCGTAAAAATCCAATCCTAAAATAACATTGGAAAATTCACCCTTTTTTAGGGATTTAGCGTAATTAATATAATCCTTGTATTCAGCAGGATAAGCGCTGCTAAAAGCAAAATTAAAAACTCTAAGGTTCCCAAATTTGTTTTGATCATAATATGTAGTTCTGCTGCTTCCCATGAGCAGCGTATCAATGTTATTCAAATCTTGACTGTATTTTAATTTGATAGATTTTTGCAGTCTCTCATCAAAATCCACCTGCAAAGTATTTAACCTGTGCGAATGCGTAAAAAACCATAACGGGTCAATAAAAAAATTAAGTACAACAATAAAAGGAATAATAGTAATTACAATAAAAAACCATATCTTTACCCATTTTTTTCCGTTCATTACACTATCCCTAAAAATTAAAATATAAAAATGCCGATACTTTACTTAACGATAAAATGCCGATCACAAAAAGTATAATCGATATAAAAAGTGTCGTATAATCTAATTTGAGATCTTCCAATTTTTGATTTGAATTTTTAAACAATAAAACCAAAACAAATCCGATCGGCAACCAGATCAATATATCTGATGTATTCCCAATGTGCCCGGCAATATTACCAAAAGTAATTTGGTTATATGCATGCAAAAAAGATAGTTGCTGTTCATACTTGTCACTCAACACAATGCCGCCAAGCCCGATCATTCCGCTTAAAACTTTGAAGGCATCCCCCAATTCGTTTGCACGAAAAAAAACCCAAGTGATATTGATAAAATTAAAAGTAATGAACCAAGCAAGTATTTTATTCATTTGCAGGCCCATTTGCTGCCAAGCCCTATGAATAACAATAGCAATGCCATGTAATGCCCCCCAAAGGACAAACATCCATGAAGCACCGTGCCAAAGGCCTCCTATTAAAAATACGGCAAACAAGTTGCCGTATGTGCGTAACTCTCCTTGTCGGTTTCCGCCTAACGGAATGTATATATAGTCACGCAAGAACCTTGAAAGTGTTATATGCCATCTTCTCCAAAAATCTTGTATATTTAGTGCTTTATAGGGACTATTGAAATTAATAGGGAGCTTGATGTTAAACAGCAATGCAGCGCCCAATGCCATATCCGTATAACCGCTGAAATCAAAATACAATTGAAATGTGTAAGACAGGGATGTTGCCCATGCTTCAAACAAACTCAAAGTGCTTGCATGGTCAAATCCTGCATTAGCCCATTTTGCAAAGGTATCTGCGATCATTACCTTTTTAAACAAACCTATAGAGAACAAAAACAGTCCCATGGAAATATTGCGATAGTTTAGGGCTTTATTTTTTAGAGAATCAAATTGCGGCATCATCTCTTTGTGATGCAAAATAGGCCCTGCTAACAAATGTGGGAAAAACGTGACAAAGAGGGTATAATTGAGATAATCTGTCTCTTTTACTTTGCCTTTGTATGCATCCACTAGATAAGCAATTTGGGTAAAGGTAAAAAAGCTGATCCCAAGAGGCAGGACAATATGCATTAAATCAAAATGTGTTTCCAAAACCGTATTCAGGTTAAGAATAAAAAAGTCCATATATTTAAAATAACTAAGAAGAAGGATATCGGCAATAATGCCGAACACCAACACAGCCTTTCTAGAAATTCCTCTGCTGGATGAAGCAGTTGGTATGCGCGAAATTATTGTGCCTATAGAAAAGTTAAAGAGGATAGAGCCCAAAATAAGAGGCAAATAAATGATATTCCACCAAGAATAAAAAAAGAGTGATGCAAATACCATCCAAGCCTTAGAAGCATATGTAAACCTCTTTTTATTGAGCCAAAAATAGATAAAAAAAGTTACAGGCAAAAAAGCAAATATAAATACATAGCTGTTAAAAAGCAAAAAATTCCTTTAAATTGTTTTTATATTTTATACAATTTATAGTAAAATCTAATTGATTAGATAAAAGAATAAACAAGGATACGACAGACAAACTAAAATTAGCAGTTATGTCGTTATAGACGAGAAATCTATACTGAACCGATAATAAAATTTGAATCAATCAATAAAACATGGTTGCATCAAGAGTTACGGTCTTCTTATTTCCTTGATTAAAAAAAACCGCGAAGATATATTACAAAAAATTAAAAGGCCGATTAATGATCAAAAAATGCCTATTCCCGGCAGCAGGTTATGGAACTAGATTTCTGCCTGCAACCAAAGCAATGCCAAAAGAGATGTTGCCAGTCCTCACAAAACCGCTTATCCAGTATGGAGTCGAGGAAGCCTTAGAAGCCGGCATAAATACCATGGCAATAGTTACAGGCAGAGGCAAAAGAGCAATAGAAGATCACTTTGATATCAGCTATGAACTTGAACATCAGATCCAAGGCACTACAAAAGAAAAAATGCTGGCTGATATTCGACATATTATAGATAATTGCACATTTTCATATACTAGACAAATAGAGATGAAAGGCTTAGGCCATGCTATTCTTACAGGTGAAACACTTATTGGCAATCAACCTTTTGCTGTTATCTTGGCAGATGACCTGTGCCAAGATGGAGAAGAAGGGGTATTGTCTCAAATGGTTAGAATCTATGAGCAGTATCAATGTTCAATAGTGGCTATAGAAGAAATTCCAAAAGAGGAAACAAGCAAATACGGTGTAATTGACGGAAAATTAGTTGATGGGAATGACGATATATATCGTGTGGCCAATATGGTTGAAAAACCGGATCCCACAGATGCCCCAAGCAATCTGGCAATCATCGGCAGATATATCCTCACACCTGATATATTTGATATACTAAGAAATACAAAACCTGGCAAAGGCGGAGAGATACAAATAACTGATGCATTGCTAACCCAAGCCAAAGAGGGAAGAGTGATCGCTTATAAATTTAAAGGCAAAAGATTTGATTGCGGAAGCGTACAAGGATTTGTAGAAGCTACAAATCATTTTGCTAAACTAGAAGGAGTTTTATGAAAATAGCAATAGCCGGCA
>DLIG01000010.1:0-73240 GCA_002483605.1 Sulfurovum sp. UBA7648
AAGTATTATATCATTATAAGATAAAAAAATTAATAATGAAATTAAAAAATTATTACGATTTAATTACAAAATTATATTGACATTAAATATTTATTGTAGTATAATTTTTTTACGATGTTAATTATAGCATCATATTTTATTTTTAAAAGGACTTTTAATGTTGTTAGATTTTTTAGTTGCTGATGATGGATTACTTGGTGGATTACAATTGGATAATTTGCTTGGAACAGTTGGGCATTTGGTAGGAACAGTATCTACTGTTGCTGATGTTGTTATTGATGATGTTGCAAACTTGGCTCTTTCAGTTGACCATATCTTGGATTCTGTTACTTCAGTTGCTACTACAGCGATCACTGCTGACCTTGTTAACCTTTTGGTAGTTGCTGACGGTGCTGTTGACAATGTAACTGTTGTTGCAAACAACCTTGTTAATGGTACACTTTTACCGGCAGTTAATGATGTTGTTGGTCTAGTTGACGGTGTTCTTGACATGACTCTTGGTCTTGTTGGCACAACTGTTGGTCTAGTTGGCGGTCTTGTTGGTGGCGTTGTTGGTCTAGCTGATCTTGGACTTAGCGCTGCTGGTAACGTTACTTTAGGTTAATTCCTAATTACTCCTCTTTCGAGGGGTAACTTCTCTACAAAAACTTTCTTAAACAATAATTTTCTACAAAAATAATCTTATTAATATATTTGTTCATAAAAATACTTTGCAATTTTAAGTAAAAACCTAATTTTGGTTATCTTAAACTTGTGCTCCGAGCTGTATTGAGACGAAGATACTGAATTAAATTTGGCATGACAAAATGAGTTGTTTTATATATTAGATCGTTTCTTCACTCTTTGGCAATCTCTTGAGACATCGCCTTTGGTTTCAAAACTCGTAAAGCAATTTATAATATTTAGGCTTTTCATATCTTGATGACGGTCATCATACAAGAAACCACATTCGTGGTGAGCCCTGTATAACCATACTTGACCCTTCGACAAGCTCAGGGTGAACGGAAATTTAGAACTTGAATAAATTTTGCGATGACGCTATTGCGTCATCAAGATCAATTAAAATATCACCTGTACTGCAGTCCAGCTTTGGTTGGTTTCAGCATTGGTACCGCCGTGTCCGTTAGTCATATCCATAGCATAATGTTGTGTGGTTTCATACGGTGTAGCTGACCAATATATACCGTTCGCCCATTCGGGAGGTGTTCCGTTTTCCGATGTTCTTCCGTTTGGAAGATCTGGTTTGCTTTCAAAAGCATCCCAGATGGCTACTAAGTCATCATATGTCGGATTAATTTCTCCCGGTGGAACGTTATCTATTGCTGTTGGTACCTGTGTACCATCATTTGATTTATCACCACCGTAAGTGGGCAATGCTACTTGATATCCTTCCAGTTCAGCATATCTATATGTATCATTTGTATCATTTAAATTAGCCGGTCTCAATTCACCGTTTACATCATACATAAATATAGCATCCAGTTCATTGTGCGTAAATGTGTCGCCAAAATCTGGATTACCATTAACAATGCCTTCGCCGTCCCCGTCTCTATCCCAATAATAGTAGTAGTTTCCATCTACAAAAACTGGGTTGATGAGTTTGCCGTCAGGCCCAAGGTCAATGACTTCAGGCGGTGCTATAGTAAATGTAGTAGGAGTGCCTGTAGTAGTATTACCTGCTGCATCAGTGGCAGTAGCAGTGATAGTATGTTCATCCATACTGAGTGGCTCATCAGGAGTAAACGTATAATTTCCATTAGCATCTGCTGTGGTTGTGCCAAGTACCGTACCGCCGTCTTTGATAGTCACGGTCGCGCCCGCTTCTGTGACGCCGCTGATAGTAGGCTTAGTATCGTCTATAATTGCACCGTTAGCAATAGGACCCGTAACAGCTCCAACATCATCAGTTATGGTCATTTCAACGGTAGGAGCTATGGAATCTACCGTGAAATTTGTTGTTGTGCTTGTAATGGTATTGCCTGCTGCATCTGTAGCAGTAGCATTTACAGAGTGTGCACCTTCATTAAGCGGCGCTATCGGTGTAAATGAATAATTGCCGCTAGCATCTGCTGTGACCGTACCAAGTACGGTAGTTCCGTCTTTGATAGTCACGGTTGCGCCTGCTTCTGTGGTACCGTTTATGGCAGGTCTGGTATCATTAGTAGTGCTTCCTTCACTAATGTCTCCTGTTATAGGATCCACATCATCAGTTAGATTCATTGTAATAGTAGGAGCCGTGGTATCTACCGTAAAACTAACAGCAGGGCTGTGATTGGCAGTACTGCCATTTTTGGTATAAGTGATACTATGATCTGAACCATCAGCAAAAGGTGTACTTGGAGTAAAGCTCCAACTGCCATCATTATTTGATGTGGTAGTTCCTATTTCTGTGCCGTTATCATATATGGTCACCAATACGCCAGCAGGTACACTGCCGACAGATCCGCTGATTTCAGGCAGATCATCATTTGTAGTATCGCCATTTAAGACTTGCCCGAGAACAGGAGCAACATCGTCCATTATGATCGGTGCATCTACTATAGTTGCATCTACGGTTGTAGTGCCAGGCTGGCTTTCATTGCCTGCTGCGTCTGTGGCAGTTGCTTCTATAACTGTTTGGTCAGCGATCGGTGCAGTCGGTGTAAAGCTAAAGTTGCCATTTTGGTTTGCAGTAGTTGTGCCTATCGGGTTACCGGCTCCGTCAGTGATAATAATAGTGCTTCCAGGTTCAGCTGTACCTACGACTATACTGCCGTCCGTTGGATCAAGAAGAGGAGCAGCAGGAGCTGTAGTATCTACTGTAAAAACTCCCGATGAGACAGTGAAAGGATTACCCGCAGCGTCAGTAGCGGTCACTGAAACAAAGTGTTGACCTTCGCTAAGCGGAGTAGTTGGGATGATAGTATAGTTACCATTAGCATCTGCAATGGCAGTGCCTAGGGTATTTCCGGCATCATCTTTGGCAGTTACGGCTGCTCCTGCTTCGGTAAGCCCGCTTATAACAGGCGTGGTATCATTCGTAACGCTACCTGCTGTGATCAGCCCTTGTATCGGGTCTTCATCATCAGTTAGGTTTACGCTCAGGCTTGTTGGAGCGGTTGTATCAATTGTTATTATTTGCGAATGAACCGAACCTGCATTTCCAGCTTCATCAATGACTCTTGATTGTAAGGTATGATTCCCGGCTGTCATTGCATTTGCACTATTGTCATAACTCCAATTAGTAGCATCACTTTGGGTAGCATCAAGCCATGTGCTGCCGTCATCGAGGGATATTTGTACTTTTTCATTTGCGCCAAGTGCAGTGTTTGTGCCGCTAATAATCAATGTAGTATCGTTAGTTATAAAATCATCCGGCGTACCTGTGTCGGTATTTATTGCTCCGATACTGGCAGTTGCAGTAGGAGCGGTGGTATCTACGGTGAAAGTTGTTGTGGTACTTGTACTGGTATTGCCTACCGCGTCAGCAGCGGTCGCACTTACAGAGTGCGCGCCTTCACTAAGCGGGGTGGTCGGAGTAAATGAATATTCTCCATTCTCGTCTGCGGTAACCGTACCAAGCACTGTAGTGCCATCTGTGATAGTCACGGTTGCGCCTGCTTCAGTTTTGCCGCTAAAGGTTGGCATAGTATCATCGGTCACACCGTTATTGGCTATTTCTCCAACTATAGGAGCAACATCATCGGTAATGGACATAGAAATGTAGTTTGGAGCAGTTGTATCTATGATGAAATAGCCTGTTGTTTCCGTTATGGGATTGCCGGCCGCATCGGTAGCTGTTACTGTAATGGAATGCGTACCGTCATTAAGCGGATTGGTCGGAGTAAAAGTATAATTGCCGTTAGAATCAGCGGTTACGGTCGCTAACGTAGCAGCACCGTCTTTGATAACAACTGTTGCTCCGGCTTCTGTGACACCCTTGATAGTTGGTGTACTGTCATTGGTAACAGGAATATTGGAACTATCTGATGATGCCATTAAAACCATTTGATTTGATCCGCCGGTACTAACTATTACTTCATCTGGATCTTTACTATCATCATATACTTCTATTGTAAGGCTTTCTGGCGCGCTATTATCTACATGATTTGATCCGCCGCCGCTCGCCAATGCAGCCAAGGCACCGGCTCCCAGCAAGCCGAGTACCAAAGGCATCCAATCAGTCGCAGTCTCTTCTCCGATCACTTCACCGCCCAAGCTATAATATGAATCATAGTTGGCTCCTTGCGGGATGAAGTTATAGTATTGTCCATTTTCTGCGACACCTATAAGACTCGCTTCATTATCAAAGTACTCTTCTATGATGATATCTGCTGTGTCATCTTGGGCACTTACTTTTTTGCCCAACTTTATCTTAAGATTTTTCCCGTCTTTGGTTACACGGACCTGATCAGGTGCTACATGAGTAGCTAAATCTTTAAGCTCTATACTCTGTTTCGAACCTGCTTTGATAATCAACGGTTTTCCGGCAGCTCCGCTGCCTTCCATGATTACATTATTCGAAACAACATTTTGACCGTCCTTGACGATCACTGCGACCTTTTGGCTCATTTTTTTGTCCCCTTATTAAGATATAATAATATTTTGGATATTGATAATTGTTATACTTATTTGATAACTGCTGCTATACATTCTATGATCAAGGCAAAAGTGAAGACTTTTTGCCTAAATTCATCATACAGTCCAATTATGTCATTAAATATGACATGAAACGCTAGTCAATTAAAATATCACCTGTACTGCTACCCAGCTTTGGTTTGTCTCTGCATTTGTACCGCCGTGTCCATTGGTCAGGTCCATAGCGTAATGCTTCGTTGCATCATATTGCGTAGCTGACCAATATATACCGTTCGCCCATTCCGGAGGCGTACCGTTTTCTGTAGGATTACCTTCAAACGCATCCCAGATGGCTACTAGGTCATCATATGTCGGATTAATTTCGCCCGGTGGGACATTGTCTATTGCTGTCGGCACCTGTATACCATCATTTGATTTATCTCCGCCGTAAGTAGGCAATGCTACTTGATATCCTTCTAACTCTGCATAACGATAAGTATCGGTCGTATCGGATAAATTACTTGGTCTTAATTCACCGTTTACATCATACATAAATATAGCATCTAATTCATCATGCGTAAACCAGTCATCCGAATCTGGATTACCGACAGCAATGCCTTCTCCGTCTTTGTCTTTATCCCAATAATAGTAGTAGTTTCCATCTACAAAAACAGGATTAATAAGCTGGCCATTATCTCCAAGGTCAATGATTGCAGGCGGTGTTATGGTAAATGTTGTAGACGTATTAGCACTGTTGCCTGCTGCGTCAGTAGCAGTAGCAGTAATAGTATGCGTATCCATGCTAAGCGGTGTAGCAGGAGTAAATGTGTAATTGCCGCTGCCATCTGCCGTTGTTGTGCCAAGCACCGTATCACCATCTTTGATAGTCACAATTGCGCCCGCTTCTGTGGCACCGCTGATGGTCGGTTTAGTATCGTCTGTAGAGCTATTGTTGGCAATAGGACCCGTGACGTCTCCTACATCATCGGTTATAATCATTGTAATAGTAGGAGTTATAGTGTCAACAGTGAAACTAGTTGCAGGACTTGCAGATCCGCCGTCTTTTGTATAGGTTATAGTATGAATACCCTCACTAAGATCACTTGTCGGAGTTAAGCTCCAACTGCCATCAGAACCTACTGTAGTAGTTCCCAGTGATGTAGCGCCGTCAAATACCTCTATTGTTGAGCCTACGTTATTAGCATCCAAAACACCTTTGAATTCAGGTCTGGCATCATTTGTAGTCTCACCGTCAAAAACTAGTCCGATTACCGGCGCAACATCATCATATACGATCGGTGCATCTATTAAAGCTGCGTTTACGGTTGTGGTGCCAGGCTGGCTTTCATTGCCTGCTGCGTCAGTGGCAGTTGCCTCTATAACTGTTCCATCAGGAACCGGCGTAGTTGGCGTAAAGCTGAAATTGCCATTTTGGTTTGCAGTGGTAGTGCCGATTGGATTACCGTTGCCATCTGTAATAGTTATAGTACTTCCTGCTTCAGCCGTACCGGTGATCGGACTGCCGTCTGTCGGATTTAGGACCGGAGCATCCGGAGCTGTAGTATCAACTGTGAAGATTGCTGTTGACTCGGTTATAGCATTGCCCGCCGCATCTTTGGCAGTTACAGAAATATAGTGTTGGCCTTCAGTAAGCGGAGTGGTCGGAACAATAGTATAGTTTCCATTATCATCCGCAGTAGCTGATCCAAGAGTATTTCCGGCATCGTCTTTGGCAGTTACCGTAGCGCCCGCTTCTGTAACACCGCTTATAACAGGCGTGGTATCATTAGTAACACTACCTGCCGTAATTGGTCCCTCTATTGGGTCTTCGTCGTCGTACAAGTCTACACTTAGGCTATCTGGAGGTGTCGTATCACCACTTCCGCCGCCACCGCCGCCACCAGCAAGAGCAGCCAATGCGCCAGCGCCCAGCAAGGCAAGTGCTATTGGCAGCCAATCAGTCTCGGTCGCTTCACCTATCACTTCACCGCCTAGGCTATAATATGAAGAATCCGGATTTGCCCCTTGCGGTATAAAGTTATAATATTGACCGTTTTCTGCGACACCTATGAGGCTTGCTTCATTATCATAATAATCTTCTATGATGATGTCTGCTGAGTCATCTTGGGCACTAGCTTTTTTGCCTATTTTTATTTTGAGGTTTTTGCCGTCTTTTGTCACATGAACTTGGTCGGGTGCTACCTGAGTAGCTACATTTTTGAGTTCAATGCTCTGTTTTGAACCGGCTTTTACTATCAAAGGCCTTCCGGTAGCTCCGCTACCTTCCATGACCGTATTTGTTGAAACAACATTTTGACCGTCTTTGACGATCACCGCAATCTCTTGGCTCATATTTGGTCTCCTTTAAAAATGTTTATCTAATAGTATTTTGGATACCGATTATCTCGATACTGACTCTGCGGTCCGGCGCTAGGCATTTAATCAACTGTGGTGTTGCTTTGTCTCCTTGGCAGCCTTTAGTAATAGGATGTCTCTCGCCCATTCCAAATGAATCAATCATAACACCTATATTGTTTGCTTTAAGTTGGCTAGAAACTGATCTGGCGCGCGCTAGTGAGAGTGCATCATTATACTCATCGGTACCTATGCGGTCCGTGTGTCCTTCGATGCGTATTTTTTTGACCGAGAAATACTCTTTTTTGATCTTGGCGGCCAATGCATTGATGGTATTTACGCCTTCTGGTGAAAGTACTGATTTATTGAAGGCAAATAGTGTATCGGCATTGAGTTCTATATACTCCGAATTGCATAAAGGTTTATAACGGTTTAGGATATCGGAACGTGCAATGATACCTTTGCTTATACCATCCGTTTTTCTCACAGCATACATACCATCACCCACGTCTTGGAGTTCTAGATAAAGAACTTGTCCTTTTGGGGCAATATAAGATTGCTCGACTCCGGGGTTGAGACCATTTTCTACACGCACACTGATCCTAGTCGGGCATGTAAATGTTTGTGCATACTGATCTGGCAATATTACGCCTATGAGACGATTTCCCACCCACACTTTTGGTGCATGGGCACTATCTCCGCCTTTACGATAGAAAACTACCATTGATTCTTTATCCGACATTCCTGGAGCACTAAAACCTAGATCCTTTTTTTTCATTACCTGCTTTTCCGGGATACATCCTGAAATACCAAAAGCAATTATAGACGCAATTAACAACCTGCCGATTAACACTTTCATTTTTTTATCCTTCCTTGTAAGAACATTGATCAAATCTTTTAGACAATCATATTTAATCATAATATTTGATGAGTAAGTATAATTTCTAAAATGATTATATATTAATTTAGCTTCAATTTCACGCGGTTTTTTGAAACTTGATAATATTTTACTATTATAGTATTAATTATAGGTTAAATTAAGTTTGATTTTTTATATATTTTTTATAATTTAAAAAACTGAAGATTTGTATACTCAAATTGACCCAAACATCATCTTTTAACACTTTTTTTAATATAATAGGTTTCTAATATTAAGAAACAAAGGTATTTATATTGCGATTTTTTGCTATTTTACTAATATTTTTTACAATTATCAATGCCCAATCCTTTGACGGCAATATATCAAAAGAGATCAAAATTTCAATTGAAGATCATTTAAAAAGCAAAGATGCCTTGCTGGTGCAAAATTTATATGTAAATACCGGATATACTCCTCTTTGGATTAATAATAATCAAAAAATGCAAGAATTATTATATGCCCTTAAAGATCCTTTATTTAATTATAAAGAAAAAGATTTGGGCCAAAAAGAGATAGAAAAGCTTTTATTTATAATTGACAATAATGAAATCGATGACAAAATAGCACTATATGCCAGACTTGATGTGGCACTTAGCAGCAGTTTTGTGCGCTTAGTTAAATTCATCTCTCAAGGCGATGTGGATTGGGAACTTGTACAAAAAAAGATCCAATCACTTAGATCTAGTGAAAATATTTACGGAGATTGGGAGATAACGCCCAATGATTTTCCTGATCAAAAAACTATGGCAATTGCGGTATTTAATGGGGATATATACGGATATCTAAATTCTTTGTTGCCGCTGGATGAGAGATACAGATCTTTAGTTAATATATATAAAAAATATCGATATATGCAGCCATTTGCCGAGATACCGTATAGCAATGATATATTACAGATCGGCAGCAATTCGCCTAGGGTGATGCTGCTCAAAAAACGGCTTCAAGATCTGGGCGATTATCCTGCTAATCTTACTATAGACAAAAACTTTGATTCTACACTATATAATGCTGTTTTGAGATATCAAAAAAGATATAATATAGAACAAACAGGTAAAGTGGATAATGTTACGAATTATTATCTAAACCAACCTCTTTCAACTCATCTTCAAAGCATCGTGACCAATCTTGATAAAACAAAGATCTATCAAAAGAGATTAAGCGAAGAAAGGATAGAGATCAATATCCCTTCGTATAGTTTTAAATATTTTAAAAACAATAGGCTTGCATTATCAGCAAATGCTATTGTGGGCCGGATAGATAGGCCTACACCGATATTTAATGATTTTTTAGAATACCTTGTTCTAAACCCGACATGGACGGTTACTGATAATCTCATAAAAAAAGATCTTATCGGTGTTCTTAGAGAAAATCCAAATTATTTGGCAGAAAATAATATCAGGGTATTTTCCAATAATGATGAAATTTCTATAGCGCCGGGCGAACTTGATATATATGAAAACAGTTCTACTAAAGTACCGTATAGATTTGTCCAAGATCCGGGTGATTTTAATGCGCTAGGCAGAGTAAAATTTATTTTTCCTAATCCATATGATGTTTATCTGCATGATACGGACAACAAAGAGCTATTTAATAGACGCTACAGAATTTATAGCTCAGGATGCATGAGAATGCAAAAACCGCTGGAGCTTGCTGCTATGCTTTTAGAAAATCATACGGGTGGCAAATACAGCACTTCATCTATACAAGAGATCTTGGATTCAAATAAAACTACGACCATCAAGCTCTCATCTGCTATACCTATTAACATACTCTATTTTACAGTACATGAAGATGATGAACTTATCTATTTTGACTATGACGTATATATGTATGATCTAATTATCCAAGAATCGACTGAAGAGAATAGAAAAGAGTATTTCAAAACGCCTAAACAAAGAATGATCAGGGTAGAAAAAAATGCAAAAAGAGACAATAACCCTGCGCCGTAATTTAGTTTTTGGTTTTTGGTTTTTGGATGCGGATGTGTTGTCACGTCAATACAAAAAACCGTAATATACAACGATGCGGATTCCTGCAAAGGCAGGAATGACGGAAATTTTTAAACAACCGCTCCTGTCATGCAGAACTTAGTTCTGCATCTTTCTTTTTAACGCACAGATTGATTAATAGTTTCATTTTCTACAATTAAAAACAGTTTTAATTTTTACCCAATATATGAGTAACTATACGATACCCGTGGTTGAGAGCGATTGCTATACTGCCGCCGCTCTTAAATGCAATATCTCCGGCTATAAAAAGTCCTTCTATCTCTGTTTCGTAATTTTTATCAAAGATCGGTTCTCCTTTATCATCAAGGCGCACTGAACATTTTTTCAAAAAATCTACCGGCGTAGTACCGCCAAGAGCATAAATGACCCTGTCAAATATCCCACTTGTGCCGTCTGTATAAATTACTTTGACTTTGCCGTGTTCATTTTCCAAACTATCAATATCAATACCAAGCTTTGGTGTTAGTTTTTTTTCAGAAACAAATTTATCAAACATCTCTATATTTGTAGGATTTGGACGGCTCAGTTTTGCTCCTCTATAACACAAAGCAACTTGATTGCTTTGACTAAGTTCACAGGCATATTCAACGGCACTATCTCCTCCTCCTACAACTAATATATTTTCATTATTACCGCATTTATCAAGATTGAAATTTACTTGCGTTTTAAGCGATGGCGGAATAATATAAGATGGTTTGTTTGGTTTGCCCATACGCCCAACTCCAATAACCACATTTCGTGCAAGAAAATTACCGCAATTTGTATAGACTTCAAAAATATCATTTGTTTTTATAACCTTATCAACTTCACAATTAAATTTTGCATCAATTAGATGATTGTCCAAAAGCGAATCAAAGTAATCTATCGTGCTCTCTTTTGTACCATCAAAAAAATCTATATTTCCATCAAGAGCTACACTTTGGCCTTGCCAGTCTTTATCAACTCTTTTTTGATCCTTATAAAATTTACGAATAGTTTGAGAGTGATTATCACTTTTTTCTACAAGAAGTACTTTTTCTACGCCTAAAACCTTAGATTCAACGGCTACTCCAATACCGCCTGGACCACCGCCTATTACTATAATATCATATACAGGAACCATCAAACTAACCTTTTTTTACCAATTATAACATAATGTGTTGTTATTTTACATCATAATTTTTTTTTACACATTAAACTATTTTAATTTATCAAATAGCCAAAATATATTTGTAATATTTATCGTATCAAGATAATAAGGCTATTGATATTTAGTACATTTACAAGCCAAATAAGATCATATTATCCCCTAAAACGTACTCTTTGGGCATGTGTAATAGCAATTGCCATAGCATCGGTAATATCAAGCGGTTTGATCTCTTTTTTAATATTAAGTAATTTCTTGGCCATAAAGGCTACTTGCTCTTTGGTAGCTTTTCCATTTCCGGTAACAGATTTTTTAACTTGAAGAGGTGTATATTCATAAAAATACCCTTTTTCTTGCAATATTTTTAAAGAGAGAGCCCCGCGAAACTGGGCTAACTTCAAAACAGTCTTTGGATTAAATGCATAAAATATATCCTCAATAGCAACTTCATCTATATCGTGGCTTTTAAAAATCACATCAATGCCCGATGAGAGCTCAATAATCTGCTCTTGAAGCGCCGAAGATTTTAATTTAAGCAAACCTGCTTCTATCAAAGAGATTTTCACACCATCTACTTCTAGTATACAATAGCCTAAATTACGGCTTCCGGGGTCAATTCCTAATATATTCATTCACACCTTTTTTCACATAGTGAATAATTTGATTCAACTGTTAAATATTGGCTATTTTAGCTAAAATTGGCTAAAATCATAAAAGTTATTCACATTAAGGTTTAAAACTATATAGGAGAATTATGAATATTGGTGAAAAAATATTAAGCGAGCTAAAAAAAGAGATATCTGAAAATGATTACAATCAATATATAAAAAAATTATCATACGACACAAAACACTCTAGAAGCGATATAGCTCATTTTAATGCTCCAAATCTCATTATAGCAAAGTGGATAAAGACAAAATATGAATTTCAGATCACGCATCTTTTTGAGATCCATACTGGAATCAAGCCAAAATTGGAAATTTCAATAAAAACGAAAAAAACCAATGTAATTCAAAATATCAAAACGAGTCAAAGCGTTGAAAAAAATGTAGCAAAAACCAATTTTTTAAACCCATCACTTACTTTTGACAGCTTTATAGTAGGGAGTTCAAACCAATTTGCTTACACTGCTGCTAGAAGTGTAAGTGAAAAACTGGGTCAACTTTATAATCCTTTATTTTTATATGGAGGAGTAGGCCTTGGTAAAACACACCTTCTTCAAGCAATAGGCAATGAACAAATTGCTTTGGGGAAAAATGTAGTTTATACTACTTTAGAGATGTTTATGAATAGTTTTACTTCTCATATCAGATCTCAGACCATGGATAGATTTCGTGAAAAATTTAGAGAATGTGATCTATTATTAATTGACGATATACAATTTATAAGCAGAAAAGAACAGACTCAAGAAGAATTTTTCCATACTTTTAATGAACTTTATAATGCAAAAAAACAGATCGTTATCACCGCCGATAGGCCGCCAAATAAAATCGCAGGTCTTGTTGACAGGCTCAAAAGCCGTTTTGAATGGGGACTAATGGCAGATATCCAACCCCCTGGACTTGAGACTAAAATAGAAATTATCAAGAAAAAATGCGAATTGGACAAAATCTCTTTGAATAATGATGTCGTGAATTTTATTGCTACAAATATGGGCGATAATATACGAGAAATCGAAGGTACTATTATAAAACTCAATGCTTTAAGTTCGATCCTCAACCAAAAAATAACGCTTGAATTTGCAAAAAATACAATAAAAGACCAACTAAAAGAAAAAAAAGAAAATATTACAATTGATACCATAGCACAAATAGTCTCAAAAGAATTAAATGTCAAACCATCAGACATCAAATCTAAAAAACGAACACAAAATATAGTAAATGCCAGACGAATTATAATTTACCTTGCTAGGAATCTTACTCCTAACTCTATGCCTCAAATCGCTATGTACTTTGGCATGAAGGACCATACTGCAATTAGCCATTCTATGAAAAAGATCAATGAAATAATAGATGAAGACGAAAATTTCAAAGTGCTTTTAGAAGAGCTGTCAAATAAAATTCACTCCAAAGAAAATTGAATAAAAAAAAGATATAATACTAAAATTAGTGAGTTTATGTGAAAAATTACCTTTAAAGTCAAAAAGGCTTTAAGCCCGAAAATTAGGGACGAGGTTTAGTTTTTCACTTTTTCATCGTCTATTACTACTAATACTATTTTATTTATAAATAAGGAGTGTTTATGAAGATTAAAGTTCAAAAGCAAGTTATTGAATCTATCTTGATCAATTTGCAACCATTTTTGGAAAAAAAAGATGCCAGTCAAATAACTTCTCATATTTTCTTTGATGTTAATGACAATGAATGCGTCATAAAAGCTTGTGATCTTGAAATTGGACTTAGCATAAACACAAAACATATCATAGTAGAACAAGACGGTAAATGTACTGCCAATGGTAAAAAACTTTTAGATATCATTCGTATTTTAAAAGACGATGAGATTACACTTGAAGTTTTAGATTCTTCATTGGTAATCAAACAAAAACAATCAAAATTTAAACTTCCAATTTTTGATGCGACAAATTATCCTGCTTTCCCAAGTATAGAAAATAAACCTCAAATCACATTGGATTCTATGCATCTTATACAAAGCTTGAAAAAAATCTCTCCCGCAATTGATACAAATAATCCAAAATTTGAATTAAACGGTGCACTGATAAATATCAAAAACAAATCAACTGATATAGTAGGTACCGATACAAGAAGATTAGCCATAGCAACAATAGAAAATGAAAGTGAACAAGAACTTGCTTTGATAATTCCAAAGAAAGCTATCTTGGAAATACAAAAATTATTTTTAGATCAAATAAACATCTACTACGATAATACAAATTTAATAATTACAAATCAAAATTATTATTTCTATACTCGTTTAATTAATGGAAAATTCCCAGATTATGCAAGAATTATCCCTAATTCGATCAAATACTCTACAATTCTTCCAAAAAAAGAGATGGCTGAATCTATAAAAATGATGACTACAATTTCACAAGATATTAAAATGTCTATTCATTCAAATATAATAATATTTCATTCTCTTAGCAGTGATAATGTAGAAGCAAAAACAGAATTAGAAGTAAATACCGGGATTCAAGAAAAATTTGAAATAAGTTTTAATAGCAAATATCTTTTAGATTTTATTTTTCAAAGTGATGAAGAAAAATTTGAAATGAATTTCAACGAACCGAATCTTCCATTCGTGGTTAAAGATCAACAATTCATGACCATAATCATGCCAATAGTAATATAAGGATTTAAAATTTATGTCGACCAATAAAACAAAATATATATTTATAACAGGAGGAGTACTTAGTTCGCTCGGTAAGGGAATTAGTGCAGCAAGTATAGCAACTCTATTAAAACATTCAGGATTTAAAATAGGAATTTTAAAACTTGATCCATATATCAACGTTGATCCTGGGACAATGAGCCCGCTTGAACATGGAGAAGTCTTTGTTACTAAAGATGGTGCTGAAACTGACTTGGACCTAGGACACTATGAGAGATTTATAGATACATCTTTGACCCAAAATAATAATTTTACTACAGGCCAAGTATATAAAACCGTCATTGAAAATGAAAGAAAAGGAAAATATTTAGGTAAAACCATCCAAGTAGTTCCACATATTGTTAATGAAATAAAAGAGAGAATATTTTTAGCCGGGCAAGGTAAAGATATTTTGATTGTTGAACTCGGAGGTACTACTGGTGATATTGAAGGACTTCCATTTTTGGAGACTATTCGTCAAATAAAACACGAACTTGGAAAAAGCAGAGTTATGAATATTCATGTGACTTTGTTGCCTTATATAAAAGCAGCAGGTGAACTTAAAACGAAACCGACTCAACACTCTGTCCAAGAACTTAGACGCATAGGTATTGCTCCTCAAATGTTGATTTTGCGCGCAGAACAGCCTGTACCAAATGATCTTAAAAGAAAAATAGCATATAGTTGTGATGTTGATGAGGATAGTGTAATAGATGCAATCGATGCTGCTACTATTTATAAAGTGCCATTAAATTTTATGGCTCAAGAAATATTAAAACCTATATCAAAACAACTTGAATTAGGAGAGTTAAAACCGAACATGGATCAATGGATCAGTTTGGTTAATAAAATTATTATGCCTTCAACTGAAGTAAAAATAGCATTTGTAGGTAAATATTTAGACCTTAAAGAGTCATATAAATCGCTTACTGAAGCACTTATACATGCCGGAGCTAATCTTGATAGCCGGGTAATTATCAAATGGGTTGATAGTGAAAAGATCGAAGAAGAAGGAAGCGAAAAATTTTTACAAGATTGTGACGGTATTTTAGTAGCCGGCGGATTTGGTGAAAGAGGAGTTGAAGGTAAAATTGCTGCTATCAAATATGCTAGAGAAAATAAAATTCCGTTTTTAGGAATTTGTCTTGGTATGCAGCTTGCTATTATTGAATTTGGAAGAAATGTACTTGGAATAAAAGATGCCAATTCTGTAGAATTTGATCCGCAAACTCTAAACCCAATGATATATCTTATAGATGAGTTCATAGATGCGAGCGGTAAAAAACAGATAAGAACTACCAAATCACCATTAGGCGGAACTCTAAGGCTTGGTGAGTATGAATGTCAAACATTAGAAGGCTCAAACCTGCGCAAAGCATACAATGAAGCTATAATTTATGAAAGACATCGTCATAGATATGAAGCAAATCCAAAATATAGAGAAATGCTTGAAAAGAACGGTATGATAATTACCGGTGAATCAAATGGACTTATTGAAGCTGTTGAAGTAAAAGACCATCCTTGGTTTTTGGGTGTTCAGTTTCATCCGGAATTTACATCAAGATTACAGCATCCAAACCAATCTATACTAGCATTTGTAAAAGCTAGTATAGAACATAAAAATAAATAAAAAATTTTACATATTTCATTCATTCCAAGTTTGAATTGGAATGAAAGGTTTAATCTCATTGCAAAAATTACCAAAACTTACATTAGTAGAGATAGAAAATTATTTAAAAAAAAGATTTGAAGAAAGCGGCGGATTATTAAATCTATCTGATTTACCGCATCCATCTACTTTCAAAGATATGGATAAAGCATGCAAGCGCATTGTAGCTGCAATTAACAATAGAGAAAAAATTATAATTGTAGGCGATTATGACGTAGATGGAGTTATATCTACTACTATTCTCTCAGACTTTTTTGAATCTATAAAAGCAGATGTCAAATGGTTTATACCAAATAGATTTGAACATGGATATGGGCTTTCAACAAAAATACTATCATATATTCAAGAGTTTGACTTAATTATCACGGTTGATAACGGAATCACTGCTACTGATGTGGCTTCTTGGTGTTTGGAAAATAATAAGACCCTTATTATTACCGATCACCATACTCCTCCAAAAAATTTACCAAATGCATTTGCAATCATTAATCCAAAGCAAGATGATTGTACATTTATATATCCGGATATTTGCGGTGCCATGGTAGCATGGTATTTGATCGCAGGATTGAAAGAATATCTAAAATTAAAAATAAATTTAAAATCATATTTGGCTCTCGTAGCCATAGCTACAATTGCTGATGTAATGCCGCTGCTTCATATCAACAGAGCTATTGTGATCGCAGGATTGAAAGAACTTAATAATTCTCAAAAACCTTTTGTAGCTGCTCTTAAAAATCATCTTAGATCATCGAAATTTAAAAGTGATGATATTTCATTTTGGATAGCACCTATTTTAAATAGTGCAGGACGAATGAGCGATGCCTCGCAAGCTGTTTATTTTTTAAAAAGTATTGATATGTCTGATGCATATGAAAAGTTGGCATATTTAGCGGATACAAATGAAAAACGTAAAATTATAGAAGAAGAGATTTCAAATCAAGCTAAAAATCAAATACTTAATCCTGATGGTTCGATCTTAATCATCAGAGGAGATGATTGGCACGAAGGGGTTTTGGGGATTGTAGCAACACGTATGGTAAGATTTTTTAAAAAACCTGCTATTGTTCTTAGTAAAAGCAAAGAAGGACTTCTCAAAGGCAGCGGAAGAAGTATAAAAGGCTTTGACTTGTTTGCATCAATTGATCCACATAGAGATATAATAGAAAAGTTTGGCGGGCATCCTATGGCGATAGGCATTTCTCTAAAAGAAGACAAATTACAAGAATTCATAGATAAACTACCAAATTATTATGAGATTTGTACAGATGATTCAGATAAAGCTTTAGGCGAGATAGAACTTGAATTAATCAATGATAAGCTTTTTGCACTCTTAGATAATTTTGAGCCTTACGGCGAAGCAAATCCCCATTTGGTATTTGCATCTTCTAATATCAACATAAAAAGCGCTATTTCTATGGGTAAAAATAGTGAACATAGACGATATCAAATATATCAAAACGGTAAAACAATAGAAGCTATACATTTTAATCCCATAAATCCACTAGAAATAAATGAATATGATAAAGTGTCATATATAATACGAAAATCTATATTTAAAAATGTAGAAATATTACAATTATTGATTAAGTAGATAATTATAATTTATAATTAAAAAAATCGTTTTATTTTATTTATATTTAAGATATATTTATTGATTATACTGTATAATCGTTTGGTATATTTTATTATAACAAAGGAGTGCGTTTTGGATAAAGGGTTATTGAAAGAAAATCTAGAGCAAATAGATGCATATTTAAAACAAGAAGGAATCTCTCGTCGTGATGCGATGAAAATGATGGGACTTGGCGGTGCTGCTATGATGATGGGGAGTGGTGCTGCTACAGAAGCAAAAGCCAGTAGTTCATCGGCAAAAGGAAAGATCTTAATAGTCGGCGGCGGATTATCCGGAGTGGCAACTGCAGCTTTACTTGCAAGATCATTAGATAATCCGGATATCACTATATTGGAACCAAATCCAAAATCAGTCTCTTATCAACCAGGCCAAACGCTTGTAGGTAGCGGTGTTTGGAGCAAAGAAGATACTGTATATGAAACAGCTGATTTTATGCCAGATGGTGTAAAATGGATTCAAGAAAAAGCAGTAGAATTTAATCCTGATAATAATACAGTAAAAACAAGCGGCGGAAAAGAGATTAAATACGATTATATGGTTGTAGCTACCGGCCTTGTACTTGATTACGGCGGAATTGCAGGTCTTGAAGAAGTGGGTGATGTGTATTCTCTTGATGCTGCAGATGCTGCAAAAGCCAAAAAAATATTGGGTAAAAATGGTTTGTGTTCCATTTACTTTGCAGAGGGAGCAGCAGATACTTGGACTCAAATGCAAGAGTTTGTAGCAGCAGCAAAAAGCGGTAAAAAAGTAAAAGGACTATTCCCTGAGCCACATACTGCATTTAAATGCGGTGGTGCCCAAAAGAAAATGGTCAATCTTACCAATGCCAGACTTGTAGAAGCAGGCGCTAGAGATAATGCTGAGCTTTCTTTTGTTACAAATGGTAAAAAACTATTTGGTGTGCCTGAATATCACGACTCTATCACTAGACAGATGAAAGAAAGAGGAGTATCTACTACATTTAGTCATAAATTAAAAGCTATTGATGTAGCCAATAAAGTAGCTTCTTTTGAAAAACATTGGGAAGAAAAAGGCGAATGGGACAATGTGCTCGAAGAATTCGCAATGGTGAAAAAAACAGAAAATATAGATATGCCTTATGATTTCTGTCACCTAATCCCACCGCAAAAAGCACCTAAAGAGATAGCTGATTCTCCAATAGGATCAGATAAAGGTTGGGTTCCAGTAAACAAAGAGACGCTACAACATGTTAAATACCCGAATGTTTTTGCTCTTGGTGACGTTGCTGCCATACCACTAGGTAAAACAGGCGGTAGTGCTAGAAAACAATATAAAGTAGTAGCAGAAAATCTTATTGCAACAATGGAAGGCAAAAAAGAGCTTGCTGCAAAATATGACGGTTATACCGTATGTCCACTTATCACTGATATAGGCAAAGTAATGCTTGCTGAATTTAAATGGGACCCTAAAGACAATTCAAAAGCGATAGCTGCGCCTTCATTTCCTCTCGACCCTGCTCAAGAAAGATGGATATATTGGCTTCTAAAAGTTTATTTGCTTAAACCAATGACACAATACGGTATGCTTTCTGGCCGTGCATAATTATATTAACCCCTTTTTTGGGGTTAAATTCCTTCTTTCTTTTTTTCAATCTTTTTTTGCTATTATTGCACATATTTTACAAGGTTATATATTATGAAAAAAGATTTATATATATTTATAGGCATATTTTTATTTTTAGCGATCGGCATGCATTTTAAAGAGTGGGCTTCTCATCCAATCAGTCACATTGCAGCACTGCCAGCTGCAGGAGCTTACGGCATGGGAGCTATTCATCCGCTTGTATTTACATTTATTGTTTATATAATTTATGTTTTGGCAAGAAGTATCTATAGAGGTATCAAAAAACTTGTTTTTTAAATGAGAATTTAGCTTAATATATTTTGCGTGAGTATAGATAGGGCTTGCCCTATCTATTAAAGAGGAATTACTCTTATGTTTTGATCTAATTTTTCTTTCAAAATACTCTCGATAGCAAATAGCGTGCCTGTACTTGAGCTGGCACATCCGCTGCAAGCACCTAAATAACGAATATATATATCGAAATTTGCACCGTTTTCTTTGATATCAAGTATCTCTATATTTCCTCCATCCATTACAAGCATTTGACGAATATTATCATCTATGACTTTTTCAACGGCTTTTAATCTTTGAACTATTGTCATTTGAGCAAATGGAGCATCATAACTGCTATCGGCTTGTTTTGCAAGCTTTTCTTTTTGATATTCCTCTAGTAAATCAACTAAATATATATCTTTTGCTTCATGTCCGCCAGGGCGTATACATGATTTACAAAATGCACCTGCTTTTGTATAGTCTGTGATCTGTTCTATAGATGTAAGATCATTTAGTCTGATCACTTCGCGCAATGTAGATAAGCTTACCCTAGCACATTCACATACTATGATCTCATGTTCAAAACTCTCCATATCTACGCCTTTGTATAGTGCGGCTGCTTTTTTGATGACATCATATGCCATTACAGAGCAGTGCATCTTTTGAGGCGGAACAGCCGGTACATCAGGAGTGTCTCTCATGGCTTTTTCAACGTCTATGTTTGTTATTTTAATTGCTTCATCGACAGTCTTGCCTTTGCAGAGTTCTGCCATTGTATCGCTGCTTGCTATTGCCGTGCCGCAACCAAAGCTCTTGAATTTGGATTCTAATATTACATCGGTTTTAGGGTCTACTGCCCAGTAAAGCCGTACAGCATCACCGCAGCTTTCTGCTCCAAAATCGGCAACTATAAGTTTAGCGCCCATTGCATCGGCTTGTTCTTGTGTGATTTCACCCATATTTTGAGGGTTATTCATAAGGCATGTTACCTTTTCGCTGTACTGATCCCAAATAGTACCGCCTATCAAACTATCTATTCCCATTGTATTACCTTTTATAATTTACTTTCATGACCTTGCGGCGCATATGCGTAAGAGCTTGAAATCGCTCTAAGTCTATTTACTGCATTTTTTACTACTTCTATAGTATAGTCTATCTCTTCACCGGTAGTATATCTGCTTAGTGAAAATCTTATAGCTGTGTGAGCCAAATCAGCCTCGGCCCCGATGGCTTCCATAACAGGATTGCTCTCTAAATCTTCACTTGCACATGCACTTCCTGTGCTAGCAGCAATATTGGCACGATTGAGGTCCCATAACATAGCTTCGCCTTCTATGCCTCTAAAAGATACAAGTATAGTGTTTGCTGACCGTTTGGCTCTTGGAGTAACTACAAATGTATCAGGAATTTCAAGCAAGGCATCTTCAAGCCTGTCTCTAAGCTCTCTTACTTCGCTCATCTCAAAGTCTAATGCATCAATTGCTTGCTCCATGGCTTTGCCCATGCCGACAATCCCGGCTACATTTAGTGTACCGGAACGAAAACCGTTCATTTGTGAGCCGCCATGCAATAGAGGATTTAATTCCTTGCCTTTTTTCATATATAAAGCCCCTACCCCTTTTGGCCCGTGGAATTTATGAGCCGACATGGTCAAATAGTCTATATTTGCTTTTTGAACATTGACCGGCAATTTGCCTATGGCTTGCACGGCATCTGTATGAAATAATACGCCCTTGGCTGCACATATCTGGCCTATCTCTTCTATAGGAAAAATAGCCCCTGTTTCATTATTGACCCACATGATAGATACTAACGCGGTTTTGTCAGTAATAAAATCCCTTACCGTGTGAGCTTCAACTATACCTTCGCTGTTGATCGGCAGATAAGTTACCTTGCACCCTTTTGATTCTAAAAATTTGGCAGTAGCTATAATTGACGGGTGTTCCACTTCACTTATTATAATATGGTTTTTGCGTCCTGTTAGGATATACTCAAAATAGATGCTTTTTAATACCCAGTTATTGCTTTCTGTTGCACAGGATGTTATAACCACACTATCTTCGCTTTTTGCATTGATACCTGCATAAATCTTTTGCATTGCCTCTTTGAGCGGCTTGTGTGTATCGCTTGCAAATTGATGCAGCGAATTTGGATTGCCGTATTTTTTTACAAAAAACGGTTCCATTTCTTCAAAAACGTGCGGATCAACAATAGTTGTAGCATTATTGTCGAGATAAACTCTCATATTATTCCTTGAATCATTATAGTTAAATAAGACTAAATTAGTCCTAATTGATTTGATAATACATCATTTATTCTTAAATTATTATAAAAGCAGATGTAAAAAAGATAATTATACTCCTAGTTTAGTTAAAAATAGAAGGCAAGAGTGCATAGAATTTCATCACTGTTACAAAATGAGAGTTTTTGATATCGGCAGTCTGGAGTTTAATGTTTATCAAAATGTTGATAATCTTTTACTTTCCAATCCCCGCCCCAGCGCCAACCGTATTTTTTAAAGATCTCTACAGCCTTGCTATTTGGCAAAAGTATGGCTTTTTCTTGGATTGTATTTATGCTTTTGATATTACGGTTTATATATTTGTATGATGCTTTATGTGACGTGCGTCCGCCTCTAAAGACATAAGGGTTTTCTATGGGATTTATATCTATAGCTTTTCCGTATGAATGTTTAGACCATTTGCCGCTGCCGGTAGCTTTGCGGCAATTGAATGCGGAGGTGTTATCTGCTTCTATTGAAGCAAAATCACTTCCTTTGAATTTGTCGATGCGTACTATTTGTTTTATGGGATAACCTATTGTGTAGAGCTCATCAAAAATAGATGCCGCTTCATTGGCTATGTTTTTGTGAACTACAAGCTCTCCGTTTTTAGTAGTTCCGTCAAACCCCAAATGTTTCACTTTGACCAATCTAAGTTCATCTAGTCCCACAGGGCATCCGCGATGATAGCTGGCACCACTCATCTCTTTTTTTATTGAATCATTTAAAGGAAGAATGTTATGATTAGCTAGTACTATTTGGGGTAATAAAAGTGCAAAAGTTTTTATCCACTGTTTAGAGATATTTTGCAGCACTTGAGCCCCCTTTATTTAAAAGTTTGACGGCGTGTGGGTATTGATGAGATTATAAAATTCATTTCTAGTTCTGGTGTCGCTCTTGAATAATCCTCTAAGAGCTGAACTAACAGTGGTGGAGTTGATCTTTTGCACCCCTCTCATCTCCATACACATGTGGCGGGCATGAACAACTACAGCAACCCCCTTTGGCTTTATAACTTCACTTATGGCGTCTGCTATTTGTTCGGTGAGCTGTTCTTGGATCTGAAGACGTCTAGCAAATACATTAACGATACGAGGAATTTTAGATAGTCCTACCACTTTACCGTCAGGAATATATGCTACATGGACACGTCCAATAATAGGAAGTATGTGGTGTTCACACATGGAGTAAAATTCTATATCGCGCACGAGTACCATCTCATCATTGCTTGTAGAAAATAGTGCCTCGTTTAAAATTTCGCTCGGATCTTCATTGTATCCGCTTGTTAAAAACTCTAATGATTTGGCAACACGCATAGGTGTTTTAAGCAACCCTTCTCTATTTTTGTCTTCACCTAATAATGTCAATATTTTGGCCGTTGCTTCTGCAATGCTCTCTAATTTGGTTTCTCTATCCATTTTATATTCCATATTTTTCTATTACCATATGTAATGCTCTTAAAATTTTGGGTATTTACATGGTATGGTAATATTGTATCAAAAAATATAATTTTTTAAGAGATAATCTCCATATTGCTTCCCATATCAGCCATTCCACAAAAATAAATCTTGCTAGTAACTATGCCATCTATGCCGGTATTTACAAATTCTTTGACGTTCTCTTTGCCAATACCGCCAGCACTGAGTATTTTGATATGAGGATAGTATTTATCCCTATATGATGTAATTTCTTTTAAAATATCTAAACTGGTTTTATCCATTTGCAATACGTCTGCTCCATGCTTCATCAATTCTATGGCATCATTTAGATCTCTTGGTTCTACAACAATTTTTTTTTCCAGGGCTTTGATCTTTATTTTGCCAAGTTCTTCATAAAATGCTTCGTCATTGGCATAGACTTTACGGTGGTGTGCAAAAAAAAGAATGGTTTCGCTAAGACCCAATCTATGAGGCATAGCCCCTCCGCAGATGATGGATTTTATGCAGAATCTTTTTGCAAAAGGGAAGTGTTTTCTGGTTACCAACAATTCACAGTGTGGATTTACACTCGAAATCTCTTGTTTCATTTCGTTAGCATAAGTAGCTATCTTGCATGAATACTCCAATATTAACTGCGTAGACCTCCAAGCACTTTGGACATTTTCATAGCTGCCGCCAAACTCTATCAAAACATCTCCCTGCTTGGCTTTTGTTTTAGAAGGAAGCATAAAATGTATTTCGCATCCAAAGAGCTGGGCTACCCTCGCTGCTTCTTCGCTGCATGAAACTATGACATCTTCTCTTGTAAAGATTTGCATTTTGGCTTTTTTGTCTGACATCTCTTGAAGCGTGGTGGTCAGATCAAGGTATGGCACATCCTCTTTAATATATTCTAATAGTTCTTGGTCGTTTAATTTAAACATATTTTTCCCGTTTTAATAATGTTATTTTCCGTTTTCAAAAGACAATATTCCCCATTTGATAAAAGCGGTATCTTTTTTAAAATTATGAGTTTTATCAAAATATTTTTTTAAATTCATTCTTTCGCTTTCATTTTGATCTTTAAGGCTCAATTGTACTTTTTCAAAAAATATATCACCCGTTTGTGATAAAAATCTTTTATTTTCTCTATGAATAAAATCAATTTTAGCACAAATTCCCATAGATTTTAGTATGTTTACGATATGTATATTGTCAATCTTAGGAGTAATATGCCTTTTTAATTGGGATAGGATCATCTCCTCTCTAAAATGTTTGTTGATGGATAGATTGATATAAATTCTATTATGTGTGCTATTATAAAGTTTTTTGAGCGCAGATTTTATATTTTCTATATCCTCGGTTTGTGAAGATACAATGATATCTACTTGATGCGTATCACTCCATTCGTCATGCCACTCATTATTAATCGTTGTAATATTGTTCAAATTTTTTATATCACAATTGTTTATCAAGTGCTCAACCGTTCCAAAATTATACTCGTCATTTGCGTATAAGTGTTTGAATTTCGGAGCAATTTTTGTATCTGCAGATGCAAAATCGAGCAATGCTTTTGCATCTAGTATATTGACTTTGTGAATTAATTCTCTTGTACTGTTTGTATCACTTGCTCTAATCTCATCAAGATCTGCTTTTAATCTTTTTTTGTTTTTTTGCAGATCAATGAGTTTTGCATAATTCAATATTTCCAATTCAGTTTTTGCCGATCCCATTAACGATCCTTTGCGGTTTTGATATATAAATGAGTATTGTATGACTTTACAATATTGTACTAGGAATCTGTTCGATATATCTTTAAATATATATCGAACATCAGTAAATCTATTTTTTGGAATAAAACACGAGATTATAAAATATTTTATTTTGTTTATTAAATAATTATAATCGATATTTTTGATGTAAGAATAAAATTTTTAAATTTTAGCTCCCCAAGATATGAATGCCCAAATGAACGGTTTTGGCTGACGATCTTGTGCAGCGATAAATTTATCATAATACTCACGGGCTTTGCGCTGTTGTTCTTCGCTTAGTTCATGAACGCTCCAGATAAGTGACTGTACAAATTCATCGGCATTGCCTGCACGTATGCTTCCTCGTTTTGTTTCTATATAGTCGATACGAGGCAGATATCCGTGTTGGTATAATAAAACGGGGATATACCAAAAATCTGGTTTAGTAACTATTTTTTTATCAATATACTCAAGGATATCCATATCGACAAAACTCCCGCCTGCTTTGTAAGTCAGATAGCATGCCTTTGTTGCCTGATGAGACATTTTTAAAAGAGCTTCATCGATATCTTTAACCTCCATACTGCGAGACGCTACGGCTATATCAATTGTGGGCAAAATGCTCCAATCATCTTCCCAGCTTAGGTGGTAAGTGCGGATATTTGTCACCCCTTCACGTGCAGCATAAGCTTCTAGTTGGGCTAGCATTTGCTTTGAAAAGTCTATAGCTATCACCTCTTTGACCTTTTTGGCAAGGGGAATAGCAAGCGTTCCTGGCCCGCAACCGATATCCAATACCACTTCGTCACCAGAAATATCCATTCGCGAGATAAAGTCATTCACATATGGGCTATTGATGACAGAAACTGCCATCTCTTTAGATTTATCGTCCCAGTCGTTGCTGCTTTTGCCTTTGAAGTCAGTCGCACTTTTGTGTTCTCGGTACATTCTGGCAAAGTCGATCTGTTTTAAAAATATCATCATATACTCCTAAGGTTTTACTGGAAAAAATACAGGGATTTTGTCAAATCCGTTGAGCCTAAAATTTTTAATAAGGTTTTGTACTCTCTTGGAAGTAAGGAATAAAAGTAGTTTTTGTGCATTTTGGTGTTGCAACTTGCCTATATTCTCTTTGGTTCCTATTGCCGCAAGATAAGGCCTGCGAAGCTTGGCATCGTCAAATACAAATCCATGCATATCGGGATGATACTGTTTTTGCATCAAAAACGGTATAACGCCAAAAAATGTATATCCTTTTAGTTTGGCAACATCATTTAAAAAACCTTGTTTGGCGGTAATCAAATGTATTTGGCCGGGCGATAATTTATAAAAAGAGCTTACATCATTAAAGACCTCGAATGTCCCCCCGCTGGTATGAATAAGGATAGGAGAGTTTGTTTGGCTGATTTTTTGCATAGCTTCTTTTAGAGAGTCGTTTGCATCGATTTGTGCAGGATTTGACATGTGGCTTACTATCATTTGAGAATTTCTCGCCCATGGTGTGAGATTTTCAACGATCCCGTCGGCTGCCAAATCTACTATGGTATCGCTCGAATGCATCGTGATTAGATCAATTTTGTGAGCTCTGCTGTAAGCATCAAGTTCGTGTTTGGGGCCTGAAACTACTACTTCAACGGGAATATTATAAGCCTCTTCAAATGCTTTTGAAACATCTTGCCACATGCCGCTCATAGTCATACCGCCTATGACAGCAACACGCAAAGGAGGATGCTTGGCCGTATCTGCTACGGCTAAGTTAACCCAAAATAAACCGATGAGTATAAGGATCTTACGCATTAGAAATTATATCCTATATTGATAAAATACTCACGTCCTGCCATCGGAAATCCAAGATCATAGGCATAGAGTTTGTCCGTGACATTTTTGATGCCTATTTCTGCTGTGATATTTGGAGTCGGTTTGTAGATCCCTTTAAGGTCAAATGTAGTAAATGTCGGGTTGATGACATACGACTTGTCCGCTTTTTGCTCATATGCACCTTTGCGAAATCTCATATTTCCATACAATGAGAAACTTTCTTTAAGATCGTATTGTGCAAAAGCAAAGATCTGATGCTCGGGTATGTCTATTCTTTTGATATCATTATCCGTGCGATTTTTGACAGAAATGTATGTGTAGTTTCCTCCGACCTCTAGCTCATCAGCTTTGTAGCTAAGTTCTGCTTCTACGCCTCTATGGTCAAAGCTTCCCACATTTTGGTTCTGCGTCTCATCAGGTGTCACTACAACCGGTTGGATCGCATCGTCCACACGGTCAAAAAATCCATTGATACGTCCGCTTAAAGCCCCCATATTCTTTTGATAGCTAAGTTCATAGTGTGTTGCTGTTTCAGCATCAAGATCGGGATTTGGCAGTGCTGTGCCTAGTTTTCTGCTGTAGCGGTCCTTCATGCTCGGAAGATATGTTTTGCGAGAGATGCTTGCACGCATTTTGCTGGTATCATCAATAGAGTAGATAATGGCAGCTTGCGGGTTAAAGGCGTCTTGCTCTCCTAAAGCCAAAGGTACACTTCCAGAGCTTTTATCATACGCTTTATCGGATTCTTTGCGGTCATAACTGATCCCGCCCAATAGTTGCCAGTTTGGAGAGATTGTATAAGTGTCTTCTATCCCGAACGATATGGTATTGTCAATAAAATGCTCAGTTAATGTCGCTATATCGGTAGTTTTATCGATATCATATCCTTTGTGAGAATCTTTTTTATAGTTTGCTGCAGCAGTGATAAAATGTTTATCTAGTTCAACCCCATATTCGAGACGCGTTCCTGCGCTGTAATCATCATATTTGCTCTTAAATGATGATTTGTTGTTCATAGTGGAATATGATGCATTATCGTATGCATAAAGAGAGTTTTTGGATGTATCGTAATAAGCGGCCGCCTTGAGGTATCCCGATCCTAGATTTTTTTGACCAGTGATGTAGACGGTTTCTTTATCCCAATATGGCCAATCCCAGTATTTTGGTTTACTAAAGGCGCTGTCAGTTACAGGCGGTTGTTGTTTTTCACCGTTTTGGTTTGTGTAGCCTACGGCGATCTCGCTTCCGTCATCGGCAATATATCCAGTTTTAAAGCCCACTTTGTAGTCTTTGGACTTGGAGCGCAGACGGTCACCCTCGGGCTGTGAAGGAGTGGCGGCATAGTCATCGCTTAAGCGAAAGTGATCCCGATCACTATATACCGCATCCAGCTGAGCATAAACATGGTCTTGTCTTGTTCCTAGGTTGATGGATTCGACATGGCGCGACATAGAGCCGTCACTATCAAGCACCATTCCGGCTTTTATGCTTCCTTCCAATGCTTTTGTCGGTTTTTTAGAGATGATATTGACAACTCCCCCCCATCGTATTGGCTCCATATGCGATCGATGAAAAGCCTTTGGAAACATCGATTTGAGAGATATCGCTAGTGAGAAAGCGATCATAATCAAAATTGCCGTCATATGGAACATAGACAGGTATTCCGTCTATAAAAACTCCTATCCGTCTGGCATCAAATCCTCTTATGGATAGTGTTGATTCGCCACGGCCTCCTTGGAGGTCTTGGTTGATGCCGCTCATATTGTCAAGTGCATCTGAAATGGTTTCGCAATTGTGTTGTTCGATTGCTTTTGAACTGATCGTTTGCTCAAAAGGACTCTCTTCAAGTGCAGTATTGAGGACATTGATCTGTCCAAGCGTAAATGTATCGGCAAGTGCTGTGCAGGCTGCAAGCGATACCAGTATAATATGTTTTTTCATTTTTTCCCCTTTATCTAAATGTATGGTCGAATTTTTGTGTTAAATCTAACTAGCATCTCATAATTTTGATCGAAATCATTTGGTGACGGTTTCAATATCAGATGTACATTATTCAGCTCCTTTTTAATAATTTTAATGGTTTCTATACATTGCGACGGTGTCCCTAATATCGCATTGTCAAAAAACTTCTGCCCGTCGAAGAACGTTTCGCGTTCATTAAGTATCGCATCATATTTTTCCCTGTTCCATTTTGGAGCCGGAACTTCAGAGGAAGCAGCGCGCATCGATTTGACAAAGTGATCAATAGAGGGCCCAGCGATGCGGTATGCATCATCAAAGCTGTCCGCAACGCCAAATACCCTCATAAGTACAATTTCAGGATCCATTCCTGCTATAGAGTGATATAGCTCTTGCGCTGCTTTGCACTCTTCTATGGTAGCTCCTTGAGACATCATTAGGCCATAGCCGTGGCGCGCGGCAAAATGGATCGTGTCAGGATTTGCAAATGTGGCTACAAAAAAAGGTATACGCTCTTGCAAAGGCTTTGGATGCAGTTTTGTATTTTTAAAGGATGCATATGTTCCGGCAAAAGAAGGGTTTTTGGAATGCAATAGCTTATCAACAGCTTCTGTTATTTCAAACATTGCATTGCGCAGGCTGTCAGGATCGCGGTTAAAATGTTTTGTATCCGGGGCAAATCCGCCTTTTGCAAACCCTGCATTTATTCGTCCATTTGAGAAATTGTCAAGTACCGAGATGCTCTCAGCCAAACGCACCGGATGATAAAATGGCGCCAAAAATCCGGCCGTTCCCAGACGGATAGATTCTGTTTTTGCTGAAGCATAAGCCATCATGGCCGATGGATCAGGTATAACGCTAAAGCCGTTAAAATGGTGTTCGCCAAACCACGCTTCGTCAAAACCGAGCTCGTCTGCAAGTTCGACGAGCCTCAATTGATCCATTATGCTTTCATGCACTTTTCCTTCAAAATGTTCCGCAAGGCAAAAAAGTCCTATTTTCATGAATTTATCCTCATTTGGTTATTACAGACCAAAAGCCGCTGTCATCGTTGATTATTTCAAAATGGCTAGGCTTGAGCGATCTTAGAATATCCGGAAGGGCTTCGCGTTCGGCGACGACTTTATCTTTAAAGGATTTGCGCCAATCAGGATTGTTTTGGGTCATTGTTCTTGTGATCTGTTCTCTAAGCTCTGCATTGCCAAATCCTCCGCCAATGTATGCCATGCCGCCTTTTTTTAATATTCTTATAATTTCAGAATATGCTTGGCGCCAATCATCCCAAAACGGGGATGAGCCTCGGCTGATCACAATATCCATGCTCCCGCTAGGCAGGCCGATGGAGTGTATATCTCCTTGGAGAAAATCACATCTATTTGCAATATTCTCATCATTTGCATATCCTTTTGCAAGTTCAAGCATCTCTTCGGACCTGTCAAAAAACGTGATCTCAAGGTCTGTGATCTTGGCAATAGCGCGCCCAAGGGCTCCCGTGCCGCATCCCACATCCAAACACTTGCCTGATACTATGCCGCTTTTTGCGATTATCTGCCCGGCTATTACTGGATATATAGGGGCAAAAACTTCACGGACTATACGGTCAAAACTTTGTGGACTTGTTTCTTTTTTCATTGTTTGTTCCTTTGTTTGCATCTTTGGTGTTCGTTTGGAAGTATAAAGAATTTGTTTCAATTGTTCTTACTCCCTCGTTGTCATTGGTATTTATTAAAAAATTCTACATATTCTTTGTCCGAAAGAGTGTAGTTGTAAAATTTTTTATAAAATACTTTTGTTTCTTGTTTTAAGTCGATATCATGCATTGCTTCAGGATATAAAATTTTACTCAGCCATATAATTCCCAAAATAGATTCAGGCGATGGACGATCCCACCAAAAAGTTCCTATTGGTGCTTCAAATACTTTATTGTCATGCACGGCTTTGAGTTGTGATAAGGCGGGATCGTTTCGTATCCATTGAGCGTTGAGATTGTTTTTTCCATTTGTCGTGGTAATGATGACATCGGGGTTCCAAATGTTGAGCACTTCCGCATTGACGCCTCCTTGAAATGGAATTGCAGCAGCAACGTTCATTCCTCCTGCGGATTCGATAAAATCATCCCCCCAGTTTTTAGGACTCCCTGAGCCTATTTTTGCAGCTGTGCTCGTATAAAAAACTTTTTTGCGTTTAGCCGGATCGATTTTGGAAAGACGCTGATCGATCATCGATAGTGTATCTCTCCAATAGCTGATCAATGCGTCCGCTTTTTGTTCTTTGTGTAGCATTTTGCCGACGTGGGCGAACTCTTGCAGCAGTGTCGGTATAGAGTGTTTCCCGATACCTAGAGTATAAATAGGAATTCCGGCAGATCGGATCCGTTCATTCATTGGCAATGATGTAATTCCGGCAAATACGATCGTAGGATGAAGTTTGAGCAGAGTTTCGAGGTTAACATCATTGAAAGTGCCCACACTTGGTATGTTTTTGATATAGGGATAAACTCTTGAAAGCTGTCTGAACTGTTTTGTGTCAGGATGAGCAACAATTTTATCGGCACTCATAAATAGTGCTATTTCTTGTGAAGCGCCACCATAGCAAGTAATAATGATCTTATCTATCTTTTGAGGAATGCAAACTTCAATTTTAGCAAAATCCGGAACTTTCTTTGTGCATGCTTCTTTATTATCAGCTAGGGCAAAGCCGCAAAGCAGAGAAACAGAGATCATGAAGTTAGTTGTGAGTCTATGCATTCTTAAAACCTATATTGTACCGATGCAAATACAGCCCTTGGGGAACCGACGGTATAGGTTGTTTCAGGAACGATATTGATCTCCGATGCCGAAAAAGTAGAAATATATTTTTTATCCATTAGATTGGTTGCAGACAAAGACAAATCCAATGAATGTCCATTATCCAAAGCGATCTCTTTATTGATAGACAGGTCTACGAGATAATAAGGATTAACACTGTATTGACCCAGTGTATCGACATAGCGCTTGCCTACGTATCTTAAAATCGGAGCTATTTTATATCCATTGAGATCGTATTCGGCCGAGATATTCCCAAAAAATTTCGGTACGTCGGGATGTTGATGTCCTTTGGCCTGTATGTATGCACTTGAAGCCGATTGAATATCTGTCGTAAATGCATAACGATTATAAGTTGCGGCAGCATTAATGGTAAAATTAGAAGAAATTTTATAATTAGCGCCAATTTCTAAACCATATGATTCGGCTTCGGCTGTATTTTGCTGGTAGTTGTAATTGAGTATAGGATCATAGAATACTCCCCCGACATTTTTAACAAAAGAGTAAAAGAGTGTCGAATTAAATCCCCATTTTTCTGTTTTGTAACTATAGCCGATATCAAAATTATCCGATTCTTCGGGCTTGAGGTCGTCCCACATTTTTTGGAGTGTGGCTTCATTTTTGTTGACAACCGGGCCATTGAAATAGTTGATCATATTACCGCCAAAACTATAGTTAGGAACATTATAGTTACGGCCATAGCTTGCTTTGATGGATGAAGAATCATTAATATAGTGTGTTGCTCCGATACTTGGCAAAAAGATTTCATATCGGTTAGAGTGTAATGTAAAATCTTTTGCCGTGACCATAGAAAGAGCTTCTTCGTAGCTCGTATCGTTTATTCCATTCGTGCTATAACTGGACAGAGTCGGAGATGTCTGCCACAGATATTTTAGCCCTGCTTCTACAAATGTGTTTCCAAATGCTTTTTCGATCGTTAGATAAGGGGCACTAAAAGTATGGTTTTTTGCAACACCGATGATCCGTTCCCACTTGATAAAATCAAGGCTGCCTGCTTTTCGGACTTTTCTGCTGGTTGGCGGTCCAGGCGGTTCATCTTCTTGATACCAGTATCCTATCTTGAACTTTCCATCATCAATAACGCGGATGTATTCTGCAACATTTCCATATGTATCGTGGTCAACCAGCCAATCCATGACGTTAGTTCCGCTCGTAGAATAGCTGTATCCTTTATCATTCAGAAAATATGGACGCAATAAGATAGTATCTTTAGATGTTAGAGGAATTTCTAGTTTGCCTAAAATCGCATAAGTTTGAAAGTCTTGTTTGTTATAGTCGTAATAATCAGATTTTGACGGATCAGTCGTTTGATAATCTAAATCTCTATAGTTCGACAGATCTTTGCTTTGAGCATAGGTCAAGCCTTTATAATTATGTTGTTTTTGGTCATTATATATTCCATATAGTTCCCATTTCACGTGTTGTTTGGATGTACCTGAAACACCGAATTCGAGATTTTTGCGATTTACTCCCTCGCCCTCGCCTTTCCATTTGTCGGCATTGGTTGTTGAGCCGGAGATAAAAAATTTAGCCGTATCGGATATGTCTCCGCTGTCAACACGCATATAGGTTTTAGAGAAGCTGTCGCTTCCTATAGATTGTTTAATGGCAGTTCCCATCTTATCTGCAGGATGCTTCATGTGCATATCTACCATACCGTCATCACTGCCGTATCCAAAGCCACTATCAGCTTTGATGGCTCCTTTTTCAACAGTTATATAATCAATATTTTCGATATCGACCATCGTAGACAATCCTCCTCCTGGACCAATCCCTTTAAGCGGTAATCCTTCTAATGTTTCGCCGATATTCCGATTTGATTTTCCGCGAATTTTATGCGTAATATTCATACCAAATGGATCATTGAACCGTATATCGACACCTGGTTCAAGCGAAATTGCTTTATAGGGATTGATAAGCTCAGCGCTGTCAAAAATTTTGATATCTGAAGAAGTAGTTACGCTTTTAGAACCAATAGTCGAATCTTCACTAATTACTTCATCCTCAATTAATGCTGTATCAAGTATATAATTTTCTTCTGCCGAAGCATAAGTGGATAACAACATCAGTGATGCATATAACGGTAGTGTCCATGACCGTTTCATTTCTTGTCTCCAATGAGTTCATTTCTGACTTTGCTCCAATGATGCCGCTTGACAGCTTCCATAGTGGTGCGTCTGTTTATCATACGAATAGAAAGAGCTTCGATCCAATTCCAAAATTCTTCCAGGTGTTCTTTTGGAAAATCAATTTCTTTTAGTGTTTTTTTATACATAGCAAGCCAAATCTCACGGTCGCTTTCATCGATCGGAACTTTGAAATGTCTCATTCTTAGATGAAACCCTCCGTGCTGTTCGGTAAATATCGGATCTCCTCCGAGTGCTTCTACAAATAAGTCGGCACTTTTATCAACAGCCATTTTGAAAGCATCTCCATTTTTTGGAAACAAGTCACCGACTTTTGTTTTTAACAGCAGGCGGTGATGATGCCATACCATTTCACGAATTTTTTCTTCGCCCATCGTTTTAAAAATTTTATTGGAGGGAAAGGGGACAGGGGGGAAGATAATATCGATCATCGAGTCTACTATACGGATATCTTCAGCGCCGAAACGGACTTTGTTGGGTTGTTGTTCCATTTGGCTCAACTGTGTAAATGAGTTGATACGACCATTTTGGCAACTATTGGATTGTGTGTGTTTGTTCATTTTTACTCCTTATTTTTTAATGTTTTGTCTATCGTTATACTATTTTTAATATATCGATAGGCATGATAAACTCTTTTGCCTATGGTTTAAACTTTGGAAAAAAGAGTTTTTGGAATCGTTTTGTCTCATCATCCAATGAGCCTTGGAGAACATCCGGATAAAACGAATGTATCAACCAACGTATTCCCAAAAGCCTCATAAATGATGGAGGACGGGTTATATAATTAAACGGCAGATTGGGGACGCTAAGTATATGACCTGATTTTACGGCACGAAGCGTTCGCCACTTTGGATCTGCTTTGATAGATGAGGCAAATGCGCTTTCCATAGCGATTATTACATCCGGATCAGCCAATATCACTGTTTCAAGCGACATTTTTTCCATTCCGTAGTTTGAGCTCATACGGCAGTTTAGAGCATTTTTAGCACCGGCATATTTGAAAGGCTCTAAATGAAATGAGCCTTCGCATTCGCTTGACATTCCATCAACTCCTTCTGCAAAATAGTAACGAATTTTTTTGCGGGTATTTATTTTGCCCTGAAGGGACCTTACGAGCCCCAATGTCTCTTTTGTGTAAGTGATAAGCTCATGCGCACGTTTGGTATTGCCGGTGATTTTTCCTAAAAGCTCAAATTGGCTGGCCAGGTCATCGATAGACTCATTGTGTATCATCAATACAGGAATATTAAGTGCCATAAATTTTTTAAGCTGATCTTCTGAGCCAGGCGCTTTCTGCCACATGAGAATTACGTCGGGTTTGGCTGCCGCCAACACTTCATAATTGGGCGTATTGCCTTGCCCAAAAAAACCTCCAGCAACCGGCTTGGATGCTGCGGTGCCGACATAAGGTTTTTGATCGGGTTTAAACGGAGAATTAAGCGCTGCAACAAGAGTCGGGTCAAAAGCAACGAGACTCATCGTAAGCGGAGGAGATGCAGCATAGATCTTGGTCACTTTATCCGGTATCGTGACGACTCTTCCGTAGCCATCAGTGATCGTTTTTGCATTGGCAAAACTAAAAATCAGCATCATTAAAAACAAAACTATTTTCATAAAACCCCTTTGTTAAAAACTGGAAAGCAGTATGTGCGGTTATCGTGAGAAACAAGATCTGCGCCAATCCCGTATACTTTATTGATCATCTCTGATGTGATCACTTCGTTTGGCTTTCCGTCAGCGATTATTTTCCCTTTGTTCATTACGACAACACGGCTGGAAACTAGCAGGGCATGATCGGGATAATGTGTGGTTTTAAGGAATGTATATCCATGACTGCCCAGTTCCAAAATAAGCTCAAGCAAACGGATCTGGTTGCCGTAATCCAGACCTGAGACCGGCTCATCCATGATAAAAGTATTAACCTCCTGCGTCAATGCACGAGCAATAAGAACCATCTGTTTTTGGCCCCCGCTTAGTTGCCCAAAAGGCCTGCTGTGAAGATTATCGATGCCGATCTTTGTGAGCGCCTCATAAGCGATCTCGCGGTCATGTTTTGACGGAGAAGCAAAAAATCCGAGCTTGGAAACTCTTCCCATCATTACCATCTCAAGCACCGTGTAATTGAAAGGAACATTGTGATATTGCGGGATATAGGCTATATGACGGGCTATTTCTCTATGTGAATAATCATTGATCATCTTACCATTGATCAATATCTCACCTTTTTTTGCATGTATGAGCTTGAGTATTGACCGTATGAGTGTGCTTTTGCCGCACCCATTCGGTCCTAGCAGGCTTACCACCTCTCCTCGGTGAAGTGAAAAATCAATGCCGTCTAGTACCGTATTTTTATGGTAAGAAAAATGCAGGCCATTGACTGTTATAATAGGATTTAGTTCCATGCTGCCCTCGCATTTTTAAGTACAATGATAAAAATAGGTATTCCTATAAGTGATGTAATTATGCCTAGAGGAATTTCGACGCTAAATGCCAGACGGGATACAGAGTCGGCTAATAGCAAAAATATCGCCCCGACAATAGCCGACAGCGGCATCAGCAATCTATGCGACGGCCCGACTGCCATGCGGATGATATGGGGAATAATGAGCCCTACCCACCCTATCATTCCTGCCATGACTACAGACAGTGAACTTGTAAGTGTAGCTAAGACGATCGCTACGGCTCTCACCATGGCAACATTGATCCCCAATGCTTTTGCCTCTTCATCTCCTAGGCTAAGAATATCAAAATATTTACCCATCATGATCATTCCAAATATACCAAGCAGCATAGGGATAGAAACCAGCAGCACTCCGTGCAGATCAGCCATGGTAAGGCTCCCCATGAGCCAGTAAACGATCGCAGGGAGGGTGCTGTAAGGATCGGCTACGTATTTTACAACTGAGAGCAGCGCAGTAAACAGCGAGCCGCTTATAACACCGCCAAGGACCAGCATAATGGTTGAGCGGGAATTGGTAACCATGGAACCTATCAGAACGGCTAAACCCACGGCAATAAAACCGAATATAAATGCCAATATTTGAACGATATACCACTGCTCACTGATAAGCATCCCAAGTGCTGCACCAAATGCTGCACCTGCTAAAACTCCTAAAATCCCGGGAGAGACCAAAGGGTTTACAAACATTGCTTGAAATGCCGCTCCGCTTGATGCCAATGATGCGCCAATAAGAATTGCTAACAAAATGCGTGGAAGGCGTATTTGTAAAATGATATTGTCCAGCAGCGCATATGTATCATTTACACTGCCGCCGAAAAGTTTAAAATCGATATATCCCATTAAGGTGACAAAATCGATCGGATACTGCCCTAAAAGAACAGAGACTAAAGCAATCATTATTAATGCCGTCATTGAGGCAGATAGCAAGGTGATTGTTTTGATTTGAGTCATCTTGTCCCTTAAAATCTCAGATTAATACTGCCGTACACGCCGAGCGGAGCACCTGTTTGGTATGTGCTTGCTGTTCCGTATGCTGCCAAGAAATTATCAGCAGCATTGATGGTTGCGATGTATTCTTGGTTTGCAAGGTTGGTTGCGGTAAGTCTGAATATCGCATCTTTGGAACCTATGAAATTATCCATATAGTATGAAATATCAAAATCCACCAATGTGTAACCGTCTATTTTTTGAGTATTTGCGACATCTCCCCATCTGCTTGAACTGTAACGTATGCTTGGAGTAAGCGTCCAGTCTCCTATATGGTAAGAGACTGCTGCTTTTGCCAAGTATCTAGGGGCATCAGGAAGCTGATTGCCATCCGTTTCAACTGGCGTGGATCCCGGACCCGTAAAATCTTGCGTGAAATTAAATCTATTATAAGATAAACCTACCAAGAAATCTAAATCATCGGCGATTTCGCCGTATGCGGATATTTCAGCCCCGTACCCAAGAGCATCACCTATATTGGCCGGATAGTTCACTTTTAGATCAGGATCAAAAATATTTGCCTGTTTGTTTTTAACAAACGAGACAAAAAGATTCGGATTAATCGTGATGTTCCCTACTTTTGTTTTGATACCAACGTCTATATTGTCTGAGAGTTCAAGATCAAGGGTGTCCCATAATTGCCGCAAGGTGACATCTTGATCCACAAACGTTTTACGGCCCGATACGTAGGTCGGGAAAAGATTCACGTCAAACCCGTATGTACGCGAATAGTCAATATACCCAGTGGTTACCGGATCAAATTCATATCCAAGATAAAGCGACGGGATAAATGTATGAAATGTTTTTGCATCAACGCTTGCCCAAGTATCTACAGAGGTTGTGGCGATAGCATCATCATAATCAGGATTTGCTGCTCCTGTTTGGTTGCCGTTCGTATGGCTTTGAAGAGAACCTAGTCTAAACGATTGATACTGCAATCCGGCTGCATAATTAAAATTGCCTATTTTACCGCTCAGTTGTGCAAAAGGGGCTTGCAGAATATGATAATCATTGTCTGCTAAAATAGCATAGCCGTCATAGACCAGCTGCCCGCCAACTACTTTATATTTTACCTGATCGCTTGGAGGCCCAGGAGGTAATTGTTTGTGATACCAATATCCGATCTTGGATTTAAGCGCCTCTGAAAAAGCATGATCATATTCGAGTGTTGCGCCGTAAAGATCGTGGTCTATGCGCCAATTCATAACACGCTGTTTTGCTGCGTTTGAAAACCAGTAGTCGCCTTCGTCGTTTTTGTAGTAAGGTTTTAGAGTAATTATATCACTCGATGTCGGTTTGTATTCTAATTTACCCATTAATGCTGTTGTATCAAAGCTTTGTTTATTCCAGTCAAAATAATTTACGTCATTGTCTGCAGTCGGATGAATCGTTGCAAAATCTTTTTTGAAATATGTATCTAGATCTTTTGCTTCGTCATATGAGAGGTTATAATAGTTGTGGTGGTCATCGGAATTGTAAATAGCAAAAAGCTGAGCATTAAATTTATCGTTAGGCTTATAATCCAGGCCCAACATTCCGTTCATTCGCTCCAAATCCCCCTCGCCTTTATTTTTATCATTTGCCAGATAAGAGAATGAACCAAACGCACTCACATCACCCATCTTGCCTGAGTCTAAACGCGCAAAGGTGCGCTTGAAGCTGTCACTTCCAAAACCTTGAGAAAACGTAACGTCAAAAGTTTGGCTAGGAGCCAAAAGATTGATATCCACCTTGCCGATCAAACTGGAAAAGCCAAGGTTTTTATTTGTAGGTATATATCCTTTAAACAGGTCTATTGAGGCGACGTTTTCCATGTCTACCATCTCTTTGCCGCCTCCCGGGTTGCTGGAGATCGGCATACCGTCTATCATAAATACACCGCCCGGCCCTGATTGCGACTTGCCCCGTATTCGAATGGGGTCATGATAAGACGGCTCGTTTGATCCGGCCTGGTCAACAGGGGTAAAGTTAACAGACGGCGAGTACTGTATAACAGTATAAGGGTTCATATTTGCTTGCGTACCTAGCGTCTCTATGCTTTTAGGCGTAAATTTTTGTTTACTCTCTGTCATATTGGAATCACCTATAAATTGGCCTCCTGTACTAAATGAATCGACTACAGCGATTTCTCCAAGCTCAACAGTGTTGGCAAAGAGTATTGTCGAAGCAGCGATAGACATCATTGGTATAAAAAATTTCATTATTTAACTCCTAGTAAATTTTTGGTTTGTTGATCTGTTAATTTGACATGTAAAAAGAGGTCATAAAACTCTTTTGTACGTTTGTTTAGGTCTATTTTGTATGTTTGCGGATGCAGTTTATTAGCAAGCCATTGTATGCCAAGCACTCTCATAAATGACGGCGGACGATCTATCCAGTTAAATGGCTGCACCGGAACTAAATAGATGCGGCCGTTTTTGACGGCTTTTAGGTTTTTCCACATAGGATCGTCTTTTAAATCATTATAAACTACATCCGTTTGTACAAAAATAACATCAGGGTTGTATTGCAGCAGAGTTTCAAAAGAGATCTTTTCAAGCCCCAAAAGCTCTTTTTGGCGGCATTTGTGCACATTGACACCGCCCGCAAAGTTTATCGCTTCGACATGGAATGACTGATCACATTCGGTAGATAGTCCATCTAGGCCTTCGGCGTAGTAATATTTTGTCGGTTTTGTTTTTGAAACATTTGCTTTGACCTCATTAATTATATTTTGTGAATATTTTGCCAGCGTTTCGCCTCTTTTGCTCTCTCCTATAGCATCTCCGGCAATCCTGAATGCTAAAGGCATGTCTGTAACTTCACGAAATGGGATCATCAAAGCAGGAGTATTTATCTTTTTTAGCTCTTTTTTGATGGACTGTACCATCATGTCGTCTTGCCATACCAATATAAGCTCGGGTTTGTGTTTCATGAGAGTTTCCAGGTTGATGCCCTGCCCTCCGCCGTGAAACGAGCCAATAACAGGCAATGAGAGAAATTTTTTATCCAATAATTGAGTGTCAGCCCCGTTTTGAGCATTTTTGACCTTAAAATTTAAGCCTATCATTTTGTCAGGATTTAGAGCGTAGATCAGGTAGTTTGTCGGCGGAGATGCGCCAAAAACTCTATTTATATTGTCCGGCAATATGATCTTTTTGCCCTCCATGCCAATGATAGTTTTGGCATCAAGCGTTAAACACAGCAAGAATGCCGCAAGCATAATACGTAATGTTATATTCATGTTGTTCCTTATGATTTTTTTAATGAGAATGCGATCGGGATACTCAATTCAAAGGTCTTTCCGAGTGCCGGGTATTGACCACTGAGGCTGAGAATCGTTTGCATCGCTTTTTGATCTAAAATATTGCTGCCGCTAGTTGATTGAATTTTGACGGTTTCAACGGTGCCGTCGTGTTTTAGTATAAAAAAAACCAAGACCACTCCTTCGAGCTTCAATTTACGGGCTATAGCAGGATAAGTAATAGCATTTTCGATCATTGCCCTGATTTGGCCCAGTGTCGCGCCGCCGACCTCATTGCTAGAATGGGGATTTCTATGCAATTCGTTTTTTACTTCAGAAGAAACATTCAAATGAGGGGAGAGGGTAGAATGCGAAGCCAAAGGCGCGGCAACGGGTGTGGTTAGAGGGGTAGGCCCCTCAGAAGATGCTATTGGGGATTTTAACGGCATCTTCTGAAGAGTCGTTTTCTTGATCGGTTTTAAAGGTTTATTTTGTAGTTGTGGTTGTATCGACTGTTTCACAATATTTTTTTGCATTTGCACTTCATGGCGTATATCTCCGGCATTAGGCGCAAACTCAGTTAGCGAGATAGAGATTTTTGTTTCAGATTTCGGCAGGGGTATTGCATGAGTAGAGCTCAAGTAGAGTATGGATGCTGCTAGTATCGCATAGATAGCCAAAGATGCTATAAATGATTTGATATTTCTTGATAGCGAGTCGTCACGATATATTTTTTTCAATATAACGGTAGGGTTTAAAAAAATCATTCTTTTCCCCAGATGGATGCATACGGATAGCGTTCGATAGGCATCATTGTGGTACGGCGATTGATCATTCGCATCGATAGCGGCTCTATCCAATTCCAAAACTCTTCTATATGTTGGGCCGGCATTTGTAGATCATTGATCGTTTTTTTGTACATCATAAGCCATATTTTGCGCCCTTGTTCGTCAATAGTAAAAGGCAAGTGTCGTTTGCGCAAAGCAGGGTGTCCATGGACTGGTGTGTAGACTCTGTCGCCGCCTAATGCTTCTACGAAAAAATCGGCAGTTTTTTCTGTAGCAAAGATAAAGGCAACATCATCAGAAGGAAAGAGGTCACCTATGGTGCTTTTACGCAGCAGCAGATGATGATGGTGCACCATATTTCTGATATTTGCTTCGCCCCATTGCTTATAAAGAGCATTGGTCGGAAACGGTACCGGAGGGTAAACGAAATCTATTTTTGCTTCAGAAATGTGTGATATTTCAGAAGCAGGTTGAAACGGTTTTGTACCGCAAGCGCTAAATGGTGAGATATTTTGTTCGTTAAAAATCATTATTATGCCTTTCGATAGAGCTTGATAGTTGATTCTCGTTTAAAGGAACGACAATAGGATTGAACGCTTTAACAGAGATCAGGGCATGTCCGCCGACGCGAAGCTTTTCTCCTTCATCGCGCCCAATAATGGTTTTTACAATAGATGAGCCGACCAAGAGCGTGGCTATAATGATCGGCGATTCCTCTTCTATCTTGAGCACCTCTCCTATAAGCTGGAGTTTTCCGCTAAAAGTATGGGTTGTGAAAAATTCCATTGGAGAGCATATATTTTTTATGCGGCCCATTTCTATAGCAGCCAGGCGGTCTGAGAGCTTAACAGTTTCAGCAATATCATGGCTTACAAGCAGTGTTGTTACTCCCAAAAGATCATGTATCATAGAGAGTCCATCTTGAAGTTTTTGGCGCATTGAGGGATCGAGCGCTGAGAGAGGTTCGTCAAGAAGCAGGATCTTTGGATGGCGCACCAAAGCCCTAGCTAAAGCAACCCGTTGTTTTTGTCCTCCTGAAAGGGTAGCCGGAAGGCGTTCGCTAAAAGCCGTAAGCTCTGTCATCTCAAGAAGTGTATCCACATATGCGCGTTGTTTATCATTTTGGGCAGCAAAGAGGAGATTTTGACGTACACTCATTGTGGGGAAAAGAGCATAATCTTGAAAAACAAACCCGACACTTCGTTTTTGTGGAGAGACATTGATGCTGCGTTTGCTGTCAAACCATACCTCGCCGTCCACTGCAATATAACCGCTATCTGGAGTATCTAGTCCTGCTATGAGGCGCATAAGTGTCGTTTTCCCCGCACCCGAAGGGCCAAAAAGAGTGAGAAATTCGCCGCTTTCTACTGTCAGTTCAAAGTTTGCTTGAATGATCCCATCACTGGTATCGAGCTGTTTTGTTGCATTGACTATGATCATTTAAGCCCCTCAAGAGATTTTTTATTTAGCGTATAGACAAGCAGCAGTATTGCAAAGGTGACCACAAAGAGGGTTAGGGCGTATTGGTGCGCCATGGCATAATTGAGTGATTCAACCTCGTCATAGATCGCAATCGATGCGACACGTGTTTCATCAGGGATGTTCCCTCCGATCATCAAGATTACCCCAAATTCTCCAACTGTGTGTGCAAATGCAAGAACTATCCCAGAAATAAGCCCGTGACGAATAATAGGAAGGATGACATACACCATGGTGGAGAGCTTTGATTTGCCAAGGGTGTATGCCGCTTCAAAAATAGACCGCGGTACTTGAGAAAGCGCAGATTGGATGGGATGCACCATAAAAGGAAGGCTAAAAAGTATTGAGCCGACCACTAACCCTTCAAAACTAAAAGCCAGCCGTATGCCGTGGTTTGTCAAGAATTCTCCGATAAATGATGCCGGACTGAATGCCAAAAGGAGATAAAAACCAAGTACAGAAGGAGGAAGCACAAGAGGCATGGAAACAATCGTCTCTGCTATGCTTTTAAGCCTTGTTTTGGAAAAGACCAAAAAAGCTGCCAATGGAATGCTTATAAACAAAAGAATAAGCGTTGTAATTGTTGCCAATTTAAACGTCAGCGCCATGGTTTCTATGAATTCATTTTCCACGGTGTTCCCTTCGGAGTGAAATTTCGCTTGGATTTATGATCCAATAAACCTCTTCGTTCAATTTGCAATTAAGCGACTCAAAAGAAGCGGTAGGGATGAGAGCCGCAATCTGTTCATCTTTATAAAGCAACGTTACGCAAGTTAGGATCTCTCCGTATTCTATTTTGTGTATGCGGGCTTTGCAGGTATTGGCAGTTGAAATCAAGGGTTCTTTTGAGAGCATCACTTCGCTTTCTTTAAATACCAAGACCACATCCGAGCCGACACTCTCGATAGGTTTTTCAAGCAAAAGAAGATGTAGTATGTCATCCTCTATGCCTATCTCGAGAAGAGAGAGATGCTGTGTAGATTGGATTGTGAGTATTTGCCCTTTTAATTTATTCACTGTATTTTCTTTAAAATCTATAATTGGCTTCTAGTCGCATTTCACGGTTAGAGGTTTGCAATGGATATAACGCGGTTGGTTTGTTGTCTTGGTCCATAAATCTAGCTTTTAATTCTATGTCTTTGAAGTTGCCCGAAAGTTTTTGGATTATATCTAGGTTCCATTGATTTGTGTCGCCGTTGGCAAATCCGCGATTGGTAGCCTTGGAGTATGGTTTTTTGCTAGGATCCCTATCGTAATGCGAATAGCTTAATATCGTGCTCAGGCCTGAAATATATTCATCAAAATCATATTCGCCCAATATTTTTAATGACTTGGTGTTGGCATTCCAATCCGTGACGGTTTTGCTTCGTGTATATCCGCCGGTAGAAAATCCGCGCCAAGGTGATATCATATCTCCGTCCTCGCTGGTTTGGGATGCAGAAACCAATACTTTGGCCGCACCGTAATTGGCAGTTGCCCGTAAAGCCCAAAGGGAGCTATCTATGCTATTGTCATTGTCTCCATTGTTTATAGGCTTGATAAGCTCTCCTGCACCTTGGTCAAATTGCTGGATGTATCTACCCCCGAATCCCAAAATGAAATCCCCAGCTTCAACAGCATAGTCTGCTTCCAGCATCACCTGTTCAACTAGATCATCCCAATGCATACCCCATATTTTGAGCTCAAATCCATCAATGGACCTGTTTGTTACTCCTGCTATCAACACATCAGGCGCTTGGCTGTTTGCTTCATCGCCAGTATTATAGTGTGTGTTATATTCGAGCCTGATAGCATTTGGAACATCCAGGCCGTCTGCCATATTGCCAAAATATGTTTCGCCTCTCTCTTTGAATCTGTTGGCATAATCCATTTGAATAGTAGTATTTGGTATATCATTGGATATTATTTGCACACCCTCTACGGCAATAGGTATCATTTTGGTATCGTTTGGCATAATCCATGGGTTTGTCATCAAAAATCTACCGCCTTTTATCTTGGTTCTTGCAAAATCATACTCCAAATACGATTGAGCAAGCACTCCAAATCCTTGTCCGTAAAACTTTTGACTCCCTGCTCTTTTGAACAGGTCCAAACTCGTTGTAGCAGTAGCGCCGTCCCCGGCATCGGTCCAATGTCCGGGATTGAGCGTGGTATATGCTCCAAGCGCGGCACTAAAACCATATAACGGTGCAGTTTTATAGATCAGGCTTCCTCCTGCAGCAAAGCCTTTGGCATCATCTCCGTTTTTGCCGGTTGCGCTATTGTCATCCCAGTCTGTATAAAAGTACTGCATTCTTATGCGCTTTTCCCATTTGCCTTCGCTAAGCGCACTTGCCAAATCATCAGCTGCTTGTGCCGCAGATATGCTCATTAAAAGTGCTGTGGCAATACTTATTTTGCTCATTTGCGATCCTTGTTTATTTTTTTATACGAAGAGAATAATCTCATCTGCTCGGTTGTGTTCATACAATGTCAATGTTGCCTTATTTGGCAGATTTTATTGTTTTGGCAAGCCATATCCATTGGCTTTTAAAATTGTAACCGCTTTTGGCGAAGACATAAAGCGCAAAAATTTCTTAGCAGCGATCTGATTTTCCGGTGTGCCGTTTTTGAGTCCTACCATCGCTTGGTCTATAGTATTGTATGCATTCGGATCCACTTCTACCCATTTACCTACATTTTTCATTTCAGGACTAAGGACGATAGATTTTGCTATGAAGCCTACATCAACCGCTTTTGTAGTTACATAACTGCCCACCTGAGATATAGACTCAGCGACTACAATTTTTGGCTGTGCTTTTGGTGTTACCTTATAATAATTCATCGTATTTACAGCCTCTATACCGTAAGGTGCTGTTTTTGGATTGGCGATCGCAATCTTTTTTACCGATGGGTCAGTTACTATCGCTACGCCTTTGGATAGATCGATTCCCGTGTCGCTCCAAAGTACTAATGAACCATAAGCATATACTTGTGACGGTGTAGTGGTATATCCGGCTTTGGCAAGTTTGGCAGGATATTCTACGTCAGCAGAAAGAAATGCATCAAACGGAGCTCCGCTCATGATTTGCTGAGTTAGCTTGCCTGAAGCTCCTGTGATGATCTTAACTTTGATATTTGTATTTTTTGTAAACTCTTTGGCTATGTCATTGACTGCATATTTTAGATTGGCAGCAGCTGCGACAGTGATGGTTTGCGACCATGAAGCCGAGAACAACATCATGGAGGCAAACAGTAGTTTTGAAATTATCTTCATAGGTCTATCCTTCCTTTATATATATTTTTGCATAACGAAAATCATCATACAAAAACTGTTCCATAGCATTAAAACGTTATATTTTTTTATAGATAACGTATATTAAGTTATATTTACTTAAAAAGTTATTTACTATTCGTTAACTTTTCATAATTTTTATAAATTTAAAAAATATACCTAATAATATCGTCTATAAATAAAGAAAAATAATTTTAATATTTGATTTATTTATTGTTATCATAAAATAAACTGTTAATATATTCGGGAATAGATTATCTAATTTTAAAAGTTATAAGTGTTTTTACTCTTGCATCTCTTTATATAAATCTGCCAGGCATGCTACAAAATCAGGATGGCTGTTAGGTGCTTTAGCCACGCGATAGTCAATTATGCCTATTTTATGAGCAAGTTCACGGTACTCGATATCCAGCTCAAATTCTGTCTCAGAGTTATCGAGCGTAAATGCTATCGGAAATACTATGACTTTTTTGCCGTTAAACTCATAGAGCTTGTCATCCATATATGGCCGCAGCCATTCCACCGGACCAAGGCGAGATTGATAAGCTAAGTGTGACGCGGCAAATTCAATGCCGTCTTTTAGTAGTAATTTTCTCACATGAAACAGTGTATATCTAATATGCTGCTGATACAGGTCTCCTCTATCGACTATCTTTTTGGGCAATCCGTGGGCAGAAAATAGCAGCTCAAATTCTTTTGCATCGTTATTATTAAGAGCCTCTTTTATTCTCTCGACTATTGATTTGATGTAAAGAGGATGGCTATGGTAACTAGATACAGTCTTTATTCTATCGGTTAGCCCTAGTTTGTTCGATGCTCTGTAGAGGTCATCAAGACTGGATAGCGTAGTAGTGCTCGAATGCTGAGGATAGAGCGGTATGGCATAAATCTCATCAGTGTTCTTTAATTTTTGCAGCACATCCAAAGCGAATGGAGGTGTGTATCGCATAACAGCATATACATTTGCATCCACCCTTTTTGACAAAGCTTCTACAAGCTCATCGGTATATTTGATAAGCGGAGATTTTCCTCCTAGTTTGGCATAGTTATGTTTTGCTTCATTCAACCGCTTGCTAATGATAAGTTTGGATATAAGCCATCTGATTGGCTTGGGGGCAGAAATGATGCGGCGGTCGTTAAACATATTGTATAGAAATACTTCGACTTCATCTAGGTTATTTGGCCCTCCCATGTTGAGAAGCAATATAGCTTTTTTCATTAGCATGCCTTGGCTTATAGGATATATATTTTTATGATTTATATCATTTTTCTTTAGGAATATTAGCATAACATAGCAAGAAACTCCCTATGATAAAAGCACAATAAAATAGATAACAATTATTTTTTAACCATCTTTTGGCTAAAATCACGCAATTACTATAATTAAATACCCCAAACCCCAAAAGGAAAAAAGTGAAAGTAACAGTAAACAAAATAGACGACGCAAATGTATCTATGAGCGCAACGATCTTAAAAGCGGATATAGATAAAAATATTGAAACTCTTGCAGCACAAGCAGGCAAAAGCATGAAAGTAGACGGTTTTCGTAAGGGTAAAGTGCCAGCACATGTAGTAAAAAAATTGCATGGCGATAAATTGGCTCACGATGCTGAAGCAGAAGCAGTTAAAGCTCTTTTGGACCAAGGCAGCAAAGAGGCAAAATTAAATCCAAATGACGTTATAGGCCAACCGTTTTTCAAAAAATATGAGAAAAATGATAAAGGTATCGATGTTGAAGTAGAAGTTTCTTTGAGACCTGCTATTGATCTTGGTGATTATGCGAGCATCGCTCCAAAATTTGAAAAACCTGAGATCAGCGAAGCGCTGGTCAATGAGAGATTGGACGGGCTAGTGGCTGCTCAAGCTCCATACGAAAAGATCAAAAGAGCAAGAGCTCTTAAAAAAGATGATATGGCAGTGATCGATTTCGTGGGCAGCGTTGATGGTGTGCCTTTTGAAGGCGGCAAAGCAGAGAATTTCTCTCTTAAGATCGGCTCAGGACAATTTATTCCTGGCTTTGAAGATCAAATGATCGGTATGAAACCGAATGAGACTAAAACTATCAAAGTAACATTTCCTGCAGAATACGGCGCAGCAAACCTAGCAGGCAAAGAGGCTGATTTTGAAGTTACATTGAATGAAATTCAAGTAAAAGCTACGCCAACACTTGATGATGAATTAGCAGCCAAACTTCTTCATGGAGCAGAAGGTGCAAATGTAGATATGCTAAAAGAGAGAATCAAAGAGCAGCTTCAAAGAGAAGAGATCTCAAAACTTTATAACAGTGAGTTAAAGCCTCAATTGGTGGATGCCTTGGTAGCTAAATATGACTTTGCATTGCCAAATAACATAGTAGAGCAAGAAGTAGATGTAAAGATCAACCAAAAAGCGGGCACTATGAGCGCCGAAGAACTTGAAAGCTACAAAAACAACCCTGAAAAAGTTGATGCCCTTAGAGATGAAGTAAGAGATGAAGCTAAAATGAGTGTAAAAGCCACATTTATAGTAGATGCCCTTGCGCGTGCAGAAAAGATCAGCGCAAACGACCAAGAAGTTTCTCAAGCTATCTATTATGAAGCTATAATGTCAGGACAAGATCCACAAAAAGTAATGGAATACTACAGCAAAAACAATCTTCTTCCTGCTATCAAAATGGGAATCATAGAAGACAAACTATTCTCAAAACTTTTGGGTCTTGAAGATTAATTACATATCAAATAAAGGCTGAAAATGAGTTATGTTATACCATATGTTATAGAGCAGACCGGCAGGGGCGAGAGAAGTTATGACATCTACTCAAGACTGCTAAAAGATAGAATAATTATGCTTAGCGGTGAAGTAAATGATCAAGTATCATCTTCTATAGTAGCTCAGCTCCTTTTTCTAGAAGCTCAAGACCCGGATAAAGATATCTATTTTTATATCAATTCTCCGGGCGGAGTGGTAACTAGCGGACTTTCTATGTTTGATACCATGAATTATATCAAGCCCGATATCGTTACTATTTGTGTGGGACAAGCAGCTTCTATGGGGGCATTTTTGCTAGCTGCCGGCACAAAAGGCAAACGGTACGCATTGCCGCATGCTCGCATTATGATACATCAGCCTTCAGGCGGCGCACAAGGCCAATCGACAGATATCCAAATACAAGCTAAAGAGATACAGCGTCTCAAAGATACGCTCAATGAAATCCTTGCCAAACAAACAGGCAAGTCTATCAAGAAAGTAGAGCAAGATACCGAAAGAGATAACTTTATGTCAGCCGAAGAAGCCATGGAATACGGCCTTATAGATAAGGTATTGACCAAGAGCCTATAAAAAGATTATTTTATGATAAGAGAAATTGTAATCTATCCTGATAAAAGACTCAAGCTCGTTTCAGAGGAAGTCGTTCAGTTTGATAAGTCGCTTCACGATCTTTTGGATGATATGTATGACACTATGGTCGCCAAAAACGGAGTAGGGCTTGCAGCTATTCAGATAGGAGTACCCAAAAGAGTACTCATTATAAATGTTCCAATCAAAGATGAAGAAATAGGCCGCGATCAGCCTAAAGAAAATACACTAGAGATCATCAATCCTGTTTTTGAAGAAAAACATGGATCTACCGTATTTCAAGAAGGATGCTTGAGCGTTCCGGGTATCTATGAAGATGTAAACAGATTCGAGTATGTAAAGATAACATACCAGGATAGATACGGCAATAAGCACGAGATAGAAGATGATGATTTTTTGGCAATCGCTATTCAGCATGAAGTAGATCATTTAGACGGCAAAGTATTTGTGGAAAAACTATCATTTATCAAGCGCAAAAAGTTTGAAAAAGAGTGGAAAAAAAGATAAAAACAGTTTGCCATGATAAGGTAAAAACATATTATTTGTGTAAAGCAACAATTTATACATAACTTCATATAATCTCTATATGGAAAATGTGGAATTTTATACTTTTTTATCGGCTTTTCTGCTTACGTTGTTTGCCGGTCTTTCGACATCAATCGGTGCTGTTTTGGCATTTTTTTCAAGCGGTAAAAATTATATTATATTATCCATTGGCATGGGTTTTTCGGCCGGCGTTATGATCTATATCTCTTTTGTGGAAATACTCAGTAAATCAAAACTCTCTTTTATGCAATTTTATTCCAATGAAATTATTGGAGAATCTTTGGCGGTTGTTTCGTTTTTTGCAGGTATTGCATTAAGTGCTCTTATTGATCGTCTTATCCCAAAAGACGTCAATCCGCATGAGATGAAAAGCGATAAAGAACTTTTGGAATTAAAACCTCAAGAAAAACACCGAGATAACAACTTTTTTTTAAAAAGGACCGGGATATTTGTCGCTATAGCTATAGCTATTCATAATTTTCCTGAGGGTTTTGCCACATTTATGTCATCGCTTGATAGTATTTCAATCGGCGCCAGTATAGCATTTGCAATTGCTATCCACAATATCCCAGAAGGGATGGCAGTCTCGTTGCCTATCTACCATGCTACAGGCAACAAAAAAAATGCTTTTTGGTATGCTACATTATCAGGCCTGGCTGAGCCTCTCGGTGCCCTTGTAGGATTTTTTCTGCTTTTTCCGTTTATGGGACCGGTTATGCTCGGGACCGCTTTTGGAGTTGTTGCCGGCATAATGATATATATTTCTTTTGATGAGCTTTTGCCTGCTGCTAGGGTTTATGGCAATGCTCATACTACTATAGGCGGCATAATATTAGGGATGTTTGTAATGGCCATTAGCCTGATATTGTTTAAAATGGTTTAAATATTATTATTGATTAGCAATAGCGTAACGCCTCACACATGGCGGGAATTTACTAGAGAAACCAAAAGACTCTTTAGATGATAAATAAATAGCAAAGAAATTTAAAAGAAAAAAATATGACATTTTGACATATTTTTTGTTATGATGTTTAGTTTTTGACATACTTGCATTATGAGCAAAGAAAATGAAACACTTCCCATGGAAGAACCGACAGGTGTCACTGTTATAAACCGCCTTACTTGCGCTACGCTTGAAGGAGTAAATGCTAAGGTTATAGAGGTAGAAGCTACATTCACCAAAGGGCTTCCGGGTTTTGCTGTAGTGGGGTTGGCTAGCAGCGATATTCAAGAGGCAAAAGAAAGGGTTAAATCCGCCCTGCTTACGAACCAATTCATATTTCCTCCTCTCAAGATCACTATCAATCTAAGCCCAAGCGATCTTAAAAAAAGCGGCACACACTTTGATCTTTCACTTGCACTGTTGATCGCACTGAACAAACAAACATTTATCCAAGAGGGACTTTTTGTGTTTGGCGAGCTTGGACTTGACGGCAAGGTCAAAAGCAGTTCTATGCTTTTTCCTCTGGTTCTCTCTCTTAAAGAGCAGGGGTTGATCAGCAAAGCCATCGTACCCAGAGAAGCAATAACATATCTTAGTTATATTTCTGGAGTCGATTTTATACCTGTTGATACCTTGTCCGAAGCGATCAGTGTGATTAAAAATGAAGTTCTGCCAGGCGCAATAGAACATTTTTCTTATGATGCCAAATCGTTAATTATAGACAACAAAGAGTATTTTTTTGATGATAGATTTGAAAGTGATTTTGCAGATGTAAAGGGCCAACCGATAGCAAAAAGAGCCTCTTTGATAGCTGCGGCAGGCATGCATAATTTTCTTATGGAGGGCAGTCCCGGATGCGGCAAGAGCATGATAGCAAAACGCCTAAGGAGCATTTTGCCTCCGCTTGACGAAAAAGAGATACTTTCAATTGCCAAACATCAATTTTTAGATGGGATGCTCCCTTCTTTTGGAGCATTGCGCCCTATAAGATCGCCTCATCATACAGCTACAAGCGCATCTGTATTCGGAGGAGGCTCAACCCAAGCAAAAATAGGTGAAGTTGCTCTTGCGCACAATGGTATACTTTTTTTTGATGAATTGCCGCACTTTTCAAAGCAAGTACTTGAAGCGCTCAGAGAGCCGTTGCAAGATAGAAAGGTGCATATTGCCAGAGTTAATGCTAAAATAGCTTATGAATCAGATATCATGTTCGTTGCAGCCATGAATCCTTGTCCATGCGGCAACCTTCTGTCAAAAAGTAAAATGTGCAGATGCAATGAAGCTGAGATCAAACGATATCAAAACAGGCTAAGTGATCCATTTTTAGACAGGATCGACCTCTTTGTGACAATGCAAGAAGTGAGCAGCGAAGATAGATCCGATATTACTTCATCATCAATGCATTCAAGCGCCATTAAAGCTTTTATAGCCCAAAAAAGCCGCAATCAGCTTAAATTGAACGGCAAGCTTAGCGAAGAAGATATCGAGAAATTTTGCATACTCAATAATGAAGCCAAAGAGATATTGGATAGCGCCATAAGCAGATTCGGGCTTACTCACAGAAGCATAGCCAGCATTAAAAAAGTTGCTCGTACGATTGCCGATCTAGAAGGGAATGAACAGATCACAAAAAGTGATCTGCTCGAAGCTTTGAGTTATCGAAGGCGCAAATAGCTTATTTTTTTTATCTCTGTTACAACTACCCCTCTAAAATCGCCCAGCTTAAATCCGTTTGCAAGATCTCTTGGATAGTGCTCTTTGATCTTTTCTTTTGTTTGTTGATTCATAGTTTTGAGGTCCCCATGGCAAACCATACATGGTTGAGCCATAGGAAGCGGCTTATATACTCTGTAACTATCGTTCATTTCTACTACTACCGGAGCAAAATTTTTGGATGCCATGATATTATTCATTACTTCTGTATCCTTAGAATCAGGCTTGTTTGCCGGATTTCTATATTTTATAGCAGTTCTTCTGACTTTGGCATTTGATGGTAATTGTTTGTTATATTCATCAGTAAGCGGCATGGCTGCATTTGCACAGGCCATCATCCCTGATGCACCGGTCGGGTCAGATTTGAGTGATTCCATAAGTACAGGCTTTATTGCAGACACGAGACCATCTGCATAAGAAACTCCTTTTGCTTCTATGTTTTTTAGATTTTTCTCAGGCGCGATCGCGGTTGTTTGTGTACATGCTCCAAGCATCAAGGCTATAGGTAAGATCATTATTTTTTTCATAAATATAATCCTTTTTTAATTTTTTTCAGAGTATATCTATTCAAACTTAAATATTTTAAATCCAATATCAAATGATAACGATAATGATTATTGTAACTTAAGCTATAACTTGCTATTATAAAGTATTGTTTTTTATGAGATCGATAAATAAAAAAGGAAACAAGTAAATGGAGATATCATATTTTATAAATTCGCTATGGCAGCTTAGTGTTTCCATGGCTCCGTATATTCTTTTTGGTCTTATATTTGCCGGTATTTTGCATGAACTTATACCAGATAGTATAGTCATAAAACATTTGGGCAGCAGCAATGTCCTCTCAGTTATAAAAGCTACTATTTTTGGCACGCCGCTGCCTATATGTTCATGCGGCGTCATTCCATTGGCAAACTCTATTAAGAAATCAGGGGCGAGCAAAGGCGCAACTCTATCATTTCTTATTTCTACTCCAATTACGGGTGTCGATTCTATAATGGCGACATATGGAATTTTTGGGTGGATATTTACTCTATATCGTATAATCAGCTCCTTTGTAATTGCCGTAATCGCAGGAATTTTAACAAATATCTTTGATAATAAAGAATTAAACGGTTCTGCTGCCAAGGAGTATACTTTTGTTGATGAGCAAAGTTGTTGCTCGCAAGGTAATTGTTGTGAAAATAAAATTATTAAAAAAAGATTTTCAATCATCAATGCTTTAAAATATGGATTTATTACTTTATGTTCCGATATTGCAAAACCATTATTTTGGGGGCTAATTCTAGGCGCAGTGATTGCCTCAATGATTCCTGCAAGTCTAGGAGAGATTTTAAAATCATATTATTGGCTTTCATATGTTATCGCCATTTTGATAGGAATTCCAATGTATGTATGCGCCACGGCTTCTTTGCCTATAGCAGCGGCCCTTATGCTTTCAGGAGTAAGCGCAGGGGCTGCTTTTGCATTTCTTACGGCGGGTCCGGCGACAAACACTGTTACAATCGCTGTAGTTAAAAAGATGCTAGGTAATCGCTCGCTATTTATATATCTTGTAAGTATTGCTGCAGGGAGTTTGTTTTTTGGATTAGGATTGGATTATATTTTTAACATAAATGATATAGATCCGGCATCTTTGGTGCATTTGCATGAAGACGTAAATATGATTAATATACTTAGTGCTATTATTCTTTGGTGTTTTGTTTTGTATTTTGTGATTACACCATATTTTATCAAGAAATCAAATGGAAAATGTTGTAATTGAGCATAAAGATATGATTTTTTATATCTTTATGCCAAAAGAAGTATAATTTAAAATCTTAGAATATTTCGCAAATAAATTTTGTTACCACAAAACCGCCGACAATAAGCCAAGCGAACATTGCAGCCGATGTATATATCGGCGCAAGCCCAAGGCCTTTGAATTTTGCAAAACGTGTCCCCATACCAAGTGCGGTCATAGCCATTGTTAGTAAAAAAGTGTCAATCTCATTTATAATAGCCACGGCATTTTCAGGAATCAAATGCAGCGAATTGAAACCTGCTACGCCAATAAAATATACAGCGAACCAAGGAATAACAAGTTTGACCTTTTCTCCTGATTCTTTGCCTTGTTTTTTAGAGCCATAACTCAAATAAATGCCTAAAATAATCAGCATAGGCGCTATCATAATGACTCTTGTCATTTTAACGATCACAGCATTGTTTGCCATCTCTTCAGGAGCACCCGGTATACAAAACGGTACAGCTACAACTTGAGCAACTTCATGAATAGTCCCTCCCACATAGATGCCAAATTCTCTTGGAGACATATGCAAAAAGCCTGAAGCATTTTCAAAGATAGTGCTATATAGCACCGGGTAAAGAAACATTGAAATCGTTCCAAATAAAACTACCATAGAGACTGCTATTGCAGCTTTATATTCTTCTGATTTTAATACCGGTTCGGTTGCAAGGACTGCTGCAGCACCGCACACGGATGCTCCTGATGCATTAAGCATTGAGGTATCTTTATCCATGCCAAAAATTTTATGTCCTAGCCATGTTCCAAATATGAAAGTAGTAGAAAGCATAATAAGAGAAACCAAAAAACCTTCGAGTCCTACTGAGCCTATGGCTTGAAACGTGATCCTAAAACCATAAAAGACTATCGCAAAACGTAAAATCTTTTTGGCTGAAAATGTGATGCCGCTCTCCCACTGGGCAGGAAATTTATTGTGCAGGGTATTGGCATAAAATATACCGATAACAATACCGATAACCAATGGTGATAATCCAAGAGTTTTTATTATATTTTGATCGGCTATAAATGTTGCAGCAGCAGCAAATATTGCTACAAAAATGACACCGGAAATATAATTTTTATTGGACAAAATCAATTTTTTCATAAAAAAGCCTTAGTTTTTGTATTTAAACATTAAATTTGATTAAGATTATATTAAAAAGATGGCATAATAATCAAATCAATTATAGGATTGATAAATATCAGTGTAAGTGATAAAAAGGGGATTAAAATGAACATTACACTTAGACAAATAGAGATTTTTCTCAATGTCGTCGAGAAGGGACACTTGACACAAGTATCAAAAGAGATGGATTTGAGCCAATCGGCGATTTCTATGTCCATCAAAGAGCTTGAAACTACTATAGGGAGACCGCTTTTTGATCGCATAAACAAAAGATTAGTTCTAAATGAAGTCGGCAGATCTTTTCATAAAGAGATAAAACCGCTTTATAAGAAAGTGATAGATATTCAAACCGAATTTCAAAATACGCCAAACAAGGGGATCGTGCGTGTAGGAGCCAGTACTACTATTGTTGACTACATTATGCCGCAAATTGTTTGCAGTTATATGGACAGCTATCCGGAAGTAAGAATTTCTCTTAAAAACGGCAATACCAAAACTATTATCGAAATGGTAAGAGAGGGATTGATCGATGTGGGCTTCGTAGAAGGCTCGGTAGACGATCCTGAAGTGATCAAAGAGAAAGTCGGAATAGACGAGTTGGTAGTAGTAACCGCAGATGCCGAAAAGGCAAAAAGTTGTTATATAGATTCTTTGGCAGATGAAAAATGGATATTAAGAGAACAAGGAAGCGGCACAAGAGAAGTATTTCTTAACTGCATCAAAGACAAAGTCGACTCTTTGAATATATTTTTAGAGCTAGGGCATACCGAATCTATTAAAAACATATTAAGAAGTAAAAGTTGTTTTGCTTGTCTTTCCAAAATCGCTGTTGAAAAAGAGATAGCTGACGGCAGACTGCACAAAGTGGATGTTAAAAAGTTCGAGTGCCATAGAGAGTTTTATATGATCTACCACAAAAATAAATTCCATAGCGGATTGTTTGATAAATTTACTTTTTTTGCTAAAAAAATGATAACCCAAATATTGGAAAAAAAATAAAAATCTTTTCGTATCTTGCTTTTAATGCAAGATACGTTATAGGCTTGGATTCCACCTGCAAGGAAGCAACTCGTCAAGGGTTCTATATTCTTTTTGGGATATATATACTTTTGCATCGAGATTTTTATAATCAATTTGAAACATCAGCTCTCTGCATCTTCCGCAAGGAGGCCTGATGGATACTGCATCCAGTGCTACAATCATTTCGATTTGAGTTTCTCTGTGTTTTAGCATTTGTGCAATTGCTGAATGTTCAGCGCAAAATCCGATACCGCAAGCTATTTCTATATTGATTCCTGTATATATATTTCCATTGGTTGTCAAAAGTGCAGCCGCTACGGATCCGGCAGAAAAATCAGGAGTAGACAGTTCATATTCTCCGACAATTTTTTTTGCTTCTTCGATTAATTTTTCAATTGTTATAATTTTCTTCATTTTTCGCGCTTAATACTTTTATTATCATTACTCATATTCCGATTTTCTCCCCATGCTTGACAATATGAGATTTTTTGTTTAATCGTCTTTCGATCTCTTGCCGGAAGATCTCTTGTTTATCCCTTTCTCCATGAACGATAAAGATATTATCAAGTCTTTTGAATTTGCCCATCCACTCTATGAGGCCATTTTGATCTGCATGAGCAGAAAAGCCATTTATCGTATGTACTTTGGCTTTTATGACGATCTCTTCGCCGTAAAGTTTTATCGTTTTTGCACCGTCAACTATATATCTGCCCAGCGTTCCTTCTACTTGATAGCCTACAAATACAAGTGCATTTCTCTCATTCCATAAGCGGTGTTTGAAATGTTGAAGTATACGCCCGCCGTTGCACATTCCGGCTCCTGCGATTATGATGCAATGTGATTTTATTTCATTGATCTTTTTGGATTCTTCTACTTTTGAAGAGTAGTGAAGATATGGAAAATCAAATATGGCGCCATCACGCTCTAAAAATTCATTACAGATTTCATTTAATTCTTCGTGATATTTTTTGTATACTTCTGTAGCTCGGATAGCCATGGGCGAATCAAGGAATATTTTGCATTCGGGGAGCTCTCCTTCGTAATACATTTGCTTGAGCAGGCATAATAGCTCTTGCGTGCGTTCTATCGCAAAAGAGGGAATAAGAACATTTCCCCTTTTGGCAAAAGTTTCCAAGATCACTTGGCGCAGTTCGGCATCGCTCTCTTTGACGCCCTTATGATTTCTGTCGCCATAGGTTGATTCTATAAGCAGAGAATCTGCATCTTCTAAAATATCAGGAAGAGGAGTGACCAGCTCATCATCATTTCCAAGGTCACCGCTGAATACAACTTTTTTAACTGTACCGTTTTCTTCAAAAAAGAGCTCTATAATCGCAGAATCAAGAATATGGCCGGCATTTTTGAAATTGACTGATATGTTATTGCCCAGATCTATTTTTTCGTCATATGACGTAAAGATCATCGGCATGCTAAAAACGGATTTAACATCACTTTCGGTATACAGCGGTTTTGCAACTTCGTCTTCCTCGCCTCTCCTTTGAGCTTTTTTGAAGCTTGTTTTGTAACTTTCTTTCATTAGTTTCGCGCTATCGAGCAAGACTATTTCGGCTAGCTCCATTGTAGAACTGTGTGTGATGATGGTGCCTCTGAAACCTTCTTTAACCAGCTTTGGAATGCGTCCCACGTGATCTAAATGGCCGTGCGTTATCAAAAGAAAATCGACATCTTCTGGTTCAAACCCGAAAGGATCATGGTTGCGCTCTTCCGCGTATCCTTGAAACAATCCACAATCAACCAAGATCTTGATCCCGTTTTGTAATTTGAGCAGATGGCAAGATCCTGTTACGGTTTCTGCCGCACCAAATGATTGCAATATAGCCATAGAAATCCTTTTATTACTAATATTAATTTTATTTTATTCCTTTTATATTAACAAATACTTTAATCATGATAAAATTAGATAAACAAGTATAATGGAGAAATGATCATGCAGTATATCAAATGGTTTAAAGAGCTAGGGCTTGAAGATGTAGATCTTGTTGGCGGCAAAGGAGCTTCTTTGGGCGAAATGTATCAAAATCTCTCAAAACAAAATATTCGTATACCAAACGGTTTTGCTATTACTTCCAAAGCCTATAAGGCCATACTTGATATCAATGGAGCATGGGAAAAACTTCATGCGCTGCTTGATAAGCTTGACGTAAATAATATCTATGAGTTGCAGGTGCAAAGCAAAAAGTGCAGAAAAATTATAACTGAATGCACACTTCCTGATGAGCTTGTAAAAGAGATCACACAAGGATACGATCAGCTCAAAAATGAATATGGAAAGGACGTCACATTTGCTGTTAGAAGTTCAGCCACCGCAGAGGATTCGCCGGAAGCTTCTTTTGCGGGACAGAATGAAACTTATTTGAATATCAATACTCTTGAAGCATTGCTAGATGCTTATAAGCTTTGTCTTGCTTCCAATTTTACAGATCGCTCTATTCATTACAAATATGATCATGGATTTGATACGATGAAAGTCTATTTGAGCGTAGCAGTGATGAAAATGGTCAGGAGCGACATTGGAGCAAGCGGAGTAATGTTCTCTATTGATACAGAAAGCGGGTTTGACGATGTTGTATTTATAAATGCCTCCTACGGAATGGGCGAGACTATAGTGCAAGGAAGCGTGGAGCCGGATAGTTTTTATGTCCATAAACCAACTTTTAAAAAAGGATATCGATCTGTGCTCAAACGAAAATTGGGACAAAAAGCTATAAAGATGGCCTTTGCCGGCAATAAAAGCAAAGCCGTTCAAGAATATACCAAGGTGGTCAATACGCCGCTTGAAGACCAAAAACAGTTTTGTATTTCGGACAATGAAGTCATAGAGCTTGCGCAATATGCCATAAGCATAGAAGAGCACTATTCAAAAAAAGCAGGGCACAGCAAGCCTATGGATGTAGAATGGGCAAAAGACGGTATAGATGGACATCTTTATATTGTACAAGCACGCCCCGAGACAGTTGAATCAAGAAAAACCAAAACTGTTTTTGAAATGTATACGCTAAAAGAAGAGTCAAAAATACTTGCCAAAGGGCATGCCATAGGCAGCAAAATCGGTAGCGGAAAAGTACAAAAGATAAGCGATGCGAGTAATCTGCATGAGTTTAAAGAGGGCAATATTTTGGTTGCTGCTGCCACCAGCCCCGATTGGGAGCCTATAATGAAAATAGCTTCGGCAATTGTTACTGATAGCGGAGGAAGAACATGCCATGCTGCTATTATCTCTAGAGAATTAGGAATACCCGCAATTGTAGGAACTAAAAATGGTACCGAGGTATTGCACAATGGACAGGAGATAACGGTTAGCTGTTCAAAGGGAGAAACAGGGATCGTTTATGAAGGTATTTTACAATATGAAATCAAGCATATAGATCTAGTTGCAATCCCTAAAACCAAAACAAAAATAATGATGAATCTTGGCAACCCCGATCTTGCATTTTCACTTGCCTCTCTTCCTGTGGACGGAATAGGGCTTGCTCGTATGGAATTCATAATCAGTAATTCGATCAAGGCCCATCCTATGGCACTTATTCATCCAAAAAAAACCGACGAAAAAACCATGAAAGAGATAGAAAAACTCACCAAAGCATATAAAAGCAATGAAGATTTTTTTGTGAAAACGCTTTCTGAAGGTGTTGCAAGCATAGCTTCTGCGGTTTACCCAAAACCATGTGTGGTACGCATGAGTGATTTTAAGACCAATGAATATGCTTCGCTTTTGGGCGGAAAGTTCTTTGAACCTGAAGAAGCCAATCCTATGTTGGGTTTTAGGGGAGCCTCGCGCTATACACATCCAAATTATCAAGATGGATTCGCCTTGGAATGCAAGGCAATGAAACGCGTTAGAGAAGAGATGGGATTTGACAATGTTATACTCATGATACCCTTTTGCAGACGGCTAAAAGAAGCCAAAGAGGTCATAGAAGCTATGGAAATATATGGGCTAAAACGGGGTGAAAACGGGTTGCAGATATATGTCATGTGCGAAATACCAAATAATGTTATAGAAATAGATTCGTTTAGTGAATTTTTTGATGGTTTTAGCATAGGCAGCAATGATCTAACTCAGCTTATGCTTGGAGTGGATCGCGATAACGAAATAGTTGCATTTGACTATGATGAGCTTGACTCCGGAGTCATGAAGATGATAGATATAGCAGTGCAGGGCACTAAGCGAAATAAGCGTCATAGCGGCATATGCGGGCAAGGACCTTCAGATTACCCAGAAATGGCGGAAGCTTTGGTTAAAATGAAGATAGATTCTATGAGCTTAAACCCTGACTCTGTGCTCGAGACCATACAGATCGTTAGTAAAATAGAGTCTGAATTAAAAGACTCTCTAGCTTCTGAATAATTTTTTCGCTTCTTCGTATTGGCTTGGATGGTTTATGTTTAAAAACGGCTCATTGGAGTCGAATAAATGATATATGCTTCTGCTTTTTGATAGAAGCGCTACAAGTTTGTGATTGTTCAGCTCAAGAAACTCTTTTGCCAGCGGCACTATTGAGCGGCGGTATATGCCGCATAACGGCTCAAGGCCTTGCGGACTCTGGGCTATTACGGCATCGGCATTTTGATCGGACAATGCAGTTTGGTATAGCTGATTGATGATTTCTTTTTCTATCATAGGTGCATCTACACTAAGTATAAAAACTTCATTTTCATCAATCGTTTCAAATATTGATATAAGCCCCACTAAAGGAGAGCTTTGTTCGTAAATATCAGCTATAAGCGGTGGCGAAAAATCGAATTTATTATGTTTGGCAGATATATAAACGGTATTAAAAATCTTTCGAAGTTTCTCATATTGGTATTGACTCAAAGAGCTGTGTGTGCCAAAGGGCAATAATGCTTTATCGCTGCCCATACGACTGCTTTTGCCTCCCGCAAATATGACGGCTGTATCAAATGGTTTCATTTAATTCCTTTTGCTGATGGGATAAACAAAATAGCAAATGCCACAAAAGCTATAAGGGCTTCTATAGCAAAAAGCATATCGCCATAAAATTTGCCGGCAACCAAAGCACCCACGGATGCCCCCAATCCAAACGCAATGCCCAAGAAAAACTGTTGAGCCAGTTTTTTTTGAGAATAAAGCGTGAAAACATAACTAATTGCAGCAGTATGATAAAGAGCAAAACTAAAAGCATGCAAAGACTGTGAAGCGAATATCAATTCCTTTGAGCTTGGGTAAATATATAGTATAAGCCACCGCAAAGCAGTAATGAAAGTAGCAAATTTGATGATAGAGAGTAAATTTCTATGGAGCAGGGGACCTTGAAAATAGAGCATCGCAATTTCACAAATGACCCCAAAGCTCCACATCCAGCTTATAACTTCCAATGAAATGCCGTGAGAGGTTTCATATATGGTAAAGAAATTATAAAAACCACCGAAACTTACCTGCAAAAGAAAAATCGAAATCCAAAACGGAGCGTGGATCCTTAGCGAAAAAGAGTGTATGTCTTCCAAGGTATCAGTATCTGTCTTGGCATCTCTTATGCCTATACCGGCACCAAAAATAAGTGTCAAAAGAGCAGTTATTGTTAGATATGTCAGGCCATCACTAGGACTTTCTAAAATTTTGCCAAGCCAAAGCACGATCGCCATAAAACCAACAGAACCCCACAGTCTTGTTTTGCCGTATTGTATTTTTGATAATAACTTAAGAGATATGGTTTCAATATAAGGAAGCGATATGCCCATGGCCGCACCAAAAAGCAGATTGCATGCTAAAAAGCTCCAAAAATTATCAATAGTTCCCCAAAAAAGAACCGCTGCAATCACACTTAATAATAAAGAAGAGATAAATATGCGATTGGTTAGAGCAATATAATAACGAAAAACAAATGGCAGCAAAAATCTCATCATGGGAGCCGAAGCAAATATAATACCTACTTGTGATGGTGTGTAGCCGATGTCAGTTAAGACTTTTGGCATAAATACGATATAAACACCAACCATGGCAAAATAAAAAAAATAATATCCTCTCAAAAGCCATACGGCAAGGTCAGGGTTTGTTTTCATATTTCTACAGCTGCTGTATTACTCAGCAGATCGTGAAGGCTCTTATGGTCTTTTCTAAAAAACATCATCATCCACCCAAATATAGTAAAAAATGACAACAATGCACAAAAGTTTCGGAATAATATAATACCAAAACCTGGTTTTTCCCCAGTAGTTTCGTCTATTAATTTGATATTATAGGCTTTGTATCCTGGAGTTTGTCCGCTTCTATAGAAAAATATAGCTTGCAGCAAAATAAGAGGTAAAAATATAGCTATCCATCCATACAGCTTATGCTCGGCAAAACCGCTTCTGCCACCCATTATGAGATAAAAAACTACATACATTATGGGCATTAGCAGCATAAAATTATCAATCAAAAAGGCTTTAAACTTTGTTAATTTTGTGGCATATCGTCTTTTTGGCATAGCAGCAGATATGGTTTTTTTCTTTTTTGATGTATGTTTCATATGTGTCTCAATTGTTTAATGATGATATTGTACCACCTTTGGGGTTAGTTTTAGGAGTTGGAAATTTTGCGCAGATTTTGGCTACAATATTTATAATTTTTCTTATCCCAAGGAGTCTTTATGTCATCTTCTATTTATGAAAAGTTGGATCTGTTTTATTTAGGCAAAGATCTAGATCGAACAACAATGAAACCTACAGATGTGCTCACATTGATAAAAAACAAAGCCTTTACTACGCATGCTGCCATCATAGGAATGACAGGCTCGGGCAAGACCGGTTTAGGAGTAGGGCTTATAGAAGAAGCAAGTCTTGATAATATCCCATCTATTGTAATCGACCCAAAAGGAGATATGGGAAATTTATGCCTTATTGATAGCGAATTCGATCCTGCTTCGTTTGTTCCGTGGGTTACAGATGAAGCTATGTCCAAAGAGAGAGATCCTCTAGATTATGCTAAAGAGATCGCGACATCTTGGAAGGAGGGCATAGAAAGTTTCGGACAGGATAAAGATAGAGCAGCAAGGTTTCAATCTGTGGCTAAGACCATATATACCCCAGGCAGTTCGGCCGGGGTTTCTGTGAATGTTATGAGCTCTTTGGATGTTCCGCCAGCAGAGATAATAAAAGACAGTGACTTGTATTCCATGTATCTAAAAACAACTGTTTTTAGTCTTTTGGCATTGCTTGGCATAGAAGCAGACCCGGTTAACTCCAAAGAATATATTCTGCTTTCGCAGATCATATCCGATTCTTGGATGAATGGTCTAAATATCACCATTGAAACACTCATAAATAGCATCATAAACCCATCTTTTGATAAGATAGGAGTGCTTAGACTGGATGATTATTATTCGGCTGATGCCAGATTTGCTTTGGCATCAAAATTTAATGCTATTATAGCATCTCCTCATTTTCAGGCTTGGATGCAAGGCGAGGTCCTTGATATACAAAAACTCTTATATGATGACAACGGCAAAGCTAAAATAGCTATATTTAACATATCTCACCTTAACGACAGCGAACGAATGTTTTTTGTCTCTTTGCTTCTAAATCGTTATACGGCTTGGATGCGCTTACAAAGCGGTACGGAAATATTGAAGACCATTTTTTATATGGATGAGATTTTCGGGTTTTTCCCGCCAAGCAAAAACCCGCCAAGCAAAGAGCCGATGCTCCTGCTTCTCAAGCAAGCAAGAGCATTTGGCATCGGAGTAATTCTAAGCACGCAAAATCCTGTGGATTTGGATTATAAAGGACTCGCAAATATTGGTACGTGGTTTATAGGCAGATTGCAAACCACCCAAGATATAGATAAGATCATAGATGGACTTAGCGGCCAGATAGGAGCATCTTTTAACAAAGATGAAATTCGCTCTATCATATCAAATCTGCCTAAGCGAAGTTTTTTTCTAAAAAGTGCGCATTTGGATGATATTAGGCTATTTGGGACCAGATGGGCGCTTAGTTATCTTAGAGGACCGCTAAAAAGAGAAGAGATAATGCTGCTCATGAGTAATCAAAAAACAACTCCAACCAATCAAAAGTTTGCCAATACTGTCGTGCGGACAACTATAGAACCTTTAGATGAAAGCATACCCCAATATTTTGAACCCGGAATAGAATCGTTCAGGCCCACAATAGGCGCAAAGGTCAGCATATATTACTACCAGCAGGCTAAAGGAATTGATGAGAAAAAAGAATTTTTTTTCAATTTGCCGCTGGACGAAAATGATTCACATTTAAATTTGTCAAATATTTCACAAGACAATACAGATTTCAATAGATTTTCCACAAAAGCACCCGCAAATAGCTCTTTTGTATCATTGCCGGAAATAATCAGATCAGACAAAGGCCTAAAAAAAACAAAAACAATTTTGTCTGATTGGCTATATCAAAATGAAAATATGGAGATTTTGACATGCAGATCATTGAAGCTAGAGTCAAAACCAAATGAGAGCAGGGCTGATTTTATGGTTAGAGTAAGCGATGCGGTCAGGGTAAAAAAGGATGAGGCTATCAGCAAACTTACTGATCAATTTAAAGCCAAAGAGAAGAGTTTATTGGATAAATTAAATAGGGTCAATGAACAGATAGAAAAAGAGAAAATAGATTCAAGCAGTTCCATTGTGAGTACCGGCATAGCAGTGTTAGGAGCATTGTTTAGCGGCTCTAGCAACGCTTCTAAGATAGGAAAAGTTGTTTCTCACGGAAGTAAATTGTTTAAAGACAGCAGTGATGTAAGTAGAGCCAAAGAAAAAGCAGAGCTTATAAAAAATGAAATAAAAGAACTCGAAGAAGAGCTTGAAAAGAGGGCTGATGAAATAGCCTCTTTGTATGTAATCGAAAATTACGAAATAGAAAGCATTATCATTAAACCGCGCAAAAGTGATATTGATATAACGCTTTGCGCAGTCGTCTGGAGAGCTTAGGCTCTGCTCCCGGGCTTAATTGCAACGCTGCCCTCTTGGCACATAGGACAACCGCTTGGTTCATACATAGCAAATTCAAAATCAGCCAATGCATAAAATGGTATATTCTCTTGCAGCTTGCAGTTGGCTTTGCGAGAAGTATTGCTGCCTTCGCGGTGGCAGAATCCACGATTGGCAAGAGCAGCAAATGCCACTACTTCACCGCCAAGTTCTGAAATGATCTTGGCCACTTCCATGGCAGAACCGCCGGTAGTTATAATATCTTCACAGATAATTATTTTCTCGCCTTTTTTTATCTCAAAACCTCTGCGAAGTTCCATTTGGCCGTCTTTTCTCTCGGCAAATATGCTTCGTACATTCAAGGCGCGGGCTAGTTCATATCCTGCAATCACACCGCCAAGAGCAGGAGCACATACGGTTTCTGCCTCTAGGCCGCTAGCTTTTATCTGTTCGGCCAAAGCTTTTGCCAATATTTCTGCAGTAGCCGGATTTTCCAATACTTTCGCGCTTTGCAGGTATTTATTCGAATGATTGCCGCTTGATAGTATAAAGTGCCCTTCTAGCAAGGCACCCGCTTCTTTGTATATGTTTTCTATATTCATAATCAGACTTTTAATATATCGATTTCTTTTGTTTTTAGGGCTTCGTCAATTTTTGCTATATGCTCATCTGTGATCTTTTGTATTTGGTCCAAAGCCTTTTTGATTTCGTCTTCGCTAATAGCTTTATCTTTTTCAAGCTTTTTAACTTTGTCGTTGCTCTCTTTTCTGATATTTCTGACAGCGACCTTGGCTTTTTCGCCCATTGCCTTGGCTTGTTTGACGATTTCTTGTCTTTGATCAACGGTCATTGGAGGGAAAAACAGCTTGATTATGCTGCCGTCATTATTTGGATTTACCCCTATGTTTGCTTCTTGTATAGCTTTTGTAATAGGATTTAACATCGCTTTTTCCCACGGGCTTATAGCTATTGTTGTTGCGTCCTGGACTATGACGTTGCCTACTTGATTCAGGGCAGTTGGAGTACCGTAATAGTCTACTTTTATATTGTCAACTATATTTGTCGTTACTTTCCCTGTGCGAAGTGTAGAAAACTCTCTTCTTAGGGCTTCTATGCTTTTATCCATGTGCGCAGTAGTATAAGTATAAATTTCACTTACCATGCATAATTCCTCTTCTTTTATCTTTTTCGTATTTTACCCTTTTTTTGCTTGGTGTGCACTTCGGGCTTTAAGGAGCGGTAAATGTGCGATAGAATATAATAAATTTTGTATATGCAAATACTATAAACTATTCATATAAGGATCAACAATGAAAAAAGCTTTTTTTTGGCTAATGATTACTGCTTTTATTGGCACAATGGGGGCCGGTTGTACAGGTACGGTAAAAGGCGTCAAGCATGATGCGGGAAGGGCTTTTGATGCTACCAAGGAAACGGTTCGCGAGATAGGCAGATAAATATATTATCCTATAAAAGGCAATCGTCTATTATAGGATATGGTTTAATTTATTGCAATAGTTCTCTTTTGTTCTCCCAAATTGAGTGTGCAAATGCCAATATTATAAGTCCTATTCCCACGGTGCCCGTTATAAGCTCGCTTATGTGAATGTTTATCTTCATCAGCATGATCACGGCTAGTATGCCTATTGCATAATGAGCCCCATGTTCAAGATATCTAAATTTTGACAAGGTTTTATGCTCTACAAAATAGAGTGTTATGCTACGCACGAACATGGCACCAACTCCCAAGCCTATCATGATAATAAATATGTTGCTGCTTAGTGCAAATGCACCTATAACTCCATCAAAACTGAAGCTTGCATCAAGTACTTCAAGGTATATAAAACCGGCAAGTCCATTTTTGACCGTTGCAGTAGAAAAGGCATCATCTACCATCCCAAGCAAAGCATGAAGCAATACACCATACATAAATGCCAAAAGGACACTAAAGTCTTGGGTTATGTGGCCTAGTCCGATTCCCACTGCTATTGCAATAGAAAGTTCTATATTGGACAATAGCGATAATTTTGCTATTAATTTAGAGTTTTCTAGCATTTTTATCCAATATACCTCTTTTTCTTCAAAAAAGAAATCCAAAAATACCATTAGCAAAAAGGCACCGCCAAAAGCAAAGATGCTTTTTTCTGTGGATTTTAAAATTGCTTCATAGCGTTCCGGTTCGCCCATGGCAACCTGCAAGGTTTCAATTAATCCCATACCGGTCGCAATCGCTACTATTCCTAACGGAAATAACAATCTCATACCAAATACAGCTATAGGTATACCAAAAAGTATAAATCTTTTTTGCCAAACGGCATCCATGGTGTTGAGCACTTTGGCATTGACCACCGCATTATCGAATGATAGAGAAACCTCTAAGATTATAAGTAAAAATGTTACATAGATCGCTGCAAGCCCTCCTAGAAAAAAGCCCGCAACAAGGCCGATTGCCATTATGATAAATGAACTTATAAAATATTTCATATAGTTTTTTCCTTCTGTTTGTTAAAACGGTATTGTATCATAAGAGGTATTTAATGGTGTTATATGCTAGAGCAGCGGACTTAGCGTGGCATTGATATTGTACCATAGCAGGCTAGGTTTACTCCAGCCATTTACTTCTTCGATGGTTACATTTAAAGATTTTTCTATGTATGATTGTTGTCTTTTAAGTATCTCTTTAGTGAGTTTTTGATCATAGAATATGATATTATTTTCATAGTTTAGATCAAAACTTCGACGGTCTAGATTGGCAGAACCTATCATGCCAAGCTCCTCATCAATTGTCAACAATTTTGAATGCAGTACCTCGCTTTGGTATTCATATATCTCCACTCCCGCCTCTAGCAGTTCGGGGTAATAGCTATGGCTAGCAGCACACACAAACCATGAATCGGTATTGTGTGATAATATCAATTTTACTACTACTCCCATTCTGGCAGCCGAACATATCGCATTAAGTACCGGGCCATTTGGAACGAAATAGGGCGTGGTTATCGTTAGGCTTTTTCGGGCCGAGCTTATTATAACTTGAAAGATATCCGACATTGCATCATGTCTTTCGGTTGGGCCGGTTCCTATTACTTGAGATGGGCAAGAGCCATTGGCTCGCTCACTCATATCTTTTGATATCCTGGTATTTGTTAGATCAATTATGTCATTTGGCTGTTCAGATTCATACATTTGAGGCAGATCTTCTTTGGTGGCCGCTAACCAGTCCTGTACAAATAAATGCTGATTTTGTAATGCGATAGGCCCAGCAAAGCGGACTACTGCATCTACCCATAAAGCATATTTATCTTTCTTGTCGAAATTGGCATCGGCACAATTTTGACTGCCGCAATATGTAATAAAATTATCTATAACTACGATTTTGCGATGATTTCGCAGATCAACACGCCCTAATATCATTCTTAGCAACGTATTGCCTATCGACAATGAGGATACAGCATGTATGCCCGATCTGTGCATATCTTTCCAAATATCCGATGAGATCAATTTGCGTGAACCAACCGCATCTACTAAAACACGGCACACAATACCTCTTTTGGAAGCGCGTATAAGAGCATTCGCAACTTTTAGTCCGCTTTTGTCCGGAAACCAAATATAAAACAATATATGAACATGGTGCTTGGCATTGTCAATATCTTGAACCAATGAATCTATCATAGCTTCAGAATTTTCTAACAGAAAGTATTTGTTGTCGTCAACCGGCAAAAAGCCGTTAATAGATTGTCCGATACGAAAAATATGATGATATTTTTTTGGAATGGTGTCAATTATGGCCCCATTAATGGCTGCTTTGAAGCGGTTTTGGAATATTTCACTTTTGAGCTTTTGCATATTTTTTGCGCGAATAAACCCTATACTGGTTTCGCCAAACATAAAATAAAGGATAATGCCCAAGACTGGTATAGTTATTGCCACAACCACCCATGCCAGTCTGGAGGCTGGTTCACGGTAAGGGCGCAACATGGCACGATATACTACATAAGCTACTATAATGTAATGTATAATTGTTATTAAGGCAATCCAAGACATATATGCTCCTAGTTTAAAAATTATATCATCATTTGTATCAGTTTTAATTTTCAGTGTTATTGTATTGTTGTTTAGATTTGACAGTCTTTACTTTATATAAAAACAAATTTTGTGTAAAATATTTTTATATCAAATTGTTCAGCTTAATGCTATAATTATTAAAAATGAGATATTTCTTAAGATTTTTATCGACAGGACGGACAGATATATGATCACAGTTGCTACTTATAATATTCACAAGGCTTATTCTATGGTTCATGGTTGTCGAATAGACACGCTCAAAGAAGCCTTGACGGAAATAGATGTTGATATCGTTTTTTTGCAAGAAGTCCAAGATATAAATATAAAACGCCGTAATGTATCTTTGCCAAAAGATACGCATTCTCAAACGTGTGCACTGCAAGGAGATATATATCCTTATGTAGCTTATGGGGCAAATGCTTTTTATGAGCATGGACATCACGGCAACGCGATATTGTCTAAATATCCTATCAAAACTTGGCAAAATATTGATATTTCAGATCACAAACTTGAACAGAGAGGTGTTTTGCATGCCATTATAGAGCATCCAAAATATGGAGATATTCATTTGATATGTACACATTTTGGACTTTTCAAGGGGAGCAGGATCAGGCAGGCAAAAGCTCTTATAGAACATGTGCGCCATAATATATCCCACGATGTGCCTTTGGTAATAGCAGGCGATTTTAATGATTGGAATTTGCACGTACATCGTATTTTAACAGGAGAGCTTACATTAAAAGATGCTATTGAGACGATACAGTACAGGGATAAAAAAATAAAACGCTTGCCGCGCTCGATTCCAGGCCGTACATTTCCTAGTTTTATTCCATGGTTCAAATTGGATAGACTTTATGTACGAAGCCTAGAGATAGTTGAAGCACATGTCAAATCCGGACGCGAATGGCACACTAGGTCAGATCATATACCTATACAAGCCAGCTTAACAATTAATCCGCAAGAGAGAGGCCGATAACTTCATTATCGGCCTTGTTTAAGAAATAAGTTTTATTGTTGGCAAGGATTTATTTGTACATTTTCATTTGGATACAAATACACCTCTACGCGACGATTGAGTGATTTGTTTGACGCTGTTGTATTTGGTGCAACAGGTGCATTATAAGAACATCCAATAGCTGATACCATAGATGCTCCTGCATTTTCAAAAGCACGGGCTACGCTATCGGCTCTTCTTTCGGATAATCCTTGATTGTAGCTATAGCTTCCGGTATTGTCCGTAAAACCGGCCACTTGCACTATGGTTTGAGGATATTGCTCAAGCACTTTGGCAACTTTGTTTATTTTGTTTTGAGCAGATGCTTTTGGTGTGGCAGAATTGACAGCAAACATCATGCTGTCACGAAATGTGATTTTGACATACGAATTTGTTTTGGTTACTATAATTTCTCTATTTGGATCAAGTTCTGCCAGTGGGTCATTGGTAACGCCGGTACCTAAGGCATTTGCCACTGCATTTGCTTGTTGATCCAGGCTATATCCTATGCCTGCTCCCAACGCTCCGCCAATCAGTGCGCCAACAAGGGCTCTTTGTCCCTTGTTGTGCCCTTTTGTTGTAGCGCCTATGATGGCACCACCGATTGCCCCAGCCACTGCTCCGGTTTTTGTTCTATTATATGAATCATCAGCAACCAAGCCTTGCTGAGCACATCCTCCTAATAGCGCTATAGCAACGCTGGATGCCAGCAATGAAGTTTTTAATTTTTTTGTCATAAATATATCCTTTCTTAAATTATAATAATTATTACCGCACCAAGTAAATACCTGAAGTTTTGATACAAATGATTTTGTGCATAATCAAGGCGAAACTTTGAAAGCATAGCCAAAGCTACGCTGAGAAGTTTTAACGATGAGTATGTGCAAAAGTATTGTACCTTTCAGGGAGCATGATAGAAAGCAATCTTTGAACAAAAAAGTCTCAAATTACCTACGGGTAGTCCTTCAACTTTTTCATCCAAATCTTACTATCTCTGATGCTCTCAAAATTAAGGTATTTACTTGGTGAGGTAATAAAATTATATCATAAAAATGTGATTCAACCGTGGAGGTCATTTTGCTTTAAAAGTTATTTTCTCATGCCACTCATTGAGTGTTTTTTCAAACCCGATCAGCTTCGTTTTATAAAGAGATAGCGGCCTTTCAAGATAGTTTTGTTTGCACCAGCCGCCGAAATTATGCGGATATAGGTACTCATTGGAGTTTGGTTTGATATGAGGGGGTACTGCAAATATTTGCCCTTGCTGTACGCATTTTTGAGCATCATTGATAGCCTCATAAGCACTATTTGATTTTGGAGATGATGCTAGATATATGACAAGCTGCGAGAGAGGGATCCTGGCTTCAGGATATCCTATGTGTTCCACAATATTTAGCACACTGCTAGCAAGCGTGAGTGCATTTGGATTTGCATTTCCAATATCCTCACTGGAGAGTATAGCAAGCCTTCTAGCTATAAAAGCAGCATTTTCTCCGCCTTCTATAAGTCTTGCAAGATAATACAATCCGGCATCAATGTCACTCCCTCTTATGCTTTTTATAAGCGCAGAGGCTAGATCATAATGCGTACCTGCTTCACTGCTGCCGCTTTGCAAGGCAAATGGACGAAGAGACTTAAGCGAATCTAATGTTATTACGCCGGCGATCTTTGAGGCGCTGTCGACCAAATTCAGCATTGCCCTTGCATCCCCGGAACTGGAATGTACTGCATATTGCTTGGCTTCATCGGTTATTTGTATATTTTCTTTTTGTGTCACCTTTTCTAGTAAAGCAAACATTTGCTCTTCATTGATATAGCGAAGCTCAAACAGATAAGATCTTGAGCGTATCGCAGAAGTTAATGTATAGTAAGGATTTTCAGTAGATGCCCCTAAAATTATACCGTCATACCTTTCCATGAATGGCAAAAGTACCTCTTGCTGGGTTTTACTTAGTCTGTGTACTTCGTCTATAAAGACAAGCGGTTTTTGGAGTGAGTTTGTATGATTTTTAAAAATGGTCCTAAGTTCTTCGATCTTAAGTGTCGTTGCATTCAAATCATAAAAAGGACTTTTCATGATTTTAGCAATAACTCTTGCCAGCGAGGTTTTTCCGCATCCGGCAGGGCCATAAAAAAATGCATGAGACATAGCATTGGCATCAAGAAGTTTTCTTAAAACTCCCTCGGCCCCAAGCAAATGTTCTTGACCTGTTATATCATCAAGGGATAGCGGACGATATTTGATGGCAAGATTCATTATTTTTCCCTAGGCGGTCTCTTGTTTGTCTCTTTTGCTTGAGCTTTCATAAATTTATGCAGATCGTCATACTCTTTGCGGGTAAAATATCGAGTTTTATTCGTAGGCAAATTGTTTAATTCTATTTCTCCGTAAGCGACTCTTTTTAGATCCAAGACTTTTGCGCCAAAATGCGCAAAAAAACGTCTTAATTCCCTATTTTTACCTTCGCTGATGGTTACTCTTAGTTTTGTGGATTTTGGGCCCTCTGAGCGAATCTCATAGCTTTCAAACGGTGCAAACGACATATCTGTGATATTACTCTTCTCATGGCCGCCGGCTCTAGCATCATCAAGTACGAGGCCGCTGTTCATAGCTTCAGCCATTTCCTGTGTAAAAGGTTTGTCTATTTTTATGTTATAAACCCTCGGCAGCGAACTGTTCATAAGGATCTCGGCTACTCTTGGAGTATCGGTTAATATCAAAAGGCCCTCAGATGCATAGTCCAATCTGCCCACTGGAATAAAGTGTCTGTATTTGCCTGAGAGTTTGTGGTAAATGGTAGCTCTGCCTCTGTCGTCTTTTTTGGTAACAAGCACGCCTTTTGGCTTGTTGTAAACTATCACGGTGATCTCGGTACGTTTTTCTACCAATCTTCCTTTGACATAAATATTATCATCAGGCTGTACTTCATAGC
>DLIG01000010.1:73495-106403 GCA_002483605.1 Sulfurovum sp. UBA7648
ATTCGCATATTTTTCCTTAGCTTTTTATGCCGGCATTGACTAAGTCGTGTATATGCAGCACACCAATAATATGTTCATTATTGTCCGTAATAGGCAAAAGCTGAATGCGCATAGATTCTATCAATGCTAATGCCTCACTTGCCAAAAGCTCTATGTCTTTATGGCTTTTTGGATTCAATGAAGCATAATTTATAGCCGGCAAAGTCAAATCAAAATCATCTTTTGCCAATGCCCTTCTTAGGTCCCCGTCGCTCAGCAGCGCTATCAATCTTTCATCTTTATCAACTATTAGCACAGTTCCAAGCTTGCCTTCGTTCATGACCACAATGGCATCTTTTAGTGCTGTATCGTCTTTTACGATAGGCAAGTCGTTTGTGCGCATGATGTCTTTGACTTTAATAAACAATCTTTTGCCCAGGCTTCCTCCCGGGTGAAAAGATGCAAAATCTTCTTGCTTGAAACCCCTGCGATGCATTAGTACAACCGCTAATGCATCTCCCATTGCCATTGTAAGCGTAGTCGACGTGGTTGGAGCAACGCCCAAAGGACAAGCTTCTTTATGAATATTGATAGGCACCACTAGATCCGCATATCTGCCCAGTGTAGATTCTTTTGAGGCTGTCATACCGATAAGAGGAATATTTAAGCGTTTGATATGAGGCAATATCTTGGCAAGCTCCTCGCTTTCGCCGCTATAGCTAATAGCCAGTACGGTATCGCCGGAGCCTATCATTCCAAGGTCCCCATGCAGTGCTTCAGTAGGGTGCAAAAAAAACGAAGGTGTGCCGGTACTTGCAAACGTAGCAGCCATTTTGGCCCCTACCAGTCCGGATTTTCCAACTCCTGCTATGACCAGCTTTCCTTTTGTTGACAAGATAAGCTCAACTGTTTGCACAAAAGCATCATCAAGCATTTGTGACGCTTTTTCTAAAGCATACGCTTCTGTGAGAAGTGTATCTTTGGCAATTTCTAGCAAGTTCATAGCAATCCTTTAGATTATAAAAATAGTAGGTATGATGAGCGGATAGCGTTTTTTGATTTTAATAACATGTTTGCGCACAGCATTCCGTATCTCATTTTCTATTGCTTTGTGATCTCTTAGTACTTCGGGTTTTAAAGATGCAAGCATGGTTTCTAATAAAACTTCTATATCATTGGTAAACTTCTTCATCTCTCTGCTAGAGACTAGGCCGTGGCTTGTTATGATAGGCTTACCTACAATTTTTTGTCCCTCTTGTGAAACTTGAGCTACTATGTTTATGATACCGTCTTCTGCTAGTTTTTGTCTGTCAAGCACTATATCATTTTCAATAGCTATATTATTTTGGTTATCTATGTATGTTTTGCCGGTTTTTACGGTTTTAACCTTTTTGATATATTTAGGAGTAATTTCCACTTGATCGCCATCGCTCATAAGAAGGATGTTTCTCTCATCAACACCACATGCAACGGCTGTTTTGGCATGTTGTGCTATATGGTTATACTCGCCGTGCACAGGCAAGAAAAATTTTGGCTGTATAAGTCTGAGCATAAGCTTTTGTTCTTCTTGCGCGGCATGTCCTGATACATGCATATCTGCTAGGTCCGTGTAGTGTACCGTGGTGCCGCCTTTGACTATATGGTTCATGAGTTTGGATACAGAGCCTTCATTTCCCGGTATTGCTCTAGCTGAAATGAGAACTACATCGCTTGGTTTTAGTTTAATATGGCGGTGTTCATCTGTTGCCATTCTAAACAATGCTGCCATGGTTTCGCCCTGAGAGCCTGTGGTGACGATAAGTACTTCATTGTCCGGATATTTTGCCGCTTCGTGTACTTCTATGAAGTGCTTGTCTGCAATATCGACATACCCTAGCGCCCTAGTGGTCTCAACATTTCTCTCCATTGATCTGCCTATGACGCATATTTTTCTGCCATACTTGGTGGCCTTATCCATTGCTTGGTATATACGGTGAAGGTTTGAAGAGAACGTTGACATTATTACTCTTCCTTTGGTGGTCATAAATATATGATCAAATGTCTTGCCTACGCTCGCTTCGCTTTTTGTAAAACCGGGATTGTGTGAATTTGTACTATCAGAAAACAGGCATAATACGCCTTTGGATCCATAATATGCCAAACGGTGCAAATCCGGGCCGTATCCATCTATTGGAGTGTAGTCCATTTTGAAATCCGCAGTATGGATAAGCGTACCTGCAGGTGTTTGTATCGCAAGAGAGCTAGAGTCGACAATCGAGTGGGTCATATGCATCCACTCTACAATAAAATCTCCAATTGGATATGGCTGTCTTTTTGTAACAAAATTAAAATATTTGCTATCATCTCTAAGCCCATGCTCGTCAAATTTGTTCTTTATCATTGCCAAAGCCAGCGGTGTTCCGTATATTGGGAATTTAAGTTCTTTAAAAAGATAAGGCATAGCTCCAATATGGTCTTCATGAGCATGGCTGATGATGATCGCTTTGATTTTGTTTTTTATGGCATGCAGATATGAAAAGTCAGGCACAAGGATATCAACCCCGTGCATTGTCTCATCAGGAAAGCTCATGCCTACATCAAAAATAATGGCACTTTCTTCTGTTTCAATGACTGCCATATTTCCGCCGATCTCTCCAAGTCCGCCAAGAGGCGTGAATCTAACTTTTGCATTATTATTTACATCGATCATTTTCCATGGATTCATTCTGAGATCCTGAGCAGCTTTATTGGCTTGAAGTGATCTGTTCATCTCTTCACTGACAGCTACAGGATTTTTACGTTTGTCGCCCTTGCTGCCATGTGAATGGTTTGGGTTTTTGTTGGCTTGAGGCTGGTTTTCGTTAGCATGCGGTCTATTGCCGCTTTTTTGTCTGAAGTTTGGTTTTTTTGGTTTATTTGGACGCGATTGCTCTTTGTTCTCGCCTTCTTGTTGTATATTGCTTGTTTGAGGCTTATTGCTTCTATGCGGATTTGGATGCCTGCGATGTGGATTTTGGTTCCGCTGCCCTGTTGTTGTATTGTCTTTATTGTTTTCCATTAAAAGTTTCCTTTATAAAATTATATATATCTTCGTATTGTGTCAAGGTTGCTTCGTGAGGCCTTATGTTTGTATCCATCTTAAGTGCATTGAATTTTTCTTCAAGCATATGTTTGTCTACAATATTTGAGAGATTACCTATGAGTTTTTTGCGGGGTTGCGCAAATGCACTTCGCAAAAACTCTTCAAATCTTTCATCTTCAAGCGATCTCTCTTTGGTTATTTTTAAAACCGCAGATGTCACTTTTGGCGGCGGCACAAATGCGCTTGGAGGCACATCAAAGCACACGCCGGCTTCTCCCACGCTGCTTGCCAATACAGATAAAGAAGAGAACTCTTTTTGTTTCGGCTTAGCTGCGAATTTATCTGCAACCTCTTTTTGCACCATTACCAATATTGATCGGCAATTTTTATCTTTTAGTGCTTTTAGGATGATATGAGTGGCGATATAATATGGCAGATTTGCCACCAAATGGTATGGCTCATCTACCAAACTCCCATTTTCCCAACCGAGCAGAACATCACCGCATCTAATCTCCAAAGATCCATCATCAATAGATTTTTTAAATACGCTGTTTAGATGTTCGCACAATCGTTTATCGACCTCAAATGCTATGACGCATTTCTCTTCTTGTAGAAGTTCTCTGGTCAAATCACCTAATCCAGGCCCAATTTCGACGATTTTATGCTCGTCATTGGGCATCGATTGGATGATTTTGCGTAGATACAGCTCATCTTTTAGAAAATTTTGACCAAATTTTTTATCTGCAAATTTGGATAAATCTGATTTAATCATACAGTAATTTACCTTATTTTGTTTTTAATCATCCATCAAATAACACTTTTTGGAATATTTTTGTATAATAATATCATATTTAGGACGGTTAATGTTAATGGATTATTTTGCAAAGAGAATTATACCTTGTTTGGATGTCGATAACGGCAGAGTCGTTAAAGGCATTAATTTTGTTGGGCTTCGTGACGCAGGTGATCCTGTTGAAGTTGCAGCTCGTTATAATGAAGAAGGCGCCGATGAGATAACATTTCTAGATATCGGAGCAAGCCATGAAGGCCGCGGGACAATAGTCGATATGGTAAAACAAGTTGCAAAAGAAGTTTTTATACCTTTGACCGTAGGCGGCGGCATACGGGAACTGGGTGATATTTATGCGTTATTAAATGTTGGCTGCGATAAGGTCAGTATCAATTCAGCAGCGATTAAAAGACCGGTTTTTATAGAAGAGGGAGCCAAGAGATTCGGCTCACAATGCATAGTAGTTGCTATAGATGCAAAAAGAGTAGGAAAAGGCAAATGGCATATTTTTACCCATGGCGGCAGAAATGATACAGGAATTGATGCTCTCTCTTGGGCAAAAGAGGCATATGATAGAGGAGCTGGAGAATTATTGGTTACATCAATGGATGCAGATGGCACAAAAGCAGGGTTTGATAATGAACTCAATGCTGCTATCAGCCAAGCAGTCGGCATCCCTCTTATAGCAAGCGGAGGAGCAGGGACTATGGAGCATATCAGAGACGCATTTACTGTTGGACATGCAGACGCAGCATTGGCAGCTTCAATATTTCACTTCAAAGAGATAGAGATTAATGCCCTCAAAGAGTACCTAAGAAAAGAGAATATACCAGTTAGGAGTACATAATGCAAAAGCTGTTTTTTGTACTTATCTTTATTATAACTTTTGCTGCCGCACAAACTGAAATAACTTTTTCTAAAACTTTTGTTAAAAAAATTAAGCCTGATACTTTGTCGACATCAATCAATATAAGATCGCAAAAATTATCTCAAGAAGAAACCATAGAACGCTTGACTAAAATTTCTGATTTTACGGATGCTTCAAAACATCTTGATATTAAAGGCGGAATATATTCTATAAATCCACATATGGTATATGATAATGGCAAGAGTTATCAAGACGGATATGATGGATCTATCTCTTACTCGGTTTCATCCAAAGATCCAAAAGAGTTAAATAAATTTATAAGAGATATTCAAAGACTGGGAGACAAAGAAAAGCTGATGGTATCCATAGCATCTGTTTCATGGCAAATGAGCGAAGAGCAGCAAGCCAAACAAGGCGACAGTGACAGCTTAAGGCTTGATGCGATATTGTGGGCTAGAGAGTATGCGAAAAGTTTATCATCAAAGATCGGGAAAGGCTGCAAGGTCTTACGCATAGATTTTCGCAACAGCCAAACGGTTTTTCCTGAAAATAGTAAAATGCTGGCTGTTAGCAGCAATAGTGCGCCTATTCCGGTTCAAGATGAGCAGACCATACAAATTACCCCGTCTTTTACTTTGGTGTGCAGATGATAGTTTGTGCGGGCAATATAGAATCTTTTGATTTTGCCACTCCAATAGGAGTAGGGCTGATCGACTCTGCTATAACTTTAAGTGAGATTTGCATTAAAACCCCGCCAAAATTTTTATTATTCGTCGGGACCGCAGGAAGTTATGGAGAAAAAAAGATTTTTGATATAATTCGCTCAAAAAGTGCCTGCAATATCGAAAATAGTTATTTTACATCAAACGCTTATACCCCGCTAGATAATTTAATTAGTACGACTCCGATTGTTTCACGTGAAACAATTGTAAACTCATCAAATTATATTACTACGGATATCTCATTGGCATCGCATTATATCTCAAGAGGGATACATTTGGAAAATATGGAGTTTTACGCTGTAATGAAAGTTGCTCAGAGATTTAATATTCCGACAGGCGGGCTTTTTATCGTAACAAATTATTGCGATTCCAATGCGCATAGAGATTTTAAAGCCAATCATGCCAAGGCTATGCAGATGCTCGAAGAATATTTACAACAAGACAAAGAGAAGATATTTGGCACTTTTTCAAATGGATAATTTATGAAACCGACTATATACGACTATACACAAGAAGAATTAAACAACATAATAAAACCGGCATTTAGGGTAAAACAGATTTGGAATTGGCTGTATCATCGTTATGCCAAAAGTTTTGAAGAGATGAAAAATCTTCCAAAAGAATTAAAAGCGCAATTAGAGAATGATTTTTCGCTGCAGCCGCTCCAAATAGCTGCAGTACAGCATAGCAATGACGGTAGCATCAAATACCTTTTCAGGCTGCATGATGGGCATACGATAGAAGCGGTTTTGCTCTTAATGAAGGATGAGGAGTACCACGAAGACGGAAGTTTAAAACATCATAAGCGATATACCGTGTGTATATCATCACAAGTGGGATGCAAAGTAGGTTGTGCCTTTTGTCTGACAGCCAAAGGAGGTTTTGTACGCAATTTAACTGCAGGTGAAATAGTTGCACAGTTATTGCTTATAAAGAGAGAAAATGACATAGGCGCCAATCGCCGAGTTAACATAGTATATATGGGGATGGGCGAACCGCTTGATAATTTGGATAATGTGGTAAAAGCAGTGAAGATCTTTGCTGATCCTGAGGGCATGTCAATCTCTCCGAATCGTCAAACTATATCCACCTCCGGGCTTAGCAGTAAAATAGAAAAACTTGGCCAAATGGACCTGGGCATAAACTTAGCCATCTCTCTTCACGCAGTTGACGATGAATTGAGACAAAAACTTATGCCTATCAATAAAGCGTATAACATAGCTTCCATTATGGAAGCAGTAAAACATTTTCCCATTAATCAGCGAAAAAGAGTAATGTTTGAGTATCTTGTCATCAAAGATGTCAATGACGATATTAGTGCGGCCAAAAAGCTTTTAAAGCTTCTGAGCGGTATCAAGGCAAAGGTTAATTTGATATATTTCAATTCATACGAAGGCAGTCCGTTTCAGACTCCGTCTCGTAAATCAATGTTAGAATTTCAAGAGTATCTGACCAAAAGGGGACAGCTTTGTACGATTCGAGAATCCAAAGGCTTGGATATATCAGCGGCTTGCGGACAGCTACGGGAACAAAATATTTAAAGGAAAGAAAATGACAATTTTAGACATCTCAATGATAGTTATTATCGCAACCGTCGGTATAATAGGGGTAGGCTGGTTTATTTATGAGTCAAGGAAGTAATTTAAGATAGAGTGGCGTAAAGGAAAAAAAGAGCTGCGCGATAGTGTACCAAGAGGTGCTTAGGTGTTAAATCTTCTAGCCTTTTTTGGCGTAATCAGACTCTTTAATCCTTGAAAATCTATCTTGCTTTCAATCTTGTATTTGACTTCATTGTAGCTAAAATCCAAACTTTGAGCATGCAGCATCAGTCTTGATGCCCCAGTGTATATTGCTCTATCTTTATCGCTTAATACTTTATCTAAATAGGCATTGCTTGTTTCAAAAGGTACGCCATATATCGGATCTCCCAATATAGGATGTTTCACGTGAAACAAATGAACTCTGATTTGATGCATTCTGCCAGTGTGCGGAAAACATTGCACCAAAGTGCTATCAAGATACGGATCATATTGAATGGGGACAAAGCTTGTATGGGATAATTTGCCGGATTTTTCCACGGTAACCTTATGTTTTATGGAGCCGAAATCTTCATTTTTTTGAAGAGGAACATTGACTTCAAAACCATCTGTTATTTTGCCATCTACCCAGGCTAAATAGCTTTTATATATCATACGATTTTCAAAACCGCTTTTGATCAATACTTCAGCCTCTTTGTGTTTGCTTGCAAGCAAAAGGCCCGATGTTTCTCTGTCTATGCGATGAGCAGGATTTGATTCCACGCCTCCGTAACGGCGCATGGCATCGAGCATAGAAAATGGAGTATGCCTAGTGGTGGGATGCACCAATATGCCGGATGGCTTATCAAAAAGCATAAAATCGTTTGTCGAAAAGACAGGGGGCATATCGACAATTTCCGGCTCAAAAACAGTGACTGAAATGTCGCCGCTAATTATTTGACCGGGACTTTTAAGCACTTCATTGTTTGCCGTTACCCTTCCTTTATGGATAAGCCTTTGAGATTCTCCTTGTGTTGTTTTGAGCGTTCTCATGATAAACAAAAATGCCGGAATCGGAGAATCGACAATAAAATGCTTTTGTATAAACGGCAAATTTGAACCTTTAATGACTAATTTGATAGAATAATACACTAATTTTCCATAAGGGACATAAGATGGTAGAACGATACTCCAGAAAAGAGATGAGCGACAAATGGACAATGCATGCAAAATACCAAGCGTGGCTTGATGTAGAACTCGCAGTTGTCAAAGCATGGAACAGGCTGGGTCTCATTCCGGACGAGGATGCAAAAAAAATAATTGATAATGCCAGCTTTAGCGTTGATAGAATAGACGAGATAGAACAGATCACCAAACATGATCTAATAGCATTTACCACAAGTATATCAGAAAGTCTCGGAGAAGAGAGCAGATGGTTTCACTATGGTATGACGAGCAGTGATACTGTTGATACTGCGGTTGCTTTGCAGATGAAAAGTTCTTTAGAGTTGATCATAGAAGATGTAAAGATGGTCATGGAATCCATCAAAACAAGAGCTATGGAGCATAAGATGACATTGATGGTAGGCAGAAGCCATGGAATTCACGGAGAGCCTATTACTTTTGGATTGGTGTTGGCTGTATGGTATGATGAGATGGCAAGACATTTAGAAAATTTAGAGCAAACTATGAAAGTTATAAGCGTAGGACAAGTAAGCGGGGCAATGGGAAATTTTGCGCACGCTCCGCTTGAGCTTGAAGAATATGCGTGCGAAGAGCTAGGGCTTGCTCCAGCTCCTGCATCTAATCAAGTAATACAAAGAGACCGATATGCTAGACTTGCAACAGCTCTTGCTTTGCTTGCTTCTAGTATCGAAAAATTTGCGGTCCAAGTGAGACACTGGCAGAGAACAGAGGTTTATGAGTGCGAAGAGTATTTTGCTGCCGGCCAAAAAGGAAGCTCGGCTATGCCGCATAAGAGAAATCCGATTTTGACAGAAAATATCACAGGGCTTGCTAGGATCATTAGAGCGTACGCTATTCCTGCAATGGAAAATGTGGCTCTTTGGCATGAAAGAGATATAAGCCACTCTTCAACTGAGAGATTTTGGCTGCCCGATAGTTTTATAACAAGCGATTTTATGCTGCATAGATTCAATAGCGTTATTTCAAAACTTACTGTAATGCCTGAAAATATGATGAAAAATCTAAATCTCACAGGCGGGCTTGTTTTTTCGCAAAGAGTTCTTTTGGAATTGCCAATAGCCGGAGTGAGCCGCGAAGATGCATATAAGATCATTCAAAGAAATGCAATGAAAGTCTGGGAAGAGATACAGCAAGGCAAAGCTACTACAAATGAAAAGGGTGAGAGCTTGTATCTTCAGTACCTTTTAAGTGATGAAGAATTGAGATCAAAACTCAGCGAAGAACAGATAAGAGAGTGTTTTAATTATGATTATTACACCAAAAACGTAGACGCTATTTTTGCCAGAGTATTTGGGAAATAGTTTATAGTTTTGGCTTATATCTTCTGATTTTACAAGCGGGACTTCGCTTCCGCTGTTTTATCTGTTTATGTGTTTTTTTATTTCTAAAAGATCCATATTATTATAATATATTCTTATTTTTAAAATAGCCGAAAAACTTTCCAAATTAAAATCGCTCAAAGCCAAATTTGAGTAAAATCTATAATATTATTATATTAAAACCAAAAAAAAAATTATAAATAAAAACGATAAAGGCATGTGATTATGATTAGAGTAGTTAAAAGAAATGGTCGCGTTGAAGCCTTGGATGTTACTAAGATCCAAAAGTATACATCTGCAGCAGTTGCGAACTTAAATGGCGTGAGCCAAAGCGAATTAGAAGTTGATGCTAAACTCCAATTTAGAGATATGATCAGCACAGAGGAGATTCAGCAAACTCTCATTAAAACAGCCGTTGACAAGATCGATATAGACAGACCTGAGTGGACATTTGTAGCAGCTAGATTATTTCTTTATGATATTTATCATAAGGTTACGGGGTTTACGGGATATGATCATTTAAGAGAGTATATGAAAAGAGGCGAGGCTGAGGGCAGGGTTGTCTTGGGGCTTAAAGATAAATACGACCTTGATGATTTAAATGATCATATAAAGCCTGAGAGGGATCTGCAATTTAATTATCTTGGTATACGTACACTATATGACAGATATTTGCTAAAAGACAAAGAAGGCACCCCTATTGAATTGCCTCAACATCTCTTTATGGGTGTAGCGATGTTTTTGGCGCAGAATGAATTTGATTCACAAACATGGGCAAAGAAGTTTTACGATGTTTTGAGCAAATTTGAAGTTATGGCAGCAACTCCGACATTAAGCAATGCCAGAACGCCAAGACACCAATTGAGTTCATGTTATATCGGCTCAACCCCTGACAATATAGAAGGCATATTTGATGCCTATAAAGAGATGGCACTGCTTTCCAAGTTTGGAGGCGGTATAGGCTGGGATTGGTCATTGGTAAGGGGTATGGGTTCTTTTATTGACGGACATAAACATGCAGCAGGCGGGATCATACCATTTTTAAAAATTGCCAATGATGTGGCAATTGCGGTTGATCAGTTGGGTACTAGAAAAGGCGCCATCGCTGTGTATATCGAGCCGTGGCATATTGATGTCAAAAACTTTCTTGATCTTAAAAAGAATTCTGGAGAAGAAAGAAGAAGAGCGCATGAGCTTTTCCCTTCTTTGTGGATAAATGATATATTTATGAGAAGAGTGGAAGCCGATGAGACATGGACGCTGTTTGATCCGTTTGAGGCTTCCGAGCTTACAGGATTGTATGGCGATGAGTTTGAAAAACGATATAAAGAGCTTGAAAAAGATGATAACCTTACAAAAGAGGTCATATCTGCTAAAGCTTTATGGAAAGACATTTTAAGAGCTTATTTCGAAACCGGAAGCCCGTTTTTGACATTTAAAGATGCGGCAAATAAGACCAATCCAAACAAGCATACAGGAGTGATACGAAGTTCAAATCTTTGTACTGAAATATTTCAAAATACATCACCAAATCATTATAAAACACGTTTTACGTATATTGACGGCAGCGTAGATGCTTACGAAGAAAATACGCCGATAACCGTTGACAACGGCATGACAAAGCCGGCAAAAAAAGTGACGGCGCTTGACGGTATAAAAGGCAAACAGATTTGGATGGTTGACAAAGAGTGCAGCGACGGAGATACTGCGGTATGCAACTTGGCGTCCATAAATCTATCAAAGATCAATACGGCTGAAGATATAGCAAGAGTTGTGCCGATTGCCATAAGAATGCTGGACAATGTAATAGATCTTAATTTTTATCCATTGGCAAAAGTTAAAAAAACAAATCAAAAAACAAGAGCGATCGGCCTTGGCGTCATGGGTGAAGCACAAATGCTTGCTGAGACTTCTATCGAGTGGGGCAGCACAGAACATTTTGAAAAAATAGACGAGGTTATGGAATCAATATCTTATTATGCTATTCGTTCATCAAGCGACTTAGCATTGGAAAAGGGCAAATATTCTCAATACGAAGGCTCTGATTGGAGCAAAGGTATTTTTCCTATTGACAAAGCAAATGAAAATGCTTGCAAATTAGTAGATCGCGGAGGGCTTTTTGGCTATACCCATGATTGGCAAGCCCTAAAAGAAAAAGTAAAAACAGACGGTATGAGAAATGGATACCTTATGGCAATCGCACCTACAAGTTCAATCTCAATTTTGACAGGAACTACCCAAGCGATCGAGCCAATATACAAAAGAAAATGGTTTGAGAAAAACTTATCGGGCATGATACCGGTAGTTGCACCAAATCTTTCGCCAAATACATGGGAATTTTATACTCCTAGTTTTGAGCTTGACCAAAGAGTCCTCATAAGGGCAGCAGCGGTTCGGCAAAAATGGATCGACCAAGGCCAAAGCCTGAATATCTTTATCACTTTAGATAAAGCCAGCGGCAAATATCTGAACGATATTTATATGGACGCATGGAAATTTGGCCTCAAATCCACCTATTATCTGCGAAGCGAATCGCCAGAGACCGTAAAACAGACAGATAGTGTAGCAGATAGAAGCATAGAATGCGCAGGTTGCCAGTAATATACACAATTGCTACACAAATAGACCATACAATACTACTTAGGAAGCAACAAGGTATTTAATCCCCAATAATCTTTGTGTTTTGGCTTTCCTAAGCAGCTTTTCATTTTATCATATGTCCCCCAAAGTCCTTCCTATAAATACTCAAATGAAAAGCTGCATCTTCACTTCTACTTAACAAAATAATCAGACAAAAAGTGTATAATAAGTAAAATTTTTATTTTGCAGGAATATTAGCATGGAACGCAAAAAAATATACAATCCAAATTCACAAGAACGAACAAATGATAGAAAAATTTTCGGAGGGGATCCTACCGGTATTTTTGAACTTAATGATATAAAATATCAATGGGCATACAATCTTTGGGAGGTTATGTTAAATAATACTTGGTTTCCAAAAGAGGTTGATATGACTAGAGATGTGGGTGACTATAAACACCTAACTGATGCCGAAAAAACTGCATATGATAAAGTGTTGGCACAGCTTATCTTTATGGACTCGTTGCAGACCAATAATCTTATTGACAATATAAATCCGTTTATTACTGCCCCGGAGATCAATCTTATCTTGGTACGACAAGCATTTGAAGAAGCTTTACATGCGCAAAGTTATGCTGTAATGGTTGACAGTATATCTACAAATACCGATGAGATATACGAACTTTGGAGACGAGATATGATGCTCAAAACAAAAAATGATGCTATAGCCAAAGTATATGACGAGCTTGGGCGAAACCCAACAGATACCAATATAGTAAAAGCTATGTTTGCAAACCAAATCTTGGAAGGAATTTACTTTTATAGCGGATTTACATATATTTATACTCTTGCACGTTCTGGCAAAATGCTAGGATCTGCTGACATGATCCGTTTTATACAAAGAGACGAAGTAACCCACTTGGTGCTATTTCAAAACATGATCAAGTCAACCAAAAAAGAGAGACCGGAACTTTTTACAAAAGAGCTATTAGACGAAGTCTATGAAATGTTTAGACAAGCTGTCAAGCTAGAGAGTGATTGGGGCAAATATATTACCCAAGGCCAGATCCTTGGTCTTACCAATGATATAATAGAACAGTATATACAGTATCTAGCAGACGAGAGGCTTAGTGCTGTTGGATTGGAAAAGATCTACAATGTAGAACATCCTATCAAGTGGGTTGATAATTTTTCTAAATTTAATGATCAAAAATCTAACTTCTTTGAAGCAAAAAACACCAATTATTCCATAGGAAGCCTTGATTTAGATGACTTCTAAGCCATCACAGCTCGAGGTGTTGTGTGTAGAATTCTTTTCTGATGCCTTGTATGAAGAACACCTCTTGTATCTACTTGATGAGATAGACAAGCGAAATGATTATAAAAATATTATCTTAGCTCCGGAATTATACCTAAGCGGATTTGACTATGAAGCCATGGATAAGGCTTCTAATTTTTCGGAATATGCTATAGATACCTTGAAGCAAAAAGTTGACAAGGCTATCGTTGTGCTGACTCTTATTCGTAAACTCGGCGATGGCTTTGTCAATCAGGCGATCGTTATCCATGATCATAAAATCATACATACCCAAGAGAAATCAAAATTGTTCAAATTAGGCAAAGAGGACAAGCATTTTGTTTCAGGGGACCAAAGCAAAATTATACCGTTCGAGATAGATGGAGTGTGTTATGGGATACTCATATGTTTTGAATTGCGATTTAAAGATTTGTGGAAACAATTAGAGAAGTGCGATGTCATAATGGTTCCCTCAAAGTGGGGCATTGTTAGAGAACATCATTTTGAGATCCTTACGAAAGCTTTGTCCGTAATGAACCAATGTTTTGTAATAGCTGTTAGCAGCGGCGATAAAGATGTGGCAAATAGTTCCATGATCATTTCTCCAAATGGGGCGTATTGTGATGCAACGATAGACCTAAAAGAAGTTATTAAAATGCGCAGATATATAGCGATGGAGGGATAATGCTAAAAAGACGACAAATTGAGAGAATGATAGCGCAGATCGAACTTCAATTCCCGTTGGATGATAATATCAAAAAAGCATTTTTATCAGTCGACAGAGAAGTGTTTGTGCCTCAGGTATTTAAACATCTAGCTTATCAGCTTGATGCATTGCCGTTAAGTGACAATCAATGGATAAGTTCGCCTGTGACGGTTGCCAAGATGTCGCAGCATTTAGAGATGAAAGGCGTAGACAGCGTACTCGAGATCGGATGCGGGAGCGGCTATCAAGCAGCGATCTTGAGTAAAATGTGCCGGAGGGTTTTTACCATAGAGAGGATAGGCGAGCTGCTTAGGGATGCAAAGAGACGTTTTAGCGAACTTGAGATCCATAATATATTTACGAGGTTTGAAGACGGACAACTAGGGTGGAAGGAATATGCGCCGTATGATCGTATCTTATTTTCTGCAACAGCATCAAAGATACCCGATGTTATTTTTGATCAATTAGCAGAAGACGGTATACTTGTTGCTCCGGTACAAGAGGGAACATTGCAGATATTAACAAGATATTACAAAAGAAACGGCAAGATCAGCAGCGAAGCTATAGAGCCTTGTCTTTTTGTACCGGTGTTAGACGGCAGACAAAAGTAGCCTTGTCAAATAGCGAAAGAAAAGCTTACTCTATTGAGAGACCTTTGGGTCTCAATTTCCTATCCCAAAAAATCTACTTATATTTTCTATAAAATTCTTATATTAATTAACAATTATTTAACACATTTGATATATAATCTTTATTAAGGTTATTATTGGTTCTATTACAAAGGGATGTTTGTTGAGAGTTGGTTGGTTGTTGGCATTATTGCTATTTGGATCTATTGAAGCGTACGCACTATCTTCCCAAGAGGTTGAAGCTATTCAATTACAGATAGCTAAAGAAAGAGAAAAAGCCATCCGTGATATTCAGCCAGCAGCTCCTGCGGTAAATCTCCAAGAAACAAACATTACTGTTCCCAAAAAACTTACTATTATTGACAACGAAACCCCTTGTTTTAATATAAAAAACGTAGAACTTGTAGGCGAAGATGCCAACATATTTAAATCAAGTCTATCATCCGCACTAAAAAGTATAGGTTTTCGTTCGAGGCAATGTATCGGCGCAAACAGTATCAATGCCATTCTTGGTGCTACTGGTAATGAGATCATACGTAATGGATATGTCACCACCAGAGTTGTTGCAAATCCTCAAGACCTCAAGAGCGGCAAGCTCGAGCTTACCGCAATACCGGGAAGAATTAACGATATCAGATTCGAACAAACTCCAACTGTAGATACAAATGTGGAGAGAGCAAATAGTTTCAATGCCATGCCCATAAAAAAAGGCGATATATTAAACCTGCGGGATATAGAGCAAGGTTTGGAAAATTTTAAACGAGTACCGACCGTTGAGGCAGATATACAAATAGTTCCCTCCAGCGCAGAAGGGTTTTCGGATGTGGTCATCAAGTGGGCTCAAAGAGAAGTGCCGTTTCGCCTTAATTTGTCTATTGATGATGCGGGCAGCAGCTCTACCGGAAAATATCAAGGCGGCATTACGCTAGCAGTAGATAATCCACTAAGACTAAATGATATATTTTACTTTAGTTATGGAGGGGATGTCGCAGGGGCAGATAAGCAAAGCGTACTGACTCCAAGCGGTAATATTGATTCTATGATGGGTAAATCAAAAAACTTTAGTTTGCATTATTCTATTCCATACGGATATTGGCTGCTTAGCTTTGATGAAAACAGATATAACTATCATCAGGCAGTTGCAGGAGCTAACGGGGTATATGATTACAGCGGGCATAGTAAAAACAGAGATATATCGCTCTCATATCTATTTCATAGGAATTCTACTGGCAAAAGCACAGTATATCTAAAGGGTTGGGAGAGGTTTTCTGACAGTTTTATAGATGATGGAGAAGTCACGGGACAACGCAGAAAAACAGCAGGATATGAAATAGGGTTGGCTCATCAGGAGCAAGCAGGGAATGCTGTGTGGAGTTTTGGTTCGTCTTTTAGGCAAGGTACCGGAGCAAGAGGCTCGCTCCGTTCTCCCGAAGAAGCATACGGTGAAGGTGCCAGCAGGATGAAGATCATAACGGCAGATGTGTCAGTGTTTACACCTATTTACTCTTCTTTGTTTACATATGAAGGTTCCGTTCATGCCCAATATAATCAAACACCGCTTGTCCCCCAAGACAGGCTCTCTATAGGCGGACGCTATACTGTACGAGGATTTGACGGGGACTATACCCTGATGGCAGACAGAGGGGCTATATGGAGAAATACACTTGCCTATTCATATTTGGCCGATCATCAAATATACGGCGCGATTGACGGCGGGCATATAGACGGGCAAAGTGCCAAATTGCTTGTCGGCCAGACACTTGTAGGTGCTGCTATCGGGGTTAGGGGGCAGTTTAGCGTTGGCGGTAACTTGTCTTACGATATATTCGCTGGAATTCCTATATACAAACCTGATAACTTTGAAACTAAAGATATAACACTTGGCTTTAGCCTAAATTATGCAATATAAGGAGTAGTATGAACCACGTATTTAAAACAATCCGTAAAAAGACGAAAGGTTTCGCAAACACAACCATAGTTGTAAGCGAAAATGCTTCATCTCTCTCCCGTACAACAGATAACCGCTCTGCTCTCAGCCATGATATAAAAACCGCAGATATCTTTACTGCCACAAAACAAGCTCTGAATGTTAGTATGGCATCGTTATTATTTGTCAGTTCACTCCAAGCAGATATTATTGCTGATAAATCAGCCCCGATCACACAGCAACCGACGATTTTGCTTACAAACAGCGGAGCGACACAGGTAAATATCCAAACTCCTACGGCTGCCGGCATATCCATGAATCAATACACTCAGTTTGATACAAAAAATAACGGTACGATCATAAATAACTCAAGAACAAATACAAATACCCTCACCGCCGGATGGGTACAAGGCAACCCATGGCTTGCTACAGGAAGCGCTAAAGCCATAGTAAATCAGGTAAACTCATCTAATCCAAGTAATCTAACAGGCAATATAGAAATAGCAGGAGTCAAAGCGGACTTTATCATCGCAAATCCAAGCGGCATCAGTGTAAATGGCGCAAATATTATCAATGCAGGCACCGCAACACTTACTACAGGAACTCCTACGATGAACAACGGAAGCCTGAGCGGATTTAACGTTCAAGGCGGAACAGTTAGCATACAAGGTGCAGGGTTAAATGCACTTGGCTCTGACTATACTAACATACTTGCCCGTGCGGCAGTAATAAACGCTAATTTGTGGGCAAATGATCTAAAAGTCGTAACCGGTACAAATGAAATATCCGCCGATGCATCTGTTATAACGGCTCAAGCCTCAAGTTTGCCGGCACCACTATTTGCCATTGATAGTTCGGCTATTGGCGGAATGTATGCAAACAAGATCACGCTTATAGGTACCCAAAACGGGGTTGGAGTCAATAATTTTGGTACCATAAATGCAGGTACAATTGCAATTGATGCAAACGGCATGTTGACCAATACCGGAATAGTGGCTGCAAATACAAATGTTATAAAATCAACAAATCTAAACAATAGCGGAACAATATCCAGCAACTCTAAAACTACCATTGATACCGAGGAGGCATTGATTAATAACGGCATGATAAATAGTGACGGAGAGCTTAATATAAATGCTAAAGATATAGACAATAGTTTAACCGGAGAGATAAGTGCCGCAACTAACTTCATTAACGCCAGCAATAAGATAATCAATCACGGATTAATAGACGGCAATGACAATGTGTTAAAAACAGGAATTTTAGAAAACATAGGAACAGGAAGAATTTATGGAGACTGGCTAGCGCTGCAAGCAGTCACGCTTAATAATATAGATGAAACAGCCAATAGCTTAAACAGTTCAGCAACTATAGCTGCAAGAGAAAACCTCGAACTTGGAGCGCAAACGCTTAATAATATAGAACATTCTTTAATCTATAGTGGCGGCGATATGAATATAGGCGGCTCATTGGATGGGAATGGTTTAGCAATAGGCAAAGCCAGCGAGATCAATAACCTCTCGGCTACCATCGAATCAAATGGATACATGAGTCTAGCAAGCGAAGAGACAAATAATATAAATATGCATTTAGTCATAGAACAAGTGAGTGGCCCGACGATTTATCAAGAGCTTGTAAAACCGGCTTCTGGGGCAAATGCGGGAGAGTTTGACTTGAGCAGTAACTTTGTAGGTATTGAAGGAAGCCAGGACGACAACTATCATAAAGATGCCTTGGTGTATATGAAGCAAAGAGATGAATATGAAGCAGAGTATCTGAAAACCCATACAGGGTGGCAAGCTTTAACGTTGTATGCCGATCAGGAATATCAAAGGCTTAGTGCAATTATAGATTCTTATATATTTGAAGATTATACACTTTTAAAACAGTACAGCACCACATCCCATACTGAGCTGGTATCATCAGATCCCGCACAGATAATCAGTGGTGGAGATATGTATATTGATGGACTGCTCCATAATAAAGATAGTCATGTCATAGCAGGCGGTACTATAGTAACCACTTTAAATCCGGAAAACCTTGAGACCAAAGGGCAGGATATAACTTCATTTGACGGCAGTACCATTGAGAGAACTACCGTTGAAGCCGACGGCTGGTTTGGCGGACATGAAAGAGAATGGCACGGCGCAGCCTCATATGACCAAGCAGATAAAAAAAGTGAGCTTTATAGTTTGGGAACTTCTAAATATCTAGAAAATACTAAAACAGCCGGAAGCGCCACTGCCATAGGCGCACTTCCGTCAAACAGTATCTATATTATCAGCCCCAATGCGCCTGATTATCTCGTTCAAACAGACCCACGCTTTACTGACTATAAAAATTTCCTGAGCAGTGACTATATGCTCTCGTCTCTTGGCATTGACCCTGTAGATATGCACAAACGCCTAGGTGACGGATATTATGAACAGCGTCTTGTTCAAGACCAAATAGCATCGCTTACAGGAAAAAGATTTTTAGATGACTACAGTAATAATGAAGATCAGTATAAGGCTCTCATGAATGCAGGAGTCGAAATCGCTTCACAGTTTAATCTCACAGTTGGTGTCGCTCTTAGCGCTGAACAGATATCAAGATTGACTACTGACATAGTATGGATGGAAGAACAAACCATTAATGGACAAAAAGTACTAACCCCCAAAGTATATCTAGCAGCCAATAAAACAACCGTAAATACAAACGGAGCTCTTGTCAGTGCCTCAAGCATAGTAACTAACGGGAACAATGACCTTGTAAATAGCGGAACTATAATGGCAGCCAATATCATAAGCTTAAATAGCACAGGTTCGATCAATAACAATGCAGGAACCATAACGGCAAATGGCGTTGCATTAAGGGCAAATGATATAAACATAAATGGAGGGGCCATAACTGCAAACAGTGCTATGATGTTTGATGCGAAAAACAATATTAATATATCTTCGACCACATACTCTACGACAGATACAGACGGAACAAGTGATTTTAGTAGAACTGGTATAGAAAACACAGCCAATGTTAAAGTAGCAAATAGTGATGGCATGCTATTTATTGATGCAGGCAATGACATAAATCTAAACGGTGCAAATATAATAAATAAAGGCACTCTCACGCAATTAACATCCGGTAATGATATCCATCTTGGTACCGTTCAGGCATCTGAACAAAATAATGTGGTGTGGGACGATAAAAATCATTTAAAAGAAGGATATACACAAGAAGTTGGCAGCACTATATCAACAGCAGGAGATAATGTTATCCTTGCAAATCATGATATCAATGTCAAAGGCTCAAATATTGATAGTGCAGAAGGTTATACAACACTTGCGACTGCCAAAGGAGGCGATATCAACATAGAAGCGGCAACCGATACCTATAACTATGATGAGGCAACTTATATTAAAACAAGCAGCTTGCTTGGCTCTAAAAAGACAACTAATGTTGAAACTATCAATTCTTCCTCGTCTGTTGCTTCAAACATCACGGGAGCAAAGGTGCTCCTTGCGAGCGGAAATGATATAAGCGTCACAGGCTCTAATGTCATAAGCGACTACGGTACCACTCTTGAAGCAGATAATGACATAAATATACTTTTATCCAATGATATTTTTGCTCAAACATATTTTAACGAGGTTAAAAAATCAGGAATATTCAGTAGCGGAGGACTTAGCCTGACCGTGGGTATGTCAAACAACTCTTTAGCTACTACATACTCTGAAACTACAAATTCAGGCTCTATGGTAGGAAGTTTGTACGGAGATACAACCATTGGTGCAGGGAATGATTATAAACAAGTTGCCTCCGATGTCATCTCGGGGCATGTGGATGATGAAGGTAACTTTTTAGCAAGCGGCGATACGTCTATCACAGCCAAAAGCATAGATATAGAAGCAGGAAGTGATACCTACGACGGAAGCTCACTGTCCAAATCAAAAACATCAGGACTAACAGTAGCTCTAAGTGTACCCGTGGTAAATGCCATTAGCGATGTGGTAACATCAGCCTCAGATATCGGTGAAAGTAAAAATACCAGAGTTAATGCTATGGCAGCGGCAAATACAGCAATTGATGCATATCTAGCAGGAAAAGCAATTGAAAACCTGGAATCAGCTAAAGACATTAAAAACGGCGCAAGTCTATCGATCACGCTAGGCTCTTCAAGTTCCAAATCACAAAGTAGCTACAAAGGAACAAGTGCGGTAAGCTCTAACATAGCTGGAAACAATGTTTCTATCACAGCAACGGGAGCGGGAGAGAATAGTGATATAAACATTGTTGGCTCTAATGCAGCAGGAGTAAGCTCTACTTCATTAAAAGCGGACAGTGATATCAACATCCTTGCAGCGACTTCAACGAATGAGGACCACAGTTCAAACAAATCCAGCGGATGGAACGTGGGAGCGGTTGTTTCCGCAGGAAAAGAAGGCATAGGTGTAGGAGCAACGGCAGGGGTAAGTGCAGGTAAAGGCAAGAGTAAAGGCAAAGGTGTAACATACGCCTCCTCCCATATAGGCTCATTAACAGGAACAACGACCATCACAGCAGGAGATGATGCAAACATCATAGGCGGACAGGCATTGGGAGATAAGATAACACTAACCGCAGACAATCTCAATATCCAAAGCCTTCAAGATACAGTTACCTATGACTCTAAACAAAAGAACGGCTCTATTCAAGGAACACTAATGTTTGGCGGAGGCGGAAGTGTAAGCGGAAGCTACTCCCAAAGCAATATAGCAGCAGACTATGCATCTGTAAATGAACAAAGTGGTATTATAGCAGGAGACAAAGGATATAGTGTGGAAGTAGAAAATCATACAAACCTCATAGGCGGCATCATCACAAGTACCCAAATAGCAGAAGATGATAAGCTAAATAGCTTTAGTACAGGTACGCTTAGCTATGCCGATATAAACAACTTCTCCCGTTACGAAGGAGACTCTATAGGCATAAGCGCAACTGCAAGCTATAGCTTTCCAAGCCCTGAAACACAGACAAGCGCAACAGACACTACTACTACACCTGCAGCAGGACAAGAAGAAGGTAAGTTTGGTACATCCAAATCCATCGGTTATGGTAGTGATAGCGACAGCGGGGCATCTACAACCTATGCAGGTATAAACACATCAAACATAACCATAACAGGCAATGAGACCCTGAATCAAGTTTGGAATGACGATGAATCCAAAACCATAACCATGGACAACATCTCGGATATCCACACTGATACCACCACAGATCAAGTCGAAGCAAACAGCGGTAAGCTAACAAATACATTTTATGCCGAAGCAGTCCAGCATGAACTTAATGTTCAGACAAGAGTAACACAAACATTTGATACAAATAGACAAGAGATAAAAGATGAAATATATGCAAATATCAAAGACAAAGAAGGTGAGGCAAGTAAAATAAGATTGGCAAACGATGGGTACGCTACAGAAAAGTCAATAAAACTTGACCAAGAAGCCCAAAGTTTAAGAGATACAGTTAAGTGGGCAGATATTGTAATGGGCGGAATATATGCTGGAACAGATAGTGATATGTTAAAACTTATAGGGGCTGAAACACAAAGCGATTTAGCATATCAAGCAGCTATATCAGGAGGACGATATTTTATTCAAACTTGTGATAAACCAAATCAGAATTGTTCATATAGAGAAGTAACACTTGGTCAAATCCAGCCATCAGATACTACAGGGCTAATAACAGTTTCAAATCCAGGAATCTTTAATTCTATTGAGGATGCTCTCAAAAATGCTTCAAAACAAAACTCAACCACAACTAACCAAGGTGGAATTGTAGTTATTGACAATCCACCTACTGGAAGCTTTATAGCAGAAGGGCTATATGCACTTTATGATAAGGTCAATGACATAACTGGAGCTTATCTTCCTTTGAGTGCTGCCGAGCAATCAAATGTTGATCTCAAGCTTTATGCTTTGGATAGCGGATATACACTTGATACAAGTAGCCACAGTAGAGGTGGCATAACTGAGAGTGTATCATTGCAGTATCTCAATAATATACTTGGCACAACAGATATCCCTATCAATCAATCAAGATTTTATGGAACAGCTACAAATGTTCAAGATTATGCGAATCAGTTAGTGATAAATGGACAAGGAGAAGCATATTCTGCAGTACATGCAACAGACTTTGTTGGAAGAACCCCATGGTTACTATTTAGAAGTAAATACTTTGTGGGCGGCAATGAACCAACTGGAGGATATGATACTAATACTTTCTTTTATTCGCATGACAAATATTACTATGAAATACCACCTGAAACCATAGTTGTAAATAGTAAAATTATAGATAATTCTGAGGAACGCAATAAATTTATAGAAGCATGGGGGGATAATCCTACTGCTTCTCAACCTCAAATAGTTAATCCAATAATTAAAGGAGGACAACAATGAAGAGAGTTAAAATTATAGGTTACATAAGTCTATTATTCTTATTGATTGGATGTACAGCAATTGAACGAGATTTTGTTGGTAATACAGCAGGTGCTATCGAATCTTGGGATAAAAATAATGTTGACAAGGATGAAAAATTGCAAGATCTAGACTTTTGTATGCGTAGTGCAATCAAATTATATCCTCTTGGAAATGTCAATTTAGACAAAAAGAGAACAGCCCATCATGATTATTGTATGTTAAAAAAAGGATACAAATATTATCCAAGAGGAATAGCGGGCAAGTCTGCATCAAGTTGTCTTCAAGGAAATAAAGATAGGCCTGCATGCAGGTCTGTACCACTTGGTGGAAATCTAAAATTTTAAAAGGATGAAAGAATGAAAAAAACAGCAATATTGATAGCAGTTTTATTTGCAGGAATTATGTTTGGCGGGTGTGTGGGTGTTTTTGACACCAGTACTTATTGGTATGAGATGCCATCAAAAGAAATTATAGTAAATGGTAAAAAGATTCATAATCCAGATTATGATGAATATGTGAAAATTTATGGCGATAATCCAGACGCTTCTAAGCTTCAAAGAGTTTATCCCACAAACTTAGAAAAGTAATCTAGAATAAAGGGGTCAAGAATAAAGGGGTCAGGTAACAATGACAACTCATGCTCTCCTCTTTTTTATATTGTACGATAAAAAATTTACAGTTGTCATTGTCACCTGACCCCTATACTTTTCCGTCACAAGAAAATGGCAGAGGGTATGTGACGCAGATTGCTACTCAGCTTTTTGGAGATAATAGGAATATATTGCAAACAACTGACGAAAGTAAATTTATAGCCATGGGGCTTAGCAAAGAGCGTGGCGATTATATTGTTCAAGAGATAAATGGACAGACCGTCTATATCACAAATCCTGACAAATCGGTGCAATTTACTCCAAATGGAGCAAGTGAAGGTTATCTTGATGATATGAAGATATATATCGATGAATCTATGGTAGCGCAATATGGCATAGATCATATGTTCACCAACGGCATAATGAATAGTGTCAATGAAGCATTGACAAATCAACAAGACCAACAAGGCAATCCGACCATATGACTGCTTAATTACAATCAAACCCATGGATTGGTTGGAGATGTTTTGGCATCCACTCAAGAGGGTTATAGGGGTCAAGTTATAGGGGTCAGGTAATGCTAATGCCACATTAAGTCAGCCCATGCTATAGTTTCTATACTTTAGTGTATAAAGGAGCAAGCAATGCCAAGAAAACCTCGTATCGAAATACCAGGATTTTATCACATCATCAACAGAGGTGTAGAGCAAAGAGCGGTCTTTAAAGAAAATGGTGATTATGAGTATTTTCTAGAACAACTCTCAAATTTATCAAAAAACTTCAATATAGCTATCCACAACTATTGTCTTATGAATAATCATTATCACTTACTTATAGAGACAAGAGAAGAAAACCTCTCAAAGTTTATGCGGCAACTAAACGGTATCTATGCAATATACTTCAATAAAAAATACAAAAGAAGCGGGCATCTATGGCAAGGCAGGTTCAAATCATGGTATGTAACAGATGAAGCATATCTCTATACCCTAATTCTCTACATAGAACAAAACCCTCTAAAAGCAAAGATAGTCAAAAATCTTATAGATTATCCGTATAGCTCATGTCATTATTTTCTAGATCAGGACACACCTCTTTTTTTAAAAGATTCATGGATAGTTAAAAACTACAAAGACGACAAAGAAGCCATCAAAGTATTTTTAAACTCAATCGTTGATACTTCTGTGTTGCAAGAGCTTAAAACTGCTTCAAGCCTTATAGAAGCTCCAAATATAGACAAAAAACCAAATGAAGAAAAATTGAGAAAGATACTTTCAAAATCAAAAGATATAAAAGAGAGAAATAAGCTCATCGTAGAATGTTATGCTCAAGGCTATTCTCAACACATGATGGCTAAAATATTAGGGTTAAATCAAGCAACGGTAAATAGAGTGATTAAGAGGAATAGTGACAAATGATGGCATTAGCATTACCTGACCCCTATAACCTCAAAAGAATACAACTTGGACAGGAATTTTGCTGATTTTTTTGCTGTATGGTTTTTTATATATCATTCTTGGGCAAATTGAATGATCATCTATACTTTTGTGACTTTCGCCTCGTTACCACGGTTCCGTGGGAACGCATACTCGTCCCAAAGTAACTTGTCAGCATTTTCTTACTTAACAATGCAGAAAAAACTTAATTTTCAAGATACCTTTTAAATAGGGGGAAAGAAGATCAAAGTTTGTAATTCTGCGTATTATCCTTTTTAAACATGTTATTATCAATTTATATTTCATACTTGGCTTGAAGGCAAATGGTATTATTTAATCAGAATTATTATAGAATCCCACCTAAAATAGGAAAATACAGTACAATGAAGCCATTATCAATTTTTAATAAATATGACATGGAACAAAAGAGTCGCAGGAGTAAAGATTGAGTTGTCATTTTCACCTGACCCCTTTCTCCCCAAACGAAGAAAGTCTAAGAAAAATACTTTTAAATGCAAATGATATCAAAGAAAGAAATAAGCTTATAGTAGAGTGTTATGCTCAAGGCTATTCTCAACACATGATGGCTAAAATATTAAATATATCACAGTCTGCCATATATGGAGCGATAAAGAGGAATAAGAAATGAGTTGTCATTGTCACCTGACCCCTTTCTTTTTCTTTTAGAGCCTTGCCTTTTTGTACCGGTGTTAGACGGCAGACAAAAGCAACCAAACATCAAGCTATATTTATAAAATATCTATTTTTAGTCCTTTTTTAGCTCTTTAAGTATATTATTATGTCAATGTATAGCAAAGGAGACTTCGTGGTAAGATGTTACATCAAAACTGGGAACAGGCTTGAAGTTATAAAAAACTTAGAATTGCTCCAAGAATCCAAACAGCAAAGCAATGTTATTTGGATCGATATGCTTCGCCCCACACGCAAAGAAGTTGTTGCTATAGAAGAGATGTTTGACATAGAGTTCCCTACAAAGCAAGAGAGTGAAGAGATAGAGATAAGCTCGAGATATTGGGAAGAAGATAAAAGAGTAGAGATAAATAGCTATTTTTTGATCACAAACGACCCAAATCCATATAACGAAACAGTTTCTTTTATCCTTCAGGGCAAAATACTTTTTTCTATCAGATATAAAGAGCTTTCTTCGTTTGATAAATTTAATAAACAACTTATTTCATCACCAAAAGAATTCAAAGACGGGTTTGATATTTTTTGCCAAATTATTGACATTCGTATCGATGCGGATGCCGACGCAATTGAAAATTTATCTAAAGAGATAGCCAAACTCAGAAGACACGTCTTTTCTGATTATACAAATGATGACGAAGAGATATTGGAAAAAATCTCTGCATTTGAAGACCTCAATATGAAGATCAGAGAAAATCTTACAGATAAACAGCGTATATTGACCTCCTTGCTTAAATCCACCGTTTATAGGTCGGCAACTGACGATATTATCATCATGCTCAAAGATATTAAGTCTCTTATAGAGCATACGGATTTTAATTTCGAGAGGCTAGACTATCTGCAAAATATCTTTGTAGGTATGTTGAATATTGAACAAAACAAAACAGTCAAGATCTTTACGCTTGTAAATGTCATTTTCTTGCCGCCTACACTAATTGCGAGCATATACGGAATGAACTTTCAGTTTATGCCGGAGCTTAGTTGGAAATACGGCTATGCAGTTGCTGCCATACTGATGGTACTGTCTTCGATAACTCCTTTGTATATATTCAAGAAAAAAGGGTGGATGTAGTTTGACTTCTTTTTTCAAATGGTTTCAAAATAACTCAGGCAAAGTACTTTTTGTTTTTGTTTCGCTTTTTGTCGTTTTGCTGACCTATGTTTTGTATAATGTGCCTGTAATAGGTCTTGAAAATAAACTTTTGTACCTTTTAAAACGATACGGATACGCTATTTTATTCATCTGGAGTATCTTAGAGGGCGAAATAGGGCTTGTCATGGGGGGATTGTTGTGCCATTCTGGGGACATGAATCTTTTTTTGGCTATTTTTGTTGCAGGTATTGGGGCATTTGTGGGAGATCAGATATATTTTTATATAGGCAGGTACAATAAAGCCTATATAAATAAAAAATTTGCACACCACAGTAGAAAATTTGCTCTAGCGACGCTTATGCTTCGCAAGTATGGCATAGGGATCATTTTTATACAGCGATATATGTACGGTATGCGGACGATCCTTCCTATCTCGATAGGATTGACTAGATACAGTGCCAAAAAATTTGGCATCATAAATCTTATAAGCGCTTGGTGTTGGGCTGCTCTTACGATAGTGCCGGTATGGTATTTTGGCAAAGAGATAATAGCGCTATTCCATTTGGTAATAGCACATTGGTATTATGCTATTCCTGTCCTTGCTGTCGGTTTGGGATTGGCGTATAGAGCATATCGCAAATATTTAAATAATAAAATGCAAAATTTAAACGTATGATATAAGCTATACGTTTATTATTTTTAACAAAGGAGAAATAGATGAATTTTGACAAACTCATAAGCGGATTTTTTATCATTTTGGCAATGACATTGAATTTTGGTTTTTTTTACGGTGACTTGAGCGACATAAACCTTCATAGTAAATATGAGCTTTTTGCTGCAATAGTAATCAATCTTATAGCGACTACGCTGAAAATAGGCGATAAAACACAAATCGGTTCGGTACTGCTCGCAACATCTCTTGTCGCAGATATTCAACTGATAGCCGCTGCTACTATTTGGACTATTGTCTACTATGTTGTGGGTTCATTGGATGCTCATGTAACATCTGTTGTTGTTTCGCTTTCTGGTGGTGCTTTATTGGCAAATATTACTTCAGTTATACTCTATCTTGGAGAGACTCTCAAGTCAAAAAGGTAAGCAAGCATGAAAAATTCATCGCTTTGGCTTTTGCTCCAAAAAATGAGGGTGCCCTTTATTGTAATTGTTGTTACATATACTATTGCAATAGCAGGATTGATATCACTTGATGGGATCGAGGTAGACGGAGAGATCTATCGCATGACTATCTTTGATGCGTTTTATTTCGTTACTTATACGGCTACAACTATTGGTTTTGGAGAAGTGCCTTATACATTTTCTTATCCACAGCGCATGTGGGTATCTGCTTTGATATATATTACTGTTATCGGTTGGTTTTATGGCATAGGATCCCTTCTTTCTATATTGCAAGATAAGCTATTTATCAGTGAGATCAAAAAGACCTCTTTTCGGAAAAAAGTTAGAAAAATCAGAGAGGATTTTTTTATCATTCTTGGCTATAACAATGTCACAAAAAAGATAGTTGGAAAGATGCTCGCACAAGGATACAGAGTAGTGGTAATTGAAAAAAATCCAGATAGAGCAAACGAGTTAGTGCTTGAAAATTATGTCCCGTCCGTTCCTATCCTTGAAGCTGATATTTATGATCCAAAAGCATTGGAGCTGGCGGGTATTAAGTCAAAGTATTGCAAAGGATTAGTTTCTTTATTTGAAAATGACAATCTCAATCTCAAAATCGCGATAACCGCTAAAATACTCAATTCAAAGATTCCCTTAGCCATCAAATCAACCACCAAATATATGACAGAAAATCTCGAAGATCTCGGTGTTGAGATCATTGAAAATCCTTTTGAGATCATTTCGCAGCAAATTCAAATGCTGCTTACCGCACCATCCTTGTATAAACTGGTTAGATGGATGCATGGAAGAGGAGATTTGAGGACAACCTCTTTTCATCTTCCTGAGGGTAAATATATTATTTGCGGATACGGCAGAATGGGACATGAGATAAAAAATGTATTAGAAAAAAACAATATCGAAGCAGTTTTTATAGAGATGGATGCTACCAAGAAAAATACTTTCAGCAAGAAAGAACAAGGCGAAATACTTTTTAAAGATGCAGACGATAAAGATGTTTTACTGCAAGCTGGGACAGAGGATGCTGTAGCCATCATAGCCGGTTCAAAAGATGATACTACAAATCTTTCTTTGCTTTCTATTGCTCGTAAAATCAATCCAAACATTGTAACCATAGCAAGAGAAAATGAAATAGAAAATCAAGCCTTATTTAGTTATGCGAATATAAATTATGTATTTATGCCTTCTCGCTTACTGATCTATAAGACTATAGCCGCACTTATAGATCCGATCGTCGATAAATTTATTGCCCATGCAATAAAACAAGATGAGATGTGGGCTAAAGAATTGCTTGGTATACTTAAGGCCAAGGTCGGCGATAATCCGACAATATATAAACTTTTTGTTGATGATCAGCATGCTCGAGCATTAGTAGAAAGAATCAAGCGACAAGAGTCAATTAAGCTAGAAACATTGACAAGGTCAAGAGCCGACAGGGATAAGTATAATCCTATTGTGGCTTTGTTGCTTCTTAGAAAAGATGAGTTGTATCTATTGCCTGATATGAGCGAAATTACACTTGAATATGGAGATCAAATACTTTTTGCTTCACATCGCGATGCCATAGAAGACATAGAATATATCGCTGAAAATATTCACGAACTTGCATATGTGCTTGGAGAGAGGAATTAGAAGGTCTTTAATATCTTTAAAACTTCATCAACACTCAAAAGCTTACCGGTGCTTTTAACAACCCCATCTATGACAAGTGCCGGCGTGCTAACAATATTATATTTCATAATTTCTACGATATCATCCACTTTTACGACCTCGTGAAACCCACCAATTTTGCTTACAGCTTGTTTTACCGCCTCTTCGAGTGCTTTACATTTTGCACAACCAGTGCCAAGTATTTCTATTTTCATTTTGTTTTCTCCTTATTTAATTCATCTATAAACTCTTCGGCATTATCTCCTTTAAGATAATCTGTTGTTTTTAGTAAACCATCACTTAGATATCTTGCATTATAACCTTTTAATTTTAGATAAAGTCTAGCCATATTTGCTCTATCGTTGTGCGGGCAAGCTGTAATTATTAGCTTATCTTTTGGAAGTTCGCCTAATCTTTTTGGCAATTCATTCAGCGGTATATGCTTTGCAAATCCCATATTCCATGCTTGATGTTCTTTATATGTACGGATATCGACCAAGATAGCCTTGCCTTCTTCTAGCATATTTAGCATATCTGGTGTTTGTATTTTCATCTCATTTCGCTCTTTGGCATTAAATTTTGATAAATATTTATCAAAATTATCCGCTCCAAATAAAACTATACAAGATAAACATAATCCTAAAATAATCTTCTTCATCAGTTGCCTCCTAAAATAAAATTGAATAGATACCCAACCAGAAGTATCCCGAACCCAACTATACCAAAAAATATCCCTATAAGCCTGATGTGCAATATCCTTTTGAGTATCATAGCTTCAGGCAAAGATAGAGCTGTAACTGCCATCATAAAACTGAGTGCCGTACCCATAAGCATACCTTTTGATGTGAGCACCTCAACGAGTGGCATTACACCGGCTGCATTTGAGTACATCGGAATCCCCATCGCAACCGCCAAAGGTACTGCGTACCATGCATCTCCACCTGCATATTTGGCAATAAAATCAGCCGGCACAAACCCATGGATAAATGCACCTATCCCAACCCCAGCTATGACATAGAGATAGATTTTTTTGAAGATATCAACAGTATAGTCCCACGCTTCATTGACTCTTTGTTTAATGCTTGATTCAATTTTAATATTCTCAAGCTCTCCTTCCATTGGCGTGACTGGTATGAGTATATATTTCTCCAATTTCATTTTGCCAATGATATACCCACCAAGTATAGCTACAAGTAACCCAAGAGCAATGTAGAGTGCGGTTATCTGCCATCCAAAAAGACCAAAAAGCATTGCAATGGCTATCTCATTGTTCAGTGGCGCAGAAATGAGAAAACTGAAAGTTATCCCTATTGGAATTCTAGCCTGCATAAACCCTAAAAATAACGGAATAGCAGAACAGCTGCAAAAAGGCGTAATAATACCAAAAAGCGCCGCTAAAATATTCCCGTTGAATTCACTTTTGCCCTGCAGATAAACTCTTACCTTTTCTGTATTGAAATAAGTCCTAAGAAAACTTACTAAAAAAATAATGGCAACCAAAAGAATAAAAATCTTTATCGTGTCATAGATAAAAAAATGCAGAGCCTCGCCCATCTGACTTTTGTGTGCAAGTCCTAAAATATCAAAGACAAAATATCCGCTAAGTTTTTCCCACCAATCAAACATAAATACTCCTCTTAATGTGTATGGCAACTGATATCATCTAAATGATAATTTGTGCTTTCTGGTTGAATGATAAAATGAGTAATACCTTGCTTGCAAACTCTTTCTCTTATGCTTTCGATAACTTTTTCGATCTCGCTTAACAATAAATCATTTTTAAGAACTATATGAACCGACCCATATGATTCTTTAGAGTTTGGACGATAAAGATGCAGGTCATGAATCGATAAAATCTCATTAGATTGCATTATTAATTCTTCTATGCTTTTTATATTATAACTGTTTGAATCCATTAGAGATAAAAATGAATTTTTAAGGATCGGAAAATTTGCCACCATAACATAAATACTAAAAATCATAGACAACAAGGAATCTATAAAGTTTATGCCATAAAAATACATGATTACCCCACCTGCAACAACACTTAAAGAGACCAATGCATCGCCTAGCATATGAAAATAAGCTGATTTGATATTCATATCTTCATGTTCATGATGATGTTTGATATTTTTCTGATTTAGAAGCCATGTGCTAAAACCATTTACAAATAAAGCTATTAATGAAGCAAAGATAACAACCGGCGCATTTATATCTATTGGATTTAAAAATCTATCAATAGATTCTACAAATATAAATATCATAGTAATGGATAAAAAAATCGAGTTTATAAAAGCTGCCATAGATTCTGCCCTGATATATCCGAAAGTCATTGTTACGGTTGCTTTTTTTGGCCCATAAATAATAGCCACCAATGTAATGAATAGTGCCAAGACATCACCTAAATTGTGAAAAGCATCAGCTATAAGAGCCATAGAACCGCTATAAATCCCAGCAATTATTTCAGAAACTATAAGAGTAATGTTTAAGAGTATTACCCTTTGTATAGTCGTTTTTTTATTTGTTATACTTTGCACGAATTATCTTTATCGTTAGAAATCAAACATTTTTGCATCATGGGGGCAATGGTTTGCATCGCAATATTGCCTGTTATTTTTATCTCTGCTCCATCTTCATGTGAGCAAACTTCGATACTTTCAATCTTCTCCATTATATCCTGACTGCAATCACAGCTGCAATTCCCATCTTTACAATCATTAACTTTTTTATTTAGCTCTTCAGCATTAAATCCATTAATGATAGCACTAAAGCCTTTTGTGTTTTTTTTAAATTTTATATTCATTTTATCTCCTTATAAATTATTGAGTGCTTCTTGTACTTTTGGCAATAGCACCTCTTCGATCTCTTTATAAGTTGCCTCAAACGCCTCGAACCCTTTTCCGTCTGGATCTTCAAAACCTACATGGATTTTAGGAATTGGGTGCGGAAACATGGGGCAAGTTTCATGTGCATGATCACAAACAGTCACGACTAGATCAAATGGTATGTCTATCACTTTATCCAAGTTTTTTGAATGGTATTCGTCTTTCCAGATGCCATGCTGCTCTAACACTTTTTTGGCATTTGGATTGACCTTGCCGCTTGGCGCTACTCCGCAACTCATAGCCTCAATTCCCTCAAGCTTTGCATTGATAAGCGCTTCGCCTATGATGCTTCTGCAGCTATTGCCTGTACACATTACTAATACTCTTTTCATTTTTTCTCCTTTTTATTTTAATATAACGCCAACAGAGCAAAG
>DLIG01000010.1:106668-122198 GCA_002483605.1 Sulfurovum sp. UBA7648
GCTGTGGCACTAAAGCTTCGGCTTTCAAGTCTCAGAATATAACACCAACAGACAAATTTTACACCAGCGAAAGCAATACCGCCAAAAGCACCGGAGGTGTAACAATAAGTCCAAATTTGCTATATTCCCAAAATCCTATTTTGACACCCTTTTGCGCCAATACATGAAGCCAAAGAAGAGTCGCCAAGCTCCCAAACGGAGTCATTTTGGGCCCTAGATTGCAGCCAATTATATTAGCATATACAAGAGCTTGGTTTGGAATATCGGTTAATGCTATATCCATTATCATAATTGTTGGCATATTGTTCATGATAGCACTCAAAAATGCACTGATAAATCCTGTTCCTATAATCGCTGCTATATCGCCTTTGCTTGACAACTCTTTTAGGGCAATGTTTAGATAATCTGTCAACCCTGCATTTTTAAGCCCATACACTACGATATAAAGTCCGATGCTAAACCATACTACTTGCCATGGGGCATTTTTGATAATATGCAAAGGCTCTACGGTTTTTGTAATGCTTGATATTGCTAAAAAGAGCAATCCGCCACCGAGGGCAAATATGCTTATTGGCAACCCATAGCTATCTCCTATAAAATATCCGGCAATAAGGAGTGCTAAAAATAACCAACTGAAATAAAAAAGTAATTTGCTTTTTAGTACATCATCTGCATTTTTCAGCAGATTAATATCGACATGAGTCGGAATATCTTTGCGCAGCAAAAGCCACAAGACTACTATGGATATTATGGTGCTAACGATAAACGGGATTGCCATATTTGCCAGATATTCTCCAAAGCCTATATGAAAGTAATTGGCTGTGACTATGTTGGTAAGATTTGAAAATACAAATGGTAATGACGCAGAGTCGCTGATAAACCCGCCTGCAAGCAAAAATGCAATAATGCTTTTGGTATTTAATTTGAGTATTCTCATTTTGGCTAGCAGTATCGGAGTAAGTATAAGTGCAGCCCCGTCATTGGCAAATAATGCCGATACGCCTGCCCCAAGAAGCAATGCATAAACAAACATCAAGTGACCGTTTCCGTGGCTGAATTTTGCAGTTTTGATAGCGCACCATTCAAAAAAACCTATCTCGTCAAGTACCATAGAGAGTATAATGATACCTATAAATGCCAAAGTAGCATCCCAGACTATATTAGTTACGGTTAAAACATCATTGAAACTTACCATGCCCAAAGCTAGAGCAGCCAATGCGCCGGTGATGGCAGTCGTGCCTATTTGCAAACCGCGTGGCTGCCATATCACAAATGCCAACGTTGTCAAAAATAGTAAACCAGCCATCATCATAAAGTGCATCCCTTTTTTAGATCCGGAATATTAAGATCTAGGCAGCATATTTCCTTTAAGATGGATCGTCTAAACTCGTCAAGTGGGGAGCGAATAGAGTAATATGCCCACTTCCCGCGCCTATCTACTTTTAAAAATCCGGCGTCTTTGAGAATTTTAAGATGTCTAGAGATACGTGATTGGATCATATCAAATGAGGCTTCTATATCACATACACATACTTCACCATTGATGTCTATAAAACGAAGTATTTTCACTCTAGTCTCATCATTTATCGAACCGATAGTTTTCAAAAATATATCCATTGTCACCTCCTTGATTGAAATAATACTATATTAATATTAATAAATCAAGATATGTTGATATATTAAACTTTTTGCGTCCACGGCATAAGAGTTTAAATCTGCTATATAGCCACTATTGCGCTGTTGGATTTGAAATGTGCCCATATAGTCTCGCCAACACTGATGGAGTCGCATTCAATGGCCGACAATGAAGCAATAATCTCACCCCCATTGTCGAGTGCTATAGCTGCTTCTGCATAATCACCCCCGATATCTAGAAATTTAACTGTTCCATGGAGCCAATTATACAGAGCATCCGGCGGGCATTTTTTGTGCAGTGTGATTGATGATGCTTTGAGAAGAACTATTAGAGGCATGTTTTCTTTAAGTTTCATCTCTTGTAGACTTCTTGGAGTAATAGATACTTTGATATCTTGATTGTTTTCCATAGTTAATGTAAGCATAATAATGTGGTCTTGCTTGTCTATTTTTAAAATAGTCGTATGCAATTGGTTTCTAGCGCTTGTGCGAAGAGTTAGTTTTGATGTCAATGTTTTAAGGTTTTTTAGAGAGTTTATGCGGCCGCCAAGTGAACCTAGGAAGTATTCTTGGATAGATTCCAGCTCTTTATATACTTCAATATACTCAAGCCCCCTTGGTGTTAGCTTAGAGCCTCCTCCGTGCTTGCCGCCCGTTTGTTTTTCTACTAAAAGCTCATATGTGTTAAGAGCTTTTATGCTATCCCATGCAGCTTTGTAGCTCATCTTCATGATTTTGGCAGCTTGAGAAATAGAACCTGTAGCATGGATATGTTCTAGCAGCTCTACTCGCCCTCTGCCAAGTTTCATATCTTTTGAGGGTGATATCCATATTTTGCTATTGATTTGTTTTGATTTCATTTTGTGCCTTTGACTGTTGTTTCTGTGCTGTTTATATTAAGAAAATATATCAATTCTCTTCAGGAGGGAGCGGTACTTGCTCCAAAATAATATCGACTATATCATCATTTGTTTTTTCATTTAGGCGCGTGTGTTCACTCTTGATAAGCCGGTGGCGAAATACATCATGTATAATGGCTTGTACGTCTTTAAATGTTACGTAATCCCTGCCTTGCATCCAGGCATAAACGCGGCTACACTGATCAAGCGCCAAAGAAGCTCTTGGGCTAACTCCAACATCTATCATAATATCAAGCTGCTTGCTGTATCTTAAAGGATACCTTGTCGCAAATACAAGCTCAATGATATATTTTTCTATGCCTTCGCTCATTTTTACCTGTTCTATTTCGTCCCTCGCTGCAAATATCATGTCTTGAGAAATTTTTTCTTCCATATATGCTAGATGTTTGTCTTTATTTTTTTCGTCATGGGATTGTTTCACAATTTCTAATTCAGATTCCATCGTCACATATGATATCTTCACATGCATCAAAAAACGGTCTCTTTGTGCATCTGGAAGCTTGTATGTTCCTTCTGTTTCCAGCGGATTTTGTGTGGCAATGACTGTAAAAAGTTTTGGCAATTTGTATGTTTTGCCTGATATCGTAACCTGTCTTTCTTCCATAGCTTCAAGCATAGCTGCTTGTACTTTGGCAGGGGCGCGGTTGATCTCATCGGCCAATATAATATTGCCAAATATAGGCCCAGGCTCAAAGCGAAATTTATGTGAGCCGTTTTCTTCGTACATTTTTTCTACCCCGATAATATCAGAAGTAAGTAGATCCGGGGTAAATTGGATACGCGAAAAATTGGCATCAATAATTTTTGCCATAGTTTTTACCATTTTTGTTTTTGCCAGACCCGGCAGACCTTCGACAAGCATATTCCCGTCAGCCAGCACGCCGATGATGAGTCTTTGGACGACATGTTCTTGGCCGATAATGATCTTGTTCATATTGTTTTGCAATATCGCAATAGATTCTCTAGGTGTCATCTCTGTCCTTTGGTAAGTACTATTGCTGATTATACAATATATTTTTTTATAAGAGTGTTTAGAAAATTAGATTTTGGTATAGATTTAGTATTTGTTAGTTATGATTTGATTTATAAGTGGTGACCCCACGGAGACTCGAACTCCGGTAACATGGATGAAAACCATGGATCCTAACCGCTAGACGATGGGGCCGATTAAGTTTGCAAGTGGTGACCCCACGGAGACTCGAACTCCGGTAACATGGATGAAAACCATGGATCCTAACCGCTAGACGATGGGGCCTTGACAACTTAATGGACGAAATTATAGTAGGTTAGCACTTAAATTACTCTTAAATAGGCAAACATGATATATAAATTTTACAAAATATTACCGATAATTTTAATTTTTATCTTTACAGGCTGCAGTATAAAGCAGCCAATACAGCAAAAAAGCGCATTTATTACGCTTAAAACTCCGGAAATAAGATATGCCGACATGGGCTTTGTTTCTGAGTATGCAGGCAATCTAAAAGTACAAATATATAGCAATGCCCAGCCTGTGGTCTCTTTGAATATTTATCAAGACCGTATTTGTATGAGTTTATTTGAATGCATGAACAAAATCGATTTTTACCGTAAAGTATTTCATGCTTCCTATCCGGAAGATACTCTAGAGCATGTGTTTTTAGCAAAGCCTATTTTTGATGGGATAAATTTGATAAAAACGAGTAACGGGTTTACACAAAATATAGCCAAACCAGGACAATACTCCATTTTGTATGAAATTTCAGATGACAAAATATCGTTTCATGATAAAATTAATCAAATTATTATCAAGGTACAACAACAATGAAATTCGTAGGGGCGCATGTCAGTGCCGCAGGAGGAGTCCAAAACGCTCCGCTTAATGCCATGAAAATAGGAGCTAAAGCATTTGGATTATTTACTAAAAATCAAAGACAATGGGTAGGCAAGCCGTTATCAATGCAAGATATAGACGAATTCAAGATAAATCTTGAACTTAGCGGGATCTTGCCAAAACATATTTTGCCGCATGACAGCTATCTTATAAATCTTGGACATCATGAAGCTGACAAATTGATACAATCACGAGAAGCATTTATAGACGAGGTGAACAGATGCGGCCAACTTGGCCTTGAAATGCTTAATTTTCACCCCGGGAGCCATTTGGAAAAATTTTCCAAAAAGGAAAAAGAAGATGTCGGGTATATTCAAGAGGTTGAAAATCGATGTCTCGATGTGATAGCGGAATCTTTGAACTTTACAATTGAGCAAACTCCTCATAGCAATGTAAAACTTATTATTGAAAACACTGCAGGGCAGGGGAGTAATTTAGGATATAAATTTGAACACCTGGCTTATCTCATTGAACGTATAAAAGATAAAAGCAGAGTGGGTGTGTGTTTGGATACTTGTCATACATTCACAGCGGGATATGATCTTAGAACTGCTGAAGAATACGGCAAAACTATGGATAAATTTGATAGTATTGTAGGATTTAAATATCTATGCGGTTTACACATAAACGATTCCAAACCGCCGCTTGGTTCCCGCGTGGATAGACATGCGTCACTGGGGAAAGGTGAATTAGGCTGGGATGCATTTAGGCTGATAATGAATGATGATAGGATGAACGATATACCTCTTATATTGGAAACAGTTGACGAAACCATTTGGAGCGAGGAGATAGCACAGTTATACGCTTTGGTGGGGACATAAAAACCTGGGAGGACAAAATGAAAAAAAGTATCGTTCTAAGTATGGCCGCTTCGGCTATAGCAATGGCAAGTGGATATAAAATTCCCGAACAGTCTATTAATTCAACTGCGCTGAATGCGGCATATACAGCATATACCATGGGTGCCGATACTGCGTATTTCAATCCGGCAGCTATGAGTTTTATGGATGATAAGAGTTATATAGAAGCGGGACTTACCTTGGCTCATTTGCCGTCTATAGAGTTTACAAGCGACGCCGATGCGGCGTATAATGGAGAGTCAAAAGTAGAAAACATACCGATCCCGTTTGGCCATTTTGTGGCAAAGCCAAACGGTGATTGGAGATGGGGCGTGAGCCTTACAGCGCCTGGAGGGCTAAGCAAGAGATGGGATACTCTTGCCCAAAAAGCGTCCGCGCAGGAGTTTACGCTTAGAGTAGTTGAATTAAGCCCGTCATTTTCATATAAAGTGAATGACCAATTTAGCCTTGGCGGCGGCGCCAGACTGATATATAGCGACGGCATTGTCAAGAGCGATGCAGGTACCATAGCCAGGGATATGGAAGGTGATACAATAGCCGGCGGGTATAATCTGGCTTTATTATATAAGCCGACAAGCGATATCAATGTAGCAGCTACATATCGTTCCAAGGTTGATCTTAAAGAAAAAGGCAATGCCAAATTGTATTATAATGGCTCTTTGGTTTATAGTGGAGGAGCGAGTGTACAGATCCCGCTTCCTGCTGCTCTGGTTGTTGGAATCAGCAAGACATGGAATGACAGATTGACGCTTGAGCTTGATTGGGAGAGAGCATACTGGTCTGCATATAAAAATCTTGATTTTGAGTATGATTTGGCTATCCCGGCTCCGCTTGTGCCGTATTTTGATGATCCCGTTGCCAAAGATTGGGATGATGCCGATACATATCGCTTAGGGTTAAGTTATAAGATGGATGATGCCCTAACAATGATGGCCGGATATGCCAGAGGAGAATCTCCTGCTCCTAAGAAAACCATCGGATTTGAGCTTCCGGAAAGCGATGCGAATAACTATTCTGCAGGGTTCCGGTATAGACAAAACGAAAATCTATCATGGGGGGCAGCGATCCTTTATTCGGACAAAGAGAGTTTGCACATACCAGCAGGCGTAGCGGATAACCAGGTCATAAAAGGCGGAGGTACATTTGATAAAGGCGGAGCAGTGCTAGCAACGATAGGTGTAGCTTATGAGTTCTGATGCGAGTTATCCTTTTGCTACATTTTATGAAGTAGTATCTCATCATGTGGGTGTGCATGGCGGCAAAACAGCGCTCTTTTTAGACAAAGAAAAAGTCTCTTATAAACAATTGCTGCATAAGGCAGATCGCTTGGCCGGATATCTCTATCATCGCGGGATCAGACAAGGAGACAGAGTAGCTCTATTTTTGCGTAATAGCGTCGAGTTTGTCGTATCTTTGATAGCTATCTCCAAGATCGGCGCTATTACGGTGCCTATAAATACTTTTCTAAAAGAAGACGAATTAAACTACATACTTGAGGATAGTGGTGCCCAATTTATTATAGCATCTTTGATCCATGAAAAAATAGTCCGCGCAGGGTGCAAAAAAGAGCTTTTGGGAGATATTATTTGGGAAGGAGATCTGCAAAATAGTTATCCTGGCAATGTGCGCTTTGAGGATATATTAAACATGGGATATGATATTGAACTGGCAAAACAATCAGTCGATGATACAGCAGTACTTATCTATACCTCCGGCACTACAGGCAAGCCGAAAGGAGCAATGCTAAGCTATAAAAATATCTTTTCAAACTCCAAATCAGGCAGTGCTCGAGTGTATGTTACCGACAAAGACAGATCTATAGTCTTTTTGCCGATGTTCCACTCTTTTACGCTTTCTATCGGAGTTGTGTTGCTGCTTTATGTCGGAGGCTCTATAGTTATCATAAAATCTTTGCAACCGTTTTCAAATATTTTCAAGCAAACACTGCTTAAAAGAGTAACCTTGTTTTTTGCGATCCCAGATGTGTATAATGCTTTAGTTAGAGCAAAATTGCCTTGGTATTTCATGTGGTTTAACTCTATCCGCGCGTTTATCTCCGGTGCGGCTGCTCTCCAAGAAAAGACTTTGATCGCCATGGATCAAAAATTTAAGCGTGCAAAACTATTAGAAGGCTACGGACTTAGCGAATCCGGCCCTGCGGTCTGTATCAACCCGCCTGAAAAAACCAAGGTCAAATCGGTTGGTTCGGCTTTGTTAGGGTATGAGATCAAGATAGTAGACGATAACCTGATCGAGCTGCCTATAGGAGAAATAGGCGATATAATATGCTATGGTGATAATATAATGAAAGGATACTGGCAAAGGCCAGAAGCGACCGAAGAAACTATAGTAAACGGCTGGCTGCTAACAGGAGATATGGGATATATGGATAAAGACGGCTATCTCTATATAGTTGATCGCAAAAAAGATCTTATTATATCCAAGGGTATCAATATCTACCCAAGAGAAATAGAAGAGCTAATCGATCTGTTTGAGGGGGTCAAGGTGAGCGCTGTAGTGGGAGCATTTGATGAGCAGTGCGGAGAGATGCCAGTTGCGTACATTGAACTTGAAGACGGCGTAGAGAGCATCGATGAAGGCAAGCTCAAAAAATATCTCAAAGAACATTTGGCAAATTATAAATTGCCGAAACAGACATATATTATCGAAGAATTGCCAAAAAATGCTACCGGTAAAGTTTTGAAAAGAGTTTTAAAACAACAGCTTCTTGAGGCTTCAGGAGCAAATCCTTGTTAAGTGCTATTGTAAATGCCAAGATCATTCTGGAAGATAAAATAGTAGAAGACCGCGTGGTGATCTTTGATCAATGCATTAAAGACGTAGTTTGTAAAAAGGAAACCGATAAGTATGCAGATTGCTATATGATCGATGCAAAAGGAGCATATTTAAGTGCCGGCTTTATAGATCTGCATATACATGGAAGTGGAGGAGCAGATACAATGGATGCTTCATTGGATGCTTTGCAAACTATCAGTGATACCGTGTTGCAAACCGGCACAACTTCGTTTTTGGCAACTACAATGACAATGTCAAAAGACGATATTGTAAACGCACTTGTCAATATCCGGGATAATGCAAAGCTAGTAAAAGGCGCATCGATATTGGGTGTGCATATGGAAGGGCCATTTATCAATCCTGTACAGTGCGGAGCCCAAGATACAGAGTTTATCCTTCCCCCGTCTACAGAGATCATAGACGAGTTCGCACCATTTGTTAAAATGATCACATTGGCCCCTGAAGTACCAGACGGCATGAAATTTGTCGAAGATATAAATGCCAAATATCCCAATATAATATTAAGCATCGGCCATAGCAACGCTTCATACGAAGAGGCAAAAAATAGTTTTGATGCAGGCATTTCTCATGCAACGCATCTGGGTAATGCAATGAGCGGTTTTCATCATCGCCATCCCGGAGTACTGGGGGCAGTAATGGATAGTGATATTACATGTGACGTTATAGCTGACGGTATCCATATCCATAAAGCGTCTTTGCGTATTTTTTGGAAGCAAAAAAAAGAGAAGCTTATACTCATTACCGATGCCATGAGAGCAGGATGCATGAAGTGTGGAGCGTATAACTTGGGCGGACAAGAAGTAACGGTTGCTAACGGCAAAGCGACATTGGCTGACGGTAGGCTCGCCGGAAGCGTATTGAAGCTAAACGAAGCACTTGCAAATATACTTAAATTCACCGATATAACATTAAATGAAGCAATATACAGCGTAACAGCGGCCCCAGCATGTAAACTAGGTATAAAAAAAGGTTTTATAAAAGCAGAATATGATGCAGATATGGTATTTTTTGATGAAAAATTAGATATCCTTTCTACAATAGTAGGCGGCGAGATAAAATATACAAAGGAGTAAAATGTTTGGATGGTTAAAAAATAAAAAAACAGCTATCTATGCACCGGTAGCCGGAGAGATTGTAGATCTAAGCAGTGTGCCGGACGAAGTCTTTTCTGCTAAAATGGCCGGAGAAGGTATAGCTATAAAACCGTCTGAGAATATTTTCCGCTCACCGATAGATGGAGTGATAACCAAGATTTTTCCCACTAATCACGCATTTGTAGTCTCAAAAAATGGACTAGAAGTGATAGTCCATATAGGCGTGGATACTGTAACATTGAACGGAGAAGGCTTTAGCAGATTAGCCAATGAGGGAACAAGTGTCAAAACGGGGGATCCAATTATTCAAGTGGATTTACCGCTAGTCTCTTCAAAAGCCAAGTCTATGGTAACACCTGTAGTTGTAAATAGTTCAAAAGTATCTATTTATCCGCAACATAGTGTATGCAGCGGAAATTTAATAATGGAGGTAAATTAATGCCAAATTCTTCAGACAACCTATATTCTTATATAGCATATGTAGCGATTTTGATAGTGGTTTTTTTGATACTCAAAAGTCCTAAAAAGAAATAGAGTTTTTTGATGGAATATGGGATTATATCTATCATAATACCATTGTTTACCATCGCTGCTGCTATAATTACCAAAGATGTTGTGATATCTCTTTTGGGCGGTGCTTTTTTCGGGCTTTTGGTTTTAAACAGCTATAGTGCCGCTGATGCTTTTGTTGCTCTTTTTGATGGAATCGTAGCTCTATTTGCAGAAGGCTGGATAGTCAAAACCATACTGTTTGTTGTGCTTGTAGGTTCTATCATGGAGATGCTCAATCGCAGTGGGTCAGTAGATGAGTTCGTTGAATTTTTATCGCAAAAAGCTCAGAAAATAGATTCGCCTGCCGGCGCCATGCTATTGGCATATATTATAGGTTTAGTCATATTTATTGAATCATCAATAACCGTAATGGTAGCTTCTATAGTGGCAAAACCATTGTGCGATAAAAATGGGGTAAGCAGAGAAAAGCTAGCTTATATTTGTGACTCTACGTCCGCTCCGGTGTGTACCATGATACCGCTTAACGGCTGGGGGGCATTACTGCTTGGATTGATCACTTCATCTATCACTTCGGGAGTTATACAAGGTGATGCAATAAATATTTTGCTCCAAGCTATTCTTTTTAATTTTTATGCCATTTTCACTATAGTCATAGTATTTTTAGTTATTGTAAAAGATATAAATATCGGACCGATGAGGAAGGCTAAACCCAGAACATATACTCCGATATCAAGAGATTTGAAATCATCTTCAAAGCCATGGAGCATGATCTTTCCTTTAATTATCCTTGTCGGTGCGGTGTTTGTGGGATTGTATCTGACGGGCAATGGCGATATATTAAAAGGCAGCGGCTCGACTTCTGTATATTATGCTGTTATCTCCACTCTCATTTTTTTATATATTTATTTTGTACCGGCTAAACGGATGACCCATAAGGGTTATTTTGAAGCACTATACAAAGGTCTTAGCGATATGATACCTATAGCCGTAGTAGTAATATTGGCATTTTTGATAGGAAAAGTAATAGGCGAGCTAGGTACTGCTGCTTATATGGCTTCTATGCTAGACGGGGCAATTTCTCCTGTTTTTGTTCCTGTGTTGGTCTTTTTGTTGTCAAGTATCATGGCATTTGCGACCGGTACCAGCTGGGGGACATTTTCTGTGATGATGCCTATAGCCTTAGCGTTAGGCGGAGCCATGGATCTTCCATCGGCATTAATGGCGGCTACGGTTATATCGGGCGGAGTATTCGGTGACCATGCATCTCCGATATCGGATACTACTATAATTTCTTCTATGGCTGCGGGATGCGACAATATGGATCATGTCCGCACGCAGCTTCCGTATGCTCTTATATCTGCTCTTTTGACATCAATAGCATTTTTAATAGCCGGTTTTTTGCAATTAAATTAAAAAGCCAATGCAATTATTTGGCTTGCAATTGCAAGGATTTTTTAACCGATAATCTGTCATACATATTCAGTATATTTATATAATCTTGATGAAACGCAGTATCGATAAGATAACTATCGCCTTTTATTACATCAAGCGCATGAAGAATATTTTTTTTGCCAAAAATGGCAAACAGCCCATCCTTGTGTTCGTCAAAAGATAATTCTTGCTCTTCCATCATAAGCAATTCTTTAATGACTGCCATAGCATTATTTGCTTCAATGTCTAAAAGAGCAACAGCATTGTCTCTGTCACCTAGAAGTAAATATATTTGAGCTTTAAATTGTGCCATAGTAAAATTATTTTGAAATATAACACCTATGTAGTTTTCTATGTCTAAAGATTCGTCGAGCGATTCTATATATTCGAGTATCTCTTCAGGGTCATATTCTGTAAAGTTGAGGATCAAGTCCCTGATCTGTTTCCCGCTATTTTTATTGTTATAAACAAGATCTTCAATGGGATAAATTTCTGAAAAACTTGGAACTATGATCTGACAACTATAAAATCCAAGATAATCATACTCTCTTATATAAAGCTCTTTTCCTGCTTTGTCAAAAATATTTAAAAGATAATTTAATTCATCTTCCGTATTTGTACCATCATATTCCCATGAAGAATATTTAAAGCTTTTTTTACTGCTTAAAAAGCCAAGGCCAAGCTTGCCGTTGGAATCTATGAAATGTGATTCTAGATTAAAGCTGCTAGAGACGATGCTCATATCAAACGTAGGTGTTTCAAGGTTGTCAAAGTTGTCAATATCCCGGCCTTGCATAAGCTCCGTCATGGTGCGTTCTAAGGATACTTGCAAAATAGGATGCGATCCAAATGATACAAAAAGCGTGCCATTTTTTGGGTTGATAAGAGAAATAGCAGTTACGGGAAAGTTTCCTCCAAGCGATGCATCAAGAACCTCTACTATAAATCCTTTATCTTTTAAGCTGTTTATGTCTTCATAAAGTTTATCGTATCTTTGTAATATCTCATCAGGATAAACAGGGAGAGCATAACCGTTTTTTATGATTTCAATCTTTGCATGACGCTCAACAATTTCACTCATAGCCTGCACCTGGGCTTCGCTTGGTGTATTTCCTGATGCTAAGCCATTCTTACATACAGGTTGTTAAGTATATTGATAGGTATGTAAATTTTTTGTTTTGTAGTGTAATTTACAAAAGGCAATGCTACAATTTTGTCTTGATAGTCGCTATTATAATCTATAAGATCTTCATATTCAAGTTCATTATGAGGATCATAAATCGATAGTAAAGTATTATTTAGATAGCTGCCTCCAAATTCAAATGCTATTTCATCAGGATAGTGGCTCCGGCCTGGAAGATAAAAATCACTATAAAAATTATTGGTCTGCAGCCGTTCGATGTATTCTCCCAAAGCACTTGCCATTGATGCTTCTGAGCAAATACCTTTTCCATTGGAATAAATATGCTTGGGTGCTTCTGCAGAGGCCAGATTGACAGAATAACAATGGCTCAAAGGATGTTTTTGCGTAGAAAATGTGATCTGGCATCCGATATCATTTAAGACATCTTTCATTTTTGCAATTGATTGTTCTAGCGGAGCGTTTTTGGATAAAAGATTCATATGTTCATATTCTTTGTGTAAATTTATAATATCGGAGTATAGCCAAAAATAGACGATTTATCATTTGAAATAAGTTGTGATATACTATTGACAATCAATTTCGGGAGCTTTATTTGGGACTTTTACCTACTTATAATCATATCATAAATCCAAAGCTAAAAAATATTTATCTTAGCTTCAATGCCAATGGCGAGCTTGTCATTAAATCACCAAAAGTGCCTATAGAACGCATAGAAAAACTTATCATATCAAAATCATCTTGGATAGAAAAAGCCAAACAGAAGCTTATGCAAAAAAAAGGACAGATAAATTTCCAAGAAAACAAATCTATATATTATCTTGGAGATCCATATATGTTTGAGCACAATATAAATGATTCAAAAACAGTATTGGTATTTGACGGAGAATCATTCGTGTTGCATCATAGGGTTTATGATGGGGCTGTCTTTGGGCGTAAGATCGACCGGTTTTATTTACAGAGAGCCAAAGAATTTGTGCCGCCTTTGGTAGATTTGTGGGCAAATAAAATGCAGTTAAACCCAACGGCCATTAAATTTCGAAAGACAAAAAGCCAATGGGGGAGCTGCAACAGTAAAAATGTACTTAGTTTTAATACCATGATGATGAAATTGCCCCAAAATATTATTGAATATATTATTGTCCATGAGCTTTGCCACATTGTACATAAGCACCATAAAAAAAGTTTTTGGGAGATGGTAGAGAGATTTATGCCAAACTATAAACAAGCTAGAATGGAACTGAAATCTTATATATAGATTTTGAACTTTATATTTGATAAGAATCCAAAGTTAACTTTATCAAAAAAGCATTATAATTCCAAATCTTACCACTGGACAATTTACATGCTAAAAAGCACGTTCAATACACTCGAACCGAAACTAGTTACCTTTCTTAAAAAACATACCTATAGCAAATCCGATTTTGTCAAAGATATGTTAGCAGGCTTATCTGTTGCGATTGTCGCACTCCCTTTGGCGATGGCTATAGCGATCGCTTCGAATTTGCCGCCTGAACGCGGACTTTTTACAGCTATTGTGGCCGGGTTTTTGATATCAGCACTTGGGGGCAGCAGGTTCCAAATAGGCGGGCCAACTGCTGCATTTATTGTAACTGTGGCAATGGTAGCTATGCATCATGGGTATCAAGGTTTGGTGCTTGCTACTATGATAGCCGGGATACTTTTGATTATCATGGCACTTGTTAAAGCAGGTGAGCTGATCAAATTCATACCTTATCCCGTAATTACCGGTTTTACATCCGGCATCGCTCTTTTGATACTATTTTCACAGCTCAAAGATTTTTTTGGGCTTCCTATCGAGAATATGCCCCCTGATTTTATAGACAAGCTGGTTTTGTATGTTCAAAACCTGGACCAAGCAAATCCGGTAGCAGTTGCAGTTGCTTTGATAAGCATCATTATTATATTTTTTATGAAGGTTAATTATCCTAGGATACCCGGGCCTATCGTTGTTGTCGTTCTTTCTGCAATTGCAGTTTATCTGTTCGACTTTCCTATAGAGACGATAGAGAGCCGTTTTGGGGCAATCCCATCTATGCTTCCTAGCCCGTCTTTTCCTGATATATCGTTCGAAAAAATAAGAGCGGTTTTTCCTGATGCTATAACCATAGCCGTACTAGCTGGAATCGAATCGTTACTCTCGGCTGTTGTAGCTGATGGTATGGCGGAAACAAAGCATAAGCCAAACACCGAGCTGTTCGCCCAAGGTGCAGCAAATATAGGTTCAGCCATGTTCGGTGGATTGCCTGCAACCGGTGCTATCGCAAGAACTGCTACCAATGTCAAAGCAGGGGCTGTTTCTCCGATTTCAGGGATGCTGCATGCTGTTTGGCTATTGGTATTTATGTTGCTTTTAGCTCCTTTTATAGTTATGGTTCCTCTTGCGGCTTTGAGCGGCATACTTATTGTTATTGCTTGGAATATGTCTGAAATCAAACATATTAAATCCATTTTAAAAGCCCCAAGGGCAGACAAAGTAGTGCTTTTTGTTACTTTCACACTGACGGTTCTTGTGGATTTAAACTTTGCTATTCAAACGGGCATATCTCTTGCGGCTATACTCTTTATAAATTCTATGATGAAATCAACAAAGATCAGATCATATGATGAAGAAGAAGAGACTGATGATCCTGATTCTATTAATAAAAAGGTTGTGCCAGAGGGCGTAGAGGTTTACGAGATACAAGGGCCGCTGTTTTTTGGAATAGCAGAAAAATTAGTCGATGCTTTGACGAATATGGAAGTTACGCCAAAAGCTTTTATATTGAGGCTCAGACTAGTTCCCATGATAGATGCTGCCGGGCTTCATGCGATAGATACGGTTTGCGAAAGGCTCAAAAACAGGGGATCTACACTCATACTTTCAGGTGTCAATAAAAATGTCAATAAGTATATTCATAAAACAGGGATACATACAAAGATAGGTGAAGAGAATATCTGTGATCATATAGATAAAGCTCTATCCAGAGCATTTCTTGTGACTAATAGAACCTTGGAAATATAACTCATAAAATACTTCATATATACAACTTTTATAACGATTTGCATCTATAAAAGTTGTATAAAAATAATAAATAATAATTTTTGCATATATTATATTCTTATGATATAATTGTTTTGCTGTTTATTCAAGCAATAGACATTTTGCCATTATCATTGTCAGAAAATCATAGGTTAGGTTTAAAAAATTATAAAATTATTTATTTAATAAAATATTTTATAATT
>DLIG01000013.1 GCA_002483605.1 Sulfurovum sp. UBA7648
GAGTTAGGCGAATTAGCCGTGGAAGCAAAAGCCCAAGCCAAAAAAGCTACAGCTACAGCTAAAAAAACCGCTACTGCTACAGCCAAAAAAGCTGCCAGCAGTACATCTGCTTCAAAAGCAGCAAAAACAACAAAAGCATAAAAAATTCATAAGGATAGAAGATGTCGGATATCAAAGATAAAGCAAATGAACTCAAAGAAGAGCTAAAAGAAGGAGCAGACGAACTTGGAGCAAAAGCCAAAAAAGCTACTGCTTCTGCAAAAGAAAAAATTGAGGAATTTGCTCATGATGCGAATGAAGCAAGAGTACATTTCACTGAAACAATAAGCAATGCCACAGAAAAAACTGTAGGTTTTTTTGAACCCATTACTCATCAAGTTAGAGAGGCGATACTTACTTTTGGAGAAGTAGTGGTGACCATTTTTGTTGTGGTTGGCTTAGTAGCCGCTGTTATAGGCGGTTTATCAGATATGGCAAATGTTGGATTTTTTGCAGGTCTTAGCAGCATGTTTCAAGAAATTGTAACTGTAGTGATGGGTGCTTTGGTTATCTTTTTATTATTTGCTATCAAAGACAGTCTTGATAAAAACATAGAATAAATTGATTTCTTCTTTATCTGGAGACAAAGTTTAGTTTTGTCTCCAGTTTTTCTTCTTAGTCGTTTATCTTCTCTTTTATATTTTTTGCGATTTGGCCGATTTTATTTAATTTTTCTTTATTGCTGAGATGTTCATCTAAAAGTACTTTGACCAATGCAGAACCTACTATCACTCCATCTGCGCCCCTGGCTTTTTCTTTGGCAGTATTCTCATCAACACCAAAACCTACATAAATCGGTGTATCGGTATGAATACGAATGTTAGATATTACATCATCAAGCGATTCTGCTTTTCCGCTTCCGGTAATCCCCGCATATGCAACCAAATAGATAAATTTCTGTGCATTTTTAGATATCATGGCTATACGCTCCAAGGTATCGGTCGGAGCTATAAAATCAATAAGCGTCATGCCATTTTCTCTCATTAGTTTTTGATATGGCACTGCCTCTTCATATGGCAGATCAGGGATAATAAAACCGCTCAAGCCAGATTTTTTTGCCTCAGCTATAAAGGTGTCAAAACCTTTATGATAAAATGAATTAAAGTATCCCATCCATAAAGTATCGATAACAGGAGCGATCTGCTTTGATATATCAAATAATTGATCTATCTTAAAGCCATTTTTTAGTGAAAGCAGATTTGCATATTCAATTATTGGTCCATCGGCTACAGGATCAGAAAACGGAACGCCAAGCTCCAAACTGTCAACTCCTGCTTCATGTAAAGTATGTGCTGCATCGATCGTAAATTCGAGTGACGGAAATCCTGAGGTAATATACGCGACTAATTTTTTCAATTTTTCTCTTTTGTGTATGAAATCAATGATGATATTATACTTTTTTTTGATAAAATAGAGTCTAAATTGGCGTGCTATGTAAATACCGAGGCTAGATATTTGCTTAATGCGATAATAAAATATAAAAGGGATATCTTTGAATAAAAAAGTTACACTAAAAACTCTTCAATCCATGAAAGGCAAACAAAATATCGTAATGATAACTGCATATGATGCTTTATTTGCCTCTTTATTTGATGAATATGTAGATGTAATTCTCATAGGAGATAGCCTTAATATGAGTTTTGCCGGAAAGCCTGACACTCTAAGTGCTACACTGGGTCAAATGATCTATCATACACAAGCAGTACAAAGAGGAGCAAAGAAAAGCTTTTTGCTTGTTGATATGCCATTTGGCAGTTATATGGATAAAAAACAGGCACTAAAAAATGCTATAAAAGTTTACCAGGAAACATTAGCAGATGCCATTAAGATAGAAGGCGGAAAAGAAAAAGCGGACATAGTCAGATATCTTACCGATAATGCTATAGCGGTATTCGGACATGTAGGCTTAAAACCGCAAAGTGCCAGAAGTGAAGGCGGATATAGCGTAAAAGGCAAAAGCGAAGAAGAAGAACAAAGCATCATCGCCGATGCTTTAGCCCTCCAAGAAGCCGGCGCAGTTGCTATCATAATTGAAGGGGTTAAATCTGAGGTAGCTACAAAGCTCACTAAAACGTTAAGTATTCCCACAATCGGGATAGGTGCCGGAAACGATGTAGACGGTCAAGTATTGGTTTGGAGCGATCTGCTAGGGCTTTTTGAAGAGTTTGTGCCAAAATTTGTAAAACAATATGCAAACGGCGCCAACCAAGTCAAAGATGCCGTGAAACAATATGCCAATGAAGTTAGAAACGGAACATTTCCGGATGAAAATTTCAGATACTAGGAAAGCGGATGAAAAAAACACTTACTAGCAGTATACTATTACTTAGCATAACATGGTTGATGAGCGGTTGTTCTGCGATAAACAGCATGACAACCCCCGGAAAAGGGGCTTCAAATAGGACTACAAATTATCTTACTAAAAATATAGAAAAAAAATTAAATAACTGTAAAGAGCTTGAAGGTTCAAATATCTACGCAGAAGTCGCTCCAAACGGCATACTTCTAACCGGTTCAGTAACTACTGAAAAACAAAAATATCTTGCCAGTACAATAGCTAATTCTTTGGTTAAAAAAGGAACGGTATCAAACCGTATAGCCATTATAAAGCCAAAAACAAAACGAACAACGCCTATTAAGACCAAAAAATAGATGCAACGAATTGTAGAAATAGAAAAATTTGAAAGTGATTCCAATACAGAAGTCTCTTTGCGGCCTGTATTATGGGAAGAATATATAGGTCAAGAGAAAATCAAAAAAAACCTGCAAGTTTTTATCGAAGCAAGTAAAAAACGCCTTGAAGCCTTGGATCATATTTTGTTTTTTGGCCCTCCGGGATTGGGCAAAACCACATTGGCAAACTTGATAGCTCTAGAGATGCGTGCATCTATAAAAACCACAGCCGCTCCAATGATAGAAAAAGCCGGTGATTTGGCTGCATTGCTTACCAACATTGAAGAAGGAGATGTTCTTTTTATAGACGAGATCCATCGTATGAGTCCGGCTATTGAAGAGATACTCTACCCTGCCATGGAGGATTTTAGGCTAGATATCATCATAGGTTCAGGGCCTGCTGCACAATCAGTAAAGATAGATTTGCCTAGATTTACGCTTATTGGAGCTACTACAAGAGCAGGGATGCTGTCAAACCCGCTAAGGGAGAGATTTGGTATGCATTTTCGTATGCAATTTTACGCACCAAATGAGCTTGCTCTTATTGTTGAACAAGCTGCGGTAAAACTTGGAAAACATACCAAGCGGGAATCCGCTCTTGAAATAGCCAAAAGAAGCAGAGGCACTCCAAGAATAGCTCTTAGGCTCCTAAAAAGAGTGAGAGATTTTGCTGAAGTAGCAAATGAAAACGAAATTACACTCAAAACTACCCAATATGCACTAGATGAGCTTGGAGTCAATCATTTAGGATTTGATGAACAGGATATCAGACTGCTTGAGCTTCTCATGAGCGCAAAAGGCAGGCCGATGGGGCTTGGCACTATAGGAGCTGCTTTAAGCGAGGATGAAGGCACCATAGAAGATGTCATAGAACCTTACCTCATCGCTAATGGCTTTATTGAGAGAACCGCTAGAGGAAGGATCGCGACCCAAAAAAGCTATGAATATTTTAGACTCCAAAGTCCATATAGCCAAAGCGATTTGTTTGAGTAATAATCAAATAATTCAAAGGTGTGCTTTATAACACACCCCTGCACTACCAATCACCAATCACCAATCAC
>DLIG01000008.1 GCA_002483605.1 Sulfurovum sp. UBA7648
GATCAAGTCCGGAATGACGCGAAAAAGAAAATCGTCATCCAGACCCTTCATCCTTCCATCTTCATCCTTTATACATCATTCCTGCGTAAGGCGGCAATCCATAAAATAGATCTTCACGAAGTCTAAAGACTTCTCAAGATGACACGATTTGCTATGATAAATAACGATCCGTTTTTGTTACTTCCTAAAAAATTTATAAAAGAAATTTGCCACTATTTTCATAGGTACTCTTGAAACTGCAAGAGCACCTTTACCTACGTCATGAGTGACGGTTGTGCCGGCTGCTATCATGACATCATCTTCTATGACCACTGGAGCTACTAGTTGGCTGTCGCTTCCTACAAACACATTTTTGCCTATAACTGTTTTGTATTTTTTCTTACCGTCATAGTTGCACGTGATCACTCCGGCACCAATGTTTGAACCGCTATCTATCTCGCTATCGCCAAGATAGCTTAAATGTCCGGCTTTTACACCGTTTAGTAATGATTTTTTGACCTCTACAAAGTTGCCTATATGAGTATCAGTGATCATGCTTTGTGGACGGATCCTTGCCATCGGCCCTATATCGCTATCTATGAGCGTACTATCTTCAACGACACTGTGTGCTTTGATATGGCTGTTGATGATTTTTGTATCTCCGATGATCGTAACCCCATTTTCCAATATGCATTCACCTTCAAAAGAGGCACGGCTATCGATATAAATGGTTTTTGGCAGCCTCATAGTGACACCTTCCGTCATCCACTTGGCTTTTATCCTATCTTGCATGATCTCTTCTGCATGCGAGAGATCAAGTTTGGAATTTACACCTTTGAATTCCTCTTCGTCTACAAATATTGGTTTGATATGCAAGCTGTCTTTGACCGCCATTTCTATAATATCGGTCAAATAATACTCTTTTTGGGCGTTACTGTTGTTTAGTTTTGGTATATACCGGCTAAGCAGATCGCTTTTGACGCAATAAACCCCGGCATTTACGCTTTTACATTCAAGCTGCTCGGGCGAACAGTCCTTTTGTTCTACTATGTGTTTAACTTCAGTATTTTCTATCATTACCCTGCCGTATCCGCTAGGATTGTCAAGTATGATGACACTCATAGTGATGTCTGCATCATTGTCGGTGAGTTTATGCAAAGCTTCATTGGTCACTAGCGGCATATCACCGTTCAAGATCAATGTTTTGTCATGTTTTGTTTTGACATTCATCATAGCTCCGCCGGTTCCAGGGAAGTTAATGGCATCTTGGATGTGAAAATTGATATTTTCATAGTTTTTTATTATTCGTTGCTTGATCATTTCAGCTTCATGATACAGCACGACCGTAATGTCATCTGATAATCTCAAAGCAGCCTCTATGGCATGAAAAAGCATAGGCTTGCCTGATATCTCATGTAATACTTTCGGGATTTTTGATTTCATTCTTGTGCCTTGCCCTGCTGCTAGGATCACTACGCTGACTGCCATTTTTTAGCCTTTATTGGGTAAAATTAGTTAGATTAATAAATTATATCGTCATTCCGAATTTGTTTCGGAATCTCTACATTGAAGATCCTGAAATGAATTCAGGATGACTACGATGCGATTATATCTTAGTTGTGATTAAATGATACAAAAAAGGACAAAGATGAAGTGTAAGCACTTTGGTGAGTGCGGTTCATGCGGGCTGTATGAATTGAGTTATGATGAGCAGTTGATACGAAAAACAAAGAAAGCAAAAGAACTTTTACGCCCATTTTATGAGAGCACCATATCAGCTTTCAGTTCGCCCGATAGCCACTATCGCGCCAGAGCAGAATTTCGTATCTGGCATAACGGCGATAAGTGCGATTATGCTATGAGCAATATCACCAAAAATGGCGTAGTGATGATAAGCGAATGTCCAAAGGTCATTACTCCTATTGAAAGCAGGATGTGGGAGATGCTGAAACTCATCAATACCTCCAAACTGCTTAGCCATAAACTGTTTGGTGTAGAGTTTTTGGCTTCATCTCTTGATGAGGTACTAGTCACCTTGTTGTATCACAAAAAATTAGACGATGATTGGCTCAAAGAAGCAAAAGGTTTGGAAGCTAAGCTTGATATCTCTGTCATAGGACGAAGCAGAGGCCAAAAGCTGGTCTTGTCCAAAGAGTCGGTAAGCGAACGCTTGGTTATCGAGGGTAAGAATTACTGGTATATGCATTACGAAGGCGGCTTCACTCAGCCAAATCCTGCTGTCAATACACAGATGATCTCTTGGGCAAAAAGCAAAGCAAAAAGCATAGGCCATGGCGATCTTTTGGAGAGCTATTGCGGGCTTGGCAATTTTACACTGCCTCTTTCAGACTGTTTTGATAAGGTTCTTGCGACTGAAGTTTCAAAAAGATCGATTTACAATGCCTTGGAAAATTGCGAATTAAACGGTATCAAAAATATCGACTTTATACGCCTATCATCTGAGGAGATGACGCAGGCTCTTAGCAAAAAAAGAGAATTTAACCGCCTCAGAGATATCGATCTTGACTCTTATGATTTCTCTTGCGTTTTGGTCGATCCGCCTAGAGCCGGACTTGATGATGATACGATAGGACTTATCTGCAATATAGAACATATCATATACATATCGTGCAATCCGGATACTTTGGCAAGAGATCTGGCTGCTTTGTCTCAAACGCATGAAATACTCGATGCCGCTGTTTTTGACCAATTTCCTCATACAGAGCATATAGAAAGCGGCGTGTTTTTGAAAAAAAGAGTGTAACGTCATTCCGGACTTGATCCGGAATCCATAAAAATAGATCTT
>DLIG01000011.1:0-43768 GCA_002483605.1 Sulfurovum sp. UBA7648
AAACCTTCATCGGCTGCAGCTTTAACCTTTTTGGTTAATTCACCCAACTCCTCCAAGCTTTCATCGGCTGCTTTTTTAGCCTTTTTACCAAACTCTGCGGCACTCTTTTCAAGATCTTTTGCTGCCTCAACAGTACTCTTTTCAGCTTTTCCAAATAATTTTTTAATAAAACTAAACATTGTAACACTCCTTTGGTGTGCAGTTTCATTATCCAGTGCGATAATAACGATTATAACATAAATTTTGCAAATATATCTTGATAAATTGCACCATATAATTAATTTTCATAATGAAACCTTTTAGCCATCATTAGATACAATATCTTACTATGTATTAAAGTATTAAAAAGGTCTATTATATGTTTGCACGTTTTAGAAGAAACCGTATGCACCCGGTATTAAGAGATATGTTGGCAGAAACTCATTTAAGGGTAGAAGATTTTATATATCCATTATTTATCCGCAGCGGCAGCGGTATCAAAAAAGAGATAAGCTCTATGCCAGGTGTATTTCAAATGAGCATAGATGAGGCTATCAAAGAGTGCGGTGAGCTGCAAAAGCTAGGGCTCAATGCCATTATTCTTTTTGGCATACCCGATGTCAAAGACAGCGTTGGAAGTGATGCAATGTGTGAGCATGGTATCATAGCAGAAAGTATTCGCGCTATAAAGGGTGCATATCCGGATATGTTCGTCATAACCGATCTATGTTTTTGCGAATACACAGACCATGGGCATTGCGGGGTTCTCGATCCTCACAATCACTCTGTTGATAATGATATAACACTTGATAATCTAGCACTCCAAGCAGTGGTCCATGCTAAGGCAGGTGTTGATATGATAGCCCCTAGCGGCATGATGGACGGTATGATCATGGCTATCAGAAGAGGTTTGGATGATGCAGGATTTGTAAATTTGCCAATCATGAGCTATAGCACCAAGTTTGCTTCAGCATATTACGGACCATTCCGCGATGTGGCTGAATCAGCCCCAAGCTTTGGTGACAGAAGAACTTATCAGATGAATCCTGCAAACAGAAGAGAGGCTATTAGTGAAAGCATAGAAGATGAAATGGAAGGTGCTGATATACTCATGGTAAAACCTGCTCTTGCTTATCTTGATATTATACGCGATGTAAAAGAGCATACATCCAAGCCGCTTGCCGCATATAATGTAAGCGGGGAATATGCTATGCTAAAAGCTGCAGCAAAAGCTGGAGTAATTGATTACGATAGAGTGATGATGGAAACATTGCTTGGTATGAAAAGAGCAGGAGCAGACATAATTATCACTTATCATGCTAAAGAAGCTGCTATTCTTCTAAAGCAAGGTGCATGAAAGTTATGATAGAATCTTGTTTTTACTTTTCAAGGATAGGCATATGAGACACTTTTTGAGTATAAAAGATTTTAGTCGTGACGAGTTGCTAGAGATGATATCTCTAGCTCAAAAGATCAAAGAACAGACCAAGAAAAAACAATTTGTACCGTATCTTGAACATCAAACATTGGGTATGATATTTGAAAAAAGCTCTACTCGTACAAGAGTAAGCTTTGAGACCGGGATCTACCAGCTTGGAGGAGTTGGGCTGTTTTTGTCCAGCAATGACATACAGTTAGGCCGCGGCGAACCCATGAAAGATACTGCCAGAGTTATTTCTCGTATGGTAGATATGGTGATGATCCGTACATTTGAGCAAAGCCGACTTGACGAGTTTAGCGCTTATTCACAAGTGCCTATCATAAATGGACTTAGTAACGAATATCATCCAGTGCAGATAATGACAGATTATTTCACGCTTTTAGAGCTTGGTATATCCAACCCTATAGTGGCATATGTAGGAGACGGTAACAATATAGCTCATTCATGGCTAATGTTGGCATCAAAGCTTGGGCTTGAACTTAGGATCGCTACACCTGTGGGTTATGAGTGTCAACAAAGTATAGTTGATGAGGCTTTGAACTTTGCCAAAATTAGCGGGGCTAAGATCGCTTTTTATAATGACCCAAAAATTGCAGTTGAAGGTGTAGATGTGGTCATAACAGATACTTGGATATCTATGGGACAAGAGAGCGAAAAAGAGACCAAGCTTAAAGCATTTGACGGGTATATGGTAGATAGCTCTATGATGAATATAGCAAAACCAAGTGCCGTATTTATGCATTGTTTGCCTGCGTATAGAGGATATGAAGTAAGCGAAGAGGTATTTGAAGCACATAGCCAGACTATCTTTTTAGAGGCTGAAAATAGATTGCATACACAAAAAGGTATCATGGTTTGGCTTGATAATCACCGAAATGATTAAAAGGTATTAGGATAAAGGCAGAAGGGACAGAAAAAAGTGAGTAAAATAGATTTTGAAAAATTTGGCAGATATTCCAAAGCAGGCCCTAGATATACCAGCTATCCTACGGCTTTGGAATTTAGCGATGATTTTAAATACGAAAAGTATATAGAGTTCCTAGAATCTCCCACAAAAGACAAACTCTCTTTATATGTGCATTTGCCTTTTTGCCGTAGTGCTTGTTATTTTTGCGGATGCAATGTCGTTTTTACATCCAAACAAGACAAGCTCGATAGTTATGTAGATTATCTTAAAAAAGAGATTGACATCCTATCTAAGCATCTTGATACTTCAAGAGAAGTCATACAATTTCATTTTGGCGGTGGAACACCTACTTATTATAGTGCCGAAAGCTTGGATGAAATAGTCGGATATATCAAGAAAACTTTTCCAAATTGGAGCAAGGACGCTGAAATAAGTTGCGAGATAGATCCTAGATTTTTCAATGAAGAGCAGATGAAAGTTTTTGTAAAACACGGATTTAATCGCATCAGTTTTGGTGTGCAGGATTTTGATGCAAAAGTTCAAGAAGCAATTCACAGGATCCAACCGTTCGAGTTGACTAAAAATGCAGTTGATCTGGCTAGAAGATATGGGATAAATTCTATCAATATAGATTTGATCTACGGCTTGCCTTATCAAACCTTTGAAAGTTTTAAAAATACTCTTGAACTCGCCTTTGGCCTAGAACCTGACAGGGTAGCGGTTTTTAATTATGCGCATGTACCGTGGCTCAAAAAAACTATGAGAAAATTTGACGAGACTACCTTGCCTCATCCAAGTGTGAAGCTTGAGATATTCAAATACACTATTGATTTTTTTGAAAAAAAAGGCTATAAGATGGTAGGCATGGATCATTTTGCCAAACCAACCGATGAACTTTTTACTGCTATAGCAAAAGGTGAATTACACAGAAACTTTCAAGGATATACTACCAAAGGCGGAGCGAACTTGATAGGTATAGGGTTGACTAGTATAGGAGAGGGTGAGAGATATTATGCTCAAAACACTAAAGATATGAGCGAATATGAAAAAGCGCTTGATGACGGAAAATTGCCGTTCGAGAGAGGCGTGGTATTGAGTGATGATGATTTTGTCAGGAAATCTGTCATTATGGAACTCATGGCAAATTTCTCTATAGACATAAAAAGAGTAGAAAAACAGCATAATATTGATTTTAAAAATTATTTTACTGATGCACTAAGCGAACTAAGAGAGTTTGAAGAAGCCGGGCTTATAGAGATAAAAGATGATAAAATACAAGCTAACTCTACAGGAGCGATGCTTATACGTAATATTGCTATGCCGTTTGATGCATATATGAAAAAATATGCCGGCACAAAAAAAAGTTTTTCAAAGACAGTATAAAAAAGGAAGAAGGGTGAAGGTAGAAAAAATAAAGGTGAAATGGTGAAAAAAGAGACCAAAGATATTTTTAATTTTACTGCCACTAGCGATGATTGTGTCAAGTGCGGGAAGTGTATACCTGTTTGTACTATTCATCAGATAAATCCTGACGAAGTTACAAGCCCTAGGGGCTTTATAGATCTGCTTGGAGCGTATAAAAGAGGCGATCTGGAACTTGATAAAGACGCCAAAAATATTTTTGAGAGTTGCTTTTTGTGTACAAACTGCACAGATGTTTGCCCAAATTCACTACCGACAGATATGGTCATCGAAGAGGTAAGAACTGATATTGCAGACAAATTCGGCATTGCATGGTTCAAAAAAGCTTTCTTTTGGCTGCTTAGACACCGTACTATTATGGATATTGCGATGAAATTTGGATATATGTTCAAAACATGTGCGTTATCTACCGATGAAAAGGGTCGTGGACTTTTTGCGCGCTTTAACCTTCCTATGGTTAAAAAGGGCAGACTCCTTCCGTCTATGGCAAAAACAAGTTTTTTAAATAAATACCCTGAGCAGATACCGGCAAAAAACAAAGATAAAAAACAAAAAGTTGCTATATTTATCGGCTGTTTGGCAAACTATAACTATACAACTATTGGGGATAGTTTGGTGGAGATCTTAGGCAAACTCGATATAGAAGTATTTATCCCGAAAAAACAACTCTGTTGTGGTGCTCCTGCGTATTTTACGGGTGATACTAAAAGCGTAGAGTATCTCATACGTAAAAATGTGGATTATTTTGAGACTTTTATGGATGAGTATGATGCTATGATAATACCTGAAGCAACATGCAGCGCAATGATAAAACACGATTGGGAGGTTTTTTGCCGCAATCACGAAATGAGCGAGCTGATCCCAAGGATACAAAAGCTTCTTCCTAAAATACATATGGCTACAGCATGGCTGCATGACAATACAGACTTAAAAGAACTTTTGGCAACCAAAGGCAAAAAGCTTGATGATATAGTAACATATCATGACCCATGCCATGCCAGAAAAGTACAAGGAATATATCAAGAGCCTAGAAATCTTTTGGCGCCGAACTATCCTATGGTTGAGATGAGTGATCCAAATCGCTGTTGCGGATTTGGCGGGGTTACAATGCAGACTGAAAAATTCCATTTTGCAGAGCTTGCAGGCAAGCCAAAAGCAGCTATGATAGATGAAACAAAGGCTAAATATGTAGCTGCAGAATGCAGCGCATGCAGAGTGCAGCTTAGCGAAGCCATGAGCGCTAGCGGGGTTGAAACTATATTTAAAAATCCGCTGGAGCTTATTGCCGAAGCGTTAAAAGATTAGCTTAGCAGTATTTGTCGGCAATAATGCATTGATGGCATAGGCCCTCATCTCCAAGCTTGATCCGGAGATCTATAAAGTTGGACCGGCTAGTCATTTTATTTTTTATAGTCCATATTTGATTTCATTGTTATAATCTAAGCAATAAACTTGCTATAATTATTGATATTTCAATACTAGGAGTCGATATGAAAAGTTTACACACAAAACTTAATGAATATGCCGCAAAATGTGATGAGATATTGCTCTCAGAACATTTAAAAGCTTTGGTCGAAGAGGCAGTAAAAGAGACCCCTCAATTATCTGCCGATGAACTTGTGATAGATGACAACACTATATTGCTCGATGTAAGAGAACCAGAAGAGTTTGCCAGCGGCTATATAGAAGGTAAAAATGTCTTGACAATTCCTAGGGGCAAACTTGAGTTTACAGCAATTGACAAAATTGCCAAAGTTTATGGTCAAGATGTCAAGATCATAGTTTATTGCCTCAAGGGCCCTAGAGGTGCACTAGCAGCATCTCAGCTTAAAAAGATGGGCTTTACTAATGTGTCAAATTTAAAAGGCGGACTTATCGCTTGGCTTGAGAGCGGAAGAAACATCAAAAATTATCTAGGCGAACTTAAGCTCGTTAGATAATTACTTTAAAATATACGAAAACAACTGTATATAAAAGTATATTGCAAATACAAAAAATAGTGTAGTAAACAATATCGCTTCGGTGGTTTTAGCTGGATAGCACTTGTAAAGAGCTGCCATGTTGACATTGTTTACTGCTAGCGGCACGCAGAGCTCTAGCAGTAAAATAACTGATATAAGCGGGTCTAATTTAAATAGCCAAATAATCACTAGTCCGACAATCGGTAAAATAAGATGTTTAACCGCTGTGATCTTTGCAACAAAAGCATAATCTATGGTTTTTATCTCAACCTCTGCTAGATAGATACCGAATATCATGAGTTGTATGACTATAGTAGCGTAAGCTCCCATCTCCAAGAATTTATCAATGCTCGGATGAATAGCTATCTCTGCAGCATTAAATATAATCGCAAATATGGCAAACCATAGTATGGGGATCTTTACTATTTGAGTTAAAGATTCTTTGATGCTAAATTGACCTTTGGCATAAAAATATATCCCAACAGTATAGATAAAAAAGACATTAGCTATGTTTATGATGCTGGTGTATGCTACGCTCTGTTCTCCAAATAGCGCTATACCAAGAGGAATGCCTAGATTGCCGGTATTGCCTATGAGAGATGCTGCTATAAATATTGATCTTTCTTTGGGATCTTTAAGTATATATCGTGAAGTAATAATGGAAAATAAGAGCACTGTGCCGACTGCAAGAAGATATACAAAAGGAACGAGCAACAGCTCTTTATCGATAGGAGTACGAGTCAGCCCCCAAAAAGTAAGTATGGGCTGCAGAAAATACAAAGAGACAAGAATAAGAGTTTGTTCGTTTATCTCTCTTTGAAATATTTTTTTTGCAACAAATCCAAGCACTATAAACACATAGACCATCGCTATGGATATTAGTGCTTCCAAGGTAATGCCTTTTTATAGATCTTGGTAATATTTGCTGCCATCAACCGTGGTATTGACGGTGAGCTTTGAAAAACTCTCTACATAATTCCAAAAGTCATCTTTGAGCTCTTGAGCAATATCTACTTTTTCTATAGCTTCGCGCATAGCTCCGAGCCACTCAAGGCGTGATTTTTCATAGATAGAAAAATCATCATGCAATCTAACCATATATTGATTTAGCTCCACACCTCTGGTTTCTTCTTCATAAACTTTCGGCCCGCCGCAAAGCTGTATGAAAAACCTGCTGTTTCTTACTTTAACTTCGTCAAACTCTTCACGGTCTTGAGGAAAAAAGTGAGCGATATCGCTTTCATATATGATGTCGTAAAAATCATACATTAGCTTACGCATACCTTCTTCGCCTCCTATGGCTTCATAAAATGCCGGATTAGGCACTTTGAAGTGAACCTTTTCACCTTGGACTGTTGGACTTACCTTGTACATTTTCTACCTTTTTGTATTTTATAGCTTGGCAAAGCTTTGCGCCAAGCTCAACGTTTTTTAGCGCGATAGTTCTATCAGCCGGACGCTTTTTTAAATTGCCTATAAAGAAAACTTTTTCAGTCATTCCTGCGGAGGCAGGAATCCAGTGTATCCCCGTGTAAGCACGAGAATGACGATTTTTCTAAAGAAACTTTAATCTCGTTCCCACGGTCTCCGTGGGAACGCATACTAAATCACAAATGACAAATATACACTCCCAAGCTGGAGCATGGGAGTGAGAGGGTGACATTATTTAATGTTAGTCGCAATACCTCTTTAGTAAATTATCATATGCATCTATGCGGCGATCTCTTAAAAATGGCCATATATCTCTGACCGCTTTTGTTCGATCATGGTCTATATCAGCGTATAATATCTCTTCATTTTGATGATTTGCATGAGCTAGAAATTCACCTTGTGCTCCGCAAATGAAACTATTGCCCCAGAAACGTATACCAGCCATTGCTCCGCAACTATCAGGCTCAAATCCGACACGGTTGGTTGAAAGTACCGGTATGCCGTTGGCTATTGCATGTGATCTTTGAATTGTTATCCATGCCTCTTTTTGTCTCTCTTTTTCTTCAGTACTATCGCTGTCAAACCAGCCAATTGCTGTAGGGTAGATAAGCATATCAGCACCTCTAAGGCTCATGAGCCTAGCAGCTTCTGGATACCATTGATCCCAGCATACCAATACTCCAAGACGGCCCACGCTTGTATTGATCGGCTCAAACCCAAGATCGCCGGGAGTAAAGTAGAATTTTTCATAAAATCCCGGGTCATCAGGAATATGCATCTTGCGGTATTTACCGGCTACACTCCCGTCACGCTCAAATACTACAGCGGTATTGTGATAAAGGCCGGCAGTGCGTCGTTCAAACAAAGAAGTGACCAGTACTATGCCATTTGTTTTGGCAACTTCACTCCAAAATGCTACATCAGCTTCAAAATTAGCAGCATAATCAAAAAATGCAGTATCTTCGCTCTGGCAAAAATATTCATTTTGATGAAGTTCTTGAAGCACCACTAGATCGGCTCCGTTGCTTGAAGCTTCTTTTATCATTTGTGAGGTTGCTTGGATAGTTGCCTCTTTTGAGCCGTAGTATTTCTGCTGAATCAGTGCTACTTTCATACGCTTCCCTTTTGTAATTTTTGATATTTTATCATAGTTTGACTTTGGTAATCTGACAATAAAAAACTCATCGTAGGATCGTTTGCTTGCAAATTAATAGTATTAGTTATATAATCAGCTTATGGAGAATATTTTCTCCAGTTATATAAAGAGGGGGGAGTAAGATGAAAAAGGTTGTAGTTATATCAATGGCTGCATTTATGATGTCGTTTGCATATGCCCAGAGTGCAATGGATCAACTCTATGGTGCAGAAGAGTCAAGCAGTCAAGCTGCAGGGAAAGTAGAAACCGGGGATTATGAAGGTGCCCATAATGATGCAGGTGCATCATTTGACGGTAATAGCTATAATGATCCATCAGTTGTGGATTTGACAGGCAAAGAAGGGATCGTAGATCCAAATGATCTAAAAAAATATGACCCGCAAGATAACGGCGGGCCTATAGAATAATCGAGAACTTCAAATAATTAGAAGGCTATCTGCATTGTCGAGCAGTGCAAGCTTCCGCCTTGTTCAATAAGGCGCAGGCAATTAATAGGTATTATCTCTAGATGCGGGAATAGTGCTTTAAAAACTTCTCCGGCTGTTTTGTCAGCCGGATCATTATAAGTTGGGTAAAGCAGGGCGTGATTGGTAATAAGAAAATTGGCATACGTGGCCGGAAGCCTTTTGCCATTTACGTCAAAAATAGCTGATGTCATCGGCAATGCAACAAGTTCATAAGGTTGTCCGTCAACGGTGACAAACTCTTCTAACTGCGCTTCCATGGCACTCAAAGCTTCATAGTGCTCATCCTCTTTGTCATCACATTTGACATAAGCTATTGTCTTGGAATTGACAAATCTTGCTAGTGTGTCAATATGACTATCAGTATCATCTCCAGCCAAATAACCATGATCTAACCATAAAAACCGTGTTGCCCCCAAATGCTTGGTAAGTTTTGCCTCTACTTCTGATTTGCTAAGACCGCCGTTCCTATTGGGATTGCAAAGGCATTCTGATGTGGTTAAGATAGTACCAAGCCCATCGCTTTCCAAAGACCCGCCTTCCAATACAAGATCAATAGTTTCAAATGGAGTAGTCCCGAAATATCCTTTTTTCTGTAATGCTTTATTGACATCATTGTCAAGATGTGCATCAAATTTGCCACCCCATCCGTCAAACGTAAAATCAAGGAATTTGGCCATACCGTCTTCTTTTATACTGATAACACCGTAATCTCTGGTCCATGTATCGTTTGTAGGAAGTTCGATAAAGGTCATGTTTGTCGTGCTGCAAAAAAGACTTGATATTGACTCTTTATTGTCACATACAATGTAAACAGGCTCTTTGTAAGCAATGGCTTGGGCTATGCGTACAAATACACTCAGAGCAGATCTTAGATCATCACTCCAGTCGCTATTTTCATGAGGAAAAGATAACAGCACTGCCCTTTGTTTTTCCCATTCTGCTATCATGCGTTTACTCATATCATCCACTCCTTTTTTATATACAAAATAGTATAATAGCTTATGGCATATATTACACTCAATCGTTCAAACTTTTATCATAATCTTAGCCAAATTGCCCTGAAAACCGGCTCTGTGGAGAAGATAGCTATCGTACTCAAAGACAATGCATACGGCCATGGAGCAATTCCAATGGCCCAATTGGCCAGCGAATTTGGTATTCGTAAAGCAGTAGTACGCAATTATCATGAAGCACTCCCAATAGAACAGTATTTTGATGATATCATCGTGCTTGGCGGGGAGATATATCCTAGGCCAAAGCTATCATATACTATTAATTCTATTGAAGCCCTCAAGGCAGTGCCGTCTGATGCCCGCATAGAACTCAAGATCGATACGGGTATGCACCGTAACGGCATCATGGCAAGTGAGCTGGATGAGGCGATAGTGATCATCAAAAAAAGAGAACTGAAATTAGTAGGACTGATGAGCCATTATGCAAGTGCCGATGAGCTTGGAAGCGAATACTTTTATCAATACCAAAATTTTAAAGATGCTAAAAAGAAGATATTGGACCATGGCTTTGAAAATGTGAGGTTTCATATACACAATTCAGCCGGTATCTTACGATGTGCAAAATTCGAAGAAGATCTAGTGCGTCTAGGGATAGGTGCTTACGGACATAGCCATATGCCTGATTCTTTTGGCGATATGAACTTAAAGCCGGTAATGAGCCTGCACGCCAAACGAGTTTCTACTAGGACACTACATAAAGGCGAGAGAATAGGGTACGGCGGAGAGTATCAAGCACCTAGAGATATGGTGGTATCTACCTATGATATAGGATACGGGGACGGTTGGAGACGCGGCTGTGCATTTGATCCTTATATCACGCCAGACAGCGGGCCGATACTCGGTAAAGTATCTATGGACCTTGTCTCGCTTGAAGGCGATAAAGATGAGGTGTGCATCATGAATGACGCTCTAATAGCTTCCAAACATTACCATACTATCAGCTATGAGATCACATGTGCGTTGCACGGCAGGATCGAGCGAATCGTCGTAGATTCTTAGTCTTGCAAAATTTGCTCGTCATCCTCGTGCTTGACACGGGGATCCACTGGATTCCTGCTTTCGCAGGAATGACAGAAATGTTGTTTTGATAACATTATTTAATGGGTTGTTACGACTTTTTCCAAAGTATTATGGCGACTAAATTTATCACTTACACATTCGCAACTTGACAAGCGGGCACAAAAGTGTTACAATCCCACTCATGTTTCCAATACAACTTGGTCACATCTCCTATATGGGGGTGACTGGTTTCGACTGGAGCAGTATGGATTATGTGCATGTCGGACTGGGCAATTCCGTTACGCGGCCCAAAATGCTTAAACGCAAACAATACAAATTATCGTCCTGCTTACGCTGTAGCGTAAGTTTAACTTAACTTAGGACTGCCTTGCTACCAAGTGTCACCATAGGTAGATTATAAGGTATCACATCATGATGACTTTTTCTTTGGCTCGCCAAACCCAGAGAAGAACTTTTGGCTGGTCTTGTGTAGTTTTGGGTGTTGTACCAAGCAAGATAAGATCCAAACAACATTATCTAAGCATGTAGAGTCATAGTTTTAGCTGTTTTAGGACTGGGGTTCAATCCCCCACACCTCCACCAAATCACACTTTCAATCAATTCAACTTAAATTAAAACATATACCACAAAGCCCTAAAAACCGAGCTTACAGGCAAATTATAGTTTAAATAAGTTTAAAGTAAGATAATCAAATATATAATTTTGTTATGGTAACTTTTATGGTAACTCTCTTTTTATGGTAATTTGCCAAAAATGAGTTACCACAAAAAAAGAGAGGTAACAAATGCCAAAGCAAGCTACACCGCTAACAGATATTAAGATCAAACAAGCAAAAGCAAAAGATAAACCCTATAAATTATCAGACGGCAAAGGCTTATATATACTCATTACGGATAAGGGCTTTAAATGGTGGCGGTTAAATTATCTATTTGAAAAAAAACAAATGACTTTATCGTTAGGTACTTATCCGACCGTTACGCTCACTTATGCACGAAAAGAGGCTTTAAGGCTCAAAGAGTTAATAAAACAAGGGATAAACCCGCTCCAACAAAGAAAAGAGGCAAAAGAAGCTATAAAAGAGCAGGAAGCAAAAAAAGAGAACACTTTTTATAAAATCTCTCAAATGTGGCTAAAAAGCTATGAGAGTCAAGTATCCGAAAACTATCACAAAAAACTATCAAAAGCTTTAGAAAATTATCTTTATACATCTTTAGATACAAAAGCCCCTTTAATCAAAGAGAAACCGATCGATGAGGTTACACGAAAAGATATCATAGCGATACTTGAGCAGCTAAAAGCCAAAGGCTTAGACGAAACAGCCCGCAGAACTTCACAGATGATACAACAAATCTTTAAATATGCGGTTACTCACGAATACACGCCCCATAATATCATGGCGGATATTGATAAAAGGGTGATTTTGGGTAAAAAGGTAGAAAATAACTATCCGACACTAACCAAAGAGAGCGACATTAAAAATCTTTTAATCGTTATCGATGAGTACAAAGGCGATTATGCAACTCAAATGATCTTAAGAGTGCTGCCGTATCTTTTCGTTAGAAACTCAAATATAAGGCAAATGGAATGGAGCGAATTAGACCTTGAGAAAAAAGAGTGGACGATACCAGCTAACAAGATGAAAACAAAAGCCGCGTTTATACTCCCTTTACCTCATCAGGTGGTATCAATCCTAAAAGAGATCAAAGAGTATGCTTTAAGCGATAAGTATGTATTTGCAAGTGCGATCAAAACAAACCAGCCGATCAGCGATAATGCTCTCATTTTGGCTTTGCGTCGGTTAGGTTACTCAAAAGATGAGTTAGTGCCGCACTCTTTTAGAAGCATATTTTCAACGATCGCCTATGAAAAGGCAAACGACAAAGCAAACGGACACGGCTATACAAGTGAGGTTATAGAGGCACTTTTGGCACACAAAGAGCCAAACAAAGTAAAGGGAGCATACAACCGAGCCACATATAAAGAGGCTATGAGAGGGCTTATCGAATGGTATGCTAATTATCTTGATGAGGTGAAGCATGGATAAATTATCAGAAGAAGAGGCGAAAGAGAAAGTTTTAGAATATTTTTTAAATGAAATCCTTTTTATTGTACAAAAGACAAATAAGCACAAAGACGAACAAACTATCATAGGGCAAGCTTTTTACAATTTTTTTTGTGAAAGGTTTAATGATAGTTTTTACCAATCAAATGATGAAATAAAAGCAGATATATTAACCCTATTAAATCCAAACAAATGGACGAATAAAGAACATGAAATTAATGAAATTATCAAACAAATTAACGATAATAATTTATTGTTATTTCTACTTCTATCTTTAGTGATGGCAACGCTATATTTAAAATTAGACGTGAGAGATAGAAAAAAAGCACATAGAGAAAAAGATAAATTTTACTCAAAACGAGATAAAGTTATTTGTCTCTTAAAAGAGTTATCATATGATGATAATTTTATAAAAGAAATAGAAAAAAAAGAATTTGAAAAAGATGATGATAGATATAGAAATTTTAATATCCGCAAACAAAAATTTATTACAAGAGAGACCATAATAAAAGCTTTTGGATTAGGTAAAAATAAAACCAATGAAATTATGAAACTCTTTGATTATATAATACTTACAAAGCCAACAAAAAAGTCGCAATAAATTAAGGACATTTTAAATCTACCTTTTGAGTTTAAAATCTGCAATAATACACCTTAGAGCTTATTAACTTTTGATAAGCCAACTTAAACAAAAAAGGTTATGCAAATGGAAAAAAAATATTTCAGGGCTAAAGAGGCAAGCGTATATTTGGGCGTTGGACTTAGTACCATATGGCTAATGGTTAGACAAGGTAAACTCACATCAAGAAAACTTAGCGAAAAGGTAACCGTATTTAGCAAGCAGGATCTAGACAAACTTGCTGGGAGCGTGAAAAATGGCTAATGATACACGCTATGTAATCGATATAAACACCTTAGAGGCCACCGATATACTCAAAAGTAAATTTGAGAGAGTGATAGATCAGATCAACAACGAAACTACGGCCACAAACGATACAAAAACCAAGATCACAAATGAGCTTTTAGAAATTTATCTAATGCTAAAGCACCCGTTATTTTGGTAAAAAGCCATGAGTGCCTTAGGAACACAACACGGGCTTTTTGATGATGAGTTAGAAGCTCCTATCTTTATCATAGATAAGTATTTAACGAGTGATTATCTTTTGATCTGCAAGCTTTTAGAGGGTGAGTGGTTATGTGCTGCAACGGCTCATAAAATACTATCAACACGGATCACAAATCACACAAACAACATAAGGAAAATTTTAGGGGTGGGCTGCATAAAAAACATAGCAGTATCTACAACCTCATCATATTATGAACGGTATATTATAAACGAGGACTACCGCCAAAAATTTATTGATTTAAAGGCGGTATATGAAGCAGATAAACTATGCATGGATAGAGTATATCGCAGGTTAGAGCTAGAGAGAATAAAGGGCGTTAATGTTTGAAGTAATGGACGGTGCACGTGTGAATACTATCATAGGCAAAAAGATATTTAAGCACGAAACAGTAACCAACGATGAGGTAAAAGAGATTATAGGAATATCTATTAAAGAGCTTATAACTTTATGGATTTTCGACAGTAAAAACGATTTTCAAAAAATGCTTTATGACTTTAGAGAACACGGCCAAAAAATAATCCTTGAGTAAGGTACCTCATGAAGCAAAAGCAAAGTAAGGATAGGTGGTTTAAAGTACCGTTTTTAATATTTGATTTAGGCTTAGATCATTATGAGTTGGCAGTATTAACCTTTTTAATCAGCAAGATAACGGGATACACTCAAGATAACGATCAAATAAGCTATTCACAAATCGCTAAAGGTACGGTTTTATCGAAAGATAAGATAGTAAAAGTTATTAAAAACTTAGAGAATAAAAAATATATCAAAGTTGATCGAGAATATACAATCATAGGCAGCAAAGATATAAACAGATATACCCTTACTTTTGATAAGAAAATAGACGGCGAGGTAGTACGCCGTACGGTTAAGAGTAGTACGTCACACGGACTAGGGGGTAGTACGTCACACGGACTAGGGGGTAGTACGCCGCACGGTCATACAATAGAATATATAAAAGAGAGAGAGAATAAGATCTTTTTTCTTTTTGATAAGAAAATAAAAGATAAAGCAATTGAAACTTATATCAAGTACATACAGCATAACAGTAAAAATATAAAAAATGAAATTGCTTATAATAACAAGATTAGAAATAATATAAAATCAAACGATAAAGAAACGATCGACGGCCTTATGGAGTGGTTAGAGAATGAAGCAATTATATCTTTGAGCGTTGAACTTCTTACAGACGAAACGGAACTCATACAAGGCAAATATATCTACGATCAAGAGATGTTAGAAAGCGATAAAAAATATGTACTTAAAAAAGATCGCTTTTACGCTTTACTCGAGGATAATCGCTTAACCATTTCAGAGATTAAAATAAAATAGGTTCTCCTTGAAGTAAATAATATATACGGGTAGTGTGAACCCCGACGTTACTATGGTTTTTAAATTACAAAACTTGTTACCATCTTCTAATGGCGGCATAACCATTACCAACCAATCATTTAGAGATCGAGATCATGCAAGCGGGGGGCGGTCAAATCTCTACAACCCGTTAAGTCTCTACACCGACGCCCATTCTAGATTTTTAGAAAGACCAATTTTAGGGGGTACCCCCTAAACGTGACTAAATGTGACTAAAGATAACAAAATATCCGTTTTACTTCAAAGATTTAATAAGCCATAGGTTCTTTTGGAAGCATTAAAGATATACGGGTAGTGTGAACCCCAAAAAGCCCAAAGTTTGCAAACGAATAACTTGCTAAACTTTTGAGATATAAAACATTAAGTAAAGGTTTGCAGCATTAAAGCTTTTGATCGCTTAAGCGACATGATATATAATCAAAACTCAAAATTTAACTTTATAGGCAATATAAAGCCTTATTTTTGATTTTTTGGTATCTTTGTACCAAAAAGCGATAAAAAACGATTTTAGAGCCGTTTTTGTTAAAAGTATAGGATAATTAACCAAGATATAATTTGCTAAAACACACTTTAGGACAAAATAAAAATAATTTGTTACCTCTTTACAGTCTAAAAAAGCCAAAAAGGCTTTAAATATTTTTAGCCGTGTAATTGGTGGTAGCTAGGTGAGAACTCACACTATAAAAGGTAAAGCCCTATATAGCGTAAGTAAAAAAACAAGAGACACCGAAAAAGACACTAAAAAGCGATTTTAGAGCCGTTTTTTAACTCTAATATCATTTATTTAAAATCAATGTAGTGTTAAACTTGCAATTACTCTACCGATAATTTTTACTTTATCACTAAACACGGTTTCATGATCAAGAGTAAAAGACGGGCATGTTTCATTATCACGAATAAAAGTATATACCTTATCTATAGGATTAACCCCAATTCTTGAAACATAAAGGAAATCTTTATCATTATCATTATCACCTTTTACCTCAAAGAGATAAATACACCCGTCTTTTATAGTGCTGCCCTCGTAAATAAAGGGATTGATTAGCAGCCTTGATTTTTTATTGATAGTAGGCTCCATGCTATTATTATTATAAAAATCATGCCAAAACAGATAATTATCAGGGATAATCTCATACAGATCATTAAATGATCTCAAAAAATCAAATTCTTTTAAAATATCGCTCTCAATGTGTCTATTATCTAAAGCGGTATCAATTACTCCATGCTCCATATTTTCTATGCTCATCTTTAACCCTTTTTTTGTAGAATAGTGCAAATAGATCACACTTTAAATTGTAGCAATGATTTTTTTATGGTAACTTTTATGGTAACTTTTTTTAGGTAGCCTTGTAAAGCCCTAATTTGCGATAAGTGCGATAGACCACACCCCACCAAATACTCTTTTATATAATCTAACAATAATATTAAAACACAACCAAAGCCCTAAAAGCGGGCATTAAAGCATTTTTTACTTTCAATTAATCATTTGTTAGAAAAAGTCTCAATATCAACCAACTCAACCACAGAACAATCTTTTTTGAATAACTTTTTAGCCGTAGCATCTTCTTCTGCTAAAACCAAAATATCTGCATAATCATTTTTATTTGCTTCAAACGTTTGAATATCTTTTTTTGTAACTAATTCGATAGCTGTATTGCTCTTATCAAAACTAATATCAATATTTCTATGCCCTTTGGCAAATTCACTTTTTATGAGCTTGAGTATATTCTCATTTTTCAATAACTCTTCTATGGTTATTGAACTATAGAAGTCTCCCTCGCATAGCACTTTGTATGATATCAAAATCCCGCCATCCATTTGTCTCTCCTTATTTGAAATAACATAAGCAAAATAGGGCAATAGTATAATAGGAGATAATGTTAGTTTTTTATATTCTATTTTTATCTTAACTATCACTTATATTGCCGTTTGATCAAGTGCCAATATTTTAACAATGATATATTGAGAATAGCCTTGTTAATGAGTTAATTTGCAGTTTTCATATTAAGAATCTCATAAAGCATGAGAATTAAATAAAAAAAGTAACTTATCCCCGCAAAGCAGCGGGAACGAGTTAAGGAGTTATATAAATTATCTTACGCAGTCAAAGAAATAATCTGTTTGCGCGATGTTTTTGGTCTCTTCATCAAGTTGATCAAGAACTGCATTTGTGATCCATGTAAGAAGATTCAATGCACCTTTGTATCCGCTGATAGAGTATCTGTGAAGATGGTGTCTATCAAAGATAGGGAATCCGATCCTGATAAGCGGGATACCGGTATCCCTATAAAGCTCTTTGCCATAAACATTTCCAATGAGGAAATCTACAGGCTCTGTAAATAGAAGGCTTCTTAGATGCCATAGGTCTTTGCCTGCCCAAATATTGCATTCATCAGCCCACAATGATTTGGATAGGACCTTTTTCATATCATCTTCCCAGCCTTTGCGCGGAGCATTGTGGCACAAGATATGAGTAGGTATACCTCCCATCTCGACTATGAATGACACAAGCCCAAGCAAGAAGTCAGGATCTCCATAAATTGCAAATTTTTTACCGTGCATATACGGATAGCTGTCTTGCATAGCATCCACTAGCTGAGATCTCAGTTTTTTGAGCTCTTTAGGTACGGGTTTGCCTGTAAGTTCACTAAGTTTCATAACAAACTCATCTGTACCGCCAAGGCCTATAGGATTGGCTGTCGCATACTCTTGTTTCCAGGCATTTTTTATAGTTTTTGCCGTTTGTGTCGTAGAGTATTTTTGTAAACTGATAGTTGCTTTGGCATTGATGGCTGTTTTGGTATCAGCCAGCGAAGTGCCGCCGCTATAGAGTTGGTATTCTCCGGCTCCGGTATTCCACTGCTCTTCATGGTCACCTAGCATGACTATCTTGTCACCAAACATGGATGATATCTCTTTGATCTCGGTAAGTGAGCCAAGATACGGTTCAAATCCCGGAATAATGTTGATGCGTTCTTCGTCCAATACTTTTTCTGCTCTATCCGGATTGAGCTGCTCAAGTATCCCTTTCATCATATTGTCATAGCCTGTTATGTGGCTGCCTACAAAAGAAGGAGTGTGCGCATATGTGATAGCGGTATCATCTAGTTCGCCCTGGGCTTCTTCTCTAGCGCCGATCACAAAAGCATTGAGGTCATCACCGATAACTTCTGCCATACAAGTAGTGCTTACTGCTATCATATCAGGTTTGTACATCGCGTTACAATTTCTCAAACCGTCTTTCATATTGGCAAGACCGCCAAAAACCGCAGCACTTTCACTCATGGAATCACTCACGCACGGTGTTGGCTCTTTAAAATGTCTAGTAAAATAGCTTCTAAAATATGCTACACATCCATGACTTCCGTGTACATAAGGCATAGTGTTTTCAAAACCAAGAGCTACCATGACAGCTCCTAAAGGCTGACAAGCTTTAGCAGGATTGATCGTGATCGCTTCACGAGAAAGGTTTTTTTCTCTATAATCCCAGCTTTTGGTCCACTCGGCGATCTCATCTACTTTTGACGGATCGATCGAGCCCATATTGCTTTCAAATTCTTTTTTATTGTTTAATACTTCTTGATATTCCGGTTTCAAGAAAAGTTTTTGTCCATTGACAATTTGTTCTACATTTTGCATATTAAGCTCCTTTCTCTTCTGTGTCCCATGGTGCTTTTGTGTGGCTCCATACAGGTGAATTCATCGCTAGATCCATATCTTTGGCAAAGATAGCAAACGCATCATAACCATGATAAGGGCCGCTGTAATCCCATGAGTGCATCTGTCTGAAAGGAAGGCCCATTTTTTGGAAAACATACTTCTCTTTAACGCCGCTAGCTACAAGGTCCGGTTTTAGTTTTTTGACAAACGCTTCAAGCTCATACTCATTGACGTCATCATAAATGAGCGTACTTCTAGCTATATCTTCTTTGGTACGTTTGTAATCATCGCCATGACCAAATTCATAACCTGTACCAATTACTTCCATGCCAAGATCTTCATATGCGCCGATGACGTGTCTAGGTCTGAGTCCTCCGACATAAAGCATGACTGTTTTGCCTTCTAGTTTAGGTCTGTATTTTGCGATGACTTCGTCTGTCATAGCGGTATATTTGGCGATAACCTCTTCAGTTTTTGCCTGGATAGTTTCATCAAACATCGCAGCTATTTTGCGAAGGCTTTCTGTGGTTTTTGTAGGCCCAAAGAAATTGTACTCAATCCAAGGCACACCAAATTCTTGTTCCATATGTCTAGCTATATAGTTCATGGAACGATAGCAGTGGAGCAAGTTAAGTTTTGCTTTTGGAGCTATGGCCATCTCTTTGTATGTAGCATCTCCGCTCCATTGAGCTATGACTCTTAGTCCCATCTCTTCAAGCAGGATTCTTGAGCTCCATGCATCGCCGCCGATATTATAATCTCCTACGATGGCGACATCATACGGAGTACTTTGGAAATCTTTTCTAGCACTGTCATCAGGCATGATCTCATCTCTGATCATATCATTTGCGATATGATGACCCAAAGATTGGCTTACACCTCTAAACCCTTCGCAAGATACAGCAATGGTAGGTTTGGAACTCTCACTTTTGTATTTTTTAGCAACGGCTTGGATATCATCTCCTATCAAACCGATAGGGCATTCGGATTGGATAGTGATACCATTGTTTAGAGGGAAAAGTGTATCGATCTCCTCAAGAGCAACTTTAAGTTTTTTATCTCCGCCAAAAACGATATCTTTTTCCGTAAAATCGGTACTAAAGTTCATAGTGACAAACGTATCTATGCCTGTAGTTCCGATATAATAGTTTCTTCTGCCTGCACGGCTGTATTGTCCGCAGCCTATAGGCCCGTGGGAGATATGTATCATATCTTTGACCGGCCCCCATACGACACCTTTGCTTCCTGCATATGCACAGCCTCTTTGGCTCATGACTCCAGGTACTGTTTGTTTATTGCTTCTTGACGTGTCGCAAGCTCCTTTGGATGTTTCTGGCGAATCAACACCAAGATGTTTGGCACGATTTTTGCTGACTTTTTCCGGGTATGACTCCAGTACTTCAGCGATTGCTTCTTTTTGTAAATTCTCTAAGTTTAGCGGACCCATCTGTTTTCTCCTTGTTTCTTAGAAATTATGCTATCTTGATTCTATAAAGATTCATATCATCAAGTTTTTTGCATAGTGCTTTTTCTTCTTCGCCGTCTACGGCTTTTGAAATCTCACTGATCTGATACTTGTTGGTATAGTAGATCATTTTATAGCCGTCTTTTTCAGGAACGTCTGATTTGTTGTAATAATCTGCAAGCGCAGCGAACAAGAATGACCCTGGACTTACTGTGAATTTTTCTACAATATCTCCTTTTGAGGTTTCGCCTGTTACTTCTATAGCTGATACACCACTAAGATCACCCGCACCTTCATTGACTTTTTCTATTACTTTATCAAAACTTACATCGTTCCCCATACTTGCAGGGAAGTGATAACCGCATACAAACATTTTTTCTCCTTTGGTTTTTTATTATTTTTCTTCTTGGCTCAAAGCAAAGCTTATCGCTAATTCATCTCGCTAAAGCTTCGCCTTTGGCTTAGGACTTCTATTTTTCTTCTTTGAGTGGCAGTCCCATCTCAAGTTCATCTCGCTGGATTCCGTATCAAGTACGGAATGACGGTTTTTTCTAAAAATGCGACTAGTCGCATGAGCTCTCTGCTGAAGAGAACTCATGCGTTAGCGCAGCTTGACGGGCTTTGCCCATCAAGCGTCCTATAATATCATGCCTCTTCAGCTCTTTTGCCAATAGCATCTACTTCTACTTCTTCTTCCAGTCCGAATTCCATGAGCAAATTCTCAAGGTCATCCATCTCAAGCGGAGTAGGGATGACTTTGAGGTCATTGGCTATGATCTTTCTAGCTAATTCTCTATACTCCATCGCTTGTTCACTATTCGGAGCAAATTCAACAACGGTCATACGTCTAAGCTCGGCTCTTTGAACATGGTTGGATCTCGGAACGAAATGGATCATTTGGGTACCGATCTGAGTAGCAAGGTTTTTAGCCAGATCATATTCTCTGTCTGTCATACGAGCATTACAGATAAGGCCGGCTAGTCTGACGCCGCCTGTATTTGCGTATTTCAAGATACCTTTAGAGATATTGTTCGCTGCATACATCGCCATCATCTCTCCACTCATAACTATATAGATCTCTTGCGCTTTTCCTTCACGGATAGGCATTGCAAATCCACCGCAAACAACGTCGCCAAGAACGTCATAAGATACGAAATCCAGCTCGTCATCATATGCGCCTTCTTCTTCCAGGAAATTGATCGCCGTAATAACTCCGCGGCCTGCACATCCGACTCCAGGCTCTGGGCCGCCTGATTCTGTACACATGATGTATCCGTCAGTGATAGTATCATCTTCGGGATTGAACTCTCCGGCTCCGGGTTTACATACATCTTCGAGTTCTAGATCTTCTACGGTTCCAGCCTCTGAGGCTAGCTGCATGATCGTTGATTGTGCTTTTTCATGCAAGATAAGCCTTGTTGAATCCGCTTTTGGATCACATCCGACAATTAATATCTTTTGGCCATAATAATGGCACATTGCTGCTAGTGTGTTTTGGGATGTGGTTGATTTACCGATCCCGCCTTTGCCGTAAAATGCAATCTGTCGTAACGCTGACATGGTGTCTCCTTGAAATAAATTAAGTTACGAAATACATAATGCATATAGTGTTCCATAGAAAGAATATCGGGGAAAAATGATGGAGAATTTGATCGTTTGTTAAAAGGAGTTATATTAAAAATTATATGTTTTGATCTTTTTACATATTAACACAAAATTAACATTATATGGCTATATTAAAAATCAAAAATATTATACTTCTGTCGCGTATAATACAAAACAAACCAAAAAAAGAAATAAATATGCAATATATTGATATGCTGCGCAAAATTGAGAAAAAAAGAGTAAAGCCACGTTTGCCTTATTTTAGATATACAGTGATGGGTTTACTATTTATTTTGCCTTTAATTCTTACTGAAAATATGGTGGCTTCGTGTGTGCCGTGCCAATGGCTAATTGGCATGATGTCATCTCTGGTACCTGGTATCAATGTCATGTCAAATGCCAGCAAGATCCCGCAGATAGTATCGCTGGAACTTTCTGTTATGTGGATAATGATATCATTGTTGTTTATATATTCATATTATACTTTGTATATAAATAGAAAAATAGTGGCAGAAAATATAGGATTTAAAAGAAAACATTATTTTGTATTTTTATACATTGGATTATTGGTATTATTTATTTTGCCAGAGTGCGGTATTTATGGTCATAGTAGTTCGTATTATGGTACGATCAGTATGTTTGACCAACATTCTAGACGAAATTTATTTTATAAAATCATACAAAACCAGTTTGGTCTAGGCGTATTTAGTGCTTTATGGATAGTTTTCTTATCAGGAATATTTGCAATGTGGACATTTATGAATTGGTTTTTAATAAAAAAAATGAAAGGATAAAAATATGAGTTCACTTGATACTATTAATGTATATGCTAACAACAAAGCTGATTCCAACATTACATGTTTGGATATAATTACTGATTCCCATTGTCCCAATGAGAATCCATACTTGACAATCGGCTATCAATATATAATCAAATAAAACCTATGAATACTTTTGGATATTGAAGCTCGTATATACACTCCCATCGAGACGATGGGAGCGATAGCATTGAAATAGTTAGTCGGTAGTGAAAATTATTAGTGTTTTTCACTACGCTTTGCAGGCAAAACAATGCACACTGTCACTGCAATTTTCACAAGCTGGCGCGACTTCGCCTATGCTGTCATAAATGAATTTTTTCCAAAGTACGTCTTGCGGCTTATTTAGCAGCGGGAAATGAAGTGTCATAAACTGATGCATCTCTATGCGGTTGGCAAATCCTAGATCCTGATAAAGATGGTTTTCTAAAAGAGATTGCTTAGCCACAAGAGGTGCAATGTGTTCACTGGAATAGTGGCTGTTCGTGTGAGCTTGCAAAAAGCTAGTAACTTTTTGTTCAAGATCCATTACGTTTTGTCTATTGGTATTCATGATCGTGCCTCCTGTTGGAATTTGATTCTTTTAAACCATAACGGTGCTTGTTCATCTTTGATGTACTGATACAGAGTGCGATTTACGGACTCTATGGTTTCATTTACATTTGAAGACCGCAGGGGATAAATGCCAAAACTTTGCAGCAAGGTCGCTGCGTTTGGGCCGATCTGGGAGACACAAGCGATATTGCTCTTCCCAAGGCATTGTATCTTGTAGTCAAGCCTGTCTAATTCCTTTTCAAATTTCAATGACGCATCGGAAGTGCCCATATATTGTATACCCGATTCGTCCACCAAGTAGAGATAAAATGTGTCGCTCCATCCAAAGTGTTCATTGACGTGCACCCCGTCTTTTGAAGCATAAGCTATTTGCATGATACTACTCCTTTTTATTATGCTACGTAGATCTCTATAGATTCATCTATGAGATTTGTGAGGATATTTCTGATCATTTCAAATGTGCCGGTCGTAGATAGTGAGCATCCAGAGCAATTGCCGGAGTATAGGAGATGTATCTCTATATCTAGTGTCTCTTTGATATTTAAGAGCAATATATCTCCGCCATCTTTGAGCAGCATAGGTTTGATATATTGGTCAATGGCTTCTTGGATCATGGTGCGCTGTATCTCTTTTGGCCTGGAACGAAAGATGGTATTTTGCTGTTCTTTTGGCAATTTAACATTTCTGCCAATTCCACCGATCTTTGCAGTAGCCATAAGATGGCCTTTTTTTGCCGCATATAAAAGATATTCGAACCCTTCTCTTAGAAGATCAATACTGTCTTTGTTATCTAAGAGCATAAGAGCCAATCTAAAATTTGCTCCTACATGGCCCTTGCTCGCTGCGGATCTAAAATAATCTAACGCTAAAACATCATCCTTCTTTACACCTATACTATTTTGGTACATAAGGGCGATGTTGTAATATGCCGAAGGATTATCATGGTGCATAGCTTGCTTAAACCATACTCTTGATAGATGCGGATCTTGTGTTACCCCTTCGCCTTTTAAATAAAGAAGGCCTATATTGACCATGGCTTGGTCATTGCCGCTTAGAGCTTCCTCTTTCCATAGCAAAAAAGCTTTTTCATACTTTTTTTGTTTGTAAAATGTTAAAGCCTGACTCATAAAAACACCTCGAAACTAAAATATATAAAGTGTGAATGCAAAAAGTGTTCCGTTGCGGAATGATTATTGCATAGCGGTTTGTACTATAAGAAATGAGGTATCTATATCATGATGGTAAATAAAAAACAGATAAAAGAACTTTTAAGCGAATCTGCTTGCAGCCACAATGAACAAAAAAAGAGCAGCTGCGATAAGCCAAAACCTGGAGCCACAAGCGGCGGATGTGCTTTTGAAGGGGCACAAATAGCACTATTCCCTTTTGCGGACGCAGTACATCTGGTGCATGCACCTTCAACGTGTCTGGGATCTTCTTGGGAAACAAGAGCAACGCCTAGCAGTTACGAAGGAGAAAACAACACTTATCTTGGCTATAGCACGAATATCACCGCACATGATGTGATATTTGGAGGTAATAAGAAATTAGAAGATTCTATAGAGTACATCATCGAACACAAAAACCCAAAAGCCATCTTTGTGTATGAAACGTGCGTGAGCGCCATGATAGGTGATGATATGGATAATATCGCTTCTCGCATGGAAAGAAAATATGGTATTCCTATAGTTGTAGTGCATGCGCCAGGATTTGTGGGAGGTAAAAATCTGGGTTCCAGACTGGCAGGAGAAGTGGTACTGGATAAACTCATAGGCACTAGGGAACCTACACAGATCCATCCTTTCGGTATCAATCTTATAGGAGAATATAATGTCACCGGAGATATGTGGCAATACACTCCTATCTTGGAGAAAATAGGCATCAAAGTTGTATCTACATTGGCAGGTGACGGAAGGATAGAATCTATACAGATGGCTCATCGTGCAAAACTAAATGTCATAGTATGCGCCAAGTCACTTGTGACGCTTTGCCGGAAAATGGAAGAGAGGTTTGGGATCCCATATGTCTCAGTTTCGTTTTACGGAAAGAGAGACACCTCTAATGCGATCCGCAGCATCGTAAATGCATTTAATAACGAGGAACTTTCCAAAAGAGCAGAAGCTGTAATTGCCGAAGAAGAAGAGATACTGGAAAAAAAACTTATTCCTTATAAAAAAATATTAAAAAGTAAAAAGGCTATATTGAACACAGGAGGCAATAAATCGTGGTCTATCGCTTCAGCACTGCAAGATATCGGCATAGAAGTTGTGGCTACAAGTATTGCTAAAGCTACCTTGGAAGATATAGAGATAGCCAAACAATATGTACCTATACTTATCAAGTCGCCTGCAAATGAACAAGCCAAGCTTATAGATGAACATAATATTGATATTTTATTAGCCGGAGGAAGAAGCTTATATACTGCTATCAAAAAAAAGATAGCGTTTGTCGATGTCAATCAAGAAAAAAAGGTTAGTTACGGCGCATACGGCGGATTGGAAAATCTAGCTAAAGATGTTTGCGCAGCTGTACAAAATCCAGTTTTTAGTGTAGTCGGTACTTCTGCGCCTTGGGAGTGTTCACATGCTTAAACCATTAGAAAAAAATCCGCTTAAACTTTCGCAGCCCATGGGAGCATTGCTTGCGTTTTTGGGGGTAAAAAACTGTATGCCGTTGATGCACGGAGCACAAGGGTGTGCATCTTTTTCAAAAGTATTTTTTACAAGACACTTTAATGACCCAATAGCCATACAAACTACGGCGGTAAATGATATAACAGCTGTAATTGACGGCGGGGATTATAGTATCAGCGAAGCTGTCAAAAATATCACTGCCAAAGTCACTCCAGAGCTCATAGGACTTTTTACTACCGGGCTTACCGAAACCAAAGGGGATGATATCAAAGGGGTTGCATCTGTATTGCAGCCTGAGCATGATATCGTATATGTGCATACACCTGATTTCGAAGGAGGATTGGAGAGCGGATATGCAAAAAGTGTTGGAGCCATGATCGAACAGTTAGTCAAATCGCAAGAGCATATAGAACAAAAGATTACACTGATCCCTCATGTTAGTATGACACCGTTGGAAGTAGAAAGCCTAAAAGAACAGATTGAATTATTTGGGTGGGATGTCTTTGCACTGCCGGATATCAGTGAATCACTTGACGGGCATTTAGGAAAAAAACAAGGCGCACTAAGCAGTAACGGCATATCAGTATCCCAGATACAAGAGTTAGGTTCATCCTATGCAGTTATAACTATAGGTAATAGCGTATATGGCTGCGGAGAAAAATTATGTTCAAAAAATAAAAAAATGCAGCATTTGCATTTTGATATTATAGGGGGTTTGCGCGCGAGCGATACTTTTTATAATAGCCTCATGAGCTTAAGCAATGTGTCCTATCCGCACCCATCTGTCATAAGATGGAGAAAACGGCTTCAGGATGCACTTTTGGATACTCATTTTATATTGGGCGGATGTCAAATCGTCTTGGCATGCGAACCTGATCTGATGGTGATACTATCGTCTATACTTACAGAAGCAGGCGGCAAGATAAAAGCAGCCGTTTCTCCGACAAAAAGCAGTGCATTGGATAATATTCCTTCAAAAAATATAATCATCGGTGACCTTGGTGATGCAGAAGAGTTTTTGGATGAACATACACTTTTTATTACAAATTTTCACGGAGAAAGATTGGCACACAAATACCATAGCGCGCTGCTTACTAGAGGTTTTCCAAATTATGAAACATTGGGCAACCAGCTCAAAGATGATACCTTGTATGAAGGTTCTGCAAAGCTTTTATTTGAAGCTGCAAACTGTGTAGAAACCCATATGCATCACTGATAAAATCCTATGGAACACTTTATGCATATAAGATAGAAGAAATCAATTTCAAGGAGCAAAAATGAATACTAAGACCTCTTTTTTAACAAATTCCATTATGGTTGCTTTTGCAACCAATAATGCCACGCATATTGATGCTCATTTCGGTTCTGCTAAAGAGTTTCATATCTATGAGATCACACGCAATAGTTATAACTTTTATGGCGTAGTACCGATCATGGTAAAAGATACGGATAGTACCGTTAAGCTTTTAAATGGTGTCGATATCGTTTATTTTGTAAATATTGGTCCAGCTGCGGCAGCCAAGATCATCAATAACGGAATTTTTCCTATCAAGTACAAAGAGTCAGTAAGTATTGACGAAGAGTTGTCAAAACTTATGAATATGCTCGGCACCAATCCACCTCCGTTTATCAAAAAAATATGTGAGCAGAGGGCATCATGATGGAAAAATTGTTTTTGAAAACCATAATAGGACAGGTGAGGGCGTTGGATCAGTTTGGCAGCTGGAGCAATAAAAGCAACGAAGAGTTGATCATCGAAAAGTATGTCAAAACCAAAGAAGAACTTAGAGACATACCCGTCATTGCCGATATCGATGAGATGAAGATCAAAGATATACGTCTCATTTTCCAAGCTCTTGCGCTTGCATTTGAGATAAAGACCGGGGTAATGTGCTCAGTAGTAATGGAGATGAGCCATGAAGGATTTGGAAGAGCAGTTGTCATAGCTGACCGCATAGTGATCGTCAATAAGTTTTTTAAAGATGCACACAGATACTCATTTCGCAGTTTTGAAGAGTTTGTAATTCAAGGCGAAAAAATGCTTGAAGATGCCTTGAGGCTTTATCGCTCTTATTATCCGATAGAGGAGCAAGCATGTTGAAAATAGGAATTTTTTGCGCAAGTGCCGGAGGCAATAGTATGAGAGTTGCCCAAGAGTTGGCTGACGCATTTGAAGTTGATGAAATTATCAACATGGAAGAGGATTTTGATGAGGTTTCTCAGCTTTTAGAACACGATGTGCTTTTTATAGGAAGTTCGACATGGGGCCAAGGAGATGTGCACCATAGCTGGGTAGATCCGCTTTTTGAGATCGCTTCTGATGATATCGATTTTGGAGGCAAAACTGTAGCATTTTTTGGTGCAGGCGACAGCAAAAAGCATGGAGAACATTTTTGCTCAGCTCTTGGGAAGCTTCATAAGGTTTTTGCAGATGCAGGTGCAAAGCCGTTAGGTTTTGTGCCAAAAGATGAGTATAGCTATGAGTTTTCATTGGCAGAAATTGATGGTAAATTGTGCGGTTTGGCTATAGATGAGCATAACGAATCGCCTAAAACGCCTCAACGTATCGAACAATGGATAGAACAGCTCAAATATGAGCTGCAACAATAAAAGGAGAAACAATGTATTTGGTAGTAGCAGTTTTTAATCAACATAACCTAAAAGATGTCCTAGAGGACCTGTTTAAAAATCACATAGAAGGGGTCACTGTCTCTCAAGTCGTAGGCAAAGGCTCATACGGCATCAAAGAAGCAGATCAGCAATGCCCGGATCTTGTCGAAAAAGTAAAAATAGAGATAGTGGTTTCTGATGAAAAAAACAAAGCTGTAGCTATGGAGTGCATCAGAGCCAATTGTCAAGACCTCGGCAGAGGGGCTGGAAAAATGTGGTGGCTCAATGTCGGAGGTGTGGAGCGTATTCGCACAGGTGAGAAAGATGAAGAGGCTCTTACAACCCAGATCGATAAAAAAATAAAAAACATTCCGTTAGTGATGACCACGGCCATAGATACACCGTGCAGCTAAGGGAGATAAAATGATTATCAAATCACTTACATTGGATGAGTTTTATCATCTCAGAGATGCGGAAGATTATTTTGAATTTTTTGATATAGCATATGATAAATCCTTGCTCAGTGCAAAGAGATTTCATATACTCAAAGAGTATAGCATGATGATCAAAAAAGGGATGGATCATCTAGCCGGTGATGAGAATAAATTGCTTGATTTTTTGAAATTTTCATTGCTCAAAGTATATGGAAAATTCAAAGACGGATATGCTCCCAGCGCTGCTGAGATATGGAATATGTTTGAAGGCGGAAAACTCAAAGGGTGTGCAGCCTGCACACCGCAACAAGGAAATAGCTGTGGATGTTAAGATAAAACTATATGATAGCGTTACGGCCAAACGTTCCGGCAGGGACAATGATGAGCCTCTTTTCCACATAGGCCAAAAGGTGTGTCTTTTGGAGGGTATTGTCAATGACGGCACATATCCGCATTCTCCGATAGGCACGCTGATGATGCCAAAAGGAAGCATAGGCTATATCAAGACAATGGGCGAATTTCTACAAGTTATCAGGGTTTATGAAGTACATTTTTTAGGAGGTGAAACGGTTGAGATTGTGGGATGCAGAGAACATGAACTAGAAGCGATGGAAGAGTATGTTGATTCTATTCAAGAAGAAAAAGAGTTTATTGAAGCTCATCGCAAGAGAATGCAAGAGCTGCATTCTAAAAATAAATCTTAAAAGAATAAAAAGAGCAAAAGTAATTTTTTATTCTGATTAAAATTTAGACAATGTCAAGATGCCTAAATAGGCAAATGCATTGTAATATTAGCAAGAGGATACAAATCTCACACGAGATGATTATTTCGGGTGATGTATTGGTTAAACCATATAATCTTAAAATAAAGGAAACAGCATGACAACAAGAGTAGAGATCATAAATGACTTTTTGGCAATTAACGTCAAACCGGGAAGTACTATCCAAGATATCGTAGAGGCAAGCGGAAGTGCATTACCTTTTGGCTGTAGAGACGGAGAGTGCGGCACATGCGTAGTGGAAGTTGTGCAAGGCATGGAATTTCTAACACCAAAAACCGACAAAGAAGTAAAGGTTTTAAAAGAGATCTGTTCTGGTACTTGTACGCCAAATTCGAGACTTTCGTGTCAAATGAAAATAGCTAGTCCAAACGGAATAGTGAGACTCAAGTATTAAAAATACCTATCAATTCGAAGTGCAAAGCAGAGGTAAAATCAAATGAATCATAGCGCCGGTCTAGCTATTAAGCAAAAACAGACTTTACAGCTTTCTCTTCGATTGTGGCTTCCATTATTGCAGGCTCCTCTGCAAGAGTTGGATACTTTATTGAAAGAACACAGCTATGAAAATCCTTTTTTGGAACATATGTCTTCTTTTGAGATCAGTGATTCATCCAGATATGACGGTGAAAGTGATTCCAAAAGAGGATTTATAGAAAATACAAGTACATATAAAGAATCTTTATATGATAAGCTCCTAGGTCAAATATGCGAACCATTGTTTCCTACCCCAAGATCGCAAAAGATCGCACTTGAGATATTGCAACATATAGAAAGTGACGGTTATTTTACCGGAGATATAGAACAGATAGCTATCGAATGCAATACGACAAATGAATTTGTAGAGACTATCAGAAAAAGGTTTGGATATTTGGAGCCTTATGGTGTAGGGGCTATAAATAATGAAGAGTCATTTTTGTTTCAATTGGAAGCTATGGACATGCCAGACGGAGTGTATGAGCTTGCCTGCACTTTAGTTAAAGATTTGAGGCATATAGATAAATATCACAAACACCATTTTTTTGACGAAGCTATGCAAATCATAAAAATGCTAAATCACCCGCCGGCAATAGATTATATCGAGGATGAACCGTATATAATCCCGGATTTTTTTGTTGCGATCGATGATGATGTAGTTATAAAGATAAACAATGAATATTATCCGGATATTGAGATCAAAGATCCATTTTTAGCCAAAAACAGTGAGCTAAGATCAAAACTCAAAGAGGCAAAGGATCTAATAAGTCTTTTAGAGTTAAGAAAAGCAACATTGTATAAATTGGTCATTAGCATTGTTGACAAACAAATGAGATTTTTTATGGGCGGAGAACTAAGGCCGCTTACAATGTCCGATATTGCTTTGGAGCTTGGATTTGAAGAATCGACTATCAGCCGCGCGGTATCAAATAAATATCTTCAATGTGAAAGAGGTATATTTTCATTGAAATCATTTTTTACCAACGCTATTACTCACAACCTGTCATCATCGGAGATTAAAAATTATGTACAAGCATTGGTTGACAATGAGCCTCATGAGACTCCTCTTACTGATGATGATATTATGAATAAGGTCATAGAGAAGTACAATATCAGCATGGTTAGAAGAACTATTACAAAATATCGCAAATTGCTTGATATACCATCATCTAAAGAGCGCAAAAAGCTTTATACGTTTTCTTGATCATTACATTTTTTGATATCTGTTTGTTCTATCAAGAGATTGATCTCATGATAGTCAATTTTTCCTGATCTTACCATATCAAAAAGTCTCATTAGAGGCACTCTGCAGCAAGCCGCATGTTCACACTGTGTTACCAGCTTTTTTGCTTTTTTGTACGGTAGAGAAGAAGAGCTGAATATCTCAATAGCTTGTTTGATGGATTTGTCTCCGCATTCGCATATGATCTTATCTTCAAACTCTTTCATTTTATCTCTTATGATAAAAAATGATACTCTGATCTCATTTTTATAACATTTTCCATTGCATCTTGGATCTTTTGGCTCAAAATAGGAAGTTTGTTATAATCAGTCCATAACGTATCTTCAACTATATCATGAACTTCTCCGGCGATTTCTACCACTTTTCGCTTGAGCCCTGCAAAGGTTTTTTTTATCTCTTTTTCATCTATTATTGTTTCCATATTTATCCTCATTATTAAAATGCATAGATCATTTCCAAATTTAGAATTGGCGGCCTATGTAAATACATCAAATGATATGTTTTTTGAAATTCAAATTTATATGATTCATATAAATCTGTGATCTCTTTAACTGCAGTAGGGATAAAGGCTATGATCTTTTTCAATCCCCTGTGATACAACACGCCGCGCAAAAGTTTCTCTGCATCGCTATATGCAGAAGTTTTCATGATCCATGGGGCTATTTTAATATGTGTTTTCCCCAAAGCATAAGAGTGCAAATATCCGTTAGAAGTACAAAGGGGCAAAGAGGATGGCCTTTGCGTGATATCTGTCATATAATGTGATCTGTGTTCGCCAAATGCTTTAATATCTAGTTGATTTGCAATCCCTAGATAATTTTCTCCGCTTATGCTTTTGGCCGCAGCTTGAGAAAAGTTAAAAGCTGCTTTGCCGCCTTGATGTATGGCTTGATAAAATGATGTATATTCTTCGAAATCAGTTTGCGAGAAAAGTTCTTTTTCGTGTTCATTTGTAAGAATAAAAACAGGTTTTTGCTTAAATCCTGTATTGTGAAGAAGCAATTTAATAAGCCTCATTTTTATTGCATCGTCAATATCTTTTGTATAACAAAAATTATTGATCATGATAGATTTCTCATTTTCAAATGCGCTAATAAAACCTACAAGCTTAAGTTCGTCATAGATGCCAAAACAAAGACTCTTGTTGCTAATATATGTCTGAAGGCACGAATAGTGATCGCATACAACCTCTTTGCTTAGCTGCATAATGTCCTCTTTTAGATCAGGCCTAATCCATCCTACGAACATAGGTAGAGCTCCTTTAGTTCGGATGTACTGAGTACTTGTTTTCTGGAAGTGACTATCTCTCTGACTTTTGGCAGCATTTTGGATAAAGTATTTTTGTCCGCACTTATGCCTATGGTTTTTAGATGATAACCCAGAGTAGATGTGCCCGAATGCTTGCCTATGGGGAAATCTCTATGCAGACCTACTTCCTCGGGAGAGAAAGGTTCATATGCATTTGATTTTTTCATGACACCGTTTGCATGTATGCCCGATTCATGTGCAAAAATATGTTCTCCTATGATAGGCGAATGATAATCTATCGGTTTATTGGCTGCTTTGCTAACGCATGATATCAATGCTTTTAGGATATCGGCATTTATTTTTCTAAAATCCCCGAATTGATGTACAAGACTCATGAGCACTTGTTCAAAAGAGGCATTTCCTGCGCGTTCCCCAAGGCCGATAACTGTTGTATTGGCACTTATAGCCCCGGCTTCTATGCCGGCAATAGCGTTGGCAGTAGCCATACCAAAGTCATTATGAGTGTGTATTTCGATGGGGAGCAGATCATATTCTACTAGCATTTTGACTTTATTGTACGCTTGCAAAGGGGTTAGTATGCCTACTGTGTCACAATAGCGAAATCTGTTTGCGCCAAGCTCAGATCCCAAAGTCAGCACTTCTTTTATAAATCCTGCATCAGCTCTGCTGGCATCTTCGCCTCCGATACAGACGAACAAGCCTTCTTGCTTTGCGGTTCGTATCGTTCGCTCAAGATTGGATAAAACCTTTGATTTATCGCCTTTGTGCTTGATATCGATAAGCAGATTGGATACAGGGATCGAGAGATCTACAGATTGGATACCGCAAGACAAAGAAGCTTCAAGATCACTCATGATAGCTCTGTTCCAGCTCATGATAGGAATTGGCAGATTTAGAGCTATGATCTCTTTGATATCTTTCATCTCCTTTTGCCCCATTGCCGGAATTCCGGCTTCGAGCTCATCGGCTCCTGCTTGATAAAGCAGTTTTGCTATTTCTAATTTTTCATGGGTATTAAAAGCCACAAAAGGAGCTTGTTCGCCGTCACGCAATGTAGTATCATTGATGAGTGCCATAGCTTTTCTCCTTTTTTGTAGTTATTTATATACAACTATGCAAAAACCGTTCCGCTAGATTATCCCACCTCTTTTTCTAATTGGAAAAAATATTTTTGTGTTGCTTCGAAAACAGATTTTTCGATAGGCTGCAGGGCATAGCTGTCATCGCAGATCAATTCGATAGAACCAAGTTCTGCCATCGGGCAATCTCCTATCTTTTCAGTCAAGAGAATATCGCAATCTTTCAATGTTTGCTTTATCTCCTCGATAGGATTATTGCCATGGCAGTTTTCAGGGCCGCTGCAATAGGCGCTTTCTATTTTGCGATGCATCAAAAACTTGATAGCCCTGTCTCCGGCTTCATAGATCAAAAACTCTTTAGCACTTCCAAAGTGCATGTTGATCATGCCTTCACCCGCTGTAGTAACCGCTACCAATTTTGTTATTCCATTGGAGCTTAACTGTTCTTTTGATGCTTGTTCTATTTTGATGCGTTCATTTGCCACCTCAAGCGCCTTTCGCCAAGTTTCTATTTTGCTGTGAAATTCTTTTCTGCCTGCAAGGTCATATTTCTTTTCAAGCGTATCAAAATCCATAGCCGCAAATGTATCTGTTACAAACTCTTCGCCTCTGTCTTGGCCTATGAGGCCCACAGCGTCTGCTCTGCATTGTCTGCAGTGGCTCATAAGTTTCATATCCATTCCGCATGCTTCTTGAGCTGCCATGACTTCTTGGTCAGTAGCGCTCGGTATGCCCTCTAAGCCAAATTTTGTCCCAAACTCTGGAGCTGAAAGCAATGGCATGATATTGTGCAAAAACACACCTAGTTCTTTTAGTTTTTTGGCAACGTTTGGCAAGTCTTGGTCGTTAATACCGGGGATCAGAACAGAATTTGCTTTGACTAGTATGCCTCTGTCGGTTAGCATTTTTATGCCTTCTAGTTGTTTTTCAAGCAATAATTTTGCACCATCAACGCCTTTTATCTTGCGATGGTTCCAGTGTACCCACGGATAGATCTTTGCACCTATTTCGCCGGTTTCATCTACGGTGTTGATAGTTACGGTTACATGATCGACATTGTATTTGACTATCTCATCTATATACTCAGAAAGCCTTAACCCGTTGGTTGACAAGCAGAGCTTGAGATCGGGTGCTTTTTCTTGCAAAAGTCTAAAAGTTTCAAATGTTTTTTCCGGATTTGCCAATGCATCTCCGGGCCCTGCTATGCCCACAACAGAGAGCTGCTGTATTTCTCCGCCTACATAGAGTACTTTTTTTACAGCATCCCCAGGAGTTAGCTTGCCGCTTGTAACGCCGGGTCTGCTTTCATTTGAACAGTCGTATTTGCGATTACAATAATTGCATTGAATATTACACGCAGGAGCAACAGGCACATGGATCCTGGCATAGTGCTGGTGTGCGCCTTCGCTATAGCATGGATGGTTATTGATCTTGGCTTGTATCTCTAAAGCTCTAGGATCATTTGGATTAAAATTGCTAGATGTTCCACATGCGCAACTCATTTTGACTCCTTTTCATTTATTGATAATGCGTTTTATAGGACACTATCATGTGATTCTCTTTGTTCTATGGTAATAGTTTCTCTAAAAGGTCTTGGCTGATTTTCAGGCGTAAGCATCCCTTTTTTAGCATGTACTCTTATGTTGTATCTGCCTAGAGCTTGCCCATCCATATAATATTGATGATACAATGCCGTGTAAGGCATATCCCATACTATGGCTCCCTCGGTAGGGCAAACATCGGCACATTTTGGTACACTGCTATCTACGCACTCGATACATTTTTCCGGTTTGACATACGTGCACTCTTTTATCTCAAGTGGGCTGTCGCTTGCGCTTACTATGGCCGTTGCGGGGCATTCATCTATACATGTATCGCAATTGATACACCAATCTGTGATCATAACTGCCATATCGCTGCCTACCAATCGCCCAGCATGGCATGAGATTCTCTATCGTTTTTCGATATATACTCAATAAATGGCTGCTCTTTTACAGATGGAAGCATAAGGCCTTTTTTATTGTGTACACGGATAGCATAGGTGCCGTTTGAGTTACCGTCAGCATAATACGATTCATATTCTGCAGTATATGGCATATCCCATACTATAGCTCCTTGCGTAGGACAGGCTTCAGCACATCTAGGTGAGTCGGCATGTCCTACACACTCGACGCAGCTTTCTGGTTTTACGTAGTATCTGCTTTGATTAGGGTTTTTTTCATTTTTTTCATCTAAAATTGCTGCGACCGGGCATTCCATTGCGCACGCGTCACACAATATACATTCGCTTGTTATCATTACAGCCATTGGCTACTCCTTAAATTAAACATGTAAGTTCTAATGCAAGTTTTGTTCCATTGGATAGAAGTTTATAGATATTTACAATATTTTACGAAAGGGCACCATCGATGACAAAGTAAGATTATTTTTTTCATAAAACCTGTGAGCTTTTTTATTTGTACCGTCAGTCAAAAGCGTGATACGTTTCAAGCCTTGCAGCCTGGCAAATGCAAATGCATATTCTATAAGTTTAGACCCCAGGCCGCTGTTTTGATATTTTGGATCTATTATCATATCTTCGAGTAATCCGACTCTTTCATTTAGAGCTGTAGAAAATGTATATAAAATCGTTACCATTCCGATAATTTTGCCCGATATCTCTGTGACCAAAATATCTCCCAGATGCAAAGAGCCGAGAAGCGTTTTTAATGCATTTTCTTGTTTGTTTTGCTCGAAGCAAAATTCTTCTTCTTGTTCAAAGAGAATCTTTAATAAACCGCATAAGGCTGGAATATCTTCCAAGGTTGCCAGTCTTTGCAGATTCAATTTGCTTCCTTTTGAGGTTTATACTCGAGTGTTATAGATTCTTCTTGATCAATAAATTTTTGGGTAATTATGCACCTAGCGATGTTTGGTTTGGAAGGAAGATCAAATTGTAATGGCAGCATAATTTTTTCTATAATACCTCTTAGGCCTCTAGCACCGACCTCTTTTTCTTCCGCAAGCTGTGCGATCCGTATCAGCGCATCATTTGTAAATTCCAGTTCAATTCCGTCAAGTTCAAAAAGGGCATGATATTGTTTTATGATGGCATTTTGAGGTTCTCTTAAAACCCGTATGAGATCTTGTGTGCTCAATGCATCCAGTTTTGCAATAACGGGGATACGTCCTATAAACTCGGGGATCATCCCAAATGCTATCAAATCTTTGGGCATTATCTCATTTGGTGCTTGCGTAGATCTTTCTTCTTTTAGAAATCCTAGAGTCTTTACATTTTTTTTACTGTGATTCAAGATACCGTCTTGTAAGCTTACAAATGCTCCTCCGCATATAAATAGTACGTGTGTCGTATCAAACAAAATAGTCTCAGATGAAGAGTTTTTCCGGCCCCCTTTCGTAGGTACATAAACTTCAGCTCCCTCTAATATCTTTAATAACCCTTGTTGTACTCCTTCGCCTGAGACATCGCGACCACTAGTGGCACTTTCACTTTTGTGAGCGATCTTGTCGATCTCATCAATGTAAACAATACCTTTTTGGGCACGTTCAAGATCATATTCTGCAGCAACTAATAGTCTTGACAAGATAGATTCTACATCCTCTCCTACATACCCAGCTTCAGTAAGGGCAGTCGCATCGGCAACGGCAAATGGTACGTTCATGATCTTTGCCAAAGATTTTGCCAGCAATGTTTTGCCGCTGCCGGTAGGGCCAATGAGCAAAATATTGCTTTTTTCGATCTCTATTTGCTTGATCTTTGGTTTGTCTATTCGTTTATAGTGATTGTAAAGAGCTACGGCTAAAACCTTTTTGGCTTCATCTTGGCCAATTACATATTTATCAAGATGTTCTTTGATGTTGTGGGGCAGAGTTAGTCCTTTTTGAAACTCTTCTTTTTGGGTTGATAGCTGTTCTTTGTGCCACTCTTCATAGCATGTCTCTATGCATTCATTGCAAATATGCGCATTTTCCGCACTAAAAATTTTCAGGACACTCTCCAGGCTTTTGCCGCAAAAATCACATACTCTATCACTTTTCACTATAATCCTTTGATAAAATCCTGCACTTTAAGAGGTATCTTGTTGAGGTTATGGGTAGCTATAAATTGCTCTTCTTTTTTGCTCCATATCTCTTTATCATCAATGACAAATCCCCCGTCAAGTCCCAAGGTTAGTTCATTGGCAACCATCCGATATGTATCTTTGGAAAAATCAACACCCATGAATAGATATGATTTGCCTTTTTTGTGCTCTTTAAGCAAAGAAGGCATTGCAAATCCTGCCATTGCTTCAGTGAGCCAATCTACAAAATCAGCATCACTGATGATAAAATTCTTATTTGGGACAGTAGAGCCTAGAGGTTTAAATAAGATCGGGATAGAGGTATGGATCTCTTCTTTGTCGATTTCGTGATAACTTTTGGTATCTTTGTTATATTTGTGCACAACAAATCTATCAGGACCGCCCATGATGCGCGATGTTCCTACTATCATAAAATGTTCAATGTATTCGTATACCTTGCAAGCACTATCGTCGAGATTTGTATCTATGATATATGGGGGCTGTACACGTTTGAGATATTTGTAAACCAAAGGAATTTCATATTGTTTTGAACTGTATATATGATTTGTCTTTTCTATTATAAAATCCCTGCCTTTTCGCTGTTCTAAGCTCATTGCTACTCTGGTATATTCATACATCAATCGCGTACTCATCGGCCGATTGTCATTGAGTGCCAAAGACATACTATCGCTATCATACGGTAAAGCGCTTCCGTCTGAAGAAATTACATCTTTAAAGATTCCCATACCCAAAAAAGGTACCAATGTGCCGTTAATAATTGATTCTCTGATCTTATCCATGGCATCCAACTCCTGTATATATTGTAAATGCTTTATTTAATGCTATATGTAATTTTTGTAAATTGATCTCTTCAGAGATATTTGTTGGTATGTCTGTATAAAAGACAGCACCGTCCCTGCTTATTAAAAAAAGAGATTTCCCAAGCGATCCTGCCAAGCTGCCATCTATTATTTTTATTCCGTACCATATGCCAAACTCTTCATACGTATCGTATACCGTTTGCAGTGTCTTTAGACTTTCTTGAAAGCTTTTGATCTCGGGTAACGGATGATCCAAGATCAGATAAGCTTGGATCGGCACTTGCAATGCACTTAAGAATTTATCTAGTTGCAATATCTCTTTTTTATATTCTAAATTAGGCACGGAAAACAAAATAGTCATACTAAGATCTTCCCGGCTTCTTTGAATAGTGAATTTGTTCGCGTTTGAGGTGCTTACGGTTATATTTTGCGCCATATAACCTTCTTCTATCCCGTCATCGATCAATGTCATGATCTCATCATGATAAGTTATTGTCGGCATATATTCCTCCTAGACTTCGGTTTTTAGCGCCAATGCAGGTAAAAGGAGCCGCATCTCCTCGGCACTTATTCCGTTATCGCTGCCCATGAGAACTATTCTTTCTATGGTGTTTTCCAATTCTCTGATATTTCCGGGCCAAGGATATGACATAAGCTCATTCATTGCTTCTTCAGTGATGACTACCCTTTTTTTGTGGTTTTTCATGGAACGCTCCAAAAAGAAATTAACCAGCAGCTTTATATCTTCCCCTCGTTGTCTTAACGGCGGCAGGTCTATAGGGATCACATTTAGTCTATAATAAAGGTCTTCGCGAAATTCCCCATTTTTTACCATTTCTTCGAGGTTGCGATTGGTTGCAGCTATAAGCCGTACATTAACTTTGATCGTTTTACTTCCTCCTACGCGTTCAAATTCACGCTCTTGAAGCACTCTTAGAAGTTTCACTTGCGCAGATGCTGATATATCTCCGATCTCATCCAAAAAAAGAGTACCGCCGTGCGCAAGCTCAAAACGTCCTTTGCGCATCTCCTTGGCGTCTGTAAAAGCACCTTTTTCGTGCCCGAACAGTTCGCTCTCTATCAAACTATCAGCTATAGCAGCACAGTTGAGTTTTACAAAAGGCTCGTCTGCTCTTTTGCTTCTTTTATGAATTGCGGCAGCTACAAGCTCCTTGCCTGTTCCTGTCTCACCACGTACAAGTACTGTTACATCACTTTGTGCTATGCGATTGATGATCTTATATATGATCTGCATTTGAGGACTTTCGCCGATGATATCTCCGAAATTATGCACCTTGGAATCCCACTCCATTTTGTAGTACTGTTTGAGATCTTGAAGGCGTTCTTTTTCTTGATGCAATATATATTGTGCATGTAAAAAATGGCCTAAGAGCGAACCTGTTATAGAGAGGATCCTAACCGTTTCATCAAAATTAATTTCGGTTGATTTGGTCAAGTTTGCAGCCAATACACCCCAGACACGGTTTTCTACAAGCATAGGCACTGCGATATAAGATATGGTTTCTGAATTTCTGTTGCCGGATTTGTTTAAAAATAGTGTATCGTTGTGAATATTTGGTACGACTACCGGTTCTTTGTTCTTGGCCGCGAGTCCGGTAGCCCCTTCGCCTATGCTGTATTCTGACATTGTTTGCTGATATTTATTGAATCCGTTAGCGATATATATATGCAGCTTTTCATCGGATTCAAGTCTATAGATAGCACAATGTTCAAGCTGCAATGATTCCTTTAGAGCAATAAGCGAGCGTTCTGCAGACTTCATCGCGTCACGCGAATCAGAGATATTCATAGCTATATCATAAAGTACGGATAACTCACGATTGCTTAAACAGGTATTGCAGTTTGGCAGCATATGCTTCCTTTGTATGATTTTGTATGGTTATATTATAAGATTAATATTGATACAAATATACGCAAATAATGTCTATTTTTTAATCAATCATCAAGTTTTTTGCATACAGCTTCTTTTGGCAGCTCTTTGTTTCCTGGCTCGATCCACCAAAGTTCACCATTGCTCAATCTCACTTCTCCGCCCCATTTTTTATCTTGATCGAATTCTATCTCTTCGATAATCTCTTCCATATCTTTTTTTGCGATATAAAAATATATTTTGTCCTCTTTTTCTCTGAGCATTACTTTTGCCATTTTTTTTCCTTTTAGTGATTTGAAAACCATTTTCTGATTTTGTATAAGAGCGGATTTTCTTTGAACCAAACCCTTAGTTGCCCTTTGCCCAATTCTTTAACTACTATATTTTGCTGTTCTGACTCATCGCTTAGAGGAAAATCTACTCTATAGTGTGAACCTCGGCTCTCTCTCCTTTTTAATGCGCAGAGTATCACTGCCTCAGCTATTTCAAGCGCATTGCGTAATTCTAATATAGAGATAAGCTCGACATTATTGGATCTTTCTTTGCTGACACAATGCAGGGTCGGCACTTCACTTCTAAGATAGCTTATGTAGTCATATGCCTTGATGAGGCTTTGTTCATCTCTTTTGATGCCGACATTTTCAAACATAACCTTGCCTAAACTTATACGCATAGCATTAAAATTTTTGGTTGTATCTGAGCTAAAAATATGATCGACTAGTTGAATATCTTTGATAACATTATTATATTCGATAGGTAAAAATTCTTTTGTCTGAGAATACTCCAAGGCTTTTTTGCCTGCCATTTCACCAAAAACCGCACCTTCAAGGAGAGAATTTCCTCCTAGTCTATTGGCTCCATGTACCCCATTGGATGCGCATTCCCCACAAGCAAACAATCCATCGATATCGGTATATACTATATCGGTTTCAATTCCCCCCATAGTATAGTGTGCGACCGGTTTGATAGGCAGCAGTTCTAGGCTTATATCAATCCCGGCTTGCATATAAGCAGTTTTATAAAGTGACGGAAGTTTAGTTTCTATAATATCTCTCGACAGATGCCTCAAGTCCAAAAAAACATCTTTTCTATTTTCAATTTGATTCATTATGGCTCTGGAGACCACGTCTCTTGGGCCAAGTTCGTCTACAAATCTTTTGCCGTCACTATTAACAAGATATCCGCCTTCGCCTCTGGCTGCTTCGCTTACTAAGTAATTTGTTTTTACAAAACCGGTCGGATGGAATTGGACAAATTCCATATCCTGCAGATGCAGTCCCAATCTTAAGGCAACTGCCAATAGATCGCCGGTATAATCTTGGGCATTCGTACTATAACCTCTATATATCCCAGCATATCCGCCACCTGCTAATATAACAGATTTTGCAGGATAAACTACAACCGACGAGTCAAACCTCCTAATAGCAACAACGCCGCTAACCTTATGCTTCAATGTTGTTAGGTTCATCACAAAATTGTTGACCAAAAATTTAATACTTTTGTTTTGTGCTGTTTTGATCAAGGTTTGGATGATTTGTGCACCCGTTTTATCGCCGATAAAGCATGTTCTTTTACTGCGTGTACCGCCAAAGCTTCTTTGCAGGATACGGCCTTGCTCATCTTGGTCGAATTCGACTCCTAGATCAATTAATTTTTTTATTATGTGCGGCGCTCGTTCACACATATAAGAGATAGCTTGTTTGTCTCCAAGGCTATAGGCTCCATTTAATGTATCTTTGATATGGCGCTTGATTGATTGATGGTCATTTGGATCTAGCGTGGCATTTATACCGCCGCTTGCAAGTGCGCTATTGGATTTGAAAATATTTCCTTTTGTTATTATCGCAACTCTATTGGTGTCGGTTTTTGCTTCAATGGCTGCCATAAGACCTGCTATACCGCCGCCGATTATGATCACATCGTACATCATCTTGGCAGCCTGTATAGTAGATCATATTTAGCGCGATTAGTCGGAGCAATGGACGCAATCTTGCAATTTTGTTCTACATGATCTTGCCATCTTGTACTAAAGAGAGAACTAACTATCCCCGGGGTTGACCGTACGAATTGAAGAGCCAGCTGGATATCGCTTTCAAGCGTCATGCTCTCATCAAGCACTATACCTACTTCTGGTGTAAATGATTTTTTAAAGAGGTGCATTTGAAGCAGAGAAGAGGATGTGATAACCCCGATTCCCAAACGATGAGCTGCTTGAAGCAGGGTGCATTTATCTCCGTTTACTGTTTGTGTTTCTTGTGTATAGATATTTGTTTTTGCCAAATTAAATGGAGTTTGTATATAGGCAAAGCGGTTATTTTCGCCGCCAACTTCTTTGGCTATAGAAACCAATTTTTCAAGCTCAATATGTTCTGTAGTATTAGTGATAAAGGCATTCCACACAGCTACGCCGTAATTTGCAAAGAGTCCTTCATCGGCCAACTCTTCAAAGCGTTCAAAGATAGCGTATATATTTTTATAAAATCCATCATAACCCAATCTGGCAAGATGCATTTCGGGGTTATGGAGATAATAAATATCAAGTTTATCTATATTCAAATTTTTTAGACTTCTGCGGCATGACCACTCCAAAAAGTCGGGTGTCATGCAGTGTTGATCGAGTTCTATATCTTCGCTTAAAGCAAGGCCGGCAGATATTATGTGGTCATCTATCCATGTATACGGGTTGGGAGGAAAAGGAAATTCAAGCGGGATAAATCCTCCTTTGGAAGCAATGATAAGCGATTTTCTATCTACTGCGCCAGACAACGACTCAAGCACTCTGCCTATCTCTTTTTCACTTTGCCCGTAACGGTAGTTGCTAGCTGTATCTATATGGTTTATCCCGCTTTGGATAGCTTTGACCAAAGGCTCTTTGAAAGAAAATAGATAATTTTCCTCTTTGTACGGTTCTGGAGTAAAAGTGCCTATTCCCAATTTCGAAAATAGTAAATTACGGTGTGGGATATAAAAGCTTTTATATTTTGAAAATTTTTTGGCATATTCCAATGTTTTTT
>DLIG01000011.1:43910-104297 GCA_002483605.1 Sulfurovum sp. UBA7648
AAACGGCATTACTCATATTTCATCTCGTCTTTTGATAAATGATAATAGAATAATCCGCCGATCAATGAACAATAACTAAAAATAAGAATGCAAACAACATCTATCATTATTCTCTCCTTTTGGAAATACGACAATGAAGATGCAAAAAGTGTTCCGCTAGTAAGTTGATTTGATAATTATAAACTTAGCACAACAATGAATTAGGCCAAGTTTTATGTCGGGGAGTTTATTTCAATAGTTTCGGATACACAAATAAATCCATTTTTCCCTTTGATTTTTTGATATCTTTCCACTTTTTGATATCAAATTTTATAGCTACTATGCCGAGTGTGGGAATATTTTCTATTTTGTCATCCAGCAGCATGTTGGCCAGATCAGTAAGTGCGGGATTATGATTTATTAGAAAGATACATTTATTTTTATTTTTTTGATCTGATAAGATATCCAATATAGTTTTGGGATCTGGCATATAAAGCTCGTCTATATATTTTATATCTTTATCGTATTCTATTTTTTTAGATATTTTTTTTGCTGTCAATTTAGCACGCAGAGCAGGGCTTGAAAGTATCAGATCAGGTTTAATCTTTTTTTTCAAAAGATATGAACCCATTGATTTTAAATCTTTAGATCCTCGTTTGCTCAGGCCCCGATCAAAATCCTTTTTATCTTCTTCGCTCCAGTCAGATTTTGCATGTCTGATAAGATATAGAGTTTTCATAGCAGCTCCTTAATCTGTTTTTCTCAATAAGACCAATACGACTCCGCCATTGCCAAAATAATGTTTTTCAATTGTATCAAATTTTATATCTTTAAGCAACCCGTCAAGCCCGCCAAGATTTATATATGATTTGAAATTGCGATAATGTTCTTTGCCGGCGATCCGCTCTATAGAATATATAAGCCATTTTGAGATACATGATGTTTTTTTGCCCAATTCATAATCAACAATAAGCAAGTCTTTACTGCTGACACGAACCATCTCTTTTAATATTTGTTTAGCTATTGCATGATCTTTTTCGTGCAATGCAAACGAGGTCATCACTAGATCAAAGTTATTATTGGCATAGCTGGTATGTGTTGCATTTTCAAAGCGGCATTTGGCTTTTATCTTGCCGGTTTTGGCAACTTGCAGCATATCTTTTGATATATCAATTCCCTCGCTGTCGATACCGTTGCGCTTGAGGAGTTTTATCTGATCGCCTGTACCGCAACAGACATCCAATATGAGGTTGTATTTGCGGCGCTTGATCACATCAACGATTTTGTTGCGAATAGTATGCACAAAAGGATAGAGGAGTATGTCATAAACTTTTGATGTGTATTTATATTCTTCCATTACAGTATATTAGAACTTTTAATTTCAACCTTTGTGCACACTGTCATTTTTTTGGCTCTTGGTTTTTTGTGTTAATCAATTGTTTGAGTATATCAAGTTCGATATTTAAAGAATCGTCTTTTAGTGTCTTCATCTGGCCCTCGTAATGTTTTGCAAACACACTAAAAAGTTTTTTATATCCATCGGAAACCTTCAATGCACAAGAGCCTCTTTCCCATTCTGACATCATTAGATACATTTGATGCGTTGCAGGATATGACAATACCCTTTTTTGCAATATAAGAGGCTTTTGATTGACCCATTTTGGCTGATCATGGCAATCCGCACGGCTATCGATGAGCCAATTCTTCATTAAATTGACGTAGTCACTCAAAAGTATCGCTTTGTGTATCCCGCTATTTTGACTATTTTCTATAATTACTTGCTGTTCATTGGAGCGTACAATGCCGTCTCGGTCTTTATAAGTTACTTTTAATGCTATATCGCCATTGGCAGCTTTTGTTTTTTTTAGTTTCAAAAGTACTATACCGCCTTTTGTGGTTTCTTCACTTTTTTTAGACGGAAATAGAGTATTGATCTTCATAATTTCTCCGGTTGCTTTGCTGGCATCCGGTGAGCCGTATACAGCATCGATTGCATAAGCTTTGCTTTCCAATTTCAAGGATAGATCATACACCAAAGGAGTCACCATATATTCAAACTCCTCATCAAGCACTTTTGCAAATCCTTCAGATGAATGGACACTATAATAATTCGCACCTTTTATTTTGCTCACAAATTCCACTAGATCATTATTGAAATCTACTCCTATGCCTACAAATGTCGTATTTATACCTTGCTTGCTTGCATCTTCGGCCATTCCAAAAAGTCCTTTTTTATCAAGCTCTCCAAGGTTGGGCATTGCATCTGTGAGAAATATTATACGGTTTTCATATTCGCTGTTTTTTTCTATGCCATCAAAAAGCTCTACCCCGGCTTTGTAGCCTGTGCTCCAATTTGTGCCGCCTTTGTCTTGTATCTCTAATATATGTTTTTTGATCGCATCCATATCTCTAGCGGCTATAAAATTAAGCTTCATGGCTCTATATGCCCTATCATCAAATAGAACCATGCCGCATTTATCGTCGCCTTTTAAGTGAGAAAGCATAGCTACAATTGATTCGTCGGCAACTTTCATTTTACTTTTGCCGCTGTATGCTTGAACAACATCTTGTCTATTGCCAAATTTATCATAATAATATTGATCAAACGAGCTTCCCATTGAACCAGAAATATCAAGTACGATCACAAGATTGAGCTTTTTACGTTTAAAGTCGCTAGCTTTAATGCCTGAATTGAGCCCGACGCTCAAAAAAACCTCTTCTTCTTTTGTGAAAGGATTTGATCTTTTAGCAGATACATAGCTAGGGCAAAAAAGATCTTTGCATTCTCCTTTTAGTGCAGTATCAAAAAAGTGTTGATAAAATTGTCCTTCATATGTGATCGAATCGAGTTTTGGCAAAAAACCGCGATCTATATTTTCTTTGAAATTATTTGTATCTTTGGCTCCGCCTACAGCAAATCCAATGTTCCCGGCCGGCGCCATAGGGGACGACATAGGCATACTGCGCATCATCCCGCTTTTTTCTAAAAGTTTTTCTGCTTCTTGCGTAGCATTGTATTCCCAATCATCTAAAGGTTTTGATTCTAGTGTGTTGATCGGCTTTGTTGTGTTGCCTTCGATCGGTTTTGCTGCGAATATAACACTAATCGTTATGATAAACAGCAAAAAAACTTTTTTCATATTATTCTCCTTTGGTATTTGTATTATTATAGCAAAAAATAATTAGCCGCACAGTTGAAAATATTATCTACATGCGACTAAGTCGCATCAGTTTTTAGAAATAATCTGATATAATCACTCTCATGAAACAAGATATACAAATTTCAAATATAGCGTCATTGCCGACGCGTCACGGTGATTTTCGCATCCAAGCCTTCAAGGACGGATGCCAAGAACATTTAGCGGTTTTTACGGATCCATTGCCTGATATTCCGATGGTCAGGGTGCATTCTGAATGTGTAACAGGTGATGTTTTCGGTTCACAAAAATGCGATTGCGGTTCACAGTTGGATGCAACATTAAAAATGATTGCCGAGCATGGAGGCATGGTCATATACCATCGCCAAGAGGGAAGAAATATAGGGTTGCTCAATAAAGTCAATGCATATGCCCTTCAAGATCAAGGATTTGATACCGTAGAAGCCAACCACCAATTGGGTTTTCAAGCTGACGAGAGAACTTATCATGCTATAGAATTTATTCTCAAGCATTTTGGACTAACAAAGATAAAGCTTATTACAAATAATCCAAAAAAAATAGAAAGCATAAAAGGCGTAGAGATAGTGCAGAGGGTTCCTATGATCACACCTCCTACAAAGTGCAATATAGATTATCTTAAGGTAAAAAAAGAGCAAATGGGGCATATGCTCTAATTAAAAGGGTATTTTTGAGCATAATTAACAGTCTAAAGGCAGAATCTATCGAATTGGATAACAAAATAATATCCAAGCTGGATACATTTGCTGCTTTATTATATGAATGGAATAAAATTCATAATCTTACCGGAGCGAAAAATATAAAAGCTATCCATGACAATATCATAGATGCTCTTTATCCGATTGATTTTATATCTTTTCCGAAAAATATTTTAGATGTAGGCACGGGAGCAGGCTTTCCGGGACTTGTGCTGGCTATTGCGTTGCCTAACTCTACTTTTGTACTTAGTGAACCACTTAAAAAAAGAGCTTCATTTTTGCGTTTTGTTATAATGGAATTGGGGCTTGAAAATGTAAAAGTTGAAGCTGTAAGGGTTGAAGAATTGAATGTCAAACCTTTTGATATGATAACTTCTAGAGCAGTTACAAATACAAATTTTTTACTGGAGCTTACAAACAAAGTTAGAGACAGCCATACTCAATACCTGCTATACAAAGGCAGTAAAGTTTTTGATGAGATCAATGAAGCATCGACTTATCAGCTGTGTTATGATATATTACAAAAAAACAGAAGAAATTATCTATATATAAAGAGTGTCGATGTGGCTTAAGGTTATCGTTTTTGGTTTAATACTGTTTGGAATATACAAGCTTTTCGGAGGCAAGTTGTTGTCTTCAAAAACATCACAAAAGGATGTGCAAAATATGATCGAGTGTGATACATGCGGTGCCTTTGTGTCAGAAAATGATCTCATAAGATTTAACAGTAAGCATTATTGCTCAAAAGAATGCAAAAATAATTCCAAGGCTTAATCATGCTAGTTTTTGGACACAGCCTCATCCCTTATAAAACTTGGTATAAAGTTAATTCTATCGATGATATATTAAATACTCCTGCAGGAAGTATTGTTTTATTGTCCGATTTGCAATACTCCAGTGTGATAGCATTGCATTGTATGAAAAACGATATACCTTATGCAGTAAAAACAATATCAATAAAAGATGCAGTAATCGCAGCGAATTTAGGTGCTTCTTATGCATTATGCAATATTGAAAATGTACAAGAGATACAAAAAACAGCCAATGAATATCTATGGAGTATGAAAATAATCACACTTATTGATGATGAAAACGAGATCCAATCCATTGCCATAATGGGAATAGATGGAGTGATTTTCAAAAATAGCATTTGTTAATGACAGCCAACTTGATCCAAATTTTTCTCCATTAAAATAATTAAAAACAATCAAGCATATATCTTTATACTATAATTAATTAATATATATAGTTTTTTTGTTATTTTTATTGACAAAACATAATAATTGATTTATCATATGAACAGGATTTAGATCCAAAATTTTAAAGAATATCTATCTAGATATTTTAAAGGACAAGAGATGAAATTAGAAAATACTATTGTTATTGTTGCAGATCTTGGAGAGTTAAAAGCTTATAAAATTCATGGAAATGACGGCGCTTTGAGCGGTGAATTTCCCAATTCGTACAGGCTCGAAATGATTAGAGATGAGAATTTTATAGAGGGCAGAAAAAAAATGGGAGAAACATTAAGTGATAGTACCGGTAGAATGATCAACGATACACTTGATGAACACGATGCAATACTTGAAAAAGATAATAGGGTTTTAAAAGATCTTGCCCAAACTATAGATAATATAGTAAAAGACGAAGAACCAAATCATATATTTTTGGCATTTCCAAAAGAACACAACAATCAATTGGTTGCGAAGCTCAGACATGACGTAAAAGAGCTCATAGAAAAAAATATACCTTCTGATCTAGTAAAAACAGACAAGAATAAACTTTTATCTCATTTTATAGGTTAAAAATCAAAAGTGCATATTCAAAGTAGTTACGATTTGCTTTATGCACTAAAAAAGCTAAATTATTTAGAAACTACTAGAGATTTTCTATGGTGGCCAAACAGCGGAACTTTTGAAGTAATTGTTGACGCTATTTTGACACAACAAACCAAATGGGAGAAGGTGGAGGAGTCTTTATATAATCTGGAGAGATCAAACCTTCTTTCACTTGAATCATTAAGAAGCGGTGATTTGGAGCAAATAGCTGCTTGTATAAAACCCAGCGGATTTTATAATACAAAAGCCTATAGACTCAAAACTCTTAGCTGTAATATCCTCAAAGATTTCGGTTCTTTTAATGATTTTCAAAAAAATGTCACTAGGGAGTGGCTGCTGAAACAAAAAGGGATCGGCATGGAGAGTGCGGATTCTATACTTTGCTATGGCTGCAAAAGAGATATTTTGGTAATTGACAGCTACACAGCAAGGCTTATTGAAGCTTTGGGATATAAATTTGATAACTATACACAACTGCAAAAATGGATGCAAGACGGCATAGAAAAGAATCTCCAAAAAGCAAAAGAACTTTATCGGCATAATTTCGAGTTATCCGTTATATATAGCAGATTTCACGGTAAAATAGTAGAATATGCAAAAAAATATATCCGCGGCAAAAATGTAGATATCAAGCCGCTTCAAAATTTGATATAGTTTATTATCGGCTACAAGCTTTTCATTTGAGGCTTAAATTTATGTACTTGTAGTGCCTTGACGTGACATATCATCAAGATATTCACATATAGGATTATCAGGATCATTGCAAAAAGGAACTGTTGTAGATAATTTCAGATACTCTTTGTTCTCAAAAATTTTAGAGACATGCTCCCAATTTACCAATGGCCAAAAATTATCTAGATATTTTGCGCGTTCATTTCTGTAGTCGATATAATAAGCATGTTCCCATACATCACAGACAAGTAAAGGTGTTAAATGATGTTCTATCGGTGTATTTGCATTTGATGTTGCTTGGATAAATAGTTTTTCATGTTCGTCGATAACAAGCCAAGCCCAACCTGAACCAAATTGTCCTATAGCGGCTTTGGTAAATGCTTCTTGAAAAGTTTTTAGTGAACCAAAAGCTTCTTTCAAGGCTTTAAGAAAAAGTTCCGATGGTTCCGTTTTTGTCGGACTGAGACATTTCCAATAAAAGTCATGATTAAATGTTTGTGCTGCATTATTGAATATCGCACCATCTGATTGATGTATGATCTGCTCTAGCGACATCTCTTCGTATTCTGTATCCTTGATTAGTTCATTTAATTTATTCACATAGCCGGCATGATGTTTTCCGTGGTGATATCTTAGTGTCTCTTCAGAAATATGTGGTGCCAAAGCATCCATAGCATAAGGTAATTCCATTAACGTATGTTTCATTTTTTCCTCCTAGATTATTAATTATGGGCTTGTAAACCTTGCCATATTTATTAAATCTCACAAGAGATTACCTCCAACTCTTCAAATATTATACCATACAAGTTTGTCGTTTTTAAATTTAATTTATTTTTTTGGATAAGATAAACAAAAGCAAGAATGGCTTATGCACAATAGAGCAGATAAAATGGTTATTAGAGGTAAAAAGAAGAATAATTAATAAAATTAGCCTTCACGAGCGTAAAGGCTAAAAAAGATTATTTTAATTTTGAAACATAAGCAGCTACGTCAGAAAGTGCTTTATCATCCAAAGTTGCAACATTGCCTTTCATAACTGCACCCATACCGTTAGTATTTAGTGTGCCTGCTTTATAGCCTTGAAGTTTTTTCAACAATGCTGCTGAACTTTGTCCTGCGATAACCGGTGATTTGCCAAGAGCTACAGTTTTGCCGTTTGCACCGTGACAGCTTGCGCATTTGCTATTATATGTTGCTGCGCCGTCAGCCATTAATATTGATGATGTTGCCAAAATAAGAGCAGAGATTGCTAATTTTTTCATAATTATCCTTTGAAAATATATTTAGTGATTTTTATTAATCAAATATATTTTATATCATCTAAGCTAATATTATATTTAATATTCAATTTTTTAAAAAAATATTAGATATATACGTGTAATATCGTATCTCATGAATCATCAAAATGGAAAGTAAACTTTTCTTGCCATCTCTTCATATTCGCTTTTACAATTGCTATCCAGTGTGATACCGCCACCACTTTTGTAATAAAGCTTTCCATCCTCTTTTTCTATATAACGGATAATAACAGCAGATTGAAGCGATGAGCCGTCATATATCCCAAATATTCCTGTGTACCATCTTCTATCATAATTTTCTACTTTATTGATTATATCAACCGTGCTTTTCTTTGGAGTGCCGCTTATAGATCCGGCAGGAGTGAGATTATCAAGTATATCACCTATTTGTGAATGCCAGTTGTCTGATAATGTTCCAGTGATATGTGAGCTGACTTGAAGAAGTTTTTCTTTACCTGCTTTGATACTGTCAATGTATCTGAATTTTTCTACTTTTATATCATCAGCTACCATACCAAGATCATTGCGCATCAAATCAACTATCATAGTATGTTCTGCCATCTCTTTTTCATTGGCCAATATCTGTTTTGCAGCATTTGGCAGTGATGCATCAATTGTACCTTTCATGGGATAAGTAGAGATCGTGTTATTTTCTATGGATATAAATTTTTCAGGAGAGAAACATATAAACTCGCCTTTGAAATATAATTTATATTTAGCTTTAGACGCACAAAATATTTCATGTAAATTCAAATCGGTCTCGATCGGCGTACAAAATGTCAGATTGAGCAGGTATGTGTTGCCTGATCTTATCTCTTCAATGACTTGATCAAATGTTTTTTTGTATTGTTTAAAGTCTATCAAGTTTCGTTTGAGATAATATGGTTTAGATAAATTTGCAGGCAAATAATTACGTTGTGATCCTAATTTATACAATATATCCTCATCTAGCCTGTTAAGCGAAGAGGCAAAAATACTCTGTTTGTCGTAAGAGATGATAAACAAAAAAGGTATCTTGCAAGCACCTAGATCATTGAGCGCTTTGATACCCTCAAGGTGATTATAATATGTCATTATGAATCAAGCAAGAGCATTTTTAATACCGCCATACGCACAAACACTCCATTTGACACTTGTGTCAAGACCTTGCATCTTGCATCATTTAATACTACATCAGATATATCAATATTCCTCATTACAGGACCGGGGTGCATTATGATGATATCACGATCACCTATGACTTTTGGTGTGATGCAAAAGTGCGATGCATAAGTCTCGTAATCATCAAATATCGGGGTTTTGTGACGTTCCAATTGGGCTCTTAGACTCATGATGGCATCCACATTATCTATAACATCTTGAATATTATCATATTTTGCCAACTTAGTTTCGGTAGGCATAAACGGAGCAGGAGCTACTAAACTAACTTCTACGCCGAATCTTGGCAGTAAACTTATTGCCGAGCTGGCTACTCTAGAGTTTGCAATATCTCCTACTATAGCTATGCGTTTCCCCTCAAGAGAACCAAAATGTTCTTGCAGTGTAAATAGATCAAGCAAACCTTGTGTAGGGTGTGCATAGTTTCCGGCCCCTGCATTGATAATAGGAGCCATATTCATATCTGCCAAAGCTTGCGGTATTTCATTGGAGGCATGTCGAATGATGACACCATCTGGCGCCATGGCTCCTAGATTAGCAAATGTGTCTTCTATGGTTTCGCCTTTAGATGTAGAGCTTTTCGATGGATCTAGATGCACAACAGCAGCTCCTAATTTTTTGGCGGCTACTTCAAATGAACTTCTTGTTCGCGTAGAATTTTCAAAAAATAGAGTAAAAAGAAGTTTGTCGCGCAGCAAGGCAGGCGGATTGCCATAATTTTTAAATCTAGAGGCATTTTGTAAAATATTGTTGATCTGTTCTGCGCTAAAATCGTCAGTTGTAATGAGGTGTTGCATAGTAGCTTCCTTATATATATTACAAAATTATATCAAAATAGCGTTTAGAGTTTTTGGTTTTGGAGGTTTGTTTTCCGCCCAAAGGCGGATAAGGTTTTTTTAGTGTTAAGACTTGTGTTTTAATTTATGAGTTAGCAAGTCTTTTTAGTCTTTCTTTGTATGCTGCCATATCAAAGTCTTTAACTTGTGCAACACCGTCAGCGATCGCAGCTTCGGCAACTGCGTAAGATACCCATTCCATAAGTCTTTTATCAAATGGAGAAGGGATGATGTATTCAGGGCCAAACACCATATCTGTTCTGTTGTGAGCTTTTGCTACATAATCAGGTGCAGGCTCTTTGGCAAGTGCAGCTAGAGCACGAGATGCTGCCATTTTCATGTTTTCAGTGATTTTAGTTGCTCTAACATCAAGTGCGCCGCGGAAGATGAAAGGGAAGCCCAAAACATTGTTTACTTGGTTGGCAAAGTCGCTTCGCCCAGTTCCGATGATAAGGTCGTCTCTTACTGATTTTGCAAGATCAGGCATGATCTCTGGTGTCGGGTTTGCACAAGCAAAGATGATAGGGTTAGCTGCCATAGAAGCAACCATTTCTTTGCTGATTTGCTCAGGGCCTGAAAGGCCAAGTATCATATCTGCATTTTTAGCAGCATCTTCAGGTGTTCTGTCTTCTGTATCTATAGCGTAAGCTTTTTTCTGCTCGTTAAGGTCTGTTCTGCCTGTATGGATAACACCTTTTGAGTCAAGCATAGTGATATTTTTAACGCCAAGCTGTTTGTACATGTTCGCACATGCAATTCCGCTAGCTCCCGCTCCGATAACTACTACTTTAAGCTCTTCTGCTTTTTTGCCGCTCATTTCAAGAACGTTAATAAGGCCTGCAGTTGTAATAACCGCTGTTCCGTGCTGATCATCGTGAAATACAGGCACATTACAAATTTCTTTTAGTCTTTCTTCGATCTCAAAACATTTTGGAGCACCGATATCTTCGAGGTTGATACCGCCAAATGTATCAGCGATAGCTGCAACTGTAGCTATGATAGTCTCAGTGTCTTTTGTGTTGATCTCGATATCAACAGCATCAACTTTTGCAAATGATTTAAAAAGTACACATTTGCCTTCCATTACAGGTTTTCCTGCCAAATGGCCGATATCCCCAAGGCCAAGCACTGCAGTACCGTCAGAAATTACAGCTACCAAATTTCCTTTGTTTGTATAATCATATGCTTTGCTGATATCTTCTTCGATTTCAAGACAAGGATATGCAACTCCAGGGCTGTACGCCATTGAAAGTTCTTTTACTGTATCACATGGTTTTGTAATTAGTGTTCCTGTTTTTCCATTTGTATCAAATTCATTTTGAGCTTTATGATAATCTAGCGATTCTTGTTCAAATGTGGACATATTATTCCTCCTAGTTTAATTGTGTAATGATTATAGCTCTTTATTTGAGGTGACTTCTTGAATTGCAGTAAAGTTTTTTGGTTAATCTATTTTTGTGTGTATAGTTGAAACATATTTATTTAAATGCAATGGTTTCTGTGTAGATTTGTAGCCCATTTTGTACGCTCCACCATCCTGATGGCATAGAGTCATAATATGGCTTTGTTACTTTTGCGAAACTATCGATTTCTTCATATAGATTGACACACCAATCATACTCAAGATCTCTTGCTTTTAGAGCCTCGATCGATAAAAGTGTATCATTAATGCACCCAAGGCGCGATGGCGTAACCAGCAGTGTTTTGGCACCAAAGATAGAAATCAGATCTATCATTTTGATATTACCTGTCACAGGTGTCATTAATCCTCCGGCACCTTCAATGATAAGTATATCGCAAAGCGAAGCAAGCTCTTGATATTTTGCCATGATGTGATCTATGTTTATGATTTTATTTGTATCGGCACAAAACGGAGCTGCAGGCAGTTTAAAAGTATAGGCTGTAATATCCTTTGGTTTCAATAAAGCAAAATCGGTATTGTATTTTTTGCATTGCTCGATCAATACAGATGCATCATGCGGTACATCCACTACCCCGGTCTCTATAGGTTTAAAAACACCGGCTTTTATGCCGAGGTTATTAAGCTCTTCTATGAGCTTGAGAGTGACAAATGTTTTGCCGACATTGGTACCGGTAGCTGTTATAAAAATAGGTTTCACTTGCAATTTTCCAAAAATTTTAGTATAAATAATGATTAAAATTTTAGTATAATAGTATTAAATAGTAGTAATTTTTTATAAAATAAATTTTGATCAGTAAATAGAATAAAAGACAGCTTTTATATATAGATAAAAAACAAAAGGAAAGACAGTGCCAAGAACCAATGTATCTTTAGAAACCGTTTATGCGCTTGATGAGCCAAAAAAATACAAAGTCATACTGCATAATGACAATTACACATCTATGGATTTTGTGATACATGTACTTATGAATATATTCCACAAAAATGCCCTAGAAGCACAAGAAATTATGCTTCAAATTCACGAAAAAGGAAAAGGCATCTGCGGTGTATATACGCATGAAATAGCGCAAACAAAAGTAGCACAAGTATCTAAGATTGCAAAGCAAAACAATTTTCCTTTGCTTGCAACCATAGAGGAGGAGTGATCATGTATAGCGTATCACTCAAAGAAGTATTTGAAAATGCTTTAAACTTTGCCGCTGCGCATAGACATGAATATTTGACAGTTGAGCATATTATGCTATCTATTGCAAAGAGCCTTGATGGCAAAGAGATATTAGAGCTCATGGATATAGACGTGGATGAATATGCCAAAAATTTACAAAATTATATAATGGAAAATACTCCTTTGCTGCCAGAGCATGGCGAGCCCTCGCAGACCGTTTCGCTCTCAAAGGCACTTAATGACATGATATCCCATTTGCATAGTTCTGATAGGAGTCAAGCAGGTATAGGAGATATGTTAGCAGCCGTATTTTTGCAAGAAGAGGCATATTCAGTTTATTTATTGCAAAAAGAGGGGATTGACAGACTGGATATACTAGAGATCATTTCACATGGCGGGTTTGATGAATCATTGGAAAATCAAGACGAAGAACAAAATGAGGATTCATGGTTGGCTCTTTATTGTGTAGATCTTACTGTATTGGCAAAAAGCGGCAAGATAGATCCGGTCATAGGCAGATCAGGCGAGATCGAAAGAGTTATGCAAACTCTTTGCAGAAGAAAGAAGAACAATCCTATTCTAGTAGGAGAAGCAGGGGTAGGAAAGACTGCTATAGTAGAAGGATTGGCTCTCAAAATCGTTAACAATGAAGTGCCTCAGATACTTCAAAATGCACAAATTTTTGCTCTTGATATGGGGGCATTGGTAGCAGGCACAAAATATAGAGGAGATTTTGAAAAAAGGTTAAAAGGAATACTCAAAGAGATAGAAGGCATTAAAGACGCGATTTTATTTATTGATGAGATACATATGATCGTAGGTGCAGGAGCTACAAGCGGCGGCAGTATGGATGCTTCGAATCTACTTAAACCAGCACTTGCAAGAGGTGAATTCAAATGTATAGGTGCTACTACATTTGCTGAATACCGTAATTTCTTTGATAAAGACAAAGCACTATCAAGAAGGTTTGCTAAAATAGATGTTAATGAGCCTAGCTTTGAAGATACATTGCTGATACTCAAGGGCGCCAAGGCTAAATATGAAGCATTTCATCATATTGCATTTACCGATGATGCACTCAAAAGAGCTATAGAGTTGTCAATTAGGTATATTCATGACAGATTTTTGCCGGATAAGGCTATGGATATCATAGATGATGTGGGTGCAAATTGTGTACTTAACAATAAAAAAGATATTGTTATCACGTCAAAAGAGATAGAAGCTAGTGTCGCAAGATCTCTTTCATTGCCATCTGCAATTGTAAGCAGTGACGATTTGACCAAAATCGCTTCGCTGCAAAGCGAGCTAAAATCAAAGATCATTGATCAGGATAAGGCTGTAGATGCATTATGCAGTGCAATCAAACGTTCATATGCAGGACTTAGCGGAGAACATAAGCCTATAGGCAGCTTCTTGTTCGTCGGGCCAACAGGGGTTGGCAAAACAGCACTCGCCGTAGAATTAGCCTCATCTATGCAGATGCATTTTGCCCGGTTCGATATGAGCGAATATATGGAAAAACATACGATCAGCCGTTTGATAGGAGCGCCTCCGGGGTACGTAGGCTTTGAGCAAGGAGGTTTGTTAACCGAGACCATCAAGAAGCATCCCCATGCCGTATTGCTTCTTGACGAGATAGAAAAAGCACATCCTGATATTATGAATATATTATTGCAAGTGATGGATAATGCAAAGTTGACCGACAATAACGGTGTTGTCAGCGATTTTAGCCACGTAGTACTTATTATGACATCAAATCTAGGTACCAAAGAAGCAAGTGTTATGGGTTTCGCAAAAGATGAGAGCGTCAAAACGGACACTGCACTCAAGGACTTTTTTTCACCTGAATTTCGCAATCGTCTAAGCGCAGTTATAGAATTTGCTCCTTTATCGATACAAAGTTTGGAGCGAATTGTATCGCTTGAGATCGCCAAACTCAATACTGTTTTGGTACCAAAAAAAGTAATAGTCAAACTTACGCCTAAAGCCAAAGGGTACTTAGCCAAAGAGAGCTATGATATAAAATATGGAGCCAGACATATAGCTAGAATTATAGATGAGCGGATAAAAGAGCATTTGAGTGACGAGATATTGTTTGGTAGACTTAAAAATGGAGGCAAAGTAACTGTTGGACTTAAAGCAAACCATTTGGAGTTTTCATTTGGAGTATAGATATGGCATCTATGTTTGATGATGACTATCTGATATCGCCCCTTGGGATGGATCATATCTTTCCAAATCCTAGGAATGCTTCTGATGAAGGGCTATTGGCCTTTGGCGGAGATTTATCTCCAAGCCGTCTATTGACAGCTTACAAAAAAGGAATCTTCCCTTGGTATAGCAAAGGAGATCCTATTCTTTGGTGGTCGCCGGATCCTAGATTGTTGTTATATCCATTGCAATTTAAAGTATCCAAATCATTTCGCAAAACACTTAAAAGTAAAAAATTTGAAGTAAAATTCGATACAAATTTTTCTGATGTTATAAGAGCTTGTGCCTATACACCAAGAGAAGGACAAAACGGTACATGGATATTGCCGGAAATACAAGAAGCATATCTTGAACTGCATAGACAAGGGTTTGCGCATAGTGTAGAGAGCTATATAGACGGCAAATTGGTGGGAGGATTATATGGTATTGCAATAGGAAAAGCTTTTTTTGGCGAATCTATGTTTTCTCACGTCAGTGACGCGTCTAAAGTTGTATTTAAAGCACTAAGTGATGTTTTAGCTCTGAGAAGCTATGATTTCATTGATTGTCAAATACCTACAGAACACTTAAAAAGTTTAGGGGCTGTTGTAGTGTGTCGAGATGAGTTTTTAGACTCGCTCAAAGCTACTATTAAAAAGCCGGGCGATTTGGGCTCGTGGCAACACTATAAATGGGAGTATAACGATGCTGGATAGAGACATACCATTCTCTTTGTGGTTGGATTTTGTAGAGCGAGATTTTATAAAAACCAAATTTGTTGAATTGATTGAAAAACGTATAATAAATGGAGCTACAAGCAATCCGTCTATATTTGCATCTGCTATTATGCATTCACCTGCATATAAAGAGCAGTTAGCATCCCTGGAAGGCAAAAGCGCAAAAGAAAAATATGAGGCACTTGCTATTGAAGATATCAAACTTGCAGCCCAAGCACTAAGGCCTCTATATGATGAAGGACATGACGGGTATATCAGTATAGAGGTAGATCCATTCTTATCTCACGACACCAAAGCCACAGTACGAGAAGCTAAAAGACTTTTTAAAGCTATCGGCGAGCCGAACGTAATGATGAAAATACCTGCTACCCCAGAAGGATACAGTGCCATGAGACAACTTCTTAGCACGGGAATTTCTGTAAATGCTACACTTATTTTTTCTTTATTGCAAGCTAAAAAATGCCTTAGAGCCATGAAGAAAGGCCTTAGTGTGTTTGAAAACAGCGGCGGCAGAAGGGCCAGGGGAGTTATATCTGTATTTGTCAGCCGTTTTGACCGAATGCTTGATCCTAAACTAGAAGCTCTTGGCATAGAGACGGCCAAAACAGGTATCTATAATGCTGCTAGAATATATAACATGATAGAAGAGAGCCATACACCTAGTGTGAGAGCGTTATTTGCCAGCACCGGTGTCAAAGAGGGCGAAAACTTACCTGAAGATTATTATATTTCCGAGCTTTACGGCAGTCATGCTGTTAATACCGCTCCGCTTAGAACGATCTATGCTTATATGGAACATCCGCAAGAATCTTTTGTATTGCCTATAGACAAAAGTATCATTTCTGCACATTTTGCCAAGCTAAAAAATGCCGGTATTGTAATGAGTGAAGTTTATGAAACACTTCTTGAAGAGGGGCTTAGATCGTTTGAAGTCTCTTTTGGACAAATGCTAGAAAGTCTAAAATAAGATTATAATCTTTGTTAAGTTATATCTTTTATCATAACATCCCATGATGTGTATGATAAAAGATTGCGTATTTTACTTTTTATATTGACACAAAAAGATATCGTTTATTGTTTATTTTTGTCATAAGGGCGATAGGCCAAAGCTACTCTCCATTCCATGCCGTGCAGCAATACGCTTTGCCATATTACATTTTTGATTACTTTTTCTTTAGATCCAGGCGCTAAAAAGATGTACCTGCCTGATCCAGAGGATGCGGATGCTACTTTTTTCCCCAATGTCAATAAGCTTTCATATTCGGAATACATCGGGTCGCTAAAGAGGTTTCTGCCGATTTCATCACTGTCTTGATCATAAATAAGTGTGCCGTCTTTTTGCATGATCCAAAGCTCATAATCATCCGGAATTATGTTTTTCTTGAGCATAGATCTAATGAATAGATCAGGACGGATCAATACGCTAATGGAGCCTATGAGATTTTTTTTATTGTCATACACGGGATAGGCTAAGTCCACTGCCAAAAAACCCTCTGCAGCCTTAAATCCACCGCTAAAAACAGGCACTTTGTTTTTACGCAGTACAGCAACATGTTCTTGAGCGCTGATATCAATGCCTTCAAAATTCCTATAATCACGCGGTTCTATATAGCGCATCACACCTTTTAGGTCAATAAAAGCAGTTTCTACTACGTCATGGTTTTTATCTAGTATGGAAACAAGTACTTTTCTAATCTCTGCTTCATTATTGACATCAAAGCTGCTTGATTTGATCAATGCAGAAGTTGAATCGTCGATAGTATTCAGCCTTTTTTGAAGATTGGGCACAAAACGTTTTAACGAAATATTTAACAGGGGAGCAGCCTGGATCTTTGAGCTGTCAGTATCTACTAAAATTATCTGCCAAGGCATATTTGAGAGTTTACGGTAATGTGCATATTTGAGACCTTTTTGCTCATACTGTATAGTTCCGCTTTTTTTTGTCGTGAGAGTTTGAGATAATGTTTCTTGCATGGTTTTGTTGACACGCATAAAAACATTTGTAAATATTATGTCGTTATTTTGATCGAGCATCGTATCGCCTTTGTTATCTAGAACAAACCATGTATAGTTTTTAGATATAGCAAAATCGCGATCTAGCTGAGTATAAAGTTCATCTAAAAAAACAGAAGTACCAAGAGCTCCGATAACTTTTTTGTCTACTGTAATTGGAACAGCCAATACCACAGATTTTTTTCCTGATGAACGGCTATAAAGCGGATATCCTTTTACCTGATTTCCTGCAAACAATGATTTAAAATATGTCCTATCGCTTAGATTTAGGTTGGTATAATCTTGTGTAACGGTATAATAATTACCATCAGGAAGGACAAAAAAATAAACTCCTGGCAAGTTTGGAGAAATCTTTTCAAGGCGGGCTTTAATTTTTGTCCAATCAGCGCTTTTAGCTTCAGGGCTAGCGGCTATAAGCTCTAGAGATGTTATAGCATTTGTAAAAATAGAGTCAAGATGATTGGCTGCACCATTAAGTGTCGTATCGAGCTCTGTATTGGATACTGCTTGTTTTGGCATTTGAGCCCACAGAGAACTTACAGTCAGAAAAGAAAATAGTATTGCTATTATCGTTTTCATAAAACATCTCCTTTTTGATTATAATACATCTTATTTATTGATATTTAGCTAAAAAAATATTATATATTTCTACATAACGAAAAATTTTATTATCATATTTATTTTTATAATTATATAATTTTTAAAAAGGATTATTATGATTTCTATTTCTCATCTTGAAGCTGCCTTGGCTGCAGTAGACGCCGAAATTAATGCTCTTTTGTATAATAATATTATTTCTGCAAGAGAAAAAGATGAAAAAATGACTAGACTATTAGAAGAGAGCAAGGTACTCAAAAAGGCTCATAAAGATATATGCTGTTTAAAAGAAAAAATATCAAAAAGCAAAAAAATCAATAAAGAAATAGATCAAAAATAAGAATAAGGGTTATTTTGTCAGCCAAAAAGGCTGACAACAGCTGAAGATATCATACGTTGGTATGATCATCACCTTTTTCAAACAGAGTTTCTACTCTGCTGAAATGTGCCATATTAAAAGCAGTAAATTTATATCCGATATATGAAGCCAACCAGATCAATGAAGTAGTATAATTAACCATAAGCATCTCCTTAATAATGGTGTTTGCTAGAAGATGTTATCTCATCCTCGGTAATTTTTACACGGTCCATTAGATACCAAACATACGAAATGTAAGCTAAAACAAAAGGTACGATCAATGATGCATATGACATTGCCGTAAGAGTATAGTGGCTTCCGGATGAATTCTCTATTGTCAGTGAGTATTGCATATTATATACCGATGGATAACAAACAGTTCCATTTAACCCAACATTTAGTAATAATGCCACAATTGTCAACCACATGTTTTTAATGCACTTTAAGGAGAGATTATGAAAGAAATGATTATGATTTACAAATGTAAAAAAAGGGTATTTGATGAGCAAGAAACGTAATTATTCAATCAAGCCTACAAGTTTTTCGTTTGGTCCGTTAAGTCATAAGCCAAAAGAGATGCTATTGCTTTCTGCCGATGAATTAGAAGCCATGGTATTGGCCGATTTTAAAGGACTATATCATGAGGAATGTGCCAAAGAGCTTGGCGTGTCGCGTCCTACATTTGCTAAGTTGATCAAGCGTGCTAGAAAAAAAATGACTGAAATGGTAATGTTTGGCAAAGGTATTTCTCTTGTTGATAAAAAGCGAAGTTTTACGGTTGTTTTCCCTACTAACAATCGTTCTACGATTCATCCGCATTTTTTGAGTGCAAAACATTACGCATTTGCAAAAATTGAAAATGGTTCCATTACATCAATAACCTATAAAAATAATCCTGTATATATAGAAATGGAAAACAGAGGCATTGATATACTAAATGATGAAAGTGCAGCAGGGCTTTCTGCCGGAAGGGTCATTCCTCCGCTGCTTGAAGGGGCTGATATTCTCGTTGTTCGTTCAATTGGGGATGGTATACGACGAAATATCGAAGGAGCTGGTATCAATATTGAAATAACCGAAATGATGGATATTGATTCAGTGATCGAATATTTGATGTAATGAATAAATTGTAAATATCATTTAATGCATTTAGTTTAATTTTATATGAATATCAATGATATGCTCTTATGCTATAATTTAGTAAAAAATCAAGGAACTCTTGTATGAAAATAACGAAAAACATTCTTGTGAATATACAATATCGTCTAACAGATGAAGAAAATAATCATCTGAACCCCAACGACGATGAACTTATTTATCTTCATGGCGGCTATGGACATATTTTTGAAGATCTTGAAAAAGCACTCGAAGGCAAAGAAGTTGGAGAGAATTTTAAAGTAACGCTTTCTCCGCAGAGAGCATTTGGCTTTTATAGAGAAGATCTTTCGGTTAAAGAATCGATCGATGAACTTCCTGAGGATATTTTCATAGGGATGGAGCTTGACGGGATGGATGAGGTATCCAATGAAACACTGATCTATACGGTTACTGATATAGAAGATGATTTTGCTATTTTAAATGCGAATCATCCATTTGCAGGGCGCACTGTAACTTTTGAAGGGACTGTGATGGAGCTTCAATCTCTTAGTGATGAAGAAGCAGCAGCTCTTTTGGCGCACGAAGAGGAGCATCACTCCCACTATGACAAATAAAAAATAGGTGATGTTTTTGAAATTTTAAAACAATTTCTCTGACATCTTATTTTTTAGAACCATGCACAAACATTCTTATTTATCCTCTTCATAAATAGATAGGGAAGGAAAGGCGAATTCAAGGTCGTTTTTCTCTAAAATATTCATAATTTTAAACATCACATCTTGTTTTACTTCCAGCCATTCGTTCCAAACAACTGAGCTGGAAAAACAGTATACTAAGATGTTGATGCTTGAAGCCGCAAATTCGTCCAGATACACAAGCAATGTTTTTTTGACTCCGTATACATCATCTTGAGAAACCAGTTTAAAACCACTGTTTTCATATTGATGTATAGCGTTTGAGGTCGCTATGTTTGGATGATTTTCAAGCATCGTTCTGATCTCTTCGATTGTATTCTTGATATCATCAGGTTTTGAGTCATACTTAACTCCAAGGCTAATCTTGATCCGTCTGCCGACTGTTCTTCTGCTCCAGTTTTTTACGTCATCATTGACCAGTGTGGAGTTCGGTATTGATATAAGGGCATTATCAAAAGTTCTAAGGGTTGTTACACGCAGTCCTATTTCCACCACTGTCCCTTCGGATGGACCAACCTGGATCCAGTCTCCTTGAGCAAAAGTATCACTGACAAGGATTGAGATAGTTGCAAAAAAGTTTGCCAATGTATCTTTAGCAGCAAGGGCAACTGCCAAACCACCGATTCCAAGCCCTGAAAGAATAGCGGTAAGATTAACCCCCATTAGTGTCATGGCGACTAGTATTCCTACTAATATTATAGCAAAATTGAGTATCTTTAACCCGACATTGATTACTTCATTTTTGACGTGTGTTTTTTTATCGATATGCTTTATTTTGATATCTACGATTGTGTTGATAAGTATATAAATCAAATAAGTGCTTAAAGCAACATATATGATATTAAAAATTTGTCGCAAAGGGTCTAGGAAAGAAAAATCGTTGTATATATAAATGATCAGATCAAAGTTCATAATAATAACCATAATTTCACTAGGCTTTCTCAATCTTAAAATAATATCTTTTGAATAATTTTCAAGACTTTCGATTTTCAAGAGACCTTTTTCTAAAAAATCAAATACCATTTTTCTGATAAAATAGATAGCCCCGATACTCACAAGGATAGCTATCAATTTTATAACTATGGGGTCGTAATTATTTAAAAATAAGATCTGTTCTTGTATAAATTTTTTAGATTCCATTTAGGTTCCTTTTTTATTGGCATGTATTTTATCGATTTATACTCTATTGAAATAGGATGAAAAACATTAGATTTTTTTAAGGCTACAAGTTGAATAAATTATTTTACAACAGTTTAAATAAAACCAAGCAAGTCGCTCATTGATTTTAAATTGTTTTTTATTATTTTGCATTGTGAAACATTGAGTGTCAAAGTATAGAATTAAACAAATGACATAATATCTCGCAATTTGATGCAACACAATACACTAAGGAGTATTGTAAGATTTTTTTAATAACTTTTGGATATAATGTTTGCCTATTTTATACAAAAGGAATCCAATGTTAGAAGGTATCGTTAGAGAGAGTATCGGTTCAGGCAATGCAAAACGCCTAAAAAGAGATGGTTATCTAATTGCCAATATTTATGCTAATGGCGTAGAAAGCGTTTTTGCAGCATTTAAAAAAGGTGATTTTATCAGAGCAGCAAGAGCAAAAACAACTCTTACATTGCCAGTAAAAGTTGATGGCAAAGAGTATAATGCTGTTATTCAAGAGTATCAATTTCATCCAGTAACTGGTGACATCACTCACGTAGATTTGCGTGTAGCACTCCCTGGTGTAGTTACGGATTATTTAGTTCCTGTTAAAACAACTGGAACACCAAAAGGTCTTAAAAATAAAGGCGTACTTATCCAATCTAAAAAAAGATTGAAACTAAGAGGTGCTATTGAGGATATGCCTGCAGATATCACTCTTGATGTAACTGATCTAGATCGTGATGATTCTATTTTGGTACGTGATATACAAGCTCCTGCAAACACACGTATCATGGACAGAAGCCATGTTGCGATCTGTGGTGTAATTAAGTCTAAATAATGTGGCTTTTCGTAGGTCTAGGCAATCCCGGTCAGGCTTATGAAAATACAAGACACAATATTGGCTTTATGGCCATTGATGTGCTTTTGGCACATCACTCTACACAAGAAATTTCAAAAACCTCATTTCATGGCAAATTATATAAATCGGCTAATGCGCTATATCTAAAACCGACTACTTTTATGAATCTATCTGGTAAAAGCGTGCAAGCTGTCGCAAATTTTTACAAGATCGATTTAGAGCATATCGTAGTCATTCATGATGATCTGGATTTGCCATTCGGAGCCGTAAGATTTAAAAGAGGTGGCGGAGACGGAGGGCACAACGGGTTAAAATCGATTGATTCAATGATAGGTAAAGATTATCTGCGTTGTCGCATAGGCATAGGCAAACCGGTTCATAAAACAGAAGTAGCTAGTTTTGTTTTGGGCTCTTTTGATCAAAAGCAAGAAGATACTTTAGAAAAATTATTAGATCATACCTCAAATGCATTGTTGCAAATTGACAAAAAACCGATTAATCAGATACAATCTCTCTATTCACTCAAAAGCATTGAGGATTTAAAATGACATTAATTCCAAAACTTTATTTTTTGTATCTAGCCAAACTTTATACAAAAAATTTTTTAGTCATTTTGCTTGGTATGTCTTTGATGTTTGTTTTGATCGATTATCTGGGGCATGCAAATAAGGTCAGCGGTTCGACGAATCAGCTAATAATGTATGTTTATTATATTTGGCAAAGTTCATTGACCATGCTATATCCTTTGGCGCTTGTATTTGCGGTTATTGTAACCAAGATGAATTTGGTCAAAAATAATACAATGGGCGCCTTGCACTCTTTTGGTTATAGCAAACGCACGCTTTTTGCTCCGATATTCACCGTCGGTGCGATTGTTTATATAGTTTTTGTATGGCTGCAAACATCATCTTTTGCTTATGCCAAAGACGATGCCCAAATGCTTATAGGAAACGGAAGTGCAAGAGCTTCTAAAAATCTTTTTTTTAAGTATAATGACACTTTTGTATATATAGATAAGCTTGATCCCGTAGCTAAAAAGATTATTGGAGTTTCACTTTTTAAAACTGATAAAGATCATATAGAATATACCATGAAGGCACCATATGCTTTATACAACGGCAAGTCGTGGGATGTGCATAATGTCGTTATGTACCGCAACCACTACACTAATGGTTATTTGGATAGATACTCTATAGAGCAATATAAAACCATGACTACGCTAGACGGTTATAAACCTGCCATTATGGAATCAATAAATGAAGGCAGTTCGCTAACGCTGATCGATGCTTTTGGTACATGGGAGCTTTTTGAGAGCCAAGGACTTAATTCTGACAAGATAAGAGCAGGCATATATGACAAGGTTGTATTCCCTCTTTTTGCTTTTAGTCTGATGGTACTGCTTTTTTTTAAGATACCATTTTTGAGCCGCTTTGGCAGTATAGCAAAAATCACCACAATATCGCTCGGAGGAAGCTTGCTTGCATGGGGTACTCTTATGGGGCTTTCTTATCTAGGGGCGAACGGTGTGGTAATGCCTGAAATATCCTCATTTGTACCGATAATGCTTTTGAGCGGATATGCAATAATGGAATATTTTGCAAGAGAGAGCACTGTATAGAAGATTAAACCAAATAGAGGCAATATTTGGGTAAAATCGCACATTAAATAATTAGGAATTTTAGATATGACACTTGATTTTTCGGCACTCGCAAAGAAATATGATACTCCTTTGTATGTATATGATTTTGACTATATCGAAGATAGATATTATGCTCTCAAAGAGGCATTTAGCGGTCAAAAATCACTAATCAATTATGCCGTAAAAGCTAATTCAAATCTTTCGGTGATATCTCATTTGGCTAAGATGGGAGCAGGGGCGGATTGTGTGAGCATAGGGGAAGTAAAAAGAGCCCTCATGGCAGGAGTTGACAAATATAAAATAATCTTTTCAGGCGTTGGCAAAAAAGATGAAGAGATACATGAAGCGCTTAAACAAGATATTTTGCTTATTAATTTAGAGAGTGAAGCAGAGATGAAGAGAGTAGAAAGCGTGGCTGCATCTCTTGGCAAAGAGGCCAGGATCTCTATTAGGGTTAATCCAAACATTGATCCTAAAACACACCCTTATATCTCAACAGGATTGCATGACAACAAATTCGGTGTAGAGATAGATGTAGCTAAGCGCATGTATATATATGCGAAAAAATCAGCCAATCTTAATCCTGTGGGTATACATTTCCATATTGGTTCCCAGCTTACAGAATTGGAGCCAATAGCCGAGGCATGCGGTATAGTAGCAGATCTGGCTAGAACATTGAAAGCTTTGGAGATCGATATACGGTTTTTTGATGTAGGCGGCGGATTGGGCGTGGTATATGATAATGAAACAACTATAAGTGTAAAAGAATATGCCGATATGATTAAAGAAAAAACCAAAGGATTAGACGTTACACTTTTGTGTGAACCAGGACGATATATGGTGGCAAATAGCGGATATTTTTTAACCAAAGTATTGTACGAAAAAAGAAATGACACAAAAAGATTTGTTGTTGTAGACGGTGCCATGAATGATCTTTTGCGCCCAAGCTTGTATGAGGCATATCATAAGATTGAAGCATTAAATAATGAAAGCGAAAAAACACCGGCAGATGTTGTTGGTCCGGTGTGCGAAAGTGGCGATTTTCTCGGCAAGGGAGTTTTGCTGCCGCAATTAAATCATAATGATCTGCTTATAGTGCATAGCGCAGGAGCATATGGATTTAGCATGTCAAGCAATTACAATACTAGAAACCGTGCAGCTGAGGTTGCTGTTGAAAACGGCAAAGATAGATTGATCAGGGCTAGAGAAACCTTTGAAGATCTAATAGCGCTTGAAAAAGAGTTTTTGGTATAATAAGGCACAAAGGATATATCATGGACTTAGAATCATTGCGTCGAAAAATTGATAGCATAGATGATGAAATTTTACGCCTACTAAACGAACGAATGGTATATGTCAACCAAGTAGGAGAGATAAAGACCAAAGTTGGCGGCGCTATATATCGACCAGAAAGGGAACAAGCCATAATCAATCGTTTGGTTGAAAAAAGCAAAGAGCAAAATGGAGCATTGGACAGAAGAGCAATAGAAGCTATTTTTTATGAAATAATAGGTGTTGCCAAAGATTTAGAAAGAGCAGAAAAGGTAGCTTATCTTGGACCAAAGGGTACCTTTACACACCAAGCCGCCGAGATGCGTTTCGGATCGATCAAGGAATATCTGCCATTAGCGTCAATATCATCCGTATTTAAAGCAGTTGATAGCAGCCGGGCAGCCTACGGTGTTGTACCAATTGAGAATTCAACAGACGGTATCGTTGGAGAAACATTGGATTTGCTAGGTGAGTATGATCTCAAGATTTTGGCCGAAATTTATATGCCTATACATCATTCTCTATGTTCGTTGGCTTTGTCTTTGGAAGATATTACAAAGATATATTCAAAAGATATTGCTTTTGGACAATGTCGTAAATTTTTGAGCGAACATAGACTAGATAGCGTGGAATTAATTCCTGTAGAATCTACGGCAAAAGCAGCCGAACTTGCAAAATTAGATCCCGCAAGTGCAGCAATCTGTCCGCATATTGCAGCTAAAATTAATAATTTACCGGTAATTTTTGATAATATAGAAGATATGCATGATAACAAAACCCGTTTTGTTATCATTGGCAAATTCGATAGTAATCCAAGCGGAAATGACAAAACATCAATTTTGGCAAAATTATCCAATAAGCCAGGATCTTTAGTAGAATTTTTGAGAGAATTTGAAAAGGCAGGTATTAATCTGACTAAAATAGAAAGTCGTCCGGCAAAAGAAAATAAAGCATTTTCATATTGGTTTTATATAGATTTTGATGGTCATTTTAAAGATGGTAAAATCGAAAAAATTATAGGAGATAGAGCTGATATAAAATGGCTCGGAAGTTACGTAAAGGCAAATGATGAAGTTTAATAAAACATTAGAAGATATAACATTATACGAAGCAGGCAAACCAATAGAATTGGTAGTAAGAGAGTTTGGCATTGATCCAAAAGACGTTGTCAAATTGGCATCCAATGAAAATCCGTTAGGCACATCGCCAGCGGTTGCAAATGTTATAAGCGAACATGCCTCAAAAGCGCATTTATACCCAGATGACAGTATGTACGCGCTTAAAGAGGGATTGGCAGAAAAATTTGGTGTTAGCAGCAGCGAAGTTATAATTGGAGCCGGAAGCGACCAAATATTGGAATTTATAGCTAGATCCTTATTGTCTCCGGAAGATTCTGTATTGATGAGCAGGGTTACATTTGCAATGTACGAGATATATGCCAAACAGATGGGGGCAACTATTATTCGTACACCAAGCTATGTGCATAAAGCAGATGAATTTATAGAAGCATACAATAAATACAATCCAAAGATCGTATATTTGTGCATACCAAATAATCCAATCGGTGATTGCATGCCAAAAGCTGAGGTTCTAAAAGTAATTGATGCCATAGATAAACACACTTTGGTAGTTATAGACGGAGCTTATATGGAATATGCTTCATATAAAGATAAGACTTGCGAAGTCACCCCAAAAGATATATTAAAATATCCGAATGTTATATATCTAGGCACTTTTTCTAAAGCTTACGGACTTGGCGGTATGAGAGTAGGATACGGCATAACCAATGAAACACTTATAAGACAAATCGCAAAAATGAGGCCGCCGTTTAATATCGCCTCACTCTCATTGGCTGCTGCAATTGCTGCGTTGGGAGAAGATGAATTTATAGCTAGATCTCTTGCATTGCATGAAGAACAGCTTCTTAGATATGAAGAGTTTGCCGTGCTTAACAATATCAGTTTCATTCCTAGCTATACCAATTTTATCACTTACTTGCTCGATGAACCGTTAAATTCGACACAGATTGCAGATGCATTGCTAAGAAAAGGCGTGATTATCCGCAATCTAGCTAGTTATGGATTAAATGCCATTCGTATTACTATCGGGACTGCCGAGCAGAACGACAAATTTTTTCAATATTTTTCAGAGTTAATTGCTTCTAAGTAGCGAAGATGAAAAACATTAAAAACTATTCTATAGATGAATTGGATGAATTGGCTGTTGAGATTAGAGATAAGATATTAGCAACAGTGAGTAGTACGGGAGGGCATTTGAGCTCTACGCTGGGAGCAACCGATTTAATTATAGCGATGCACTATGTATTTGATGCAGACAAGGACCCGTTTATATTTGATGTAAGCCATCAAGCATATGCGCACAAACTTCTTACGGGTCGATGGGATTCATTTGATACTCTCCGTAAATTTGACGGATTAAGCGGATATACTAAGCCAAAAGAATCTAAATATGATTATTATATGGCGGGCCACAGCTCTACTTCTATTTCTCTTGCTGTTGGAGCAGCCAAAGCTATAGCACTAAAAGGCGAAGAGAGAATACCGGTGGCCCTCATCGGGGATGGAAGTATGAGTGCAGGTATGGTTTATGAAGCGCTCAATGAGCTAGGAGATCGCAAGTATCCCGTTGTGATCATACTTAATGATAATGAGATGAGTATAGCCAAACCTATAGGTGCAGTTAGCAAATTGCTTTCACAAACAATGGCAAGCTCTTTTTACCAAAAATTCAAACATTATGTAGAAAAAGCTCTTGATCATTTGCCAGACAGCGCTATGTATATAGCAAGAAGATTCGAAGAATCACTCAAGCTTATTACTCCGGGTATACTATTTGAAGAGATGGGAGTTGAGTATATAGGGCCAGTTGACGGGCATGATATAAATGGCTTGATCGAAACATTTCAAATAGCAAAAGAATTAGGTAAACCGGTTATTATACATGCTCAAACCACCAAAGGCAAAGGTTATGAGATAGCAGAGGGTACCGGCAAAGAACATTGGCACGGTGTCGGCTCTTTTGATATTTCAACAGGTAAACCGAATAAAAAAAGCAGTGAAAAAAGTACTACTGCAATTTTTGGCGAAACGCTTTTGACTCTTGCCAATAAAGATGACAAGGTAGTAGGAGTAACTGCAGCTATGCCAAGCGGTACTGGGCTGTCAGAAGCTATGGAAGTATATCCAAACCGTTTTTGGGACGTTGCAATTGCAGAGCAACATGCAGTAACATCTATGGGACCATTAGCAAAAGAGGGATTTAAACCATTTTGTGCAATTTACTCTACATTCTTGCAGCGCGGATATGATCAGGTTATTCATGATATTGCTCTCATGAATGTAGGAGTCGCATTTGCTATAGACAGGGCAGGTATAGTAGGGGAAGATGGAGAGACCCATCAGGGGGCTTTTGATGTATCATTTTTAAGAGCAATCCCAAATATGACTCTTTTTGCTCCATATAATGAAACGACCATGAAACTTGCGATGGAATTTGCAAAAGATTTTCAAACGCCATGTGCATTTAGATACCCTAGAGGTGCATTTATAGCAGCAGATCGTGCATCTGTACCATTCGAGTTGGGCAAGGCTGATATTATTCAAAACGGAGAAGAGATAGTATTTGTTGGCTATGGCAACGGAGTGGGGCGTGCTTTGGAAGTTGCGAGTATAGTTGACTTTGCTCCTACTGTTGTAGATTTGCGTTTTGTAAAGCCTCTTGACAAAGCATTGCTGATATCACTTGCAAATTCGCACAAAAAATGGTTTGTATTTAGTGATAGTGCCAAAATGGGTGGAGTAGGCTCGGCAATATTGGAACTTTTTTCACAGGCCAAGATACAAGGCGTAGATTTAGTAACTTTTGAGTATGATGATGCTTTTATTACTCATGGATCCATAAATGACGTAGAGGGATCATTAGGTCTTAGGCCAAAACAGTTAGCACAAACAATTAGTAGAATTTTAGAGGAGAAATGATGCCAAATTCATATATATTTACAAGCGAATCAGTTACGGAGGGCCATCCGGACAAAATGGCAGATCAGATAAGCGATGCCATACTAGACGATATTTTATCCAAAGATACCAATGCTAGAGTAGCGTGTGAAACATTAGTCAGTAATGGTTTTTGTGTAATAGCCGGCGAGCTTAAAACAGTAGCCTATTGCCCAATGCAAGATATTGCTAGAAAAGTTATACAAGAGATAGGCTATACTGACGCTAGTTATGGATTTGATTATAGAAGTGCAGCTGTGCTTAACGGTATAGGCGAACAAAGTCCGGATATTAATCAAGGAGTTGACCAAGCATCCGGAGAGATAGGTGCTGGAGATCAAGGGCTTATGTTCGGATATGCTTGCAGAGAAACTCCTGAGCTTATGCCGCTTCCAATTTCTTTGGCCCATAGACTTACTTCCAAGTTGGCCGAAGTACGCAAGAACGGTACGGTACCATTTCTTAGACCGGACGGCAAAGCACAAGTAAGCGTTAGGTATATTGACGGCAAACCGGTCAGTATAGATACTATAGTTGTCTCAGCACAACATCATGATGATATTCCTGAAAATATTATCAAAGACGCAATACTTCAAGAAGTTATAAAAGAAGCTATCCCGTCACACTTGATACATGATGATATTACATACCACATCAATCCTACAGGACGATTTGTTATAGGCGGTCCGCAAGGAGACGCCGGGTTAACAGGACGCAAGATCATAGTAGATACTTACGGCGGATCTTGTCCTCACGGCGGCGGCGCATTCTCTGGCAAGGATCCAACAAAAGTAGACAGATCAGGTGCATATGCAGCTAGACATATAGCCAAAAATTTAGTAGCAGCTGGTGTATGTGATAAAGCAACCATACAGATAGCTTATGCCATAGGCGTTGCTCACCCGGTATCTATATATGTAAATACACACGGTACATCCCAAGTCAGTGAAGAGAGCATTACTAAGTGTGTAGAAGATCTGTTTGATCTTACACCAAAAGGTATTATTACTTCATTGAATCTTTTACAACCAATTTATCGCAAAACTGCAACTTATGGCCATTTTGGTAGAGAGAATCAAGGTTTTGGCTGGGAGTTATTGGACAGGGTGGAAGATATCAAAGCATATTTTCAAAAATAGTATTTAAGAAGTTTTTTCATGGTTTGCTATGACAGCCATGAAAGACTTAATGCGCCTTTATACTTTAGGTTATCGTTCTTGCATACAAGAAGTATTATCTTCATCTTTTGATTCACATTTCGTTATGTCTTCATCATATCGGCAAAATTATAAGCATAAAAATATTTCAAATAATTTTCGATCCATAGATACTTAAAATAAATGATGTTTTAGTATCTATTTTTAATATATTATTTTTATTTAAGTATTTTCTTATTATGACAAGTATAAAATATATTTATCAAGATAGTAAGGATTGTTATGGCAAAAAAAATGATTTTGACTATATTATTTGTATTGGCCGGCCAGCTATTGTATGGCAGCACAGCCGGGGAGCCTGTTATTGATTTAGGAAAATGCGGTAAGCTTATTCATCCTGTTAATATTGAGGGCAAGTGGTTTTACTATTGGGATAAAAGCGGTGACGGCACAAGCGCTGATAAAGGAAATCTTAACAAAGGGAAAGATTATGTAAGCCATGATTTGCTTGATGAGCTGTTTAATCACGATATCAACGGCAAACCAAATACGAAAGTAAGAAATCATGACGGATATTACGGTACTACAAATGAATACAGATACGGCACCATAAATGGAGTAAAATTAGCATTGCCAACGATAAATACTAACAGCTCTTTTAAAAGCGGCTCATATTATTTGCAAGACGATCAACCATATACTGATTTAGCCAAAATATGGGATATACACAATAAAGGGTTTAATACTAGCGGGACTCCGTCAGGTTGGCCAAATAGTTATTACTGGTCTGCAACACAAAGTGCTCTAGGCCACACCTTTATTGATTTAGATACCGGTTATGTAGATTTTACTTTTGATTTTGACAGTGTTTATGTTGTATTGGAGGTATTGTAGTATATAAAAAAGTTTTGTATAGATAAATATGAGGGAAAATTTAGCCAGAGCTTGTATTTGATATCAAATTTAGTAGAAACAAAAAACTATTTAGCTGATTAAAGAAAAGATTTAAAAAACTTTTGCTATAGTCACAATTAAATAAAATTAAGGAGAAAACAATGGCTGTAATAATTACTGATATATGTATCAATTGTGCTGCTTGTATCGATGAATGCCCAGTAGAAGCAATCGTAGACGAGGATGAGAATCCAACAGGCGAAGAAACTTATTATGTTTATGCAGATAAATGTGTTGAGTGTGTGGGTTACCATGATTCACCAGCATGTGCTGAAGCATGTCCTACAGAGGGCTGTATCCAATGGAGTGATGTAGTAGAAGGTATGCCTTCTTCACCAAACAGAAAATCTAAAGGTACTCCTGTAGTAGAATAATACTACGCTAGACTATCGGCAGCACCGATGGTCGTCTTTGCTTCTTTAATACTATTTTTAACATTTTTTCGATATAATCCCCGCCTACATAACTAAGTTGCATATGCAATATATAGTAAATTTATATGAGGGAACCAATAAATATGGAACAAACATTATCAATCATCAAGCCTGACGCAGTAGCTAAAAATGTAGTTGGCAAAATTTTGAGTCGCTTTGAAGATGCGGGACTTAGAATTGCAGCAACTAAAAAAATTCAACTCAGCCTTGCAGATGCAGAAGCTTTTTACGCTGTTCACTCTGAAAGACCTTTCTTTAAAGATCTTGTAGAGTTTATGATATCAGGGCCTGTTGTTGTATCTGTACTGGAAGGCGAAAATGCTATGGCTAAAAATAGAGATCTTATGGGTGCAACAAACCCAAAAGAAGCAGCGCCTGGCACAATAAGAGCTGACTTTGCTGACAGTATTGATGCGAATGCGGTTCATGGAAGCGATTCATTGGAAAACGCAAAGACTGAGATAAACTTTTTCTTTGCCGCAAGAGAGATTTGCTAAGAGGAGTTCTTGTGCAAATTGCATTTGAGAAGCTATCTTCTTCCCCAAAACCGTTTGAGATTTCGCTGCAAGGAGTAACCTTAAGCGGTACTCTTTCTAAACAGCATCACGATACGGCAATTTTGGACGGTATGCTTGATGGAGCATTAGAAGTACAGTGTGACAGATGCGGTGTTTTGTTTGATGTTGCCATTAAACAACCGTTGAAGCTGGAGTTAAGTCAGCATACGAGACAAAACAAGGATAATTTAGATATAATTGAGTTTTTAGATGGCATCATAGATTTGGAGTATATTCTCCAAAGTGAAATTGATTCCATCAAGAGCACCTATCATTACTGTGAAAAGTGTGATGGTATCGACGATTTTGAAGTTGAAATTTAAATAAAAGGATAAAAAATGGCAGTACCTAAGAGACGAGTAAGTAAAACAAGAGCGGCAAAAAGAAGAACACACTACAAAGTAACTCTTCCTATGCCTGTAAAAGACAGTGATGGAACATGGAGAATGCCACACCATATGAATATGACTACCGGCGAATATAAAGCCTAATTGATGGTAACAATAGCTATAGATGCTATGGGCGGGGATCATGGTCCCGAGCCTATTATAGAAGGTGTAGTACAAGCATTAGAAGAGATGGCATTTACTCCTATTTTGGTAGGAGATAGAGAGAAAATTCTTGCATTTTTACCACAATACTATCATGAAAAAATAGAGATTATTCAGGCTAGTGATGTGATAAGTATGAGCGATTCATCTACTGATGCACTAAAGCGAAAAGACTCATCTATATATAAAGCAGTTGAGCTTGTCAGAGAAAAGCATGCAGATGCCGTAGTTTCTGCCGGACATAGCGGTGCTACAATGGCTTTGGCAACTTTGCGTATAGGCAGATTGCCACATGTTTCAAAGCCGGCACTTGCAACATTAATGCCAAGTTTAGGGAAAAACAAAACTTTAGTTCTTGATGTTGGTGCGGTCGTTGAGTGCAAAGCGCAAAATTTATATGAATTTGCCATTATGGGAGAGGCTTATGCAAAGAGCGTCATGAAAATCCCAAATCCTAAAGTGGGATTATTGGCTAACGGCGAAGAAGAGAGCAAAGGCAATGACCTTACCAAAGAAGCATTTAAATTAATTAAAGGATTTAAGTGGTTTGTAGGCAATGTTGAAGGCAGAGATATCTTTAATGGGCATGTGGATGTAGTAGTATGTGACGGCTTTACAGGAAATGTTTTGCTTAAAACAAGCGAGGGAGTTGCATCTACAATCTTTACTATGATGAAGCAATATATTCGTAAATCGCTTCCGGCAAAACTTGGTGCAATGCTCATGAAAAGAAAAGTTTTTGCCAATATTAAAAAACAAATTGATTATGCTGAGTACGGCGGAGCACCACTTTTGGGTATAGACGGATGTGCTATTATAGGACACGGCAGTTCCAACTCAAAAGCTATAAAAAATGCTATTTTTCAAGCAATAAGCTATAGCAATTCTAATGTCAATAGTGCAATTGAATCACTTATGACACAATCACATTAAATTACAAGAATCAAAAAGGATATACAATGGCACAATATGCGGCAATGCGATCAATTGGAGCTTATGTGCCAAAAAAGGTTTTATCAAATAGTGATCTTGAAAAAATGGTAGATACTACCGACGAATGGATAATCAAACGTACGGGTATAAAAGAGAGGCATATAGCAGCAAAACATGAAAGCACAAGCGACATGGGCGCAAAAGCTGCAAGTTTGGCAATTGAGCGTTCAGGTATAGCAAAAGAAGATATAGATCTGGTATTATGTGCTACAGTAACGCCTGATTATTTCAATATGCCGTCAACTGCTTGTATTATTTCCAAAAAACTGGATATTACCAATGTTCAAGCCTTTGATATCAGTGCTGCATGCAGCGGTTTTGTATATCTTCTCTCGATCGCTAAAGCTTTTATAGAATCTGGAATGAAAAAGAATATTCTCATTATCGGAGCTGAAAAGTTTTCATCTATAGTGGATTATACTGATAGAGCAACTTGTATTTTATTTGGCGATGGAGCAGGTGCAGCAATAATTAGTGCTACATCAGACAAAAAAGAATCTATTGTTGATATACATGCAAGTGCTGACGGCACTTATGCAGATTTTTTAGTAACTCCGGCTCCGGGTAGTGTAAATCCAGCAAATCAAAAAATGCTTGATGAGAAGTTGAATTTTGTGCAGATGAAGGGAAATGAGACATTTAAGCTTGCAGTTAAGACTTTAACACAAGATGTTATTGAGATATTGGAAAGCAATAATTTACAAGCATCGGATATTCCTCATTTTGTACCGCATCAAGCAAACTATCGTATAATTAAAGCAGTTGGTGATTCTCTTGGCATGACAAAAGAACAAGTAGTGCTGACCGTAGATAAGTACGGCAATACATCAGCAGCATCTATTCCTATGGCCATCAATGATATTTACGAATCAGGCAGACTCAAAGAGGGCGATCTAATGCTGCTTGATACTTTTGGCGGCGGCCTCACATGGGCTAGCGCTTTGCTTCCTTTTGCCGGCAAAACCAAGTAAGGGGCTATAATGACCATCGGTTTTATCGGTGATATTGTAGGTAAACCCGGCAGAGATATAATTGCTAAATATTTGCCAAATTTAAAATCAGAGTTTAATATAGATTTTGTGATAGCTAATTATGAGAATGCCAGCCATGGCTTTGGACTTAGCGTCAAAAATGCTGATGAATTATTTACTTGCGGTATAGATATGATGACTGGAGGAAATCACAGTTTTGACAAAAAAGAAGTCATATCTTTATTTGATACCCACTCTATTATTAGACCTCTTAATTATCCGCAGGCAATGCCAGGCAGCGGCATCTTGCGTACCGCGATATTGGATAGAGAAGTTGCAGTTATTAATTTAATGGGCCATTATGCTATGCCTATGGTAGATAATCCATTTACGGTTATTACTGAAACCATACAGCAATTGCTATTAGAAGGGATAAAACATATTATTATAGATATGCACGCAGAAGCCACAAGCGAAAAGCAGGTCCTTCTTCATTTGCTTAAAGACAAAGTAAGCGCGATATTGGGTACCCATACACATATTGGAACAGATGATCTGAGCATAGTAGATGGCTGTTGTTATGTAACCGATGTTGGACTAAGCGGATGTCGCGATGGAGTTATCGGTATGGATTCAAAAGCTCCTATTAAGCGTTTTTTAACCGGCATAGGTGAGTATTTTGATGTACCAAAACATTGTAAATCCATACTTCAACTTATAGTTTTTACTCTTGATGACAAGGGCCGCTGCATAGAAGCCAAGAAAATAAAGCTTTACGACACTGATGAACGTATAATAACACAAGCTTTTATGGAAAATGACATCTAGCAATAAAGAGTTGGTAATTAATTGCCAAAGAAAAAGAAACTAATTAGATATAATATAATAATCAAAGGCATTTCATGTACCATCCGATCAAACAGTTATCCCAAGAGTCTAGGGAAAAATTAGAGCAACAAATCAATAGTTATGCAATTGCAATGGGCGGCAAGAATGCCTTTTTAAAACTATTAGAGGCTATTCGTAATGCTTCACCGCATCCATTGGTTTCAAAAAAAACCGCATTGGAGTTTTCAGGCGGGCTTATGAAATGGAATAAACAGATACACAGAAACAATCTCTCGATGCTGAGCATACAAATGAATGCCAGAACAGAGGATAATGCAAACTTGATGCCAAGCCGCGATAATAAATCATATAAAAATATATCCAATATGCTTAGAACACTTTCGCCTTTAAGCGTATCAGTTGCGCTCAATAGTGATAAAACTACTGCTATATTTGAGACAAAAGCATTTAAGATCATAGATACCGATACAACAGTTATGGAGCCATTGTTTGAATTATTGTTTTTTGCACCAATATCGGTGGCAAAGAAGTTGATCAATAATTAATCGGCTAGAAAACAGGTCAGACTTTTTGTATAACTCTTACTTTTGACGGATTAAAGAGTTCGATGGCTTCTTTTACCATCGGCTCTTCCAGCAAGGAAGACGGATCCTTTTCTTTTCCAGCTTCATTGGCAGCTTCTGGCATCATGCAAGAGCTTGATGACATCTCAATCTCTTCTATCATAGATCCTGTTTGGCATTCTTGTGTTGATAAAGTTTCGGTTTTATTTATTTCATTGGGTGTAGATTTTTCTTCTTGAATCTTTTGTTCTTTGGTCTGGCCTTGCTCTATAGGCAGATTTTTAATCTGAATATTTGAGCCAAAAATCTCATTTGCAAATTTTTTAATAACTCCAAAGCCAGCCCTGAGTCTATCTTTATCTTCCTCATTGGCACTAGAATGCCAATACAAGATCCCGTCTTCAAAGCGGTTAAAAGCAGTCGTTCTATCAAAACAACTGCCTAGCATATAATCCCTATCGTATATTTTTTGTATCAATTGCTCAAATCTTTTACTATGGTTAGTCTCGCTCGTTGTCTGATCTTGAGAAATAGAAGGTATGGGTTGCACCGCATTAGCAGTTACAATAGCAGGAGCAATCTGCTTGGCAGCTGAGGTTTGTGCCGGTTCTGATTTTACCGGCAGACCGTGAAGCTCTTTTTCTAAATTTTTGATAAGAGTATCAATGTCCCTAATTTCCAAAGATTCCATCATTTTAAAAAATGTCAAAGAGAGCACAAAGGTTCCATCGCTTCCCATTTTCAACAATTCTTTTGAGCCGGCAATAACACGAAAAAATCTCTCTATAATAAGAGGTGAGAGTATTTTGTCTTGAGCAAACATCAAATCTTTAATATAAAGCGAAAGTTCGTCTAATATCATTTCCGTTTCATACTCAGAAGCCAAAGCAATAAAGTCAAAAACCTTATCATTATCCTTTAAAAGGATAGATGAAATCAAATTTTTCAGATGTGACGGCTCGATGATGCCTAACATATGGGTTATAGTAGATACATCTACAAAATTTTTAGAATATACGATAGCCTGATCAAGCAGTGTTAGTGAATCTCTTAGGCTCCCAGCACCGGTACGTGCGATTATCTCTAAAGCTTCTTTTTCGTATTCTATATTTTCAAGATTTAATATATGTTCCAAATGATTAAATATCATTTTTTCTGGGATTTTTTTGAATCTAAAATGTTGTGTTCTAGATAGAATAGTAGATGGGATTTTGAGCGGATCGGTAGTGGCCAATATAAATTTTACAAAACTAGGCGGCTCTTCTAATGTTTTTAGCAAAGCATTATGCGCTTGAGTAGTAAGCATGTGCACTTCGTCTATAATAAATATCTTGTATCTGCCGCTGCTAGGCCTATATTTTGTATGTTCGATAAGCTCTTTGATATCATCAATACCGCGATTGCTGGCCGCATCCATCTCCACAATATCCATGTGACGGTTTTCATTTGCCATTAAGCAATTGGCACACTTATTGCAAGGCGTTGATGTTTCTCCATTTTCGCACAATAAAGCTTTTGCAAATATGCGTGCAGTAGAAGTTTTTCCGCTGCCCCTAAGTCCTGAAAATAGATACGCATGTGATAACCGTTTAGAATCAAGAGCAAGAGACAAAGTCTGTGATATGGACTCTTGTCCTATTAGATCTTCAAAAAGATTGGGACGATATTTGCGTGCAAGGGCTAATGACAAAAATGACTTCCTCTGTGTTGGTATATTTAATCTATTATAGTCAATTTTTACTTTTAAAAAGCAAATTATTGCTTTCTTTGCAGCAGTTATTATATTATAAGAGAAACTAGCAAGTAACTGCTCAGCAAAACCAAAATTGTAATAGTATTAAAAATAGCAAAGTATCTGAAATTTTCTCTGCTTCCAAGGAAAAAACTATAAACTAATTTTGATATTTGGTTGAATATTGTAGCAATGATTATGCTCAGCCCAGCAACTGAAGTAGTTATATTTGGCATTTCACTTACGGCAATAGTAATAGCATCAACATCACTAATTCCGGCAATCATGGAAACTATGTAAAGGCCTTGATTGCCAAGATAATCATATCCTAACTTGATAGCTATGAAAACAATCCCGAAAAGTAAACCATATTTTATAGATTCAATCACATCAAAAGGGTTGGTGAATTTAATTTTTTGTGTTATTTTTTCTCCGCCTTGTGAAAGGATATAGAGATATAGGAATCCACTAAATGATGCTAAAACAAATGGTATTATAATAAACATTGCCAATGATATATTTAAAAGCAAAACCCACAAAAAGACCCTAAAAAACATCATAGAGTTGGCAAGACTGATTCCAATGGCAGTCTCTTTGGATATTAATTCATTTTCCTTACTTCTTTTGGAGAATATTATAGTTGTTGCTGTTGACGAGACGAGTCCTCCAAGAAAACCGGTAAGATAAATTCCTTTATCGCTATACCTTTTGCTTAATATATATCCAACAAAAGATATTGAAGAGACTAGGACTACAAAAAGCCATAGCTTGAACGGATTTATCAAATTCCACTTATCAATAGTCTCATTTGGTAAAACCGGTAAAACGGTCAATGTTATCAAGAGAAAAATAGCAGTTGCATCAATTTCTTCTTTGTCTATTTTTTCCTCTATTTGAACCAATTTATCTTTAATATTTAAAATAAATACTATTAAAACGGCGATAAATATCGCCAGAACTTGGTCTTTGGCTATCAAAATCCCTAATAGATATGTTAGTATAAGAGCAACCTCAGTGGTAATTCCTTTGTGGTCATCTTGTTTGGCGTTAATATAATAGCCTACACCTATTAATACAATAAGACCTAAAAATATATTAACATTTAAAAAGGCACCAAGATATCCTAAAAGAGCAACAAGAGCAAATGTCCTTGAGCCTGCTAGATCTTTCCTGTTTCTATAAATATTATTTAATTCTCTTTGTAGCCCTATGATAAAGCCTATAACAAGAGAAAGAATAATATGACTTACTATGCTATACTCTATCATTCAACAAATCCTTTGTATAAATAAGACCATACTTACAGTACGGAAAAATTTTATTTTTGATAGATCTTAGCAGCTATTTTAGCACCAATTTACTAAAAAGTCTATCAAGGAATTAATATCGATTTGATTATGAGAGAAAAAGTTTTTTAATAAGATAATATGAGGCACGAATAGGGCCATATAATACATAGCCCAAGACAAGCAACGCAAGCCCTTCTATGCTGTACAAATATAGCATTGATGCTATTATGGTCAGTATCACTAAAAGTCGATAAAAAAATCTATGGTTTATCTTTATTTTTTTTGGTGACGGATATCGTATATGGCTAACCATTAGTACTCCTGCAAAGAGCATTATGACCAAAAACAAAACTTTATAGGATTCATATCCGTAATTTAAAAAAAACAAAACTCCCATAGCTATAAGAGAAGCAGCAGCAGGAATTGGCAGGCCTATAAAGACAGATGGGTCAGAGATCGCCAATGTACTATTGAATCTTGCAAGTCTCAATGCGCCAAATATTACATAAAGCGCAGACACCAAAAAACCAAATCTACCAAAATCATCTCCTGCAAAAAAGAATATAAGCATTGCAGGAGCGACCCCAAAAGCCACAATGTCAGCCAAAGAGTCAAATTCTGCTCCAAAATTGCTCATGGTTTTTGTAGCTCTTGCTATGCGGCCATCTATGCCATCAAAAATCATTGCCAACATAATTAACCACGAAGCAATCCCAAATTCACCTTGGCTTGCCTTTGTGATGCTTAACATGCCCAAAAATATACTCGATGCTGTAAAAAAATTTGGTATTATGTAAGCTAATCTAGGCTTCATGATATTGGCTTATCCTCTTCATGAGCGAGTAAACTAGGAAGTCCTTTTTCTTCTTCGTATGCTTTGATGATCTCTCTGACTTTTTGACCTTCAATGACTTCTGTTTCAAGCAAGACTTTTACCATCTCTTCTATTGCTTGTGCATACAAATTAAGTTTATCTTTTACGTTGTTATAGTGTTTATCCAGCATATTTTTTACAGCATTGTCTATTTGCTCAGCTGTTTTTTCACTATAATCTTTGAGAGTTTGACCGCCTCCTAGAAAGCTGCCGCCTTGTGATTTTTCAAGTACCATAAGACCGGCTACATCGCTCATGCCATATACTGAGATCATTGCTTTTAAAATGTCTGTAGCTCTTTGCAAGTCATTTGCTGCACCCGTGCTGATCTCTTTTAGGAATACATCTTCGGCCGCACGTCCTGCTAGCAACACATCTATTTCGGCCAAAAGCTCATGTTTTTGTTTTAAGAAACGATTCTCTTCTTCCGGAAGATGCAAAGTGTATCCAAGTGCTCCAAGACCTCTAGGAATAATAGAGACCTTAGTAACCCTGGTAGCACCGCGAGTAAGTTCAGCTATAAGAGCATGTCCGCTTTCGTGATATGCTACTATTTTTTTCTCAAGATCATTGATTTTTCTATTTTTTTTCTCAAGCCCTACAAAGGCTCTCTCTATAGCTTCCATAAGATCACTTTGATCTATCTCTTTTTTATTATTTCTGCCTGCAAGAAGAGCTGCTTCATTGATTATATTTGCCAAATCAGCTCCAGCTAATCCTGCTGTTGCTTTAGCAACAATGGCTAAATCTACTTTTGAGCCAAGTTTAACATCTTTGATATGAACATTAAGAATTGCTAGTCTGCCTTCATAATCAGGTTTATCAACAAGTACTTGTCTGTCAAATCTACCTGCACGGAGCAATGCTGCGTCAAGCACTTCAGGCCTATTGGTAGCAGCAAGAACAATTACTGGAGTATTTGTCCCAAAGCCGTCCATTTCTGCCAGTAACTGATTGAGCGTCTGTTCTCTTTCATCATTTCCGCCCATCGGTCCACCGGCGTTACGGCTTTTACCTATAGCATCGATCTCGTCTATAAATATTATAGAGGGCGCTTCTTTTTTTGCTTGCTCAAATAGATCTCTTACTCTGCTTGCACCGACGCCAACAAACATCTCTATAAAGCTAGAACCGCTAACAGAGAAAAATGGCACACTAGCCTCTCCGGCTACTGCTTTTGCTAGCAATGTTTTACCGGTACCAGGAGGTCCTACAAGCAAAACACCTTTTGGGATTTTGGCACCGAGTTCTATGTATCTTTCAGGATATTTTAGGAAATCAACAATTTCTTTGACTTCTTCTTTTGCCTCCTCGGCTCCTGCTACATCATCAAATTTTGTTTCCGGTTTTTCGGAATTTACGAGTTTACCGGTTTTGCCTACTCCAAGGATGCCGCCGCCCATATTTTTGCTCATACGTTTAGCTAAAAACATCCAAATAGCAAAAAAGATCAAAATCGGCAAAAGCATACCAAATAGTTCCGAGAAAAAACCGCCGCCCATGATGCCTTCATAGACTACTTTTTTCTCTTCTAGTAAAGCTATAAGCTCCCTATCTCCGGTAGGCACAAGCTGAGCAACATATCTTATCTGTTTTCCGCCTTCGGTGCCGATAGCTTCTATATTTGTCGGTGTTATTTTAACATTTTGAATTTTACCATTTTTAATAGCATCTTTTATATCTGAGTATTTGACTTGTTTGGTTTGTGCTACTCCGCTGTTTAGTATGGTTCCAACTCCTTGAGCATCACCATTGCCGCCTACAAATGATTTAAAAATAAGTATTATTACTATTGCAAAAATAGCAAAAACAAGAAGTGGATTGTTGTTAAAAAAATTATTATTATTATTATTATTATTATTATTATTCTGATTTTTATTATTCATATCATTTGACATTTTGTTCCTTTTGGTAAACTAAGGTTACCCATTCATCCTTTAATTTTCTATTTAATAGTTTGAGGTCACTATATGACTCAGTAACTAGGGCTTCTTTTTTATCTAAAATTCCTGAAAGAATTAATAAACCATCCGCTTTAGTTATTTTCTTTAAGTCTTTTGCAATCATTACCAAAACGTCGGCTATGATATTGGCTATTACTACATCATATTCTTTTGATGCATTATTGGCTGAGCCTTCCCAGATGGCATTATAAGTTTCGTTATTGATTTGAAAATTTTCTTTGCAACTTTCTACTGCTAGCGGATCGGTATCGCATAGATCTACGCTGGAAGCTCCCTTTTTTTTGCATGCAAGACCAAGTATCCCGCTGCCGCATCCTACATCGATTACATCATCATTTGACTGGACGTATTTGCTTATCATTTCTAAGCAGCTAGCAGTTGTAGCATGATGGCCTGAGCCAAATGCTAAAGCAGGATCTATAGTTATATTGATCTTGTCTGCTTTTGGTTCATGCCAGCTAGGAAATATGTAGAACTCTCCAGCTTCTATAGGTTCAATTGAAGCTTGATATTGTTTCATCCAATCACTGTTAACTTTTTTTGAGAGAGTAAAGTGTATATCTATTTCAAGTGGAGTTGTTATCTCTTCAAGTTGCATTTGCAGATGTGATAGGTCATTTTCGCTTCTAACTATGATATTGTTGCCGTCAATTTCTATGCCATCGTCACAAAGTACAGCTGCAGCATCTGCGATAGCTTCTGTGTAGCTCTCATCGGTTGTGATTTTTAATTCATAATACTCTTCGTTCATTTTCCCTCTTTGATATATCTAAATGCTTGTTCCAAATCCAATGTGCCCTCATAAAAAGCTTTACCTACTATCGTGCCGTCAATTCCTGCTTTTACTAATTTGCGAATATCGTCCATATCTCTAAGGCCGCCGCTTGCTATGGTTTCTAGGCCGCTTGCTTCTTTGATGGCAAGTGTAAAATCTACATTCACTCCGCTCATCATGCCGTCTCTGCTGACATCTGTGCAGATAATCGCCTTTACTCCCGCGTTAGCAAATTCCTTTGCTAGATCAGTTGCTTTCATATCGCTGACTTCCGCCCAGCCCTCAACGGCTACCATGCCGTCGATCGCATCGATACCTACAACAATAGGGTATTTTGCAGCCATTTCCTTGACAAAAGCAGGATCTTTTAGAGCGATCGAGCCGAGGATAAGTCTATCTACGCCAAGTTCAAGATACATCTTGATGGTCTCTTCATCTCGGATACCGCCGCCAAGCTCTAGTTTTAGATTGCAATTTGCTCTTATCTTTTTTATCTGCTCAAGATTTTGAGGCGATCCAGCGAATGCGCCGTTTAGATCAACCAAATGGACCCACTCGCTGCCCAACTTTTCAAAATGTGCGGCAACCTGCCATGGTTCATCGCTATATATTTTTGCACTCTCCATAAGCCCTTTGTTTAGTCTTACTGCTTTGCCATCTTTTAGATCTATGGCCGGTAGTATCGTCATTTTTTTCCTTGTTTATAATTTTGCAAAATTTGTTAAAATCTTAAGTCCATTGTCATGGCTTTTTTCCGGATGCGGCTGTATGCCGTATATATTATCTTTTTGCACACTGCTTACGAATTCGTATCCATAATGAGTTTTGCCAATAGCGTATTTATCATCACAAACTACATGATATGAGTGAACAAAATAGAGATAGAAATCTTTTGGCATTTCATTGAAAATAGGGGTATCACGTTGCACGAACATCTCATTCCATCCCATATGCGGAACTTTGAGAGGGTGGTCAAATTTCGTTTCATCAAATTTGACTACTGTGCCGTCTATTAAACTTAAGCCTTTGTGAGCGCCAAACTCTTCACTGTTGTCAAATAATAATTGCATACCCAGGCAAATTCCTAAAAGCGGTTTGCCGCTAGCTGCAAATTCCAGCACGGCCTTATCCATCCCATTGCTTTTTAGATGCTCCATGGCATCACCAAATGCACCAACGCCTGGAAGTAAAAGTCTGTCGTATTGTGCTATCTTATCAGGGTCGCTTTGTATCTGAGCATCAATACCGAGTTTGGCAAATGCATTTATGACGGAGGCAAGATTGCCCATATTGTAATTTACAATACCTACCATGGATACCTTTTGTATTATTTTAAAGTATTGTGATTATAGCACATTAAGCTTTATGGAGTGCGTTTTTAGAGTATTGCGATATAATTAGCACAATGTATTTAAATGGAAATGTATGAGAGAAAATATAGAATATTTCATAGTTAAGTTTTTGCTTTGGTGTGCGAGTTGGATGCCAAAAAGCTTGATATACGGTATAGTCAAAGCTATGGCAATTGTTTTGTATTACATATTACCAAAACGACGAAAATTAGTATATAGAAATCTTAAAAATGTGTTTCCTCTGTCGAGCAAAAATGAGATAGATAGGTTTGCAAAAAAAGTATATGATAATCTTTCCCAAAGCGTTGCCGAGATACTTTTGATGTTTGTTGATAGATTTGACATTGATAACGCTATCATAAATTTCGATGAAGCCAAGGAAAAAATAGCCCAGATCGGCAGCAGCAAAAAAGGTGTTATACTTTTTACTGCTCATTTTTCCAACTGGGAGCTTTTGGCGCATTTTATCTCAAAACATGGTTTGCCGTTTTTGGTCATAGGAAGAGAGGGAACCAATAAGATCATTGATAAAAATATTACTATACCGTTTCGCAGTAAATACGGCAATAGGGCCGCATATAAAAAGAAGGCAATGATCTCAATGGCAAAAGCTCTAAAAAATAGAGAAACCATAGGTATGCTCATAGACCAAAAAACAAGCGGAACACATAGTGCCAAAATAGATTTTTTCGGACAAAAAGCCAGTACCACTTTATCTACGGCTGCACTGAAATTAAAATTTGACCCTCTTATTGTGCCTACATATGTCGTCAGAGAAAAACGAGGATGTTACAGAATGTATATAGAACCGCCTCTTGAGTATACTGCAAGCGAAATAGAAGATGAAAAAGAGAAGATGAAGGCTATGACCTTGCGTTATAATCGAGCTTTAGAGGAGATGATATTAAGAGCGCCTGAACAATGGTTTTGGATGCATAATAGGTGGAAGAATTGAAAAAAGCGCTCATTGTCAGTGACGGCAAAAAGGGTCACTTAAATCAATCGATAGCTTTTTGTTTTTATATTGACAAAGAATATGACATTTTAGAGATTAAGTTTAAAAATAAATTTTTTAAATTACTCTCATATATGCTTGATAAGGTTGGTTTATATACCATATTGATATTTATTCAAAATGAGATTCTGAAACGAGTTCAGAATGACTCAGTTTGTCGCCCTGAACCTGTTTCAGGGTCTCGAGTCAAGTATGACTTGGTAGTCTGTGCAGGCTCAGGGACATACTATGCCGCTAAAACAGTAGCAAAAAAACTAGGCATCAAGTCTATTTCCATGATGCTGCCGCGGGGATATAAATATGATTTTGATGTTATCTTCGCACAAACTCATGACAATCCGCCAAGACATTCAAATATCATAGAGATCCCTGCAAATTTTTCCCATATTAAACCATTGGGATTATATAAACCAAATAAAAGATCAATAGGAATTGTTATAGGCGGCAACAACAGCGTATTTAAAATGGACGTAAAAAGATTAAAAGAACAGCTTGACTTTATAATTTCGCATTATAAAGACCATAAAATAGCGATTACTACATCGCCAAGAACTTCAATTGAGATTGAGGAGCTTTGCAAGAACTATAAATTTGACTATGAGGTGATATATTCCGAAAATCCCATTAATCCCATACCGGATTTTTTGGAAAATTGTGAAACCATTTTTATCACAAGCGACAGTACATCTATGATAAGCGAGGCTATATCTTACGGCAAATCAAATGTAGTAGTATTGCCTTTGGAATCCACAAAAACAAATAAGTTTCAGAGTTTCATTGCTTCGCTCGAAAAAGATAGCTATCTGCATATTTTTAATGGAATGATAATTCATAAAAACCGCAAGATAGATTTTGCTTCTTATGCTAAAAAGGCAAAATTATGAAAATAGCATATTTCCCAAATACGGCAAGATCAATCAATTGGGGAGGCCAAGCGACTTCTGAGGGTATAAAAAAACTTATAAAAGAGACATATCCGGATGCTGAGTTTATTCCCCTTGATTTGCCACTATTTCCTTTGCATAAAATAAGAATTTTTAGAATATTTTTAGAAAAGCAGCTTGCTAATGCTATTTTGGAAGATGATCGAAATAAGGTGATCAAATATCTTAAAAAATTAAATATTGATGATAGTTTTTTTGATAATATTGATACGGTCTGTTTCAATGGAGAAGGAGCTGTGCATCCAAAATCAGGATATTTGATGCGTTTCATGGGCATGTTGTATGAATATAAAAAAAGGGGCGCATTTGTTGCAGTTTTAAATCAAACCGTTGATTTGGGCAATGATAAGTTTCTAAAAAAAATAATCAAAAAAGTATATTCAATGGTTGATTATCTTGCCGTCAGAGAGCCTGTATCGCAAAGAGAGCTGCAAGGCTTAGGTTTAAATCCGGAACTTGTCGGGGATGCTGTTTATGCCCTTGGGAGATATTCGTATGAACAAATTGATACTTTAGTATCGGATTTGGATCTGCCTGGTAAATTTATTGCCGTAACAGGCTCATCATATTTAAGAAGAGATGGCAGGTCTCTAAAAATGCTCGATAAACTTTTGGAAGAAATTCAAAAATTTTACAAAGACGTACCAATCTATTTTCTTGCAAATGCAAAAACGGATATTTATTTGGCTAAAAAACTTCAATTAAAATATGGTTTTATTATTTTTGCCGCTCCTAAAGAAAAATATCAAAGAGCTATAGCGGTTATATCAAAAGCATATTTAGTTATAGGAGGAAGGCAGCATCCTAACATTTTTGCTGCTATGTATGGAGTGCCATTTATTCCTTTTCAAGGCAATACACATAAAATGAATGGCGTTGTAGAGCTTTTAAACTATCCCATGAAAGTTCTTAATTGGGAAGATAGTGAGCAGTTTAAAGACGCCTTCAATAAAGTTGAAAAGATTAGAGATACATTGAATGATTTAATTAAAGTACCAATATTGCATACTATAACATTAAGTTAAATTTTGGAAACAATTAATGAACTTTAAAATAGAAAAAGCAAGACCGCAAGATCGCCCCGCGATAATAAAAGTATTAGAACCTTGGAATATGCATCGTATACCATCTCCTGAGGCAGAAGAGATAGATCTGTCATGTTTTTTTGTTGCCAAAATGGGTGAAAACATAGTCGGTGTTGCAGGATATAAGATATTATCAGACCATGAAGCAACCACTAGACTTCTAGCTGTTTATCCGGAATTTCAAGGCAGCGGTATAGGTAAAGCACTCCAAGATATACGTTTAGAAACCATGTACAAGCTTGGCATCAAGAACGTCATCACATATTCAGATCGCCCAGAGATCATCATATGGTATAAGAAGCATTATGGTTATCAAGAAACCGGTAAACTCAAAAAATTATCTTCTCATGGACTTGACAACGTAGATAGCTGGACTATTTTAGAGATGGATCTAGATAATTATTTCAAAAACAAAACACAAAAAGAGTATCGCGTAAAAACATATATTCAAGATAACGACCCAGTACCGCTAAGCCAATATGATCCATTGATCATAAACGTATGTCTTACAGGCATGATCTATTCCAAGATGAGCAGTCCATATGTACCGATAAGCACAGACGAAATAATAGAAGATGCCATAAAAGTATATGATGCAGGCGCAAGAATGGTGCATATACATGCTCGCGATGAAGATGGAATGCCTACCCATAATGCCAAATATTATGAAAAGATCATTTCAACTATACGCAAGGAACGCCCAGGTTTAATATGCTGCGTTACAACATCAGGCAGAAATTGGTCTAGCTTTGAGAGTAGATCAGAAGTATTAGAGCTTACAGGAGATGCCAAGCCGGATATGGCTAGCCTTACTTTAGGGTCTTTAAATTTCTTATCGGGATCTAGTGTAAATTCTATTGATATGATAGAAAGATTGGCCATAAAAATGAAAGAGAAAAATATAAAACCGGAGCTTGAGGTTTTTGATCAAGGGATGATCAATCTTGCCAAATATCTAGAAAGACATAATATAATTTCAGAAAAAAAATATTTTAATTTATTGCTAGGCAATTTAAATACAGCACCGGCTACTATAGGCAATCTATCAATTCTTTCTGAGGCTTTGCCAAAAGATTCTATATGGGCCGCAGCCGGACTAGGAGTATTTCAGTTGCCGATGAACACAGCGGCGATCATAGCCGGCGGACATGCGAGGGTTGGGATCGAGGATTCTATATATTATGATCATAAAAAAAACAGATTGGCAAGCAATTTAGATCTAGTCAAAAGGATAGTACGTCTAGCAGGAGAACTGCAAAGACCTTTGGCTGATGCCAAGGAGACAAGAATGATGCTAGGATTGTAGATAGATCAAAAAATTATTAAATTTGTTTGTTCATATGTTAAATTTACTATTCTCCATCCATTTTTGCTTTTATTGAGTGTTAGAACATCTATGCCTTCTCTCTTTTCTTCGGATGTTGTCAACGAGTAATCTGCTTTGATAACACCAATATTGCCATATTCATATTTTTCTATATTTTCCCATTCTTCAATAAATATTTCCGTCTTTATCCCGTATTCTATCTGCTCAGGCAAAGCATCATCAATATGCATTGAGTATACCAAGCTATTGCCTTCGATCTTGGAAATATTTGCATTGTCGTCAAACAATGATCGCCATTGCATAAACTCTTTTTGCGAAAAATATTTCGGGTAATTTTCTATTATATGATCAAAATTTTCAAAATACTTTTTCATGCTAAACTTTCACATGAAATGCTTTATCAAACAAAGCCACGCTATAAAGCGAAAGGAGCAAGGATTTTCTAAATGTAGGCTTGTTTAAACTTTCCAATGTTTTTTTTGAAAGTATTTCATTTAAAAAATTTGATGTTTTTATCTCTTTGATAATATCGTTTTTATTTCTTTTTAAAAATTCCAATGAGCTCCACTTTAGGCCATGGGTATTTTTTCTATATATCACAACGGGATCCATGATGCCAAGCATGGCTTCTTTTGCAAATTGTTTATTGTGTTCATTATGTAAAAATAAATGTTTGTTATTGTCTATGTATTTTATAAATCTTGTATCCAGATAGGGCATCCTAACTGAAATTCCAGCTGTTATGCCGTTGTGATAAGTTTGATATGTAAATTTTTGCAATATTCCGCCACCAAGATAATTTTTATAGAAATCTATAATATTAACACCAAAAGATAATTTTTCTGTTTTGGTATTATCCCTGATAGGTTGTATTTTGGAATTAAAAAAACCTGTAAAATCTTTGCCTTTTATTTTTGATTTATATGTTAATTGGTTATTTTGTGATGAGTTTAGAGAAGAGCGGATCTCTTTAAAAATTTCGTTAAAAGTTAATAGTTTGTGTTTATGATTATACCTTATGGTGTCAAGCAGTAATCTCCAATCGCGATTTTTTATGCTTTCGTGTATAAATAATTTTATGTTTGATTCAAAAATGCCGCCTGAAACAACATGTTCAGACGAACCGCTTATCAATGTGTCAAATCCATCTTTTTTTGCAATATTTGCAATATTTGCATTTCCTATTGTATTTCCCCAGATATGTATGGGTCTGCCATTTGTTTTTGTAAGTTCTAGAATATTGGATAGTTTTAATATAGTATGATCAACGTCAATTTCACTTAAATTTGCTCCCATGTATGATGCTGCAAGCCTTGCATATGCGAGGTCGTCACCAAAACCGGTTGAAGCAGTATAGCATTTAATTTTTTTAGAAGTTAATGTTGCCCCAACACTAGAAAGCAGGGTGCTGTCAGTCCCACCCGATAGATTATATGCTGTTTTTGTATCAAAGGTGGCTGCTTTTAATGCGTCTTCTACGTCATTTTTTAGATTGGGCGGAGTAAAAGAAAAAGATGGATTTCTAAAGTCATCGAAAGAAGCTTGTTCTGTAACATCGATAGAATTTTGTAAGATATCAAATATTAGTTTTCTATTTCCTTGTAATCTATGAATATATTTTAAAAAAGATAAGTAATAATCGCTAATTTCACCTGAAACAATAAATTCTATAATCCGATCCATATCCGCGTTTCTTGGTATGCTTGGAATAGATTTTAGCATAAAGTCAATAGATGTGCTTACTGCAAACGTATTTTCATCATGATAATAAAATAAAGGAAGCTGTCCAAACATATCGGTGTGAATTTCTAATTTATTATTTTCCAAAGAGATGTTTATCCACGAAAAAGCCCCACTGATCTTGTGATAAATTTCATCTTTTGTATCTGTTTTAATATACTCAATAATTGATTTAGATTCGTTAGGATACATTTTGTAAAAATCACCTATGATCAAGTTGATTTTTTCATATTCGAAATCAACAATACTTGATTTAGATTCAAATCCAAGAAGAATATTATTGGAACGTAAACATATCTCATTGTTTGGTTGTATAGATTCTATCTTTTGATCTTTGTTTAGCAAATACCATTTATCAATTTGCTTTTGAAATGAAATTTCAATAGCTTTTTCTTTTGCGCAAATCAATATAAAGTTATTCATTATTCGCCTTCCTGTTTAATTATAATTATAACATTTAACAAGATAAATTTAAAGCATTTCCATAAGCATCGAGTGCTTCATCAATGTATTCTGACAGCGAAGCCCCCATTCTGGCATTAATTTCAAAAATTTTTATACATTCATCGACCACTTTATAATCAATACAGCATACCCCCTCATAATTAATCGCATTTAAGATGTTTTGAAATTGATCTATAAAATGTGAATGATCTACGGTTGTTTGCAAATATTGTTTGTGTCTGCTTCCTTTGACAAATTTATTTTGTTCAAAAGTATATTTTATGGTTTTATAATAAATTACTTCTTTTTTGTACATTATGATATGCATTGCATATTCATCGTTTCCTTCTATATACTCTTGTGCAAAAAACTCATCAGAAGCTAATTCATTTTGATATCTGCTTTCTATTTCTTTATCATCTATGATCACCGTGTTTTCACCGTCTGCATCTACTCTTTTTTTTACCACATATGGATAGCATAATTTATCAGGTGTTTTTATTGCGTAAGTTTCAAATCCGTTTTTTAAAAGAAATTCTGTAAATATTTTTTTGTCTTTGCAAATATTGATGGCTGTGTTGGATGGTACGATAGCTTTGATGTGGTTTAAGTAAGAATAGTGATCATTCAAATAAATAGATTCTTTTTCTGCCAAAGGAAAAATAATGTAAAAATGATTGGGATTTACTTTTCTAAAACTTGCAAAACAAGGAAAGCATGTGTTGAGTTTTCTAATAATTTGTTTCTCCTTGGTAGGCTTTCTAGAAAAAAGAACCGTTTTTTTATAAAAAAACCTTCCAGCCAATATTCTCAATATATTTTTTAAACTCATTTTGATTTTAGCACCTGTCTTAATTTGCAATCTATATAATAACAATTGGAAAGATACATTATTTCAACTTTGTCTGCCCTTTGAATAGTTTTTGTATCTTATAATCAATTGCGATTAAATTTAAATCGTTAATACAAGGTATTGCTTTTTGTTACTTTGTATATATTTATGATAAAATCATATTTAATATAAAATTATTGTGCTAATTCTTGGAAATGCTTCATATAGCAAATTTTTTTCTTTATATTGCCATATTCTTAAATTCCTAGATGAGATGACGAAGTTTTAAATCACGCCATATGATATGATAAATTTTTTATTATTCGTATTGTGTTTAGCTTTTTCATTAAGATATAATTAGTAAAGAATACTGCAAAAACTATTGCAAAGCAGAAAAATATAGACATAACAAAAAGAGAGTAAAGCCCAATTATTTAATAGACAAATAATTGGTTTGCCATAAATGGATGGAGATCTTATGCAAAAAGGCAAAACTGTGAAAATAGTACAAATATTACCGGAATTAAATGAAGGTGGTGTAGAGCGTGGTACAATGGAGCTTAGCCGGGAGTTTGTGAAGAGAGGCCATGAAAGTATAGTTATTAGCTGCGGAGGCAGAATGGTTTCCATTATCAAAGCAGACGGCGGCAGGCATATCAAGCTTGATGTATGCAGTAAAAACCCATTTGCCGCACTATGGAGAATTTATAAATTACGCAAAGTATTGCATGAGCTAAAACCTGATATTGTTCATGTGCGCAGCCGAGTACCGGCATGGCTTGTTTATTTCGCAAAAAGAGGATTGGAATTCAAAATTGTAAGTACGGTGCACGGATTTAATTCAGTTAACTTTTATAGCAGTATCATGACAAAAGCAGATGCCGTTATTTGTGTAAGCAATAGCATAAAAGTGTATATACAAGAACATTATCATACACCAGAGAAAAACATTACAGTAATTCCAAGAGGCATTGATCTAGATAAATTTAATCCTCAAAATATTGATCATGAATTTATAAGTAAATTTTTACAGCAATATCATTTGAAAAATAATTTTATTATTACTACGGTTGGGCGAATTACTCAATTGAAAGATATAGAAACGTTTATTAGGGCGATAGCTATTGCTAAAGAGACAATGCTGGATTTACAAGGGCTTATAGTCGGCGGCGTGAATAAAGATAAACAAAATTATTTTGATGGTTTAAAACAGTTAATCCATGAATTAAAACTTGAAAATGAAATAATTTTTACTGGTAGTCAGAATAATGTGGCAGAAATCTATACTCTTAGCAATGTGGTTGTGAGTGCTTCTAAAAAACCTGAAAGTTTTGGCAGAAGCGTAGCAGAGGCAATAGCCATGAATACACCGGTTATCGCAACAAATCACGGCGGAGTGCTTGATATAATACAAGAGGATATAAACGGATATTTGGTCAATGTCGGTGATGCAAATGAGCTGGCTGCAAAAATAATAAAATCTAAAGATCTAAAGGTGGATGGATATAAATATATAAAAGATAACTTTTCATTGGAGCAAATGGTTGAAAAAACATTAAAAGTTTATAAAGGAATTTTGTAACATGATCTGGTTCATTATATTCTCGATCGCTATTGCAATATGGTTTTCCTATCGTTATGCATGGTGGAGGAGTAATACCGACTATAGATATCCTAGAATACTTATGTATCATATGGTAAGGGAACATATTAGCGGGAAAAAATTCAATTCATTAAGGGTGTTTCCCGATATGTTTGATAAACAAATAAAATATTTGAAAGAGAACGGATGGCATTCTTTTACAATAAGCGAAGCGATAGCAAATAAGGATAAATTGCCTGAAAAAAGTGTGATCATTACCTTTGATGACGGATACAAGGATAATTTGATAAACGCTTTGCCAATATTAAAAAAATATAATTTCAAAGCAACAATATACCTCGTAAATGACAGACATGATCGTGATTGGTCGGGATATCGAAAGAGCAAAAATGAGGGCGCAGGATTAAAAGATGAGCCAAAATTGAGCAATGATGAGGTTAGGGAATTGATAAAAAGCGGCCTAATTGAAATTGGAGCCCATACTGTAACCCATGCAAATCTTTCTACCCTTGGGAATGATGATAGCCATAAAGAGATTTGCAAATCAAAAGATTTGATAGAGAAAGAATTTAATATAATATGCGGCAGCTTTGCTTATCCGTTTGGTCTATATAAAAATAGTGATGTTTTAAATGTTGAAAATTGCGGATACACAAATGCAGTAACAACAAAAAACGGAATTGCCGATCTGAAAAATTGCAGTTTGTTTGAAATACCTCGCATTACGATTAGCGGAAAAGATAATTTTTTGTCATTTAAACTAAAAATTAAAACCGGAAAGAGAGGATTTGGTAAATGAAGGTTCAAACGAAAAATTTGGTAAAGTATTTATGGCATTAAAAATATTAAAAATTACAGATGGGAAAAGCGGCCATATTTCGGTTAGCAACGGCGTTATAGAGGCCATTAAAAAAAATAATGAAATAGAAGTTATTGAAGAAAAAGTAAAAATTAGATTAAAACTATTTTTGTTAATTTTAAAGTTTATATTAAAACACGATCTTTTTTCAAGTAAACTGATACTAAATGATTTATTAATAAGATTTTTTTATAAAAACTATCATAAGCCTGATTCTAAAATAGACTTGGTTATTTCTTCGGGCGGTGATACTTTATTTCTCAACGTATGGCTTGGAAAGGTATTGAATGCAAAAAATATATATTGCAGTTCCTTAAGGGGAGTAGATCCAAAGTATTTTTCTCTTGTTGTCAGTGTATTTGAACCAGATTTAAAAAACAGTATAGAGATGGAACTCGCACCGGTGCAAATCGGCTCAAAAGATTTGCCTCAAAGAGTAGAAGAGTTTTGTAATGAGAAAAATATCGATAAGAATGGAAAGTACTTTGTTCTGCTTATCGGCGGTGATGGAGAAGGGCATATATATACAGAAGATGATTATAAAACATTGGCTAGTTCATTTATTGCTCTATCTAAACGATATAAGGCAAAAGTTCTTATAACTACTTCTAGAAGAACAGGAGAAAAAAATGAAAAGTTATTAAAAGAACTTTTTTCCCAATATGAAAATGATATAGCATATAGCGTATACTTTGGTGAAAATCCCGAAAGAGTGGTGCAATTATATCTTGAGCTCGGATTGGCTATTTTTGTTACAGAAGAAAGTGAATCTATGATAACAGAGTCGTTGTGTTTTAAAAAACCTGTCTTTGCTTTGTATCCTAAAAAGGTGCAAAAAGGGAAGAAATATGAAAAATATGAAAAATACTTAAGCCGTCTAAGCAGCAACAAAAGATTAGTTAGGCTTGAGATAAATAACAATTTATCAAATGCCAATTTGGATAAATTTGATTTTAAATTTATTGAAACATTGCCGATTGATTATTTAGCAGAGAAAATTCAGCCATATTTGCAACAATGACAAAAGGAAAAAAATGAAATCCAAAAATATAGCGATCGTGGTAACAGACTTAGGCGGTAATGGTGCTGAAAAATCTGTTTTAAATAGAGCCCAAACATTTTTTGAGAATGGTCATAATGTTGTATTATTTTTAATAGAGAATGTAAAAATTTATGACGTTGATAATTATAAATTTCCTATTATTGCTTTGACGCAACGAAGAGATACGTTTAAGTTTCTGGGTAAAATAGGGGATTATATATATGCTAAAATTTTAGAATACAAAATGAAGCAATTTGAAAAATTTGATATTGTTTTTTCTCACTTGCCAAGAGCAGACAGGGTAGTTAAGCTCATAAAACATCCAAATAAATATTTTGTGATCCATATGTCATATAAGGCAGAACTTGAAAAGTTTAAAAAAAGAAGAGCCGCAAAGAAATTAAAGCTCTATAGATATTTATACGAAGGCGAAAAGATCATTACGGTCTCTGAAGCTATGGTGAAAGATTTTGACACTTTGGGTATAAAATATGAATCCGCAGAAGTAATATATAATCCTTTTAATATTGATGAGATAAGGCAAAAAGGTGATGAGTCGATAGAACTTGATTTTGACTATATTATTTCTTCATCTGCATTTAAGAAACAAAAAAGATATGATGTATTATTGGATGCATTCAAGTTGATAAAACACGATATTAAGCTTATAGTTTTGGCAACCCCGCATCCGAATCTTATTAGTATGATAAAAGAAAGGGCTCTTGAAAAAAAGGTTATAATTTTAGGATTCCAACAAAATCCTTATAAATATATCAAAAATGCTAAATTATTGGTTCTTGCATCTGATAGAGAAGGCTTGCCTAGAGTGGTTGTGGAGTCTTTGATCTTGGGAACTCCTGTGGTCAGCACAGATTGTCCAACAGGCCCGGCAGAAGTTTTAGTGAATGAATTGTCAAGATGGCTTGTTCCAATGGACAATCCAAAATTATTGGCACAAAAAATAGATGAAGCGTTGGATGAAAAAATTCAAATAGAAGACTATATCGTAGAAAAATTCGGCAAACAAAATATTTATAAAAAATTAGAACAATTATTGAAAGAGGACAGATGAAAATAGCGCATTTTATCGTCAATCTAGGAAAAGGCGGTGGGCAGAGAAGCACCATAGATTTGATCAGAAGTACCAACGATAAGGTTGATAATTATTTGATTTTATTAGAAAATCAGAGAGCTTACGAGGTAAACGATATTAAAACATTTTCACTTTGTGAAAATAGAAAAATATATAAACAATTAGATCTATTTGGCGATTACATTCTTTCTAAAAAATTGGATAAATTAATTAAAGAATTGAATATCGATATAGTGATCTCACATATGGAAGCAACTGCAAAAGTTTTGAGATTTTTGAATATTCCTAAAGTATATTACATGAGAGTTGATATTACGCAAGAATTACAATCATTCAAAGAAAAGTCATTTTTAAGATACATAAAAAGAAAAAATCTTTATAAGAAAATTTTTAATGATCAAAATCTGATCACTATTTCCCAAGATACAGAAAAAAATCTATTAAATTTTTTATCTCCTAAAAATATACAAACTATTTATAATCCTTTTGATATTGAAAAAATCCGACATTTAGCAGATGAAAGAGTTGAGCTTCCAAGTGAAAATTATCTAATTCAGATAGGTTCTGATAAAAGAAAAAGACAAGATATTCTTTTGGAAGCTTTTTCGAAAATAAAAGATAAAAAAATAAAACTATTGCTTTTGGGAACAGCGGAAAACAAACAAATATTAGAATTGAGCAAACGTCTAGGAATCAAAAAAGAGAGAATTATATTTCAACCATTTGCTGCAAATCCGTATCATTTTATAAAAAATGCAAAAATGCTAATTATGAGTTCTGAGAGAGAAGGTCTTCCTAGAGTAATTGTCGAAAGTTTAGTTTTGAAAACACCTGTTGTAAGTACAGATTGTGATACGGGACCAAGGGAGGTTTTGGTTGATGAGCTAAAAGGATATTTGGCAAAAGTGAACGATTCGGATGATCTGGCAAAAAAAATTGGCTTGGCGCTTGAAAGTTATCCAGAGATAACAGATAAATATATTGAAAAATTTAATAAAAATGAGATCAAAAAGCAGTTTCTTGCTTATATAAAAAATATAGCTAGATGATATATTATATGCCAAGGATAACCTACGGATATTTGTAGATTAATCTTATAAAATACCTAAAGGCAAGAACGCATTTTACTATATTTTTTTGGTTTTATAAAATTGTATTTTAAGCATATCAGACGTTGTCTTATGCAAATAAAAAATGACTTAAAACAGTTCTTTTTTATATTTTTATCATAATCATTTATCGCCATCAAGAGGTTTGAAATTGCTGAGTTGGCTGTATCTTCGTCCCAGATATCTTGTTCTGTAGCGGGGTACTTATCAAAATTCTCATTAAATTGAATTTCAAAGCGTTCCTCTAATTTTTTATTGCTTTCTTGAAAAATTTTATAGTATTCTTGTGCTTGTGGTCTTGAAGAAAGCATTTTTCCTTCATTGGATAAATGGTTGAAGAGATGGAGGCGCAATTGCTTGTTTTGAATATATCTGTTCAAAAGATGACCCACCTTGGTTTTTTCAAACCCGTTTGATTCATTGAGCGTATATGTTTCTTTTTTTGGAACATGTAGATCAAAGATCGAAAAAAAGTCAGCTACAACATCATGTTCTTTTAATTTATTTTTATCAAAATTTTTAACGATCATATTGTTGTCACCAAATACATCTGCCCATAATGAGATTCGTTCATAGTAGTCCATGTAATAATGATGATGCTCTGTGTATTGCGGGATTGCATGATTGTCGGTTCCAAAAAATAAAACTTCTGTACCGGCTTTTGATTCTTGTTGATGGTGTGATATGACCTGCTCATCCTGTCGTCTTAGATAAACGATAATCTTTATTTGATTGAAATATTTTTTTAGTGCATCATATAAGTTTTGAATGTGTCGCTTTTTAAAAATAAATGATAAAGATTCGGCTGACATTATTACCGTATCATATGGGAGATTGCCAAGTTTTAAAGCCAATTTATTTACATCTTTTACGTAGCCGCCGGCACCGTTTTCTACATGTTCCGGATCTACATAAACCCAAGCACTTGTATTTCCTGTTTTAACATTCCCCCCGCTGGTATGTTCGGAAAAAAAACTTATATTATGGCTCTCAAGGAAATGACGATTATCTAGCAGAGCATGTTGGATAGATGTTGTACCGGTTTTATGGTTTCCTATATGCAAATAAAGCACTTTGCTCATTTTGATCCTTATGTCTGTTTGTGATATATTGAATATTGCTAGTGTATTAATCTATTTTACTCAATTTAACCTAATATTTTCTTTTTTTTAATTACAGTTTAAATAACATATTATTAAATATGTGCAAGATATAAATTCATTTTTTATATATTATAAAACCCTTTATACCACTTTACAAATTCACCAATTCCGTCCGCCAATGACGTGTCAGGCTTGTAGTTAAAATCTCTCGACAGATCATCAATATCGGCATATGTTGATTTTACATCGCCAGGCTGCATATCCATAAAAATTTTTTTTGCGGTTTTACCAAAACTATCTTCGATCGTAGCTATAAAATCAAGCAGTTGTACCGGTGTATTATTGCCAATATTATAGACACTGTATTTTTCTGACGGATTGTCTATGACATTTATGATTCCGTCAACTATATCATCTATATATGTAAAATCTCTGCTCATATCCCCATGGTTAAATACTTTTATTTCCCTATCCTGAGTAATCGCGTCAGCAAAAAGCATCGGTGACATATCCGGACGTCCCCATGGACCGTACACGGTAAAAAATCTCAGACCCGTCGTTTTGATACCGTATAAATGGCTATAAGTATGCGCCATTAATTCGTTTGATTTTTTGGTAGCAGCATAGAGGCTTATAGGAGTGTCCGTCTTGTCTATAGTACTAAACGGCTGCTTTGTATTTAGCCCATACACTGAAGAGCTTGAAGCATAACATAGATTTTGTACGCCGTAATGTCGACAGCACTCCAATATATTCATAAATCCTATGATATTGCTGTGGATATAAGCATCCGGGTTTTCTATACTGTAACGCACTCCTGCTTGTGCAGCAAGGTTACAAACTGCATCAAACTTTTCATTTTTAAATAAATTTTCTATCTGTTCTTTGTCAGCCAAATCCATCTTGACAAATTTGTGTTTGGGATATTTATTGCTCGTTGCGAGTCTATTGTCAGCTAAGTCTTTTTTGTCGATACCCAGTTCGCCGAGTCTGGCATATTTTAGATTTACATCATAATAGTCATTGATATTGTCAAGCCCAATTACTTCATCGCCACGTTCGAGCAGTTTTTTGGCTAGATGGAATCCAATAAATCCTGCCGTGCCTGTCACTAATATTTTCATTTTTTTTCCTTAGTCATTGCCAAACAAATCACGAGTATATACTTTTTCATTGACATCATCCAGCACATCGGCATGACGGTTGGCGATGATGACGTCTGAGAGTTTTTTGAACTCATCAAGATCGCGGATGACTCTGGAATGGAAAAATTCATCCTCATGCAATGTCGGCTCATAAATCACTACCTCGATCCCCTTGGCTTTGATACGTTTCATGATCCCTTGAATCGCTGAAGAGCGGAAATTATCAGAGCCTGCTTTCATAACCAGGCGGTAAATCCCTACGACATTAGGATTGCGGCGGATGATCTGGTCGGCGATAAAATCTTTTCGGGTACTATTGGCATCTACGATCGCTCGTATAATATTACTTGGCACATCAGCGTAATTGGCCAGCAGTTGTTTGGTATCTTTTGGCAAACAATAACCACCATATCCAAATGAAGGGTTGTTGTAATGCATTCCGATACGCGGATCTAGACCGATTCCCTGTATGATATGGCGACTGTCAAGCCCATGGGTTTCTGCATAGCTGTCAAGTTCGTTGAAGTAGGCAACACGCATCGCCAGGTATGTGTTGGCAAACAGTTTGATAGCTTCAGCTTCTGTGCTGTCTGTAAAAAGAATAGAAATATCTTTTTTGATGGCACCCTGGGCTAAAAGATTTGCAAAAACTTTGGCTCTCTCGCTTTGCTCTCCGACTATGATACGACTTGGATAAAGATTGTCATATAGCGCTTTTCCTTCTCTGAGGAATTCCGGAGAAAATATAATATTGTTTGTTTGAAATTTCTCTTTTAAGACCTTAGTATAACCGACAGGTATAGTTGACTTTATGATCATAACCGCATTTGGATTGATGGATAAAACATCATTGATTACAAATTCTATCGATTTGGTGTTAAAATAGTTGGTTTCGGGGTCATAATCAGTCGGTGTGGCGATGATGACGAAATCGGCACCCGTGTAAGCTTCTGCTTTGTCTAGTGTTGCTTTGAAATTCAGATCGTCTCTTTGCAAAAATTCTTCTATCTCTTTATCTTCGATAGGCGATTTTTTAGCGTTTAGAAGTTCTACTTTTTCCGGGATGATATCCAGGGCTACTACTTCATTATGCTGGGCAAGCAGCATCCCGTTGCTTAGCCCTACATACCCTGTGCCGGCTATTGCTATTTTCATA
>DLIG01000017.1:0-14024 GCA_002483605.1 Sulfurovum sp. UBA7648
ATTTATGATATGTGGATTCCGTGCTTTGAGCTGGAATCCATATCCTTGAAACAAATTCAAGGTATAATAAAAGTTTTTTCATCAAAATATTTAATTTACCACCCCTTTAGCCTCCCTTTGGTATAATCAGTCATATTTTATTTTGGAGCGAAGAAAGATGGGTTATAAGCCTCATGATATAGAATCTAAATGGCAAAATTATTGGCTTGAGCATAAAAGTTTTGAACCGAGCGAAGATTTTACATTGGATAAAAAATATATATTAAGTATGTTTCCGTTTCCTAGCGGAAGACTTCACATGGGGCATGTAAGAAACTATACTCTAAGCGATGCATTTGCTAGATATTATCGCCAGCAAGGATTTAATGTACTTCATCCTATAGGATTTGACAGTTTCGGCATGCCGGCAGAAAATGCAGCCATCAAAAACGGATCGCACCCAAAAACATGGACTTATGACAATATCGATTATATGAAACGTGAGTTTGCTTCTCTAGGGTTTTCATTTTCGCAGGATAGACAGCTTGCTACAAGTGATGAGCTCTATACAAAGTTTGAGCAAGGTTTCATCATAGATATGTACGAAAAGGGTTTGCTATATCGCAAAAAAGGCCTTCTTAACTGGTGCCCTCATGATCAGACAGTATTAGCTAATGAACAAGTGGTTGACGGGTGCTGCTGGAGATGCGATACTCCGATAGTCAAAAAAGAGATGAACCAGTATTATTTCAAGATCACTCAGTATGCCGATGAGCTTTTAAGTGACCTTAAAAAACTTGAAGGCGGCTGGCCTAAGCAAGTGCTTACTATGCAGGAAAACTGGATAGGCAAATCGAATGGCTTGGAATTCGATCTATTTTTTGACGAAGAGAGTAAAGTAAAACTTGGCGGTGTATTTGACAGTTTCGATGTATTTACAACTCGCCCGGATACGATCTACGGAGTGTCCTATACGGCTTTGGCACCTGAACATCCTATCGTTTCTTATATGATAGAAAATTCTCTTTTAGATGAAAGCATAATCTCTCAAATTATTGAAATGAAAAACAGTTCATCTATAGATAGACAAAAAGAAAAAAGCGGTGTGCCATTAAACCTTGAAGTTTTGCATCCTCTAACCGGCAAGCGCATACCTGTCTGGGTAGCTAATTTTGTATTGATGGATTATGGAAGCGGCGCAGTTATGGCTGTTCCTGCTCATGATGAGAGAGATTTTGATTTTGCCAAGAAGTATGATCTTCCTATCAATGCAGTTATCAAACCATACAATGGTGAGCTTGATCTGACAAAAGCATATACAGAAGTCGGTGTTCTTTTCAATTCTGCTGATTTTGACGGATTGAACTCCAATGATGCAAAAGCAAAGATCATTGAGTATTTTGAAAACAACAAGATAGGCCAAAAAACCACTAATTATAAACTCAAAGATTGGGGTGTATCGCGCCAAAGATACTGGGGAGCTCCTATACCGTTTGTACATTGTGAGAAATGCGGTCTAGTGATGGAGAAAAAAGAAAATCTTCCTATCGCACTTCCAAATGATATCGAGATAACAGGAGAGGGCAATCCCCTAGAAAAACATCCTACTTGGAAATATTGCAAATGTCCAAAATGCGGCGGTGATGCCGTGCGGGAAACTGATACCATGGATACATTCGTAGAATCAAGCTGGTATTTTTTGCGTTTTTGTGCATCGCCTGCAAATTGGCTTACTGAACCGTTTTCCAAAGAGCAGATAAAATACTGGATGGGGGTTGATCATTATATAGGCGGGATCGAGCATGCAGTATTGCATTTGCTCTATGCCAGATTTTTTACCAAAGTATTTAGAGATTTGGGATACTTGGATTTTGATGAGCCTTTTGATAGGCTTTTAACCCAAGGAATGGTACTCAAAGACGGTGCTAAAATGAGCAAGTCGAAAGGCAATACGGTCGATCCTGATGCACTGATAGAGCAATACGGCGCAGATACGGCACGGCTGTTTATTCTTTTTGCAGCTCCTCCTACTCAGGAATTGGAATGGAATGATAGCGCAGTAGAGGGTGCATTTAAATTTATCAAGAGATTTTACGACAGAAGCTCAAACATCATACCTAGTCAAACAAAACCAATGATCGAGCATAATTCTTTAACAAAAGAAGAAAAATTTGCTAGAAAAAAAGTCTATGAAGCACTAGTTAGAGCAAATGATGTCTACAACGAGAGATATACTTTCAATACTATGATAGCAGGTGTAATGGAAGCTATGAATGCGCTTGGTGCACAAGATAATAAGAGTGTTTGGAGTGAAGGGTATTGGGTGCTTTGTTCTATTATGGAACCGGTTATTCCGCATGTAGCAAGCGAGATCAGCCAAAAATACTTTGGCCTTAAAAATCTAGTACCGCAAGAGATAGCGGATGAAGTTTTTGTAAGCGATAGTATCACTTACGGTATCTCTGTTAACGGCAAAAACAGAGGAGAGCTAGAGATATCTCCAAGTGCTTCAAACGATGAGATCATAATTGCGGCAAAAGAAGCGGTCTCTAAATGGCTAGAAGGAATGAGTATAGTAAAAGAGATCGTTGTGCCAAATAAACTTGTCAACTTGGTGGTCAAACCTTGCTAAAAATATCTAAGTTTTTAATAACTCTTTTAGTCGTTATAGGATTAGCAGGCTGCGGATATCAGCCGTCTTCGCATATGGTAAAAAAAATATTTGACGAGAGTGTATATGTGGATGTGCAGATAGATCCGAGTGAGCCTGAAAATGCTCCATATCTGACCGATCAAATCAGAAGAGTTGTAATTACTAGATTTAATGGCAAAATAGCTTCGAAAGAACAAGCAAATAACGTAATAAAAGTATCATATAAAGGTGCGCAGTTTGTACCTTTGAGCTATGATAAATATGGATATACCACTCGTTATCAAACAATAGTGAACGTAGAATTTACTATGATCACCAAAACAGGCAAAACTATTACGAAAACCATTAAAACGACTAGCCAAGCAGGTATAAGCCAGAGCGCACTAGAGACGTCATCTTTGCGTATAGCATCTATCGGCGATGGTTTAGAAAAAGCTGTGGACGCATTCATGGCATATGTCAGTGCATTAGGGGCAGCTCAGAAATGATGCCTACTCTCGATCTTTTGCTTAGCACAAAACCATTGTACTATAAACAGATAGATTATGTGCGTATCAAAGATGCTTTTGAAGTCGTTAAACCGCATATTAAGATCCCAAAAGTTATCCATATAGTCGGAACCAACGGCAAGGGAAGTACCGGCCGAATGATATCCCATTTGCTCTATAAAAGCGGATATAGCGTAGGGCACTACTCATCTCCGCATATATTGAAATTTAATGAGAGATTTTGGTTGAACGGATGTGATTGTAATGATCAATTGCTAAGTAATGCCCATGAACGTCTTTACAATATTCTAACCAAAGAACAAAGCGATGGGCTTAGTTATTTTGAATATACTACACTGCTAGCTCTTTTTGTTTTTGAAAAATGTGACTATATAGTATTGGAAGCCGGAATGGGCGGAGAGCATGATGCGACAAATGTTGTGCCCAAAGTTATTAGCGTAATAACGCCTATCGATTATGATCATCAAGCATTTTTAGGAAATGATATCAGCAGTATCGCAGGCACGAAGCTAAGAAGTATAGATAAAAGAGCTGTGATCGCACCTCAAGTACGCCAAGAAGTTTTACATGTTGCCAATAAAATAGCATTGCAAAAAGACGCTGAGATATTTTTTGTTGCCAGAGAAACCTCTTCTTATATTAAGTGGATCAATGATATTGCAATGGAGAATTCATGGGGGGATTTTCTTATAGACAATGCCATAACAGCCTGTGAAGTGCTTGATGTTTTGGGGCTGGTATGCGATGTACAAAATCTGCAAACATGGACGATGATGGGCAGGTATTTTTCATATGCGCCCAATGTTCATATAGATGTAGGACACAATCTCCTTGCTGCAAAGGCAATAGATAAATTACTTTTAAAACCTGTCATGCTTATATATAATACATTGGAAGATAAACCTTATAGACAGATATTGGAATTATTAAAACCAAAGATTAAAAAACTTCTGATCATAAAAATTGATTCTCTAAGAGCATTAAAAATAGAATTTTTAGAAAATACACTCAAAGAACTTGAAATTTCTTATGATTTTTTCAATGGTACCGTCAATGCCGAAGATGAATATTTGGTGTTTGGGTCTTTTGCGGTAGTTGAAGCTTTTTTGAAATCTGAAGAGGTGAAATGAAAAATAGAGTTATAATCACCATATCGGATATTAGAGGTACCAAATCATATAGCCTTACTAAACTTTTTAGAAGATTTTTATTTTGGATCATTGCATTTATCAGCTTTGTGGCCATAGGCGGAGCTATTGTGATACCTATTTTGACCCATAAAGTAATGGAGCTGACATCACTAAATGAGCTTTATCAACAAGATCTAGAACAAAAAATAGCAGCATATGAAGAGTTGGATGAAAAATTTGAAGCATTAGAAGAGAAAATTACTGCTTATGAAAAAATGAGCAATCCTCCGGAAGTATTTAAACAAAAAGAGAGCGTTGCTTTAAAAGAAAAGAGTAACGCAGAAATCAGACTGGCCAAATTAAAAAGAGATTATGAGCTCAAAAAGTTTATTTTAAAACATATACCAAACGGTTCACCGATAAAACGTCCGGTTATCACATCTGCTTTTGGATTTAGGACTCATCCTATATTTAAAACTAAAAAAATGCATCATGGAGTTGACTTGAGAGTTCAAATGGGCTCATCTGTTTATACTGCAGCTGACGGTATTATCACAAGGGTTGTAAGCAAAGATGTCGGAGGATACGGCAAACTGGTCGTCGTAAGACATAAATATGGTTTTAGTACAGCTTATGCTCATTTGAGCGCGACAAAAGTCAAGATAGGCGATATTGTCAAAAAAGGCCAAGTTATAGCACTTGGAGGAAATAGCGGCAGCTCAACTGGCCCACATCTTCACTATGAGGTACATTATCGAGGGAAGGCTATTAACCCTAGACCGTTTATTAGTTGGAGTATGGTAAACTATAATAAAATATTTAAACAACAAAAGGACGTACCATGGGATTCTTTAATAAAACGAATTCGAAGTTAGGCTCGTACAATGCGACTATCATAGCAGATGATTGCAGCATTGTAGGCGGTATTACAACACAAAGCGATGTTGTGATAAACGGCAAATTTGAAGGGGCTATTTCATCCAATCAAACAATTACCATAGGTGAAAAGGGCGAGCTTTACGGGGAAGTAAAAAGCGATACTATTGTCATTGGCGGGCTGGTTGACGGTGTTATTGATGCCAATATGATTCATGTTCTCTCCACAGGAAGAGCTCTTGGAACATTGGTATATTCTAAAATAACAGTTGAAGAAAACGGCTTTTTTGACGGTAAAACAATAGTAAAGGGCAGTTCTTTGCAAAGCAGATATGCAGAAGTAGAAAGCAAATATCATAACCTTATTGATACAAAAATAGTTGATTCGGATGCTGCTTTGCCAAAAAGTAAAAAATAAAAGGCATCACACAATATATGTATTCTAGTGCTGTTTATGATTTTTTAGTCTCTTTATCAAAAAGAGAAAACAACTTAGTGCTGGTGTGCAATAGTGATAAAGAAGCTCTGCAGATAAACTATATAGCAACTTTGGCAAATATTGATTCATTTTTACTGCCTGATATTAGATTAGCTGTAGGTGAGGATCTGCGTCCATATCAAGAAGAGTTTGGAGAGCTGCTTGTAGAGCTTGGATCTTACTATCGTTCGAACAACCCAAAAGTACTTATTTCTCCCGCACGTACTTTGAGGCTTCCATTCCCAAAACAAGAATATTTTGATACTTTTACTATAGCATTTGGCGACAAGATAAAACTTCAAGCAAAAGAGATGTTTTATAATTGGGGGTATCAGTTTGTAGATATCGTTACGGGCAAAGCTGAAGTCTCTTTTCGCGGAGATATCATTGATATTTATCCTTTGGATGCCGTGATGCCTTATCGTATTTCACTTTTTGGAGACGAAGTAGAGAGCATTAGGCAATTTGATATAAGCACCCAAAAAAGTAATAAAGAAGAACTTGAAAGTATCATAATATGCCCTGCCTTTTTGGCTTTAGATGCTGCGCAAAACGATGCATTAAAAAGCAGAGCAGAGACAACGCCGTATGAAGTATTTGTAAAAGATATAGATTCACAAGGCTGGTGGGTGCTTGACGATCTGGGCTACAATCCCTTAGAAGTTTTTAATCCCATTGCAGCAACTTACATAGAAGATGAAGTAGATTTTGCCGCTCTTCAAATGATACCTGAATCGAAAATTTATCGTGATATCGAAGTAACCGATATAAATAAACTATTAAATACATATAAAGATAAGAAGATCACCGTAATTGCCAAAAATGAAAGTGTAGTACGCGGCAGTATGCTCGATTCATTTGACGGATTAAATTTTGTATATCAAGACGGTATCATAAATATTGCAAGCGCAAATGAATTGATAATTTCTCTAAATACTCCGGCCAAACCTAAAAAAGTAAAAAAAAGTATGCTCATTCTTGATGAGCTTAAACCAGGCGAATATGTAGTTCATGAAACTCACGGTGTAGGCCTTTTTAGAGCGATAGAGAAACGAGAAGTTTTAGGTGCGGTACGCGAATTTGTGGTAATAGTATATCAAAATGAAGATATGCTGCTAGTGCCTGTTGAAAATCTTGATGTCATAGACAGATATGTTGCCGAAGGCGGAGCTTTGCCTGCAGTTGACAGACTAGGCAAGATGAGCTTTAAAAATCTCAAAGAAAAGGTCAGAGAGAAATTATTTGCCATCGCTTCAGATATTGTCAACCTCTCAGCCAAAAGACATCTTACAAAAGGTATTCATATTGCATTAGATGAATCGCTCCAAGCTGATTTTATGGGCAAGGCCGGATTTATACATACTCAAGATCAAGAAGAAGCGATCAGCTCTATACTTGCAGAAATGGCGAGCGGACAAATGATGGATAGACTTCTTAGCGCCGATGTTGGATTTGGCAAAACAGAAGTGGCGATGAATGCAATATTTGCGTGTGTTAAAAGCGGATATCAAGCATGTATGATCGCTCCAACCACATTACTTAGTTCTCAGCACTATAAAAGCCTAAAAGAAAGACTTTCGCCATATGGCATCAGTGTGGCTAAGCTTAATCGATTTTGTACCGCTAAAGAAAAAAATACAGCTATCAGGGGAGCAAAGGAAGGCACTATAGATGTATTTATAGGAACTCATGCATTGATTGGGGTTGAATTTGACAGGCTGGCACTTGTGGTTATAGATGAAGAACATAAATTCGGTGTAAAACAAAAAGAGAGTCTAAAAGAGATGGCAAGCAATGTGCATTTGCTAAGCATGAGTGCTACACCAATTCCTAGAAGCTTAAACCTTGCACTATCAAGCGTCAAAACATTTAGCGAGATACTTACCCCGCCTGTTGAGAGGATAGGGGTAAGAACTTTTGTCAAAAGTTATGATAAAAAGTTGCTAAAAGAGGCATTTTTGCGCGAGATCAGAAGAGGAGGACAGATATTTTACGTCTATAACTCTATAGCATCTATTAATGATAAAAAAAAAGAACTTCTTGAGATACTGCCGTCTCTTCGCATAGCTGTACTTCATTCAAAAATAAGTGCAAAAGAGACAGAAGATGAGATGATAAAGTTTGAAGCCGGTGAATATGATGTGCTGCTTTCTACTTCGATAGTCGAATCTGGCATCCATATGCCGCATGCCAATACTATGATCGTAGACGGTGCAGAGAATTTTGGCATGGCTGACTTGCATCAGCTTCGAGGCAGAGTAGGGCGAGGAGCCAAAGAGGGATATTGTTATTTTATGGTAGCAGACAAGATGAGACTCACAGACCTTGCCAAACGCAGACTTGTTGCACTTGAATCACATTCAGACCTTGGAAGCGGCGCAGTACTGGCGTTTCACGACCTAGAGATCAGAGGCGGGGGTAATATAATCGGGGAAGCTCAAAGCGGACATATAAAACAGATAGGTTATGGACTTTATCTTAGAATGCTAGAAGAGGCCATCAAGCAGCTTAGCGGCATACAAGAAGAGAAAAGAAAAAGCGTTGAAGTTAAACTAGCCGTTGATGCTTATCTGAATGAAGAGCTAATAAGCGAAGATCGATTGAGACTTGAACTTTATCGCAGGCTTGCACTGAGCCAAAGCGTAGGTGAGGTTTATGAGATAGCCTCTGAGATAGAAGATAGATTTGGCAGATTGGATACAATGAGCAAGCAATTTATTGATATCATGGCTATAAAGCTCTTGGCATCAAGTAAGGGAGTATCCAAAGTTTCTAGTTATGGTGAAAATGTATTTATAGAATTTGAAGATACAAGCAAAGATAGGGTCACACTTAAATCATACAGCAAAGATGATGATGATATAATTGCTGCGGCATTTGGATATCTAAGACAATAGATCATAGTTGTTGTCTTGGATTTTATATAATTTGATTTTACAAAGGAATTATCTATGAAGCTATATCGATCTAAGGCTGTAATTTTGAGCATAATGGTTGGTTTGACAATGATCGGCTGCCAGCAATCGCTAGGCAAAGATCACATTATAGCATCAATACCGGAAGCATCGGGCATAAGCTATTGCAACAATAGCGATACGCTGGTCGTGGCTAACGATGAAGGATATTTTTACGAGATAGGTACCAACGGCACTGTGATGTATAAACACAATATAGGAAAGTACGATCTAGAGGGTGTTGTGTGCGAAGATAATAATTTTGTATTTGCCTTGGAGAGCGGCGGCTTGGTAAGAGTAGACAGGGAAGAGCATTCGCAACAATATATACACGTAGAAGGATTAGGCAAGTTTGGTAAAAAACGAGGCATAGAAGGCATAACAAAAATGGGAGACAAATATATACTCTCGCTCCAAACGTTATCAAAAAAAGATGCCAAGCTATTTATTGTAGAGCTTAATGATAATAAAGCAAGAGTAGTTGATGAAATTTATCATAAAATAGAAGACTCTTCCGGGCTGGAGATGAAAAACGGTATACTCTATATAGTGAGTGATACAAAAAATAGTTTGTATCTGTATAGTATGGCTGAAAAAAGGATCTTGAGCACCTTAAAGCTTCCAAAATTCAATCAAGAAGGAATAGCTCTTGATAATAATGATAATATATATTTTGCAGATGATAAAGGTTATGTAAGAAAATATAAAATTGATGAGCTTGGCATAAACTAATTAATAACTTTTTATTGATAGCATCACATTAATCTTCTATTAAAACTCAAAACTATATACTTCCTTTAATACTTAGGGGGATAAAGTGTCAATTAAGCAAACTATTGCAGATGTCATCAAGCAAGAGATAAGCAAAGTAGTTGTAGGACAAGATAAAATGATAGAAGCCCTTTTGGTCGGGCTTTTGTGTAGAGGTCATATACTTCTTGAAGGGGTACCGGGCCTTGCTAAAACCACTACAGTTAATGCGCTTGCAAAGAGTCTCGGACTTCATTTTAGCAGAGTGCAATTTACTCCTGATTTGTTGCCAAGCGATATTATAGGCACTCAAATCTACGATCCATCATCTAACTCTTTTAAGATAAAAAAAGGACCTGTTTTTACAAATTTACTTTTGGCAGACGAGATCAATAGGGCTCCGGCCAAAGTACAGTCGGCACTGTTGGAGGTAATGCAAGAAAAACAAATAACAATAGCCGATGAGAGTTTTAAGCTCCCGCCGCCGTTTTTGGTAATGGCTACTCAAAACCCGATAGAGCATGAAGGTGCGTATGCTTTGCCTGAAGCGCAATTAGATAGGTTTATGATGAAGGTGACGGTAGGATACAATACAAAAGAAGAAGAGCTCCTGATCGCTAGAAGGGTCGCAAATTCCACTTTTGAAAAAATTGAACAAGTCGTTGATATTGCACAATTAGAAGCTGCAACCGACAAGATGATGGAGATACATATCGACCCAGAGGTAGAAGCGTATATAGTAGATATAGTTGTAGCAACTAGAGAACCAAAGAGTTACGGCTTAGAAGAGTTGGAATCCATGATAGAGTTTGGAGCTTCTCCAAGGGCAAGCATTGATCTATATAAAGCATCACGTGCCATAGCATATCTAAGAGGCCAATCGTATGTATCTCCGGATGAGATATTATATATAGCCAAAGAAGTGCTTAGACATCGTATCATACTTAGTTACGAAGCACAAGCTAGCGGAGTAAGTCAGGATGATATCATATCCAAGATACTAAATAGCGTACCTGTACCGTAGATGAGAGCTCAATGCATCTAAATACCAAAACATTGCTTCTCAAAACGAAAAAGCAAGTCTATTCTCAAAGACTTGGAAATCATATAACTAAATTTTACGGCGAAGGATTTGAGTTTGGAGAACTTCGTGAATATATGTATGGAGATGATGTACGCAAAATAGACTGGAAAACAACGGCAAAAATGGGAAAACCGTTTGTAAAGATCTACCAAGAAGAGCGAGAGCTTAATGTGGCTGTTGCCACCATGATGGGAGGATCCAGTTATTTTGGAACTACTAAACAAAAAAGCGAAGCAATGAGAGAAGCGGTTGCGTTGATAGGCATGAGTGCATTGAGCCAAAACGATAGATTTTCACATTTTTTATTTGCCGATAAGCTTGTAAAGTGGAATAAGCCAAGCAAACAAATATTTTCGCTTTTTGATGTTTTGGAGGAAATGGGGCGTTTTGAGGTACTTAGCAGAAAAAGCAATTATCAAAAAATGACACAAATGCTTTGGACTCATTTGAACAAAAAGGCATTGTTATACATCATAAGTGACGGCATAGGGGAATTTGACCTTGGAAAATTATCAAAAAAACACGATGTTGTATTAATAATAATCAGAGATAAATTTGAAGAAAATCCACAAGAGCTTGGTTTGATCCAATTGATCGACACGGAAAGCAGCCAAGGTTTTTTTGGCAACGTGGATAATGATGCAACATCTAATTATCGTAAATCATTGGCCAAAAACGATATAAGACTGGCAGATATTTGCAAAAAATACGGTATAAGAATGCTAAAGGTTTATACACATGAAGATGTATATCTAAAATTATTAAATAGTATATGATCAATGATTGAAGAGCTAAAAGAGATCAAACCTTACTTGGTAAATACCGAATGGCTCTATTGGGGTTTTGCAGCAGGAGCTGTATTATTGCTATTTTTATTTATTAGTATTCTCTGGTGGGGAATATCCAGATGGCTAAATAACAGAAAACAGAATTTAAGAAAACAATACTTAAGTGGCATCAAAAGTGTAGATTGGTCAAATTCTAAAAATGCAGCATATAAAGTAAGTTATTATGGAAGATTATTGGCAAAAGATCCGAGGAGCATAGAGATACTCAGTCAACTTGAACCGATGCTGCTGGAATATAAATATAAAAAAGATGTACCACCAGTCAATGAAGAGACTTTGACGCATTATGATCTTTTGATCCAGGTGTTAGATGTTTAGTTTTGAATATCCGTGGGTATTGGTTTTGATATTTGTTTTTATCGTATGCGATAAGTGGTGCAAGGAGCAAAGTGAAGCTATTTTTTTCCCTCATGTGTCGTTGTTGCTTCTAAAAGGCAAAAATAGAACACCAACCCTTCATATATTAAAATGGATAGGCATATCATCAGCCATAATAGCTTTGGCTTCGCCGGTTGTTAGCTTGCATCAATATTTAGAGAAAAAACATGATATAGTCCTTATACTCGATGCAAGTGATTCCATGAAAGACGGTAAACTTGATAAAGCAAAACAAGAATTAGATGCTTTCATATCAAAAAGAACAAGCAATAATATAGGTTTGGTGACATTTGGAAATAATGCACTGATCGCATCTCCGATAACGGCAGATATTGAAATCCTAAGAACCATTTTGAAATTACAAGAGCTTGGCATAGCAGGCCATATGAGTGCCATTAATGATGCAATAACCAAAAGCTATGGTATGCTCTACAGAAGCAAAGCAAAAACAAAAATAATTATTTTGCTCACAAGCTGCACTGATAATAAAAGTACTATTCAAAAAGATGATCTATTGTCTTTGATATCAAAATTTCCTATTAAGCTTTATACCATAGGTTACGGCAACGGTTATGATGCTTTTTATCTTAATGAATTAGCAAAAGCAGGCCGCGGTAGAGCATATGAAGCTATTGATGCATCCGAATTATCTAAAATATATAATGAAATAGACAAAAGAGAAGATGTCTCTTCCAAAGAAGAGCCAAACTACATCTATTTATATCTATACCCGCTTTTTGTAGCTTGGATAAGCTTGTTATTTTGGATATATATCCGCAATATCAAGGGAATATAGAATGGTTCATTTTGTATATCCGTATCTCTTTTGGGTTCTGATCGTCCCTTTTCTTATTTTAGCTGCATTGGTGATCACAAATAAAAGCAGATTAGACAGACTGTTTGACCGCCAAATATTAGATAGACTCCGTGTCAATAAAGATAGTTTGCCTCATGCAGCTAGAAATATTCTATTTTTTACGGCACTTTTAATGATGATAATCGCAATGGCAAGACCTGTTTTTGACAGAGGAGAGCAAAAGATATCTTTGAAAGGATCGAATATTGTATTGTCTTTTGATATATCCTCCTTAAATGGGAATGTGGACAGAGATAGTAATAAATTCGATGATGCAAAACAAACAACCAAGATATTATTGCAAAATATGAGCAATGATGAGGTGGCATTAACGGCATTTGCAAACAATGCTTTTTTGATTTCTCCATTTACGAACGACAAATTTTCATTAGAAGAGATGATAGACGGTATAGACAATAAATATGTAAAAAATGATTTAAGAAACTTTAGAGCTCTTGGAGAATTGCTGGTGTTCCTTACTAAGGACAAACCAAACAAGACAGCTGTTATTATTAGCAATAATGAAGATATCCCGGAGGAGTTCACAAGTTTGCTAAGCAAGAATGATATTAAATTGTTTATCGTTTCAGCCAATGCCTATGTAGACACAAAAGAGTTATATAATTTTTTAAACAGCTATAATATTGACAATGGAGATAAATTTCTTTTATCCAAGGATCAAAAAGAGCTATTTTATTATCCTCTTGTTTTGTCGCTTATATTGCTTCTTGTGTCATGGAGTTCATTGCCAATAAGGATAAAAAAATGATAAAAATTGTATTTATATCGTTATTTGTATCTACTTTAACTCACGCTAGTTTGTTTGATTTTATAGACAGGCATAATGCCAAAAAAGCATATCAAAATAGGGAATATGATAAAAGCATAGCTATTTTAACTTTATTGAACAAAACACCGCATGATTGGTATAATCTGGGCAATAGTTATTATAAAAAAGGAAAATACGCTGCAGCTATAAAAGCATATGAAAAAGCTCCAAATAATATAAATAAATATCATAATTTAGGCAATTGCTATTTTCAAATAAAAGATTATGATAATGCGATCAAATCATACCAGCAAGCACTAATGATCCAAAAAGATAGCGATACGCAATACAATCTTGAGCTTGCAAAAAAACAAAAAGCAAAAAATAATCAAACCATTCAATATAAAGCAATCCAAGTGACAAACAATGGCAAGCCGCTCCAATCTGTGCATTTGCAAGAGATGCCAAAAAATGATCAAAAAGAAAAACAATTATATAATATGCTAAAAAGTTTGGAAAATAAAAAAACAACAACTATATTGTATAATCTAATATTAACCAAAAGGAGTAGTTATGATTAGAAACCTTGGTAAAGCATTTATATTTTTTATTCTATCTATAAATATTTTATACGCCAATATATCTATTGATATGATGGCCAATAAAAAATCTATATATTTTGGAGACTCATTGGTGGTATCTGTAATTGTGTCAAAAAAATCGAATCTTAACTTATCTTCGGCAAAATATATTCAACCGC
>DLIG01000017.1:14154-18497 GCA_002483605.1 Sulfurovum sp. UBA7648
GCAAAATATATTCAACCGCCGTTTAATAATTTTACTTCTAAGGAAATAAATAAAAAAAGCATCAGGCAAGGAGGATATGATATTACCCAGATCGATTATTTGATCACTCCTCAAAAACCTGGAAATTATATTCTAGATCCTGCGAAAATGTCTATTGTTGAAAAAAAAACAGCTCTTAGCAGTTTTTTTGATACATTTTTTAGCCACAAACCAAAAGCAAAAATAATAAGTTCAAAGATGTTATCCGTCACCATAAAGCCATTGCCGAGCTTAGTTCAACTGGTAGGAGATTTTAATATAAGCGTGAAACCAAATCTATTGACTGCTGATATTGATGCACCTATCGTGTTATCTCTAAAAATAGAAGGCGAAGGTGCTTTGGGAAATTTTGATGGCTTGGATTATAGTATTGAAGGCTTGAATGTTCGCGCACAAGAGCCGCAAATTGTACAAGAGATCAGAGGCGATAAGGTTTTTTCAAACTATACAAGGGAGTATATTTTTCTCAGCGATCATGATTTTACCATCCCTTCTCGCAATATAACTATTTATAACATCAAAAGTAATAAAATAGAGACCATTGTTACGCCATCATATGATATTAAGATCATAGGATCGCTTAACGGTTTAAAACAAAGCGATCCTTCAAAAAACGGTGTACCGTTAATAGTGTGGCTAATTGTTAGTTTTATAGCAGGTTTGGCGAGCATGGTTGCAGTATTGCTAATGATGTCCAAAAAGAGAAATAAACAAAAATAGCTCTATTGCTAATGATGTTCTATTTATAGAATATCATGCAAACTATTGGCTCTAGTCATCCATTTTTTTATACCTTCCCAATCCTCTTTGAGCAGCATTTTTTCAAACGAGTCTAGCTCTTGTTTGAAATTTATTATGGAATCAAGTACATTGATCTTGTTTTGTCTAATTATACTTTCCCACATATCAGGAGAACTTTTAGCGATTCTGCTCATGTCGCGAAACCCTCCACCGGCAAGCGCTATGATGCTTTTGGGATCTTCTTGGCACATAACGGTATTTGCTAAAGCATAACTGATCACATGAGGCATATGAGAGATAAATGCTGCATGCCTATCATGTGAAGTGCTATCCATATAGATGATGTTCATCCCAAGTGCTCTATATAGCTTTTTGACGATTTCGAGTTGATGGGCTCCGCTTTTTTCAATATCGCAAAGCACTACCGTTTTATTGCTGTATAATCCATCTATTGCAGCAGCAGGGCCGCTTTTTTCCGTGCCTGTCATCGGATGTGTTGCTACAAAATTAGAACGAATGGCATTTGGAATACTGTCGCAAATTAGTTTTTTGGTACTTCCCATATCAATGATCGTGGTCGTTTTTGGAATGCTGCTTATTTGCCCTATCAGTGAAATAATTCCATCAACCGGAATTGCTAAAATAGCAAGATCGCATTGCCAAATTTCATCTATGTTTTTGGTAAACCTGTTAACTAGATTTAAATCCATTGCTTCTTGAATATGTGTCAAATTGTGATCATAACCAATGATATTAAGATGCGGGTATAGTTTTCTTAAACTTAAACCAATAGAACCCCCCATTAGCCCCAAACCAATAATACCGATTGATTTTATATCCATTTTTGACCTTTAACTCTAAAATAATGCCAAATTATATCATAAGGCTAAAAAAAACAGATTTATTATTATTTTTTAGGTTAAAAGACGATAAACTATTAGCCATATTATTGCTTTGATCCTTCAATGCTAATTTAAAAAAAAGGTTTCGTATGATTAAAAAAACTTCTTTATTGTGGATGTCAATCGGTTCAATGCTAATCGCACAAAGTATAACTAAAATCGAATATGACGGTTTGCATAGCCTATCTCCAAATACGATCGCCGAAATCAGCGGTATAAAAGTCGGTGATACATTATCAGAATCAAAAATCAAAGAATCTGTCAAAAATCTTTCAGAACAAAAATACTTTCAAGATGTAAAAGCAGAGACCAAAAGTGGAGGAGTAGTAGTATATCATTTTGTAGAAAAACCTGCTATTGCAAATGCTCAGATCATCGGATATGGTTCAGAAGAAGAGAGTAAAAAGCTTATTGAAGCGATGGGCTTAAAAAGAGGTGAGCTGCTAGATAATGCAAAAATGCAAAAAGCAAAAGAAGTATTGCAAGCTAAACTTGCTCAAGACGGTATATATGATGCATCAGTTGATGTAAAAAGCGAAGTCGTGGGAGAGGGAAGCGTATCTTTGACTTTCGATGTCAAAAAAGGCGAAAAAGTTAAGATCTCAAATCTCGTATTCAATGGTATAGATGCACTTAGCCAAAGTGATATAGAGACAAATTTAGTAAACAAAGAAGAAGATTTCTTGGGATTCCTGCCGTTTAGAAATGACGGAGTAGCTAATTTGTCTCAGCTGGAAAATGATGTATACAGAATCAAAGATACCTATATGAAACATGGTTATATCGATGCACAAATCAGCAAGCCAAGAGTTCAAGTAGATAGCAAAAACCGCGCAACGATCGAATACAATATCATAGAGGGCAACAGATATAAAGTCGGCGATATATCGATACTTCAATCTGTTGAAGGATTGGATAATGACAAGTTGTATGACGGCCTTTTTTTGAAAAAAGGAAAATATTTCAATATAGACAAATTAAGAAAAGATATCGCATATCTTCAAGAGCAAACAGGAAATTTGGGATATGCATTTGCAAATGTTTCGCCGCAAATGGGCAAAAGCGGTACCGATATTATTAATATACAGTATGTAATTACTCCAGGTACGAAAGTAACCATAAATGATGTGTTGATCTCAGGCAATAATGAGACTCAAGACAGTGTTGTTAGACGATATATATATTTAGCCCCGGGAGATCAGTTTAGCCAAACGGATCTAAAAGACAGTAAAAACGCATTGGGCCGAACGGGATTTTTTGAAAAATATGATATCCAAACCCAAAAACTAACTGATGATAAAATGAATTTGCTAGTCAATGTAAAAGAAGCACCAACCGGTTCTTTCTCGATCGGAGGCGGGTACGGAAGCTATGAAGGCTTTATGGTAAATGGAAGTATTTCCGATAAAAATATATTTGGTACAGGTATAGATACAAGCCTTGGAATCGACTATTCTCAAAGATCAATAAATTATAATCTGCATTTGTCAAATCCTAGAATTTGGGATTCTCTTTATAGTTTATCAATGGATCTTTATAAACGAGAGTACGACTATGATAATGATGACTATAAAATAGATCAAGCCGGCGGCTCTTTGACTGTCGGTCGGGAATTTATGAGACATTTTTATATTTACGGAGGAATAACATATTCGGATAACCAATCTGATATTACCGATGCCTCGGGCAATGAATTGTATAAGCTTTTGTATAGTGACAAATATCAAAAAGCAGCCGGTATTTTAGGGATCAAATTTGATAATACCGATGATTATTATGTTCCAAGAAGCGGTTTTATTGCCAGCCTTGGCGCAGAAATTGCTACTTTGGACGGCGATCTTAGCCCGGATCATATGCTGCCAGAAAACGGAGGGTATACAGATTTTGGCGATTTTGTCAAATTTAACGGGAAGTTTGGGGCTTATTACGGCTTGAGAGATTTGATAGATTATGATCTGATCTTAAGATATAAAGCCAGAGCCGGATATCTAAATTCAACTGATGGGTATGTGCCTGTAGCAGAGAGATTGCTTATGGGCGGCATGGGAAGTGTCAGAGGATATGAAACCTATACTATTTCTCCTGAGATTCTTGATGTAGATGTGTATAGAAGGGTTGGCGGTACAAAATCGTTCTCTAACAGTATAGAAGCAAGCATTCCGATTTCTGAAGAGGCAAAAATACGTATGGCATTCTTTGCAGACTGGGGTATTATCGGTTCTGATGATTTTTACGGCAGAAGCTATGACAATATAGATAGAGCTTCAGCAGGGGTTTCTGTTGAGTGGTTCTCGCCGTTTGGGCCTATCAATTTTATATTTGCCAAAGCTATCAACCCTGAAGATAGAGATGAGACATCAAGCTTTGAATTTAGTATGGGAACCAAGTTCTAAGCTTGTATAAGCAGTGTGGTGAGTTTACTAATCCACCGCAATAAATATACTATCCCACCAAAATACATTATCCTTTTCTCGGCGTAGCAGTCCATATTCTGCGTCATTCCTGCGAAGGCAGGAATCCACACTATAGTCCTTTGTGTGCTCCTTGAAAGCTGCCTTTTGTGCAGCAGTAGTGCATAACAAAAGGCGTGCGATTCGCGAGAATGACGCTTTTCTTTGGTTACCTTTCTTTAGTAAAAAGAAAGGTAGAGAGAAGTGTTTT
>DLIG01000019.1:0-62405 GCA_002483605.1 Sulfurovum sp. UBA7648
GTGCGGATCGGATAAACGCTGAAAGCATCTAAGCGTGAAGCCGGCCTCAAGATAAGATATCCCACTGAGTAATCAGGTAAGGTCCCATGAAGACTACATGGTTGATAGGCTGGGTGTGTAAGTGATGAAAGTCATTTAGCTGACCAGTACTAATAGATCATTCGTTTTTATAGTATTCAACATAAGGTACTACCTTATTAAGTGCAATGAAATCATTAAATTGTAACTCAACATTGCATAGACTCTTAACCATGTTAAGTTTCTCCTTCTCAATGCAGAGAGAATCAAGCACACCAAGGTGTATTTGCTTCTCTTTGTGGTGGGGCTAGAGGGAGGGTCACACCCAGCTCCATACCGAACCTGGAAGTTAAGCCTCCCATCGCCGATGATACTATACCTGTCTGGTATGGGAAAGTAGGTCGCTGCCACATTGAGAATAACTTCTTTATTATTATTTTTCCATATCTTTTTTATTATTGTTATTGTTATTTTAAATATACTACATATCTAATGTATGTTATTTGTTTATTTTTAGGCTATCTTATATATAATCTATGTTGAATAAATAGTTAACCTTCAAAGGAAAAATAATTGGAAATTTCAGAACTTGGTCCGTGGATATCTGCTGCCAAAGATTCACTTGTAGGTATATCAGCTGTAACTGCTACTATATTTGCATACTTAGGATTAAGCGCATGGAGAAAAGAACTCAAAGGAAAAGCAGAATATCAACTAGCAAAAGATGTGTTGAAATCAGTATATAAAGTACGAGGAGCTTTTAAACATGTTAGAAATCCTGCTATATATCAATATGAATATCCAGAAGACATGATCGATCATCATGGACATTTAAAGCGTGAATGCAACTATGAAGGTACAGCACATGCCTACGAAAAACGATGGGAAATTATGCATGCTGCATTTAAAGAACTTGAAGAACATCACTTGAATGCACAAGTTGAATGGGGCTCAAAGTTTCAAGACGTCATAACCGGACTTCGATCTTGTAGAGTAAAGCTTCATATTGTAATTCAACAAATGCTTGAACGGAAAAAAGGTCTGGAATTTAATCAGGCTACTACACCAGAAGAAAGAGCCGAGGAAAGATCTGTTTTGTATTATGGTGGTGAAGATTCTGAATATGACAAGTTTACTCCAGAAGTCAATGAAGCTATTGATAAATTTGAAAAATGGTTGCGACCATATGTAAGCAAAAAGGCCTAACAAATCAAAGGAGACCAATCAAAAACCCGCGGGCGGCTTTTTGATTGCTCATTTTAAACGTTATACATAAAGGAGCAGTATGAGAGCATTAGCTTTTATAGACTTGTTGGGTTTTAGTCAAATGGTCACGAAAGATTATGACCAGTCAAAAAATATTTTAAATGATTTTTATAATTTGACATTTGACATTATTAAAAATAAACCTGATGTTGAAGGAGATCTATTTTCAGATAGTTTATTAGCACACTCTTCAGATCCTGCTTTATTACTAAATACCTTATCAAAAATATATAGGGAATGTCTTAGAAAAAACAATTCGTATAGAGAAGAAGACTTATCAAGCTTTTTTCTTTTACCGCGTGGTGGAATATCTTTTGGTGTAGTAGATATTCAAAGTCGTACAGAAGCTCCAAATTTAGCAAAAAATTTTATTGTTAGTCCAGCTTTAGTTCATTCAGCAAAAATGGAAAGCCAAATAAAAGGAAGTCGATTACTTGTTGCTGATACAGACAACAATACTAGACCTATTTTTAACTGGAATAGTGATGTAAAAAGTGTACTTTATGAAAATGCAACATTTACTTTTTGGAATGAATATAAGTACTCTGATGCTCTGTGGTTTTTAGACTTATCAAAAGGACATGATGAACAAAAACAAGAAGTAAATGAGCTTATTGATATATCTATTAAATTAATTCGTGCCAATTCTAGAAGCAGTAGCAAGGTACTAGAACAACATTTACAAACATTGAGAATTGGACTACTAAGTTATAGCAAGTTCTTATCTCCCAATACTAATCCCATTCTAACTAGAATAATAGAAGAGTTTGAAGATGATAAATATTGGCTTGTATGGCTCACTTTATTTGAAATGGTAATGCAATCTCCTGATAAATGGGCTTTCTCTTCTAATGAGGAATTGATTAATTTTTATAAAAACATTAGTTTAAAAAAGTCTTGGGCAAATGTCATTAAAGAAATTAACACACCAAGAAATGAATATTTAAGAGATTTACTTAATACTTTTGTTCAAGAGTTATCTACTTGAAAAAATGTATAACAAATCAGTGGAGCTAACAAATTACCCTGCGGGCAACTTGTTGGCCCATTTTAAACGTTAGATAACTAGGAAAATATGGAAAATCAAAATATTAGACACAAAGACACAGGGGTCAGGTAACAATGACAACCCTATATTTTCTCCCATTCCCATCGTCTCGATGGGAATGCATACTCATCACCAAAATCTATCGATCTCTATAAGTCCCCCAATTCCATCATAATCTCTGGCGCTTGAATATCTCCAATGTTTTGCTTCGTCAATATATCCTCTTTTGACAGGATTTTGATGGATATAATTCTCCCATTCCCATCGTCCCGATGGGAATGGACTAAAGACTGGATTCCTGCCTTCGCAGGAATGACGATATAGAACAATATTTTGCTTAAACTTGATTGACAATGGCTAAAGATTTTTGATATAATTTGGTTAATTATTCTTAAATATTAAGGCCCTTAGATGTCAAAAAGTTTATATGAGACACTTGAAGTCAGTGAAAATGCTAGCGCTGAAGAGATTAAAAAATCATATCGTAAATTAGCACGCAAATATCATCCTGATATCAACAAAGATCCCGAAGCACAAAACAAATTCAAAGAGATAAATGCTGCATATGAAGTATTGAGCGACGCAGAAAAAAAAGCGCAATATGACCAATATGGCGATCAAATGTTCGGCGGACAAAATTTCCATGATTTTGCTAGCAGGCAGGGTGCAAATATAGATATTGAAGAACTGCTTAGAGGTATGTTTGGAGGCGGCAGAAGTGCTGGCGGCTTTGGAGGTTTTAGCGGTTTTGGCGGCTTTGGCGGCTTTGGAGGAGGTATCGATCTGGATATCCAAACTAAAATAACTATACCTTTTATCACTTCTATTTTGGGTGGCAAACATATGGTAAGCAGCAGCGGGCAAAGTTTTGATGTTAAGATACCAGGCGGTATAAAAAGCGGAGAAACTCTCAGAGTAAAAGGCAAAGGTAAACGCAGCGGCTCCCAAGCAGGTGATTTGCTTATAAAAATCGATGTTGCACAATCAAATGAATATGAACGCAAAGGAGATGATCTATATAAGACTTTTGATCTGCCGCTCAAAGAAGCGCTTTTTGGAGGTGCTGTTGATGTTGACACGCCGGAAAAAACAGTCTCTTTGAAAGTTCCCCAAAATACAAAAAATGGCCAAAAATTTAGACTCAAAGGCAAAGGTGTGGTTGATAGAAAAACCGCATTGAGAGGTGACTTGTATTTGATCGCAAATGTTATTTTGCCAAATATAGATTCTTTGGATGATGACTTGAAAAAAGCACTCCAAGAAAAACTATAAGGAGTATGAATTATGCATAGTTATGATGAACCGGTATATTTGATATCTATTGTTGCTAATATTTTAAATATTCATCCGCAGACTCTTAGACAATATGAAAGAGAGGGTTTACTGGAGCCTTCTCGCACACAAGGCAAGATGCGTCTATATTCACGCAGAGATATTGACAGAATGAAGCTTATTTTACGTCTAACGCGTCAAATGGGTGTCAATTTGGCAGGTGTCGATATAGTACTGCAGTTAAAAGAGCAGCTCGATAGCGCAAAAGAAGAAATTGCCAAATTACGAGAAGAGCTAAGCAAAGTAAACAGACAGGGTTCTGTCCATACAAGCAAAGCAATAGTGCCAAAAAACAGTTATGATATTATAATATTCGAAGAATAAATTGTATAACTATATTGCAGCAGCAATATAGTTATACAATAATATTATTTACCCGGTTCATCTGCTATGCAGTTATTGCCTTTTGAACCCCATTTGACAATTTTGCCTGACTTATTGGTTTCTATGAATAATGTGCAGCTTCGGACTATAACATCAGGTTCATAAAACCCATAACCCATAGGAAAACCTCCAAAATATCCTCCTCTTCCAAAATATCCAAAACCTATCGGTGATCCATGGTATATATATCTAGTACTCTTATTGTATACATAAACTTTGTTGCCGTTTGGTATTTCATATGAGTCATCAGGATACCCTGACCGGGCTATATAGTCATTGATATTTTTGCCTATCCATTCATTATGCTGCTTTACAAAATTTTCATTTGTCGCACATCCGCTTAAAATCATGGAACTTATTATAATTAGAGAAAAAAATACGATCTTTTTCATTTGTTCTCCTTTGTATAATGTCAGGATCATAAATTTATTGTATCATAAAATATAATATATCAAAAATTTTGTGTAGTAATTGTTGTAAATAATGACTTATCGCTTAAGAGGGTTTTGGCTACAATATATAATAATTTAATGTAGGATTATAATGCAAAATTTAGCTTTCTTGTCACAACTTGCTTTTTTGATAGTGTTGGCTCCTATTTTTGCAAGAATAACAAAAATCCCGATAACAGTCGTAGAGATCGCGCTTGGTACCGTTGCAGTATGGGTGGGATATCTGGATAATGATAATGATATTTTCAAAACAATATCCAAAATAGGCTTTTTTTATCTTATGTTTTTAGCCGGATTGGAAATAGATCTGAGAAAATTTATCCACTTTAAAGATAAAATGTTTAAAAATACTTTGCTTTATTTTGGAATTTCATATGCTATTGCTTTTGGCCTTTTTGTTGTTTTTGGTTTGAATCCTGTTTATATAGTGGCTATTCCGATCCTTTCATTGGGAATGATCGTAGCTCTTATCAATGATTACGGTAAAGATCAGCACTGGCTTGAATTAGCCCTTACTATAGGAGCAATAGGTGAATTGATAAGTATTACGGCATTGGTGATCTTTGATGCTTTATTGGCCGAAGGTTTGGGGGTAGATTTTTATAAAAGCATAGCTACCTTGATCCTAATACTTATCGTTATATATTATTTCTTTAGATTTGTAGGTGTTGTACTGTGGTGGTTTCCTGAGCTCAGAAAAATCATCATGCCCGAAAATGACAATATGGGCCAAGATATTCGCGTATCCATGGCACTATTTTTTGTATTGATCGCAGCCATGCAGTATCACGGTATAGATATGGTCCTTGGTGCGTTTGTGGCCGGTGTTTTTGTGGGTAATTTCTTTAAGCACAAAACAGAATTGCCAGAAACCCTCAATGCAGTCGGATTTGGTTTTTTAGTACCTCTATTTTTTGTTTATGTCGGGACTACATTAGATATGGATGTGGTTTTTAAATTAGAGATCATTAAACATGCGTTATTGATCATTTCAGCTATGATAAGTGTCAGAATGATCAGTTCATTTGTCGCATATTATAAATATTTTGGTTTTAAAGATACTGTTCTTTTTAGCTTGAGCCATTCAATGCCACTGACATTTTTAGTAGCAATTGCTACTATTGCTATCAATACGCGTGCTATTTCTATGTATGATTATTATGCTTTTGTACTAGCGGCAATGATAGAAGGAATAGGTATTATGATAATCATAAAATTGATTATGCATTTTTCTAGAAATAAGCGATAGCTTATTTCGTGAGGTTTTGAAGTTCGTCTATTATTTTGGCTACTTTAGATTCGGCATCTTTTAGAGCAGTTTTGTTTTCTGTTATTACAGCTTCAGGAGCGTTGGCTACGAATCTTTCGTTATTTAGCATACTGCTAAGTTTTGTTATCTCTTTATCAAGCTTCTCTTTTTGTTTTTCAAGTTTTTGAATTATAGGCGACAAGTCGATATTTTCAGTGGCTATCATACTCTCTAAAGTATCCGATACATCCTTGACGCATTTGTCTAAACTCTCGTTTACAAACTCTATAGATCCTACTTTGGCAAGTTTTTCTATAAAAGGCTTCATAAGTTCCTTATCGGCAGATTCTCCTATTCTTATGTAAGCTTTTTCTATCTTTTGATTGCCTTGCTCTATAAGAGTTTTACATCTTCTAACCGAAACTATTGCTTCAATGATCTGTTCAAATTGTTGCATTATGCTATTATCTAGTTTGCCTGTTTTTGGGTAATTTAAAACCATAATAGACTGACTCTCTTCCAATAAAGTATTTGAAAGTCTATGATACAGATATTCAGTGATAAACGGCATAAACGGGTGAAGAAGCTTCAAGGATTCTTTGAATATGCTTCCCATCTCTCCTACGCTCTCTTTGCTTGCTTTGCTAAGCTCAATCCCCCAGTCACAAAATTCACCCCACAAGAATCTATAAAGCGTAGTTGCAGCATCATTAAATCTATATACTTCCAAGAATTCTCTGGTCTCATTTATAGCTAGGTAGAAGCGTGATAGCATATATTTTCCAAGAGGTGTTTGGATATTGTTGCTGTCTAGATCCTCAAAACTATCCTGATTTAGCTGCAAGAAGTTCGCGGCATTAAAGAGTTTGTTTGTAAAATTTCTGCTTTGCTCCAACTTATCTTCGCTTAGTTTTATATCCCTGCCTTGAACAGCTAATATAGCCAAAGTAAAACGTAAAGCATCAGTAGAGTATTTTTCTATCATATCAAGCGGGTCTATGACGTTGCCTTTTGATTTACTCATTTTATTGCCGTGTTCATCTTTGACAAGTGCGTGAAGATATATATCACTAAATGGCAGTTTGCCAGTCAGGTTTTCACCCATCATGAGCATTCTGGCTACCCAGAAGAATAATATATCAAATCCGGTGATAAGCAGGCTGTTTGGATAGAAATCGTTCATATCGCCTTCATTCCATTTAATGCCTTTGTATATATCGTCATTGCCCCATCCTAGTGTAGAAAAAGGCCATAAGCCTGAACTAAACCATGTATCAAGAACGTCTGGGTCTTGATGTATATTTTTGCTTTGGCAATGAGGGCAAGAAGTTGGCACATCGCCGTCAAACACACTCTCCGTTCCGCAATCATCACAATAAATTACAGGAATTTGATGACCCCACCAAAGTTGGCGAGAAATACACCAATCTCTTAGTTCGCTCATCCATGCATTGTAACTATTTATCCAATGAGCAGGAAAGAATTTAGCCTCCCCGTCGTTGACTTTTTTTATGGCATTGGCAGCAAATTCCTTTTTGACAAACCATTGTTTGGATATATAAGGCTCAACCACATTTCCGCATCTATAGCAATGGCCGACTTGATGGATATGCTCTTCGATCTTTTCAATAAAGCCTTCTATCTCAAGCTTTTCTACTATTTTTGCTCTAGCCTCCAGCCTCTCAAGACCTGTAAATTCTCCGCAATACTCATTTAACATGCCTTGTTCGTCAAATATTGTAATGAATTCCAAATTATGTCTTTTGCCGACTTCATAGTCGTTTGGATCATGTGCAGGAGTAACTTTAACTACGCCTGTACCAAATCCCATATCGACATGCTCATCGGCAATGATCTTGATATTTCTTCCTATCAGCGGAAGGGTAACCTCTTTACCCACTAGATGCGCATATCTCTTATCTTCCGGATGGACCATTACGGCTGTATCTCCAAAATATGTTTCCGGTCTGGTAGTAGCAACTACAAGTACACCTGAGCCATCACTTAGCGGATAACGGATATGATACAGCTTGCCTGCATGTTCTTCAAAATCTACTTCTATATCAGATAGTGCTCCGTCATGCGTGCACCAATTTATCATGTAATTGCCGCGAACTATATAGCCTTCATCATACATCTGTTTAAAAGCTTTTTTAACTGCACTTGCAAGTCCGTCATCCATAGTGAATCTTTCTCTTTTCCACGCAGGTGAAACTCCCAATTTGCGTAACTGGGCAGTGATGGCATTGTTTGAATTCTCTTTTTGGAGCCAAGCTCTTTTTAGGAACTCTTCTCTGCCAATAGCTTCTTTGGTAGTACCTTCTGCCAATAACTGTTTTTCAACCACATTTTGAGTGGCAATTCCGGCATGGTCAACTCCTGGCTGCCAAAGGGTTTTGTATCCTTCCATTCTTTTGAATCTGACAATGATATCTTGGAGCGTAAAGGTCAGTGCATGGCCTATGTGCAAGCTTCCTGTAACGTTTGGCGGCGGCATCATAATGGCAAAATTTTTGCCGTTTTCTTGAATGGAACTATTGCCGTCTATCTCGAAATATCCTCTATCTTCCCAGATAGGGTAAAAAGAGCTTTCTATCTCTTTGGGATTGTAAACTTTTTTGCTATTTTCGCTCATATTGTTGTCATCTCTTGTGGTTTGATATAATTGTTATTATTATATCCAAAGGGTGCTTATAGCCTCAAATACGATACAATATCATATGAAATATATACAATGGTACAATGAACATTCAATGAAGCATAAAGCTATCGTAGAGCAGCTCAAAGATAAAAATACAGATGAGATAATAGAGTATTTTGACTATGAAAATATGCGCATAAAACATCCCGATTTTTGCCCATTATATGCTTTAAACTCCAAATGTCATGATATGAAAGATCTTAATTGCTATATGTGCGGGTGTCAACATTTTAGATTTAATGACGGCGGCATCAAAATCAAAGAAAATAGGGTAGTTTATAGTCTATGCTCAAATGGGTTAGGGCAATCGTTTGAATCAGAGGCTGCTATCCATCAGGATTGTTCAAGTTGCACATTGCCGCATAAAAAAGAGTTTGTTAAAAAAAATTTCAATATCAGTTGGAGCGAGATCATGGAAGATGTTATAAGGATCCAAAGTTAGATCTTCACGAAGTCTAAAGACTTCCTAGGATGACAACAAAATGAGGTGATCGCCGCAGTTTGCGGCAACCAGGTGTTTATTTTGTAGCTTGGGCAAATACTTTTTTTGCGTTGCTTACATGATATTTAAGTCCGATCTCTTCGTATGTGCAGCCAAGAGCAAGGGCAACCATTTGAGGCATATGAAGTACCGGAATAGAGATATCACGTCCAGCTTGTTTGCCAGCACCTCTTTGTTTGATATCCATATTTAAATGACACAATGGGCATGGCGTTACTACAACATCAGCGTTATTGTCAATAGCATCAAGCAGAGCAGTACCTGTAAGAGCATTGCTCGTGTGCGGGGCTTGTAAGTCTACATGGAATCCGCAGCATTTATTTTTGCTTGAATAATTTACAGGATGGCCTTCAAGTGCATCTATAAGACGATCAAGCGAGGTTGGGTTGTATGGATTTTCTCCGCCATTGCTTTTATGATGAAGTTCGGATGGTCTAATATTGTGGCATCCATAGAACGGTGCAATGTTGAAATTGCTCAAAGGTACTTTAACTTTTGATTTGATGTTTTCTAATCCAAAATCATCTATTAGGGCGTACAAGAAGTGTTTGATCTCTACTGAACCTTGGTATTCCAAGCCGACTTCAGCCAGTTTTTCATTCACTTTTGCTCTATAATCTGCATCATGGTCCAGCTTTTCTTTGGTCATAGCAAGATTTATTTGGCATGTATTGCATAATGTTACCATTGTAAGGCCTAGTTTTTCTGCATAACAAATATTTCTAGCATTCAATACATGCGATAAAAACGGATCAAAATCTTGCAAGTGACTTGCACCGCAGCAACTAGCTTCTTCTAATATTGTAAGCTCAATATCCAATTTTTTGGCTGCAGCCAAAGTAGAAGAAAGAAGCTCAGGTGTTGATTCTTTGGCAGTACATCCGGTGTATAGGGCGTATCTTAATTGACTCATGGGCTTTTCCTTATAGTTTATTGGTTTGTGATATTTTGATAAGTTTTTTGATCTCATCAAGATTTTTAGATTTCGGCATATTGTCAACAAACGGAATTTGATCGGTTATATGGATTTTGCCTGCTTTCATCATAGCGATCGCATCTCCTAAGTGTTTTAGCACACCGATGTTTCCTTCGCTGTATTTGACTATATCTGCTTCATCCAAGAAACCGTGTTTTTTGATGCTTCTTACAAATCCTTCAGCGTGTTTTGTCGCTACATTTCTTTGAGCCACATTTTGTTCAAATTGAAGATTGTGAAGCTTTGTAATTTTTTCTATCGGATTGATATCTTTTGGACAAGCCTCGGCACATTCAAAACATTTTACACAATCCCAAACACCAGGACCGATTTGGCTTGTCATTTCCAATCTCTCTTTGCCCGCATTGTCTCTAGGATCCACTGTAAATCTATATGCTGCTACGAATGCTGCCGGCCCGAAATATTGTTCATTTACTTCAAGCGCAGGACATGCATAGTGACAGTTGCCGCATTGTATGCAATAGTCTGCATCTAGGATATTTTCTACTTCATCTTTGGACATTTTTGTTTCATGCACAGGATGCTCGTCGATATTGCCTTCTACGAAAGGTTTAATGGTAGCATGTTTTTCCCAGAAATCACCCTTGTCGATGATCATATCTTTGATAGCTCTTTTTTTGCTTTGAGGCTCAAAGGTTAGTTCATCACCAAAAAGTTCTATCAATTCCATAGCATTTTGTTTGCAAGAAAGTACAGGTTTGCCGTTTACTTTGATACCGCATGCTCCGCATATTCCGTGTCTGCATGATCTTCTGTATGAAAAAGAGCCGTCGTGCTCCCATTTGATCCTGTTGAGAAGATCTAAAACAAGCTCATCTTTGCCAACTTCCATTTCATAGTTTTTGTAATAAGGCAGGTAGTCTGTCTCAGCATTAAACCTAAATGCTTTTATAGTAATTTTTTTTGTGTTACTCATCATAGGCTCCTTAATATGTTCTTTCTTTGACTTCAAACTTGCCAAGTACTACATCGGCATATTCTTGAGTAATATTATAATCTTTGTCCATGTAAGCATATGTATGCTTTAGGAATTTGACATCATCTCTAGTAGGGAAATCTTCTCTATAGTGAGCTCCTCGACTCTCTTGTCTTGCCAATGCACCTTCAACGATAAAGAGTGAATATTCCAGCATATGGCCAAGTTCGATCGCTTCTTGGAGTTCTGTATTAAAGGTATGAGATTTGTCATCAATTCTGATATTTTTATATCTTTTTAGAAGCTCTTTGATCTTTTTGATCTGTTTAGTTAGTGACTCTGCTGTTCTAAATACTCCGGCATTGTGTGTCATGCTTTCTTGAAGCTCTAGTCTTAAAGCAGGAACTCTTTCGCTTCCGTTGTTTGTTTTTGCCCAAGTTAGTTCATTTATAGCATTTTGTGCATCTTCTATGCTCACAGGTCTTAGTGTGAGGTTCTCAATATCTCTAACTATACTCTCTCCTGCATGTCTTCCAAAAAGAAGTGCTTCAAGGACAGAGTTGGCACCAAGTCTGTTTGCCCCGTGTACGCTTACGCAGCTGCATTCGCCAGCAGCGTAAAAACCTTCTACAAGTTCATTTGGATTTTTTCTGACATGACAATTGATATCAACAGGGATCCCTCCCATTGAGTAGTGTGCTGTAGCTGCTATATAGATAGGCTCTTTTAGCATATCTTGGCCTAGGAATGTGATAGCAAGCTCTCTTAATTCAGGTAATTTTGTAAGGATAATTTGTGGATCTAGGTGTGTTAGATCTATATATACTGAATCTTTGTTTGGGCCAACGCCTCTGCCTTCACGGATCTCTTGTTGGATAGCACGGCTGACAACGTCTCTTGAAGCTAGCTCCATAGCATTTGGAGCATATTTTTCCATAAATCTCTCACCTTTAGAGTTGAAAAGTCTTCCGCCTTCTCCTCTGGCTGCTTCAGAGATCAAAATACCGCTTCCGCCGATCCCGCTTGGATGGAATTGTACAAACTCCATGTCTTCTAGCGGAAGGCCGTGTCTTGCAACGATAGATAGTGCATCACCGGTATTTGCATGTGCATTAGAATTGATCTTGTATGCTCTTCCGTATCCGCCGGTTGCAAACATAGTTGCTTTTGAGTTAAAGATAGCCATTTCGCCGTTTCTGATGTTGAAAGCTACTACACCTGAAACTTTGCCGTCTTTGTAGATCAAATCAGAACAGTACCATTCATCAAATACCTCAATACCAGATCTAAATGCTTGCTCGTACATTGTTTGAAGCAGGGTGAGTCCTGTTCTGTCTTTGGCATAACAGGCTCTTGGTTTGCTTTGTCCGCCAAAAGGTCTGATAGCTATATCGCCTTTTTCATCTCTGCTAAATACAGCACCCATATGCTCTGCCCATCTGATCGTCTCAGGAGCTTTATTACACATAAGTTCGACACAGTCTTGGTCTGCTAAATAGTCACTTCCTTTGATGGTATCAAAAGCATGCAATTCAACAGAGTCCTCTTCACCTAGTGCTGCATTGATCCCGCCTTGTGCAGCGCCAGAATGGCTTCTTAACGGGTGAAGCTTGGTAATTACAGCTGTTTTTTTTCCTGCTGCGGTTGTCTCTCTTGCTGCTGCTAGTCCGGCTAGTCCAGCACCTACTACAACCACATCATATTCGTAGATCTTAACGTCCATGTCCACTGTATCCTTTTTTACAAATTTGTTTAAATTATATCTTTACTTTCGTATTAGTTTGTTAAAGTACCCGCATAAAAACAGTAAACAACATTATGTGTGTTACAATTTTACAAGAAAATTTTTTCATCAGGAGAAAAATTGAAAGATTTAGAAGCATACATTATATCAAGGTTTAATTCATCTTATATTGGCGATGATGCGGCATTGGTTGGTAATATTTGTTATAGCGTTGATACCTTTTTTGAAGATGTTCATTTTAAGCGTTCATGGATGAATATGACACAGATCGGCAGAAAAGCAATGCTTGTAAATCTCTCTGACGCGATTGCTATGAATGCTAAGCCTCTTTACGCGCTTGTAGCACTCTCTTTGCCAAAAGATATTAAAACAAACGAAATAGAGGAGCTCTCAAATGCGCTTATATTATGCGCAAAAGAGTATGGATGTGAGATCATAGGCGGTGACACCATCTCTGCCGATAAGCTTACTATATCTATTACGATCATATCCAAAAGCGATGATCCCTTGCTTAGAAAAGGTTTAAAGGATGGCGATATATTGGCATTCACAGGAAATCTTGGGACAAGCAAAAGAGATCTTGAGAGGCTTTTTAACGGAAAGGTCATAGAGCCAAATTCAAAATTTTATGAACCTGTGCTGCGCCAGGAATTTGTAAAAAGATCAAGAGAGCATCTAAGGGTTGGTATGGATATATCAGACGGGTTATTTTGCGATACTAATAAACTTTTGGATATTAATGATATCGGCTTGGAGCTCTCGTGTGATATTGATGATAGTATCGGCAGCAGCGGTGAGGAGTATGAAATGTTAATAGGCTTTGATCCTTCCAATTTGCCTATGATCGAAAAAATTTCAAAACAAACAGATACGCCTATAACTATTTTTGGGATCGTTAGAAAAAACAGCTATAGATTTTTGTGCAAACCGCATCATTTTAAATCATAGCAGTTTGCCTTTTGGCTTAAATATACAAAAATAGAGAGTGCTGTTATGATAACAGAAACTCCCAAGATCAGATAAAATGCATTTATTAGTTGAGTATAATCTGATATTGCGATTTTGAAAACCACCATTAATGCTTCAATAAGCAGAGCTATAATGATGGTTATTAAAAATTTAATGAGCAATCTATATTCGTTTTTTGTATTTTTGCCGTAACTTTTGAAAAATACTTCTTGCTCCAAAATAGTTTTTGCCAAATCAAAAATAGCCAAGCCCAGAGTGAGAGCAACAACGGGTTTGAAGATCGCCTCTATAGAAAAATTCGCTTCAAACAATAATGTATGAAAAAAACTTATCAAAGCATAGCCTATGGTAAAAATGGCCAAAATAACCATGGAAAAACCAGCCCCTATATAAAAGCTTTTATTTATGATGTTTAATTGGTTATGGAGCTCCAAAAAGCCTAATTTTTGCAATAAATTTGCCAGGTCAAAATCAAAAAAAAGTATCTCTTCGCCTTCTTGTTTGACAGCAGTAATGCATGTGTTGCCTGTGGCGCTGCTGACATACGGTTTTGTTATTGATATTTCATTGTTTTTTAGAGAAATATTTTTTAGCAAGTAGCTTCTGTCTCTACCGGTTGCAATATGTGTAGTTTTGTGACGATATATATTCGGAGAAGTTTGTATATTTGTATGAGAATCAATGATATATACCAGTTCAAGTGAAGGAAAGATCTCAAATAATTTTTTAAAATCATTGTTTTTATGGCGTTTAAGATCGCCTGTATTTTCTAGCGTTTCTCGAACAAACTGCTCGATCTCGTTAGTATTTTGTCTATAAATATCTATAAACTCTTTCATGACAGCTCCTTTGTATAGAGCAATCATACATCAATCAAGAAAAAAACGATGATTAAAATTTGAGCACGCTATAGACGGATTGATCTTCGAACTTCTCTTTGCCGTTTAAAAATTCTAATTCTATGATAAAGCATGTCTCCACGCAATTAGCGCCAACTTTTTCTATGAGTTCATTTGCTGCTTTGGCTGTACCGCCGGTAGCTATAAGATCATCTATTAGAAGCACCTTGGCTCCTTTGGTTTCTCCAAAAGCATCTATGTGTATTTCGACTTCATCAAATCCATACTCAAGAGAGTATTTTTGAGCCACAGTGGTGTATGGCAATTTATTTTTTTTACGTACTGGCACAAAACCTACGCCGAGCCTATCAGCCAATATGCTGCCAAATATAAATCCTCTAGCGTCAATTCCGGCTATATAATCAAGCTCATAGCCCAGATAGCGATTTGTTAGATGATCCATAAGGATATTCAAAGCTTCCGGAGAACTCAACAATGGAGTAATATCTTTAAATATAATATCCGGTTTTGGAAAATCAGGTATATCTCTGATGTGATTTAAAAGAATGGATCTCTCTTGTGCGGTTAACTCTTGACTCATGTAAACTCCTTTGGTTATTCTACTCTTCCAATAGAGCAGCAGCCTTCTATTTTATTGACTCTGCCTTCGTGTCTTCCGCCTTCAAATGATGCATTGCAGAACGCATCAAGCATGCTTTCTATTACACCTTTGCCTACGACTCTCTCGCCAAAACAGAGAATATTGGCATCATTATGGGCTCTTGACATACTTGCCGTGTATGCATCGTGGCACAATGCTGCTCTGATGCCTTTGATCTTATTGGCTGCGATCGAGATACCGATACCGGTACCGCATATCAATATACCAAAACTTCCATTGTCGCTAATGACGGCATTGGCACATTTTTGAGCTAGATCCGGATAGTCAACTCTGGCGTCACTATCAGGCCCTAAATCTACAGTTTCATGACCTTTGTTAGTTAGGTGATCAATAACAAATGATTTGAGTGCAAAACCTGCATGGTCGGTTGCAATATAGAATTTCATTTATGTTCCTTATTATAAAATTTGAGCTAAAAGCCATAGTAACGGTTGGAACAGATATGAAGCAGCACCCGAAGCTATAAGTGCAATGAGTATAAACATCCCATATGGATATATTTTGTCCATCCATGCCACAAATCCGTACCATTTTTTGCCTTGAGCAAAATATCTGATCGCCTGTGAACCATCTAGCGGCGGGATAGGCCAAAGGTTAAAAAAACCAAGAGCTGCATTTATTATAATGCTTTGTACGATAAAATTAGATACAAAAATGCCTAGCAAACTAGAAGGCTCTCCCATCACAAAATAGATAAAAGCAAATATGGCCACCAATGTAAAATTATAGCTTATTCCGGCCAATGATACCCCTATAGCACCGTTGGTGCCGCGATTAGCTATAACTGTATGCATATTTACCGGTACCGGTTTTGCCCAGCCAAATGTAAAATTACCGCTACTAATAACAAAAAGCACAATTGGAACCAAAAGAGAACCGACAGGGTCTATGTGTTTGATAGGATTTATGCTTAGTCTTCTAGCATTTTTGGCAGTATTGTCTCCAAAGCGATAGGCAGTCCAGCCGTGCATGATCTCATGACCTATAATAGCCAATAAAAGAGCCAATATAATAGCAATGATTTTGACTATTTCCAATTCTAGCGTCATTCTGTGGGTGTCTCTTTTTCAAGCGTTTCTATAAATTGACCTATGCGGTGCCATCTGACTTTGAAGCGTTCTTTTTCCCACAAGGCAGCGCATTCAGGCGAATTGATATCTGTTTTTTGGCATACTCTTTTGAGGGTAGCATGGTCTTTTCCGTTCTCTTCGCTTAAAATACTTTCGTAACTGCGATGCTCTATGCTAAAATAGATAAGCCATGGCTTGCCGACGATAAGGCTATATGGTACAGGGCCCCAAAATCTGCTATCGTTTGAATTTTCACGATTGTCACCTATCATATAATAGTTGTCCCTTGGTACCTTTCTGTATAATGCATTTATCTCTTTGCCGTCAATTTCATAAACAGGGGCTACTAATCCTTCAGCGAAAATAGGTTTCATATCCATTCTGTCTGACATTTGTAGAAGTATTTCAAAAACAGAATAATCCATTTCAGGCGTATAATTGATGCCTGGGTATATATCTTTGTAAGGATCTTTTACCCATAATTTTTCATTGATAGTGACTATTTGTTCCGGTTTATAATTTTGTTTGATATATGCATCTCCTTCGTTAGGACGGATGTATAATTGCCTATCGATATATATAAGCTCATCCCCGCCTACGGCAACACATCTTTTTACAAAATGGATTTTTGGGGTTTGCGGATTGCGAAATATGACAACTTCGCCTCTTTTTGGGCCATCGCCTGTGATGAGATGTCCGTTTTTGTTAAAATCAGGCAACAATGGAATTTCTAGCCACGGCAGATGAGGGATAGGCACACCATAGCTATATTTTTTGGCGAACAGGAAATCACCTATCAAAAGACTTCTTTTCATTGAGCCGCTTGGTATCACAAAAGACTGTGCTACAAAAAATATCAAAAACAGTACGATAATTATCGTACCGGTCCATGTGCTTGAAAATTTATAAAATGAGTTAAAGAGTTTTTTCATACGGTTTCTCTTTGAGCCGCAGCATCAAGTGTATTTGATAGAAGCATAGCAATGGTCATAGGACCAACACCGCCTGGAACAGGTGTAATGTATGAGCATAATGGAGCAACTTCTGCAAAATCCACATCCCCGACTATAGATCCGTCTTCTAGTTTATTTATACCGATATCTATGACTATTGCTCCATCTTTGATCATATCTTTTTTGATAAGTTTAGGCACGCCGGTACCTACTATGACAATATCTGCTTTGCGGGTATGGGACGCTAGATCTTTTGTAAAGATATGAGTAACCGTGACGGTTGCATTTGCATTGATCAGTAGATTTGCCATTGGCTTGCCTACGATATTGCTGGCACCTACCACGCAAACATCTTTGCCTTTGAGATCTATATTATATTCTTCGAACATCTTCATGACACCAAGAGGAGTACACGCTACAAAACTATCAAGCCCGGATACCAGACGTCCTACATTATATGGATGAAATCCATCTACATCTTTGCGCGGATCTATAACTTCTAAGATCTGATTTGTGTCAATATGCTTAGGAAGCGGAAGCTGCACTAGTATTCCGTCGATGTGCGGATTTTGATTCATCATATTGATAGTGGCCAATATCTCTTCTTGCGTAATGGTAGATGGCATTTCGTGAACTATGCTATAAAAACCGACTTCTTTACAAGCTTTGGCCTTCATTTTTACATAGGCATGGCTAGCCGGGTTATCACCCACCAGTATCACCGCAAGTCCCGGGATGATATTTTTTTCTTCTTTGAGCTTCGATACTTTGGAAGCTATCTGGGTATGTATTTTGTTCGCTAGTGCTTTTCCGTCAATGAGTTGCATCATACTCTCTTTACATTGTTTTTGATATTATATCGAAATTTGTTTAGGAGAATGGAATTGATAAAATGGCAACTGTTTTTGATCCCTCTGTTTTTGACGGCTCAAGAAGATTTCATGTCAACATACGAATACGGAGAAATGCTTTATAATAACCCTAGAGGCATCAGCTGCGCCAAATGTCACGGCAAAAAAGGCGAAGGCCAATTCATAGGACAATATTATAAAAAAGATAAAAAAACCAAAAAAAATGTCCTGATCGAGATACATAGCCCAAATATCAATACAAAAAGTTTGCAAACCATCATTGCCAGCATTAACAAAACCCACGATGTAATGCCTACATATTCTCTCACCCGGCAAGAGGCAAAAGCTATCTACGAATATCTCCAAAAAAAGAGAGATGACAAGTAATTTATTCCAAATCCTCAAGCCACTCTTGCAAGCCAGCATCGCTTGGCATACGCCAATCGGCTCTTGGGCTTAGGCTTATCATACCTACTTTTGGGCCATCTGGCATCGCATTGCGCTTAAATTGCTGAGTAAAAAATCTAGTCACAAATACTCTGAGCCATTTTTTGATCGTTTCTTGATCGTATTTTCCTTCATATGCATGAGTTGCCAAAAAGAGTATCTTGCTCGGCTTTGCTCCGTATTTGAGCATATGATACAAAAAGAAATCATGCAATTCATAAGGCCCGATGAGCTTTTCCGTCTCTTGAGTGATATTATCTTCACATGACGGCAAAAGCTCAGGAGATACCGGAGTATCTAATATATCTTGCAAAATATGTGCGATTTTTTTGTCATCTTGAAAATATTCGATGATGTACCTGATGAGGGTTTTAGGTATACCGCTATTGAGTCCATACATGCTCATATGATCCCCATTGTATGTATTCCATCCAAGGGCAATTTCGCTCATGTCTCCTGTGCCTATGACAAGTCCGCCTTCTTTATTGGCGATATTCATGAGCGTTGATGTACGTATCCTGGCTTGTACATTCTCGTAAGTTACATCATGCCGGTCTTTGTCATGATCGATGGCTTTGAATTCTCCTAGAGCGATATCTCCTATGGGTATCTCTCTTGGGCTAAGCCCCAAGGCTTCACATAACAATATAGCATTATTTTTTGTACGGCTTGTAGTGCCAAATCCCGGCATGGTTATGGCTATTATGTCATTTTTATCCCATTTCATGAGTTCAAATGCATGGTTTACGCTCAACAGTGCCAAAGTTGAATCGAGTCCTCCTGAGATGCCTATGACCGCTTTTTGTATCCGTGCTCGTTGCATACGGCCGATTAGTCCATAGCTAAGAATATGTATTATCTCGCTGCATCTTTCATTTTTAAGCATAGGATCGGAAGGTACAAACGGATTTTGATCTATAGCTCTTGAAAGCTTGCTTGGGAGCGGAGGAGTGGCACATTTTATATTTCTTGTAGGAGTTCGTGCCCCATCCCCAAAAGATGTTTCGCTCAGTCTAAGCCATGATAATTTTTGAAGATCTACATCAGCAGATATGATCTGGCTTTCGCTCTGAAATCTCCCAGTTTTGGCCAATAATGAGCCGTACTCGGCTATCATACCATCTCCGCCAAAGACCGTATCGCTTGTAGATTCTCCTATACCGCTTGAAGCATATGCATAAGCACACATTGCTCTAGCACTTTGTGATTCAACCAAGCTTTGGCGATATGAAGATTTACCTATAAGTTCATTGCTGGCAGATAGATTTAATATAAGTGTCGCACCGTTTGTGGCCATTTGATTACTAGGAGGTGTGAGCGCCCATAGATCTTCGCATATCTCTATCCCAAAGCATAGATCCTGCTCATCATTGAAGAGCAGATCTGTCCCGAATGGTACTTCTTGTCCGCATAACTCTATAGAATAACCGATACACTCTTTGCCGCTTGTAAAATGGCGTTTTTCATAAAATTCTTTTTTGTTCGGCAGGTAGGTTTTTGGCACGACGCCTAGTATCTTGCCTTGCTGTAAAACCACGGCGCAATTATACAAACGATTAGCATCTATTATCGCCATACCGATAACTATGATGGTAGCACTGTTTTTGGTGGATTCAAGAATCGATCGTAATGCATCGATCTGATTGTCGTATATATTTTGATTGAAAAAGAGGTCACCTATACTGTATCCGGTGAGACAAAGCTCCGGAAACAGCATAATGCTGGAATCCGATGAGCTAGAGACAAGATCTATGATATTTTGTGCATTTTTGGCCGTATTTGCCAAAAATAGTTCGGGTACCGCAACTGATATACGATAAAATCCATACATCGTGCCTCCTTAAATTAAATTATGAACGCGTAGCAAAAATCTCTATTGATTCAATTATATCATTTTGTGCGATGCTGTCAAGTGTCATGAAGCTTTCCACGTCTTCTTCTTCGATACCGCCAAATACTGTGTGCACACCATCAAGATGAGGAGTGGGAACAAAAGTGATAAAAAATTGGCTGCCGCCTGTATGAGGTCCTGCATGTGCCATTGATAGTGCACCTCTGTTGTGACGATGTTTTGCCGTATCTGTTTCGCACTCTATCGCCCAACCAGGTCCGCCTGTGCCTGCCATTCTAGGATTGCCGGTAGGTCCTGAATGAGGACATCCGCCTTGCGCCATAAAGCCGGCTATTACACGGTGAAATTTCAAATTATCATAAAATCCATCTTCAGCCAAATGAGCAAAATTGGCTACTGTATTTGGGGTCTCATCAGGGTATAATTTGACCCATATAACACCTTTATTTGTAGTGATCTTGGCATATTGGAGAGTTGCTAGCTCATCTGTCGTTAAATCATAAACTTTCATTTTTTTACCGAACATGGGTTTTTATCCTTTAGTCAAATTAGGTTATTATTATACCTATTATTACCTAAAAGGGTCTATTTATGCAATTATGTGTTGCTCTTGATTTGCCGTCAGTGTCTGAAAATCTTGCTTTGGTACGTGCTACTTGTGATTATCCGTTGTGGTTAAAGGTTGGTTTCCGCACCTATATACGAGACGGGAGAGATTTTATAGATGAGATCAAAGCTATCAATCCGCAAGTCAAGATATTTTTGGATCTCAAACTTTACGATATACCAAACACCATGGCCGACGCAGCCGAAGAGATAGCTCATCTGGGTGTGGATATGTTTAATATCCATGCAAGTGCAGGAAGCACTGCTATGAAAGCCGTCATGGAGAGACTATCGAATATTCCAAATAGGCCTTTGGTGCTTGCCGTGACTGCTTTGACATCATTTGATGAAGATAATTTCAAATCCATATATGAAAAAAGCATCATAGAAAAAGCTGCGCAGTTTGCTCGTATGAGCTATGAAAGCGGGCTTGATGGAGTAGTGTGCAGTGCATTTGAGAGCAGGGCCATAAAAGAGATCACATCTGATGATTTCTTGACACTTTGTCCCGGTATCCGTCCGTTTGGCGAGGATGCAGGAGATCAGAGCCGTGTAGCTACTTTGCAGCTGGCTTATGAAGAAAAAGTCGACTTTCCTGTAGTCGGACGGCCGATCTATAAAGATGCCGACCCGGCTGCTAAAGTCGAAAAAATATTAAATGTTATGGATTCGTTTTAGGCTCAGAGCTTGGCTGCTCTTGCTGTTGCGGCGGTTTGGTCATCTCTACAATATCACTCATGCCTTTACCCATGATATAGAAAGCTATTGCAAAAATAGCCAAAATGATAAGCGGTGTATATTTAGCCATCAATTTCCCCTTTAGTTATAGTCTGTGTAATAATACTATAAATTTTTAAGTTTTTTATTTAAAAGTACAGCTTATTTAAGCTTCTATTTAAGTCTAACCAAGTATAATCACATCCACAAAAACACGGACAGTTGGGTGAGTTGGCTGAAACCACATCCCTGCTAAGGATGCGTACGGGTAACTGTACCGAGGGTTCGAATCCCTCACTGTCCGCCACCTAGTTAAACCCCCCCCTATATACGGCAATCTTTACTTTGAAAATGGTCAGTGTGCCCAAAGTGTGCCCAAACTTGTCATTTATTTTTTCAGAAATTCGATATTATGTAGCAGTCTCACCAGAAAAAGTTCTGTATTAGCCTAAGTAAGGGCGTTTAAAGCCCTATAAAATGGAATGAATTTTTTGAAAAAAAACAGGAAAAATTTGGAAATGAAAAGCCAAATAAATGGCTTTAAAGATAATCAGAAATATTTATCTCTTCACTATAAACAATCTTTCGAACCAATTCTTCAACTTGTTCTTTAAGAGTGAATAATTCCATATTTAATTGCCAAATTCCAAGAAGATTATTTCTTTCTTTTTCTTTTTCAAGATAAGTATCAAGAGTCAATTCCTTATTAGATTCAACTTTATTGTAATATTTGCTTGCAATTTCTTTTTGAAGTTCATCTGGGAATTCTGGAATTTTAATCCAGTTCTCCAAGTGTGGTAATTTAATACCCCCACCGTTTGATTTATCCTGAATTTTTTCATAGTAACCAACGCTTCTTAAATACCCTAAAAACATTGCTACATAGATATTTTTGTAGGCAGGTGTATTTTTTTCTTTTGAAATTAATATCCAAGGATGAATATTTGTAATTGTATTCCCCAAATCATCAATGTATATACAACGTCCCACAGAACCATCAGCACTAAGCATAATTGAATTTTTCGGAATTAAAGTTAATTTATTTTTATTGCCTAAGTATCTAAATGTGCTTATAGTTCTGTCTTCTGTTAATTCAACATTAGTAACTAATCTATAAAAATTATTTTTTCTTTCTTCAGAATAAATACTTAAACCTATGTTGCTTACTTGAAGATTTTGTCCCCTTTTGGCATTATATTTGCTCAATAGATTAAAATAACCACCTTCGTAAAATTCTATAGATTCTTTGATTCCTTTGTATTCTGGAGAGTATAAACCACTATCAAATCTATAACTATTGTTTTGTATTTCAGAAGAAAATGGCGTATTTAACTCAGTGTGAGAATGTATCTCAAGCTCTTTTTTTATTAAAGAATCTATCTGTTGGTTTTTTTCTTTAATTTGTTGTTCTTTATCTATAATATTGTGTGTTATGAAAGATAAAATCTTTTTTACATTCTCTTCTTTTACGGTAGGGATTTCAAGGCTTAAAAGTGTTTCTCTTTTAATATTTTGTTGCGTTCCACCAGAAGATGTAATTAGTTCAAGTAAATTTTTGGCATATGAAGAAATAAAAAAAGACATTACATAAAATCTTTCTACTTCGTTTTCAATAAAAATTGAAGATATCCCACCATTCAAAATACCATTCAAATCATTATAAATATACGATATTTTTGCAAGAGAAGCGTTTCTACTAACTAAAAAAGCCCCTTTTTGAAGTTTTTTTGATGAATTTTCGTAAATATTTTTATAAATAAATTCTCCACCATGCTGCTCTTCTAAAATCAGACCTTCCATGTTTTTGATTGTTATTAGTTTGTATGGCGTTTTTTGTTTAATATACAGAGAAACATCTATTTGTTCTCCTGCGAATTCTTTTTTTACAAATGTTTTTAATTCTACAAAAGATAAACCCCATTTATTAAAGCAAATTTCTCTATGGTCAGAAGGAGCAAAAGAATAATTGTTTACAACTATGTCTTCACTATCGTATTGACTTTTTTGAACCGTATAATTCATATTATGACTCCTTTGAATTAAAAGCATTTCTTAATTCAATTTCTTGAAATTTAAGCCATTCGCTAAAATCAGATACAGTTGTCTTAAAGTCTTCCAAAAGAACCTTATTTCCTTCTTCGTCTTTAGCAATATCAAAAGTATTTTCATCAATTAGAAAAGTAGGTTGAAAAGAGACTATTCTATCTTTTGTTTTTACTTCGTATCCTATATTTTTTATTTCTCTTGAAAAAACTCTATAGTCAGATTTTAAAATTGTTTTGTCTTTTGGTTTATATGCAAATAAAACAGTTGTTGCAACACTTGTTTCACCAAAAGTTCCAGCTGGCAAATCAATAGAAGCAACTAATCTCATTTTAGACAGAAACCATGCTCTAATATTTGACCATTCTTTAATCGAAGATATTGAATTAGATAATACAATAGCCATACGTCCACCATCTTCTAATACCTTCACTGCATTTTCTAAAAACAAAACTCCCATATCCATTGATTTTGGAAAATCTGTTGAATCTTCTGTTAATCCACCATTTTCATTGTATGTAATATTAGTATTAAATATTATATTTGTAGAATAATGCAGTATCTCTTTAGTGTCTTTATCTTTAATATCTTTTAATGATTTCAGCCAATAAGTTTCGTATAGTTTTGCTACATTTTTATGTATATCCCATTTGTTATCTTTTCCAAGCTTTAAATCTCTTCCTTTTCCAAAAGGTGGATTAGTAACAACAATACTATATTTTTTTAATTCAGGTTTATTTCCTATTGGACTCCAATCTGTAATATCATATTCATCAAAATTGAAATCTCCTTCTTGTATTACAGCTCCATTTTTCGATAATTTTTGAGTCAGAGAATTCATATGATGTATATTGGCTCCACCATCACCGTTTAACACTAAATTTAATTCAGCTAATTTCAAAACCTTTTTGTCTTTATCAAATCCATAAAGATTTTTTGCTTCTCCAATTTCTTCAAGATGAATCGATTTATCGTGCATATGTCTAAAACTAACAGCTAAAAAATCGCAAATTCCAGAACAAGGGTCTACAATAGTTTCTTCCTTTTTTGGATTCAACATTTGAACAATCATTTTTGCCGCTGGAATAGGTGTAAAAAATTGTTTTTCTAAGGCTTTATCAACACTTGAACCAAAATTATTAAAAATAATCTGATTAAAACTTTCATTGCTTGCATTCAATATAGATTTAAACTCTATGACCTTTATTAGTTCTTTTAAAAATTCTTCTCCATCAGTATGATTTGGTTGTAATCTTCCATTCTTTTCGTTGTAAGAAAAAATAGGATTACTCAAAATAGTTTCATAATCTTTTTGTGCTTCTTTCTGTAAATCATTTATTCTTTTTCTAAAGTTTTGGATTTCATTTGCTTCTTGCTCTTCTTTTTTTTCAATATAAAATCGCAAACAAGCATTTGTTTTTTTTGCTTTCTTTTCATCGTAAACTTTATATGTCAGAAATTCAACAATTAGAGAATGAATATCAAGAGATACACCAATTCTATCTTTTGCTCTATTTAGCGGTTCTAATAAATCAACGAATGTATCTTGGTCGATAGGTTCTAAATCATCTATTCGCATTTGTGATTTATCTTTAAAACGCTCAATATTTTCTATAAAATCTTCAAAAGAAGGTAATTCTTCAATAGAATCTCTATTGTCTAAGTTATATTCATCATCTTCTTTAATTTTTATCTTGTTGTATCTTTTAATTGGATGGCTGTTTTCTTTTTTGAATATTAGAATATTTTCTAAATCATCAAAATATACTCCAAATACAAAATTGATTTCATTTTCTGGATTTCCTTCATATTCATTCATTGCAGTTCTTAGCTGTTTATTAACAACTGATTCAACGTTTTCTTTTTTGCCATCTCTTTTGGCTTCCATGATTACAAGCATATTTTTTCTAATTTCAGAAGAACCAAAATCTTTACCAACCCAATTCTTGTCTTTGAAAATAATAATGTCAGAATCTATTGATTTACCACCGTTTCCTTTTGGCAAAGTTGCTTCAACGCATATATTCTCTGGTAGATATTTACCTGTTGCTATGAGCATATATACGAATCTCGCTCTAATATATTCTTCCGAATAACTACCTTTTGTATTTGTAGTTGGTTCATTTGTAATTGTTTTTTTTGTCGTTACTCCTAATTCTTTTTTATACCAATCAGTGTCAATTATCTTTAATTCTTTATATTTTGTATCGAATTGTTTAAATGCTTCTACTGCTTTCATTTTCTTTCTCCTATATATTTTGTTCTAAATTTAATTCTACGTTGTCTATTCTAAGTGCATACATACACTGTAGAAAGAAAGCGAAACTAAAAGTTCCACGGCTCAACTTAGTTGCTATACTATTTTGATTCTCTTCCAAGCCCATAGCTTGTAATGCTAATGCTAAATCGTGATAACGCATATTCTTTCGTGCTAAATAGGCTTTTAAAATGTTCTTAGCCTGTTCATTCCAGTATTCTTCTGGCATTTTACCTTTACCCCCGCAATTTTACTTATATTAGATAGTTTCTGTGGTTTAGAATTATACACCTTATCAAAAAATTAATCTTCTATATCAACATATTTATTTTGTTATTGAAATATATCTTACCGTTATAGCATTAAAATTACAAAAAATACGACATCTCCAAAAGAATTAATCTATTTTATTTATTATTTATTAATGTCATATATGACATAATCTAACTTGAAAAAGGTTAGAAAGGATATTTTATGGCTCAACATTTTTTACTCTCATCCCAAGCTCGAACTTTTAGTATTGTTAAAATCGCTAAAATGACCGAACGCCAAGCCACTAACTTTTTTAAAAAACTTCGTTGGTCTGATACCAATGGAAAACCTGTCTGTCCGTGTTGCGGTTCTTTGAAATATTATGATTTATCTACTCGTGACGTTTGGAAATGTAAAGCCTGTAAAAAACAATATTCCGTTACATCTGGAACCTTATTCGCAGGTCATAAACTCCCTTTAAAAACTTATTTACTCGCTATTGCTATTTTTTCTAATGAAGCCAAGGGATTATCTGCTTTAAAACTCTCTCGTGAATTAGATGTTCAATATAAAACCGCTTTCGTCCTACTCCATAAAATGAGAGAAGCACTTTTAGAAACTCGTGATGAAGAACCTATGGATGGTATCTGTGAAATTGATGGTGCTTATGTCAATCACTATACTCGTCCTGCTAACAATATTGAAGACAGAGTTGATAGAAGACGTATCCAAAACCCTAATAAACGCTGTATCGTTGTTGTTCGCCAACGTGCCGATGGAAGAAATGAATATATCGGAAGCCGAAGAACCCTTACCTATGTTCTCCATAATGAAAATCCTACTGGTATTGCACAAATCGCTAATACCGCCATTGTTGCAGGAACAGAAGTTCATGCCGACGAAGCTAACGCTTATGATAATCTCCATGCTGTCTATGATATGCAACGTGTCAATCACTCTGTGGAATATATGTCTGAAACAGGTGCTTGTTCTAACCAAGCAGAGAGTTATTTTGCTCGTTTTCGACGTATGGAGAATGGTGTAATTCACCGTATGGGGAATTTGTATCTCTCTGACTATGCTAATGAAATCGCTTATCGTGAAGATACCCGTCGTTGGGCTAATGGTAGAATTTTTAATGATGTTTCTTCTCGCTGTATGAAAACTTTACAGTCTAATGAATGGACGGGATACTGGCAAGGTAATCATCGTATTTCTGAAAGATTAGGGGCTTAAATAAGTTCCCAAGAAAATCCGTTTATATTATCTTTACTGACTATACGGACGGTTTTTGCTTTTTCGTGCTTTTTCAAAGTATGTAATAAAGATTTTTGAATTGAATCTACTTTTTTCTGGTCTTCTGGGTCTAATTTTTTTCTTTTCATAAGTTCTTTGGTGATTTGGGTCGTTGTTAAAGGCTCGTGGGCTTTTCGTAGAGTATCCAAAATCATAACATTCGCTTCACCACGCTTAAAATAGTTCTCTCTATCAGAATATCTTTTTGCTTTTATGTTTTCTAACTCTATTGAAGTATCAAATGCCTGTATGGATAGGTCTATTCCATAAATAATCTCTTCTATTTGTTCGATTCTCTTCTGGTGATGTAATAATTCACCCTTTAATTCTGCTCGTTTAGTGATAAGTTGGCTAACTACATGTTGCATAATTTCATAATTCTCCTTATTGATTTATTCAAGGAAAATTATAGTAGGATATGGGCTTTTAATCCCTATTTTAGGGGCTTACATTTTGGTGAGTTTGCTACATAATATCGCAGAAATTCAGCTCTTTTTTATCACTTCTTTTAAAGCCAACCAAAGATGTTCTGATTGACTTTGAGGTATTAGAATTTATAAGTTAGACCGAAGTTGATCGTGTAAGGTTTGTTTGAAAACTGATAATCGTAACTATCAAAACCAATAGTATTATTAAGTTTTACGTAATCAGTAAATACAAAAAACTTATCCGTTAAAGCATAACTTACACCAGCGCCACCTTGTAATCCTGATTTCGTCTGACTATACGGATAATAATAACTTTCCCCCCAAGTTTGACCACTAACTTTTGTATGCCCATAACCAAGCAATCCATATACAGTAAACTTGTCTGTAACTGGATACATTGGTTTAACAAAAATACCATAAGCTGAAATTTTTGCGTTCATGTCATACTCAATATCACTCATATAAAAATTTTTTTTCCCAACATTCCAATATCTTCCTTCAACAGCTAAATATTCATTAAATTCATATCCAGCTTGAAGCATAACCCCGACTTTCTCAAAAGTTTCGTCAGCCAAATAGTCGGAATCTAATGAGGAAAATTTATCTACAAGAAAAGTTGCACCAGCGCCTATATAAAAACTACCCACAGTTTCTGCTCCTGCCGGCTCAACTGGAGCAATGTCACCACTTGCAAATGCAAATGAACTTACTGCTAATGCTGCTACTATTGAATTTGTAATCTTTTTCATTGTTTACCTTTGCTTGAGTTATTTACTTATAATATATTATACTATTTGCAAATAAAATAAACTAAAAAATAAACGAATAATTTTAAACTAGATGATGAACGCTTTCCATCATCCTAAAATACTTTTTTAGAAACTTGGAAAGTATCTTTTAATACCCTGCACCAAATGAGTTTGTTTACAGAAGAGATGTATGAAATCTTGCATAGTCCAAATGATTTTTGGACTATTGCCAACAGCTAATTATTTTAATATGCCGTAAAAATTGAGTTTTTGGGTCATGATCGCATTTTCGTCAAGTCCAGTCTGGCAAATTATGTTAAAATGCCGCCTTTATAATAGGATAAAATAAATGGAAATTTTTGCTTTACAGTCAATTGCCGGAGGTTTTTTGGATGAAGATCTAAAGAGCTTCAATAAGGTTTTTGATGATTGGTGTGTACAGTTTGAGACCTTTGAAAATGCACAGCTTATATTAGATACCCTCAAACAACGTGATACGACCAAGATCGTAGAGATCACACCGCTAAGCTATCCAAAGTATTTTTTCCCTAAACTGCATGGCATTATTCACGCCACACGGGAATATGAAGGAAAAATCATCTGCATCGTTGAGCCACAAATGGGCATGAGCTTCCGTATAGCCGTATGCGATATGAAGACCAAACAAGTAAGAGTGCTTGGTACCACCTACAAAACTGCACAAAGTGTAGAAGGTGTATTTGCAAACTTCTCTTTTGAGTTATAGCGTTTTTTATCTGCAGCCTTGGGTGATAATAGCATCAGCATCACCCGGCACCTGTGCCATGGTATTCCAATTAGGCTCAATAGAAACAATTAAATTTACCATAAAAACTACATCATAATATCAATCAAAACTTTTATTAATTACGCTACAATAAGATAAGTTAAATTTTATAATCCAATAAAAATAAGGAGTCGTTATGAAAAAGCTTCTTGCAATATCAGCAATTGCTGCAATAAGTACTCTAGCAATGGCGGATGAGGCAATAGATCCTGTTGCTAAGCCAGTAGCGCACGTCTCTAATGATAACGGTTTTTATCTAGGGCTTGCTTATGGTTATGGAAGATTGAGAGAGAATTATAGCGGAGATTATTATGGCGGCAGCCTGGTATTTGATGGAGTACAAAAGATAGATTATGACACTATAATGGTACAGCTTGGATATAAAATCAATACATATTTTGCACTGGAAGGAAGATACTGGAGGTCTTACGGTGACAATGGATGGTCCATAACAGAAAATGGTTATGATAAAGGTGTGCCGTATAGTAATTTTGAGAAAGGGAAAAATGGTGACAATCTCAAAGCCTTTGGATGTTATCTAAAACTTATGTATCCATTAACAGAAGAATTGGATATTTATGCATTACTAGGATATGGCAATCTCACATTAAATGATGACGATTATGGAAATTGGCTTGATGAAAATCATTTTCAAGGTGGTTTTGGTATTTCATATGCTTTAACGCAAAATATTTCAATGTTCATTGACTATATGAGATTATTTAACAAAGATTATTTTGAACACACCGGCGCACCTATCGGAGGAAGCGATTATTTTTGGAACGATACACTCCATATGGTAAGTGCAGGATTGACATACAAATTTTGATTTTGTATAGGAGGCAATATAGATACAACAGAACAAAAGTCGCTATAATATCCCCAAGAGGCGGTAAAAAATGTTAAAAAGAAAAATAGAACTTTTCAAACTCTTAGGCTTTAGTGTATCTTTGGATGTGAGTTGGGGTATCATTCTCTTTTTGGTTGTATGGTCACTGGCAAAGGGGGCTTTCCCGGCATATTATCCAAACTTAAGTCCGCAGACCTACTGGATCATGGGAGTTGCCGGCGCTTTGGGGCTTTTTGTCTCCATTGTTATTCATGAGTTTTCGCACTCTATGGCAGCAAGAAAATATGGAATGGATATCAAGGGGATCACTCTCTTTGTCTTCGGTGGCGTAGCGGAGATGAAAGATGAGCCAAAGACCCCCAAGATCGAATTTATCATGGCTATAGCCGGACCGATCACAAGCTTATTTCTCTCGCTGCTCTTTGGCGGATTGTATCAAGCTGCATCTGCTGTCTATGCTCCTGTGCCTATCGTGGCTGTACTAGGTTATCTGGGTGCTATCAATCTTATTTTAGCTATCTTTAATATGATACCGGCATTCCCCACTGATGGGGGGCGGGTGCTTCGCGCTATCCTGTGGAGGATCAAAGGGGATATACTTTGGGCAACGCGCACGGCTTCGCGTATCAGTGTCTTCTTTGCGATGTTCATTATCTTTATGGGATTTATCTCTATCATACAAGGCAATGTGATAGGAGGCATCTGGCGGATACTCATAGGTTCTTTTCTTTTTAGTGTTGCAAACTCCTCTTATCAATCACTCATGATCAAACAATCTTTTGCCGGACAAAGCGTCAAAGATTATATGAAAATAGATCTTATAGCCGTTCCGTCTCATATCATGTTGCAGGAGTTTGTTGATGAATATCTCTACCGCTACCATCACAAAATGTTTCCGGTAACCAAGGAAGGTAAAATATCAGGGTTAATTACACTTAATGCACTCAAATTGATCCCTCAGGAGAAGTGGCGAGAGATGCAGGTTATAGAGATCATGCAAAAAGCCACAAAAGACAATACGCTTCCTATGACAATGAGTATTCATGAAGCAATGCTTACGATGAATGAGAGCGGTATGGGCAGAATGCTTGTGGAAGAAAATGGGAATATAGTAGGTATCATTACCCTAAAAGACCTTATGGAGTTTTTTGCATTAAAAATACAGCTTGAACCATAATTGCGCCGATATAGACGCTAAAATCAGGCAGTATCCAAACTACCTCAAATAAGTTTTTAACAATGATGTAAGATTTTCGATCTCTTTATCTCTTTCTTTATCGCTTACATGACTGCCAAGGTGTTCTTTGATATGTCCGTCAAGCACTTCGCTCATGAGTGAGTGTATGGCACCTCTGCTTGCGCTAATTTGCTGGAGTATTTTAAAACAATCTTTTTCATCTTCGAGTGCTTTTTCTATACTGCTTAACTGTCCTTTGATCTTTTTGATTCTCAGTAAGAGCTTTTCTTTGTTTGCTATAGTATGAGCCATTGTATCCCTCTTTATAATTATATAAGATATACTGGAGTATAGTATCAAAAAATATTTTAAAGAAGGATAAGATGAATACCATTAAATCGTTAAAAGAGATAGCACACTCTCATAATTTTGATACATCCAATCCGGTAGCGAAAAAAAATACACTTTATGCTGCAATTCTGACTTTTGTGACAATGTTATTTGAGATCGTGGGAGGATATTACTATAACTCTATGGCGCTTCTTGCAGATGGTTGGCATATGAGTTCACATGTCCTGGCTCTTGGTATGGCGTATTTGGCGTATGTTATGGCAAATAGATACTCGTCTGATTTCAGGTTTAATTTCGGAACGTACAAAATGGAAGTTCTAGGAGGATATACGAGTGCAATTTTGCTTTTGGTTGTCGCGTTTTTTATGGCGTATCACTCTGTTGAGCGTATTTTGGATCCGGTAGAGATTGCATACAAAGAGGCAATTGTGATCGCCTTTGTTGGTCTTGGGGTAAACCTGATTTGTGCATGGCTACTTAAAGATGACCATCACCATCATGACCATCACCATCATGACCATCACCATCATGAACATCATCATCATGATCACCACCACGATATGAATCTTAAAGCAGCTTATATTCATGTAATAACCGATGCCATGACGTCTGTTTTGGCGATTATTGCGCTTTTTGGCGGAATGCTTTTTGGCGCTTCTTGGCTTGATCCGGCTATGGGGATTGTTGGTTCGGTATTGGTGTTTGTTTGGGCATTGAGCCTTATTAAACAATCAGGCAGGATCCTTTTGGATGCTACAATGGACGATCCAGTGGTACAAGAGATTATTGATGTTATTAATGCTTTAGAAGAAAAAGTAACAATAGAAGATCTGCATATTTGGAGTGTGGGTAAAGGAAAATATGGCTGCATCTTGACACTAAGATCCGAAGATATGATCGATGCAAGCCATATCAAACGAGAACTCTCGATTCACGAAGAGCTGGTGCATATAACTGTTGAGGTTAAATAATGATTTGATGCTTGTAAAAAAGAAATAACAGATACAAGTTTGCTTTTTGTTTACAGATCAGATCCATTGACTAAGCCAGAAGATGGCATATGGATCCAATCAATAATGACAAAAATGAAGTATATAATATTATGTTCCCAAAAAAAGGGTGGGGGATGAGAACAAAAGATGGAAGTATGTCCCTTTGGGGATATAGGAACAGAAGAAATATACTAGAAGTCTATTACAGATTGGTTACATTAAACTTGCTTATTGCATAATGTTGATCTAAAAGTTTTTTAGCATCACCGGCCGCTAATCCTGATTTGGAACATGCAACATCAAATAGTTCATTATTGCATAATAGTCTGATCAAAACTTTTAGTCTTGTTTTTATAGATATGTTATGTATTGACATATTTTTTCTCCTTTGTTTGTATTTGATAGTAAACGATTGTAAATATACTAGAAATTGGTTCCAAAACAATTACATCGTTTAAACTGATAGTAAAAGATGATATTGATCGCCGATCTTTTGGCCGCAAGACCAACAAGCTATCGCGTTGATTTAGTCCGTGGTAAATATAAATAAATTTGATTGAATCATAAATAAGAAAGCGACAAAATAGATTAGAATTATAACAGTATAAACTTAAATATTTATAAATATTTTACATTGCAATAATAATCAAAGTAAAATATAATAAATCATTAGGTGTTTTTAAAGAAAGAATAATCTCCATATTTGATACTGTTTATCGCTTCAATTTACACTAATGGATAGGCATATATGCGTATCCGTCGTTTTGCAATTCGATGAGGTAAATACTCTTTGTTTTATCGGCTTCAACAAAATCATAAAGTGATTCTTCGGGTATATCTCTACTTTGCATACCGTATGAGCACATATAAAATTTGACTTTTAATTTATCGTGCAATTCTCTTAGTTTTGGTTCTAGTTTTGGTTGCAATGCAACAATATCGGGTTCGTCTTTATATGGAGAGTTTTTAATATCCTTTATGAAATATTGATACGAATCTCCGGAAATTACTACTGCCACATCTATATCTTTTTGCTTGGATTTGTAATATGATTTAATGTTTTTAATAATACCAAATAATGATTTTTCAACAACATTGTTTTCACCGCTTGTTAAGTCAAATACTGCTTTGTGGTTATCTGCGCTAACTGCGGATGATCCAATCAAAAAATATAGCATGACGGATATTATGAATTTCATACGATCTCTTTTTTTGTAATATGCAAGTAGAATAAGTTTTTGCTATACGGCCTTTCGGGCCGCATCACGCTTTTTTGATTAAACTTATGATAAAAAGCAAGATCACAGCACCAATAGTAGCCGTGATGATAGATGCTATCATTCCGCCGCCTGGCGTAAAACCAATAGCTGGCAGGATATATCCTCCTAAAAAAGCACCGACTATACCAACAACTATGTCACCAAAAATTCCGAATCCGCGACCCTTCATAATAAGACCCGCAAGCCATCCTGCAATCAAACCTACGATTAACATTGCTATGATACCCATGTTGTGCTCCTTAAAGATTTTATAATCTAAATCTACAGTAATTACCCTTAATCAATCATAAAATATTTATATATTTTCATAATTATTATTTATTTTGTTTTTTTACTATTTATTTGGTGATATAATATATTATTGGTTTAGCTTAGGAGAATGAAGTGCCATCAAAAAATACCACATCTGATAGCGATCCTATCAATAAAAATATAATTGCTCTAGGAGCAAATAGTTTTTTTACTGATTTTGCTACAGAGATGATATTGCCGCTTTTGCCTATATTTTTAGATAGATATTTGCATGCAACCAAAGGTGAGATCGGTCTAATAGAGGGTATCGCAGAGTTTGGTGTAGCACTTCTGATTGCATTTTCAGGATTTATTTCAGATCGCCTTGGAAGCAGAAAAAAGATAACTGCCATAGGGTATGGATTGTCAAATCTCATTAAGCCGTTGGCATTTTTTGCTTCCAGTGCTATGATGATAGGAGTAGTACGATTAGGAGACAGGATAGGCAAAGGTATACGAGCTGCACCAAGGGACGCTTTGATATCTGCATTTGTCCACAAAAGGTCAAGCGGTTTTGTATTTGGATTTCACAAAATGATGGATAGCGCAGGTGCAGTTGCAGGTTCTTTGGCTGCATTTTTTCTTTTGTGGCATCTAGGTGAGAGTGAAGCATCCTTTCGACTTGTATTTGCTCTTAGTTTTATCCCAGGTATCATAGCTCTGATTATCCTTGTTTATTTTGTGAGCGATGTCTACTTCGAACCCTCGCCGGCTAAGAGTTTTACGCCGTCAGCTTTGCCAAAAGAGTTTTATATGTTAGTAATATTTCAAACAATGTTTAGTTTAGTGGCCATGAATTATTCATTTATGATATTAAAAGCAAGCAGCGACGGTATATCTATACTTATGATACCGCTTGCATATACATTGTATAATGTAACACAATCCGTATTTGCTATTCCTATAGGAAAGTTGGCAGACAAATATGGCAAGGCGACACTTTTGGCTGTCGTTTACGCGGCTTTTGGAGCAGGGGCTTTGATGATGGCTACAGATTTGCCATTGGGGTCATGGATAGGATTTGGGATATATGGATTTTTTGCAGGCGGGTTTAATGCTTTGGCAAAAGCCATCATTTCAGATGTTATACCTACTCAATTAAAAGCTACTGCATATGGAGTATATTATTTATTTGTAGGTCTGGCTACTCTTGTTTCGCTTGCAATTGCAGGTATGATATGGGACAATTATGGAAGCGATATTTTATTTATAGGAGTAGGTGGCGCAGCCTTGGTGTTTGCATTTATGCTTTTTGGCTTTCGAGATATGTTTGTCAAAAAACAGATCATGCATCAATAGAAAGGCTTAGTGCCCTCCCATTACTTTTTCTATCTCAATAGGTTTGTCGTGATACCAAAACGATCAATAATCGTTCTTGTTGCTTGATTTTGTCCAACAACCTCTACTTTTTTGCCCATGTTGCGGAGTTTGATAACAGCCTTATCTAAAGCATAAACAGCAGTAATATCCCAAAAGTGAGCATGAGACATATCGATAATGACATTTTTAACATCTTCTCGGTAATCAAACGCATCCGCAAAACGATCTGCCGAGTTAAAGAAAATTTGCCCGACAAATCTATAGATACGTGTATCGCTAGCCTCTTCAAATGACTTTTCACAGTACATGAAATGGCTGATCTTATTAGCAAAGAAAAGAGATGCGAGCAGCACTCCGCTAAGCACACCAAGCGCCAGGTTATGAGTTACAACGACGACAGCCGTGGTCGTGATCATAACGAGATTTGTTGACAAAGGAAGAGTTTTGAGTCCTTTGACTGAAGGCCAGCTGAATGTTCCTATTGAGACCATGATCATAACTGCTACTAGTGCGGCCATGGGAATAAGTTTGATAATATCGCTCATAAACACTACCATTATCAGTAGAAAAATTCCGGCGATCAGCGTAGAAAGACGGCCTCTACCGCCTGATTTGACATTGATAACAGATTGTCCTATCATGGCACATCCTGCCATACCGCCGATGCAGCCACTGGCGATATTGGCTATACCCTGTCCTTTTGCCTCACGGTTCTTGTCACTGTCCGTATTGGTCATATCGTCTACAATAGCAGCTGTCATAAATGACTCAAGCAGCCCAACAGCAGCCAATGCGGCTGAATATGGGAAAATGATCGCAAGTGTCTCAAGATTGAGAGGAACTTCCGGCCACAAAAATATCGGAAGCGTATCGGGCATAGCTCCCATATCGCCAACCGTGCGTACATCGATATCCATTGAGATAGTAACTAGTGTGAGAATAATAATGGTCATGAGCGGTGATGGGATCACTTTGCCGACTACTGGAAGATACGGAAACAGGTATATTATAGCAAGCCCTGCTGCGGTGAGTGCATAGACATGCCATGTTACATTTGTCAGCTCGGGAAGCTGTGCCATAAAGATCAAAATAGCCAGGGCATTAACAAATCCAATAACGACTGTACGAGAGACGAAACTCATCAATTTTCCGAGTTTTAAATAGCCCGCTATTATTTGCAAAATACCCGTAAGGATCGTAGCTGCAAGAAGATATTGCAACCCGTACTCTTTGACTAATGTCACCATAAGCAGAGCCATAGCACCGGTTGCAGCTGAGATCATGCCAGCGCGTCCTCCTGCAAATGCAATGATCGTTGCGATACAAAAAGAGGCGTATAATCCGACCTTAGGGTCAACTCCTGCGATAATAGAAAAAGCGATCGCTTCAGGTATAAGAGCAAGAGCGACTACAATACCGGCTAGAACATCGCCTCTTATATTGCCAAACCACTCTTCTTTGGTGGATAATTGAAGCATTACAACCCCTTAAATAATTTAATGTATCAATCTCGCATGTTAATTGTTTATCGAGACAAGATAGCTTAAAAACGAATTTAGCAAGACGATAGAAGATATAAAATAGGGCGCAATAGTATCGAAAAGTGTATTAAATAGCACTAGAGGGTGTATAATACATTATTTGGAGATAGGAGAGTATATGATCATTTGTCACTGTCACATCCATATGGAGCTGCCTTATGTCTCTTCGCTCAAAGGTCGCAGAAGTGTCCTAAATAGTCTAAAAGAAAAGCTAAAAGCTTTTAATGTCTCCGTACTTGATCTCAGCGGAGAATATGCCAAGGAAGCTGATGTAGCGTTTGTATTTCTCTCCCATGATTCTAAGAGTACAGCGCAATACAAAGAAAAGATAGAACGTATGCTGGAGCATAATTTTGGTGGATATATGTATGAACTAGATTACGAGGAGATATGAGGCTTAAGGGTCTTTTATGTCCTGCGCAGTGTTTTTTTGAGTTTATCCAAAGAGAGTGTATTTATAACATCCTTTTTTTCGATCCAGCCGCGTCTAGCTTGAAAGATACCGTATCTCATATATTCTAAGGTCGCTATATTGTGTGCGTCAGTGGATATGGCAAATTTTACACCAGCTTCTTTGGCATATTTTGCATAAATATCATTAAGATCAAGCCGTTTTGGCTGCGCGTTTATCTCCAAAAAGCATCCTCTTGCTTTAGCCTCTTTGAAAAGCAGTTCCATATTGATATCACTAGCTTCTCTTTCACCTATCAGTCTGCCTGTAGGATGAGCAAGGATATTGAAATATGGATTATCCATCGCTTTTAGTATTCTTTTTGTCTGTTTGTCTTGAGAGAGGGCTAATTTGTTATGCATGCTTCCAATCACAAGATCAAGCTTTTTTAATATATTGTTATCCATAGCCAATGAGCCGTCTTCTAAGATATCGACTTCAATGCTTTTAAGAAGCGTAATGCCTTCAAGTTTTTCATTTATCTTATCTATCTCTTCTAGTTGTGTACCCAATCTCTTTTCGTCCATGCCGTTGTATATGGCTAAATATTTTGAGTGGTCGGTAACGGCTATATATTCGTATCCGAGTTTTTTTGCAGCCTCGGCCATTTCAATAATGCTGTTTTGACCGTCACTATAGGAAGTATGCGTATGAAGATCTCCCTTGATATCTTCTATGTTTACTAGATCGGGGAGTTTTCTGTGTGCGGCCGCTTCGAGTTCACCCGTATTTTCCCGGAGTTCTGGCTCGATATAGACTAGCCCTACGGTTTTGTACATCTCTTTTTCGGTTGCACCCGCGATTTTTTTTTGGCCTTTAAATATTCCGTATTCATTTACTTTGAGCCCCATCTCTATCGCCATTTTTCTTATAGTGACATTATGAGATTTTGAGCCTGTGAAATAATGCAAAGTAGCACCATAGCTCTCGTCTGGCACGCACCTGAGGTCTACTTGCAGATCATTATTCAATATAACGGTTGATTTTGTAATGCCTTTGGAAATAACTTCTTTGATATCCGGATATCGTATGAAATGCTCTATCACAAGAGCAGGATCGCTGGAAGTAACAAGCAGATCAAGATCTCCAATGGTCTCTTTTTTTCTTCGAAAACTGCCTGCTATTATCGCTTTTGAAACTTCTTTTGAGTTTTTCATGTATGATGTTATATCATTGGCGTGCGGTTCTGCTACGGAGTACAAAAAGCGTTTGCCTTCTTTTTTGGCTAGCTTTGTGCCTTCCAAGATCATTTGTTCCAGTTTCTCATCAAAGCCTTCCAAGTCTCTTATCTTGTGATCAATAGCAGCTTGTTTTAATTCCTCCAAAGAACTTATGTGAAGATTTTCGTAAAGTATCTTCGTTCTTTTTGGGCCAATGCCTTTTATATTTAATAGGTCAAGCAGATGAGGCGGGAAAGATCTTTTTAGATCTTCAAGTTTTGATAGTTCGCCTGTCTTTACGATCTCTTCGATCTTTTTGGCTATACTCTCACCAATGGTAGGGATTTCGGAGAGGTTAACCCCGTCTTTTATCATTTTTGATAGATCAGTGCCCATATTTTCAATCGTACGTACAGCATTTCTATATGCTATGACTTTAAAAGGATTTTCTCCTTTGATTTCCAATAAGTCGGCTAATTGATCAAAGATAGCAGCAATTTCTATATTGGATATTATCATTATTGCTCTACTTGGCAGGATATTTTATAGAGGAGATATCTCCTCTATAATATGAAGTTTATTTAACTTCTATCTTTTTGGTATCTTTTTTTGTCTTGTGGGATTTTGGTATCATGATCTCAAGCATGCCGTTTTTTGAATTTGCGTCGATCTTGTCTGCATCTGCATTTTCAGGCAAGGTAAAACTTCTTTGAAATTTACCGTAAAAACTTTCAATTTTGTGATAATCTTTTTCATCTACTTCGCTTTTGGTTTTTCGTTCACCTGAAATAGTCAAAATATTATCTTCGCAGTCGACATGAATGTCTTCTTTTTTTACACCGGGAAGATCTACTTCTATATGATAAGCATTTTTATCTTCTCTGGTATTTACCGATGGCGTCCAGCCATTGATGTTCGTAAGAGCATTAAATGACGGCATTTTAAAGGCTGTCATCATTCTTTCCTCTAGGTCTTTAAAATCTTTCATCGGGTCAAATTTGGTTAATAGCATAATGAACTCCTATGTTAAGATATTTGGATTTCTATTATACTATTATTAATTTGTATTTGTCAAATATTTTGGCAACAATAAATATTACTGAAATTATCATGCATACTGCACTTAAAATAATGCTGCAAATAAAATATGATAAAATTGTGTTTAAATAGGCAAAAAGGAGTTATAAATGATAGAGCTGTATGAGCAATACGTCGATTTGTCAATCGCATATGCGATCAAAGCATTTGGAGCGTTATTGATCTTTGTGGTCGGGAAAATGGCAGCTCGTTGGCTGCAAAAGTTTGCAGATAGAGCGATGGCAAAATATTATATTGATGCCACATTGCGAAAATTTGGCAGTAACGGGATCTATTATGGATTGTTAGTCGTCGTTATTATGGCAGCTCTTGGACAATTGGGTATCGAAACATCTTCTTTTTTGGCAATAATGGGGGCTGCGGGATTGGCTATTGGTTTAGCACTAAAAGATACCCTTTCTCATGTTGGAGCCGCAATTGTTATTTTGGTATTTCGCCCATTTCGGATCGGTGACTTTATCGAGGCAGGAGGAGCGTCCGGAACCGTGGAGAGTATAAATCTATTCAATACGACTCTTATCGCGACAGATAACAAAACAATAGTCGTACCAAACTCGGCAATTATTGCTGATAAAGTTATCAATTTTTCCAATAAACCGATCCGCATGATAGAGCATACCGTCGGCATAGGATATAACGATGATATCAAAAAGGCAAAAGATGTGATGTACAGCGTTATTTTTAATGATCCTCGTACTCTAGATGATCCAGAGCCTTTGGTCGCAGTTACTGATCTGGGCAATAGCAGTGTCAATTTTACTGTGCGTGCGTGGGTCTCTACGGATGTGTATTTAAATACCAATTTTTCTCTGATCGAAGAGATCAAGATCGCGCTTGATGCCAATGATATCACAATTCCGTATCCGCAAATGGATATTCATCTTGATCATTCAAAAAGAGTATGAATGACTAAAAAAATATGATAAAATCGCACTCAATAAAAGCGGCAAAGAGGAATAGATGATCATAGATACACACTGCCATCTGGATGATAATAGATATGACGAGGATATAGAGGAAGTCATAGCTAGAGCTATCAAGAATGGAGTAGAAAAATTTATAATCCCCGGAGCAGATCCAGATACGCTAAAAAAGGCTGTATCTATAAGCGAAAAATTTGATGAGGTCTATTTTGCTGTAGGTATACATCCGTATGATTCTGTCAATTATGATAGGGCATTATTGGAGAAATATATTATTCATCCAAAGTGTGTAGCAGTCGGTGAGTGCGGGCTCGATTATTATCGTTTGCCCGAAGACAAAGAAGAGGTAACAGCACAAAAAGCTCTTCAAAAAAAAGTATTTTTAGATCAGATCGACCTAGCCAATGTATATGAAAAACCACTCATAGTACATATAAGAGATGCATCACATGATTGCTTGGAAATATTAGAAGCCAAAGCAGGAGAAAAAGGCGGAGTTTTGCACTGCTATAATGCAGACCATGAGCTTTTAAAGCTTTCAAAGTATAACTTTTATTTTGGTATAGGGGGTGTACTGACATTTCAAAATGCCAGAAAACTTATAGAGGTTTATCCAAAAATACCATTGGATAAATTGCTCATAGAGACAGATGCCCCATACCTAACCCCTCATCCTCACAGAGGTGAGCGAAACGAGCCAAGCTATTGTACATTTGTTGCCCAAAAGATGACAATTTTGAGCGATATTCCAGCAGAAGAGATAGCAGATATAACCACAAGAAACGCAAAAAGAGTTTTTGGAATCTAAATGATATATTTTCAAAATGTTTGGGATAAAGACGGAGTCTTGCAGCGATTCGCGGCTTGTAGTGTCACCCTGCAAATATGTTCAAAAGCCAAATTAAAGTCAAATAAAGAGATAATCTAGCTATCAAATCATGATAATGGAGTTTGTCTTGACAAATAGATTGTTTATTGGAATTTGTATTCTAGCAAGTGCGTTTTGGCTTGCAGGATGTTCTGCTCCTGTAGGGACATACGGATGGAATAAAAAACAGCCGTTTATTACAAGTCAAGATAGGCATAAAACCACGATGAGAAGTTATAGTGTGTTTGGCAAAACATATAGCCCTACTTACATTGAGGCAGGCGAAACGATGAATGGAGTTGCCAGCTGGTATGGCCCTGATTTTCATGGTAAATATACCAGCAGCGGAGAAATGTATAACATGCATGATTTTACAGCAGCTCACAAAACTTGGCCAATGGATACTGTTGTAAAAATCACAAATCTTGACAATGGTAAAACTCAGATCGCTCGTATAAACGACAGGGGACCTTTTAAAGAAGACAGGATAATCGATTGCAGTTATGCGACTGGCAAGGCGTTGGGGCTGGATAAGACAGGCTTGGCCAGAGTAAAAATAGAAGCTATTAGTTTCAATAGCAGGCCGGACAAACGGATAATAGATGCGAGCGTAAATATAAATATGGCAGATAATGCTCCAAAAAAGATCTTGCTTGATAACTTTGGCATACAAGTAGGAGCATTTAAGATCGAACAAGGAGCACTAAGAACCAAAGACAAATATGCTTCTTTGGACCCAAAGTATAAATCCGTAGTAAAGAGATTTGATACAGCTGACGGCAGCGCTTTATATCGTGTGTTTGTGATGGGATTTGCATCAGAAGATGAAGCTAGAAGCTATATGGCCGATCACGGCATAATGAACGCAATAATTATTAGAGGATAGGAGGAATTATGATCGAGGTAAAAAGAACCACAAAAGAGACTGATATAACAGTCAGATTAAATCTTTATGGCAGCGGAGAAACAAGCATATCGACCGGAGTCGGTTTTTTGGATCACATGCTTGATGCATTTGGAAGGCATGCCCATATAGACTTAGAAGTATCTTGCGATGGCGATACTCATATTGATGACCATCACAGCGTAGAAGATATAGCCATAGTGCTAGCTAAAGCTCTTCACCAAGCTATATATCCGGTTCAAAATATAGAGAGATACGGTAATGCAACGGTTGTTATGGATGAGGCAAGCGTAGGATGTGATATCGATATATCAAATCGCGGGTTTTTGGTATTTGAGCTGCCAATAGGCGGCAAAGTCGGTGAATTTGATGTGGAGTTGGTAGAAGAATTTTTTAGAGCATTTGCCATGAATTTACCGATCACACTGCATTTGATATATCATAGAGGCAAAAATAAACACCATATCATAGAAGCTGCTTTTAAGGCACTGGCCGTGGCATTGCGCAGAGCAGTGGCTATAAATGAAAATGCCGGAATTCCAAGTACGAAAGGTGTGCTATGAGTATTGAATTATTAGTGCTTGATGTTGACGGAACTATGACCGATGGCAAGATTACATACAGTGCAAGCGGGGATGAGGTAAAATCTTTTAACGTCAAAGATGGACTAGGGATCGATGGCTGGATAGGATTAGGCAAAGAGGTAGCGATCATTACGGGACGCCGCTCAGCAGTGATAGCAAGAAGAGCAAAAGAGCTTCGGATCAAATATTTTTTTGAAGGCGTTAAAAATAAAAATGAAGTATTATCTTCTTTGATGGCTGACTTGTCGCTTGTTCAAAGCCAAGTAGCTGCGATCGGAGATGATTTTAATGATCTAAGCATGATAGAAGCAGCCGGTCTTTCGTTTGCTCCATCGGATGCAAACGAATATATACTAGAGACGGTTGACGTCAAACTCAACACCAAAGGAGGCGATGGGGCTGTCAGAGAAATGATAGAGCATATTGTCAAAGAAGAAGGACTTTGGGAGAAATTCGTAACACAATGGTAATAAAGATAGAATGGATAGTAGCGCTGGCAATATTGGCTACTATCGGATTATCATTTAATTTGAAATTTCAAGACACAGCGGCAATATCAAAAGAAAACGGCAAAGAGTTGGAATTTGATAATATGGTTTTAACCGAAGTTAATAGCACAGCTGTTGTGAGTCAAGCATTTGCCAAGTCGGGAAAGAAAGAGAACGGTATATTGACATTGGAGCATATTACTTATAAAAAATTAGGTGAAAACGAAATTGTTGCGAATAAAGGCATATACACCGATGATAATATAATCTTAAAAGGCGATGTAAAGATAATCCAAAAGGGAGGTTTTGTGTATACTACACAAGAAGCCCTCTACAACCCAAAAAGTAAAATATTTACATCACCGACACCGTTTGTAGCTACTATGGGAGAGAATAAATTTAGCGGCGCAAAATTGGATTATAATATGCAAAAAGAAGAAGCAAAAAGCCAAAAGATCCATGCCGTTATATTTAGTGAAGAGAAAAAATAGGCCGCTGTTCTTATTTCCAAATGTTGACATGCAGAACATATAGATTCTATATATAGATATGGTATGATATAATATCAAAATTTTTTTTAAGGGTTAAGCATAATGCGTTTAGTAGTCAGGTTTTTACTGTTGTCAATTATTGCTACTTTGCTTTTTGCCCAAAAAATAGAAGTTACAGCCGATGCGGTTGAAGCAAGCGGAACAAAAAAAGAGGTTAAATTTAGCGGAAATGTACATATTTGGCAAGATGGACATAACTGGATGAAAGCAAATGAAGCCATTGTATTTTTTGATGATAATAATCAAACAAGATTGTACGAAGCTAAAGGCAATGCAACATTTGAGATACAAAATCCAAAAGCACATTACAAAGGCAGTGCACAAGTGTTTAAGCACTGGCCAAAAGAATCAAAATATCTAATGCAGGGCAATGCCTCGGTTGATGATATTGCCAACAAAAGACATTTGGCAGGCGATATTATAAGTGTAGATATGAAAAGCGGCAATGCAAGCGTAAAAAGCCAAAGCCAAAAACCGGTCAAATTTATTTTTCAATTAGATCAAAAATCAGGGAAAACAAAGTGAGCATACCAAAAATAACTCATGCAGAGTTTATAAAATCAGCACAAGGTATATCTGATAGTTTGCCTGAAGATCGCAGCGAAGTTGTATTTTTGGGGCGTTCGAACGTGGGCAAAAGTTCAACCATTAATACACTTGTCAATAGAAAAAGTCTGGCAAAAAGTTCTTCAACCCCAGGCAAAACACAACTGATAAATTTTTTTAATATAACATATAAAGACGAAGTGCAAGAGTATCCTTTGCGTTTAGTCGACCTTCCAGGGTTTGGATATGCAAAGGTATCAAAGACTTTGAAAAGTGCATGGCAGCGTAATCTATTGGAATTTATTCAGCATCGCGTATCTATTCGGCTTTTTGTGCATTTGAGGGATGCTAGACATCCTAGAGCTGAAATAGATGAAGATGTTTATATGAATTTACAAAAGATTGTACGTCCGGACCAGGCATTAGTTACTGTATTTACCAAATTGGACAAATTAAATCAAAAAGAGAGAGCAGCGCTCAAAAAAGAGTTTCCAAACGCTATCATGTTTAGCAATTTAAAATCACATACTATTGATCCGCTGCACAAGAAAATTCTTTATACTATTTTTGGGATAGAAGCGTGATCACATTACAAAAAGCAACACTAAGTGATATTGCAGCAATGCAGGATCTGGTCAAGGATGATGTTAAATCAGGCGTTATTTTGGCTAGAAGCGAAGATGAAGTAGCAACAAATATCAGATCTTACGTATTAGCAAAACATGACGGCATGCTTGTCGGATATACGGCGCTTCATATACATTCCAAAAGATTGGCAGAGATCAGAAGCCTAATCGTTCATCCAAACTATAGAGCTCAAGGTGTTGGCGCTAAAATGGTCTCTTTTTGCCTTGATGAAGCTAGGGCCATAGGGATAGAGCAAGATGTGCTAGCACTTACTTATGTACCGCAATTTTTTGAGCACTTAGGATTTAAAGAGATAAAAAAAGAAAATATTCCTGAACATAAAATTTGGGCGGATTGCATTAAGTGTATTCATTTTCCTGTTTGTAATGAAGTGGCGCTAATATATTCACTGATAAACAATAAGGCAGTTTAAATGGTGCATAGCAGCTATTATCAGAAAGCCAAATATCATATAAGTTATCGTTGGCGCTTGTTTTTGACAATTTTTGCGATTTTATATCCTATGCTTGTCTCAGTACACAGTTTTTTGCCATTTTTTTTCGGGGTTGCCGGGTATGTTTTTATGACCGGCATTAGAGCTCAAAATATTCCATTGATCATTATTTCCGGTTTTTATCTTTTAAATTTAGAAATTAATCTGTCAATGCCTCTTTTTGGCAGTATTATAGCGATATTGCTTTTCTATCTTTTTGTTTTTCCAAAGATCAAAGGATGGCTGCATAACAAATCATTTATACCAGTGCTTAGTGTAATATTTATATACTTGACCTATTATGTCGTGCTTTTGATCGATGATTTAATATTTTTAACTTCAAATCATGATATTAATTTCACTTGGATCCTCTTTTTTTCATTTGTAATAGATATTTTATTGATGGTGTTTTATGACTATAACGAGAAATAAGATAGTATTATGGCTTTTTGCCATTATTTGGACCATACTGTTTGCCAGACTCTATTATTTGAGTATCAAATCAAACTACTATTATGAAGAGCTGGCTAGAGCAAATACCGAAAAGGCATATTATATCAAACCTGCAAGAGGTGAGATAATGGATGCCAATGGCAAATTGTTGGCCATGAATCAAATAGGATTTTCCGTATCGATCGCACCTCATTTGGATATGGAAGGCAAAGAGTTTAAAAGTGTTGTCAATCAATTGATAAGAACTTTTCCTGATCTTGATAGGGAAATGATTTTCAAAGTATATAAAAAAGAGAATTCGCACTACAATCATAATTTTATAAAAGTAGTAAATTTTATCCAATATGACAAGATGATAAGCGCATATCCTAGACTCAGCCTCAATGAAAACCTTTTAGTGGAAACAGAAAATAAAAGATTTTATCCATATAGCAATTATGCTTCACATGTGATAGGTTATATCGGTAAAACAAATGATAAAGAAAACAAAAAAGATAAAATAGCACAAATAATCGGCAAAATAGGCAAAAGCGGCATTGAAAGTTATTATAATGCCTTTTTGCAAGGCGAGCCTGGATCGATCGTCAGCAAAGTGACTGCTACGAATGAAGAGATTGAGATATTAAGACGAATACATCCTAAAGAAAATCAAAACATAGTGCTCAACCTTGATGTTGAGTTGCAAAAAATGATACATGAACGTTTTGGCAAAGATGCAGGAGCCGCGGTGGTTATGAAGCCGACAGGTGAAATTTTAGCAGCGGTCAGTACGCCTAGTTATGATCCAAATCTATTTGTAAGCGGCATAAGCCAAAAGGACTGGAGCTTACTGCAAAATAATTTCGATCATCCGTTTACCAATAAATTCTTATATGGTACATATCCTCCGGGATCTACTATCAAAATGGGCATGGCATTGGCTATGAATGAAGCAGTGCCGGGAATTTTAGATACATTAGAGCATTGCCCTGGTGCAATTAAAGTAGGTAAAAGGGGCCAGGTCTTTAGAGACTGGAAAAGTAGCGGACACGGCATAGTGGATCTAAGAAAAGCTATCAAAGAAAGTGTGGATGTCTATTTTTATAAAAAAAGTTTAGTTACAGGCGTGGATAAGATCGCTCCTGCATTGAAAAAAACAGGCCTTGGCTGCTCATCAGGAGTTGATATGCATGGTGAGTCTGTCGGAATTATTCCTGATACCCAATGGAAGAAAAAGAGATTTAATCAGCCATGGTATCCTGGAGAAACTGTCAATACTTCGATCGGACAAGGATATATGCTTGTGACTCCATTGCAAGTGGCTAGATATACATCACTTATAGCTACTTCTAGTTTGCCAACCCCTCTTTTTGCCAAAAAACTCGGTAATAAGAGCATCAAACCCGAACAACAATACATACAATACAATCCAAAGTATCTTAGCCAAATTCGTGCCGGAATGTATGATGTGTGCAACTCCCCGGGCGGAACCGCGGTGACAGTTTTTGGCAATAGTGTACCGGTAGCCGTAGCGGGCAAAACGGGTACATCGCAAGTTGTTGGAATATCAAGAAGTGAAAAAGTACGTATGAAAGAAGAAGAGATGGAGTATTATCATCGTTCACATGCTTGGATAACTACATATGCTCCTTATGAAAAACCAGAAGTAATAGTAACTGTTCTTGTAGAGCATGGGGGACATGGCGGATCAGCCGCAGGTCCGATTGCTGCTGATATTTATCGTTGGCTTTATGCTCATGGGTATTTTGCGAAATCAGTCGGTGTTGCTATGGGTGCGCCGGCTAAATCGATTAGTCAAAAAAATTCCGTTATCAATACTAATCCAAGCGCAAATTAGACTTGATCTTCATTTCTGACGATCAAGCTTTTTGGCAGCTTGAAGTATTCTATCCAGCGGCTTTCTTGTTCTCTCATCTCGCCGTTATCAACCTCATGGTCATAGCCTTGCAAGTGAAGCAAGCCGTGTATGAGCAGCAAGGATACTTCTTCGTCCAAAGTATGCCCTAGCTCATCTGCAACTTTTTTTGCATACTCCAAGGATATAACCACAGAGCCTGCCGGCTCATGCTGTGTTACTGCTTCAAGCGGGAAGCTGAGAACATCAGTTGGGGTATCTTTTTGTCTATATTCTTTATTGAGTTCTTGAATGGTTTTGTTATCGGTAAAAATCAATTCTATATCTTTATCGGATAATTTATCCGAGATCATCTCTAGTCTTGAAGTGTTGATTTGCATGTCGGTTTGATTTTCTATCTCTATCATAAATACTATTTTACCTAAAATATTGGTAAAATACTATAAAAGTATCAAGGGGGCATTGAATTTGAGCCGATTAGCCGTTTGTGTGATTTCCGGTGGTATGGATAGTGCACTTAGTGCCAAAATAGCCCAAAATGAAGGGTATGAAGTCATAGGTGTGCATTTTAATTATCTGCAACGAACAGAGCAAAGAGAACTTCAAGCATTTAGAGACGTTACGAATGCACTAGGTATCAAGCATAATTATGAAATAGACTTGCCTTTTTTTGCCGATATAGGTGCTTCGGCTTTGACAGACAGCAGTATCGATGTACCCACAGGCGGCATACACTCAGGAGTACCTATCACTTATGTGCCTTTTAGAAACGGGATATTTTTATCCATTGCAGCATCAATTGCAGAAAAAGAAGGTGCAGAGGCTATATATATAGGTGTGGTCGAAGAAGACAGCAGCGGATATCCAGATTGCACGGAAGAGTACATCACCCAGATGGAGCGCGCAATCAACCTTGGCACAAAAAAAGAGACCAATATATCTATCCGCATGCCGCTAGTTCATTTGTCAAAAAAAGATATAGTCTTAAAAGCCTTAGAACTTGGCGTGCCTTTGGAATATACTTGGAGTTGTTATAAAAACAGCGAAGTAGCATGCGGTGTTTGTGATAGCTGCCGCTTGCGCCTAAGAGGGTTTGAGAGAGCAGGGGTTAAAGATCCGATTAAGTATAAAGAAGTCTAAAATCTAGAAGATAAGAGATAAATACTGCAAATTTTTTATTAAGACATAAAGCTGTCCAGTTTTTTTGAGATAATTTTGTATCAATAATAAAAAACAAAAGATACATAAATGGATAATGAAAACACTCTTGAATATAGGCTGGGAATTGATTTTGCGGATTTGGCTCAAAGAGCAAAACTCGCTAGTCAAATAGAAGATATTTTATCCAATCGCAATAAAATAGATATAGAAAAATTAGATAAATTTTTAAAAGACTATCATAACGTATTTGGTGATGATTGCATCAGAAGGCAAATGTTTCAAGATGATTGCTATAAAAGCTATTGTGAAGCTGAAAAATTACGCTTCAATATATTGAAGCTTTATTCTTTCAGTGAGCACATCGGAGAAAACTGGCTGGCTCTTCTTGAGGAAACTCCCATATCAGATGAATATATGAGAGATCTGCTATTCAAGTTTTACCGTGAGTTTAAAAGGTCAATTTACAAAAACTTTGAAGGTTTCTCTTTTCTACCATACAATAAACCATATCTTCATAAACTACGGATATCTTCCGCTGATCTAGAGCTATATATGATAAAAAACATCAAGATGATAATTACATTTTCCAACAAAGCACATTTGGATCAACATATTCAAAACATTATATATAATCACACTATTGATTGGATCTTAAAACCACAAGAAATTGTTGACATCAAGCTTGTAAATAAACAGTGCTGTATCGAGTTAACGACAATAACCGACTATATTCGAAAACATAACATAGATACAAACTATTACGAGTTACCTCGATGTGAATTGTGGTATAAAAATCAAATGATCGATCCTAAAGAAAAAACGATCTACGGGCTCATTCTAAACCATAAAATTACTTTTATCGCTCAAAATGTCGTGATTGAGAAAGAATTGCTTGCGAAGGTACGGTTTGATGATTTGAGAGTAGAGATCGATTGTGATATGGAGTATTGGCAATTATAAAGAAAGGATTACAAATGAAGCGATTAGAAAATATCACAAAAACATTTTTAATAGAAGAAAGAAAGAGAAAGCAAACGGTGCCCATTTTATTTATAAGCGGTTCAAATTTGCATTCTAATGCGCAACTGTACAAATACTATTTTTGGATATATGCTGAGAACTCAGAGTATAGCAGCTCAGCCGATGTTTTTTTTAAAGAAGAGCATAAATTAAGTGCCAAAAAAGCATTTGATATGATGAAAAAACTTCAAGAGGATAATATTGGTTATGCTTTTGCAAATAAACGATATTATAGGCTTGGCAATAAGACTTGGGACTATGAAAAACTAAAAAAAGATGATTCAAAAATAACATTCGCCCCGTCTTATGATGATGATGAGGACGAAGTCCATGAAAGTGGCCACAAATAATCAAAAGCAGTATATATTGTAATAAATTTTTAACCCTTTTAGGCTAAAATAAATCCATTGAAAAAAGGAATATCTTGAATCTCTCAAAGTCTCTTTATATCCGCGGCATCCAGTGTAAAAAATCACTTTGGCTTAAAAAATACAGGCCTGAATTATTAACCCCTCCAGACGCTCAGGCACAAGCGAAATTCGAAACAGGAAGCCAGGTAGGAGAACTTGCTCTTAAACTTTTTTCTGGCGGTGTAATGATACCCTATAGCGAAACAACATTTAATGAAAAAATAGAACTGACAAAAAAATATATTGCAGAAGGGATGTCAAATATATATGAGGCTTCTTTTGTGTATGACGGTGTATTTTTAATGATTGATATACTGCATATAAACGATGATGGCAGCATGGAAATATATGAGGTTAAAAGTTCAACCGAAGTTAAAGAAGTATATTTGCATGATGCGAGCATACAATACTATGTGCTTAACGGTCTCGGATTTGATGTAAAACGAGCAAATATCATACATATCAATAATAAATACATCAGAGAAGATGAGCTGGATGTCGAAAAGCTTTTCATTGTAGTTGATGTAACCGAAGAGATCAAAGCCATGCAAAATGACATTTCTGTATATCTTAAAACTTTTGAGCAAACATTAAACGATAGAGATCGTGAGCCTGATGTTCCTATTGGACCACAATGTACAAACCCATATGATTGTGATGCGATAGAGTATTGCTGGAGAGATGTTCCTGATTATAGTATCTTCAATATATCACGGCTAAAAACTACAAAGAAATTTGAGCTTTATCATAATGGGATAGTACATTTTCATCAATTAGAAGATATCTACAGTTTTTCATTGAGCCAGCAGATACAAATAACCTCTGAACTTGAACAAAAAGAAACTATAGATAAAGATGCCATAAAAGAGTTCTTGGATACTTTGACGTATCCTGTGTATCATCTTGACTTTGAAACATTTCAGCAGGCAATTCCTGAATGGAAAGGAGTCAGCCCATACATGCAGATACCATTTCAATACTCCATACATATAGACTATGGAGACGGTAGACTTGAGCATAGAGAGTTTTTGGCACAAGATGGAAAAGATCCAAGATATGAACTTGCTAAAAGTTTGGCTAATGATATACCGGATAATGTAACCGTGTTGGCTTATAACGCAGGATTTGAAAAAGGTGTTATTCAAAAATTAGCTGATCAATTTTCAGAATTTTCATTGCACTTAATGTCAGTATATGACAATATAAAAGATCTAATGATACCTTTTCAAAAGACTCATTATTATGTCCCTGCTATGAAAGGAAGCTACTCTATTAAATATGTTTTACCGGCAATTGTTCCTGAGATGCAAAAAGCATATGAAGAACTGAGCCTGGTTCATCATGGAGGTGAAGCTATGCAGGCTTTTGCAAATCTTTCAAAAATGGATAGCGAAACAAAAGAGAAATATAGAAAAGCATTGCTAGAATACTGCAAATTGGATACTTTGGCCATGGTAAAGGTATTGGAAAAACTGCAAAGTATTTAAGCAACAGACATTAAGGTGTTGCAATAATATATTAAAATATCAATACAAGGAGATATTATGCCAAGACTTTTACGAACCGTAGAACAATACATTGCCGAAAGAAACAAGCCTTATGGTTATTGGATCGTGTTTCATAAGCTGTATAATGAAGTAGCAATACACCATAATAAAAAATATTCAGAGATTTTTTTAAGCGACGAATATATTAACCATGACGCAAGAGTGGAGTTTGAAAACTTTATGAAAATAAATTTCCCAAATGTGATACTAGAAGATGTATTTGACTATGTGTCGCTGAGTCATCTTTTATGGCCGTACCTAGGAAGTATCGCGATAGATATGGAGCAAGGTGATGCAGTTTATGAGGCGCTTAGTCAAAAATATGGCGACCCGTTTGATGATCCATATACAACCGATGTAGCTCTATGGGTTATGTCAAAAGAGGATGCAGTAAAATATCACGATGAGCGTAATCGTATAGTTGAAGAAGAGTTTGGGGAAGATTAGATTAATGGAGAGTGTGAGATGAGTGATAAATTAACACTGAAATCAATATATGAGTTGCTAGATGAGAAAAGTTTTTACATACCGTCGTATCAGAGAGGGTACAGGTGGATCGAACAGCAGGTTAAAGAATTGATGGATGACATATGGGAATTTCATGAAAATGTGGAATTGGAAAAAAACAAGGGATTTTACTGTCTGCAGCCGATAGTTGTAAAAAAAAGCAACAATTCCGATTTTAACTGGGACATTATTGACGGGCAGCAGAGACTTACAACCATTTATATTATATTAAAAACGGCAGAGACTTTATTGACAGAAGATGGGCTGAAACTATATAAAATCGGATATGAGACAAGAACAGATAGCGGAGAATTTCTTAGAGACAAACTTAATGAGATTGATGAAAGCAACATCGATTTTTTTCACATAAGCAAAACATATGAAACTGTAATAAAATGGTTCAGTGACAGAAAAGGATCAAAAAGCAACTTTATTAAAAGACTGCTGCAGGCCCCCATTTTGGATGGAAATGCGGATAAAGCAAAAAATATCAGGGTTATATGGTATGAAGTTGATGAGGGGAAAGACAATGATATTGAAATTTTTACAAGAATCAATATGGGCAAAATCCCTTTGACAAATGCCGAACTTGTAAAAGCCCTGCTGCTCCAGAAATTTGAAGAGAACAAAGAGATAAAGCAGTTTGAACTGGCATCCGAATGGGACTTTATAGAATATTCTTTGCAAAATGATGATTTCTGGTTTTTTATCAACAAGGGCAAAAACGAGAAAGCCACAAGAATAGAGTTTATCTTTGATCTTGTTTCGGAAAACTATATAAACAGAGAAGACGATGAAATCAGGGAATTCGCTGCAACATTAAACAAGCCTATTGATAAATATTATGTTTTCCATATAATCAATCATATGTTTAAAAATGGTTTCACTGTCGAATCTGTATGGAATGAGGTAAAAAACTGTTTCAGAATTTTGAATGAGTGGTATGAAGACAGGGAACTTTTTCATAAGATCGGCTTTCTTGTAATTTATTCCGACAATTCCATGCTGAGTATGATCAAAGGATATACGGAAACAGACAGTACGAAAACAGAATTCAGACATTTCCTGGACAAGCAGATAAAAAAGATATTTGAAAAAATAGATATAGATAATATCAGTTATGAAAGAGATCAGGATTCAGTCAGGAAAGTACTGCTTATGTTTAACATACAGACTATTATCCAAAACGAAAAATCGAATATCAAATTCCAGTTCGACAGGTTTAAAAAAGACAACTGGGATATAGAACATATCCGTTCCCAAACCGATAGATATCCGACAAAAGAAAAAGAAAAAATAGAATGGATAGAAGATATCCTCGGAAAAACCGATAAAAGCAAAGAAGAAATATTTAAAATGAAACATGATTACTTCAAGGAATTTTATGATCAAATGTATGAAAAACTTGAGGGAAGTGACGGGAATTTCAACAAGCACCGTATCGGTAACCTTGTCCTACTGGATTCGTCATCAAACAGAAGCTACGGAAATGCTTTTTTCCCGATAAAAAGAAAAACCATTTTGGAAAATGACAAAAATGGTACTTTTGTGCCAATCTGCACAAAAAATGTATTTTTGAAATATTATTCGCAAGATGCAAAAGATTTGCAAAAATGGAACAGCAATGATGCAGAAGACTACAAAAAACAAATTTTAAAAACGTTAAATCCTTTTTTGAAGGAAGAGGTGCAAGATGAAGAACAAATATAGCTTTTGGAGCCTGCTGAAGGAAAATGTAATAGAAATCCCCACTATTCAAAGGGACTATGCACAGGGCAGGGAAGAGGAAAGCCGGATCAGAGACAGTTTTCTAAAGGTATTACACAGGAAAATAGAAAATGAAAAAGAAAGCGTAAATCTTGACTTTGTATACGGAAGAATAAAAGACGGCAAGCTGATACCTCTTGACGGGCAGCAGAGGCTTACAACACTTTTTCTTCTGCATTGGTATCTAGCAGTCAGAGACGTCAGACTTGATGAAGAATGCATGAAAATCCTGGGCAAATTTACATATGAAACAAGAATAAGTTCAAGAGAATTCTGTAAAGCATTGGCGGGAAATAAAATAGATTTTGACGAAGACAATACAATATCATCTGTTATTGAAGACAAAAACTGGTTTTACAAATCATGGAAAAAAGATCCGACTATCAAATCAATGCTGGTGATGCTGGATGCAATACATAAAAAATTCAGAAACAGTGAAGGATTGTTTGAAAAACTGATCAGTAATGATAATCCGCCGATTACTTTTGATTTCCTCCCCCTGAATGACTTTAACCTGACCGATGAGCTTTATATCAAGATGAATGCAAGAGGGAAACCTCTGACGGACTTTGAAAATTTCAAGTCCAATTTCGTCAAATTGTTGGATGATGTCAATGCTTCCAAACTTGACAATTCATGGACAGACCTATTTTGGAAACATCGTACTCTGAATAAAATAAAAGATGATGGATACTATTATATAGATGACAAATTTCTCAACTTTTTTACCAATTTCACCATTAATCTTGGACTGGTCTGTGACAAGCTTGATGTCAGAAAGAACCTAGACGAAATCAATATCATGGACATATATCATGAAGTTTATGAAGATGAAAACAATTTACAGCAACTGGTCAGCATTCTGGACAAACTTTGTGATCTAAATAAAAATGAACATCAGAAAAATGAACTTTCACTGTATTTCGATGTTTTTATAGAAAAGAACAACATTTCATCTTGGGACAGAGCGAGATTTTATGCTTTTGGTAAATTTGTTCTGAAAGCAGATATTGATAGTTCCGAATATGGAAAATGGAAAAGAATAACTAGAAATATTATTGAAAATTATAATATTGACAGTGTCAAAAGACTTCAGGATACGTTACGGCTGATTGACAATCTAAGCAATCATGTTACGGATTTGTATGAATATATCATTTCAGATGACTTTTTGGCAAACAAAGACTCTTCAGGAATTAGAAGCCTGGAGTTTCAGCAGGCCGAAGAACAGTTGAAAGCGAAACTGATAATTGGAAGTGCTGATTGGGAGAAAGCCATTACTGAAGTAGAATCACATCCGTACCTAAACGGTCATGTAGGATTTTTGATAGAAATGGCAGATGCTGATTTGAATAAATTCAGACAGTATTATCAGAGATTTAATGATATATTCGAAGAAGACAGAGAAAATTTTTCATTTCAAAGAGCTTTACTGGCTAAAGGTGATTACCTTGTCGGCGAAATAAGTCCATACAGAAACAGATCTTTCTGTTCTTTTGAGACCAGCCAAAGAAACAAGAATGACAACTGGAAACAGGTTTTTCACAATAAAGATAAAAGAGCTATTCTCAAAGAGCTTCTGGATGATGACAGAGAACTGGACGTGATTAGCGGGGGAGCCAACATCGCGGACTGGCGAAACGGATTTGTAAAATATCCGAAAGTTCTGCAATATTGCAAACAATATCAGATCCGAATGAGTTCCGAAAATGATATTCTGATTCTGAGCAAAGAGAGAATCTACGGGGAACATGCGGAATATTATACATATTCCCTTTATTGCAGTATGACAGAAAAATACGGTGAGGGGTACTGCAGATATCACAGCAGCAACTCGACTGGAGAAGACAAGTACATCAGTGTAGGCGACATTAAGATTACTTACCGACCTAATCAATGGTTTTTGGATGATCTAGAAATAGAATATAATGAAATAAAACAAAAATTTAACCTCTAAGATTTTATCGTGACGATCTAGACATAAAACTGTCTTATTAATGTTCTATACTTCTGCAATATAAAAATAAGGAGATAATAGATGTTAGAAGATATAGAGATTTTAACAAAATATGTTTTTGATCAGTTTATTCCCAAAAATACTGCTTTATATTCCCCTTTACATACATATAGAGCATATATGGGACTTAAAAAAGTTATTGATAGAATCAACTTGGTTGCCGAGCATTATCTTGCTCTTGACTTCGCAGAAGAATACTTGCAAAACTCTTCATTTGGCACTCCGGCAGATAAATGGCGCTACTTTTTTAACAAAGACCTCGATTCGTTAAATAGGAGCGTTAAAGATTATCTTCAAATTCTTTATTATATAGCTCCTAAAAATAAAACAAGTATGACCGAAAGCTATTTGGATAATAAATATAGTGCTAAATGGTTTGAGGCATTTGTAAGGGATCAATATAGTGTGGGTTATGTATCACCATGCAATTTTAGTCTAAAGGCAGTAGCCTTGAAGACAACCGTTGGCGAAGAAGAATACCACATAGAAAAACATTTCAAAATAGATCTAACGACTTACGAACAAAGAATCACACTGCAAAATATTTTGCGAGAAAGAAAGCTTGAGCTAGAAAAACAGCTTTCACTTTTAAAAAAATATATACTATCAAATTACACATTAAATGATATACTATAAAAACATCTTTGAAAGGATCTTATGAATTCGGACATTACAATAAATAAAAAATTTTTAGAATTATTTAACAAAGGGGAAATGAATGATATTATTAGTCACGCCTCTGCAGTAAGCGAGGATTGCATTGTTATTGCAACCGAAACTCATTTTTTTGAATTAAGCGCAAATATCGTAGATAGCATCGATATTTATTGCGATGGCCATGATGGTGGTTCGTCAAAAAAACTCACAAAAAATGAGTTTATAAAGATATATAAAAGCAGTCCATTGATGAACAATATTCAAGCAGACTTAGATCTTTAGCTTCTTTGTATATTCATGTTTTTGTGCTGAATATGAGTATAAAATTTGTTCATCTATCTTTTTGCTATTCTCAATGCCGTGCTTATGTAAAATAATATTATATGGGTCAGAAGATTTATCAAAACTTATTGTAGCCTGCCATGAATTTTGAGAAGTTTCTCTTGCTCCGCTGTCATCAGCACCTATCATTTCATCAAAAACTCTTTCGATCTTTTGCTCATTAAATGTATAAATAGCAACATCTTCTTCTATAAAACCTTGATTTACCCCGCCGTATTTTATCATTAACCCGTATAAATTAGATCCTAAATCTACAATGTTATATGCATCTTTGGCATCAGGCATTCCCCATTGACCATTTTCCATGGCATTGATATATGATTTTTTTAACAGCCAATTATTATTGTTTATTTCAAATATAAAAAAACTGATTGCCGGCGCACATGCATGGCAATCATATTCTTTTTGTGGTTTAGTGTAGGCTATGGCTATTTTTTGATTTTTAATCGGCGTATCGTAAAAACCGACAATGCCATGTTCTAAATCATTGTTTATATTGTTTGCTGCAAGGTCAAAATTAAAACCTTTGGTTGTTTGATATTGATCCAATGAGTTTTTTATAATATTGTTCACAAGATTTTCGCCTAGGTTTTTATTGTTCGCATCTGTTGATTGAGCTTTTTTGTTTATCTCGGCAGAAATTATTTGATATTTTTGTTTTGAAGAATTGTTATCAGAGATATCATTTATTGCAATATATCCGATTGCAGTGCCGACAAGGATCAAAACTTTTGCTGCTGCCCAGTTTATTTTCATCTTAAATTTGTAGTTGAACATATTTTTGTGTTGCAAATCTAACGGAGATTGTCCGGCGTTATTTTGCAAATTTATATTCGCCCCTTTACTCATAAGATATTTAGTAAAGTCAAAATGATTATCGGCTATTGCCCTATGTAGCGGCGTCCAGCCAATATTGTTTTGTGCATTTATATCTGCACCATGTTCGATTAATTTTTTAGCAATATCCAAGTGATTATCTTTTATGGCTCTATGTAGCGGTATCCAGCCATCAGAATCTTTTAAATTAACATTAGCGCCTTTTTCAATCAAAAGCATTGCAATTTTAGGCTGATTATCTACAATGGCCCTATAAAGAGGTGTCCATTTTTTATATCCTTGAAGATCAATATTCGCACCATGTTCAATTAAAAACTCAACAACCTCTTTTTTTCCTTTCATGCTTGCATAATGTAATTCTGAAAAATTGTTACTGCTATCAACTTTATTTATATCTTCTCCTGAGTCTATAAGTTTTTTTACTCTATCAAAGTCATATGACGTTGAATGTTCAATGGAAGTTATATTGTCATCATTGGGGCAACTTATTTTGTTTTTATTTAAATCTTCTAATAATTTTTTTAATTGACCATATTCTTTTTTATAAGGACTTTTAAAATAATTGACTATTATTATCGCGATAGGTAAAAAAAATATTGTTATTAAACCACTAAGTTCAAACATAGAACTATATGAGTTATTCAAAAAATATAGTAATTTTATTTGAGAGTTTTTTATAATGAACCTTTGAATTAATACAATAAATAATGGTCTATAAAATAAGTTACTAATAAGAAGTATAAATATTGCACCAATAAAGGAAATAAATAAACTATGTGCGTAGTTTCTTATTTCTTGAATATCCGTCCATTTATATAAGTATTCAATTTGCTTTTCTGTAATATCTTCTAATTCCCGTTTTACTGCTCTAATAGAATTTTTTAAATTTTGCCAATGTTTATTTGCTTCTTTTCCATCATGGCTTCTTTCGTTATAAAACCCATCTTGTCTTTTCGAGATATCTAATGATTTTATATCTTGAAGTAACTTTGATAATTTTTCTAATGTATTTAATGATTGAATATATGAATCCATGTTTTCCTTTGATAATGCAATCATTTTAAGAGGTATATTTTTAATTTGAGGAGGATAATTTTTATTAAAATATAAAATATAAAGCCGTAACATTACATATATTATTATTGCCAAATAAGTAAAAGATACAAGTGTTGTGGCAGTTTGAACTGGAAAATTTAAAAATCCAAAAATGGGAGGCAGTATTATTCCAAATATTAAACCTATTAGTCCAAATTTATACATCATTACAAATAAAAAAACTATCCAAACAGTATATGAAAGAGCTATTATGATTATAATATTTAAGTTATTGAATTCGCTCATTTATAATTTCCTAGTTAAATTCTGCAATTTTTTTATCTATATTTTTGCCTGTATGATAATGCACACATTGTTGGATAGCATTTCTAACTTCATCTCTTTTTTGTCTATCTAAAAAAGATAGATTTGCTGATCCAAATATACCAGTGATATTTATTGTGTATCTAATATGATTTTTAGTTTCTGTGCGATATTTTGATTTTCCCGCGTTAGTAGTTCCTGTATAAATTTTATTCTTTGTTGACCACCTTTTTGTGTCAATAAATATATTTTCTATTTCATTGCATTCAATCGTTATTCTACGCATTAAATTCCAATATCGAAATAATAAAATTATTTCCAAAATACTGTTTTCAATATCACTTTTTGGAATTGTAATGAATCCTTTTTTTGTATCTATTATATACTTTACATTAGCAAAGTATATAAAAAAGCTTTGAATCAAAGCAGCAAAAGTTAAATAAATATTTATCTTGGGCATTAAGCTACCAGTTTCTTTTGTTATATTAAAGAAAGTTAAAATAAAAGGACTTATTATCCAAATTAAAATCAATAAAATTAAAAAATTTTTACTTGATAATTTTAATGCCATCCAAACATCACGTATATCATATTTATGCATGTCTTTTCCTTGTATTAAAATTATAACAGATTTTAAGAATGAAAACGGATAAACAATGTTCTATTTTGTATTTGAACCAAAGATATATTTTTCATCGAAATCAAATTCTTCAACATATAATCTCCCTGATACTTCTGGCATAAGATTTCTGTGTTGATCAAAGTTGTATATTCTAATATTTTTAAATTTCTTAATTTTGTCTTTTTTGCTTGTTATTGAATTTATATTTGATGAGTTTCCAGCTGGCCAGTGACTAAAAATGAGTAGTTGCTCTGCTTTTGAGATTAGTTCATTCCACTCATCATCGCCTGGATATTTTTCGTCAAATAATCTACCAATATATATTTGTATTTGTTCTTTATCAGTATTTGGAAACCAATTATCTTCCTGTAAAATTCTCTCTGCAAAAGTTTGTCTAACTACTTTGCCAATATACAATAAAACATGCGAGCCATAAACTGTATGTGTTCCATATATTTGATACATACCATAATTAGTATTTTTAAGTTTTTTATCTTTGTCAAAATCTTTTAATTTTTCGAGCGTAAACGGACCTTGCCATTCTATTTTAATTTCTGTAATTTTATCGTTTTCTACCATCATTATCTCTTTTTTTATCATTATGCCCCATCCTCATTAAAAGGATTTTCAAAGTTCTTCAAATATTCATTATCTATAAAATTTTTAAAATTCGTCACAAAATAGCACTCGGCACTAACAACATTTTCATGTACATCAATGACCTCTATCGACTTGCGATAATAATGCTCAGGCACACCTTCAAGCTCATCAAGTAGTCGTAATTTATTATCATCAACACTAAAAAGCTCTCCTTCTATATGATATCCTATTCCTTCTTTTTCTATCAGATATGGAAAAGCATAATGAGGTGCAACCATAGGGTATTTTTTGGATGTTTTTACTTTTCCTAAAAAATTACAATCTGCAATTAAATAGTGATTACTAAAGCCGGCTTTTAATGTTCCATATACAAATAAATTCTTCATCAGAGACTCCTTTTGTAAATTTATAACAAAAGAAGCAGACATAAAAGTGTCCAAAAACTTACTCTATCTCTTTTTTATAATCGTTAATTTTCTCTTTTATATCTTCTGCCAACCATTGCGGCTCTAAAACTTTTATATATGGAATAAACCAAAATATAAGCGGCACAATTTCCATCTTGTGTGTTATTTCGACTTCTATTTCAAGTGAGCCATCAGCATCTTCACCCAAAATCGTCTGCCTTGGAAGCGGTTTTCTTTTAAAATACTTTATAATTTCATTTGACACAAGAAGTCTGACACTATATGGTTCTTCAAGTTGGAACCAAACAGAATTTGCGAACTTTAGCCTTTCATCGATTATATTTGTTGTCATGAATGTAGATTCGAGCACTTTTATATCACAAAGTGATTTTAGATGAAATTTTTTAAAAACATTGTCGGCTTTCGTATCAAATGCCAATAAATACCAAAAACCATCAAAAAAAGCTAATTTAAGAGGCTTGAGAGTAAATTCATAGTTATTATAATTAACATTTATTTCTCTTTTTCTTTTTATAGCATCTTCTAAAGCATTAAAAATAATTATGTCATTTTCATTTAAAGTTTCGCTGCTAATACTAGTAAATACAGGGTGTTCCAATTGCTGTGATATTTGTTTTAAAAGCGAATGAGCCTTGAAGTAAAAAGTCCTTCCAGCACTCTTCGCCATTTCATCGAGTATTCCAAGTATTAACCTTTCTTCATTTTTAAGATTATCTTTTATACGGCTTGTGTCAATCATTAGGGTTCTTCCACTCTTCACAACACCAAGTTCTTTGAGTGAAATCAAATCTCTTTGAATAGTTTTTGTGCTCACATCAAACTCTTTTGCTAGATCACTGATCGTGTAGGAACCTTTGGATATTTTTTTATATATAAGATCGAGTCTTGCCGCTTTTGTGTTGT
>DLIG01000019.1:62542-165668 GCA_002483605.1 Sulfurovum sp. UBA7648
GTTGTGTTGTTTTCACTGTTTATATTCATAAGGTTTCCAAATGTTTATTTTTGTTCATTGTACTTGTTTATAACTTTAAAAGCAGACATAAAATTGTCTACATTTTAATTTATCAATTTTAATATCTAACTAACAAGGGTATATTAAATGCAAAAAATAATATTTGGAGTATTGGTAATTTTATTCTTTCTGTCGTTTTCTTCAATTAGCAATTCTATTCAAAAAAACTACAATGAATTTATTTATCCTGTTCCGGAGTGTTCAGATGAATCAGTAACATCTATAATAAACCCTCTTTATGGAGATATGCGAAAAGATGTTATTGATGGCACTGATTGGATGAGCAAACTAATAGTATCCTCGGTTCTGCCTGGATTCATTAAACGAATAGATATGCCTCGCACTACTGGTTATGATGAATCGATAAGAAGAAGATCTTGTGAGGCTGAGGCTATTTTTGATATTAATGATGGGCCATTTTCAAAAAACAAAAAAGAAATGGCAGTAACTATTTCGTATGTTGTGCAGCTTGATGAAAAAAACAACCAGCAATTTATTGTAATTTTAAAGCCTGATTTTATTGATAGTTTATATCAAAAAGCACAAAATATACTCGGGCTTACACCTATTCGTTGATAAATATTAAGAAACATAAAATTTTAAAAAATCATACAAAGCTGTAATTGCAATCTTAATCTTATGGGAAATGAAATTAGCTGATATAATAATCCAGCGTATATCTCATATCTTCATCCAGTTCTAGATTTTTCCTCATCCACTCAAGATAGCCAAAATCTTCTTTGGCAATATCTTCTATGTATCTGTCTTTATATTTTCCGAATTTAAAAATACTAATCAAAACAGGGGTAATTGTGAGCTTAGCAAGGGTTGACATAATATCCGCTGCTCCAAACTGTTCTTTGGTTCGTTCTACAAGTTTTGATAAAAGAAGTTTCATCACAAGTACATCGCCTATGGCATCATGAGCTTTTATAGTTACGCCCAGCTTGGTTGCTTCATCTATTTCATTTTTATACAATCCAAGAGAGTATCTAAGATATTGCAGGGCATGAGAATTTTGGTCGCTTAGCAGATGTTTTGCGCATCTGAGGGTATCGATGAGGGTATAATTGTTTTCAAACCCCTCTTTTTTTAACATATCAAGGTCAAAATTTATGTTATGGGCTATAAGAAAATTGCTCGGATCATTGTATTTTTCAAGTTCTGCTAAAAAGCTGCTTTGGATAAATGGCGGCTTGCCATTTAGTTGTTCAGGTGTGATGTGATGTACTGCCATTGCTTCTATACTGATAGGTATAGTTGTGCTGCACAATTCATCAAATACTTCTATATTGTCTTTGTCATGTATTATCATACCGCCTATTTGTATAATGCGGTCATCTATGCTGTTGCCTGTGGTTTCTGTATCAAATAGTATATATTTTGCCATGCTTTACCTCAAAAATAACATTATAGCCAATAAGGCTCACAAAAGTCATATATAGCATGCTTTTAAAGATGAAGTTTACATTTAATTGCAAAAATATATACACTTTTGTGTTGCTTCAATAGTATAAAAATTTTCTAAAACAAAAATTGTATAAGCTTTTTTATATATGTTGTAAAGAAAATAAGATATAATCGTCAATTAAGTATTGGGGGATATGAGATATGGACGCGGTTTTGTTGGAACATATGATGAATCCAAAAAATTATGGGGTTTTGGAGCATAGCAATGCTGAAGGTATAGGCAAAAATCCACATAACAGTGAAAAGGTTATTGTTTTTTTGAGCGTATCAAATGGCGGTAATATTTATGTTATAGAAGATATTCGTTTTCAAGCTATCGGATGCATGACCACCGTATTGGCCGGCTCGATCATCACAAATGAAGCAAGAGGGCTTGATTTTGACAAGGCAGAGGCTTTGGTAAGCACAACATTGGGCATGCTCGATAGAATTCCGCCCGAAGAGGCTGCATGTTCGGAGATGGTAGCTCTTGCTTTGCAAGCTGCTATTGATACATACAAAGAGAGACAAAAAGATAGTGATTTTCCTATGATCACTTATAAAATTTCCCAAAATTGTACACCACAAGGAGTAGATATAAATGAATAGGCTATTGGTTCAGGTTCATGAAGTTTGGCTAGAGACGTTGATGAGTGCTTTTATGAGTAATGATACAATCACGAAACAAACTTTGTTTGATTTTTCAAATATTATGTTTCGTCATTTTACATGGATAGAGAATTATTGCATCAAAAACGGTGTTTCATATGATTACGAACGAAACATGATACCGTTGAAAGTAGATAGTCTTGATGCAATCTTGCATGATATTATCACTAGGCTAAATCGCGTTGAGCTGCAGTTGGTTGTTTGTGATGATGAGCCATTATCGTTTCGTATATCGCAGGATATAGAATATTTTGTATATACACTTAAAAATATTCCTTCAGAACCGGTTAGTGCTTTTGATATGCAGTGTACCATAAACGGGATCGAGCTGACCCAAGAAGCAACAGATGCATTGACACTGTTTTTATTTGAGGAGAGTTATAAAGAATATGAGCTAATCATGATATATAATTATCTAAAAGCTCATAGCAAGGATATTGAACTTGTACGAATTTTTCAGATACTTATAGATGAAAGTTTTTTTCACTTGAAGCGTTTTGGACAAATGATGGCAGATATGGGCATACTTGGCGTGCCTCGTACTATCGCAAAAGAACTTTATGTGGTTGAAGATATAGTGGAGTTTTTAGAAAATGGCATTAATGAAGAGCTTTTAGCCAAAGAAGAATGCAAACGATTGTCTGATGCAGTATCATCTGAAAGCAAAGAGCTTGCTAAATTTTTTGATTTTATAAATTATCAAGAAAACTACCATATTGCTCTCATGAAAGAAGCATTAGAATTTTACAACAAGGGCATAGATGAGTAATAGACCTTTCACTTCATTAATTTCACAACTTTTCGGCAAATTTGCCACAACCGAATTTTCACCTGCAGTGCAGTCGCTTATCAACAAATCATATGTTTATCTAATGGGGCTCGATATGAGCCGATTTGATGAGCCTAGCTCTTATTTGAGCCTAAATAAGCTTTTTACAAGAGCTCTCAAGGTGCCAATGAATATTTCAGCCGATAGCTCGGAAGTCATATCTCCGGCTGATTCTTTTATCACTGATTTTGGCAAGATCACAGATGAAAAAGCTTATCAGATCAAAGGTATGAGTTATTCTATAGAGAGACTACTAGGAGAGCATTATAAGGACGATATTGCTGTATTGAAAGATGGATGTTATGCCAATTTCTATCTATCTCCAAAAGATTATCACCGTTATCACATACCGCTTGATATGCGAATCAAAAGTGCTACACATATCCCTGGAGCTTTATATCCTGTAAATATACCTTTTCTCAAGATAAAACAGAATCTTTTTATAGAAAATGAAAGGATTATACTTGAATGTGAAATATGTGACGGTAAAAAAATGTTTATGATCTTAGTCGGTGCTCTTAATGTGGGCAGTATGACTTTGAGCTTTGATGAAAGGGTACAGACAAACATTGATTCGCGAGAGATAAATCACTATGCATATGATAACATTAGCATGAAAAAGGGCGATCTGCTTGGCTGGTTTGAGATGGGCTCTACTATAGTCATATTTAGCGAGGCAGAGACTGTCTATTTTGCCGGTAATCTTCAAGCAGGACAAAAAATAGCCTTTGGCGATATAATAGGCAAGGTTACGTGCTGAAAAAAGCAATTATTTTTGATATGGACGGCACGCTAGTAGATAGCTCTCTTGCTTTGTCCGGCGCGATCAATCACGTTAGAGAACAGCTGCATCTTCCTCCACTGAAGCATGCGGATATTTTATCCAAGATAAACGATCACACTCTAAATTCGGCACAATATTTTTATAAAAGTAAATATTTTTTGCCAGAACATCAAAAGTGGTTTTCTAACTACTATAGTGCCAATCACCATAAAGAACTTGTGTTATATGATGGTATCAAAGAGTTGTTGCAATTACTTAAGGAAAATGATCTCAAACTTGCAGTCGCTACAAATGCATATCGCAACTCAGCCATAGAGTCTTTGGTGCATCTTGATATCCATGATTGTTTTGATGCAGTGGTTTGTTTTGATGATGTAAAAGAGGGCAAGCCTTCCCCACAAATGCTAGAGAGAATAACAGAGCTTTTCTCTTTAGAAACCGAACATGCCTTGTTTGTAGGAGATGGAGAGAGAGACCAAATGGCAGCCAAGAGAGCCGGAATGGACTATATCATGGTCTCCTGGGGCTTTAGCAGACATGATAGTAGTGCAGTTAATTCAGTGGAACAACTAAAGGAAATACTATTAAATTTTAAAGCCGGTTTAGATGTATGAGCAAATTAATATACTAATGTCATTTTATATTTTTTTTGAGCTATAATCTTATAATGAATATAGAAAATCTGCTCCACGATAAGCACCTCAAATTTACAACTGCTAGAAAAGAGTTGCTTGACATATTTAGCAATTCACAAAAGCCCGTATGTTATGAGGATATCAGAGATAATATCTCTATGGATAAAGCTACATTTTATCGTAATATGTCAACTTTTGAAGAGAAAGGCATAGTGAATAGTTTTGAATCAAATGCTAAAAAAAGATATTATGAACTCCAAAGTGCATTGCATAGCCATTTTGTTTGTACCGTATGCGGAAATATAGAGTGTTTGGATATAGTTCTGGACACTTCGTTGATAGGACATGAGATAGATAATATAGTTATTCATGGCCGTTGTGAAAAATGCAAACAAAACTAAAGCGGCAAATATGCATTTAGATAGATTGAAAATAATTTTAGACAGAGAAATTGACATCAGAAACAGTGATTGCGAATTGTGCGAAGATAAGCCCGATCCATTAATGGTTGCTTCAAGATATCAAGATGAAAGCATAGCCTTGATATGTGCCTTATTTGCATACGGTAATGCCAAGCTGATCGTAAAATTTCTAAATTCTTTGGATTTTTCGCTTCTTGAATGTTCTGAAGATGAGATATCGTCTAATCTAAAAAATCATTATTATCGTTTCCAAAAACCAGATGATGTGATAGCTCTTTTTATTGCGCTTAAAAGGTTAAAACAGATTGACAGCATAGAAAATATAGTTTTTGAAGGATATAAAAAAGATGCAGATATTATTGAGGGGTTGAAAAATCTCATTTGCTCAATTCGTTCAGTGTATACATTGCAAAATACACAAGGATATGATTTTTTGATAGGACAAATTCCTACTCCCAAAATATTCAGCCCATACAAAAGATATATGATGTATTTTCGTTGGATGTCACGCAAGGATAATCTTGATATGGGACTATGGAGCAAAATAGACAAAGCACATTTGCTTATGCCTCTTGACACACATACATTTCATCTATCACAAAAATTAGGGCTTTTAAATAGAAAAACATATGATATGAAAGCTGTGATCGAACTAACAAATCAATTAAAAAAATTTGATGCTAATGATCCTATCAAATACGATTTTGCTATTTACCGCCTAGGACAAGAGAGTCAAATATCACAAATTTTGGAAAAAATAACCATAAATTAACACATTTTAAAGAGCCATTTAGCACCTTTTTTGTAAAATAATTACAAATTTTTTTGAAGGTCGGCATATGGAAGGTGTATTTACCTATTTTGGTGCAGTAGTAGGTCATGGTGATGCCATGATCATAACTCATATTTTTTTAGTTTTGGCACTTGTGCTTTTGGTATCATTCTTTGCAACAAAGAGTATGCAGCTTGTTCCAACAGGTTCACAAAATATTATGGAAGCATATCTTGGCGGTGTAATTGCTATGGGCAAAGATGTAATAGGCGAGGATTTGGCGAGAAAATATCTTCCATTGGTTGCAACTATTGGACTTTTTGTATTTTTTTCCAATGTAGTGGGTATCATTCCTGGATTTGAATCTCCAACTTCTAATATCAATGTTACTTTGGTATTAGCGCTTATCGTATTTGTATATTATAACTTTGAAGGTATAAGAGAACAAGGATTTATAAAATATTTTGCTCACTTTGCAGGACCTGTGAAATTGCTTGCTCCTTTGATGTTCCCTATCGAGATCGTATCGCACATATCTCGTATCATCTCTTTGTCTTTCCGTCTTTTTGGTAACATCAAAGGTGATGATCTGTTCTTGTGGGTTCTATTGATGCTTGCTCCTTGGTTGATGCCGTTGCCTGCATATGTATTGCTTACTTTCTCGGCAATACTTCAAACTTTTATCTTTATGATATTGACTTATGTTTATCTTGCCGGTGCAGTAGTGGTAAGTGAAGACGGTCATCACTAAGCAATAATTAAATGATTGCTTATGCCATAAGTGATCCCTTCACATTAGATTTTAATAATCTTGAGGAGTCTCTAAAGAGATTTTCCTCAAAAGCTTCTATGATACTTTATCGTGATAAATCAAATCCAAATTATTCTGCCAATGCCAAGCTTTTTTTAGCCAAAGCTCGTAAATATTCATTCGATAAGATATTGCTCCATGGCGATGTTGGGTTGGCTATTGCACGAAAAGCAGATGGTGTACATTTGAGAAGTGACCAATTTGCTCTTATTCCGGCAGCAAAAGAGAATAAACTATTCGCCATAGTAAGCACTCATTCGTTGCAAGAAGCCAAATTGGCTCAAGATCTCGGAGCTGATATGGTCACGATCAGTCCTGTATTCAGCAGCCCCAACAAAGGTGAACCAATCGGCCTTGATATGTTAAAAGAAGTATGTGATAATTTGAAAATACCCGTTATTGCATTAGGCGGCATAACGTCCCAAAAAGAGATAGATGCTGTTATAGAGCAGGGAGCTGCCGGATTTGCGTCGATTCGCTATTTTGCATAAATATTGCGAAGCTTGCAATAATATAACCAATAGCATTATAAAAATAGTATAATGACACAAAATATAATGATATTGAGAAAATGAAAAACCCAGATAAAAATATCAAAATAACATTGCTTTTGCTGGCTATGCTCGGAGTCATGTCAAATGCTGCCATTGTTACTTCTTTGCCGCATTTGGGTGAGCATTTTAAGCAAGTAAATAATATTGAATTGCTCTCGAGGCTCATGATAACGATACCTTCGCTTGCAATTGCAGTGCTTGCCCCATTTTTGGGCCATTTTATACACCATACATCCGTTACAAAAAATGTGATATTTGCTTTAATCTTATTTGCTATTGCAGGTAGTGCAGGTTTGTATCTGCAAAGCGTATATGCTCTTTTATTTTCTAGGATGCTGCTTGGCATATCAATTGCAATTATAATGATAGTCGGAACAACCCTTATTGGACATTATTTTTCCGATGAATCCAGACATAAATTTATGGGCATTCAAAGCGCATTTATTTCTATAGGCGGTATATTTTTTATTACCGGCGGCGGTGTGCTTAGTGATTTTGGATGGCGATATCCATTTGGAATATATCTCATAGGATTGGTTGTGTTGCCAATGGCCCTATTATTTTTGGACGAACCAAAAAAACTGCACATAGATGAACGAGAAGTTGAAATAACCGGTAATTTGGCATCAATATATATCTTGGCATTTTTGCTTATGGTTATTTTTTATGTTTTGCCTACTCAAATGCCATTTTTGATGATCAATCATTTTGGTGCAAGCGGAACATTGACAGGACTCATTATATCTTCAGCTATGGCTTCAAATGCAATAGGAGCTTTAAGTTTCTCGAGGCTTAAAAAACATATTGATTTTGGTGGAATATATCTTTTGGGTCTCGTTATTTTGGCGTTTGGTTTTATGGCTATCGGAAATATATCCAATATATATCTTTTTTTTATCACCTCTCCGATTATGGGGTTTGGGGGCGGATTGCTTATGACAACAACAACGGCTTGGATGCTGCATGTTTCACATCATACAAAGAGGATCAAGGCATCTGGTTATCTGACCGGTGCTTTGTTCGCGGGACAATTTGTATCACCTTTATTGTTTCATCCATTCGTCGAATATTTTGGACTGCAATATTTTTTTATATTGCTTGGCATTTTGATATTGGCAAGCACGGCAGGTCTAAAAATATATTTGCTCATCAAGCATAGATAGATCGTTCTAGCTCAATAGATCTTGCACGCTCTTAAGCGGATCTTTGCCCTCTTGAAGCATCAGGTAAACCTCTTTGGCTATAGGCAGATAGATATCTTTTTCTTTGGCAATATAATGCAATGCACTCGCAGTGGGCACGCCTTCGGCTACTTCCCCGAGCTCATTTAGTATGTCATTTAGTGATCTTCCTTCAGCTAATCCTATGCCTACACGGTAGTTGCGTGAGAGTGTTGAGCTTGCAGTCAAGAAGAGATCTCCAGCCCCTCCTAATGATAAAAATGTATCTTTTTTTGCGCCAAACGCTTCACCAAAGCGACTCATCTCCACAAGGCCACGTGCCAGCAATGCAGCTCTGGCATTATTGCCGAGCTTTAAGCCGTCACAAACTCCGCCGGCGATGGCAATAACGTTTTTGTAAGCTCCGGCTATCTCTTCGCCAGCTACGTCATTGCTGACATATCCTTTTATAAAACTTGGCATAGCATCGACAAATTTTTTAGCCAATTTTTGGTTTGTGGAACTTACGACCAGTGCTGTCGGAAGAGACTGCAATACTTCTGCAGCAAACGAGGGGCCAGATAAAAATGCCAATCTATCTTTTGGAATAAAAGATTCATAAACATCGTTTAAAAATGCTCCGCTGGCTACTTCTATGCCTTTGGCTGCTATTAGCATAGATTGACCATGATCTTTAAAATTTTGCTCCATCCATCCTCTTACAGATTGGGCCGGTATAGCCATTATTAAATATGGAAATTTTAGTGCTTTATCTAGATCAACAAAATTTGGCATATCTCTTGGTGTTCGAGACGTGATAACAACCTCGTTGTGCCGGCTAAAGGCATGGTATAGTGCTGTTCCCCATTTGCCTGCACCTATAACAGCTATTTTCATGCAATATCCTTATATAAATATTTACCAAACTTTACCAAATCTTCGTTCTTGCCTATACATATGATTATGTCGCCATTATCAATCTTATGATTGATGTTTGATGCAGCGAATATCAATTCATCGCCGAGTTCTTTATCGACAATTCCGGTAAAAATTATACCAAATTTGTCAAAATCAACTTCATCGATTATGGCACCGTCAAGAAATGAGTTTTTCGGAATTGTAAACTCTTCAAATGAAATTTCATGGCTTGGCGAGATAAAATTATCCATCAGTTTTGTGGTAATCGGTTTTTCAAATATATTATGAATTCGATTGGCACTTACTTGGTAAACATCTATTACTTGGTTTGCGCCTGCCATTATAAGTTTTTGAGTGGAATATATTGAATGTGATATTGCGATAATTTGGTTACAAGTACAAGATGCACGCAGTGATAGCGTCAAAAATACATTTAAATATTCATCTTCCATCAAGCATAATATCCAATCGCTTTGTTTAATATCAAGTTTTTCCAGTTCAGTATCTGCTGTTATATCAATCAGTACGCTGTTCACATACCCATCAGACAAAGCATCCTGAAAATTTTTATCATCATTTTCTATGATCGTAATGCTAAAATTTTCAGCCAGTAAAGATGCTGCAATGGATCTGGATTGTTTGCTGTAGCCAAATATCCAAGCGTGTTTTTTATTTTTCACTTTAAGCTCCGTTGAAACGAATTGATAAAATGTTCTACACTTATTTTTGGACCCATAATGAGTAAAATATCGTTTTGCTCCAAGATGGTTGAAGCCGGCGGATTGAATATAAAGTCATTATGATCTTCTTTTTGTATGCCTATAAGCAGTAATTTTTTAGTTTTAAATTCTATCTCTTGAATGCTTTTGCCTATCAATCCATCATAAGCTAAGACCTTGATCTCATCCAAGTAAGCAGCATGTTTTCCAGCTAGTAAGGCATGCATTACGTTGTAAACAACGGGTTGTTTTATGGAGGTCAATAGCATGATATTTGCCATTTGGTTTGGAACAATGACGTGGTCAGCCCCCGCTAGGACAAACTTCTTTTTCATAGAGATATCACTAGCTCTTGCAATGACTCTTATGTCTTTAGATAAGCTTTTTGCGGTTAGAGTTATATATATATTTTCAACATCATCATTTCCTATGCATAATATCGATACATTAGCATATTGGATATTGAATTTTGTTATGACGTCATGTCTGCTAACATCATCGGTTATAACATTAAATCCATCTTTTGCAATTTGACTTGCAATATTGGGATCTTTTTCTATAATGACGTATTTGTTGTCAAAGTTATTTTGCCTTAAAAGCATTTTTGCCATTTGCCCATATCCGCAAATGATGACAAATCTATCCTCTTTGTTGATAGAATCTATGAGCCTATTGTCTTTTATCTCGTTTAGCTTTTCTAGAAACGCTGATACGATAACCGAAGTGGCAAATGCCATGAGTACTAAGCCTGTGATTATCGCGATCATGGAGATTATTCTACCCATTGTTGTGACAGGAGCTATATCTCCATATCCTACTGTAGCAGTGGTTATCAATGCCCAGTATACGGCATCAAAAATGGAATTAATATTTTTATTGATATTTCCCTCTAGTGCATACATTGCAACCCCGGTAGTTCCAATGAGAAATATTAAAAGTATAAGCAGGGTCATAAGCTCAAATCGTTTAGTTTTGAGAACATTAATAAATTGGCCGATACTTGTTGTGTATCTGAGCAGTTTGAATATACGCAAGATTCTCAATTCTCTATATGTAGGAGAGATTGCAATGAGATCTATAATTGCAGCAGGAGATTTGATATAGTTCCACTTCTCTGTCAATATCTGTATAAAAGCTGCATAAAATTTAAATTGTATTTTTAGAAATTGTGATCTTTCATACTCTTTGATAATTATTTTATGCATATCGCTATGCACCCATAGCCTGAGCATATATTCTATCCCAAAGACAATAGATACTATATATAGATCAAAAATATATAGCCATCCGTGCACACCATGTTTAATACTATATATCAATTCTATAACTGAAGAGAGGATCAATATAATTAAAAATATATCGACAATTTTTTTATAATGATAGTTTTCGTTTTCAAGTAAGTCATAAAAAAACTTTTTAGTGCTCGTGTATCTTTTGGAATTGTAGAGCCCAAAAGCAAATTTGACTATATACTTAGAAAACATATTATGCCTTTAAGCTAGTTTTTCTTTGAGCAAAGCATTGACTTTGGCCGGATTTGCCGAGCCTTTGCTTCGTTTCATCGTTTCTCCTACAAAAAATCCAAATAATTTATCTTTTCCGCTTTTGTATTCGGCTACTTTATCTTGATTGTCATTAAGCACTGCTTCGATAATAGCCAATATGGCTCCATCGTCGCTTACTTGTGCAAGGCCAAGTTTGTCTATAATTACATCAACATCTCTATCGCTATTTTCCATCATATAATCAAGTACATCTTTGGCACCTTTGCCGGAAACAGCGTCACTTTCTATTTTGCTTATCAAATTTGCAAGAGTGGCAGCATCAACAGGAGATGATATGATGTCAAGCCCGGCTTTATTCAGTCTGCCGAGCAGTTCGGAAGTAAGCCATGTAACGGCATTTTTTGGATTGATGTTGCTTTTTAGCATCTCTTCAAAGTAGTATGCCATCTCTTTTAATGCCGTAATGACCAATGCGTCATCTTTTTTAATGCCGAGTTGTTGCGTGTATCTTGCTACTTTGGCATCCGGAAGTTCAGGTATGTGTTTGGCTTCTTCCATCATCTCTTCGCTTACAAGTACAGGACGCAGATCGGGATCCGGGAAGTAGCGATAATCAGCGCTGTCTTCTTTTCCTCTCATGCTTTTTGTAACATTTTTAGCTACATCCCAAAGTCTAGTTTCTTGATAAACTTCACTTTCATATATACCGTCTTCATAGGCTTCCGTTTGTCTTGCAACTTCATATGCTATTGCTGCTGCTACGAAGCGAAAAGAGTTGATATTTTTTATCTCTACTCTAGTACCAAACTCTTCTTGGCCTTCGGGACGTACAGATACGTTTACATCACAGCGAAATGACCCCTCTTGCATATTAGCATCACTGATATCAAGATATCTGACTATTGAATGAAGTTTTCGAAGATATGCTACCGCTTCTTCACTGCTTCTCATTTCAGGTTCACTTACGATTTCAAGCAATGGGGTTCCTGCACGGTTTAGGTCAACTTTTGAAATAGGCCCATCGTGGATATTTTTACCGGCATCCGCTTCCAAGTGTGCTCTTGTGATGCCTATTCTTTTAGTTGAGCCATCTTCAAGGTCAATAAAAAGTTCACCATCTTCAACGATCGGAATATCAAATTGAGAAATTTGATAGGCCATAGGGCTGTCAGGATAAAAATAACTTTTTCGATTAAATATAGATTTTTGATTGACCGTGGCATTGACTGCATTTCCAAACAGCATAGCTTTTCTGACCGCTTCAAGATTGAGCACCGGCAATGCGCCAGGCAAAGCTAGACATACCGGGCAAGTATTGGTGTTTTGGTGTTCTGCAAAACTAGTAGGGCAGGAGCAAAAGATCTTAGATTTTGTATTTAGTTGTACATGTACTTCAAGTCCGATGACTGTTTCAAATCGCATTGTTTTCCTTGTGTTTGTCACATAATAAAATGGTTTTTATTATAGCTAAACATCATTTAAAACCACTTTTATAGCGCCATTATGATAATATTACAGTATAAATTGATAGTTTAGGATACAAATGCAAATATCTAAATCTCTTATGACGAATATCGTAGCAATTTTATTTATAGCCATATCTTTTATCATGCCCCCGTTTTTATATAAACATACATTAAATACCGGTTTATATGCTCTTTCAGGAGCACTTACTAATTGGCTGGCGATCTATATGCTGTTTGAAAGGGTACCGTTTTTGTACGGCTCAGGGGTGATAGAAGAAAATTTTGAAGCCTTCAAAAGCTCGATCCGCAAGATGGTCATGGAGCAGTTTTTTAGCCAACAAAATATACAAAACTTTTTAATGAACGAAGAGATGAAAATAGATCTGTCTCCTATAGTAGAAAGAGCTGATGTCTCTCCGGCATTTGAAGCGATAAAATCAACGGTAATGGAGTCAAAAATAGGAGGAATGCTCTCTATGTTCGGAGGTGAAAGTCTGATGGATTCATACAAGGAGCCATTTGAAGTAAAGTTAAAAGCTGCATTGATATCTTTTGTGAGATCGCAAACATTTCATGAAAATATACAAGAGCATTTGCAACAAAGTTCGCTTCAAGATGACCTTATATGCTCTATAGACAATATAGTAACAAAAAGATTGGATGAACTGACGCCTCAAATGATCAAAGAGCTTGTTAGAACACTGATCGATGAACATCTAGGATGGCTAGTGGTATGGGGAGGAGTCTTTGGCGGACTTATAGGTTTTGCGGCATCTTGGATCGTGTGATAATTTTATAAAAGATAAGCTAATACTTCATAGCTATATGTCATAATATATAAAAATCATATTTTATAACCAAGGACAATGGCCATGGAGTCATATTTACAACAATCAAAAAATTCAGCGCCTATTATAGCAACACTCTCAAGCAAGGAAAAAAATCATATATTGTTGCAAATGGCAGATGCGTTAGAGAATCAAAAATCACGCATAATCGAAGAAAACAGCAAAGATATGGATCTGGGTAAAAAAAACGGCCTTGAAAGTGCGATGCTAGACAGGTTGCTTTTGAATGAAAAACGCATCAAAGATATGGCAGCCTCATTGCGTGAAATCGCTGCCCTTAAAGAGCCTGTCGGCAGAGTCTTGGAAGGCTGGGTAAATGACGATAATTTGCGTATAGAAAAAGTGGCAGTTCCTATAGGGGTGGTAGCCGTTATTTATGAATCTCGTCCAAATGTAACATCTGATGTCGGAGCACTGTGTTTTAAGAGCGGGAATGTCGCCATACTCAAAGGCGGAAAGGAAGCAGAATATTCAAATCGCATCATAGCAAGTATACTTCAAGAGGTTTTAGAAAAAAATAATTTGCCAAAAGCGATCATATCCTTGCTTCCGGATAGCTCTAGAGAAGGCGTAGCAAAACTTATCAAGATGGATAGGTATGTGGATCTGGTAGTACCGAGGGGAGGGGAGGCGCTTATCCGTTTTATTTCCCAAAATTCATCCGTGCCGGTAGTCAAACATGACAAGGGATTGTGCCATGTATATATTCATAGTGATGCCGATAAGCAAAAAGCTATTTCAATAGCCATAAATGCCAAGTGCCAAAGACCCGGGGTTTGCAATGCAATGGAGACACTGATATTAGATAAAAATATTGCAAAAGATATACTGCTGGATCTTTATGATGCTTTTGTGAATCAAGGCACACAGCTCAAAGGAGATCCGGAAGTTCAAGAAATAGTAGATATGGAGCTGGCTACTGAAATAGATTTTGATACTGAATATGCAGCAAATATATTGAATATCAAGATGGTGAACGGTGTCGATGAGGCAATAGCGCATATAAGACGTTTTGGATCAGAACATTCTGAAGCTATAATAACTGAAAATTACACAGTCGCAGAATATTTTCTAGACCAAGTTGATGCTGCTTGTGTATATGTAAATGCAAGTACCCGTTTTACAGATGGAGGTGTATTTGGTTTTGGAGCAGAAGTAGGCATATCAACCAACAAACTTCATGCCAGAGGTCCAATGGGTATCAATGAGCTGACAACTTACAAATATAAAATTTACGGCAATGGTCAAATTCGTGCATAACACAAATAGTTCACAATGGCAGATTACAATATTTATTAAAAATAATTATGGCTGGTTGGATAACAGATGATGCGTAATATAGTTTTTGTTTTTTGTGCTGTATCTTTGCTTGGCGCAGCAGATGAAGATGTAAAAACAGAGACAAAAACTATAGAGATTTTGGGTGCAACTCAAATTTCAATAGATGAGATAGAAGAAGCACTGGATGTAAAAACAAGAGATTGGCTTAGATTTTGGAGGGACAGTACACCGCGTATTAATACAGAGCTTATCAAATCATTGCCGCAAACATTAAAAAGTTTCTTTGATTCTGAAGGTTATTATAATGCAACATATACCATAGGAGAAAATAACAGTTCCGTTAGAATACTGATCAATGAAAATCAACCCGTAAAGATCTCTTCTATTTTTATTGAAAGTGATTATGACATTACTTCATTTATTAAGTATAAAGAGAGAGATATATTTAAGCCAAAACAATTTGTTGAAAGCAAAAATGCAATTATTGCCAAATTATTATCAGACGGTTATTGCAGTTATGATATGGATACAAAGGCATATGTTGATATTGAAACAAACAAAGCCGATTTGATATACAAACTCAAAAAAGGAGATATTTGTACATTCGGTGATACTACTATCAAAGGAGCAAACGAGATCAGCGATGCCATTGTACTTTCACGGGTGGAGGCACTAAAAGGCGAGCAATTCAGTACGGAGAAGATCAAGGCTACCTATCAGCGGCTAGAAGATCTAGAAGCATTTGACAGTATTCTTATCAATGCAGATCGTAAAATATACAATATCGTTCCTGTTGATATTACTCTCAAGCTGCTAGAAAATCCATACTATTTTAGCGGCGGTTTAGGATATGATAGTTATGCAGGCCCCAGGGTTCGAGCGCAGCTAGTTAAGAGAAACTTTTTTGGCAATGCCCAAAGACTTATTTTGACAGGTAATTATTCTACCAAAGAGCAGCTGTATGATATCGATTTTTTTAGGCCATCATTGTTTAATTATAAAAATTATTATTTTGACCTTGGCTTGAATGGAGGATATTCGAATTTAGAATATAAAGGCTTTAAAGAAGAAAAAGAGTATTTAAAAGCATTTGCAGCTTATCAATTTGATAAACTTTTTCTTAAAGCAGGATTATCCGCAGAAAATATAAACATATCGGTTTTGGATGCACCGGAACCAGGCATCATATACGGAAATTTTTTGCTATATTATCCATATTTTCAAGTTTCTTATGATGCTAGAGATGATAGATTAAATCCGAAAAACGGATATTATCTCTCCGGTTATTTGGAATATGGCTTGCCTTACAGTGCTGATGCCAGCGATTATGTTAAAATGCTTTTTGAAGCTAGAGGCATTTATACATGGAATAATATTACTTTTGCCGCAATAGGCAAGCTAGGTACAATAGAGGTGATATCAAATCTCTTGCCGGAATCAAAATTATTTTTTGGCGGAGGCTCTTTTAGCAACAGAGCATATGGATATAATGAAATAGGAGTCATAAACTCTCCCATTGAAGATTCTGTTGAAGGCGGATTGAGCATGGCAAATCTTACGTTTGAACTAAACTATCCTATCAGAGAAAATATTTATGGGGCCGTATTTACCGACAATACTATGATAAATGCAAAAAGTTACGATTTTTACAGTGATATTATTACCTCGGCAGGTATCGGGATCAGGTATATAACTCCGGTTGGCCCGCTTAAATTAGATGTAGGTACTAATGTTCATGATACATCGCAATACAACATTCAATTTCAATTGGGACAATCGTTTTGAAGAAAATACTATTTTTTGGGATGGTGCTTACAGTCTTCTTGATGGTGCTTTTTACTATACTGGCCAACACTCCTGCTGTTGTAGAAAAATTGACACAAGATTGGCTAAAATCTCACAAAATCGTATATGAAAACATTACAGGAGATTTACTAGAGGGAGTAAACATCAAGCAGATAACATATGACAATAAACCCCTAGCAACCAATTTAAACGTGAGATGGAGTCCGTTGTCATTACTGGAAAAAAAGATAGTTTTGCACTCTGTATCTATTTCTGATCTTAATATAACAAATCTTACTGCACTTATTGAGTCATTTGAGAGCGATGACAATACAACAAAAGAAAAGATCGATTTTAGCCTGATAATACAAAAAGGCAGTGTTACTACCACCCCATATGCCTATAAGCACTATAGATTTAATCGCATGGAAGCAAAGATAGATGAAATATTCTTTGATATAAATAAAAATAGTTTTAAAAAAGGGGATATTGAATTTAAAACAGATCTAAATTACGGCAAAGTAAATCTTAAAGCCCAAGCAATAGGCGGCATAAATTTCAAGGGAAGCGGAGACCTTACGGTTAATCAAATGTATTATGATAGATATCATATACCAATTGATGCAAAACAGGTAAATTATGCAGTTATAGATGATTTTAATGTCTCAAAGCACGGGCTTACCGTACTAGCCCGCACAAAAGGCAATAAAATATTCAAAGATATAAATAGTACCAATAATTTGGATGTAATATCGTTAAATTCCGAAGTCTTTTATAGCTCAAAAACAGAAAATACCACTATTACTTCAAATGCTGTTGCTAAGAGCCATTATGCACCGCGTATTTTGCTAACTAGTAAAGTATTTGTCGATAAAGATCAAAATACAACTTATCAAGGCACCGCCAATGCCAAGAATATGACAAATTTGCATCCAAAATTGCTCCAAGTCTTGACTGACACAAAAGTAATATACAAAGGAGATGAAAATAGTTTCGATGCAGCTATAAATACCAAGGATTTTAAAGGATCATTTAAATCAGATGGTTTTAAGGGCGGCATGCTCAATGCGGAATCTAAAAAACAAATGCTTATAAAAGAGTGGCTTGAGTTACCAAAAACTATTGAAAACACTAAAGGTATTGCGTCTATCAAAGCTCCGGTTAGCTTTAAATCACCGTTTTTTACTACATTTGATGCCGAACTAAAATCAGATTTAATAGATGCAGCAGGAAAAATAGTAAATGATAAAACCGTATGGACGATAGATGTATTAGCAAATGTGCCGTCCAATTCAACTCTTAGAAAGCTATATCCATCCATCAAGTGGGATGCGCTTGCAGGCTCAAAAGTCAAGATCGGAGTAGAAAAAGATTCTACAAATATAGATATTGGTGCCAATGAACTATCAACTAGATTAAGATATGCAAATACGACAAAAACATTAGACGGTACTATCTCTATTGGAGGTTTGCAAGGTACGATATCGGGAAGCACAACAGGCATATTGAAAATAAGATCAAACACATCATCCATTGAAAATGCTTTGGCTGCTTTGAATAAATTTGTTAATTTCACACCTCTGCCATTGCGCGGAGATTTAGACGTTGATGCTTCTATAGATAATCTAACAAAAGGCGAGATTTCACTTATTTCTTCTAGTATATATTTCGGAGAAGCTTCAAGAGACCAAAAACCGATAGAAAAGCTCAATGCCAAGCTTAGCTTTACCGAAGCCGGTCTTTCTATTAGCAATTATAATTTTGTGTATGATAAAATTAAATATTTTAGCACTAAGCAATCAGTTGTTAATATAGACAAAGAAACACTAAAGGTAGGTTCGCTATGGGTAAACGATCAAGCCAAAGTAGACGGTACATACAATATCGTTACAAGAAAAGGGAATTTTAATATCATCGCAAATAATTTGCTTATTTCGCATGAAGCTGCAACCGTAAAACTTGACGCATCACTATTAGCTAGTGTAGATAATGATAATATCAATCTCAAAGGCAATATTGTCGTCCTTGATGGGGATATATTGTACTATTTTGGCCAAAAAACATTTCCGAGTGATGATGATATTATTATTATTCAAGACTTAAAACAAAAAACTTCATCGTCATTTGTAAAAAATTTATCTCTTTCGATTAAAGTGATATCAAAAGCACCATTAAGATATAAGCAAAGTGATTCTAGTTTTAATGCTAAACTGGATTTGAGTTTGGAAAAATTACAAGGTGAACCTTTAATGGTCTTTGGTTTGGTTACCATACCGAAAGGAGGATATTATATTTTTGGCGGTAAAAGGTTCAATACGGAAACAAGTTATATCTATTTTATAGGAGATGCCAATAGGCCGCAATTGGATCTTCAAGCTACCTATAGAGCACCAAATCATACAATTAGAGTCAATATAGCAGGAACCCCTGGAAATCCGTTGGTTAATTTCTCTTCTACCCCAAAACTAACAAGAGAGCAGATCTTGGCTCTTATTATGTTTGATTCAGAGATGGAATCAGGCAAGTATACCGAAGAAGAGATGATGAAGATGATGGGTGGAATTATGGCAAAATCAATTTTATCGGATATTGGTTTGCAAGTTGACCATTTGGTGTTTGGAGCCGATAATAGTGTAGAGGTTGGCAAAAAGATCGGCAAACGCCTTACTTTGATATACGCCAACGATGATGTATCAAAAGCAAAACTAAAATACGAATTCACTTCAAATATAGAAGGTGTAATGACTGTTAGCCAAGAGTCAAATAGTGCAGATATTGTTTATAAAAAAGAATTTAAAAATTTTAAACAATTATTCGGTAAAGAAGACAATAACGCATCAAGGTAAATGCCTTTATGATAATCTGCCTTTAAACTCTTCATATCCAAATTCTCGTACTACTTCTATAGTACCGTCTTCATATTCTATAGCGATACTAGGAAGCGGTATGCCGTTAAATGTAGTTGCTTTTACCATGGTGTAATGCATTTGATCTTCAAAAATCATTTTATCCCCAATTTGCAGCGGTTTATCAAAGCTATAATCACCCATAATGTCACCGGCCAAACATGTATTGCCGCCAAGACGATAAGTATATGCTTTTTCTCCAGGCTGCCCTGCATTTCTAACTTCTGCTCGATAAGGCATAAGTATGGTATCAGGCATATGGGCTTCAGCCGAACTATCCAGTATGGCTATATCAATACCGTTATGTACTATATCAAGTACTGTCGTATGAAGCGCACCCGTCTCCCAGCCGACAGCCTCTCCTGGCTCAAGATATATCTCTATATTGTTATATTTGGATTTAAACGTTTTTATAAGCGATATCAGTTTTTCAACATTGTAATCTTTTCTAGTGATATGATGCCCTCCGCCAAAATTGACCCATTTTAGCTTGGATATATATGAGCCAAATTTATCTTCAAAGTTTGCCAGTACGCCTTCAAGAGCATCGCTGTCTTGTTCACACAAAGCATGAAAATGAAGCCCTTCGCACAGTTGCATTATGCTTTCATCAAAATTTGTTAGAGTAGTACCTAGCCTAGAGTAGAGCCCACAAGGATTATACATCTCTTTTGGTGATTGTGAGTATTCAGGATTTATCCTGAGGCCCAAAGATAATGAAGGATTAATGTTTAGTGCTTGTTTGCCAAAACGATGTAATTGAGCAGGAGAATTAAATACCATATGGTGTGATATTTTAGCGATCTCTTCTATATCGCTTTCTTTGAATGCAGGAGAGTATGTGTGAACCTCTTTGCCAAATTCTTCATGAGCAAGTTTGGCTTCATGAAGCCCGCTAGCGCAGCATCCATGCAAAGTGGGGCGTATCAAATCAAAACTTTTCCATAAGGCATAGCCTTTAAGCGCTAATAGTATCTTCGCTCCGCTTTCTTTTTGTATATAGTCAAAAATAGCCATATTTTTTTTGAGAAGCTTAGCTTCAAGCAGCCAACAAGGAGAAGGTAAGTTGTTTATGTCTGTAATTTTATTCATGGTGCGAATTATAACACGGATTTTATAATATAGATTAGTATAGCCGTGAGCAGATAGTTTTCTTATTGATGTATGTAAAGGCAAAAACTATGCATATATAAAGAAACAAATCTAGCATATAGTTTTAAAATAGCAATTATCAAAAGGTATATTTTAAATCTTTTCAAAGTCATATTAGTGTACAATCGCGCTTACTAAACCCTTTTAGTAGGGTTATTATCATTATCAACAAGGATATTTCTTATGAAAAGAACTTACCAACCACACAAAACACCACGTAAAAGAACTCATGGTTTTAGAGCTAGAATGAAAACAAAAAACGGCCGTAAAGTAATTGCTGCTAGAAGAGCTAAGGGTAGAAAAAGATTAGCCGCGTAAAGCATTTTGAGCGCATCCGTACAACGGCTGAGTTCAATAATATCTATTCGAAGGCAACAAAAGTTTGGCACACTCCTTATTTTGTACTTTTTTATAAAGAATCTACAGGGTATAATATAGGGTTTGTGGCCGGTAAAAAAGTAGGCAATGCAGTACATAGAAATAAAGCCAAAAGGTTGCTTAGGGCTTTATTTATAGCAAATTTGCCTCGTTTTAAAAAGGGCGACTATGTATTGGTGGCCAAACCTGCACTACTCAAAGAGACTTTTGAGGTATTGAGTAAGACATTTGACAATACATTAAAACGCAGCTCTTTGATATTATAATTTTTCACACAAAGGCACACCTCGTGGAACAACAAGATCTTAGTAAACGACTTCTTTTAGCATTATTTCTTTCTATTTTAGTTTTTATTGGCTTTAGTTATTTGATGCCAAACCCGCAAACTGCTTCCCAGCCCGCTGCTCAGCAAAATGCAACTGTTCAAAACAAAGCAACACCATCAATAAGCAATAATTTAGCGGTAGCTGCAACAGCTGCACCTATAGTTGAAGATACAGCCTCTTTGGTAACTGTAACTTCTGATAGATTTGTTTTGTCGATAGACAATATGGGCCGCATATCCCAAATGACACTGTTGGAGTCAAAATATAAAAATGAAGACGGTTCTGCTCTTAAATTGTTTAATCCAAAAGAGGTAAAGCCATTAGAAATACGTTTTAGTGACAATGCTTTAAATGATGAAGCATTTAAAACACCATATACTGCCGATAAGTCTGCATTGGATTTAAAAACCGGCGAACAAAGCGTAAAGCTTATTCAGCAGCTTTCATCTGTTACGATCACAAAAACTATTACATTTAAACCAACCGGCGAATATAATATAAAGATCACTGCTTCAAGCCCGGTATCGTATTTTATTACTACCGGGTACAGACCTGTAGCTGATACGACCCAATATATGGTTGTAAAAGGTGCATTGATCAATGAAGCAGACAGCACAATAGCCATCATAGAAGACGGTGATGCGGTTGGAGGAGAAAGCTTCAAGGGGGCAACTATAGCATCTGCTTTTGATAGATATTATACATCTTTGCTTTTTGATCTTAAGCAAGGCATGAACGTATCATTAGTGAAAGAATCCAATGATAATCCTCTTATCTTTATAAGCGGTGCTCAAGATATGGAGCTTGGCGGATATATTGGGCCAAAAGATTATAAAATGCTCGAGGCTATTTCACCAAAACTTACAAGCGTTATTGAATACGGCTGGTTTACATGGCTGGCAAAACCATTTTTTTGGTTAATTCAAGAGATAAATGATTATATCGGTAACTGGGGATGGGCTATAGTTATTTTCACTATTCTTATCAAATTAATACTTTTTTGGCCATCATATAAAGGCATGCTTTCAATGCAAAAGCTAAAAGACTTAGCTCCTAAGATGAAAGATATCAAAGAAAAACACAAAGATGATCCGGCTAAGATGCAGATGAAAATGATGGAGCTATATAAAAAGCATGGAGCAAATCCATTCGGCGGATGTTTGCCTCTATTGATGCAAATACCTATATTTTTTGCTCTTTATCGTGTGCTTCTTAATGCCGATGAACTCCAAGGTGCTCCATGGATACTGTGGATTCATGATCTGTCAAAAATGGATCCGTATTTTGTGTTGCCGCTATTGATGGGTGCTACTATGTGGTATCAACAGAAAATTACACCGTCAAATTTTACCGACCCTCTTCAAGAGAAAATTTTTAAATTTTTTCCGGTATTGATGACATTTTTCTTTATCACCTTCCCGTCAGGTTTGGTACTTTATTGGCTTACGAACAATATTTTGTCAATCGGGCAACAATATTATGTCAATTTGGCTTACGAAAAACATAAACAAGCTGAAATTGAAGCGCATCACCATAAAGGATAAACAATGCAAAGGATTGAGGCCCAAACACTCGAAGATGCATATGCAAAAGCCTCTCAGTTTTTTGGATGTTCTTTGTTGCAATTGCAATGTGAGGTAATACAATATCCATCCAAGGGAGTTTTTGGCTTTGGTAAAAAGAATGCAATTATAGTAGCTGATATTATCGCAGAAGAAAATGTGAAAGCAGCTAATAGCATTAAAAATGAACCGATCATTGTAGAACCTACAAAACACTCCCATACATCAAAAACATATACTTCATCAAGACAGTCACAACCTGGCCTAAAACAAACACAAAAACAATCAATACCTGCCAAATCAGAAGATAGTATTCATTTAAGACATTATGATGATGTCGTGAGTGATCAGTTCTTTCAAAATAAAGAAGAACAGCCCATCAGTTATAATGATACCAGGTGCAGCGATTCGATGCCTGAGCCGGTTTCAAACCCTTCATTGGCAATTGAAATCGAAAATCAATTAAAAAATCTTTTTGCAAAAAGTTGTTTTGCTATCGATGTTGTAGAAGTAGATGTTATTGATCACACAGCTTTGATCTTTATTGATGGAGACGATGCTGCGTTGCTCATAGGCAAAGAGGGTTATAGATATAATGCATTATCTTATATGATATTTAATTGGTTATATTCCAAATATGAGCTTTTTGTAAAATTGGAAATTGCCCGTTTTCTGACATCGCAACAAGAAATGATATGCTATACGATCAAGCCTGTTATTGAAGCCGTACATCGCGGCGGCAAAGGCAAGACTAGGCCGTTGGATGGAATATTGGTTCAGATAGCTCTAGAGCAGCTAAGAGAAGAGTTTCCCAACAAATATGTTGCTATCAAGACCAATAAAGAGGGCAGCAAATATATAGTGATCAATGATTTTATCCAAAAAACATAATGAATAATACTATCGTCGCTATCGCTACAGCACATGGAGTCGGTTCTATAGCCATTGTGAGGCTTAGCGGCAGCGAAGCACTAAGCATAGCTCAGCGTATTGCACATAAAATAAATATCACCCCAAGATATGCCCACCTGGCATCTTTATATGGCGTTGATGATATTCTTATAGATCAGGCTATAGTTATTTATTTTCAAGCACCAAAAAGTTTTACAGGCGAAGATGTGGTGGAATTTCAATGTCATGGCGGGATTGTAGTGGCCGAGGAAGTCATTCAAGCTGCTATCAATTATGGAGCTAGACTAGCAGCCCCAGGTGAGTATAGCAAAAGAGCTTTTTTAAACGGCAAGATAGATTTGACTCAAGCCGAAGCAATAGCAAAATTAATAGAAGCAAAAAGTATTGACGCAGCAAAGATACTAGCCCGTCAGCTTAAAGGCTCTTTATCTGTGTTTGTCGAAGAGAGCAGAGATATGCTGCTTCTTGCATTGGCACATACTGAAGTAATGATAGATTATGCTGAAGAAGATTTGCCAAAAGACATTATGGACTCACTTTCAAATAAATTAGAAGACTTAGAGCGTAAACTGATAGAACTTTTAGAGAGCAGTAACCGTAGAAAAGGGCTTATAGAAGGTTTTAGAGTAGCTATCATCGGCAAACCAAACGTAGGCAAAAGCTCACTGTTAAATGCATTGCTTAGTTATGATAGAGCAATCGTAAGCGATATAGCCGGAACGACTAGAGATACAATTGAAGAACAGGTACGTATAGGTTCTCATGTTATTCGTCTTATTGATACTGCAGGCATTCGTGAAGCAAGCGACGAGATAGAAAAAATCGGCGTAGAGCGCTCAATCGCATCTTTGAACGAAGCAGATATAGTTATCGCACTTTTTGACGGAAGTAAAAAATGGGATAAAGAAGATGAACGAATAGCATTAATGATCAAAGAACTTGATGACTCCAAGCATTTGCTTGCAGTCATCAATAAAGCGGATTTACATAGAGAGCTTTATGATCCATTTCTTGATTCATTGGATGTCATAAGCATGAGTGTTAGATCCGATTTCTCTATTTTATTAAATAAATTACAAAAGTTGCTAGATAATATTTCGAGCGGAGATGAGCTGATGCTCGTTTCGTCTAGGCAGATACAGGCGGTCAAAAACTCGTTAGAAGCGATAAAGGAAGCAAAACTGCCTTTGCAAAAAGGCGAATTGGAGTTTTTTGCCTATCATCTAACGGAAGCCATAAAAGCAATATCATCTATTTCTAAGCCATATGAAAATGAGGATGTTTTGGATAAGATGTTCGGAGAGTTTTGCCTAGGCAAATGATGCAAAAAATTTTGATATAATAGTGCTAATAGTTATTTTTTAGGATAAAAATGTGTTTAAAATAGTCTCTCTTATTTTGCTAATGTTGTTTTTTGATGGGTGCAAGCAAGAGCCAGAGCCCGCAAAAGCACCACAATTGCCTATGCCGCCTTCGACGCAGTTGGAAAAATTTGATCAAAATTGGCCGCCAAAATATTGCGTAGACGACTGCATAGATATCTCTGATCTAAAAAATCAATTTAATATAAATGATGCCGATCAAGAAAATAAAAAAATTATCAATCGTATCCCTTTCCCGGAAAAAGAATACAAAAAACTATCTTCTAGAGGACAATCGGCAGTATATGGCAAAATTGCACTGCAAACAAAAAACGGGCGAAGGGTTGTAGGCTCTAATGCAAGATTGTATCTTAATCCATATACATCTTATTCCAAGCAATGGTTTAATGAAAATTACATGAGCGGCAACAAAATGAACAGTGCAGATGACAGGTTGTATCAATACCTGAGGTTTGCCACAGCAAATGATGATGGAAATTTTATATTTAAAAACATTCCAAAAGGCAAATATTATTTGGTCGGCTCAGTAATGTGCGGCCGCGAGTGCGGATTTGATAATATTAAGAATATTCGTATCGTTTCAGAAATATCAGTTGATATTGATGGCACTGTAGCTACAAGTCTGTTTAGAACACTTGACAACTAAAACTAGAAGAGTAAACTCATATAGGACTTAATTAAAAGCAAGATGGAATGAATAAGATATCTATTCATTTCCTTGTTTGGCCCAAAGGGTCATGAGCTGATTTATTGTTTTGGATAAGATGCTTTTAGTGCATCATAGAGTTCGCTTGGACCAATTGTCGGGTTGGCAGCAAGCAGGTTTTGCATTACTACATTATCTTCCTTGCCGTTCCATACTTTTGTATAACTTCCATCTTTGTAGCCATGGTCTTGACGGAATTGATTTAGTATATTTTTGCCAATATATAATTGATATAAACTATCTAGATTTAGCCCCGATTGAAATACAACATAAAAATATAAATTTGCCAACTCTTCTAGACTTTCATCTATAAATACACATTTTAAAAACTTTTCTATGGCGGCAATTTGATCAAAATATTTATCAGAGATATCGCTAGCAGGTTCTCTTAAGATGCCGAAACTAGGCAATGAGGATATTTTTGCAGATAATTCTTCCATCGGTAATTTTTGACTATTTGCATTAAGACGGAGTATCTCACTCATTACAAAATGCCAGATATCCACGACTTCTATCTTGATGTTTTCCGTATCGGCAGCAGCATCTATATTTTTCCAATGCTTCCACGGATAAGATTCTATAAGCTCGGCACACTCTAGATATATACACCTTCTCCAATCGATCGGTTTGCCTTGTTTTGTTATTCCTGCTTCCCAACCGATGCCGTTAGTTGCATCGTTGAGTTGTTGTTGAAGGGCGAACATAGAGAGGATTTGAGACATATTTTACCTTTATATAAATTACCAAATTATATCTTTTGGTCGCTTTTGGAGTGCTTTTTTGGTTTTTGATATGGCTGTTGATATTTATACCAAAGCCACTTGTTTTGCTTGTTTCATGACACCTTTAGCACTTTTTTACTATAATATAGACCTATTTTATTATCCTAAAAAGGAATATTTTTATGTCAGCCATCGAAAATATCGAAAGCGTGCTTAAATCGCACAAACTAAGCCCTGCTGAGTATGAGCATATCAAAGAGATCTTGAATCGTGAACCTAATATCGTTGAGATCGGTATATTTTCTGCCATGTGGAGTGAGCATTGCTCTTATAAATCCAGTAAAAAATATCTAAACGGTTTTCCCACCAAAGCGCCGTGGGTTATCCAAGGTCCTGGCGAAAATGCCGGAGTTATAGATGTAGGCAACGGTATGGCAGCAGTATTTAAGATGGAAAGCCATAATCACCCAAGCTTCATTGAGCCGTTCCAAGGAGCAGCAACAGGAGTAGGCGGGATACTAAGAGATGTATTTACTATGGGTGCTAGACCGGTGGCAAACCTAAATTCTCTTCGTTTTGGAAATATCAAAGGCGATGATAATGTAAATAAATACCAAAGACACCTGGTACGCGGAGTGGTTGAGGGTATCGGAAGCTACGGCAACTGTATGGGTGTTCCGACCGTTGGCGGCGAAGTGAGTTTTGACGAGAGCTACAATGGAAATATTTTAGTAAACGCATTTGCCTTAGGTCTTGTCAAGCATGAAGATATTTTCCTAGGCGTTGCTAAAGGCATAGGCAATCCTGTCATATATGTCGGCTCAAAAACAGGACGCGACGGACTTGGCGGAGCTGTCATGAGTAGTGATAGCTTCACAGAAGAGAGCAAATCACTTAGACCTACCGTGCAAGTAGGAGATCCGTTTACTGAAAAGCTGCTTCTTGAAGCATGTCTTGAGCTTTTTGCTACTGATCATGTCGTAGGCATACAGGATATGGGTGCAGCAGGGCTTACAAGCTCATCATTTGAGATGGCCGGCAAAACAGGTGCCGGGATGATAATGAACTTAGATAAAGTACCTGCACGTGAAGAGGGGATGAGCCCATATGATTTCATGTTGAGTGAATCTCAAGAGAGAATGCTAATATGCGCCAAGCAAGGCAGTGAGCAGGCTATCATAGATATATTTGAAAAATGGGGCTTGGACGCTGCGGTTATCGGAGAAGTTACCGATACGGGCAGAATGGAGCTATTTTGGCATGGAGAAAAATGTGCAGATATGCCGATAGCTCCGGTTAGCGAAGAAGCGCCTATTTTGGATCGTCCGACACTAAGACCGGCTTATTTGGACGCAGTTAATGCCAAAGATATTTCTGACTATCCGGCTGTGTCAAACCAAGAAGCATTTGAAAAACTATTATCTTCACTCGAAGTGGTAGATAAAGCATGGATATATGAACAGTATGACTCTATGGTGCAGACAAATACTATAAAACGTCCGGGCTCTTTGGATGCTAGTGTGATCCGTATCAAGCAAAATGACAAAGCATTGGCCATGAGCGCTGATTGTAATCCAAGATATTGCTATATAGATCCGCATAAAGGCGCAGCGTTAGCTGTAGTAGAGAGCGGAAGAAATGTCGCTATGAGCGGCGCAAGGCCACTTGCAATTACTGACTGTCTAAATTTCGGAAACCCTGAAAATCCTGAGGTTATGTGGCAGTTTGCGCAAGCGTGCGAAGGTATCAAAGAAGCTTGTGCGACATTAGATACACCGGTAGTCAGCGGTAACGTATCTTTGTACAATGAGACAAACGGCGTAAGTGTTTTCCCTACGCCGGCTATCGCTATGGTGGGGCTAAATGATGACTGCAATAAAGTGCTCAAAAGTTCATTTCAAAAAGAAGGCAATGTGCTTTTACTTGTAGGCAAAACAAAAGGCGAGTTTGGCGGATCACTCTATATCAAAGAGCTTTTTGGAGAAACTGCCGGCAAACTCGGAGAGATCGATTATACTGCCGAACTTAGACTTTGGGATCTTGTGATCAATGCAAACAAAAAAGGGCTTTTGAGATCAGCCAAAGATATGGGCATGGGCGGTATCGCTATAGCACTGGCCAAGATGTCAGCGCTTTCAGGCTTTGGCGTAGAAGCTCATGTTAAACTGGAAAATGCAAATGAGATCTTTGATGAGAGCCAAAGCAGGGCGATCTTGGAAGTAACGCCAGAAGATGTAAATACTGTAGCTAAAATGGCAAGCGACCTTGGCCTGCATATAGAGGCGATAGGAAATGTCAAAGGAGATGCTTTCGTCCTCAACGATGTAAGCATGCCGGTTGAACAGTTGCAAGGTATCTATTTTGGTACATTCAAAAAAACAATAGAACAAGATTTATAATAAAGAGAGTAGAAGAAAGTATATGAGAGCATTATTAAGCGTTAGTGACAAAAGCGGGATTGTAGAGTTTGCACAGGGATTGGAAGCATTAGGATTTGAGATAATAAGCACAGGCGGTACATACAAAGCATTAAAAGATGCAGGAGTCAAAGTCGTAGAAGCCAGTGAAGTGACAAAATTCCCTGAATGTTTTGAAGGACGTGTAAAAACCCTAAATCCTTTTATCCATGGAGGGATACTTCACAAAAGAGGCGACGCGGCACATTTGGCACAAGCCAAAGAGCTTGGCGTTGAGGGTATCGACTTGGTTTGCGTAAACCTATATCCGTTCAAAGCTACGATTGAGAGAACCGATGATTTTGAAGAGATCATAGAAAATATAGACATCGGCGGGCCTGCGATGGTGCGAAGCGCAGCCAAAAACTTTGAGAGTGTATATATAGTCACTGACAATGCCGATTATGCAAGAGTACTAGAAAACATAGGCGCTCAAAAAGACGGCTTGGAGCTCAGACGTGAACTCATGATAAAAGCTTTTGAGCATACTGCAGCTTATGACAGCATGATAGCAAACTATATGAACAGCAGATTCAATAACGGCTTTGGCGATCATCAGTTCATAGTCGGTAAAAAAGTATTTGACACCAGATACGGTGAAAACCCACATCAAAAGGGCGCTTTGTACGAGTTTGACAAACATTTTTCAAATAAATTTATAACCGTAAAAGGCGAGGCATCGTTTAACAACATGGGAGATATAAGCGGAGCTGCCAAAATCGCTTCGGCATTTGGCAATGATAATGCAGTATGTATCGTCAAACACGGCAATCCATGCGGTTTTGCCATCAAGGACAGTCTGCTTGAAAGCTACACCGAAGCACTCAAATGCGATCCTGTTTCTGCATTTGGCGGCGTAGTAGCAGTTAATGGCATAGTTGAAAAAGAATTAGCCGAGAAAATGAATGAAATTTTCCTTGAAGTGGTATTCGCAGCTGATTTTACCGATGAAGCAGTCGAAGAGTTATCCAAGAAAAAAAGAATCAAATTATTCAAACAGGGTACTAAAAAGCTTGAGATGGCAAATGATGCATTTAATTTCAAGATGGTTGACGGAGGGTTTGTTTATCAAGATGCAGATTTCATAGAAGCAGACGAAGTGGCAAATTCAGAACTCAAAACAACCAGAAAAGCTACCGAGCAGGAAAAGAAAGATATGGAGATAGCTTATAAAGTGGCTGCATTAACCAAATCTAACTGCGTAGTTTATGTCAAAAATTCAGCTATGGTAGCTGTAGGTATGGGTATGACCAGCCGTGTAGATGCAGCAAAAGCAGCACTAAGAAAGGCTGAAGATATGGGACTGGACGTAAGCGGATCGGTTTTGGCAAGCGAAGCATTCTTCCCGTTTAGAGACAGCATCGATGCAGCGGCCGAGGCTGGGGTGAAATGCGTTATTGAGCCTGGCGGAAGTGTCCGTGACGATGAAGTCATCGAAGCTGCCAATGAGTTTGGAATGGCGTTGTATTTCACAGGAAAAAGACACTTTTTGCATTAATATCTCATCCGTCATTCCGTACTTGATACGGAATCCACAACCATCGGTCATCCTGAACTTGTTTCAGGATCTCACTATATTCTTTTAAACTCGTTCCCATCGTCTCGATGGGAACGCATATTCCTCGCAAAAGCGTCATTCAGTACTTGATACGGAATCCACAACTATAAGTCATTTTAAACTCGTTTCAGAATCTCATTTAAAACAATATCTTTTAGATCCTGAAATAAATTCAGGATGACGCTCTTGTCATTCCTGCGAAGGCAGGAATCCAGAAATATACAATCCCACTATCATCAACAATTTATCCTATTTAACCTCGTTCCATATCTCCTGATATGGAACGCATACTTCTTTGCATTAACCGCCAATTAATATTTTTTTGATACCATTCTTTTTTAAAAATTAAAAGTTATAAAAGGACTATTTTTTATGAAGAAAATATTATTAGCTATTTCAGCTATATCGGCCATAGCCAATGCTGATATTACTAATGTAGTTGCAACTAAATCATTTTTAGCCAAACCTATCAAGATCATAGATATCCGCACTCCTGCAGAGTGGGCGCAAACCGGTATAGTCAAAGGTTCATATCCTATTATGTTCTTTAATGATAAAGGTGAAGCAAAGCCGGATGCTTTTCTTGTGCAACTCAATAAGGTTGTCAAGAAAAATGAAAAATTTGCAATTATCTGCCGTACTGGTTCTAGAACAGCTGCGATAGCACCGTTTTTGTCCGATGAGAAAGATTATAATGTGATCAATCTCCAAGGCGGCATCATGAAGCTTATGCAAGAAGGGTATAAACCTGTACCATATCGCGTAAGATAAAAGATAAAATCAGACAAGAAGGTTTGCTCTTTGTAGTCAAACTTTCTTGCTCAATGCTTCTATATTTGTATTATCACCTAAGACTACCAGTATATCATCACTTTCGAGTATATCATCATTTTCAAATTTAGTATGCCATTTGCCTTGATGTTTGTATGCGATAGGCTTAACATGATAATCATTTTCAAATGTTGATGACAAGATCGATGTCCCGACCCAAAAGTTTGGTACTGTTAATTTGGCTAACTTCATAGTAATAGAAAGATCGATAGTTTCATAGTACATATTTGCAACCATTTTTTTAACTATCTTTTTAGCTGTTTCCATCTCTGGATACACGACTTTTGTAGCACCTATTTTGGATAAAATTTGACCATGGATACGAGTGATCGCTTTTGCAATAACTGTTTTTACTCCTATCTCCTTGAGTGCCATTACAGTTAATATGCTAGCTTCTATATTCTCTCCAATGCTCACTATAGCTACATCAACTTGCCCGATACCGGCTTCGCTTAGAGCATGCATATCTGTTGAATCCAGTATGATAGCATCTTGTACAAATTCACTGATCTCTCTTGTTTGATCTTCGTTTATATCTGCTGCTATGACACTCATGCCTTGCTGCGCCAATCCTTTGGCAACATGAAATCCAAATTTTCCAAGTCCAATTACGGCAAAACTTTTCATAATATTATCCTTCCTTCGGGGTATTTTATGCGACTAAGAGCCGCTTTGCCGATAATGGCTATTGTAAATGCAAAGACACCTATACGCCCCATTAGCATAAGCAGCATTATGTTTATTTTCCCGGCATCGCTAAATAATGCACTATAGCTTAGTGTTCCTCCATTGCCCGTAGATAACCCCACTGTGCCAAATGCCGAAGTTGTTTCAAACAATATCCGCAGAAATGGTAATTTTTCAATTTCACTCAATACAACGGTTGAAAATACAACATAAAGCGATGCTATAAAAATTATCGTATATGCTTTATTGATCTGATATGATGGAATTGAACGGTGGAAAATATGTACATTCGTTTCTCCTCTAAGTGTGTACCACATGCCTAAAAATGCCAATGCCACAGTTGTAACCTTTAATCCTCCGGCAGTTCCTCCAGGACCTCCTCCTGTCATCATAAAAAAAGTTCCAAAAAAAAGATTGGAATCCGTTAGGGTAGATAGATCAATAGTATTAAATCCGGCTGTGCGATAATTGACTGATGCAAACCACGCAGCCATTATTTTATGGTATATTGACATCTCTTTAAAAGCATGATCCCATTCTAATGAAAGCAGTAAAAACATACCAAGAATAGTCAATAATACATACATTGTTAATACAATCTTGGTATGAGTCGATATACGATTAACTTCTTTTTTATAATAGTTTGAAAGCTCTATGATGACAATATATCCCATTCCCCCTAATATGATCAAAAGAGGAATAGTAAGATTGATAATGATGTCTTGACTATATCCCATAAGATTGTCATTAAACAGCGAAAAACCGGCATTATTAAAAGCAGAGACAGCATGAAAGGTGCCAAACCACAATGCTTGTCCAAAAGGCATATCTGCCCAAAAACGAAGAGTCAAGATAACAATACCGACAACTTCGATCATTACAATTGAAGCAACCACGATCTTTAAAAATCTAACCAAGCCTTCCATACCCGGATAATTTAGAGATTCTTGCAGCAGCATACGGTCTCTGTGTGCTATTTTTTGATGACGAATAACCGATAAAAAAGTTACTGCGGTCATATATCCAAGTCCGCCTATTTGGATAAGCAGCATAATAATAAACTGCCCAAATAGGGTAAAATCAGCTGCAGTATCTTTGACGATCAATCCGGTAACACAAACAGCAGATGTGGATGTAAAAAGTGCATCTATAACTCTTAATTCACCATTGTGAGCAAATGGCAACATTAGCAATGCAGAGCCAAATGCTATAAGAGCTATGAAACTCAATAAAATAAGTTTTATTTCATGCGTATGAGGATTCGTGATCTCTCCTTTGGTATGGCTGGATATTATGATATGATCATACTGCTTACGATTGTTTTGCTTTTGATGGCTGTTTTTCTCTTAGCTGGATTAATATCTCATCAAAGTTTTTTTCTTTTAAAAGCCCTGCGAATTGTTGACGATATGTTTGAATGATACTCACACCGGCTAACTCTACATCATAAATAAGCCAATTACCGCTATTTTTGCTATTATGAAAATTGTAATTTATTTTGTATGTCTCATCTTTGCCAATAACCTCTGTTTGCAATTGTAATCTGCCTTTTTGATAAGGTTTTACACCTTTGTAGATCACTTTTTGATTATTATAAAGATCAAGTTTGTCAAGATATGACTGTTTAAGTCTCGCTATAAATAGCCTTGTAAACTCTTTTTGCTGTGCAGAAGTAATAGAATCCCAAGTTTTGCTGCTTAAAGCCAATTTTGCCATAAGAGCATAATCAAAAACAGGATCCAAGGTGCGAATAATTTCTTGCCCTCTTATTGTATTTGATTCTTTTTTCTTTAATACCGTCAATACCTTTTCTATTTTGCTGTGCATAACCGGCTCGATCTCATTTTGTCTTAAAGCAAAAGACGGAATGCTAATTGTTGCTAATATCAAAAATATTTTAAGTAGTTTGTTTGTCTTCATCACAAATTATTCCTTTATTTTTTGTCTTCTTTGTTGGGTGTAAGCATCGCGCAAAAATGAATATAGATCTAAAGCATCTTTTTTGATCAAATCGTATTCACCTAAGTGTAAAGATGTTTTATTGATCACTTCTACGCTGCCGATCAAGACATCTTGATAGGTATTTTGTGGTATTTTATAGCAAATATTATCCGCATCTGCACTATAAAGCGGACTTATATAGGTATCTCCGACTAAGCCGACAGTATCACGCAAGTTAGAGGATCCAAGGATCGGCAATACTATATACGGACCGTCAGGCAAGCCATAAAATCCAAGTGTTTGACCAAGATCTTCATCGTGTCTTTCCCATCCAAGGTCAGTTTTGGCAGGGTCAAATAATCCTCCAAGCCCAAAAATCGTATTAACTACAAATCGTCCAGTTTCCTCGGCAGAATTCTTGATTTTAAATTGCAATAGGTTATTTGCCAGTCTTATCGGAAAACGCAAATGATGAATCAAATTATTTACAGAGATCCTAGCTTTCTCAGGCAGTATTTTTGCATACCCGGTGGCTATGGGGTCAGCAATATTTTTATAAAATTTATCATTAACATTTGTCATAAACTTATTGTATCCGCTAAATGGATCAAAAACGGCAGTTTTGTTAACATCGCCAAATTCTTCTTCGAAGGAAGCTGTATTGCCAATGCTTGTATTGATCTCATTGGTTGTATTAACATCAGACGAACTGATTATCGATGTTGCTGTAGAGTTATTTTCGATTGCCGTATCAGCAAATGTGTTTGTATAGCCTAACATCATTGCAATGATAAAAATTTTTCTTGCATTCATCTTGATCTGCCTTTATATGAATTTTATAATATTATATCTATATTTTTTTGAATCTGCATCATAAAAAATATGAATAAATCATATATTTTGTCTGTTTTAACTTGACTGGATATACAAAAAAGCAAACAAGTATAAATATACAATTGGATAGAATATATCTATTATTTTTTCAAGGATAATCTAATATGGCAAAAAAAATTGCATCAGCTAGGATCGGCACAGAGAGTTCACAATTACTAAAAGAGCTAAATAATTCATTCCCTTTTGATAAAGCACTTTATCATGAAGACATAGAAGGCTCTAAAGCTCATGCTGCCATGTTGGCAAAACAAGGCATTATCTCTAGCGAAGATTTGTCAAGCATTACAAACGGACTTAATAAGATTCTAAAAGAAATTGAGACCGGTTCTTGGAAGCTTGAAGGAGATGACGAAGATATTCATATGGCAATTGAGGGTCGCTTGACATCCAAAATAGGGGATGCCGGCAAAAGACTTCATACTGCTAGAAGCAGAAATGACCAAGTTGCACTTGATTTTAGACTTTTTGTGCAGCGGCAAACTAGCGAGATAATGTCATTGCTTGTAAAGCTTGTATCTACTTTTGTAGATATTGCCAAAGATCATACTGATACGCTGTTGCCTGGAATGACGCATTTGCAACATGCTCAGCCAATCAATTTTGGATATCATATGATGGCTTATGCGAGTATGTTCAAGCGGGATCATGAGAGATTTATGAGCAGCTTTGAGAGAAATAACCTCTCTCCTATCGGTTGCGCTGCACTTGCAGGAACCCCGCATCCAATTGACCGCCAAATGACAGCTTCTACCCTTGGCTTTAAAGCCCCGACACTTAATTGTCTAGATACAGTAAGCGATAGGGATTTTGCGCTTGAAATACTATTTAATATATCTGCAATGATGATGCACATTAGCCGTTTAAGCGAAGAGTTAATACTTTGGAGCAGCAGCGAGTTTAGATGGATCACATTGTCTGACAGGCACTCTACTGGAAGCTCTATCATGCCGCAAAAGAAAAATCCTGACATTCCAGAACTTCTCAGGGGCAAAACAGGTAGGGTAAACGGTAATCTTGTAGCACTGCTTACGGTTATGAAAGGTTTACCGTTGGCATACAATAAGGATATGCAAGAGGACAAAGAGGGAGTATTTGATAGTGTAAATACCGCCAAACTCTCGATCATGGTGCTTGATGAGATGCTTGAACAAATGACCGTTAATAATTCCCGCATGGAAAGCGCATGCATGGTCGGGCACCTAAGTGCCACGGATCTTGCTGATTATCTAGTAAAAAAAGCGGGTATGCCGTTTAGAGATGCATATCATATAGTTGGCAATGTGGTCAATCTGGCTGAAGAGCAGGGGCTGGATATATCAGAACTTAGTCTAAATGATCTGCAAAGTATAGAAAGCCGTATACAAGAAGATGTAATGGCAGTACTAAATAATCGCGCATCTATGAATGCACGCACCTCGGAGGGCGGTACGTCGACTGCTAGAACAATAGAACAGATAAAAAAAATGCAAGAATGGGTAGATAGTATTAAATAATAAAGTATATAAAATTAATTTTTATATACTTTTATGCGGATCTTCATGCATATATTCCCATTTAAGCTTACCGCCGCCTAACAAGTGAAAATGCAAATGATATATCTCCTGACCGCCGTCTTTGCCATTATTGGTTATAAGTCTATATCCAGTCTCGTCTAATCCCATTTTGGATGTTACTTCTTGTGTAAAAGCAGTTAAGCCTGCCATTGTTTCAGGGGATACTTCCTGAAAGCATGAGACATGAATTTTAGGAATGATCAATATATGCACCGGTGCTTTTGGATAGATATCATGAAATGCCAAAAAATTTTCATTTTCATGAACTATATCAATCGGGATTTCTCCTTTGATCATCTTGCAAAATATACACATTTATAAATCCCTTTTTTATTTTTATTTTTATAATTATAACACATTTGAGAGTGCAAATAATCTTCTCAAACTATTTTATTTTTCAGATGCTACAATCATATTGTCAGCTATAATAAGGTAAAATCGCTTTACTTTAGCCTATATTGATAGGTGTAGAATTGAGGATATATGGAAGAATTAACTATATTAGAAAGCAGTATAACCGCATGTACTTCGCTAGATGAACTAGAAAAGGTCAGAGTGGATATTTTTGGCAAAAAGGGTACTTTGGCCAAAGAGTTTGGAAAACTTGCAACACTAAGTGCAGAAGAGAAGAAAAGCTTTGCCCAAGGATTGAATCTAGCCAAAGAAAAATTGCAAGCAACTTTTGATATGCACTATGATGTTATCAAAACAGCACTGATAGAAGCAAAATTAAAAAATGAAAAAATAGACCTTTCGCTTTACAATATAACTCCGAATATCGGTGCATTGCATCCTGTTATGGAGACCATGGATAAGATTATAGAGTATTTTGTATCACTTGATTTTTCTGTCGAGAACGGACCTATGGTAGAAGATGATTTTCATAATTTTGAAGCATTGAATCTTCCAAAACATCATCCGGCAAGGGATATGCAAGATACGTTTTATTTTGCCGATGGATCTTTGCTGCGTACACACACTTCGCCTGTGCAAATTAGAAAAATGTTATCTTCTAAGCCGCCTATCCGAATGATAGCTCCAGGATCTGTATTTCGCAGAGATTATGATCTTACGCATACACCTATGTTTCACCAGGTTGAAGGGTTGGTAGTGCAGCATAAAGGCGAAGTAAGTTTTGCAAATCTAAAATCTATGTTGACAGAATTTTTACATTTTATGTTTGGCGAAGTTAAGGTTCGTTTCCGTCCTAGTTTTTTCCCATTCACCGAGCCTTCGGCCGAAGTAGATATCTCGTGCGTATTTTGCAAAGGCGATGGATGCAGGGTTTGTTCTCATACGGGATGGCTAGAGGTTTTAGGCTGCGGTATCGTTGATCCAAATGTATTTAAAGCAGTTGGTTATGATGATGTCAGCGGTTATGCTTTTGGTTTGGGGGTGGAAAGATTTGCTATGCTATTGCATAACATTCCTGACTTGAGATCTTTGTTTGAGGGTGATATACGTTTGTTGGAGCAGTTTAGATGATAGTTACTAGAAGTTGGTTAAATGAATTTATTGACCTAAAAGAGATTACGGATGATATGCTTTATGACACTTTTAATGCCATAGGCCTTGAAGTCGGTTTCATGAAAAAAGGTTCAATACCTAAAAGAGTAGTCGTAGGCCGTATACTTTCTTGTGAAAAGCACCCGGATGCAGATAAATTAAATGTATGTCAAGTTGATATAGGACTAGGTACAAGACAAATAGTATGCGGAGCAGCAAATGTTGTTAATGCTACATATGTCGCAGTTGCTACAGTTGGGGCTATATTGCCTGACGGATTAGAGATCAAGCCGGCCAAGCTTAGAGGTGTTGAGAGTGATGGTATGATATGTTCGGCAAGCGAACTAGGACTTCCTAATATCGGCAGCGGCATTATGATACTAGATGATAGCATCGGCGATTTGGAGCCAGGCAGAGAGTTATGCGAATATGATACGATCAATGATACTATTTTCGAATTAGAACTCACACCCAATCGCGGTGACTGTCTGAGTGTTTATGGAGTTGCTAGAGATTTGAGCACAGCTTTTAGCAGAACTCTTATTGAGCATAAGTATGCAAGACATAATAAAAAAATCAAACTTGGAATCTCTAGAGAGGCTTCACTAAATGTCCATTCCGATGTTGATGCGCACATAAGCTGCAATCTTGCTGTACAAAAAGAAGATAGTCAACTGCCATTGATAGTTTATATCCGTTTAGCAATGATAAACATACCTAGTAAAAATAAATTAGATGATGCTCTAGAATATTTGCTGCATGCAACGGGTGTTATTTTGCAGGCATATGATGCTGATTTCTTTAGAAATGATGACGGTAAGATAGTCATAGAATTGAAATCTGATCATATGATCAATATATCCAATGCTGCAGAGACAGGATCTGTTGTAGGAGTTTGCCAAGAGCCAAAAACAAAACCAACCTCCCAAAATGGTCAAATTGTTTTAATCGCAAGCTATATTCATCCTGATACGCTTAATACTATGATCGGCGGTAGCAAGATCAAAAAAGATGATATTTATTACAACACATCAAGAGGAAGCAATCCTGACTTTGCATTTGGTTTATCAATAGCCGTTGATCTTTTTGAGAAATATGATATTTTGGATTTTTATGAAGGCACACTGAACCATGAGCCGAGCAGGGATGATAAGATCGTTTTGGTAGACATTAAAGAGTTGCATGCGATCATCGGCCAAGAGATCGAAAAAACAATAATTACAAATGTGCTCCAAAGATTAGGATTTAGAGTGGTAAATGTTGGAGATGATGCTATTGCTGCTACTGTACCGGTATTCAGACCTGATATTTCCAATATTCAAGATATTGCTGAAGAGATTGTGCGTGTCATAGGAATAGATCAAATTGAATCAAAACCGCTATCTTTTCAAGAGTGTTACCATTCTGATAGTGCTATAGCAGTATACAGAGCTAAAAAAACAATCAGAAACCGTGCAGTCTCTGCAGGATTTTTTGAGAGCATCAGTTATGTTTTCTCAGATAGTACTCTATTGGAACAATATGGTTTTGAAACCACAGATAGCAATAGTGCATTACTTAACCCTATCGTTCAGGAGATGAATTCGTTGCGTTCAACTCTTCTTGTTAATTTGTTGCTTTCTGCAAAGAGAAATATCAATTACACGAAAAAATTAATCCCATTATTTGAAATAGGTATGGTTTTTGATGCAAAAAGAGATGAGAAAGAAAAAATAGCATTTGTTTGGAGCGGACAAGGTGAGCTTGAATCTGTGATAAATCATGGCAAACCGTCTATGATGAATATGCCTCTATTTTTACAAAAACTTGGATTTGTTTTAGGTGATTTCGGACTTCAAGAGTGTGATCAGTCAAACAAGCTCATTCATCCATACCAATCTGCTAATATTTTGATCAACGGGAATGTTTGCGGATATGTCAGTAAACTGCATCCGGTAGCTCAAGAAGAGCTGGGATTGTATGATACTTTTATTGCAGAATTGGATTTTCAAGCTTTGATGCCAAGACATATTTTGGCAAATCCGATCTCCAACTATCAGGGTGTCTATAAGGACTTGAGCGTTCTTATTTCAAAAGAAATTGCATATTCGCAAGTAAAGAGTGCCATTGATGCATTATCTTTGCCAATATTACGCAGTGTTTATCCTGTGGACATATACGAAGATGAATCATTTGGCAATAACGTTAGTTTGACGATCAGATTATTTCTCCAATCACAAGATAATACATTAGACGATGACGTAATAGAAAATGCCACCGGCAGTGTTCTCTCGACACTCGGAGCCAATTTTGGAGCTGCATTGAGATGAAAAAAGTAAATATTGCTTCTATTGTCGGCGGTTTTGATATTGTATGTGACGATATAGCATCTGATAAGTCAATATCACATAGATGTGCCATGTTTTCGCTGCTTAGTGATAAACCTTCTACGATAAGAAATTATTTACAAGCAGAAGATACGCTTAATTCTCTCAAAATTGCATCAATGTTAGGTGCAAATGTCATTCAAAATGAAAACAATATAACCATAATCCCGCCATCAGAGCTAAAAGAAGCAGATGATGTTCTTGATTGCGGCAATGCGGGTACGGGTATGCGTCTTTATTGCGGTTTGCTCGCAGGGGTGGACGGTGCATTCGTACTTACCGGAGATAAATACCTTCGCTCTCGTCCAATGAAAAGGGTTGTCGAGCCTTTGCGCAGTATCGGAGCAAAGATCGATGGAAGAAAAAACGGAAATCTCGCTCCTCTATTCATAAGGGGCGGTCAGCTAAAGGCCTTTAGATATCATTCTTCTATTGATTCAGCTCAAGTAAAATCTGCATTGATCCTAGCAGCACTTAAAGCAGATGATGTAAGCTATTACAAAGAAAATCTTTTAAGCAGGGATCATACAGAGAGAATGCTTCGCGGTATGGGCGCAAAGATCGATACAAATAATGATGGCTGGATAGAAATTAATCCTCTAAATATTCCATTGGATCCGCTTGATATAACAGTTCCAAGCGATCCGTCAAGCGGTTTTTTCTTTGCAGTGGCTGCTGCTATTATTCCAAATGCAAAAGTGCATTTAAAAAATATAACATTAAATCCTACAAGAATAGAAGCTTACAAAGTTCTTGAGAGAATGGGAGCTGATGTTGAATATATTCTAAAAGAAGATATTTATGAGCCTATAGGCGATATTAAAATATCGTATAATGGTAAATTAAAAGCTGCTAGCGTAGATAAAAACATAGCCTGGCTCATAGATGAGCTGCCGGCTCTCTCAATAGCGATGGCATTAGCCGAAGGTAAAAGCAAAGTGAGTGATGCCAAAGAACTTCGTGCAAAAGAGAGTGATCGAATAAGCTCAGTGCTAAATGGGCTCAATGCTTGCGGCGCGGAATGCATAGAGTTTGAAGATGGATATGAAATTATAGGCGGCGCTTTAAAACAAGCTGCTATCAATAGTTATGGTGATCATCGGATAGCTATGAGTTTTGCTATAGCAGGACTTGTATGCGGCATGGATATAGAAGATGTCGAATGTATAGATACATCATTTCCAAACTTTTTTGATATCCTGAAAACTATTACCAAGGTTTCTTAATGGAAATAGAGTTAGCATCTTCGTACGGGTTTTGCTTTGGAGTTAAAAGGGCTATCAAAATAGCAGAAGAGCATCCAAACAGCAAAACATACGGTCCGCTCATTCATAATAAAGATGAGATAGATAGACTCAAAACAGGATACAATATCGGACTAGCAGAGCAATTAAGCGATATTGCACCCAAAGAATCTGTAGTTATAAGAACGCACGGTATCCCAAAGCATGAACTCCAAAGCTTAAAAGAACAAAACAATATCATTATCGATGCAACGTGCCCTTATGTGACAACGCCTCAGCAAATAGTACAAAAAATGAGTCTTGAAGGATATGATATTGTTATTTTTGGAGATATCAGCCATCCTGAGATAAAAGGCGTTATGAGCTATGGGGTGGATTCTTCTAGGGTATTTGTGGTATCAAACGAGCAAGAAGCATCTATACTTCCACTGAGAAGCAAGATAGCCGTTGTTGCTCAGACCACTAGAAAACCGGAAGATTTTACCAAAGTTGTAAATTCTTTGATGTTTACATGCAAAGAGGTAAGAGTTTTCAACACCATATGTAATGCAACATTTGAAAATCAAGATGCTGCAGCTTCATTGGCAAAAAGAGCAGATGTGATGATAGTAATAGGCGGCAAGCACTCTTCAAACACAAAGCAGCTTCATTCAATATGCAAATCTTATTGTGAAGATAGCTATTTGATAGAAAATTCATCAGAATTAAACCTTAAGTGGTTTAATAAAAAAATGCTGTGCGGCATTTCAGCCGGTGCTTCTACGCCCGATTGGGTTGTTCATGAAGTAATTGATGCTATAAAAAAAATCACTATAAATTAGCATTAAGTATTTTAAAATATTTATTGTATAATATCGTCACATTAGGCAAATAATAAGGAAACGGTATGAAGTTCGAAGATATCGAAATAGAAGATGTAGATTTTGGAGCAATGCTCGAAGAATCTTTCAAAAGAGAAGAATCAAGTAATGATTTGATAGAAGGTAAAATTGTTAAAATCAATGAAGGCGATAATCAAGCATTAATTGATATTGGACGAAAAAAAGAGGCAGTTATCTCTTTGGATCAATTGAGAAATAGTGATGGTACTCTTGCATTTAGCGAGGGAGACAATATAGATGTCATTATAACCGGTGCAAGAGGTGAACGACCTATCGTTTCATATGAATTGGCAAAAAAACGAGCAGCATTAAATGCATTTATCGAAAGCTATGACGATACACAAGAGTATCTTATAGAAGGAACAATAACCAAAAAAAATAAAGGCGGATATGTAATAGAATGTGACGGGCTTGAGTTTTTCATGCCAAGAACATTGTCATATCTTAACCAAAAAAATGACACAGTCGGCAAAAAAATAAAAGCTATCATTACTAAGGTTGATAAAGATAAAGGTTCTGTCGTAGTATCTAGAAAAGAACTTATTGACAGAGAAGGCAATAAGATAGATGAAATAGCCAACAAACTTCTTGAGGATAAAATAATCGTAGAAGGTACTGTAAAAATGATTACAAGCTACGGTATCTTTGTAGATGTTGGCGGCGTGGATGGACTTGTCCATTATTCACATATTTCTCATAAAGGCCCAGTGAACCCTTCTAAATATTATAAAGAAGGCGACAAGGTAAACGTAATTGCACTCGAGTATGATAAAAAGAAAAAACATCTTTCTCTTTCAATTAAAAATGCTCACAATGATCCATGGAAAGAGATCGGCAACATCATCTCTGTAGGCGATACTGCAACAGCAACTATTAGCAATATAGAAGCTTATGGTGCTTTTGTTGATCTAGGAGAAGATCTAGAAGCTTTCTTGCATGTTTCTGAAATCTCATGGGATAAAAACGTAAAACATCCTAGCGATTATCTTACGATCGGTGATCAGATCAAAGTAGAAGTGATCGAAATCGATAGAGAGAAAAAAAGACTCAGAGTAAGTTTGAAAAATTTAGTTGATAAACCTATCGATACATTTGCAACATCTCATAAAGTTGGTGATATTGTAAAAGGCACTGTAACATCCGTAACTGATTTTGGTGCATTTGTAAAAATTGGAGCAATAGAAGGATTGTTGCATAATCAAGAAATTTCTTGGGATAAATCTATCAATGCAAAAAATGCATTTCATGTCGGTGACGAGATAGAAGTCAAGATTATCAATATCGACACCAAAACAAGTAAAATTTCATTAAGCAAAAAAGCTATGGAAGATTCGCCGCTTAAAAAATTTGCATTAGAGCATAAAGTAGGCGATGTTGTAACCGGTACTGTTAAGGATAAAAAAGATTTTGGTGTATTTATCGCATTGGGCGATAAAGTAGATGCTCTTATCCGCACTGAAGATCTTGCTCCATTAAATATCGAAGAGATAGAAAAAGGACAAGAGATTCAAGGAGTGATTGTATTGCTTGATCAAGCTAACGATAAAATTCGCGTATCAGTTAGAAGACTTGAGCGTCAACAAGAAAAAGATGCTGTAGCAAAAGTAAACAGCAAACAAGATGATAGTATGACTCTCGGCGACGTTCTAAAAGACCAGCTAAAAAAATAGAGGTTAAGAGATGTCAAAAAAAACTATTGTAGTGTGCGATCATATTCATGAAAATGGTCTAAAACTTTTATTTCAAGATCCTGATATCATGATGATCAATGCATCTGATGAGCCAAAAGATAAACTTATAAATGAGATTTTGCCACTTGCCGATGTTGCTATTACTCGTAGTTCCACTGATGTTGATGAAGCATTATTGATTAAAGCTACAAAACTTACAGCAGTTGTAAGAGCCGGAGTCGGTGTCGATAATGTTGATATCGATGGATGCAGCAAACGCGGAATTGTCGTTATGAACGTTCCGACTGCTAATACGATCGCTGCAGTTGAGCTTACAATGACTCATATGCTTTCTTGTGTTCGCCAATTTCCTTATGCACATAATAATCTTAAAAATGATCGTGTTTGGAGACGACAAGACTGGTATGGTACGGAACTAAAAGATAAAAAGCTAGGTATTATTGGTTTTGGTAATATCGGTTCTCGTGTCGGTGTGAGAGCCAAAGCTTTTGAGATGGATGTTATAGCATACGATCCATATATAGATTCATCAAAAGCAACCAATGTTGATATAGCATATACTACTAATTTTGATGATATTTTAGCATGTGATATCATAACGATCCACACTCCAAAGACCGAAGAGACCATAGGCATGATCGGTAAAAAAGAGATTGCAAAAATGAAAGACGGTGTCATCCTGATCAATTGCGCCAGAGGCGGATTGTATGAAGAAGAAGCACTGCTCGAAGGTTTAAAATCAGGCAAAATTGCAATGGCAGGAATCGATGTCTTTGACAAAGAGCCGGCTACCAATCATCCTTTATTGGATTTGAATAATGTTACCGTTACTCCTCATTTGGGTGCAAATACACTTGAATCACAAGAAAATATAGCGATCCAAGCTGCTGAAAATGCGATTTTGGCCGTCAAGGGTATTGCTTATCCGAATGCACTAAATTTGCCTATAAAAGAAAACGAATTACCTGATTTTGTGAAACCATATTTGGAACTGACACAAAAAATGGGACATTTGAGTGCTCAGATAACCAAAAGTGCCGTTAAATCAATCAAAGTTATAGCTGAAGGCGATATTGCACCTTTTGTTGATTCACTTGGCACTTTTGCAACTGTTGGCGTATTGACTGAATCATTAGCTGACCAGATCAACTATGTAAATGCTGAATTTGTTGCCAAAGACAGAGGAATTGAAATAGTCAAAGAGACAAAGCCTAACACTAGCGGATTTACAAATAAAATAAGTCTAAAACTTACTACAAAAAACGGTACGCTTCGCTTGGCAGGGACTGTTTATGACGGTAAAGTACAAAGAATTATCGAAGTAGATGATTATACATTGGATTTTGGGCCAAAAGGAGTAATGATCTTTTTTAGAAATACTGATACTCCGGGCGTCATCGGTGATGTTGGCCGCATTATTGCACAACATGATCTTAATATTTCTGATTTTAGGCTTGGAAGAGACAACAAACAGCAAGCTCTTGCTGTAGTTCGTGTTGATGGAGCAGTGAGCAAAGATCTGCTCGAAGAGTTATCTCAACTTAAAGCGTGTATTAGCGTAGCATCTGCAACTTTATAGCCATCAAATATATATTATAACCTCTTTTTATTAGTAAAATTGGTTATAATATTTCTATCATTTTTTTAACTAAATTTTATATCTAAGGAGCAAACATGAAGATGAGAATATATCTCATACTCATGTGCGTTACTTTTCCGCTTTTTGGAAGTGTAACAAATCTTGAGCTTAAAGAAGCATTAGCTATGCTTGAAGAAAAAAATCTCGAAATCAAAATAGCACAATTTGACGAACAGATGAAATTATTGGAATCCAAATTGCCATTAGCTACACGCCTTGGTAAACTGGATGCCACGCTTAGTGCCGTAAGGTCAAACGATGCCGGAAATGTTTTTGGGTTTGCGCTGCAAAGCAGAGAAGCAAGATTAGCCGATTTTGGTTTTAATGATGACGCAAGAACTGCGTTCATGGTCGGTGATTATGATTATGCGCCACCCGGCCTTAACTATCCAAATGCAAGAAACCACTACTCTACCAAATTTACTTATTCTCTCCCGCTATTTACCGGCGGAAAGATCACACATTATAGCCGTATAGCACACGATATGTATGAAATGAGCAAAATAGACAAAGAAAAGGTCGTGGCTCGAAAGGTATATGAAACTAAAAAAACTTTTTATGATATAACCCTTGTAGAAAATTACATAACAAATCTATCAAAAATAACAAAAAATATTTCCAGACTCGAAGGCATTGTAAAAGAGATGGTAAAAGAAGGCTATGCAATCGGAACCGATCTTCTTGAAGTGCAGGCACATAAAGCCGAAGCTGAGAGTTTGCTTATCCAAGCAAAGCTGAATCGTGAACTTGCATATCAATATCTCTCTTTTTTATTGAATGAAGAAGTTGAATCAATTAAGAATATAGATGAAATGGCTCCCTTGAATATGCCATCAAAAGAAGAGATCGAAAATGATAGTTTTGATATACAAAAAGCGCTTTTGGGCCTGCAAATTACCGATAATGCCGTTTGGGTACAAAAAGCTTCATTTTTGCCGATGATCGGAGGATTTGCAGAATATGGCAGTGCAGATAATATGATCTTTAATGATTTTGATGATAAAGATTTTTATACTGTTGGAGTGCAGGCTACTTGGAATATATTTAACGGGTTTTCTGATAAGATAAATTTGGAAAAAGCAAAATTAGAACATCTAAAGACCATGGCACAAGTAGAGCTAGCAAAAAGCGGAACAGAGCTAAAGGCTAAGCAGTTGCAAACAGAAGCATTAAGTGCATTTGAAATGGTAAGAAGTGATGAAAAAAGATTGGCTTATGCTTCAAAAGTGTATGAGAATTATTTGGCCAAATATAAAGAGGGCATGATTTCTATAGGGGATGTTTTAATAAAACAATCAAAAGAGCTTGAAGTGCTTTTGAAATTGTTAACTACCAAAAATACATACAATGCTAAAGTATTTGAACTAGATAGTTTAACCAAAAAAGGAGAATAATAATGAAGATAAAATTAGCAATTATATTTTTAATAACATCGATATACAGTTTTGGAGCCGAACTGAGCTTGAGCGGCACCGTGATATCAGACAATCAAAAAATGCTTGCAAGCCGTAATATGGGTTATGTTAAAAGGATGTTGGTATCAGAAGGGGACTTTGTCAAAAAAGGTCAACTCCTTTACTCTATCGATCCAACGGAAACCGGTGCAGCTGAGCAAATGAATAGAAATCAATTAAATAATATACTTACGAATTTGGCAAGACACGAAAGATTGTATGCAAAGGGTATGGTTTCAAGATATGATCTTGAAAATTTAAGACTTGCTGCAAAAAATCAAAAAGAGATGCTTAGAATTTCAGAAGGACAAGATGACTATCTAAACGTTAGAGCGCCAAATGACGGAATTGTCATAGCCAAGAAGATCAATCAAGGTGAAATGATAGCCCCGGGTATGCCTACGGTTATATTGACAGATCTAAGCAAACTTAGAATTGTAGTGGAAGTCAGCGAAAGCAGTTTGCATCAGATCAAGATCGGCAAAATGGTCAAAGTAGAGATACCGTCGGTAGGATTAAAGACAACAGGAAGCATTAGCTCCATTATCCCGTCATCAAATCCAATGACCCATAAATTTACTATCAAAATCAAATTTAACAAAGGCGATGCACAGATCTATCCTGGAATGTATGCCAAAGTTATTATTCCTGTGTAAGAGTGGTTACAATGAACGAACAACACAAGGCATATGAAACTAAAGATATAGCAGGCCGCTTGGCTAGAGGCTTTTTAAAAAATCCACTAACAGCACTATTGGGTGCTTTTTTGCTTTTAATGGGATATTTGGCACTTAATATAATGCCAAGAGAAGAAGATCCTCAAATAGCAATCTCAGGCGGGACTGTAATGGTTGCAATGCCAGGAGCTACAGCCAGCGAGGTGGAAAAGGTTATTGTTAATCCTTTGGAGAGAAAACTAAGAGAGATCAAAGGCATAGAGCACATCCAAGGCATGGCAATGGATAATGTCGGTATAGTCAATGTGATGTACTATATAGGTGAAAATAGAGAAGATTCAAATTTGAAGCTTTATGATAAAGTCATGCAAAATATGGATGAATTGCCAAAGGGTGTAATGCAGCCGCTTATAAAGCCTTTTGATATAGATATTGATATTCCTATAGTGACAGTTGCCTTTTATGCCAAAGATCCAAACAAAGTCAATCAAGTACAACTATATAATAAAATTCGCTCAATTCAGCAAGAACTCAACGGTATAGACAGTGTATCAAAAACTACACTAAAAGGAGACCATAGGGCTCAGTATAATGTACAGGTCGATCTCAACAAACTTAGCGGATATCATCTGTCTCTAGGTCAAATCATGCAAGGAGTTAAATCCGTAGCCAATAATGCTCCTAGTATAAAAAGCCGTACCGATGACGGCGGTATGGTTGTGCTTGGTGTAAAAAATGCGATCGAGAGTGCAGAGGATGTCGGCAATATTGCCGTAGCTGATTATGGCGGATCTTTAATTTATCTAAAAGATGTTGCTACTATCAGTGAAGGCGTAGATATCCAAAACTACAAAGATGCTACTATTGTATTGCGCGATGAAAACAGTTCAAATATGGGTCAGCAGTATCCACAAACAACATTGAGTATATCAAAATTAGCCGGTACAAACGCAGTTAATGTTGCCAATGATGTACTGGATGTTATCAAAAAAAATGAAAAGATACTTAGTGATTCAGGCATAGGATATGTAGTTACCAGAAATTATGGCATCAGGGCGGATAATGCAGTAAATGAGCTTATGCACCATTTGATCATAACAATTATTATTATTTCACTCATGCTTATATTTGCGCTTGGCTGGAGAGAATCGCTTATTGTTACTTTTACTGTTCCGGCAATTTTGGCAATTACGCTTCTTGTGGCTTATCTAGGCGGACAAACTATAAATAGAATTACCCTGTTTGCATTTTTGCTTTCTCTTGGACTTTTGGTTGATGCAGCTATTATAGTTATTGAAAATATCCATAGACACCTTCATAGCCATACATCTCATGACCAAAGCATGGAAGAGCTGCTAGTTGAAGCAACAGATGAGATAGGGCCGCCGACCAATATTGCTACGCTTGCTATTATCCTAACGATGGTGCCTATGGCATTTGTAGGAGGCATGATGGGATCATTCATGAAACCTATTCCGTATAATGTACCTGTTGCACTTGTGGCATCATTATTCGTAGCGTATATATTTACACCGTATTTGAGCTTGAAATTATTAAAAAAACCAACACATAAAGATACACACAAGGAGACAAAATGATGAATAAGTTTGAAAATTTTGTCTTTGGTATATTGGATAATCCTAAGAAAAAAAAGATGGTTTTGGTTTTGACCGCTGTTGCGTTTGTACTGTCATTGCTTATGTTCCCTGCAAAAATAGTATTAGCCAAAATGCTGCCTGGCAAAAGTGATAATACATTTTCTATATATGTCGATGCACCATCAGGTACATCAATAGACCAAACCAATCGAGTAAGCCAATGTGTAATCGACTTACTAAAAAAAGAGAAAGAAGTTTTAAATATTGAACTTTTCTTAGGTCAGGGGCTGCCATTGGATTATGCCGGACTTGTTAAGGGTTCTGGTATGAAACAGGCAGAAAATGTAGCTGAAATTTCGGTAAATTTGACAGATAAACACGATAGGGATGAGCCGTCGTATCTTATGGCGCAACGATTGAGACCTGTTGTGCAAAAACAATGCGAGAGTATAATTAAAAATACATCCATTAAGTTTATTGAACAACCGGCAGGCCCTCCGACTATGGCTTCTATTGTGGTTGAAATTTACGGTGAGAATATGCCTAAAGTGAGAAATTTATCATCTGAGGTAGTTAAAATTCTTAGCTCCACCGAAGGACTCGTGGATGTAGATATAGTAGGGGATAAACTGTATCAACAGTACCAACTCGTGCCTGACAAGGAGAGGATCGCTCAAAGCGGTGTAAGCGTAGAGCAGCTTAACAATATACTTTATCTTGCATTTGAAGGTATGATAATTGGAGAAAAAAATACAAAAGATTATGCCGATCAGATCCCTATATTTTTATCTTTAGATAAAGAGAGCAAAAGTATGGCATCAGCAAGCGAGATGGAAGTACAAAATAAATTGTCTTCCCTTAATCTTATGAGCCCGACAGGCTCTATGATATCTGTTGTGGAATTAGTTACTTTGGAAAAAGTAGATTCCAATCCTGTAATTATGCATAAAGATCTAAATCGAATGATAAATGTAGTGGCTGAAACAGATATGGTGTCTCAAGTATATCCTTTGTTGGATGCAAGAAATAAAATGATAGAGTATTTTTCAAAAGATTACGAAGTTACCAAAGAGCCGGGTATGTCGACATACATGTTTGATCTTCACTTGAAAGACAAAAAAACAGGAGAGAAGTTTTTGCTTAGATGGGATGGCGAGATGAAAGTAACACTTGATACTTTCAGAGATCTAGGCGGTGCGTTTATAGCAGCACTGGTTCTTATTTTCTTGCTTTTGGTAGTTTACTATAAGAGTTTTACTCTTAGCGGAATAGTCTTGCTAGGCTCATTCTTGTCCCTTATAGGTGTGATCGTCGGACATTTTGTAGCCGACCTTGTCACGAGGGATACATTCTTTTTGACTGCTACATCGCTTATAGGCTTTATTGCTCTTATGGGTATAAGTTCAAGAAATTCACTTCTACTTATAGATTTTGCAAAATCCCTCATGGAGTGTCAAGGCATGCAAAAAAGAAGAGCTATAGCAGTAGCAGCTGCTACTAGGGCTAAACCGATAGCTTTGACTGCTGTTGCTATCATACTTGGTTCTGCGCTGCTTGCCAGTGACCCGATATTCGGCGGGCTTGGCGTAGCTTTAATTTCCGGTACTGTTGCAGCAGTATTCGTATCGTTGCTTTTTGTTCCTATACTCATGGATAATGCTAAAGCTATGGACTTTGAGCCAAAGGTTTGTGATGCAAAAGAAAATATATCTATAACAAAATAAAATATTTGCTGCTCTCAAAGAGCATTATCCGTCCTCGTGCTTGACACGGGGGGATTGGGTCAATCTTTAGTCAAAAATCCAAAAAATCAATTTTCTCTCTTTTTAACCAACCATTTGATATAATTAATAAATTTTTACAAGGAGTAGTGATGGCTACAATAGGAATGGGCGATATTAAAAAAGGCGCTAGATTAGAAATAGATGGCAACCCATATAGAGTAGTAGAGTTTCAACATGTCAAGCCAGGAAAAGGTGCCGCGTTCGTTCGTACTAAGATAAAAAACCTAGGCACAGGAAAGGTGATCGAGAAAACGGTTCATGCCGGAGATAAATTTGAAGTACCTGCTTTAGAGCAAAAAACCATGCAGTATCTATATGATGACGGACAATTTTTGCAATTTATGGATACTACAACTTATGACCAGATAGGTCTTACAAAAGAACAAGTAGGTGAAGATACATTTAGCTTTATGATCGATGGGATGGAGGCTGATATATTGTTCCATAACGGTAAAGCAATTTCAGTTGAAATTCCGCAAACCGTGGTACTTAAAGTGGTTGAAACGCCGCCAAACTTCAAAGGTGACAGCCAAGGCGGTAAAAAACCGGCTACTTTAGAAAGCGGTGCAGTTGTACAAGTTCCGTTTCATATCCTAGAAGGCGAGATGATCAAGGTAGATACAGTTGAAGGCATTTATCTAGAAAAAGCAAAATAATCAATTTGATTAATGCTCAAATTTGAAGCAAAGCTTCAAATTAGGTATTCAGCATATGGCTCTCGCGACTAGTCGCTCTTTTGAAATTCTGATGATTCAGAGATTTCAATAATCTTTAAAAAAGGTTTTCTTATGGCAAAAGTTCTTGTTCCACTTGCGGAAGGCTTCGAAGAGATAGAGGCAGTTAGTCTTATTGATATTATGCGAAGAGGCGGGATAGATGTTGATATTGCATATTTAGGCGGCGAGTTTTCGAATGATCTTGTAGTCGGTGCAAACGGAATCATTATTCAAGCCCAATTGAATATTAATCTTGTTTCGTCAGACAGTTATGATATGATTGTTTTGCCAGGCGGGAACGGCGGAACGAATAGACTTGCCCAAAATGAAAAAGTTCAATCTTTGTTAAAAGAATTTGAATCCAAAGACAAACATATAGGTGCAATATGTGCCGCACCGTATGTACTACATGTAGCAGGAGTATTGAGTCATCATTATACTTGCTATCCATCTGTTGAAAAAAATATCAGAGCTGAAGGCCATAATAACAAAGATAAAGTTGTAATCGATGGTAAAATTATGACATCCGCAGGTCCTGCAACTGCAATTTGTTTTGGTTTGGAAATAATTAAAACATTAGTCGGTAACGACGCATACGAAGCAGTAAAAAAAGGTACTCTCAGCGATTTTTGTTAATCAATTAATTTTTCTTCTTTTTTGGGTTTGTATAGAATAATATACAAACCCGTCTCATTGCATTTTGCGTAATTTTACACTGATAATATTTTGTTGATAGAATAAGTCAATTAAATTGATTAGTCTTATATATTTTTATATTTTGGTATTAAAAAAGTTTATTTATGATAATAAATATTTTATTTTATTTAAAAATAATAATACTTATTATATAGTTATCTTTGGTTAAAAAATTTATTTGTAGCAAATATGCAATAAAACATAAGGGGGAATAATAAATGCTTGATAAATTGCTTGTGGGTATATGTACATTATCGCTTGTTACATCATTAACATTTGGTGCACAGGGGGTTAAGTTTTATATTGGAAACGGTGACAAAGAAGAAGCCTTTATGGATATGGTCAATAATAAAATTAGCACAATTGGCTTTGTTATGACCGATTCACATGGAAGGATCAATGATGCTTACAAGGCTAAATGGGGCAATGAATATAAAACAGTAAAAGGCGTTAAGACTAAAAATGATGAGTATGACAGTAGTTTTAAAGAAACACTAGATAATATCGGATTTTTTTCTATTGCAAACAATAAAATTGTTGAGCCTCTGCTGGAAAAAGAACCGACACTAGGAGTGTTTACACCATTTAATTTCCTGATATACAAGACAAAGGGTGAAGATAAAACTTATGTAGGCCATGTTATGCCAGAGGTTATGCTTGATATTGCCGGCGTGAAGGATCAAAATGTTCGTTCAAAATTTATTGGTTCATTTACCAAATTGGATGCAATGACCCAAAAAAATATCGGTTCAAATATTAAAATATCGGATTATAAAGCACTTCCCGATAAGCCTATGATGAGATTTGAGATCCCATTTGATAGAGCGGGCGGAGTAGAGGAATTTACAAGTGATTTCCAAGCTAAATTTGAAAAGAAATTTGAAGAAAATAAATACATAATCGCCGGTTTTAAAAATATCAAAGATGAAATGGAAGCTGAAGGAATGAAATTTGATCGTTTTGATGCTTATTGGGTTTATTCGTTATGCCATTTTCGTTTTTCCGAAGGAATTTTTAATCAAGGTCGCCCAGATGCTGGAGTATTTGCACCTTGTTCAATGTATATGTATATAGATAAAAATACCAATAAGCTTATGGTTGGAATGCCTCGTCTTTCTACTTGGGATGCTGTTATGGATCTGAAAGATAAAAAAATGGTAGATTCTTTGTATGCTTTGGATAAAGAGATTACGAAAATAATGATCGAACTAGGAGCAAAAGAGATATGAGTAAATTTATAACTTTTATATTTTTAACACTAAGTGTGGTTTTTAATTTTAGTTTTGCAGATACACCTAAAATAGTATCTGCATATAAAATAGGAAAATATATTGATGTGCAAGCTGCAAAAGAGAAGCTTATGACGAGAGGATTTGAAGTAGTGGGCATCTATCCTTCATTTAATAAAGGTACAACCATCTTATACACCAATGCAATAATGAAAGCAGACGCAAATAAAAATAATACCGGTTTTGCCGGTGTTGGCCGTATGCTTATTGACGAAGAGAACAATCAAATTCATATTGCTAATCCTATATATTTTGGGGCAGCATTTTTGGGATCAAGCTATAATCATGCGCATGCTGTAAATGTACTTTCATCTCTTGAAGAGGCTTTTGGTACATTGAAAGACTCTGAAGATGCTTATGCTTTTGCTGATCTGCCTAAATATCATTTTATGGTGGGTATGCCGTATTACAATGATATGGATATAATAGCAGATGCACCTACAGACAAACTTGTAGCAAAAGCAAAAGCATCAAAAGATATAGTAAGTATCGTGCAAATTGGCAAAGACAGCTATGTTGCATTTATGAAGGTTGACAAACGAACAAGCAGCTTTGTTAAAAAAATTGGTGTACAAAATGGTGAGATTTTGCCATGGGCGGTCTTGATAGAAAATGGCAAAGCCAAGGCATTAAATGCAAAATATTTAATTGCGATCAGCTATCCACTGCTAACCATGACAGAGTTCATGACCATCGCGACAGTACCTAGTGCGATCACTCAAAGTCTTAAAAAATCATTCAAGTAACAATTTTTATCAGAAACTATCACATCCTCATTTGAAAGATGCGATAGTTTTTTTAATGGCAGGCAGCATTCTAATGGCAGCTTTTTCACCTTCTAAAATTGCTTGATGTTTAGAATCAAATGAAACCGAACTTAGCCTTTCTAAATTTGGTTTAATAACAACATTGGCCTTTTTGAGCTCATTTGTGAGTGCAACTTGGCTCATGATATTGATAGTTTGATCCAAAGTAGATAAGAGTCCGCTTGCTCCGCTTTTTGGTTTTGCCGATATATCAACAGCGATCACTATATCTGCACCCATCTGTTTAGCAGCGGTTACCGGAACCGGTTGTGTCAAGCCCCCGTCAACATAATAACTATTTCCTATTTTTACAGGCTGAAAAATATTCGGCACGCTTGCACTTGCTCTGACGGCTTGTCCTGTATTGCCAAATATAAATACTGCTGTTGCACCGGTATCTTTATTTGTTGCAACTATTCCAAGTGGAATTTTAAGATTTTGAATTTGTTTGTTGTTAACTGATCTGTTGATAAAGTTTTGTAACGCTTCGCCTTTAATAAAGCCCTCTGTGGAGAGGGTGAAATCCATCAATCCATTTGACTCAAGGTCTATTGCCTTTTGTTGCAGCTGGATGCTGTTCATCCCAGATGCGTAGAAGCTTCCAATGATTGAGCCGGCACTCGTACCTGTAATAATATCAGGTTTGATCCCGTGTTGTTCTAATATTTTTATAACCCCGATATGTGCAAAACCTTTTGCGGCTCCGCCTCCAAGGGCAAGAGCTATTTTTGGTTTCTTTTTGACTATGGGTTGGGCTGGGGCAGCTTCTTTTGTGCCGCATCCTGTTAGCATGATAGAAATTGTGATCATCATTATATATAATATTCGCATTAAATAACCTCGTTCGTTTTTTTATTATTCCATCTGATGGGGTAATTTGATATGCAATTGTACTGTAAAACTGCAAAAAACTACAAAATATGATATACTATTGTCTTATTTTTTGCTCGAGGCAATTAAAATTTTAGGAGAAGATTACAGATGGAAATAATGCTTATATTGCTTGGAATTTTCGTCGGTATTCTTTCTGGTTTTTTTGGTATAGGCGGCGGTACCGTGAGTGTACCGATACTCTTGTATATGGGGTTTGGCATCAAAGAAGCGATCGGTATATCTGTTGCTCAAATGCTTGTAGGGTCATTCGCAGCTTTTTTGATCCATAGAAAAAAACAAACATATAACGCAGGCGAAATAAAATATTTTGGTTTCGGAGGAATAATCGGGGCAGTTGTCGGCGGGTACTTAGTTAAAGTGTTGAATGCATCGTTATTGGAATGGTTCTTTCTCTCTTTGGTAACTTTCACTCTGGTCAAGCTGTTTATGTCCAATCCTGAACCAACACACAAAGAAATTGTAAACCGTCCTTTATATATGCTTGTAGGCGGGCTCATAGGAGTATTTTCCGGAATGCTTGGAGTCGGCGGTTCTATACTTATGACACCGATACTGGTTAGTTTTCTTGGATTTTCGCTCAAAAAGGCTTCGGCAGTTGGATTGTTTTATGTGATGTTCACATCTGTTTCGTCTTTTGTGACATTATCATCGTTTGGAATGATAAATTTTCAAGCAGGAGCACTGATGGCTCTTGGCTCTTTGATCGGGATATGGGTAGGCATTTGGCTTATGAATAAAATGCATATTAAACATTATAAGCGATTTTTGGTTATTTTTTATGTCATTATATTGGCAATTACAGTAAATAAATTAATTTTAGGTTAAACATGAATAGTATTAAAGTATTTGGAGCAAGAGAAAATAATCTCAAAAATATTTCTCTTGAAATTCCAAAAAATCAATTGGTGGTCTTGACAGGGCTAAGCGGTAGCGGCAAATCTACTTTAGCTTTTTCTACTCTTTATGCAGAAGGGCAAAGACGCTACATAGAATCATTATCCAGTTATGCCAGACAGTTTCTTGGAAAAGTAGGCAAACCCGAGGTGGATAAAATTGAAGGACTAACTCCTGCAATCGCGATAGATCAAAAGACTACTTCTAAAAATCCACGCTCAACAGTAGGGACAATCACTGAGATATATGACTATATTAGGCTTCTTTTTGCCAGGGTCGGCAAGCAGTATTGTGATCAATGCGGCAAGCCCGTCTCATCAATGAGCGCCAGTGATATCATTGCCGAAGTTCTTAAGCTTCCCGTTGATACAAAAATAGTCATTTTGGCGCCTTTGGCCAAAGAAAAAAAAGGTTCTTTTGCCGAGATGTTAGAATCATTACGCCATAAAGGCTATGTGAGAGCAATGATAGACGGAGTAATGGTACGTCTTGACGAAGAGATAGAGCTAACAAAGACCAAAAAACACACTATTAAAGCCGTTATAGACAGGGTTGTTGTTAATGAGGATAGCCGTGAGAGAATAGGCCAGGATGTCGAAAAAGCACTAAAAGAAAGCTACGGTGAAGTAGAGATAGATATACTCAATCCTGATGAAGTAGGGCTAGAGACGCATCATATTCACTATTCAGAACATTTGGCATGTTTTGATTGTAAGATCAGTTTTGAGCCATTGGAGCCTGTAAGTTTTTCATTTAACTCTCCAAAAGGCGCATGTAATGTATGTGACGGCCTTGGCATCAGATATGTTTTGGATATAAAAAAAATTATAGACGGATCATTAAGCATCGACAAGGGTGCTATCAAGATAGTTTATGGATTTAACAAAAGTTATTATGCGAAGTTTTTAAATGCTTTTTGTGAATCCCAAGGGATAGATGTCAATGTTCCTTATGAAGAGCTTCAAGAGCACGAAAAGAAAGCGATACTATATGGCAGCGCCGGAGAGGTAAAATTTGTATGGAAACATCACCCGATCAAGAGAGAATGGCCTGGTATCGTCAAGATCGCTTATGATATGTTCAAGGATGAAAGAGACTTGGCTGAATATATGACAGAAAAAAAATGCGACAGATGCAATGGTCATCGTCTCTCACCGGCATCATTGGCAGTCAGGATAGGAGATCATAATATAGCCTCCATCATAGATATGCCTATAGAAGAAAGTTATAAATTTTTCAGAGATGACAATAATTTTTCTTTTTTGACACCGCAGCAAAAACAAATTGCAGAGCCTATTTTAAGAGAGATCAATGAAAGGTTGTTTTTCTTGTATGACGTTGGGCTTTCTTATCTGACCCTTAGCCGTGATGCGAGGACCATTTCCGGCGGAGAAGCCCAACGTATCAGGATAGCATCTCAGATAGGCTCAGGACTTACCGGAGTAATGTATGTGCTGGACGAACCTAGCATAGGACTTCATGAAAGAGATACCATGAAGCTCATTCGTACTTTGAAATCTTTGCAATCCAAAGGCAATAGTGTTATAGTGGTAGAGCATGACAAAGAGACCATCATGAATGCCGATTATATAATCGATGTCGGGCCGGGAGCCGGGGAGTATGGCGGTGAGATAATCTTTGCCGGTACTCTTGCAGAGCTTAAAAAGGCAAAAACTCTCACGGCTGATTATCTATTTGGCAGAAAAAAGATCTATTATCCTCACAACAGACCACAAGAGAGATGGATAGAGATAAATAATGTGAGTATAAATAATATATCATCTTTGTCTACCAAGATACCTCTTGGCAATTTTGTTTGCATAGCGGGTGTAAGCGGCAGCGGAAAGAGTTCGCTTATATTGCAGACCCTTCTTCCTACAGCACTTGAGATGCTAAACCGTGCGACCAAAGTAACCAAAGTTGACGGAGTTGAAATATTAGGGCTGGAGCAGCTTGATAAAGTAATATACTTAGATCAAAATCCTATAGGCAGAACCCCAAGAAGCAATCCGGCTACTTACACAGGCATTATGGATGAAATAAGAAAGCTTTTTGTCAAAACAAAAGAGGCTGAAATACGAGGCTATCAAGTAGGAAGATTTTCATTCAATGTCAAAGGCGGCAGATGCGAAAAATGCCAAGGGGATGGAGAGATAAAAATTGAGATGCATTTTTTACCGGATGTTATGGTTCAGTGTGATGCTTGCGGAGGAAAAAGATATAACGTGCAAACATTGGAAGTAATGTACAAAAGCAAAAACATAGCAGATGTATTGGATATGAGCGTAACTCAAGCCCTTGAATTCTTTAAAGCAGTACCGCTGATCGCTGCAAAATTGCGTACTCTTGAAGCTGTAGGGCTTGGATATATTAAATTAGGGCAAAATGCTACCACCTTGAGCGGCGGCGAAGCACAACGTATTAAATTAAGCAAGGAGCTTAGCCGTAAAGATACAGGCAATACGCTGTATATATTGGATGAGCCTACAACCGGACTTCATTTTTCTGATGTAGATAGACTCACCGGGGTATTGCATCATTTGGTAGAACTTGGCAATAGCGTAGTAGTCATCGAACACAATCTGGATATGATTAAAAATGCAGATTATATTATAGATATGGGGCCTGAAGGCGGCAATAAAGGCGGGCTTATAATAGCAACCGGAACACCGGAACAATTAGCAAAAAATTATAAGCAAACCGGCAGCTATACAGGAGAGTATCTCTCAAAAGAAGATGGAGTTTTATAGATAAAACTCGATATAATTAAAAACTACAAAAACGGAACAAATCTCTTAAAAGCAGACCGATATAATATTAGTCTGCTGAAAATTTGAGTATTCAAACAACAACACAAAAAAGGAACTTTTTTTATGACCACAATTACTATAATAGATACTTTCGGTTTCTTTTTTCGCTCTTATTATGCATTGCCGCCATTGCGAAATTCAGCAGGCTTTCCTACCGGCTTGCTTACAGGTTTTATTAATCTTATTGATTCTCTACATCGTAATCATAGTACTGATTATATAGTTTTTGCCCTTGACAGCAAGGGTGATACTTTTCGCAATGAATTATATAGCGGATATAAAGCAAACCGCCAACCGCCGCCTGAAGATCTGACACTTCAACTTCCTATAGCTATAAAATGGATAGAGGAGATGGGTTTTGCAAATTTGGCACTCGATAGATACGAGGCGGATGACATAATTGCCACAATTACAGCCAAGGCAAAAGCTGATGGGATCAAGGTGCGTATCATATCGCATGATAAAGACCTATATCAGCTAATAGATGATGGTATAGTAGTGCTCCACGACTCCGTAAAAAAAGTTGACATAGATGAAGCAGGATGCGTAGCTAAATTTGGAATACATCCAAAAGACTTTACAAATTTCCAAGCTATTTTGGGCGATAGTTCTGATAATGTTCCAGGGATCAAGGGTATAGGACAAAAGGGTGCAAGTGATCTTGTCAATCGTTATCATACGTTAGAAGCTATATATGAAGATATTGAAAATGCAGGCACACCGCGCATTCAAAAGCTTTTATTGGAAGGCAAAGAGCAAGCTTTTTTATCAAGAGAGCTTGTTACTATGAAAACAGATGTAATAGACAATTGTAATTGGGACAAATATAGGTTTGAAGATAGAAATTATCTATCCATATTGCTAGATGAGTTTGAAAAATATGAAATGAAACAAGCCATTAAAAAAGCCGGGATGAACGGCAATGGTTTGGCATCAAACGATACAATTGCATCAAAAACTAAAAATGAAAAACCTCAAACAAATAATCAATCATCAAAATCTAAATTTGAAGCTATTACTCTTGATACCGTGGATAAATTAGAAAGCATTATCTCCAAGTTTACCCATGAAACCCTAGTGGCATTTGATACTGAAACAACAGGGCTGGATACAAAAGAGGCAAGTTTGATAGGCTTTAGTTTTTGCGTAGATGAAAATAAAGCGTATTATGTACCAGTCGGCCATAGTTATCTAGGCGTTGGAACACAAGTTGGTTTGATAGATGCACTCAAGAGTATAAAAAAGATATTTTTATGCAAAGTAATAGGGCAAAACCTCAAGTTTGATCTCAGCCTTTTATATAACCGCTATGATTTTGCTCCTTTTGAGCCATATGCAGATACCATGATACTAGCTTGGCTCGCCAATCCTAGCAGCAGGGTCGGGTTGGATACTTTGGCAAAAGAGTATTTTGGCTATGAGATGCTTTCTTTTAAAGATACTGTTAAAAAAGGTGAAAATTTCTCAAGCGTATCCATTGAAGAGGCTACTTTTTATGCCGCTGAAGATGCTTGGATGACATATAAGATATACAATGCACTTATCAAAAAGATGGAATTAGCATCTTTGGATTCTCTTATTAGGGAGGCAAAGACAGTAGAATATCCGTTTATCAATGTGCTCATTAGAATGGAAAGTATAGGTATCAAGTTGGATTTAAATAAACTTCATACTCTTACTCATAATCTCAGTACTACGCTTGATAACCTCACTAAAGAGATCTATACTCTTTGCGGCACGGAATTTAACATCCGCTCTACCCAGCAGTTAGGCACTGTTCTTTTTGGGCAATTAGGCTTAAAAGGCGGAAAGAAGACAAAGACCGGGTACAGCACAAATGAATCGGTCCTAGAAGAGCTTAAAGACGAACATCCTGTTATAGAAAAGCTGCTTTTATACCGTGAATATTCAAAGCTATTATCTACATATGCGCAGCCTTTGTATACTCTTGGCAAAAAAGATGCAAACCATAGGATCTATACCTCTTTTTTGCAAACAGGAACAGCTACAGGCAGACTAAGCTCAAAAGATCCAAATCTCCAAAACATCCCGGTTCGAACAGAGCTTGGGCGAAGTATCAGAGAAGCGTTTGTAGCCAAAAAGGGATATAAATTAGTCGGCATAGACTATTCTCAAATAGAATTGCGGCTTTTGGCGCATTTTTCCGGAGATAAAGCCTTAAATGATGCATTTAATAATCGCGAAGATATCCATTATGCTACATCGCATAAGCTTTTTGGCGAAGAGCTGGCCAAAGAAAAAAGAAATGTAGCCAAGTCGATCAATTTTGGTTTGCTTTACGGCATGGGGCCTAAAAAACTTTCAGCTGCACTTGGCATATCTCCCATGGAAGCCAAAGAGATCATATCTAGCTATTTTGCGTCATTTCCTACTGTTAGAAATTTCTTGGAATCCATCCAAAAAGAGATTATTAATATTGGGTATGTAGAGACATTATTGGGCCGCAGAAGATTTTTTAATTACGAGCAAGCTAGCGGTATGGAAAAAGCTGCATATCTTCGCGAAGGGGTCAATACTGTATTCCAGGGCAGTGCAGCAGATCTTATAAAATTGTCAATGAATGAGATAGATAGTATGATCATAGATGAGAATTTGGATGCTAGATTGCTGCTGCAAATTCACGATGAACTTATATTTGAGATCGAAGATTCAAAGGCCCAGGAGCTTAGTGAACGTTTTGCTCATGTAATGAAAAACATATATGACTTAAATGTACCGTTGGAATGCTCTGTGAGCATTGGGAACAATTGGGGCGAGCTGAAGTAGCATATTGCAGTATAAGGAATAAAAAATGGCAAGCGGTTGGGGATGTCAGCATTTAGGCAGAAATAATAAAGAACTAGATTGGTGCAATCTGCTAAAACACAAATGTGACCCTGGGTGCAAGGGATGCGTGCTTTACAAAGCAGGTGTTTTTACTACACAAAAACCGGATATTGAAGAGACAAGAAAGCCAAAAAATAGAAGTGATAATCCATTTGGCAGAAAATGATCTATTAAAGATAGTTCTTACCATTCCATGATATGATCTTCTAATATGATATCATCTGTCTCTTCTATATGGCTTGACGGATTGACGCCATGAATTCTTACGCTTTCTTTGGTGCCGCTAATAAGCGGATGCCAAGAAGGAAGCGGTTTGCCGGCATAGCGTAGACGATAAGCACAAGTCTCGGGCAGCCAGTCGAATTCTTTTACTCTTTTAAGTGTTAGCTGCATACATTCAGGTACTATCTTGAAGCGATTATGATACTCTTTGCAGCCGCCGTGCTCTATATCAAAGCATTTGCACACGACATTTGTCGTAACTATACTATCATCATCGCATACAAGTCTATGAACACAGCATAGCCCGCATCCATCGCATAACGACTCCCATTCTTCATGTGTAAGCTCTGAAAGCTGTTTTGTTTCCCAAAAATTATTATACATCGGTTATTTGCTAAATATAGTAGTTTGGAATTGTATGCCTACATCGTTCCATGTCTTGCCTTCATGCAAATCGTAGCAGTTTTTTGAAATTGATGCCAAAGCATTTGCACCGTTAAAATCCAATATATCTATTACCCCGTTTGCCTTAAAGGTGTTATTGTTTAATTCATATTTCATAGGTATGATCTTGGTTGTGCCGCCCATTTGCAGCTCTATTGTCATAGTGGATTTTGCTTCATCCAAAGATATTATCTTGCCTTTGATGATAGCAGAAGGGAGCTGTTTGAAAAACATTTCTGATATGGTAGCATCTCTGGCCGGATTTTTTGTGTCTATTTTAGTGCTGTCTATGACAATCTTTGAACCTACCATCAATGATGATAGATCCTTGTTTTGTTTATAAGCCGGAGTATATGAAATAGATGTAAAATCACCCGATACTCCAACCTTTGCCAAAGTTTTAAATGCGGTCCATGTTACTGAAGCCTTGTTAGTTTGAGTCAATGTTTGAGCAAAACAAAAAATATTGAATACCATAAGCAAAACAATAATTTTTTTCATAAAAATCCTTTTTGTTGTTGTATTGTTATGATGTTTTGTACCATAAAGTTATAAAAATAAAACTGAAATAGTCAATCAAACGAATAATAATTTTCCGTAAGTCATCCAAATCTAAAGTATTTATGAATACAATATCCTTTTTAAACAATAAGGAATTTTATGGATATCTTTAAAAAACTTTTTTCTATGAAAATGGCTGTTGTTATGATGGTGCTTTTTGGTGTCATCATAGGGGGTGCTACATTTATTGAAAATGATTACGGCACCGGAACAGTTCAGGCTTTGGTATATAAAACAAAATGGTTTGAACTTTTTTTATTTTATTTTATAGCTATTTTGGTTTATCAAATGTCGAACTACAAATCATATAAGCATAAAATGCCTATATTTTTATTTCATTTCTCTTTTGTAGTTATTGCACTTGGGGCTTTACTCACTCGTTATGTAGGATATGAGGGCAAATTATCAGTCAGAGAAAATAGTTCAACCAATCAAATGCTTTCAATGGACACTTATATGCAGATACAAGTTTCTGACGGAAAACAAGAAGTGTATGAAGAGTATCCTATGAGATTATCATCTTGGCTTGGTAATAGTTTTGATAAGTCATTGCAATTGGGAGATAAAAAAATTTCTGTTACTCTTAAGGAATATTTGCCGCAAGTAGAGTATAAGTTGGAGCAAAATGCCACAGACGGCGTAAAAATGCTTGAATTGATGGTAAGCAGCGCAAATGGCACAGGAGAATCAGTATATATCAAAAAGGGTGAATCTAAAACTGTAAACGGTATGATCGTATCTTACGACACAAACGAAACAAACCCTGATGTATTTATTATTAAGGATAGCATAGATGGTTTGACAGCAAACTTTCCAAGCGAAGCTATGACGCTAAATATGGATAATAAAAATGAAGGCTCGCTGAATGCAGGCCAAAATAAACTGGAACAAAGAGTATTATACAGATTTGATAGCAATGCCGTTGTTCTTAAAGCCATATACCCAAAAGCAAAATTTATCAAAGTATCAAATGCTCTCAAGCCAAAAGCGGGCAAACCTGAATATGTCAATATGGATATAAAAGTAGGAGATAAATCTGCAAATATAGAATTTAATCCGATACAAGGTATGCCAGGAGAGATAAAGAGCATTGAAATTGACGGAGTCGAAGTCTCTATGAGAATAGGAGCAAAGGTGATAGAACTTCCCTTTGGAATATATTTAAAAGATTTTAAGCTTGATCGCTATCCGGGATCTATGACACCGTCATCATATGCAAGTGACGTAATTTTAATTGACAAGGAAAATAATGTAACTATGCCTTATGCTATATACATGAACCATGTATTGGATTATCGTGACTATAGATTGTTTCAGACATCTTACGACCCTGATGAAAAAGGCACCATTCTTTCAGTCAATCATGATCCAGGCACAAATATGACGTATTTAGGTTATCTGCTTTTGTCTATCGGTATGCTATGGACTCTTTTTGCGAAAAACGGGAGATTTCAAAAATTGCTCAAAGATACAAAGTCACTGCAGCAATTAAGCATTGCTCTTGTTATGATGGGCGCATTTATCTATACGCCTCTCAAAGCCGCTGATGGTAATGTCACTATACCAAAATTCGATAAACAGCATATTGAGCAATTTAAACGACTTGTAGTCCAAGACGGCCAAGGGCGTATGAAACCTATCGATACCATGGCAACAGAGGTAATTTCTAAAATTACCGGTAAAACAATTATGTTTGAAGCAGAGTCAAGCGAATTATTTCTGAGCATGATGCTAAAACCAGAAGAGTTCCAATCGGTTCCTATGATTCAAATCGGCCATCCGCAGATCGCAAAAGATCTTGGATTGAATGAAGATTCCAAATATGCTAGATTTTCAGACTTTTTTACACAAGCCGGAGAATATAAACTTTTTGATGTTATACAAAAAGCAAATCAAAAAGCTCCACTCGAAAAGACCCAATATGACAAAGAACTCATCAAGGCTGACGAGCGCCTAAATGTCGCTTATATGACATATATGGGAGATTTCTTTAAGGTATTCCCAAAACCGCAGGATCCAAATAATGCATGGTTTTCCCCGATAAATGCCATGAAAACATTTCCTCAAAAAGAGGGTCAAATGGTCCAGATGATCACGGCAAACTATTTTTCACAATTAGTCGATGCTTCTAGCAGCGGTAAATGGGATAAGGCGAATGACGGATTGGGGCTTATAGCAAAATTCCAAGGAATATTTGGCCAAAAGGTCATGCCAAGTGCAAGACATATCGATTTTGAGATAGCATATAATCATTACGGGCTATTTGCCAAGCTCGTTCCATTCTATATATTACTAGGGGTTTTGCTTATAGTTGCAGCATTTATGCATATACTTAGACCATTGTCTTTTATCGGCTGGATCATGAAGGGTGCAGTAATATTTTTGGGTATCGGTTTTGTTGTTCATTTAGCAGGACTTGGCCTTAGATGGTATATTTCCGATCATGCCCCATGGAGCAATGCTTATGAATCGGTTGTTTTTATAGCAGCAACTACCGTTTTGGCAGGATTGCTGCTTGGCCGTAAAAGTTTATTTACTCTAGCGGCAACAGCTTTGCTTGCCGGTGCTACTATGGGTGTGGCTCATTTGAATTTTATGAACCCAGAAATTACCCCTCTTGTACCGGTGCTTAAGTCATACTGGCTTATGATACATGTTGCGCTTATTGTTTCAGGAGATGGTTTCTTCGGACTTGGGTTTATACTTTCTTTGCTGACATTGGTTCTTTTTGTATTTAGAAGCCAAAACAATCAACATATTGACAGATCTATCCATGAATTATCAGCGCTTTCAGAAATGTCCATATTGATAGGATTGGTTGTATTTACAATAGGAAACTTTTTGGGCGGCGTATGGGCAAATGAAAGTTGGGGCAGATACTGGGGATGGGATCCAAAAGAGACATGGGCAGCTGTGACCATACTTGTCTATGCTGCGGTCATTCATTTAAGATTTATACCGAAATTAAAAAGCCTATATATATACAATGTAGCAGCTGTATGGGCATATAGTACCGTGCTTATGACGTATTTTGGTGTTAACTATTATCTATCCGGATTGCATTCATACGCAGCAGGAGATCCAATGCCGATCCCAGAATGGGTATATGTGGCAGTGGTTGTTGTGGGTATTTTGACAATATTGGCCGGTTTAAAAAGAAAATTAAAATCTAAATTTGAGAGATCTATAGATTAGGTCGCTCAAATTTGTTTTTATGCTTTCCCTTTTTTTGGCATATCGACGATTTTTTTGATTGCTTCAGAGCAAATAGTAAGACCAAATGCCCCCGTTACTGCAATGCATGAACCTTTTTCTTTGCATTTGGCTTCTTCTGTGGAAAACACGACAGTAAAATTACGATCAAATTTGGCTTTTTTTAATTCCCTTCGAATTTTATTTGCCAGTGCTTCTCCCTGAGTTTTCCAAATAGATGCTACGGATATTTTACCGGCATCATACCTTTTGGCAGATCCTACGGCCATTATGAGTTTTCGGAAACATTTTTTTGCTATTTCAAGTTTTACTTTTGTGGTATCGCATGAATCTATAACGATATCATACGGGGCAAAATCAAAATGTTTTACCCATGAGATATCCATTTTTTGGTTGATGCCTTTGATGCCAGGGTATAGCTCTTCTAGCCTTTTTGTCTTGAATTCGCCTATAGCCTCAGAGCCTATTTGCCTATTTTGATTGCTTTCTTCATATGTATCATAATCTACTATGGTAATATTTTTTACTCCGCTGCGATATAAACAATCAAGCGCATAGCTTCCAACCCCGCCGACGCCTAGTATCAATATAGAGGCATTTTGAAGTTTTGCAAATCCCTCTTCTCCAAACAGCATTCGGCATCTATCAAATCTCATAGCCACTGCTTTAATGCTTCTATGTCGGTATGGCTAGTCATGTCCAGATGGACAGGCGTAATAGATACAAATCCTTGGTCTATTGCGTCAAAATCACTCATGTCGCCTTCTGTTGATTCCCAATCAAGTCTAGGTAGGCCTATCCAATAATGCTCCAGGCCTCTAGGGTTCATATGAACTTCTGCGTCATTTCCATATAATCGTTTGCCGGCACGAGTTATCATGAATCCATTGCATACCTCAGAAGATATAGGCGGGATATTAACATTGAGAAATTTTCTGCTTCCCAAAGGAAAGCCTCCTTCCAATATACGTTTTGCCAACATGGCAATACTCTCTTTAGCAAGTTCATATCCAAAATCATCTATATTTTGACATTGTCCATGACAAACTTGGGATACGGCAATAGCAGGAATACCTTGCAGTACTGCTTCCATGGCAGCAGCAGCGGTACCAGAATAGGTAATATCCTCCCCCATATTGGAACCTTTGTTAATGCCTGAGATGATAAGGTCGGGTTTGCAATCTTCACTAAATAATTTATTAAGAGCCAAAAATACACAATCAGTAGGTGTACCGTCATCAAGTTTAAAAAAATCATCACCTATTTCAACAAATCTAAGAGGCCTAGTGAGTGTAAGAGAGTGTCCGCAAGCAGATTTCTCTACAGTCGGAGCTACTATTATCACTCTTCCTAGGGGTCTAAGTGCTTCTGCTAATTCATGTAGTCCTTTGGATTCAAAACCGTCATCATTGGTAATAAGTATATGTTTCATTATATCTCTTTGTAAAAATTCAAACGCTATTATAGCCTTTTTGGTATAATACTAATAATTAAATGGTTGCTGCAAGCTTCCATAAACTATTACATAGGAATAATCGTGCAAAAAGAACCAATGCTTCATGCCACATATCAAAAGTTAACCAAAGAACTAGAACAGCTCAAAACCGTAGAGAGAAGCGAGATCGCTAGAGTTATAGATGAAGCTAGAGCTTTAGGAGATTTAAAAGAGAATGCAGAATATCATGCAGCCAAAGAAAAACAAGGACTGATGGAAGCGCGCATCATAGAGCTAGGCGATCTCCTCTCTCGTGCTCACATCATAGATCCGTCCACTTTGAGCCATACTAGAATTTGTTTTGGATCGACTGTGGAGCTTGCTGATCAAGATAGTGATGCTGTTATCAAGTATACCATCGTAGGAACTCAAGAATCAAATCCAACTCATGGGCTTATATCCCTATTTTCACCTTTGGCAAAAGCTTTGATGGGCAAAGAAGAAGGCGATGAGATAGAAGTATCATTACCGGGCGGGCAAAAATGCTATGAGATCACTACCGTATGCTATGAAGAGATTTGTATCAAGGATAAATAATGAGAGTAGGTATAGTAGGAGTAAGCGGATACACTGGACTAGAGCTGATCAAGCTTATATTAGCTCATCCGTATTTTCAGCTTACATATTTGGCAGCAAGTACGGGCGATGTCATGGTGGAAGCTCTTCATCCGTCATTACAGGATGTTATCACTATGGAGATAGAAAAAGCTTCACCTAAAAGTATTAAAACTCATTGCGACGTAGTATTTTTGGCTCTTCCACATAAAGCTTCCATGGGATTTGCAAAAGAGCTTTGGGATAATGATGTAAAGGTAGTCGATCTCTCTGCTGATTATCGTCTATTGCAAGAGACATATGAAAAACACTACTGTGCACATGAAGATGCCTCTAATGCCCATAAGGGTATATATGGATTGATCGAGTATTATCGTGATGATATAAAAGACGCTAAGCTGGTAGCAAGCCCTGGTTGCTATCCGACTGCCACATTGCTTGGAATATTGCCGTTTATCCCGTATATAGATACCAATGCACCATTATTTGTAGATGCCAAATCAGGGGTTAGCGGTGCTGGTAAAAGTTGTACTGAGACTACCCATTTTGTAACAATTAATGATAATATTTTTGCTTACAATCCGCTCAAACATCGTCATGCTCCGGAAATTATGGAAAAAATTGCCAATATTCACGGAGTTGATATCAATGTGCATTTTGTTCCGCATCTTGTGCCAATGACGAGAGGAGAGCTTGTGAGTGTATATGCAATACTCAAAGAGGATATAGATCCGATAAAGGTTCTTAGAGATCATTATGCAAACGATCCTTTTATCCGCATCAGAGAAAAGCCGGTAGATACCAAAAGCGTATCAGGTACGCATTTTTGTGATATTTTTGCTGCCAGAGAAGGCAACGCGCTTTTTGTGAGCAGCAGCATAGATAATCTTTTAAGAGGCGCAAGTTCTCAAGCATTGGCCGCAGCAAACATCATGTGCGGACTGGACGAGAATGCAGGATTGCCTACACTTGCTTATGTTCCGTAATAAATAAATATGATCGAGATAAAAGAGGGTGCCATATTCATAGCTGATGCGCATTATCCGCATCATGGGGATGAGCTTATAGAGCTTTTAAGAAAACTTGAAACAGGAGCGATAACTGCTCCGCAACTTTTTTTAATGGGGGATATTTTTGACCTGTTGTTTGGATACAATGATTATATTCTTACGTTTAGTAATGAAGCCATATCATTGCTAAAAAAACTTTCTCAAACAATAGAAATACACTATTTTGAAGGCAATCATGATTTTTGTCTCAAAGATATATTTTCAAACATCAGTTTATATTCCAGAGACGAACAGCCTGTCATCATGAAGCTAGGCAGCAAGAGAGTCGCACTTTCCCATGGGGATAAATATGAAACAGGATTTGGGTATGGGCTCTATTGCAAGCTTCTTAGAAACAAGATAACCTTAGATCTTTTAAAGCCTTTTGAGAAAAAGATCATAAATTATCAAATGGGAAAATTGCCTTCAAAGATAATTTGCCACAAGATGGATGATTTTGAGCAAAAAGCCAAAGCAATTATGCGTAATTACAAAGATACGGACCTTGTGATAGAAGGACATTATCATCAAGCCGTTAATATAGGCAAATATATATCGCTGCCATCCCTTGCCTGTCAAAAAAAAGTTGCTATAGTCCAAGAAGGCAACATTGTTTTTTCAAATATTCATTAAAAAAACAAATAATTTTTTTATTGTATTTTTTATGTTATAAAATAATGATATAATCTATTGCTTAATTGTTCCTAGGTTATCTTATAAAGGATAAAGAATGAAAATTAAAACAATAGAAGAAGCTGTTGATGCTGTAACCAAAAATGGCTTGTTATTGAAAAAAATCCCACAATCACTTTTGACACAAGATATTATATCTTTGGCTATCAAACAAAACGGCTTGGCTCTTGATTATATTTCAAATAAAAGAAAAACAGATGTTTGTTGTCTTGAGGCGGTAAAACAAAACGGTTTGGCTCTTGAATATGTTCCCAAAGCTATTAAAAGCGAAGCGATTTGTCTCGTTGCTGTTGTAGAAGATGGTTTATCGATTGAATTTGTTCCAAGAATCCTCAAAAACGAAATATTATGTCTAGAAGCGGTCAAACAAAACGGTCTAGCCTTGGAGTTTGTGCCAAAATCTCTCAAAACATTAGAATTGTGCAAGGCGGCCGTAAAACAAGATGGGCTGGCTTTGGCATATACCGATATAAAAGATGAATCTTTGTTTTTATCAGCTGTTAAACAAATGGGTTTTGCACTAAAATATGTTCCAAAAACATTTAGAACGAAAGAAATATGTCTAGAAGCTGTTAAGCAAAATGGTTTAGCACTCAAATATGTTCCAAAAAATCTCAAAGGCGCTACTATGTGTCTTGAGGCAGTCAAGCAAAATGCTATGGCTTTGCATTATGTGCCTAGAGCATTTAAGACCAATATACTATGCACCGAAGCGGTCAAGAAAAATCGCTGGGTATTTTTTGATCTGGATAATGAATTTAAAATTCCTGCAGTTTGTTTGGCTGCAGTTGCGCAAGATGGATGTTTGCTAAAGTACGCACCAAAATCTTCAAAAACTCTAGAAGTTTGTTTAGCAGCCGTACAAAATGACGGTTTGGCTTTGGAGTTTGTACCTAAAACGCGCAGAAGCGAAGAGATCTGCATAGCTGCAGTCAAACGGTATGGAAAAATCTTTAAATATGTTCCAAAAGAGCATAGAGATGCTTGCCGCAAGGCATTAGCTTAATTTACATTATGATTTTTTGTCATAGTGATGGCTTTAGCTCGTGACTATCTCTTTCGTCATTCCTGCGCAGGCAGGAATCCATCTTTAGCTCCGTCTAGTGTTTTGACGAAATGCAACTATTAGTTGGTAAATAATTGCTAATACTCTCACCCTATCAATTCACTGCACAGATCAAATCTATTGTGTGTCATGAGATGTACTTTTGGATGCAATTCCATCACGGCATCATAGACTACTTTTGAGAGTCTAAATCCAACTTCATATTCTCTCTCGCTTCCATCCATGCTAGCAAGGTTCATTTCATCAATAATGGCTTTTGGCACAGATATGCCAGGGACATGCTCGTCTATGAAGTTAGCTGTTTTTGCACTCACGACTGGAAATTGTCCGAGTATGAGCTGAGCTTCTTTGGCGGTGTGGCGGATACTTTCATTTTTTGCATTCTCAAATAGCTCTAAGAGTATTTTTGCATTTTCTATATCATAAACAGGCTGGGTTATGATAGCTCTAGCGCCATAGTTTAGTTTTTTGACCATTCTCTTTTGGAGGCTTTTTAGATCTTTTGCATGGGCATTGCTAACCGCAAACGGATAGATAGGCTTCGTAGAGGGATGCAAAGGCTTTTTACTATAGTCAGTGCCGCTGTTTAGACGGTGTATGATGCTTAGCAGCAGCGTCGAGTCTCTTTCCAACACCCCTTTAACTTCCGGCTGGTCAGAATATTTTGCAGGATCGCCGGTGAGAGCCAATATACATCTAATGTCAAAATCATTTGCTCCAAGCAAAGTCGATTGGAGAGATAGTTTGTTTTTGTCTCTCATGCTCATGGTGGCGATCACCGGTTTAGAGAACTCTTGCTGTAATTTTATAGCAGCCAGCACCGCATCCATTTTGAGTTTAGCTAGAGGATTATCCGTAGTCGTAAAGCCTGTAACCCTGCTTGGCAAATCAAAATCTTTTATCTGCCCGATAAGTTTATCCATTGAGGCTCCGTGAGGAGGTGTAACTTCTACGGTTATGAATGGTTTAGGAGTGCACAGCGTGGCACAAAAGGCATCAAATATCATTTATTGTTCTTTGTATTGGTTTTTGCTATTTATAAAAGTTAGATAAACTCAAACGAAAGCTCGGTAATATAAAAGTACCAAATCCATCTTCTTAGCAATAATTAGATACAATTTTAGCCTAATTATACTTGTAAAACTATATAAAAGGTACTATGTGAAGCTAGCTGTTTTTGATTTTGATTCTACGCTTATGGATGGAGAGACCATAGATTTTTTAGCTGCCGAACTTGGATTTGAAGCCGAAGTAGCAGCTATTACTCACGAAGCTATGGAAGGAAGATTAGATTTTTATGCTTCGTTGGTCAAAAGGGTCGCTTTACTAAAAGGATTGCCTAAAAGCAGAGTAGATGAGATCTGTATGTCATTGCCGTTTGTGAACGGGGCCCAGGAGTGTATCAATGGGCTCAAAAGCAGAGGATATAAAGTAGTATGCTTTTCGGGGGGATTTCGCAATGCTACTTCACACGCTGCAAATATACTCGGGCTTGATGCTGATTTTTCAAATACCTTGCACCATGAAGAAGGAATTTTAACAGGCAGAGTAGGCGGAGAAATGATGTTTGGCTCATCAAAAGGAGAGATGCTTGTCAGACTCCAAGGATTGCTTGGAGTAAGCACAGAAGATACTGTTGCAGTAGGAGACGGTGCTAATGATCTTAGTATGTTTGCCCATGCAGGTACCCGCATCGCATTTTGTGCCAAACCTATATTGAAAGAGGCTGCTTCTCATTCTATCGACGATAGAGACCTGACCCTTGTTCTTGATATAGTTGATTCTTTGTAATGCTGTGCAATATTTCTTTACTATTTAGAGATATATTTAAGTTTAAAAAACTGCTTTTGTGGGGGCAGGCGGTAGCTATAACATCCACTTTGCTTGTAGCAATCGTTCCTCTTTTTATCCCTCTTTTGGTTGATGAATTATTGCTGCACAAAGAACCCAGATTAACGCTCTTTATCTCTAAATATTTAGGTGAAATGAATGTTGGCGGTTATGTGCTGCTGGTATTATCTATCATTATATTGTTTCGTATATCATCAGCCATGCTTGGCATCATGCAATCTAAGATCTTTGCAACAATCTCAAAAAAAATCAGCTACAAACTCCGCATATCTCTTTTGAATCACCTCAAAAGAGTTTCATTAAAAGAGTATGAAAATTTTAGCGTAGGTTCTATCACTTCCAAACTTGTCACAGACATAGAGACTATAGACGGATTTATAAGTACGACTATCAGCAAACTTGTAATTGCTATACTTACGCTGGTGTTTTCAAGTATCGTTCTTTTGTGGATCCATTGGCAGCTTGCACTTTTCATACTCATCACAAATCCAATAGTTGTATTTTTTACAGCCAAGTTTTCACGCAATATAGGTATATTGAAAAAAGAGGAAAATAGAGCTATAGAAGAGTTTCAAGGGAGTTTATCGGAGACATTGGAGCTTTTTCATCAGATCAAAGCCACCAATAAAGAAGAATATTTTTTTGATAAAACTACTATCAAAGCAGATGAACTCAAAAATCATGCTATAGCATACGGATACAAAAGTGAAGTAGCTATGAAATGGTCTTATCTCATATTTTTAAATGGTTATGAAGTATTCAGAGCTGTTAGTATCTTGGCCGTGGCATATAGCGATCTTAGTGTCGGACTGATGCTTGCGATATTTTCTTATCTGTGGGTTATGGTGGGGCCTACGCAAGATATCATTAATTTTCAATATGCCCTATCAAATGCAAAAGCAGCTTGCGGGCGAATAAATACTATTTTTGAGATGGAACAAGAAAGATTGATACCAAATGCACAAAATCCATTCAAAGGCAAAGAGAGTATAAGTATAGAGCTTAAAAATGTCTCATTTTCATACAAGGAAGGCAAAGAAGTATTAAGAGATATAAATATGCAATTTAAAACAGGCCAAAAGATAGCAATTGTCGGTGCTAGCGGTAGCGGCAAGACCACTTTGGCTAATTTAATAGTCGGTTTTTATCATGCAGACAAGGGGGAGATATATTATGATGGTATCTCTTCGGAAAAGATAGCTTTGTCAACCGTGCGAGAAAATATACATCTTATATTGCAACATCCTAAACTTTTTCATGATACAATACGATTTAATTTGACATTGGGGCACCCATATAGCGATGAAGAGATTCATCAAGCGCTGACCATTGCTCAATTAGATGATGTAGTAGCTAAACTTGAAAACGGACTAGAGACCAAAGTCGGGCGGGACGGTATTAAGCTTAGCGGTGGACAAAGACAAAGAGTTGCAATTGCTAGAATGATCCTGAGTAATCCAAAGGTGGTTATATTCGATGAATCCACTTCTGCTCTTGATACTCATACTGAAGTGAGATTATTTAAAGCCCTGTCTCACTTTTTGGCACAAAAAACTGTTATAACAATTGCTCATAGACCAAGCACTATTCAAAATGCAGATATTATTTTTGTACTTGAACACGGCGAACTAATAGATAGCGGCACACCGGAAGTGCTTTTGGCAAGAGAGAATAGCTATTTTGCGAATATGCATTAAAGCGTATTGATATTTTTTTTTATTTTTTTTGCCACAAAAATTACTTTTTATCGTAATATTTTTATTAGAGAACTTCATCGGTAATATTATAGTTATAAGGAATTTGAATGACAATTTTAGACGCGTTAATCTTGGGTACGCTTGAAGGCTTGACCGAATTTTTACCCATATCCAGCACAGGACATCTTATCTTGGTTTCAGATCTTTTGGGACTAAAACAAACCGATGCCCACAAAGCATTTGAAGTTTCTATACAATTGGGAAGTATATTGGCGGTTTTGTTCTTGTTTGCACAAAAACTATTGGTTGACAGATCGTTGTGGCTCAAGATCGCTGTAGCATTTTTGCCTACCGCAATATTTGGTTTTTTGTTTTACAAAACTATAAAATCGCTTTTTGGCGTAGAGACAGTGGCTGTGATGCTTGTGATTGGAGGTATTGTATTTTTGATCGTAGAATATCTGCATCGCAATAGGGATGATTCAAAAGATAAAACAGTGGAGAGTTTGACTATTAAAGAATCTCTCATGATAGGATTATTTCAAAGTATCTCAATGATCCCGGGGACCAGCAGATCTGGAATGACTATGCTAGGCGGTATTTTTGCCGGACTTTCACGCAAGAGTGCAGCTGAATTTTCATTTCTTTTGGCAATCCCGACTATGTTTATAGCCACAGCATATGATTTGTATAAAAATAGATCCATGATGGTTGTAGATGATTATTCTTTGGTAGCTATAGGTTTTGTGACGGCTTTCGTAGTAGCCCTTATTACGGTTAAATGGATGATGCAATTCCTTACTCGCCATACTTTTGTGGTTTTTGGTATATACCGCATTGTTGTTGGTTTGGCATTTTGGTTTTTTGTAGTACAGGGTTGAGCAATATTGGATTTATAGAGCCTCATTTGTGAGGTTCTATTAAGTTCAAAAAGATGAACTTGAAAGGTTATGAATGAATTTTAATGAATTTAATTTTCACCCTGATATTGCAAAGGGTGTTCGAATAGCAGGTTTTAGTGAGCCAAGTCCCATTCAGGAGATGGCTATTCCTATTATTGAGGACGGGAAAGATATGGTGGGGCAAGCCCATACCGGTACAGGCAAAACAGCAGCATTTGGTTTGCCAATTTTGGATAAGATCGCTAAAGGCAGCTGCGAGCGAGCTTTGATAATTACTCCAACCAGAGAGCTCGCTACTCAAGTTAGCGATGAGCTTTATCATCTTGGCCGTTTTGCAGGTATTCGCACATTGACTGTTTATGGAGGAGTAGGATACGGTAGACAAATAGCTCTTATACATAAGGGTGTCCAAGTAGTAGTAGCAACTCCCGGGCGCTTGAAAGATCTATATAAAAAAGGCAAAATAGATACCTTCAATCCAGAGATCGTGGTTCTAGACGAAGCTGATGAAATGTTGGATATGGGTTTTTTGGATGATATCAAAGAGATATTTGAATATATCCCGCAAAACAGACAAACACTTTTATTTTCTGCCACCATGCCCGAACCTATAAAAGATTTGGCAGAAAATATACTATATCGTCCTGAATTTATTTCAGTTGTTAACGAAGCCGAGACTGTAAACAGCATAATTGAACAGCGGTATTATGTGATAGAAGAAAACCAAAGAGATGAGGCTATAGTCAAATTGCTTGAAACCGAAGATACTGAAAAATGTATCATATTTTGCAGGATGAAAAGAGAAGTAGATAGATTAAGCGAACATCTTGAGGCCCTTGGTTTTAGCGTCAAAGGGTTGCACGGCGATTTGGAGCAAGACGAGAGGGATTCTGTCATCAAAGCATATAGAAGAGGCGAGGTTAAGATCCTTATAGCAACCGATGTAGCAGCAAGAGGATTGGATGTTAAAGGCGTAAGCCATGTGTTTAATTATCATATTCCTTTTGATCCTCAAAGCTATGTACATAGAATAGGCCGCACCGGAAGGGCGGGCAAAAGCGGTCAAGCTATTACACTTGTATCAACCGAAGAATTCAAAGAGTTGCAACGTATACAAAAAGAAGTAGGTGCAGATATGAGGTTAGCGACTATTGAAAATAGTTATGCCTTGCAAGATGAAGATTATAAAGCTATTATGTCCAATATCTCTTCGATAAATATTACCGTAGAAGCTAAAAAAATGTTGGAATCCTGTATGTTGGATGATAAAGATTTGGTTTTGGAGAAACTTTTGAGTTATTATCTTTCAAGAGAATCCGGTGGTTTTGGTGGAAATATTGGTTTTGATGAATCGGAAGTAAAAGACTTGATGGCAAGCTATAATATTGAGCAAAATGCTACAAATAAGCAAAATCGTCGTAAAAAAAGAAGATAAATTTTTTTTTTAACTTAGGAGTAAGTAAAAGTAGTTTACAATCTCACACCAAAATATCAACTGAGATATTTTGAAACATAATACTAAAAATACTTGTATTTTTAGTATAAAAAAAGAAAAGTCAAAGGTACCGTTAGATGGCTAAAAAATATATTGATATTATGGATACTACTTTCAGAGACGGATTTCAATCCGTTTTTGGAGGTCGTGTACTCATGGAGGATTTTCTTCCGGCTGTAGAAGCTGCAAAAAAGGCTGGCATTAATCATTTCGAATTTGGTGGGGGAGCTAGATTTCAGTCTCTTTTCTTCTATTTGAGAGAAAATGCATTTGATATGATGGATAAATTTAGAGAAATAGTTGGTCCAAAAGCAAATTTACAAATACTTTCTCGCGGTATAAATACTGTTATGCTTGATACTGGCAGCAGAGAAATGATAGATTTGTTTGCTAAAATGTTTGCCAAACATGGCACTTCAACAGTAAGAAATTTTGATGCACTAAACGATGTCAATAATCTTATATATAGCGCTGAATGTATCAAAAAATACAACATGAATCATGAAGTAGTAGTTACAATGATGGATCTTCCTCCGGGATGTGTTGGTGCTCATGATGTAGCTTTTTATGAAAAGACATTACGAAATATACTAGATAGCGGTATAAGTTTTGACAGTGTTTGTTTTAAAGATGCCAGCGGCACATCAAATCCGCATAAAGTTTTTGAAACTATAGCTATGGCAAGAAAACTTTTGGGCGAAGGCGTACATCTTAGACTTCATACACATGAAACAGCAGGTGTGAGCGTAGCGTCATATCTTGCTGCTCTAGAAGCAGGTGTTAACGGTATAGACCTTGCTGCTGCTCCAGTTAGCGGCGGAACCAGCCAGCCGGATATTCTTACAATGATACATGCTACAAAAGGTTCAGATTATAATCTAGGTGATTTGGACGTTGTAAAAATATTAAAATATGAAGAAACTCTAAGAGATTGTTTAAAAGAGTATATGATACCGCCTGAAGCTACTCAGGTGTCTCCTATTATTCCTTTCTCTCCTATGCCGGGAGGCGCTTTGACTGCCAATACGCAAATGATGAGAGATGCGGGAAATCTTGATAAGTTTGATGAAGTAATACTTGCTATGAAAGAGGTAGTTGAAAGAGGCGGATATGGTACTTCTGTAACTCCTGTTAGCCAATTCTATTGGCAACAAGCTTATGCAAATGTTATGTTTGGGCCATGGAAACAAATTGCCCCTGGATATGGTCGTATGGTACTAGGATATTTCGGCAAAACTCCTGTTCCTGCAGACAGTGAGATCATTAAACTTGCCAGTGAGCAACTTAAACTTGAGCCAACAACCCAAAATCCTTTGGATATAGCAGATCAAGATGAAACCAAATCGATAGCATATTGGACAAATGTGCTTAACGAAGAGGGTTTAAAAACAACAGATGAAAATATATTTATAGCAGCATCGTGTGATAAAAAAGGAATCGCATTTCTTAAAGGCGAAGGACCATTAATGGTCAGAAAAGGCAAATATACAACTACACAAGGAGGAGACATGAGCGGCAACTATACGGTAATGGTTGATGGTAAAAAATATAGCGTACAAGTAGCAGAGGGTGATGCTGATATTCAGATCAAAGAAGTAACAAAAGAGAGCAGTGCTGCTCCAGCAGTAAGCACAGGCGGTAATGCAGCAGGAAGTGTTAAGATAAATTCTCAAACACCCGGTAATGTATGGCAAATTTTAGTTAAGGTCGGAGATAGCGTAACTGAAGGTCAAAAAATAATGATACTTGAGGCCATGAAAATGGAAATCGATATTTTTGCCCCAAAAGACGGTGTGATCGCTTCTATAGATGTCGCATTGAATGATGCAGTTCAAGATGGCCAACTTTTGGCTTCTTTGGAATAGTAAAATATTTCACAGTCGTATTGAAATAGAGTTTGAAGTAAAAGATATTTTTTAACTTTTACTTCTTTTTGATTTTTTATAAAGAGGAAAACATGGACACCAAGTTACCCAAGGGACTTGAAAAATTAGGGCTAAAAGATATTCAAAATGTCTATTATAATTTAGATTATGATATATTGCAAACACATGAAGTAAATCAATTGGAATGCAAACTTTCTGACAATGGTACTGCTATGTGTGATACAGGTATTTTTACAGGCAGAAGCCCCAAAGACAAATATTTTGTCAAACAACCGCCATCAGAGTATGAAATTGCATGGGGTGATGTCAATAAGCCAATCAAAAAAGAGATTTACGAGGAATTGCTCGAGCTTAGCAAGGAACAGCTATCCAATAAATCAATTTATGTAATGGATGTGTATGCTGGGGCAAGTCTTCAGAGTCGTAAAAAAATTAGATTTGTCTCAGAAGTAGCATGGCAAGCACATTTTGTAAAGAACATGTTTATTCGTCCCACGGAAGCTGAATTAGAAGATTTTGAGCCTGACTTTGTTGTGTTGAATGCTTGTAAAACCGTCAACGAAAAATATAAAGACCATGGATTGAATTCTGATGTTTTTGTGATATTTAATATAGAAGATAATATGTCTATAATCGGCGGTACTTGGTATGGCGGTGAGATGAAAAAGGGCATATTTTCTATGATGAATTATTGGCTTCCTTTGGAAGGCAAATTGCCTATGCATTGTTCTGCAAATGTAGGCAAAGATGGTGATGTGTGTCTATTTTTTGGACTTTCGGGTACAGGTAAAACAACATTATCCACAGATCCCAATCGTGCATTGATCGGCGACGATGAGCACGGATGGGACGAGAATGGTGTGTTTAATTTTGAGGGCGGATGTTATGCAAAAGTCATCAATCTAGACCCGTCAAGCGAACCTGAGATATATGCAGCGATACGCAAAAATGCTCTTTTGGAAAATGTAGTCTGCGACAATAGCGGTATCATTGATTATGCTGATGACAGCAAAACAGAAAATACCAGAGTTTCATATCCTATTGAGCATATAGATAATTATCAAGAAAATCTCCAAGCAGGGCATCCAAAAAATATAATCTTTTTAACTGCTGATGCGTTTGGAGTATTGCCTCCTGTTAGCAAGCTTACTAAAGAACAAGCAATGTATTATTTTTTAAGCGGCTACACTGCAAAAGTGGCAGGAACGGAACTTGGCATAAAAGAGCCTGTCGCTACATTTTCAGCATGTTTTGGTGAGGCATTTTTGCCGCTTCATCCCACTAGATATGCCAAGCTCCTCGGTGAGAAAATCGATGCACATGGCGTAAATGTCTATCTTTTGAATACCGGTTGGACAGGTGGATCATACGGCGTAGGCAAAAGAATGAGCATTAAAAATACAAGAGCTTGTATTGATGCTATTTTGAGCGGTAATATTTTAAAAGCAGAATTTGATTCATTGGATATTTTCAATCTTGCTATACCAAAAGAATTGCCTGGAGTAGACACTGCTGTGTTAAATCCGCGCAACACATGGGACAATAAAGAAGAATATGATGCAATGCTGCACAAGCTGGCTGTTATGTTTACTGAAAATTTCCATCGATATGATGATAACGGCAATGAATTTGATTATGCCTCTGCAGGTCCAAAACTGTAAAAATATTTTTTATACAACAGCTACTTGGTGACTGTTGTATGTATTCTTTTTTAATCCCTCTTTGTTAGATATGTTTTATGAATTCAGATATGTGATATTGTTGTTGCATTTTTTCCATTTTGCTGCTCATCATTTCCGGATGCGAGATAAAATTATATCCTTTAAATAGGGTCCATGCGCCGTAAAGCATTATCATTATAGCTCCAATTTTTGTCATAGTTGTTCTCCAGCCACCCTTTTGAAGCAGTTTTGCCAATGATCCTAAAAATAAAAGAGCCGGCATTGTCCCTAGTCCAAAAATAAACATTACCATTGCTCCATAGAGCGGACTGGCCGTACTGGCAGCTACAATAGCAAATGCATACACCGGCCCGCACGGTATAAGGCCGTTAAGAACTCCCAACATGTAAAAACTAGATGGTGTTTTGCTGGCAAGCAATGCTTTAAAAGATTTTTGAAACCATCCTTGCTTTGATATGGATAAACTAGAAGAATTTAGAAATTTGCCCCCTCCTATTATAGAAAATCCTGCCAGTATCATAAGTATTCCGGTTGCAACGAACAGTATCCCCTTCGTTGTCATTGTAAATGCAAAAGTTTTCCCAAGCAGCCCAAATGCTGCACCCATGACGGTATATGTCGTAACTCTGCCAAAATTATATGCCAAGTGAGAAAAGCCCTCTTTTGCCCAAGATGTTTTTTCATCTATTTTTGCAGTACTGTATGCTATAACTATTCCTCCGCACATACCTATACAATGTCCAAATCCTATCATGAATGCAGTACCTAGAATAGCAAATAACTCAATATAATTCATATAACTTAACCTTTGTATAGTTTTAATAAGAAACTATAATGGTTTATTGTTAAAATGGTGTTAAAATTGTTAAATGAATGTTAAAATATTATATTAAAGTACAAAAATGGTATATAAAATAAGATATTATTTTAAATACGTTATAATAAATCGTAAATTGTGCAAGTAGGTTGGAATGGATAAAACGCGTAAGATTAGAATATTGCTTCTAGAAGATGATAGTAATTTAAATGATACTATTACTGAATTTTTAGAATCAAAAGGTTATTTTGTAGATAGTGCTTTTGATGGACTTGAAGCACAAGATAAGCTCTATGAAACCAGGTATGATCTATTGCTTTTAGATGTGAATGTACCAAATGTAAATGGTTTTAAGCTGTTAAAAGAAGCTAGAGAAAACAACGTGGTAGCTCCGGCAATTTTTATTACATCACTCGATAGCGTAGATGATCTGGAAAAAGGTTTTAACAGCGGGTGCGATGATTACATAAGAAAGCCATTTGAGCTAAAAGAACTTTTAATACGCATAGAAACACTTTTAAGAAGAGAATTTTATCATGAAGTAAAATCTACAGTGTATATTGCAAAGGATATCGAATACAATATTGATAATAATGATCTGATCATTAGAGGCGAGCATATGTCTTTGGGCAACAAGGAAGCAAAACTATTGAAGTTATTCATGCAAAATGTCGGTGAAATTTTATCCCACGAAAGAATTTATGAATATTTGTGGGATTACGATGAAGAGCCAAGCGACACTGCCCTTAGGACTTATATAAAAAATATTAGAAAAATTATCGGGAAGGATTGCATTGCTAGTATCAAAAAGCAAGGGTACAAATTCGTTACTTGCGAGTGAAAAAAAATCTTTATATAGATTTTTAACGCTTTATGTTTTGATGATGATGAGCATTATTGTATTGATCGCACTTTTTTATTATCAAAATCAAGAAAAAATGATGTTTTTGAGCAAAAGGGATATGCTATCCGATTATGCATATGAACAAATTAAAAAATTAAAAATACTTCACAATACATTTCCTGCTGACAATGCCTATCCTAGAGACTCTAGATTTAAAAGCGGTATATACGACCTAGAATATGTAAAGATATTTTCTCTTCTTGAGAGTGAAGATATCGATTTTACTAAAGATATGTATAGAACCAGCGACAACAAGATCCATTTTGTTAAAACATTGTTTGAATATTATCTAGGCGCTAAATATCTTTTTTTGGAAATCCCTGATGATGGAGATTGGAGAGAAGAGACATGGGAAAATATATTTATTTTTGGCGGATTGGCTATTGTTTTTTTTACCATAATAGGATTTTATATTGCAAATCTTTTTTTAAGTCCTATGAGGTCATCTTTGCTGCTTCTAGATAGATTTATAAAAGATACTACTCACGAATTAAATACTCCGCTTAGCACGATTTTAGCAAATATTGAAATGATTGATACATCCTCTATAGGTGAAGACAATCAAAAGAAGATCAACCGTATAAACATAGCAGCCAAAACAGTTTCTCAATTATATCAAGACCTAACATATATTACACTAGAACAAGATATACACAAAAATGATGAAAAGGTCGAAACAAAAGCTTTGATAGAAAATCGTATAGAGTATTTTGACAGTTTAGCAAAATCAAAAGATATTACTTTTGTCCTTGATCTTAAAAAAAGCTATATTCATATTAATCGCCATAAGTGGACAAGAGTAATAGACAATATAATCTCAAATGCTATTAAATATAATAATAGAAAAGGCGTTATATATATAACTCTTAAAAAAAATACACTTACTATCAGCGACACGGGTATCGGTATTGAATTAACTAAAATACCGTTTGTTTTTGATAGATATATAAGGTTTAATCATAGCGAAGGCGGTTTTGGTATCGGACTTAATATTGTTAAAAAAATTATTGAAGAGTATGATATGAAAATAGAGATCAAATCCAAACCTAATGAAGGAACACAGGTGGTTATAAGATGGTAAGAATATTAGTATTTGTTTCTATTGTGCTATTTTCATCTCACGCAGATGATGCATATGAGCGAAATTGTATAAAATGCCATGAGGTCTTGCCTTTTTCTTTGCGAGAGATATTTATGCGATATCTTGCAGCATATGGCGGTGAAAATAACGTCAAAGTAGGGCTTAATCACTATTTTAAATATCCTGCAAAAGATATCTCTGTAATGTCGATCGCATTTTTAAATCATTACGGGATAGATCATCATTCAAAAATAAACGAGAAAGAGCTCAAACAGGCAATAGATATATATTGGCAAAAGCATAAAGTAATTGGACGATTAAAGTGATCTGTTGGCATATTTATCGGTATTGATTTTTTCACTATATTCTCACGATTGTTATGATACAATGCGATTATCTAAAATACTAAAAGGATACAATAATGAAAAAATTAACTACTCTTGCAGTTGCTGCATTATTAGGTTTGACTTTGGTTGCTACTACAGCTTCAGCTGATGCATCAAAAGGTCAAAAAATATTCGCTAAAAAGCTTAAAGCTCCATGTGGAATGACAGGTGCAAAATTTGCATCTAAACATACTCAAGACCAATGGGAATCTATCAAAGGTGCAGGTAAATTCGGCGCAGAAGTGAAAAAAATATGTCCTAAAGCTGCTGCTGGTTATGATGAAAAATGGACCAATGATCTTTACGATTTTGCTTATGAGTTCGCTTCAGATTCAGGTAACGTACCAAGTTGCTAATTTCTTACGAGATACCCACGGGTATCTCTAAAAAGGTTTAATTTATGAAAAAAAGTTATTTAATCGCATTGTTTGCTTTTTCTTCGATGCTGATGGCGGATGGAGCGTCAATATATGCAAGTAAGTGTGCCAGTTGTCACGGTGCGCATGGTGAAAAATCTGCGCTTGGTAAGTCCAAAGTAATTGCAGGACAAGACACAGCTACGTCTATAAAACAAATTCAAGGCTATAAAGCCGGTACGCTTAATATGTATGGAATGGGCGGGGCTATGAAAAACATGGTCAAAGGTCTTGATGATGCTTCAATCAGAGAAGTTGCAAATCATATTGCAAAATTAAAATAAACAAGGGCTTTTGCTAAGCAAAAAGCTTAGCATGCCTTTTTGGATTGGATTTACACCAATCCTTGCTCGATCATAGCGTCAGCTACTTTTCTAAATCCTGCTATATTGGCTCCCAATACAAGATTTGTAGGTTCTCCAAATTCGGCAGCAGTTGTGCTCGCAGATATATAAATATGTTTCATAATATCTGCTAATTTTGCATCTACTTTTTCAAAATTCCAGCTTTGCATAGAAGCGTTTTGCGCCATTTCCAGCTGACTTGTAGCAACACCGCCTGCATTTGCCGCTTTTCCTGGGCCATAGCATATTTTTGATTTTACAAATTCATGTACAGCATCGGCAGTTGATGGCATATTTGCCCCCTCGCTTACACATATACAACCATTTGCAAGAAGTGTTTTAGCATCTTCAAGATTTAGTTCATTTTGTGTTGCACTCGGGAATGCAGCAAAACACGGTACGCTCCATACTGCATTTTTGCCTTGCGGATATTCTGAAACAGGGATATATTTAGCATTTGGTCTTGATTGTAGATATTCACTCAATCTTGCTCTTTTAACCTCTTTAAGTTCTTTTAAAAGCGCCAAATCAATTCCGTCTTCATCTAATATCATTCCGTTTGAATCACTGCAAGTGATAGGAAGTGCTCCTAAGTGATATAATTTCTCTATGGTGTATATAGCAACGTTCCCTGAACCTGACACTACACATCTTTTGCCTTCAAGTGTTTCATTTCTGTCTTCAAGCATATATTTTGCAAAATATACTGCACCATATCCTGTAGCTTCTGTTCTAGCCAATGATCCACCCCAAAGAAGCGATTTCCCTGTCAATACACCTTCGTAAGAATTGGCAAGTTTTTTATACATACCAAAAAGATAACCTATCTCTCTGCCGCCAACACCGATATCTCCGGCCGGAACGTCAGTTGTAGCACCGATATGTCTGAATAGCTCACTCATAAATGCTTGACAGAATCTCATGATCTCGGTATCTGATTTACCTTTTGGATTAAAGTCACTTCCGCCTTTTCCGCCGCCAATAGCAAGTCCTGTAAGTGCATTTTTAAAAATTTGTTCAAATCCTAAGAATTTAATTACACCGGCATTGACGCTTGGGTGAAATCTAAGACCGCCTTTGTATGGCCCAAGAGCTGAATTGAATTCTATTCTATAGCCTTTGTTTACATGAATTTCACCCTGGTCATCGACCCAGTTTACTCTAAACATGATTTGTCTTTCAGGCTCAACTATTCTTTCGATTATTTTGTGCTTAGCATATTTTGGATATTTATCGATAAGCGGTTTAAGTGATTCCAAAACCTCTTCTGCTGCTTGATAAAATTCTGTTTGATGCGGGCTTGTTCTGTTTAAGTACTCGAACACCTCTGTGATGTATGACATCAATTACTCCTTTGATTTTGAATTAATTATTGTATCTTGTATTTCTTTAATTTAATCACTGAATTCAGCCTTGGAGAATAGTTATTTTCATATTTTTATCATCGCATCTTCAACTCATTTTTGATATAGTCCGTTATTATTAATAAGGTAGCCAATTATATATGTCTGAACCAAAATTTACACACCTCCATCTGCATACCGAGTATTCTCTGCTTGACGGTGCGAATAAGATAAAAGCACTTGCAAAAACTATAAAAAACTTAGGTATGAATGCAGTAGCTATGACCGATCATGGTAATATGTTTGGTGCTATTGATTTTTATACTACTATGAAAAAAGAAGGTATTAAGCCGATAATTGGAATGGAGTGTTATCTTCATAACCAAGATGACATAAGTGACAAAAGTGTACGTCAGAGATTTCATCTGTGTCTTTATGCGAAAGATGAAACAGGCTATAAGAATCTAATGTTTTTAACTTCAAAAGCCTATATGGAAGGCTTTTACTATTATCCGCGTATCAACAAACAATTACTCAAAGAACACAGTGAGGGACTTATATGCTCTAGCGCTTGTTTGCAGGGTGAAATAAATTGGCATCTCAACCAAAGCGAGAGAAATATCGGATTTGGGGCAAAAGGATATGAAGAGGCCAAAAGAGTTGCCATGGAATATAAAGAGATCTTTGGCGAAGATTTTTATCTCGAGCTTATGCGTCACGGTATAGGAGATCAGTATCGTATAGATGCACAAATTTTGCAAATATCCAAAGAGTTAAATATCAAAATCATAGCAACAAATGATACTCACTACAATAAAAAAGAAGATGCAAATCCACATGAGGCATTTATGTGTATCGCTATGAATAAACTTTACGATGATCCTAATCGTCTGAGACATTCTGTGCACGAATTTTATATTAAATCCCCCGAGCAGATGGCAGCGCTTTTTGCAGATATTCCTGAAGCGCTTACCAATACCGAGGAGATTGTTGATAAGTGCAATCTTGAGATACGACTGGGCAATCCGACTCCGCCTAATTTTAAATTTTGCAGAGAAATGGCAGCTAAAAATAATTTAACTCTGCCATTTGGGGATCTTGAATATTCTTTGGAAAACGATGCTATCTTATTTGAATACGAAGCTAAAAAAGGCTTGGAAGAAAGATTAAACCATATAGATATTGCACAGCATGATCTCTACAGAGAAAGACTTAATGTAGAAATTGATATCATAAAAAATATGAAATTTCCTGGCTATATGCTCATAGTTTGGGATTTTGTCAGAGCAGCCAAGGAAATGGGGATACCAGTCGGGCCTGGAAGGGGGTCTGCGGCAGGCTCTTTGGTTGCATTCAGCCTTAAAATCACGGATATTGATCCAATCCCGTATGGGCTTCTGTTTGAAAGGTTTTTGAATCCTGAGCGTATATCCATGCCGGATATCGATATGGATTTTTGTCAGGCAAGAAGACAGGAGATCATTGATTATGTAGTATCGCAATACGGCAGGACAAATGTCGCCCAGATCATTACATTTGGTAAACTTTTGGCCAAAGGGGTCATACGCGATGTCGCAAGAGTACTTGATGTGCCTTATGCCAAAGCAGATGCATTTGCCAAGCTTATTCCCGATGAATTAGGGATAGATCTGGAAAATTCATACAAAAAAGAACCTAAGATATCAGAACTGATAACTAATGATGAAAAATACGCACAAGTTTGGGAATTTGCCAAAGCATTAGAAGGATTAAACCGAAATGCCGGTACACATGCTGCCGGAGTAGTTATATCCAATGAACCGTTATGGCTCAAAACCCCTCTTTTTAAACCAACCGGTATGGACACCGTAGCTACACAATATAGCGGAAAATATATTGAAGATGTGGATCTGATCAAATTTGACTTTTTGGGACTTAAAACATTAACCGTCATTGAAGAAGCAAATAAATTGGTTGAAAAGAGATACGGCAAGCGTATAAATTTTGCAATTGAGGATATAAACAATAAGAAAGTATATGACTACATCAGTACAGGACAAACATTAGGATTGTTTCAAATAGAATCAGCCGGAATGCAAGATCTGGCAAAAAAATTAAAACCGTCAGGATTTGAGGACGTAATCGCGATGCTCGCACTTTATCGTCCGGGACCGATGGAATCAGGTATGCTGGATGATTTTGTGGAGAGAAAACACGGAAGAGCAGAGATCACATATATGTTTCCGGAGCTTGAACCTATACTCAAACCTACATATGGAGTTATAGTTTATCAAGAGCAAGTTATGCAAATCGTACAAACGATAGGCGGCTTTTCCTTAGGCGGTGCTGACCTTGTGCGCCGGGCTATGGGTAAAAAGATCAAAGAAGAGATGGATAAATTACAAGCAGATTTTGCCGATGGAGCAGAACAAAAAGGGTTCGATCGGGCAAAAGCTGTAGAACTTTTTGATTTGATCGTCAAATTCGCAGGATATGGATTTAATAAATCCCACTCTGCAGCATATGCTATGATAACGTTTTATACATCATATCTAAAATGCCTCTATCCTACAGAATTTATGGCAGCACTATTGACTCTGGAAAAAGATAACACAGACAAGATAGTCAAATATGCCGATGAGTTAAAAAGAATGGATATTCTTTTAGTAGCCCCGGATATAAATCGTTCAGATTTGGTATTTGTAGCCGACCATATTGACAGCAAAGATGTAATTTTATTTGGTCTTGGCGCTATTAAAGGTGTTGGTGATATTGCAGTAAATTCTATTTTGGAAGAGAGATTAAAAGGAAAGTTTGACTCCTTGAGTGATTTTATAACCAGAATAGATACCTCAAAGGTAAATAAGAGAGTAATAGAGGCCCTTATCAAATCAGGTGCTCTTGATGGGCTTGGATATACTAGACAGGCAATGTTGAGTCAAATAGAAGAGATCTTGGATGCTTCAGCCAAAGCAACCCAGGCTAAAAAAATGTCTATCGGATCTCTCTTTGGCGAAGAACAAGATATGATGCAGATAAGCATCGAATTATCAGATATGGATGAGTATGAACCGCTTTACGTGTTGGAGATGGAAAAAGAATCATTGGGATTTTATATATCCGGCCATCCTCTGGATAAGTATCGACCTCAACTCGATGATATAAATTATACTTTAAGCTCACAAATTGAAGAACTTGCCAATGGTTCGCAGGCACTTTTGGTCGGCAAAGTAGAACATATCAATGAAAAGATTTCAAAAAAAGGTGCCAAATTTGGCATAGTAACACTGCTCGATCTGCATGGGAACATCGAATTGATGCTTTTTGAGGATAAATTAAAAGAACTAAGGGATGAATTCGATCTAACAAAGCCAATCGGTTTTAAAGTAAAAATTACAAAAGACGGCGACTATACAAAATTAAATCTTGTCAAAATGATCACACTAAAAGAGACTAAAAAAGAAAAAATAAATCTCATTAAAGAAAAAGAAATTATAGAAGAAGCACCCATATCATATAAGCCTATCGTGATAGGAGTGCTGTTAGATCAAGATACGACTGTTTTACAAGATCTCTATAGTCTTGCAAAAGAACATGCCGGAAATCACCCATTGGTCGTTTGCATCAAGAGTAAACTCGCAGATATTATGGTAGAGACAACCATAAGTGTGGATGAACATTTTTTATCAAAAGCGATTTTGTTGGGAGTTTTTAAAATAGAAAATAGTTGATGATCCTGAATCATTGTGAAGTTTTGAAAAAATAAAACAGAGTATATGAGATCTATGCATATGAATTAATTAAATAGCCAAATTGTACCAAGCATATTATGCTATTTTTTGTGTAGTATGGAAACATATAATTAATATTAAGATTTCTTTACTGTAAAAATAATATAGATTACGAAAAAAAAGTGTTACACTTAAGATACAAAAATATTATTATTATTTTAAAGGAAAAAAACAAATGTCGTCATTACCAAAAATTATATGGTCGAAAATCGATGAAGCTCCTGCATTGGCAACTTATTCATTTTTGCCGATAGTGCAAAAGTTTTGTGCTTCTGCAGGTGTAGATGTAGAAACAAGAGATATATCTTTGGCGGGTCGTGTTATCGCTACTTTTGGTGAATACCTAACTGATGAGCAAAAACAAAATGATGATTTGGCTTATTTGGGAGAATTAGTACAAAAACCTGAATGCAATATTATTAAATTGCCAAATATTTCTGCTTCTATTCCTCAGTTAAAAGAGTGTATTGCAGAGCTTCAATCTCAAGGCTACAAAATACCTGATTTCCCTGAAGATCCGCAAACAGAAGAAGAGAAAGCTTTAAAAGAGAAATTCTCGATCTGTCTTGGAAGTGCCGTTAACCCGGTACTTAGAGAAGGAAACTCGGACAGAAGAGCTGCGGCAGCAGTTAAAAACTTTGCAAAGAAAAATCCGCATAAATTAAGAGCATTCAGCGATAATTCTAAAACTTGCGTAGAACATATGGATGCGAATGATTTTTATGGCAATGAAAAATCGATCATCAAAAATGGTGACGGAAAAGTAAGAATAGAGCTTAACGGCAAACTTTTAAAAGAGATAGATGCTGTAGATAAAGAGATATTAGACGGTACTTTCATGTCAGCTAATGCACTTAGAGCATTCTATGCTAAAAGTATCGATGAAGCAAAAGAAAAAAATATTCTTTGGTCTCTTCACTTGAAAGCTACAATGATGAAAGTAAGTGATCCTATCATGTTTGGCCATGCAGTTGAAATATTCTTTAAAGATGTATTTGAAAAATATGCACAAGACTTTAAAGCTATAGGTGTTAATGCCAATCTTGGGCTTGGCGATCTTTATAAAAAATTAGGAAAACTTCCTGCTGACAAAAAAGCAGAGATCGAAGCGGCTATTATGGAAGTTTATACAAAACAACCACATATTGCAATGGTTGATAGTGATAATGGCATTACTAACCTTCATGCATCAAACGATATAATTATCGATGCTTCTATGCCGGTTGTGGTCAGAGACGGAGGTAAAATGTGGAATAGCGAAGGCAAGGTGGAAGAGTGCATAGCTGTAATTCCAGATAGAACTTACGCTACTTTTTATAAAGAAATCGTTGAAGATTGCAAAAAAAACGGTCAATTTGATGTAACAACTATGGGTAGCGTATCAAATGTCGGTCTTATGGCTCAAAAAGCTGAAGAATATGGCTCTCACCCAACCACATTTGAAATAAATGAAGACGGTGTGGTAAAAGTATTGGATAGTGATAACAGTACTCTTATGGAGTTCAATGTCCAAAAAGGTGACATTTGGAGAATGAGCAGAGCAAAAGATGTGCCTATTCAAGACTGGGTAAGATTAGCGGTTGAAAGAGCTAAAATAGAAAATGTTCCGGCAGTATTTTGGCTCGATCAAAAAAGAGCTCATGATGCGAATATGATCATAAAAGTAAAAGAATATTTGAAAAATTATGACACAAATGGACTTGAGATCTTGATCCTTGCTCCGCAAGAAGCTATGGCTTATTCATTAAAAAGAGTAAGAGCAGGATTGGATACTATTTCAGTAACCGGAAATGTACTTAGAGATTATCTAACTGACCTTTTCCCTATTTTGGAACTAGGAACAAGTGCTAAAATGCTTTCAATAGTTCCATTGCTTGCCGGTGGAGGTGTATTTGAGACAGGTGCAGGCGGATCTGCTCCTAAGCATGTCGATCAATTCTTAGCTGAAGGCCACCTTAGATGGGATAGCTTAGGTGAGTTTTTGGCTCTTGCAGAATCACTTAGAATGATAGGCGATAAAAGCTCAAATGAGAAAGTAAAAGCCCTTACTGCTGCTCTTGATAAAGCAAATGCTGCTTATCTAGACAACAATAAAGCGCCTGGAAGAAGTGCCGGCGAACCAGATAATAAAGCATCTCACTTTTTTGTAGCTCAATATTGGGCAGATGCACTTGCGCATTGTGATAATAAAGAACTTGCAGATAAATTTGCTTCTGCTGCACAGGCACTAAAAGAAAATGAAGCCAAAATAATGGAAGAGCTAATGTCTGTAGAGGGAAAAGCGCAAGATATCGGCGGATATTATCATCCTAATGAAGCTAAAACAGTTGCGGCAATGAGACCGTCACAAACTTTAAATGCAATAATTGATGCTATCTAAGCATCAATAGATATTTTGGTAACAATATAGGCATTTGCTTTGCTGAAAATTGTTACTAAAATGATATAATTAGACCCTACACTTTTTAAAGTGACAATAACCAAATTATAACAAAGTATAATTGATACTATCAAAGTAGTATGAGTGATGTTTTGCACCAAAAAAAGATATTTCCTAAACATATAAAGGATCAACAATGATAAAAAGAGGTAAAAAAGTTACAGTAATCGGAGCCGGAAATGTAGGTGCAACAGTAGCATATATTTTGGCAATGAATGGAGCATGCCATCATGTAGTACTTCGAGATAGAGATATCGAAACTGCGAAAGGAAAAGCTCTAGACATGAGTCAAGCAGCTAATGCGGCTAGAATGCACACGATAGTCTCTGTTGCTGAAGTGCCTGAAGATATTGCCGATTCTGACATAATCGTAATTACAGCCGGAAGCCCTAGATTGCCAGGGATGAGCAGAGATGATCTGTTGATGATCAATGCTAAAATTACAAAAGAAGTTGTAGCTGATATAAAAATCCATGCCCCTGATGCTATCATCGTTATGGTATCAAATCCTCTTGATGTGATGACATATGTAGCATTTAGAGAAAGCGGTTTTCCTAGAGAAAGAGTAATTGGAATGGCTGGTATTCTTGATAGTGCTAGAATGGCGCATTTTATACATGAAAAAATTGGATACGGTGCTGGCCAGATCAGAGCATCAGTAATGGGTGGACATGGTGATGATATGGTTCCTCTTCCTAAATTTTCAACAGTAGCAGGTGTGCCTCTTTCGGATATACTCACGGACGAAGAGATAGCCGAAGTAGTTGAAAGAACGAAGCACGGCGGAGCAGAAATAGTAGGTTATTTAAAAACAGGTTCAGCTTATTACGCGCCTGCAAAATCAACATCAATGATGGTTGAAGCTATATTGAAAGATACAAAACTGATATATCCTTGCGCAGTATACCTGGATGGAGAATATGGATATAGTGACGTAGTTACAGGAGTGCCTATAGTACTAGGTGCAGGCGGAGCAGAAAAGATTTTCAAACTTACTCTTAATGAAGATCAAGAAGCTAGATTTGCAAAAAGCGTGGCTTCGGTAACCAAGATGATACAAGTACTTAAGAATAAAAATTTTTTTGAAGGAGAATAAAAAATGTCAGTAAGAATTGAAAAAGATACCATGGGTGAAGTGAGAGTACCAAATGATAAATATTGGGGTGCACAAACACAAAGATCATTGGAAAATTTTGAGATTGGTAATGAAAAAATGCCTCGTGAAGTAGTATATGGTTTTGCAAATCTCAAAAAAGCTTGTGCTTTAGTTAATCATGATCTAGGCAGGCTAGATGAGTCCAAAACTAACGCTATCGTAAAAGCTTGTGAAAGCGTATTAAGCGGCGAGCTTGATAATGAGTTTCCTTTGGTAGTTTGGCAGACTGGATCTGGTACGCAATCAAACATGAATATTAATGAAGTAGTAGCAAATAAAGCTATAGAGATCCTGGGTGGAGATTTTACAAAAGATAAACTGATCCATCCAAATGATGATGTAAATAAAGGTCAAAGCTCAAATGATACATATCCGACTGCAATGCGTATCGCTGAAGTAGTAGCAGTAGCAGATGATCTTTTCCCTGCTATTGAGCAGCTTAGAGCTACTTTGGATGCAAAGTCTAAAGCATTTGCAAATATAGTTAAAATCGGAAGAACACACCTGCAAGATGCCACACCTCTTACATTAGGACAAGAGCTTGGCGGTTATGTCGCGATGCTCGATACTAATGCTAAGCAGCTTAATGATGCATTGGCATACTGCAAAGAGCTAGCCATTGGCGGAACTGCTGTCGGAACAGGGCTTAACTCACATCCTGAATTTTCTGAGCGTGTATCTGCATGTTTAAATGGCTTTATGGATAAAAATTACGGTTTTGTATCTCAACCAAATAAATTTCACGCTCTCACCGGCCATGATGCCGAAGTGGTACTAAGCGGCGCCCTTAAAGCACTTGCAGCCAATCTTATGAAGATAGCAAATGATATTAGATGGCTCGCTAGCGGACCTAGATGCGGAATTGGTGAGATCACAATCCCTGAAAATGAGCCTGGAAGTTCTATTATGCCAGGTAAAGTGAATCCTACACAAGCAGAAGCTATGACTATGGTCGCTGTGCAGGTAATGGGCAATGATGCAACTGTCGGTATCGCAGCAAGCCAGGGAAATTTTGAACTTAATGTGTTTAAACCTGTGATCGCTTATAATATCTTGCAATCAACTAAATTATTAGCCGATGCAATGAGAAGCTTTTATAAAAACTGTGCAGTCGGAATCGAGCCGGTACAAGAAAGAATTGAGAGTTATTTACACAATTCGCTTATGCTTGTAACTGCTCTCAATCCTTATATCGGATATGAAAATGCAGCAAAAATCGCTAAAACTGCTCATAAAAACGGTACTACACTAAAAGAAGAAGCGATAGCTCTTGGGCTTTTGAGTGCTGAAGATTTTGACAAGTATGTCAAGCCTGAAGAGATGATAGCCGCCAAAGCATAAACCATAGGTTGCTGCTATATAGGCAGCCGGCATCTCTTTGATGCCAAAAAGTGTGTAAATATGTACCATCTGCAACAAAAATAAACTCACATTCAACACATTTTATTTAAAATATTCCCATAAAGTTCTATAATTTATACATTCAATCAAGAAGGAGTCCTAGTGAATATACACGAATATCAAGCGAAACAGATTTTCGCAAAATATGGTGTGCCTACACCTAGAGGAATTATAGCAAACACGTCCGATGAGGCGGTTGCAAATGCAAAAGAGCTTGGCGGCAATATATGGGTCGTAAAAGCTCAAATACATGCCGGCGGCAGAGGATTAGGCGGCGGTGTTAAGCTAGCCCGTTCTTTAGAAGAAGTTAAAACTTTAGCAGATGAAATTCTAGGGATGACTCTTGTTACGTACCAAACCGGACCAGAGGGGAAATTGGTTCAAAAAGTTTACATTGAAGAGGGTGCTGACATCAAAGATGAACTATACCTTGGTGTAGTTTTGGATAGAGCGAAAGAGATGCCGGTTATCATGGCAAGTACAGAAGGCGGTATGGCTATTGAGGATGTGGCTCACGATACTCCTGAAAAAATCATCAAAGTCGCTGTTGACCCTGCTATCGGTTTTCAAGGCTTTCATGGAAGAGAATTAGTATTTGGCCTTGGCATCACTGATAAAGCCGAGCAAGCCAAACTTATCTCTTTTGCATCAAAACTTTTCAAAGTTTATATGGAAAACGATGCTGAGATGATAGAGATCAATCCTCTTATCAAAACCGGCAGTGGAGACTTCTTGGCTCTTGACGGAAAAATGGGATTTGATGATTCTGCGCTTTATAGACATCCTGAGATTGAAGCTATGCGTGATATTAGTGAAGAAGATGCAGATGAGCGAGAAGCCGGAGAGTATGGACTTAGCTATGTATCTCTTGATGGTGAGATCGGTTGTATGGTAAATGGTGCAGGTCTTGCAATGGGTACTATGGATACGATCAACTACATGGGCGGAACACCTGCAAACTTCCTTGATGTGGGCGGAAAAGCTAATGCGCAAACTGTTGCAAAAGGATTTGAGATAATTCTTAAAAATCCGAACGTAAAAGCAATTTTTGTAAATATTTTTGGTGGGATCGTAAGATGTGATAGAATCGCAAACGGTATCTTGGAAGCTACTAAAATGGTTGATGTTCATGTACCTGTAATTGTCAGACTTGACGGTACAAATGCTGCTGAAGCTGCTGAAATTTTAAGAAATGCGAATATAGCAAACGTTATCGCTGCAACTGACCTTGCAGACGGTGCAGCAAAAGCAGTTAAAGCAGCAAAAGGAGAGAATTAATGAGTATTTTGGTAAATAAAGATACAAAAGTTATCGTACAAGGCTTCACAGGAAGCGAAGGTACGTTTCATGCTGAACAATGTTTGGCATATGGTACAAAAATAGTCGGCGGTGTTACGCCAAATAAAGGAGGAGAGACACATCTTGGCAAACCGGTATTTAATACCGTTAAAGAGGCAGTTGCAGCTACGGGTGCTACTGTGTCTATGGTATTTGTTCCGCCTGCGTTTGTGGCTGATGCAGTCATGGAAGCAGCAGATGCAGGTATCGAACTAGCAGTAATCATCACAGAAGGTGCTCCTGTGCGTGATATGCAAATGGCAAAAGCTTATGCTACTAAGAAAAATATGAAAACAATCGGGCCAAACTGCCCTGGTATCATTACAGCTGAAGAATGCAAGATCGGTATCATGCCAGGTAATATTTTCAAAAAAGGGAATGTCGGCCTTATCTCAAAATCAGGTACTCTTACATATGAAGGTGCAAACCAAGTCTGTAAAGAAGGCTTTGGTATTACAACAGCAGTAGGGATAGGAGGGGACCCTATCATCGGACTTAGCTATAAACAATTATTGCCTCTTTTTGAAGCTGACCCTGAGACTGAAGCTATCGTAATGATCGGTGAGATCGGCGGCGACCTTGAGATTCAAGCTGCTGCTTTTATCAAAGAAAATATCACTAAACCCGTAGTTGCTTTTATAGCGGGACAAACTGCTCCTAAAGGTAAACGAATGGGACATGCAGGCGCGATCGTGAGCGGCGGTGCCGGAACTGCTAAAGAAAAAATGGATGCCCTTGAAGCTGCTGGAGTTAAAGTTGTAGTATCACCTGCTGACATCGGCAAAGCCGTCAAAGAAGTTTTATCAAAATAATTTTATATCTCTATCGCAGGGTGTGTTTAAATGCATCCTGCGTATCGGTTACCAATCACTAATCACTAATCACTAAAAACTAATTATGCTATACTTGTCTAAAAACCAAAGGATTCTGTTATGAAACAAACTTTTGAAGTTATGAATGTAAAATGCAATGGGTGTGCAAATACTCTTAAGACCAAATTAGCAAAAGATTTTGGCGATGTAGAAGTGAATTTAGAGACAATGCCTAGACAGATCACGCTTGATGTCGAGCCGGATCAAATTGATAAGTTGAGAAATACGTTAAAAATGATCGGTTATCCAATGAGCGATGAAGAGCTTGATGGCATTGAAAATGTTACCACAAAAGCAAAAAGCTTTATTTCATGTGCCGTCGGCAAGATGAACATATAAATTTATAGCTTTTATATGCGTTTTGAACAGGTTTGAAACTATTCTAGTGCAACAAAAAGTAACAACTTATATTTTTATTTCACAATTACAATAGTTTCAAACCTTCATTATTTAAAAATTGGTTATGCTATTCTCAAGTGAATAGGAATACCATCACTTTGAAAGAGAAGCCCGTCTCTTATCAATAAATTATTTTTTAAAAGGGGAATAAGGATGTCTAATATTATGAAAGCTCCTGAAAATACACCGGTATGGGTAGATACCAAAAGATGTAAAGCATGTGATAAATGTGTAGACGTTTGTCCGGCAGGCGTACTTTCAATGAAACAAGAACCTACATCTACACTTGGTGCGATGATTAGTGTGATTGCACCAGAGTCCTGTATCGGATGCAGAGAATGTGAATTGACATGCCCGGATTTTGCAATATATGTGGCAGAGAAAGCAGAATATAAATTTGCTAAACTTACTGATGCTGCCAAACAAAGAGCAGAGGCAATTGCCAATAATAATTATAGATTACCTGCGGGTTACTAAGGAGAAAAAGTATGGCATTAAGAGAAATAATTTCAAGCGGAAATGAACTTGCAGCGCATGCTGCTGTAGATTCTGGATGTAAGTTTTTTGGTGGTTATCCGATCACTCCATCCAGTGAAATTATGCATGAACTATCTGACCTTCTTCCGTCAATTGGCGGAACTTGTATTCAAATGGAAGATGAGATTGCAGGAGTTGCATGTGCAATAGGTGCATCTATGAGTGGCGTAAGAGCTATGACTGCTACGAGTGGTCCTGGTATTTCGCTTAAAGCAGAGAATCTTGGCCTTGCTCAAATGGCAGAAGTGCCGTTGGTGGTAGTCAACGTCATGAGAGGCGGGCCTTCAACAGGCCTTCCTACTCGTGTATCTCAAGGTGACGTTGCTCAAGCAAAAAATCCAAGCCACGGCGATTATAAATCTATCACTTTGTGTGCCGGAAACTTGGCCGAATGTTATACAGAAACAGTCAGAGCATTTAACCTAGCTGATAGATTTATGCAGCCTGTATTTGTACTTCTTGATGAAACATTGGGTCATATGCACGGTAAAGCTATGATACCTTCTGAAGAAGTAGTAAAAGCTGGCATCAAGTCAAGAAAAGAATTTACTGGAGACCCGGCTGAATATAAACCATATGGTGTAGCCCAAGATGAGCCGGCAGTTCTTAACCCGATGTTCAAAGGATATAGATATCACTTTACCGGACTTCATCATAATGCTACTGGTTTTCCAACTGAAGAGATAGAAACTTGCCGCAAACTGATCGAAAGATTATTCAATAAAGTAGAAGCTCATCAAGAAGAGATAGATTCATATGAAGAATATATGCTTGATGATGCAGAACTTCTTATTGTTGCTTATGGTTCCGTATCTTTGGCTGCAAAAGAAGCTATAAGACATCTTAGAGCTGCAGGAATCAAAGCAGGACTATTTAGACCGATCACTTTATGGCCAAGTCCAGCAAAAAGAATCAAACACTGGACTGATAAAATAGAAAAAGTATTATGTGTTGAACTTAATATCGGTCAATACAGAGATGAGATCCAAAGAGCATCAGGCAGATTGGATATTGACGGGCTGTTCAAAGTTAACGGTAGAGCACTTTCTCCTTATGAAATCGTTGAAAAAGTGAAAGGAATGTAATCATGGCATTTAATTATGATAATTATTTAAGAGTAGATAAAATGCCAACACTATGGTGTTGGGGTTGTGGTGATGGTGTAATCCTAAAAGCATTTGTTAGAGCAATAGATGAACTTGGCTATAATAAAGACGATATGTGTATAGTATCTGGTATCGGATGTTCAGGAAGATTCTCTTCATATATAGATTGCAATACAGTGCATACTACTCACGGCAGAACAATTGCATTTGCAACAGGTATTAAACTTGCAAATCCTGATAAAAAAGTTTTTTGTATAGCAGGTGACGGTGATGCATTGGCTATCGGCGGTAATCATACAATCCATGGATGCAGAAGAAATATAGATATCAATTTCATTCTTATCAATAACTTTATTTACGGCTTGACCAATTCCCAAACAAGCCCTACTACTCCGCAAGGTATGTGGACTGTTACAATGCAAAAAGGGAATATTGATCCTACGTTTGATGCTTGTAGACTTGCTATTGCAGCAGGTGCATCATTTGTTGGAAGAGAAGCTGTTACAGATCCTAAAAAAATAGAAAAACTTTTTATAAAAGGATTTGAGCATAAAGGTTTCAGTTTCTTTGATATTTTCTCAAATTGCCATATCAATCTAGGTAGAAAAAACAAAATGGCTAGTGCTATGGAAAATCTTGATTGGATCGATAGCAGAACAGTATCTAAAACCAAATTTGACAAGATGAGCGAAGAAGAAAGAGAAGGCCTTTTCCCTACTGGTGTATTGCATCAAGATGAGAACGCTTTGGAATACTGCGATATGTATGAGCAAGTTAGACTGGCGCAACAAGGTAAACGTAAGCCTATTACAGCAGCAGACTTTGCGAAAAAAGCATAAGGAGATATAAATGGCTAGAACATTAATGAGATTTACAGGTGTTGGCGGACAAGGTGTGCTTTTGGCTGGTGAGATTTTTGCAGAAGCAAAGATCAAAGCAGGTGGCTATGGGTTAAAAACAGCAACATATACTTCACAAGTGCGCGGAGGTCCAACTGTTGTTGATATTACACTGGACGATGAAGAGATCTTTTACCCTTATGCAAATGATGGCGAGATCGACTTTATGCTTTCTGTTGCCCAAGTAAGTTTTGATCTTTTTAAAAACGGTGTATCACAAGGCGGTACTATAGTTGTTGAGCCAAACTTGGTAAAACCTACAGAAGAAGATCGTAAAAAATGGAACATCATTGAGATTCCTATCATTACTATAGCCAAAGAAGAAGTTGGTAACGTAATTACACAATCAGTAGTAGCCCTTGCAATTGCAAATACTATTATGCATGCAATTGATAATGATACACTTAAAGAAGTTATGTTGTCAAAAGTACCTGAAAAAGTACATGCACTTAATTTAAAAGCGTTTGATCTTGGTGAAAAATACGCTAAAGAAGCAATTAGTAAATAAATTTTATATTTTTAATAACTTCTGCAAACTTATAGCTCTCACGGGCTATAAGCGCCCTTCTATATAATTTTTAATTATTGTTTTTTATTTTTTCTCTCATTATCCTAAGAAATTTAATATTTTATTTTGGTACAATACCGCCACTAAGCCAAAAAGGATATATAGTCATGAAACGCTTCAAAAAAATACTGATAGCAAATAGGGGAGAAGTTGCTCTTAGGATTATTAGAGCTTGTAAAGAACTTGGAATCAAAAGTGTAGTTATTTATTCAAGTGTTGATAAATATGGTGTATGGGTTACAAAAGCCGACGAAGCTCATCTGATCGATGGTGATCCGATCCAAGCATATCTAAATTATGATCGTATTATAGATGTTGCAAAAGAAATAGGCGTGGATGCCATACATCCAGGATACGGATTTTTGAGCGAAAGTGCCGAATTTGCACAAGCTTGTGTAGATAATAATATCACTTTTATTGGTCCAAAACCTGAACATATATCACTTTTTGGTGATAAAATGGCTTCAAAAACAGCCATGAAAGAGCTTGGAGTACCTGTAATAGAAGGTACCGAAGATCCGATCACAGACATTGGTGAAGCCAAAAAAATTGCGATCGAGATAGGTTTCCCGGTTATAATCAAAGCTGCTTTTGGCGGCGGCGGCCGTGGTATGCGTATAGTCAAAAAAGAAGAAGATTTTGAAGAAATGTTCCTAGCAGCTTCAAAAGAAGCAGAAAAGTTTTTTGGCAAAGGCGATGCATTTGTTGAAAAATATATAGAAAATCCAAGACATATTGAAGTCCAGATCATGGCGGATAAATATGGAAACGTAGTTCACTTGGGTGATAGAGATTGCTCTATTCAAAGACGCCACCAAAAAGTTATTGAAATTGCTCCAAGTCCGAGATTGTCGATGGATGTACGAAGAGAGCTGTATAGAGTTTCTGAAAAATCAATGTTTAGACTAGGGTATGAAAGTGTGGGGACACTCGAGTTTTTGGTTGATGCGCATGATAATTTTTATTTTATGGAGATGAATACCAGAGTACAAGTAGAGCATCCGGTAACTGAAATTATCACAGGAATTGATATTATTCAAAGAATGATACAAATCGCAATGGGTGATGGATTAAAATTTTTGCAAGAAGAGATCCATTTCAAAGGATATGCAATAGAATTTAGGATAAATGCCGAAGATCCTAGAAAAGGTTTTATTCCAAGTCCGGGAAAAATTGAAACCCACCTTGCTCCTGGTGGCCCTGGCGTCAGATTGGACTCAATAGCATACAAAGATTATGTGATACCGCCAAATTATGACTCAATGATCGGCAAATTGATCGTTTGGGCACTAGACTGGGAAACATTAGTAAATAGAACTAGAAGGGCATTAGAAGAATTTATTATTGCAGGTATACCGACAAATATCCCGCTTCATAGAGAAATCGTTTGTGATGAAGATTTTATTAACGCCACATTTGATACTACATTTTTAGATAAAAAACTTCCTCAAATGTGTGAAAATATGGTATTTGATATAGATTACAAAGAAGATGAGTTCCCTAAATCCGATAACGAAAATGACAGAATCGCTGCTATAATAGGAGCTTTGACTTACATGAGAAGGGCTTAAGACAGAGCTTAAGTCCTTCAATTTGCATATTGATATGAAATAATATCAATATGCAATTGTAAGATAATTTGCTATTTTATCCAACTCTTCAGTAGTCACACTGCCTTTTTGTGACGGCATAAGTCCAAACCTATCAATTTTTAGTGGCATACATAGAGCTTTTTCTTTTGAAGGATTGAGTGTATAATCTTTGATAAAAGCAATTGCTGCTTTTTTATCATAATCGAATGCCATATTTACATGAAGCATTACGCCTTGCATCGGAGGAGCTATTAATGAATTCATGGCTTCTGGCGTAGAGGGCCTGGCTGCTGTGTGGCATGCAGTACATTTATTTTCAAATAATATTTTGCCCTCATCTATATTTTCTCCATACGACAAAGTTAAAAATAACACTGCCGAACTTGTATAAAATATTTTTTTCATAAAAATCCTTTTAAATAAGATCACTACTTTACCATTAATAATAATACTTATATTTATATTAACAATTATTAATCAATATATTAATCAATTGCGAAAAAAGTGATATTTATGCTATA
>DLIG01000019.1:165805-166000 GCA_002483605.1 Sulfurovum sp. UBA7648
AAAAAAGTGATATTTATGCTATAATTCCATCCAAGGTGCGATAGGTAGTTGCTATCGATTTATCGGTAGAGGAAAGTCCGAGCTACAAGTGAGACAAGACTCCACCTAACGGGTGGCCAGAGTAATCTGAGGGCAAGTGCAACAGAGAGTAGACTACCGCTTAGGCGGAAAAGGTGAAAGGGTGGGGTAAGAGCC
>DLIG01000019.1:166174-166331 GCA_002483605.1 Sulfurovum sp. UBA7648
AACATGGACAGCTAGGTAAACCCTGTCTGTAGCAAGAAGTATATGGTACAAGTCTCACAATCGCCAAGCTTGCTTGGCAAAATACTTCGCTTGAGCCGTGTGGTGACATACGGCCTAGATAAATAACTACCCGCGACAGAACTCGGCTTATCGTCGC
>DLIG01000019.1:166543-166800 GCA_002483605.1 Sulfurovum sp. UBA7648
GGAAACTCAATGAAGCAAAGTGCTTGTGGATTAGATTGCTATGATGGATGCAGTATTGTTTACGAAAGCAACAAGGTGCGCGGCGATAAATTTCACCAGGTAACCAAAGGTTCACTTTGTGCGAATGTAAATGTCAATATCAATAAAACACCACGAATAACAACTCCGCTAATAAACGGCAAAGCGGTAAGTATAAATGAAGCTTTGGCGTATGCAGCAAGCATAATAAACGACAAAACCCTGCTTTGGAGAGGCAG
>DLIG01000019.1:166925-176579 GCA_002483605.1 Sulfurovum sp. UBA7648
CCCTGCTTTGGACAGGCAGCGGCAATGTCGGAGTAATGCAAGATATCACAAACCTGCTTATAGAAAAAGTAGGCGGATGCCTAACCAAGGGAAGTTTGTGCGACGGAGCAGGAGATGCCGGCATAACCGAAGGTCGGGGAGTAAATCTGACATTGCCGCCAGAGCAAATCGAAAAAAGCGAAGTCGTAGTAGTGTGGGGCAGAGATATAACTGTAACAAATAGACATATACTGCCATTTATTGAAGGTAAAAAATTAATTGTTATAGATCCGGTTAAAACAAAGATAGCCAAAAAAGCAGACCTTCATGTCCAGCTGGCTCCAAGAAGCGATCTGTATCTGGCTATACTGCTGGCAAGATTCATTTTTTTAGAAGAGTTACACGACAAAGAGTGGCTTGATAAAAATGCACGTGAATATGAAGAGTATTATGACTTTGTAAGAACATTTCGTATCAAGGCTCTTTTAGCGCTCATTGATACGGATCTTGATACGATAGGCGAGATACTTTCGCTTATAGAGGGCAGAAAAGTTGTATTTTTAGTTGGTGCAGGAGTGCAAAGATACAGTATAGGAGACCAGGTTCTTAGAGCCATCGATTCTTTAGCTGCACTGCTTGGGCTTTTTGGCAAAGAGGGTTGCGGGGTTAGCTATCTTGGAGATTCAAAACTTGGTTTTGATGATCCGTTTAGGGTAAACACAAAAAAAGTATTAAAAGCAGATACTCCTTTTGAACAATTTGAAAGTGTTATTATCCAAGGCGGAAATCCATGCGAATCAATGCCGGATACAAATAAAGTCATGGACAGACTAAGAAAAGTAAAAAATATTATTTATTTTGGATTGTATGAAAATGAGACATCAAAATTAGCTCATGTGGTTATTCCTGCAAAGAATTTTTTTGAAAAAGATGATGTTAGGCTGAGCTATGGACATAGCTATGTATCTAAAATCAATCAGTTAAAAGAGTGTGATTTTGGAATAAGCGAATATGAATTTGTAAGGTCTGTATTTAATATCAAAAAATATGATGGACTTGAAAGTGAAGAGTATTATATAGATCATTGGCTAAAACAATGTGAAATAAAAGAAGATATTCTCATATCAAAAGCATACAAGAAATTACCTTATAGCAATGGTTTTGGCAAGGATGGCGGCGATGAGTTTGTGTTTTTGGATGACTATGATGACGATTTTATAGAACAAAAAAAATTAAGAAGGCCAAGAGGGTATCAAAGTTTGTCTTGCGATGAGAGTTCTTTTTGGTTGTTAAATAGCAAATCAAATAATTCTATCAATACTCAATTTGAACAAGACAATAGAGTGCTGGTTCATCCCGATTTGAATTTTTGCGACGATGAAGAGGTGTTGGTAAGTTCAGAATATGGCGAAGTTGTCCTTAGGGTAAAAAATTGTACAGATATCAGAAACGACTGTGTCAAGATAACTTCAAATACAATAGGAATAAATAGATTAACTCCTCCAACAATATCAAATGAAGGAGATAGCGCTTGCTTTGGAGAAGTAAAGGTGCGACTATCAAAACTGGTGCTATAATTAGACAAAAAATTACACAAAGAGAATTATAATGACATTAGAAAAAATCGATAAGCAGTTCGTACTGCAAACATACGGACGAAATTATACCAATTTTACTCACGGTATAGGATCAACACTGTATGATGAGAGCGGCAAAGATTATATAGATTTTGCCAGCGGTATAGGAGTCAATTCGGTAGGGCACGGGAATAAAAAACTAGTCAATGCAATTTGCGATCAAGCTAGCAAGATCATTCATATATCAAATTTGCAAGTTATAGAGCCTCAAGCTAAATTGGCACAAAAAATTTCAAGACTTTACGGTCAAGAGGTGGCAACATTTTTTGCCAACTCAGGCGCCGAAGCCAATGAAGGTGCTATCAAGTTAGCACGCAAATACGGCGAAGTCAAATTTGATAGTAAAAAATATAAAATTATAACTTTGGAAAATTCATTTCACGGAAGAACTCTGGCTACAGTAAAAGCTACAGGCCAAGACAGTTTTCATCCGTCATGTTTTGCTCCCTATATAGAAGGCTTTGTGCGTGTTGCTAGCGTTCATGATGCTATTGATGCTATTGATGATGTTACTGTAGCGGTTATGCTGGAACTTGTGCAAGGCGAGGGCGGAGTGGAAGCTTTTTCAAAAGAAGAGATACAATATCTAGCAAGTGCACTAAAAGAAAAAAATGTATTGCTTATAGTGGACGAAGTGCAAACAGGGATCTATCGTACCGGAGAGTTTTTAGCTTCGCAAGTTTATGGTATTGCTCCTGATATCATAACTCTTGCCAAAGGTTTGGGGGGAGGTGTGCCGATCGGTGCAGTAGTAACTCCGCATAAAGATATATTTAGTGCCGGCGATCACGGCAGTACATTCGGAGGTAATTATCTAAGCACATCTGCGGGGTTGGCTGTTTTGGATATTTTGGAGGATCTTCAAAACTCAAACAAATTAGTAGATACTATGGAATATTTTAATGCTAAACTTGAAAGCATCGCAGCTGCATATCCTCAATATTTTGAAAAAAGCTCAGGCATAGGGCTTATGCGAGGACTTCGAGCAAAAAATGCAGATATCCAGGGCAAGATCATCAAACAAAGTATGGGTGAAGGGCTTATTGTGTTAAAAGCAGGTCGAAATACAGTTCGATTCCTTCCGAGCTTAACTATCACAAAGAATGAAATAGATGAAGGCTTTGCGAGATTTGAAAAAGTATTGGGTTCGATCGCGTAATGAACTTTAGCTCATATATGACAGACTGGCTTTATGGGGATGGCGGATATTATACCAACTTTAAAGCCATAGGCAAAAGCGGGGATTTTTATACTGCTGTGAGTACAAGTGCTTTTTTCGGTGCGAGTATCGCTAATTATCTTGTAAAACTATTAGATGAAGATAGCAGCAAAACAAATGGATGGCTAGTAGAGATCGGAGCCCATCAAGGCTACCTTCTTTGTGATATGATACATTGGATATATACCGTGCGTCCAAAGCTGCTCCAAACTATGCAGTTTGGCATAGTAGAAAAGCATCCAAAAATTCGAGAGGCACAGTTGTCTTATATTAATGAAAGATTTGGCAATGAAGTAAAGGTACATCACTTCTCTTCAATTTTTGAGCTAAAAGCAAGCTATGCATTTGTAGTCTCAAACGAGATTTTTGATGCATTTCCTTGTGAGCTGCTCAAAGATGGCAAAATAGCAAAAGTGGATAATCACACCATATCCTGGGAAGATGCTGCGCCAAATATGCTGGAGTGGGCAGATAAACATCGGCTTAGAGTCGGTGAAGTTGCAGTAGGATATGAGGATTTTGCCAAAGAAGTTGCCTCCTTGCCAAAGTGTGATTTTATCTCTTTTGATTACGGCGAAGAGTATGTGAGAAATGATTTTTCTATACGCATATACGAAGAGCATCAAACTTTTCCTCTTTTTGATGAAAAAGTAAATTTGGAAAATTCTTTTAAAAAAGCAGATATTACGTATGATGTTAATTTTGCACACGTCATAGAATCTTTTAAAGCTGCAGGATTTTCTAAAAAACATTACGAGACACAAGCCAGAGCACTAGTAAGATTTGGCATCATTGATATACTCGGAGAGTTTGCAAAGCAAACAACCCAAAAGATATATACCAAAGAAGCAGACAAGATAAAAACTCTTTTAGCTCCTACAATGATGGGTGATAGATTTAAGATGGTGCATTTGGTTAAATAATCAAGCCAATTTTCGGCCGGCAAAATAATTTATCTTCCATTCTTCGTTTTCTTTTGAAAAATGAAGCTGTTTTTTTTGACCATCTTCATGGTAATGAACGCTTTTCCTGTCTACGCCATTTTCTTCGGTAGCAACGATCTCTATTTTTGGCGATAATTGTCTAGCTGCTAAATCTTTAGAGAGCATGGATTCTACTTGCTTTAAAGATAAAGTATCATCTTTTATCTTTTCCAATAGATCCTTGAAAATCGCATCTCTTATTGCAAGGCTCAAGCCAAAAGATTCTAACGTTATAAAATAAGACGACCGTGTCATTATTTTACTAAGGTTTGCCAAATCGCCGCTATATAGCAGCTTATAATATGACAAAACAAGATCGCAAGGCTTGATATATTTGTATATCAAGAAAGTCTTCTGATCGAGGTTTGAAATGCTTCAAGGTGATTATAGTTTCCTTCTTCAAGGTTACTATATACATTAACAACATCTGTTGGCATACCTACTGAGGCTTCTTGCAAGTCTTTTATATCTGTAATTTCAATTAATTCGCCTATTTTTACAGCATTTAATTGTGATTTTTTACCTTCATATATACAAGTATTATAAAGTTCCTGAAGAGGCGGCAATATGAATTGGCCAACTACGCTTTCATCGATTCCTGTGATATTCACGCCATACTTGATACATAAATTTCTAGCGGCATCCATGTGTCTTTGTTCTGAAAGTTGAATATTGGCAAATGTATTTTCAGACGGATATATTTTTCCAAGAGTAATATATACATCTCTAGCTACTTTCTCTTCTTGATAAATAAAAAGCAAATGGTCTTTTTGTTCACTCGTTAAAGTGGCAGTACCTCCTGAGCCGCCCCCGTTTCTTTTTCCAGCTTCTCCTGATGACACCAAACCGACAACGCCCGCGCTCACAAGTAAAAATTTAGAGATAAAATTTCGACGATCTTGATTTTGATTGTTCAACATTGCTTGCCTCATTAAATAAAATATAATGATTATAACATAACAAAAATTAACTATAACAAAAATTTTTAGATATTTTAAGGAATAAAGTGTTTTTTTTATTATTTTTTTATGAGAATTAAATAAATAAAATCAATTACTTGTACTCCAGGATTGCAATTTCAAAGATATTATGTTATATTTAAATAAAAATAGGTTTTTAAATGAAAAAAAGATTGATAATTTTATTTTTGCCGTTGTTGGCAGTTGGAGATAATATTAATGGCTGGACATCTTTGCATGAAGCTATCTATGCAGGCGATACAAAAAAAATAGACATAGAAATAAATAAGCGCCAAAATATAGAAAAATCTTCTCGTGCCGGTATCGCTCCGTTGCATCTTGCCGTGAAGATGAGACAAATGGATACCGTTGAAAAACTGTTAAATAAAGGTGCTGATATTGATATTCAGGACAATAACGGCCTAACGCCGCTGCATTATGCTATAGGACAAAAGCAGACAAAAATTGCAAGACTCCTCATTACTAAAGAAGCCGATATGGATATACCAAACAAATACGGCATGACCTCTCTTCATCAAGCAGCATTTAGAGGTGATACGGATATGATACAATTTATGATAGATAATGGAGCTGCTGTTGATCTGAAAAACAAACAAGGAGCTACGCCTTGCCAGCTGGCTTATGCAAAAAAAAATATAGGTGCGACTTCGTTGTTGCAACATTATAGCAAACTACCGTGCGGGATGAAAAATTTGCCTAAAAAGGAGTAAAAAATGAATGAAATAGTCACATCTTTGGCTAGAAATGCTATCATGGCTGCTTTGGGACTCAAGAGCAGCTTTGACCTTGACGATGCTCTTAAAAAATATCCCGAGCTTGGACAAAAAGGTGCATCATTTGTCACTATAAATACTGCTCCTTCTATGCAGCTTAGAGGCTGCATAGGGTCCATCCAAGCTTATCGCCCATTATATGAAGATATTATACTCAATGCCAAATCGGCTGCTTTGCATGATCCGAGATTTATGCCGCTTACTTCTGATGATCTAAAAAGTATCAAAGTAGAGGTTTCCATCCTCTCTGAACCAAAAGAGGTTTTGTATAAAGATATTGATGATCTAAAAACAAAGATCACACCGTTCAAAGACGGTGTCGTACTTCGATATGGAGGGCGCGGAGCGACGTATTTGCCTCAAGTGTGGGAGCAATTGCCTGATTTTGATCTATTTTTTGGAAGTTTGTGTCTTAAGGCAAATTTGGATCAAAATTGCCTATCAAAACATCCGGAAATACTCACTTATCAAGTCGAAAAATACGAAGAAGAATGATATTGAAATATTTCATATGATTTTCACGCTCTTTGTGATATAGTAAAATAAAAAATAGGATTTTTAAAAATGACGATAATCGTAAATGGAGAATCCAAAGAAATAGCGCAGGGCACAACCATAACCAAGCTCATAGATTCTCTTGGGGTAAAGGTGCAGGTTATGGCAGCGGCAGTAAATATGGAGATTGTCAAAAAAGATAAATGGGATACCCATTTGCTAAATAAAAACGACAAAGTCGAGCTGCTTCACTTCGTAGGTGGGGGATGAGAACCTTTAAAAAATAGTGAACTGCTTCACTATTTTAGGTTCGAAGCCAAAGGCGATGTTTCAAAGAAACCGCCGCAGGATAAATTCACACTCCACCCGGTCATACTGAATTTATTTCAGTATCTTTATTCTTTTCTTTTTACTACCCTTTATAAAAGTAGCACAAAAATCGTAATTATCGCGAATCGCACACACTCGCTTTTGTACTACTGCCACAAGCATGGCTTTCAAGGAGCGCTAAATGAGATTATTTTATATATGAAACGCCATTCCTGCAATCAATCACTAACAACCAACAACTAATCACTAATAACCACAACAGCTATAGCAAATCCTCCGTCATGACTGATGGAAAGTGAGCTTGTATGGTGGGGGAATTTGAGAGCCGCTTTTTGGCTTAGCGTAAAACATGGCGCGCCTTTGGCATTTTTTGAGATAATGATATCATGAAAGCCAAGCTCGCTTCCTATTCCGCAGCCAAATGCTTTACTGATGGCCTCTTTGGCTGCCCAAAATCCAGCTATCGAAGCAGCCCTTTTGGTGAGTTTTATCTCATCTTCGCATAAAAATCTCTCTTTGAAGCTGTCTCCGAATTTCTCAAGAGCTTTTTCTATCCTGCTAATGGCTATGATGTCTGTTCCTATTTTCATGAATGTAAGTTTATCATAAATCTACTCAAACATCCACTCGACTACTTTTGCTACGTCCTCGGCGATAAAGCACTTTATAGCCGATTCTTCCAGTGGTTTAGCGGGGATGATGGCTTTGTTAAATCCTTGAGTTTGCATCTCTTTTAGTCTTAAAGACAGATTGCTCACATCTCGTATCTCGCCTGTTAGGCTTACTTCTCCCAAAAATACGGTTTTAGAGCTAAGCTCCCGGTTGCGATAACTGCTCAAAATAGCTGCAATGACAGCTAGATCGGCACTCGGTTCATTTATCTTGATACCACCGCTGACATTGATATATACATCATAAGTTCCTAGCGGCAGGTCTAGTTTCTTTTCCAAAAGAGCTAGAAGCATTGAGAGGCGGTTATTGTCAAATCCTGTAGAACTTCGTCTAGCCCCTCCGTAACTCTCAGCGACAAGAGCTTGTATCTCAACAACTATCGGACGGCTGCCTTCGAGCAAAATTGTAAGAGCAGAGCCTGCTTGGAGTTTGGATTTGTTATAGAACTTGCTTCCTATGGTCTTGGCATCATGGAGTCCTTCTTTGTTCATCTCAAATATCCCGACCTCATTTGTGGAGCCAAAACGATTTTTAAATCCCCTGAGAAGTCTAAGTTCGCTATTGCTGTCTCCTTCAAAATAAAGCACGGTATCCACCATATGTTCTAGTACCCTAGGACCTGCAATGGAGCCGTCTTTTGTGATGTGGCCGATGATAAATATAGGTATATCATGGCTCTTTGCTATACGCATAAGCTCAAAAGTGACACTTCTCACTTGTGCCACAGATCCGGGAGATGATGGCAATTCATCGCTATATAGAGTTTGAATGGAGTCTATGACTATGAAGCCATACTCTTTTTGGATAATTTCACTTAGTATGTTTGATAAGTTTATCTCGCTAAGCAAAAATAAGTTTGGGCTGTTTGCATCAAGCCTGTCAGCCCTTAGCTTTATCTGCCCTAGGGACTCTTCGCCGGAAACATACAGCACATCTTTTTTGTTTTTGGCAATATTGCCTGCTATTTTGAGAAGCAGGGTGGATTTACCGATCCCGGGGCTTCCGCCGATGAGCGTTAGTGAGCCTTGCACGATGCCGCCGCCAAGGACAAGATCAAGCTCGCTGCTCCCGCTTGGAAATCTATGAAACTCATCTTGGACTATGTCTGTAATGGGCATAGCTTTTGTGCTGTATGTTGATGAGCTTGATATCTCTTTGAGTATTTCGATCTGAGCAGAGCTAAGCTCCATCATAGAGTCCCATGTACCGCAGTTTGTGCATTTGCCGATCCATCTTGGGCTTTGAAATCCGCATGATTGACATTCAAATAGAGTTTTTTTCTTTGCCATAATTTTGCCTCGTTAAATAATAAGCAAGTATAGCATGTAAGACAAAATGGTATTAAAAATATTGCAAATTGTTATATTTTGATTATTTTGAAAGTGTGATTGGTTGCGGAAGCAGGATTTGAACCTACAAACTTCGGGTTATGAGCCATATAATAAAACTGATTTTACTTTATTTCTATTTTTACTTTTTGTTTAATTCGTTGGTTATTTTCATATCCTAGATGGTTTGCTTCAATTAGTTTTTTTAATTCTTCATTTTCATCTTCTATGATTTTTATATTATTATTTCTTGTGTTGTATAGGTTTTCATATTGATTATTGCAATTTTCTAATTCGCTTCTTATAGTCTCTTCTTTTTTATATTTTATAGGCTCTTTGTGTTCGTTTTTATATCTAATTCTTAATGTGTTTAGTATTACTGAATAATTTATATGATTTGCTGTTAGTACTTTTTTCATTTGATTATTTTCATTATTTACTTTATGATAATAGCTACCACTTTTTTTATTATAATCCCAGTATTTTTTCCAGCATCTATCGGTTTCGTTTTGATTTCCTGTTAAATCTCTTTGCATTTTTCTGTAACTCATGTCTTTAATTTTTTCTATGTCAAAATTCGCATATATAAAAAATGATGTTATAAAAATACTTATAATTATTTTCAAACTATTGTTCCTCTTTAATTTTTAATAGTTTTATTTTTTTTAATAAGCTAAAAAAATAATTACTATATTCATGTTCATTCGGTCTTTGATGATAAAAAAATTTTATCAGCTCAAAAAATAGATTATCAAAAATTTGATAATAATCTGCTTTTCATTAGTTTAAAACCAAAACTATAAAATTTACCTATTATTTTTAACGAGGAAGCAAATAGATCTGACTAATAAAATTATGTATTTAAGTTATTGTATGAAAAAAGATAGAAAAATCCATAAGCTTTATTGGCATATTTTTAAAATTGGTGTGATTTGATGATTTGAAAGTGTGATTGGTTGCGGAAGCAGGATTTGAACCTGCGACCTTTGGGTTATGAGCCCAACGAGCTGACCGGACTGCTCTATTCCGCGATAAAAAAGTATTTCGATTTCAAATTGTAGTTATTAGAAAAAGTGTAAGTCTAGATTTGGTTGCGGAAGCAGGATTTGAACCTGCGACCTTCGGGTTATGAGCCCGACGAGCTGACCTGGCTGCTCTATTCCGCGGTAAAATATTTACGATTTTTGTGGATGGGGTAAAGGGATTCGAACCCCTGAATGACTGGACCAAAACCAGTTGCCTTACCGCTTGGCTATAC
>DLIG01000019.1:176667-218744 GCA_002483605.1 Sulfurovum sp. UBA7648
AATGGCTGGGGTACTAGGATTCGAACCTAGGCATGACGGAATCAAAATCCGTTGCCTTACCGCTTGGCTATACCCCAACAATTAACTAAAAGCTCATTGCTAATGTGGATGGCATTATAGCCCAAAACTAATAAAATGTCAATACCTTTTTGTGAACTTTTTTAAAAATATTAAAAATTGAAGCGAGAAAAGGTATAATGATAACTATGAATTACCTATAATTAAATAGAATAAGAGGAATATATAAATGAGAGAATCTATCAAGAGGGTAGAAGATGCAATAAATGCCATCAAACACGGGAAAATGGTCGTCATGATGGATGACGAAGACCGTGAAAATGAAGGGGATTTGGTATATGCTGCAACTTTTAGCACTCCTGAGCTTGTAAACTTTATGGCCAAAGAAGCCAGAGGGCTTATCTGTGCCCCATTAACTGCAGATATAGCTTCACATCTAGAATTATTGCCGATGGTGCGCAACAATGATTCCAATCACGAAACGGCATTTACCGTGTCTATAGATCTGGCGAGCGCAAGTACAGGGATCTCTGCATTGGAGAGAAGCGATTGTATACAAAGATTGGTTCATCCGATGGCAAACAAAAGAGATTTTGTACGTCCGGGACATATATTTCCGCTTATTGCAAAAGACGGCGGTGTGCTTGTACGCACAGGACATACAGAGGGTTCTGTGGATCTTTGCAAGCTCTCAGGCGTTGCGCCTGTCGCGGTTATCTGTGAGATCATCAAAGATGACGGCACTATGGCACGAAAAGATGACCTAGAAATATTTGCAAAAAAACACAATTTGCCGATCATATATATATCAGATATAGTAGAGTATCGTCTGGCCAATGAGCAATTAGTGCATCGTATATCAGAAGAAGAAGCACATATCAACGGAGCAAAAGTAACATTGATACACTATGAAGACCATTTGGGCAGAAAACATAAAGTGGTGCAATTTTATAAGATCCATACACTTTCAAATGTCAAATTCCATAATATAGGACTTGACAGTGATCTTTTATTGTCTCCAAAGCGCTTTGAGGTATTGATGCACGGGATTGATTATCTCAAAGCCAATGGCGGGGTGCTTATCTTTTTGGATACCAAGACGATATCTCACGAACAAGCAAAAGAGTTTGGCATAGGCGCTCAGATACTAAAAGACCTTGGCATATCCCAGATCCGCCTTTTGGCAACAAATGCTGAAACTGAATTTGTGGGCTTGAGCGGTTTTGGCCTTGATGTTGTGCAAAAAGTCATATTGACGTAAAACAGAAAATGTTCAAAAATAAAACAATTACTTCTACATACATATGGGGATTAATTGTAATGTTTTTATTGGTTTTGTTGTTTGTGGTGCTTTTGATCTATGAAGAATATAATGATTTTGATAGAGAAGCAAAGGTATTGCGCAGCAACTATATAACCACGCTGCAACATGAACAAAATATTAGCATCAATGAAAAAACAGACATTGAATCAGAGATAGCTCAAAGAAAACAAGCTCTAAAAACCAGATTGATAAAACTAATGATGGAGATTTTATCTCTAGGCGTTATAATATTTGGTTTTGCACTTATCTGGGCTTGGATAGTGCACTATATCATCACCAAACAGGTAAGCACCTTTCAAGACTTCTTTGCCAGGGCTGCCAAAGAGCATATATTGATCGATGAAAATGAGATGATGCTCAGCGAATTTAAAAGCATGGTCGGCAATGTAAATAGTATGGTCGATGAGATCCACAAACGAAAAAACAAACTCCAAGACATAAATGTATTGTTGGAGCAAAAAGTCAAACAAAAAACAAAAGACCTATCCGAAAAAAATATATTGCTAGAACAAGCCAAAAGCTATAGCGAATCTTTGGTAAAAGCGCAAGATAGTTTTATCAAACACTCCATCCATGAGATAAATACGCCTTTGGCGGTTATTTTGATGCATTTAGATATATATAAAATGAAATATGACGAAAATGAATATATATCAAAAGTAGAAGCAGCCACAAAAATGATAGCTACTATATATGATGACCTGACATATATGGTAAAAAGAGATCGCATGGAGTATAAAAAAGAGTGGCTTGATATGAGTGATTTTTTATACCAGCGTATCGATTTTTTCAGCGAGATAGCAAAAGCGAATAACCATGCGATTTGGTCAAATATTCAAAATGACGTGATGATATATTTTAATCCGCTTGAATTGCAACGGCTTATAGACAATAATCTCTCAAATGCCATCAAATACGCTAAAAAAGAGAGTGATATCAAGGTGGCGTTATATCAAGATCAAGAAAATATCATTCTTGAATTCATAACAGTTTCACAAAAAAAGATAGAAGATGTAGAAAAGATCTTTTATCCTTTTCATCGCGAAGAAAGCAGCGAACTAGGACTTGGCCTTGGCTTGGAGATCGTTCGTCTGATATGTGATAAAGAATCTATCAAGATAGTAGTAGATTCAACAGAAATTGTCACCAGGTTTGCTTACTATTTTTCGCTAACAAAGGAAGATGTATGAGAGTGCTGCTGCTAGAAGATGAACCGATGCTGCAAAGTGCCATAACAGAGTATCTGCAAGAGACTGGATATGACGTGGAGGCATTTGAAGATGGGCTAGAAGCATATAAACACATCGTGCCTCATCGCTATGATCTGTTTATCTTTGATATCAATACACCATCTATAGACGGACTAGAGTTGCTTCAAAAGCTTCAAAATGATAAAATTTTTGTACCTACTATTTTTATAAGTGCAATTACCCAAATAGAGCAGATATCCCAAGCGTATGAATTGGGATGTTATGATTATCTCAAAAAACCTTTTCATCTCAAAGAATTGACCCTTCATATCGAAAGGCTCATAAAAAGAGGTGAAATATGCACAAAACATCACGTCAATATTAGTAAAATGTATACTTATGATCTTGATAACAAACGATTGCTTTTTGACGGTGAAGAGCAAGTTCTCACCCAAAAACAAGCACAGATCATGGAATTGTTGGCATTGAACCATCATAAAATTGTTGACTTTGATCAATTGCGCTATAGGGTATGGGATCGCAGTGATATCGATAACGCTACCATAAGAGCAGAGATGCACCGTGTCAGAGAAGTTTTAAAAGAAGACATCATTGAAACTATCAAAGGTGTTGGATATCGTCTAAAAAGTACATTTCGCGCATAAAATGTCACTAAAAGTTACACTTAAAATATTTTTTTAATATTTTTCATTAAAAAAACTCCATGCTATGTTAATGCTATGCTGTTCATTCATAATTATCCTGTGAAACTTTATAAAAAAAGGAAGGAGGAAGATAGAATGTGCAAAATTCATTTGAGTTTGCTAACCACACTGTTGCTTGCTAACAATACAGCAATTGCTGATAGTATTGGTGAAGCATTTGACAACGGTAAATTTTCTGGGCAGTTCAGGACTTTTTATATCGATCGTACCTATAGTGGGACTTTGGAGAATAATCGTAATTCATTGGCAATAGGGGGGCATTTAGGTTACGAGACTGCTGCTTGGAATGGCCTTAGTCTTGGTGCAAGAGTATATAGTACCAACTTTATGGAAATTCATGGGGATGATCCGCATACTGCAAGTAGTTATGATCCGTCATTGTTTGGTGATAATTTTGATTCTTATACTTTTTTAGGAGAGCTATATGCTAACTATAAACTTAATAATACAAATATCAAAATAGGCCGTCAAAAACTTGACACACCATTAGCAGGCGCTGATGATGCCAGAATGCTGGCCAGCCTTTTTGAGGCAGTAGTTGTTAGCAATACAGATATCAAGGATACTACGCTAATCGCAGCTCATGTAACCAAAGAAAGCGTCGGGACTTTTGGAAATGCATATGCTCCTGCAGGTCCTTTGGGCTTGCAAAGCGGTTATGGACTCGGTTTTGCCGATGCAACTAGCGGAAGGTTTCGTGATATGGGCAATGTGGCCCTTGGCGGAGATGTAAACACGGACGGTGTGAGCGTGGCAGCTGTTGTATATAGCGGTATGCCGGGACTAAAGCTTCAAGCATGGGATTATTATGCATATGATATTTTAAATGCCCTATATCTTCAGGCTGATTATGGATGGAATGCTACAGAATCGCTTAAACTAAACGCTTCTGCGCAATACATCAATGAGTCTGATGTAGGCGATAGTCTTGCCGGAAATGTGGACAGTAACTTCTGGGCTGCCAAGCTCGGTGCTAATTATGGCGATATGGGTATCTATGCAGCTTATTCGCAAACTGGATCAAGCGATAACAGTCCTGCAACAAAAGGTGGTATAATTACTCCATGGGGCGGTATGCCTGCATTCACTCAAGCAATGGCAACCAGACATCAATTCTTTGCCGATACTGATTCGTGGAAAGTCGGAGCAAGCTATAATTTCAAAAACTTAGGGCTCCCGCTTTTGGCCTCGGTATACTATACTGCATTTGATATAGGTGCAAATAACACTTATACCAATACGGCATTTAAAGCATCAGAGAGCGGCTTTGATATGACTTACTCTCTTGCAAAAAATGCGGAGATCAGGTTGAGGGCAAATTATCCGATAGATTTCAAGCCTGGTTTGGACTGGGATGAATATAGGGTAATATTTAACTATAATTTTTAAAAGGATAAGCAATGAAAAAAGATACAGTAGATCAGATTCTTTCTAATCCAAAATATCAAGAATTGGTGTCTAAGCGAAGCAAATTTGCATGGACACTTTCAATTGTAATTTTGGTAGTGTACTATGCATTTGTATTGGTGATAGCATTTGAGCCGGCTTTATTGGGGGCAAAAATAGGTGATGGCGTAATAAGCGTAGGGATTCCTGTGGGAATGGGTATTATCGTCCTTTCGTTTATATTGACGGGTATTTATGTAAAAAGAGCCAATGGTGAATTTGAAGTTCTTACTCAAGATATTAAAAATTCACTCAAATAAAGGAAAAATATGAAGAAGATACTTTTTTTATCTTTGGCACTCAGCCTTGCGGTGTTTGGTGCTGAAGCTCTCAGTGGAGAGGTGCAAAAGCAGCCTCTCAATATTTCCGCGATCATAATGTTCCTTGTTTTTGTGGCTGGTACTCTTGGGATCACATACTGGGCGGCTAAACGCACCAAAACAGCAAAGGATTTTTATACAGCAGGCGGTGGGATCACAGGTTTTCAAAATGGTTTGGCGATCGCAGGGGATTATATGTCTGCTGCTTCCTTCTTGGGAATTTCGGCATTGGTTTATGGGGCAGGATTTGATGGACTTATCTATTCTATAGGATTTTTGGTAGGATGGCCATTGATCTTGTTCTTGGTGTCTGAGAGGCTTCGCAACCTCGGTAAATATACATTTGCCGATGTAGTGGCATACCGCTTGCAGCAAATACCTATCCGAACACTAGCTGCTGCAGGATCTATCACAACGGTTATCATATATCTGATAGCACAAATGGTAGGGGCTGGTAAATTGATACAATTGTTATTTGGGCTTCCTTACTCATGGGCAGTAATTATAGTCGGAACACTTATGGTGTTGTATGTTACATTCGGTGGAATGTTGGCAACTACCTGGGTACAGATCATCAAAGCTGTTTTGCTTCTTGCGGGGGCTTCTTTTATAGCACTTGCAGTATTGATGCAGTTTAATTTTAGTTTTGAATCATTATTTGCCAGTGCAGTAAGTGTTCATCCAAAACATGATGCGATCATGAGCCCAGGCGGACTTGTACCGGATGCTTTTTCGGCGATTTCGCTCGGACTTGGCTTGATGCTTGGAACTGCGGGCCTGCCTCATATTTTGATGAGATTTTTTACGGTTGCAGATGCAAAAGAAGCGCGTAAATCTGTTTTTGTTGCCACAGGTTTTATCGGGTATTTTTATATCCTTACTTTCATTATCGGATTTGGTGCTATAGTAATGGTACTTAACAATCCGCATTATCTTGATGTTGCCAAGCAAGCAGCTGAAGGCGGAGCTCCGATCTTGGGCGGTAATAATATGGCAGCTATTCATTTATCGCACGCAGTAGGGGGCAACTTTTTCCTAGGCTTTATCTCAGCCGTTGCTTTTGCAACTATTTTGGCCGTTGTGTCTGGATTGACACTTGCAGGAGCATCTGCAATTTCGCATGATCTGTATGCAAATGTCTTTAAGCGTGGTAAAATAGACGAAGCAAATGAAATGAAAATTTCAAAAATTGCTACAATTGCTTTAGGGATCATTGCTATTTTCCTAGGTATTGTTTTTGAAAAACAAAATATTGCTTTCATGGTAGGGCTTGCATTTGCAATTGCTGCATCTGCGAATTTCCCTGTACTTTTCCTCGCTATGTTTTGGAAAAAACTAACTACTAGAGGGGCAGTAATAGGAGGAGCATTAGGACTTGTTACGGCTATTGTTTTAGTTATCTTGAGCCCAATAGTTTGGGTAGATGTGTTTAAAAATGCAGAAGCTATTTTCCCTTCAAAATATCCTGCACTGATTTCTGTTACTGTGGCATTTGTGGCAATTTGGTTCTTCTCGATCACAGATAAAAGTGAAACAGCAGCCAAAGAAATCGAAGCGTATGATGCGCAAAACATCCGCTCTCAAACCGGTATAGGTGCTGAAGGTGCATCGTCTCATTAACCCAATTAGCCAATGCCCAAGATGGGCTTTGGCATAAAGGAGTCACTTTTAATGATGGAATTGTTGAAAAACTTACAAGCATATCCGCCTTTTTCTTTATTGGATGCCGGAGCAATTAAGGAATTTGAGTATGCGGGACAGATCGCATATTATCCTTTGGAGACAATACTGGTAGAAGCAGGCCATGCATTTGAGGTGCTGTACATAATCATAAAAGGACGTGTGGAGGCATATCATGATGATGAGCTTATCAATGTATATGATACACACGATTCTTTTGGGGGGATCGAACACCTCAAACAACATCCATCCAATGAACGCTATATTGTTAGCGAAGAGTTGATCTGCTATGAGATACCAAAACATATTTTTCTTGCTGTTTGCGAAAAAAATCATGCATTTAGGGATTATTTTATTGCTTCATTAGTAGAACGTGCCGATCTGTTAAAAGAAAAACAAGAATATTCTTCCATGAGCGATCTAATGGTTTCAAGGTTGGAAAAAAATATTTTGCAAGATGTTTGTATCGTGGAAAATACATCTGATATCAAAAAAGCACTTCAAATGATGGAATCACAAAAGGTGAGTGCTCTGCTTGTACGCAATCAAAATAATTTCGGCATAGTAACAGACACGAATTTGCGTTATTATATTTTGCATAAAGACGAGCAAGGCCTAACAACGATCGGGCAAATACAAACCAGTCCAATTATTAGTGCAAAAGAGGGGGATCTGCTTTTTAATGTGCTTTTGCTTATGACACAGCACTCTATCAAGCATCTTCCTGTTTTAAATGATAAGTCTGAACCAGTAGGTATGCTCGAACTCATTGACCTGGTAAGTTTTTTTTCAAATCAAACCCACCTTGTGACGGCCCAAATCGAAAATGCAGCTAGCCTGGAAGCTACTATAGAGGCCTCAAAACGCGTTATTATCATGATAGAGGCCTTGCATTCAAAAGGGGTTAAGAGTCGTTATATAGCTAAATTGGTTTCAGAGATAAACAAAAAAACCTATACCAAGCTTTTTGATTTTATAATACCAAAGGAGTGGCACGAACATTGTGCTTTGATACTTTTGGGAAGCGAAGGAAGAGGTGAGCAGATCTTGCGTACTGACCAGGATAATGCCTTTGTATTTGCAGACGGATTTATACCTGATGATGTGGAGAAGATATCGCTTTCATTTATAGAAGCATTGGATGATATCGGATTTCCAAGATGCGAAGGCAATGTGATGGTGATCAATCCTAAGTGGAGACAGCATGCTGCAGATTATGCTCAATTGTTTGACTTGTGGGTAGAGAATCCCACACCAAATTACATAATGGATATGGCTATATTTTTTGATTCAGTTTGTATCGCCGGCAAGAAATCGTTGCATACAGATCTTAGGGAAGAATTGATAAATAAAGTGCAACAATATCCTATATTGATAAGACATTTTGCCAAATCTATAGAAAATTTTGATTCGGCATTGGGCCTTTTTTCGCAATTTTTGACTTTGCATAAAGAACATAAAAATGAGATAGATATCAAAAAAACAGCTCTTTTTCCAATGATACACGGTGTAAGAGCACTCGCTTTGGAGCAAGGTATAGGAGTAACAAATACATATGAGCGCATCAAAGAACTTAATAATAATGGTTTTTTAAGCAGGGAAGATGCACAAGCTATGATAGAAGCTTTAGAGGTTATAAATACTTTGAGACTGCATGCACAGCTCAAACAATACAATACCAAAAAAGTCATAAGCAACTATATTTCATTGTCCCAATTGGGCAAAATGGAACGAGACCTGCTTAAAGATGCACTAAAAACCGTAGCGCATTTTAGGAAAATAGTTTCTTATCATTTTCAATTATCAATGGTGGGATGATGTTTGGTTCATTCAAGAATTATTGGCAAAAAAGAAAGCTTAAAGATGAGCGTTTCACCTTTTTATTTGATGATCCGCCTCCGGATGAATTTGTGGTATTTGACACAGAGACTACGGGACTTGATTGCAAAAAAGACAATATTGTCTCTATCGGAGCAGTCAAGATCAAAGGCAATAGAATACTGACCAATGAGGCTTTGCATATTTATATCAAACAAGAAAGCCTTATTTCTCAGGAGAGTATAAAGGTTCATAGAATAAGAAATTGTGATCTAAAAGGTGCGATCACAATAGAAGAGGGGATCGAACGGTTTTTGTATTTTATCGGAAATCGTACACTAATAGGATATTATCTGGAATTTGATGTCGCAATGATAAATCGCTATATCAAACCAATGCTAGGCATTTATTTGCCAAATAAACAGCAAGATGTTTCCTCAATTTATTATGATAAAAAAATATCATTGATCCCGCAAGGAAATATAGACCTGAGGTTTGATACAATTTTGGACGCTTTGGCATTGCCGAGGCTGCAATGTCACGATGCGCTTAATGATGCCATAATGACAGCCATGATGTATCTTAAATTACAACATAGCCATTCACTACGATAAAAGGAGAAAAGAAGTGTTAGAAGAAAAATATTACCCGAATAAAGAACATATGCCATTTGCGGCAATAAAGAGCATGGAGGAATATAATGCTCTTATGAATGAAGCAAAGGATGATTATGAAGGGTTTTGGAGCCGCTTTGCAAAAGAAAAAATTGATTGGTTTAAACCGTTTGACAGAGTCTTAAATGAGTCTGAAGCACCTTTTTATAAATGGTTTGAGGGCGGACAGCTCAATGTTGCTCATCAGTGTGTAGATAGACATATCGCTACAAAGAAAAATAAAGCCGCTATTATATTTGAAGGGGATAACGGGGATCAAAAAATTATTACTTACCGTGAACTTTCATATGAAGTGAATAAAACCGCCAATTTATTTAAAAATCAATTTGATATTAAAAAAGGCGACAGAGTAGTGCTTTATATGCCAATGATCCCGGAAGCTGCTATCAGCATGCTTGCGTGTGCAAAAATAGGTGCTATCCACTCTGTAGTTTTTGGAGGATTTAGCGCAGAAGCATTAAAAGATAGAATTATCGATGCAGAGGCGAAATTGGTAGTTACAGCAGACGGGGCGTTCCGCAAAGGTTCTCCGTATATGCTTAAGCCTGTAGTGGATGATGCCTTAAAAAGCGGATGCGAATGTGTCAAAGCAGTCTGCGTAGTAGAGAGAAACGGTGAAGATGTAGAGTGGGTAGAAGGAAGAGACTACTCATATAATGAACTTATCAAAAATGAATCACCTATTTGTGAAAGTGAAATCATGGACAGCGAAGATCCGCTATTTTTGCTATATACAAGCGGAAGTACCGGCAAACCAAAAGGCGTACAGCACAGCAGCGCAGGATATATTCTATGGGCACAAATGACCATGGAATGGGTATTTGACCTTAAAGATAATGATACATACTGGTGTACAGCCGATGTGGGTTGGATCACAGGGCATACTTATATAGTTTATGGTCCTTTGGCTGCCGGGGCAACTACAGTGATGTTCGAAGGTGTTCCTACTTTCCCTGATGCCGGAAGATGCTGGAAGATGGTGGAAGAGTATCAAATAAATCAATTCTATACCGCACCTACTGCTATAAGATTGCTTCACAAAATGGGAGCCGATGAACCTAAAAAATATAATCTCTCAAGCCTAAGAATCCTAGGAACAGTAGGGGAGCCTATAGATCCGGCTGCTTGGAAATGGTATTATGATGAGATAGGCGGCGGCAAATGTGCTATCGTGGATACATATTGGCAGACTGAAACAGGAGGACATATGATATCTCCGCTTCCATTTGCAACTCCTATAAAACCTGCGTGTGCTACATTCCCGCTTCCTGGTATCATGGCTGAGATCTTGGATGAAGACGGACACCCGGCTCCTGTAGGTGAAAAAGGATTTATGTGTATCACAAAACCATGGCCAAGCATGATAAGAAATATATGGGGTGATAGCGAAAGATTTGTAAAATCTTATTTTGGGGATTGCAAAAAAGACGGCAAGGCTGTATATTTCACAGGCGACGGTGCAATGATCGATGAAGAGGGATATATGACGATTACAGGCAGAACCGATGATGTTATCAATGTTAGCGGCCATCGCATGGGTACAGCCGAAGTGGAAGCAGCTATCAAAAAACATACAGCAGTTGCAGCAGTAGCAGTAGTAGGTAAGCCTCATCCTATAAAAGGAGAAGGAATTTTTGCTTATGTCGTGCTCAAGAACGAAGATACTATGGCAGAAGAGATGGCATTGGTCAAAGAGATAAATAGTATCATCAAACAAGAGATCGGTGCTATTGCAGTGTGTGATGATGTGGTATTTGTACCAGATCTTCCAAAGACAAGATCAGGAAAAATAATGAGAAGAATATTGCGCTCTATTGTTAAAGGTGAAGCAATAACGCAAGATACTTCAACTTTGGAAGATCCAAGCATAGTCGGCAAGATAGAGTCTATAGTAAATTCTTGCGCATTGTGATATTAGTTTAAATATGACGAAAGTTGCCCCTGATCATTGGGGCAAAGCGTCATATAGCTGTTTAATTTTTTTAAAATCTTCCCAAGCTTCATGTTTGTGTGACGGATTTCTAAGCAGATAGCTTGGATGATACGTAGGCACGATCGTATAATCGTCTTTTTCTATTGCAATACCTCTGATTTTTGACATTTTAGTTTCATCTCCGGTGAGATAATGATATGCAGTACCTCCTAAAGCTACTACTATTTTTGGCTTGATAAGTTCTATCTGCCTATAGAGAAAGGGCAAGCAAGTGTGGGCTTCAATAGAGTTTGGTTCACGGTTTTTGGGAGGATGGCATTTTACTATGTTGGTTATAAATATATCTTCTTTTGATATATTTATAACGTTGGTTATGATCTTGTCAAGCATATCTCCGCTTCGTCCCACAAACGGTTTGCCTGATTCATCTTCGCTGCCCCCTGGGGCTTCGCCTACAAATAGTATCTTGGCATTTGTATTACCTTCACCAAAAACTACATTTTTGCGATATTTGCTAAGTTCGCAAAGGTGGCATTTTGATACCAGCTTTCTAAGTTCTTGGATATTTTGAGGTAATTGCAACGATATCTCATCTTCTTTATAAGGAGTGATATCGCTATAATTATATCCCAATGAACGAAGTATGTATAATTGTTTTAATTGTAGTGCATTGTAGAGGTTTTTCATAGCGGTATTATAACTTTATGCATCTTAAACGGTTGGCTTTGGGCATGTTGCTACATATTTTGATCTGGCAAAAAAAATCTAAAAAATCTAAAAAAATATCATAAAAAAATTGTGCAAATCATCTTTTTTTGGTACAATCAATTTGTTATTATAATTTTAAAAGATATTGTTTTGTTATAAAAATATCTATTTTATTATCAGTAAATGTCCATATCGTCAAAATGATTTTTGGAGGCTACAAATGAAAGCGCAGTGGATCAAAAAAGAGCCTAAAAACTTTTCGGTTCGTCCTAATTTGATGGATTATGAAAAAGAGTATAATGCTTTTCAATGGGAAGATGTCGCTTTGGAATTTCAAGGATCGCCTTCAATGGGGCTCAATATTGCCCATGAAACGATAGATCGCCATGCCAATGGCCCCTTGGCTCAAAAGACCGCATTGGTGTGGCTGGGTGCCGATGGAAAAAAACGTGAATTTACTTTTGCCAAAATGAAACAGGAGAGTGCCAGGTTTGCCAATGTGCTGCAATCTTTGGGGTTGACTAAAGGCGACCGTGTTTTTACCCTTACTACACGCCTCCCGGAATTTTACATTGCCGCAATTGGAATTTTTAAAAATCGCAGTGTGTTATGTCCTCTTTTTGCGCAATTTGGCCCTGAGCCAATCTTGCAGCGTATGAAAAAGGGTGATGCAAAAGCACTTGTGACGACCAAAGTCATTTTTGAAAAAAAAGTGCGCTCTTTGCTTGATGAGCTTCCACAGCTTCAAACCATCATACTTATAGATGCTATAGAGGACGAAAGCGATAAGATACGCTCTTTTAATAGCTTAATGGCATTGGCCTCCGACATATACGAGATCGCACCTACCGATCCTGAGGATATGTCACTCCTTCATTTCACTAGCGGTACGACCGGCATGCCAAAGGGCGTTGTGCATGTCCATAAAGCTATCTATATGCATTGGATGAGCGGAAAATATGTTTTGGATATGCACCCTGATGATATCTATTGGTGCACGGCTGATCCGGGATGGGTGACCGGTACTTCTTATGGGATCATCGCTCCCTGGCTTCACGGCATTACCAATATCGTAGATGAGGCAGAATTTGATGCCAGGAGGTGGTATGAGATACTCCAAAACGAAAAAGTAACTATTTGGTATACCGCTCCTACGGCAATAAGAAGGCTTATACGTATGGAGCTTGATCCACTTAAGGAGTATGATCTTGCGAACCTGCGGTTGGTGCATAGCGTGGGTGAGCCGCTCAATCCAGAAGCCGTTATATGGGGGGTTGAAAAACTTGGGCTGCCCATTCATGACAACTGGTGGCAGACAGAAACAGGCGGTATTATGGTAGCCAATTTTGCATCCCAGCCGATACAACCGGGCTCCATGGGGCGTCAGCTTTTAGGTGTTGAAGCGGCTATCGTAAATTATGACAGAGATAGCGGCGTTTTTGAGATGGCAAAAACGGGAGATAAAGGCGAACTTGCTATCAAGCGTGGATGGCCTTCTATGTTTCGTGGATATTTGCATGAAGATGAACGCTATAAAAAGAGTTTTTATAACGAATGGTATCTCACAGGGGATTTGGCCTATAAAGATAAATACGGCTATTTTTGGTTCATCGGGCGTTCAGATGATATTATCAAAACCTCGGGGCATATGGTAGGGCCGTTCGAGGTTGAAAGCACGCTCATGGAACATCCATCTGTAGCCGAAGCGGGGGTTATAGGCAAACCAGATCCTGTAGTAGGAGAAGTGGTCAAAGCTTTTATATCATTAAAAACTGGCTTCATACCAAGCGAAGAGCTTAGACGTGAGCTGATCGGTTTTGGACGACAAAAACTTGGTGTTGCAGTGGCGCCAAAAGAGATCGAATTTCAATCCAATCTGCCCAAAACCAGAAGCGGAAAGATTATGCGCAGGCTTCTAAAGGCTCGCGAGATGGGTTTGCCCGAAGGCGATATTTCAACATTGGAACATTAAGGAGCAAAAGATGCAAATAGATATCAAGCAAGCTAGATCTTACTATCGCCAAATGCTGTTGATCAGGCGTTTTGAAGAGAAATGCATGGAGTTGTATGGCTATGAATTAATTCGAGGTTTTTTACATCTTTATATTGGAGAGGAAGCTATAGCAGTAGGGGTCATGGATGCAGCCGATGCAGCCGATGCTGTTATTACTACTTATCGAGATCACGGACAAGCCCTTGCGCGTGGGATAGAGCCTAAGGCTATTATGGCTGAGTTGTTTGGAAAACTCGAGGGATGTTCACGCGGACGAGGAGGCTCTATGCATCTTTTTGATGCCAAAACACGTTTTTACGGCGGTATCGCGATCGTAGCAGGAGGGTTGCCGATAGCTTTAGGTATGGCTCTTGCAGACAAGATGATGAAACGAGATCGTGTAACTATCTGTTTTTTTGGAGAAGGAGCCGTGGCAGAAGGAGAATTTCATGAATCGCTCAATTTGGCAGTTTTGTGGAAATTACCGGTACTGTTTGTATGCGAAAACAACCTTTATGCTATGGGGACTGCTTTGGAGTGTTCAGAATCCGAACAAAATATCGCAAAAAAAGCTTCAGCTTATAATATCTCTGCAACCCAAGTAGACGGGATGGATGTATTTGCCGTAGCAAAATCCGCCAAAGATGCTATTGCACAGATCAAAAAAAACAATTCCCCCGTATTTATTGAGTGCCTTACATACCGTTTCCGTGCTCATTCGATGTTTGATGCAGAACTTTATCGCGATAAGGCAGAAGTAGAAAATTGGAAGCAAAAAGACCCCTTGATAGTATTGAAAAAGAAACTTGAAGCTACAGCTTCAGGCTCGCAATTAGGCGAAGATGAGCTTGAAAAAGAGATCGCCTTAGTGATCGAAGAAGCTGTAGAGTTTGCCAAGAACGGCACACTAGAGTCCGTTGCAGATCTAGAAAAATTTGTTTATTCTCCAAAGGTGCAGCAATGAGCGAGATAATAACTTACCGCGAAGCGATACGAGCAGCCATACAAGAGGCAATGAAGAGTGATGAGCGGGTCTTTTTGATGGGAGAGGATGTGGGACGGTACGGCGGCAGTTACGCAGTAAGCATGGGACTTTTGGAGCAATTTGGAAGCGAACGGATAATTGATACTCCTCTTAGCGAATCAGGTTTTACAGGAGCTGGGATAGGCGCTGCAATAAACGGTATGCGACCAATTGTTGAGATAATGACTGTTAATTTTAGCTTTTTAGCACTTGATCAGATCATCAATAACGCTGCAACAATGTTATATATGTCAGGCGGACAATTTAATGTCCCGGTTGTGATCCGTATGGCAACAGGAGGAGGTAACCAGCTCGGATCTCAGCATTCGCATTCTCTAGAAGGATGGTATGCTCATATCACAGGACTCAAGATACTTACTCCCGCAACGGTACAGGATGCGTATGATATGCTGGGCCTTGCGCTTAAAGACCCCGATCCGGTATTGATATTTGAACATGCGCTTTTATATAACAACAAGGGAGAATTGGATAAACAAGCTGTGCCAATTCCTATCGGAAAAGCTTCTGTGCGCCGAATGGGAAAGGATATAACCATAATTACCTATGGCATCAGCCTATTTAAATCACTTGAAGCAGCCGAAATACTTTCCAAAGAAGGGATAGAAGCCGAAGTAATAGACCTGCGCTCGCTTCGTCCTATGGATGATGAGACGATCATAAATTCTGTTCGCAAAACCCATCGCATACTGATCGTGGATGAAGGGTGGAAATCAGGCGGTATATCCGCCGAGATCATGGCGCGTATAAATGAATTGGCTTTTTATGAGCTGGATGCTCCTATGCAGAGGGTTTGTTCTGTTGAAGTCCCATTTCCTTATGCTCATCATCTTGAGCAAGCAGTCTTGCCTCAGGTAGAAAAAATAGTAGCTGCGGGGCACAAATTGATGGAGGAACTATGAGTACATTTGCAATGCCTAGCCTTGGTGCAGATATGAAATCAGCTGTGCTCATGGAGTGGAAAGTCAAAGAAGGAGACCGTGTCAGTAAAGGGGATGTGATAGCAGAAGTGGAGACAAGCAAAGGTGTTATTGAAATAGAGATATTTGAAGATGGTATCGTCGAAAAGATCTTGGTCCCAGAAGAGAGTGAAGCGAAAGTCGGGACACCTCTAGCTATTATCCGCGGTTTGGATGAAGGTATTGCTGCCCAAGAACCGGCCGGCTCCGATGTGGCTGCAAAGACCAGTGAAGCAGAGCCGCCATCTACTCCACTTCAGCCGGTATCCGATGAACCAATAGAGCCTAAAAGGGTCAAATCCTCTCCTCTTGCGCGCAAAAAGGCTAAAGAATTGGGCATAGAGCTTTCATCTTTAAGTAAAGATGACAAAGCAGTGCATCTTGCGCAAGTTGAATCAAAAAAGATCTCAAGCACCACAGCAATGGGCGGTATGAGACAAGCAATTGCCAAAGCTATGAGTCGCTCCAATGCCGAGATACCGCATTATTATCTAAGCACCGCTATCAATATGACATTAGCCTTGCATTGGCTTGAAGAACGTAACCAAGAAAGAACCATTGAAGATCGCATCTTGCCCGCAGCTCTATTGATACGCGCTGTTGTGCTTGCGCTCCAAGAAGTTCCGCAGCTGAACGGTTTTTGGATGGATGATGATCTTCATATGAGTGAAGCTATTAATCCAGGCATTGCTATATCACTTCGCAAAGAGGGTCTTGTAACACCCGCAATTTTGAATGCAGAGCAGATGGATATAGATACCACTATGCGTTCACTTAGTGATCTTATTATTCGTACACGTTCGGGTAAACTCCGCAGCAGCGAGATCACGCAGCAGACCATTACTATTACAAACCTCGGTGATCTTGGTGTGGAGAGTGTATATGGCGTAATCTATCCCCCGCAAGTAGCATTGGTTGGATTTGGACGTATTATGGATGCTCCGTGGGCCGATGGAGATAGCCTAAGTGTGCGCAAAGTTATGCAAGCAACACTCTCCGGAGATCACCGTGCAACAGACGGAAGGACAGGAGGACAATTTTTAAATAAATTAGATCAAATTTTACAAACGCCAGAGGAGTTGCTATGACTGCCGAAGAGATAAAACAGATCATCATAACACAGATACTCGAGATCGCACCTGAGATCAATGAAGGGGATGTTGATCCTGATGCACATATCCAGCGCTCACTCGAAATAGATTCATTTGACTTTTTGCGCATACTTACTGCACTCAGTAAAGAGATCGGTATAGCTGTGCCTGAAGCTGATTATGGTCAAGTCGATACACTAAATCATATGGTGGATTATTTTGTCAAACATTCCTAAGATAGTCGAAGATAATACAAATATAAAGCAATGGCGATTGATCGATACCGGGCTCAGAGAAGGAGCGTGGAATATGGCTGTAGATGAAGCATTATTGAAGTGCTACTCACAGGAAAATATGCCGATCTTGCATCTTTACAGATGGGAGAATGTCATCAGTCTAGGGCGTTTTTCTGCTATTGAAAAGAGTGTAGATATAAAACAATTGAAAAAAAACAATATCGGCTGTGTACGCCGTATAAGCGGCGGCGGTATCTTAGTGCATGGGAGTGATCTTTCATATTCTCTCATTCTTCCGCGCAATATTTGCAAAGAAGGATTAAAGGCAAATTACCGCTATTGGTGCACGTTTTTGCTGTATTTGTATGAAAAACTGGGACTAAAGGCTTGTTTTATCCAAGAGCTGGGGCTGGAGCGGAAACATTCCAATATCTGTCTAGCCGGTCACGAACCTTATGATATAGCCATAGATGGTAAAAAAATAGGAGGCAATGCGCAACGCTATACACGCAATGTTCTCTTTCAGCATGGAAGCATACCGATGCAATTAAATGAAACGATATTTAACTCACTTTTTTTAGAGGAGTCCGGCATGGAATCAGCTGCATCTTTGCAAACATGCGGGGTTAAGATATCGCACGAGATGCTTGTAGAGCTATTAATAGAGACATTTTGCGAAACGTTCGAAGCAGAGGTTGTCCTAAGTTCATTGAGCCTAGATGAAGAGCGAAATGCTAAAGAACTTTTTGAGAATAAATATACGCAAGAAGGATGGAATCTGTATGCCAAGAATTTTTGTACCCAAGCCTGAATGGCTCCGCAAAAAGATCACACCAAGCAGCCACAAAGCGATGAAAAACCTGTTAGCAGAGGAGGATATTCATACGATCTGCGAAGAGGCATTGTGTCCCAATATCAGTGAATGTTTTTCGCAAAAGGTGGCTACATTTATGATCCTAGGAACGCGATGTACGCGCGCTTGCAGTTTTTGTGCTGTAAGCAGGGACAGACCGCTGCCGCCCGATCCTTTGGAGCCTGAAAAAATAGCAAATGCAGTATTGAAGCTCGGATTAAAACACGCAGTCATTACTTCGCCCACGAGAGACGACCTAAGTGAAGGTGGTGCAGGGCATTTTTGCAAAACAGTATATGCGATCAAAACATTGGACGCTTCGATAGGTATAGAGTTATTAATCCCGGATATGCAGGAGGATGATCAGGCACTCGAATCCATCGCACTTAGCGGCGCAAAGATCATCGGCCACAACATGGAGACTGTACCTAGACTCTATCATGCACGCAAAGGATCAGGGTATCAGCGATCGCTTAGTGTTTTGCGTAAACTTTTGGAATTCAACCCTAAATGCATCACAAAAAGCGGCATCATGCTAGGTCTTGGCGAGAGGGATGATGAAGTTATAAAACTCATGGATGATCTCTTAAATGTGGGCTGCCGTTTTTTAAGCATAGGGCAATATCTTGCTCCATCATTGCATCATACAGCAGTGGCTGAGTATGTCAGGCTAGAACGGTTTGATTTTTTTCGCAAAGTCGGGCTAGAGATGGGGTTTGGACACATCAAGAGTTCGCCGTATACGCGCAGCAGCTATATGGCACATGAATATTTGGAGGAACAATGAAACAGTTTCAAACAGTTGTCATCGGCGCAGGACCGGGCGGATATGAAGCAGCGCTGGAGTTGGCAAGAGCAGGGGTTAAGACATTGCTTATAGATAAAAGCAAAGAGCATATCGGCGGAGTATGCCTCAATGAAGGATGTGTTTCTACTAAGAACTATCTGCAGTATGCAGAGTTTGCCGCAAAAGCTTCCTATTTTGGAAGCCGCGGAGTTGAACTGGAGATGAAAGGGTTGGATATCAAAGCGCTTGCTATGCATACGATATCACTCAAAGACGAACTTCGCACAGGCGTAGCATGGCTACTAGAACAAGCCGGCGTTGAGATGCTTTATGGATCTGCATCGTTTATCGATGATCATTATCTCAGTGTATCGGATGAAACCATAGAATTTGACCACTGCATTATAGCAACAGGCTCAAAAGCCCAAGAGCTTTCGATACTTCCGATAGACGGCAAGCACATCATTTCTAGCCGTGAAGTATTCGAACTACAAGCCCTTCCGAGATCCATCGTGATAGTAGGAGGGGGATTGATCGGATGTGAGTTTGCAACATTTTTTAGCGCTTTTGGCGTAGAGGTGACCATGGTAGTACGCGGCACCCAGCTGCTTTCAAGCGAGGATGAAGATCTCTCCAAGGCATTATTGCGTGCATTCAAAAAGCGCTCTATAAATATTCTGTTGTCAGCCTCAGTTTCGGAGGTACAAGTAGAGGTGGAGAGGGTAAAACTGGCTATAAATGCCCAAAACGAGGAGCGCATCGAGTGTGACTTGGTGCTTTGTGCAACAGGACGCATACCATATACGGATGGTTTGAAGCTCGAAAATGCAGGCATCAAGCAAAGCGACAAAGGATTTATCGAGGTCAACAGTGCATTTCAGACGACCCAAGGGCATATCTATGCTGTCGGTGATTGTATAGATACATTCGGTTATGCCCATACAGCCTATACCGAAGGAAGAATAGCTTCGCACAACATCATTACAGGCGAAGCAGTGACAAATACACATATCACTCCTTCGACTGTTTTTTCAGATCCTCAGGTTGCAACGTGCGGCTTGAGTGAAAAAGAAGCCAAAAGGCTAGGTCTTGCAATTGATGTCAAAAAAGCTTATTTCAAAGCGAATGCCAAAGCAAAAATACTAGGAGATGATGCAGGATTTATGAAGATAATTCTCTCTCCTCAGGACGAAATAGTTTTAGGAGCATCCATTGTAGGAGCAGAAGCAGTGGAGATCATACATCTTTTGAGCGCAGCAATTGAGAGAAAAGTGACACTAAAAGAGCTTGCCGGGATGATCTATGCCCATCCTACTATTTCAGAGATTATACGAAATTTATGATGTCAGGTTTCTTGGCTCAATCGTTTTTTGCATATTGTAATATATCATGATATTTATGGGATAATGATTTATGGGTGTTGGAGAGGATTGTAAAAAAGATTAAATTTGATTCAAAGTCCCAAGATAGGGACTTTGAGCCCAAGAATAGTAATAGCTTACGCTTCTACAGCTACTTCTACAGGAGTACCTTCCCAGATGCCGTGTTTGGTACAGTAACCGTGTGCTACTAGGTTAAGTTTTTTACCTGTTGGGATGATAGTAAATGTAGTTGTATTATGTGCTTTTGTATTTCCAAGAGTTCCTGGAACATAACTAGCTTTAGCCAACATTGTATCACCGTCAAAAAGTGTTACAGATTCTATATAGTGATCGAAATCATCAGGGTGAGTATACTCATTGCCCATTTTAACCGTTACTTCAAACGGCTCGCCGGCTTTTGCTGTTTTTGCACAGTGAATGAACGGTGAATGTCTATCTATAAGGTCTTTTTTTGCTTCTCTCTCTACGGTGTCTATATCTACATATTTATTTATTTTTGGCATATTTTTCCTTTTAAATGTTTTTTTGGAAAATCATTATAACATAAAAAACAGTAAAATTAGGATAAAATTTGTCCTAATTTTAATAAACTATCTTTTTTTAAGAGAGATATGAACAGCAGTAATCAGTAACAGTAATTACTTCAAGAGAAAATTTGCTATTTGCAGGTACATTAAAAACAGCAGGTGCAGTGATGTCTATCCAATCATCATTTTGAGGCAGTTTGACTCTGAGCTTACCGCTTTGTATCTCCATCTCTTCAGCACTATCTGTTCCAAACTCATAATCACCCGGCAGCATGATACCTAGTGTTTTTTTGGTACCGTCTGAGAATATGACCGTGCGAGACGTAACTTTACCGTCAAAATAAATATTCGCCTCTTTTACCACATCAACTTTTGAAAAAATCATTCTATATTATCCTTTTGTTATTTTAGAAGCCATGTGGCTATAAGATCAAATTCATAATAGTTTGATGGATACCTTGTCACTCCGGCTTCAATAAATTGAGTTTTGGTGATTTGCTTATCCCATAATCTATATGATAATTGTTTGAACCAATCTTTTTCCTCTTTGGTTTCAAGATTGATCTTTTTGTAATTGGGATCTTGTTTGACTACCGAAGCAACTTCTTCTAATTTTGCATCAAAAGATTTATGTTTTGCTATCGATATTTTTTCGGACTCATTTTGCATATAAGTCGTATCTAACTCGGGAGCACATCCTGCTATCATCGCAGCAATTAATACCAAAATACCTAAAACACTTATATTTTTCAAGTTTTATCCTTTTGAGTATATTTTGTTTTTTTGAATTATAACATAATTAATTAATATTATATATAAATTTGTTATTAATCCTGTCTTTGATAATATTTTTATAATTCCCAAAGCACCCATTCATCGCTATATAAACTCCAGGATTTTCCAGTGATGAAATATATCCTGCAGCAGAAGCGAAATTTGCCGCTGCTTCAACAGGATCGATACTAAACGGCACCATAGCTCCTGTAAAAACTATTGTGTGTGGCAAAGAAGCTTTTGCTAAAACTTCGGCACTTAAATGCATAGTGTCAGTGCCATGAATAACAATAATTTTAGCTAAATCAGGCTGAGACCTGATGGTCTCTAATAGCAAAGTCCTATCAATGTCATCAAATTCCAAGCTGTCTTTGCCGATAATATCTATAATATCAATTTCGCATAACCATTTTTTTGTGATACTTTTGATAGCACGTGAAGTTTTATCGACTTCAAGCAGGCCATTTGATGGATTGTAATATTTGTTGAATGTCCCGCCGGTATTGATACATAGAATATTATTCATTACTGCCCATTGTTTTTTGTCTTTTATCTTAATAATGGTAATATATCATAAAAATTTTTATATGGAGATATTGCTTATGATCATGCAAGGCAAAAAAGGTGTTATTTTAGGGATCGCTAATAAAAAATCAATAGCTTACGGTATTGCAAAGGCTTGTAGAGAGCAGGGTGCTGAAGTGGCAATTACATTTTTAAATGAAAGATTCGAAGAAAAATTAGCTCCTGTAGCAGAAGAACTTGCATGCGCAAATAGATTCTATCCATGCGATGTAAGCAAACCAGAAGAGATAGCTGCGCTTAGAGAGTCTTTAGCTCGTGATTTTGGCGAGATCGATTTTGTAGTACACTCTATCGCTTTTGCTCCAAAAGAAGGATTAAGCGGCCGTTTTGTGGATATTTCAAAAGAGGCTTTTGATATAGCTATGGATATATCAGTCTATTCACTTATTGAATTAGCAAGAGAATTAAAGCTTGTTATGAGTAATAAATGTTCTATACTTACACTTAGCTATTACGGCGGCGTAAAATATATTCCAAATTATAATCTTATGGGTGTAGCAAAAGCTGCACTTGAGATGACTACAAAATATTTAGCTGAAGATCTAGGCAAAGACGGTATCAGAGTCAATGCTATCAGTGCCGGCCCTATTAAAACTCTTGCTGCTGCAGGGATAGGCGACTTTGGTTTTATGCTCAAATGGAATGCGGCACACTCTCCGCTAAAACAAAATGTAACAATAGAGCAAGTAGGAAACAGCGGTATGTATCTACTCTCCGACCTTAGCAGCGGAGTGACCGGCGAGATACATTATGTTGATGCAGGATTTAATATCATGGGAATGCCTGCTGTTGAGTTTGATGAAAACGGAAAACCGCACATAGCATGGAACGGTGAGAACTAATCATTGGAAGATTCTCAAAACTACAAAAACAAAAAAGCAACATTTGCCAAGATGTTGACTTTGTACGGCCGCAATGCCGTACTAGAAGCGCTATTAGAAGACAGTATAGTTCCATTTAAACTACATCTTTCTACTTCCAATCAAAAAGCACAAGTCCTTGAGCAAATGCAAGAAATTGCACAAAAACGTGGGGTTGAGATATGTTTTCACGACAAACTCTCTCTTTCTCGCATCTCCAAAAATGCCAAGCAAGATCAAGGAGTGGCTCTTGATATCAAAATGGATAGCTTTATAGATGAAGATGAATTTATAGCAAATAATATTAATTATACTATTATAGCTTTAGACGGCATATCAAATCCCCAAAATCTAGGAATGATCATACGCTCTGCAGCTGCGGGGAATATCGATGCGATTATACTGCCGAAAAAGGGCGCATCCTCTATTACGCCGCTTGTCATCAAAGCAAGCGTTGGGACATTGTTTAAGATGCCCATAATAAACACTAATTCTCTAACTAATACTCTCAAAAAATTTCAAGATAGTAATGCCAAGCTATATACTCTCTCTTCTCATGCCAAAAAGAGTTACAAAGAGATAGATTATGCCTCTAAGAGAATATTTATATTAGGCAATGAGACAAATGGGGTATGCAAAGAGATAGAACGATTGAGTGATGAGAATATATCTATACCTATGCGCAGAGGCGTAGAATCACTTAATGTCGCAGTAACCGCTTCGCTTTTAGCGTTTATGGATTGAAGCAGCCAAACAGAATCCCTAATTAAGAATTTTTTCTGGATTCCTGCCTTCGCAGGAATGACGGAGCCTGTCATACTCGCGCTTGACGCGGGTATCCATTTTTAAATATTATAATTTTTTAAAATATTCAGCGCATCCTTATATATTGGCTCATCTATAAATCCGTATCTATCATCCATGAAACCGTGTATGCCTTTTGATGAATTGAGTTCGAAAACTTCTTTTATATATTTGGCTCTTTTGATTTGCTCATCATCTAGGCCAAAAACTTCATTTGCGATAATGGCTTGTTTTGGACCCATGCAGGCTTTGCTTGTAAATCCAAGTGATTTTTCATATTTGCACCATTTTTGAAACTCATCTGTATTATTGTAGTCTTGATACATAAATGAAACTGGGCGGATATTTACTGTTTTGCAGTCTATTAGAAATTTTGACAGAATATAATCTATAGTAGGATTGGATATTTTAACAAGTGATTGAGGAAGATCAAGAGATGCCAGCAAGTCGAGTATTCCCAGGTTTGCTGTAGTTATGCGATCATTTACTTTTAGTGCTCTTATATCAGCAAACGCTTCTTTGGTTTCTAATGAAAAATGAAGCTCGTGATCATTGTTTAAGATCTTTAGAGCCGATTTAAGCTCATTTGGACTTTTAACTTTAGCAAGTCTGATCGCATCAAAACCGAAATCATTTAAAAATTCTATCTCTTCTTTGCCGCCTTCATAAAAAGGGTTCGTTCTGATAACTATAAAGCTTTTTGAGTTTTTTAGATGAGATAAAAATAGTGCTATGTTGCAAAGTGCCTCTTTTTTTCTTGACGGTGCTATGGCGTCTTCCAGATTGAGCGTAACTACGTCGGCAATATTTTCATCAAGAGTATTTAAGTGTTTTAAATTGAGCGGATTTAGCATCATATTTGAGCGATGGAGTTTGTTATTAGGAGCTATTTTTTTGTCATTTCCAAATAGTTTCTTTTTTTCTTCTATGCTTTTGTTTTCAAATATACTCAAATCGTCAAATATCATTGATTCTCTTTCAATCTAGCTAAAATGGTATTGATAGTATAATACAACAATTTTAAAAACCGGGACAAAACATATGAGAATTATCATCACGCTTCTATTGCTTTTACAGATAGTATATGCTGATAATTTTGTCATTGCAAACAAAGTTTGCCAAGCTACGAACAATCTAAAAGCTACTAAAAACTCAGGCAATATCTCTACGGCAATCTCACAAAGATATAGAGTATTGGACGAAAAACAAAACAGTGTGTATATACAAATTCCTTACGCTTCGCCAAATGCCAGATGGGTGGACAAAAGCTGTTTTGACAACTATAGAATATCTGCCAAACAGACAAAGCATATTGCAACAAAAAACAAAGTTGCCTCACAATTTATTTTATCGCTCAGTTGGCATGATGCTTTTTGCCAGACACATAGGAACAAAAAAGAGTGTAAACGAAATATATTTGGCAATAAAGATCACGGTTTCGTGCTCCACGGACTTTGGCCGCAGCCAAAAAGCAGAACTTATTGCGGCGTAGATAAAAAGACGGTAGGTGCGGACAAGAATGGACAATGGGACAGATTGCCAGAACTCAATCTATCTCAAAAAACAAAACAGGGATTATATGATGTGATGCCCGCTGTTGTCTCAGGATTGGCAAAACATGAATGGATCAAACACGGCACTTGCAGCGGCATGAGCATGGATGAATATTTTACCAGATCAGTCAATTATACAAAGCAATTTAATAGCTCAGCATTAGCAGCATACATTAATGCAAATAGAGGAAAGAGAGTAATATTAAAAGATATAAAAACAATAGCCGATAGATCTTTTGGTGCAGGAAGCAGCGAGAGAATCGAAATGGTATGCAGCGGAGGTTTAATGACTGAAATCAGGTTAAGCATAGGAGGAACAGATGGTATCTATTTGTCTAATGCATTAAAAAAAGGTACCAAGATCAGATCATCTTGCCATACGGGTATTATAGACAAGGCAGGTTGGCAATGAAAAGTTTAGATTCTATCTGCAAACTGCTAAAAAACAGAAATGTATTTCTCACAGGCGGAGCAGGAGTAGGCAAGAGTTATATGACCTCCCAGATCATAGAGTATTATAAAGAGCAAGATAAAAATGTGGTCATACTTGGTTCAACAGGAGTCAGTGCTGTAGCTATAGGCGGCGTTACAGTGCATAGTTTTTTCATCTTTGGCATATCCAATAGCTTTGAAGAGCTTGAGATAAACGACAAAAAAGCAAAGCATAGATTAAATGAACTGAAAAAAATAATTGCTATAACCGATCTGATAATAATAGATGAGATATCAATGGTCAGTACATCTTTGCTTGATATGATAGCATATAGGCTAGAGAGCATGGGTTACTGCGGAAAGATACTGTTTGTTGGAGATTTTTTTCAGCTTCCCCCGGTCGTAAAATATGCACCAAGAATAGGGCTTTTTGAAGAACTTTTATATGCATTTGAAAGCAGTGCATGGGAAAGTTTTGATCCTGTTTTAGTAGAGTTGACACAAATGCATCGTACAAATGATGTCTATTTTACTCAGATATTATCCAAAATAAGACAAGGCATCTGTGACAATGAGGTATTGGAATATCTAAAATCACTTCAAACAAATGATATCAATCCTAAAGCCACTTATTTATTTGGCAGAAACAATGAAGTTGAACATATGAATCACCAAAAGCTTCAAGAGTTATTATCCAAAGAGGTGATGCTGGTAGCTGAGCATAAAAATCTAGAAAAAGTACATGAAAAAAGACTAGAGACTTGGCAAAAAGTACTGCCGGTATCCAATATGCTTACCCTAAAGGTCGGAGCTCCGGTATTGTTTTGTGTCAATAAATGGGGAAAATTTGCAAATGGAGAAAGAGGTATTGTTAAAGAAATTTGCAGTGACTTTATAATCGTAGAAAAAGATGACGGGCTTGTCAAAGTTGAGCCTCATGTGTTTGAATTAAATGAAGTCCATCCGAGCAAGGATGGAAAGCTGCAATCAGTCACACTTGCTACAATGGCTCAATTTCCCTTGAGACTGGCATATGCCATAACCATACATAAATCTCAAGGCATGAGCATAGAACATTTGGTTTGCAACGTAGATAATATTTTTGCTCCAAGCCAATTTTATGTGGCTATCTCTCGCGCTACTGATCCAAAATATTTGAAAATTGATTTTAATCGTGGCAATTTTGAAGCATATGCAAATCGCATTATCAATGTAGATGGCCGTGTAAAAGAGTATTATAATTCTATGATCTGATCATGATATCAGTGTGACGCTTCCTGCTAGTTCAACTTTGATAATAGAGCTATATAATACTACTATATCTCCATCAAGCTCTATAAGGTTGTGATTACTTTCCAATTTTTTTCTAAACGGTATTACCCTTCCATAAAAATTACCAAATTTTTTTATTATTTTTAAAGGTGTAAAAATAAAAAAACGATGCTTAGACAGCAATTCAAAAGGTGTCATTGCGATATGTAAAGGCAATAGATATATCAAAGATATAAGATACTTGATCATACCGTTTTTTATGATACCGAAGCGAAGGGTTTCTGAAAGCAGAATATGTCTCAAATCACCCATATTCCCCGCAGAAAATAAAAAAATCTCGTCATTTAGCCTATAGATCGGTTGAGATATTTTTTTGACCTTTTGGTTGTTTGATAATTTGTGCAGTAGATCTTTCATCTTTGGAATTTTATTGATCTTGGAAATTACGTTAAATGATCCGGCGGTATCAATGATAAAATTTGGATTGTGCTGATTGTAGTAAAAAAACTGCACAACTCTTCTGATAGCACCGTCTCCGCCATGAACGATGATGTAATTGTATTGCTCTATATTTGATAAAGTTTGCAGATCCTTGAAATTTACCGATGTTATATCCAGTCCATCAAATTTTACTTTTCTATTAACGGAGAGTATTTTCATTATTTCTTTTCAGCCGGATATTTGGCATCATAAGCGCTTATAGCTTCTTCTAACACTTCTTTGAAATTAGCCTCATTTTTTCCGCCTATCATTGTATCAATAAGTTGTTCATTATTGCTGTCAATAAAATACACAGTCGGCGTTCCAAACGGCTCCTCTAGGCCTTTTGGCAATTGCCCAATTTTGCTAATATCAATAAATATTACATTAAATTTACTTGCCAATATAGACTTGATCGACTCTCTTTGCATAACGGCTTTTAGTTTTTCGCATGCACCGCAACCGTTTTGAGTAACAAATATCATGTTGATTTTACCGGATACGGTTTTTATCTCTTGAGATGATGTGTTTTCTGATACTGCTGAGGTTTTAGTTTCTTTGGCAGTATCGCTGCAAGATGTTATTATAAAAGCAGCTGCTGCTAATATGACGGCTGTTAGATATTTTAATTTCATAATTACCCTTTGTATGATTTATTATATCAAAAGTCAATGCATATTAAAAAGATTATACTTTTGCTGTAACTCAGGCAATATGCTTTTGTCCAAAGAATATACAAAAGCATAATTATAGATAAGTTTTTTTAGGCTATTGTGAACATCGTCGATATCATCGAACCAAATAGGGTTTTCATCCAGATCCAATTTGGTTTTTCTAGGCGTCAAAATGATACTTCTGATCCATCTTATCCGATATTTGATATATTCTTTTGCAGAGTAGATATCCTTTAAATTGTCAGCAAATATCACAACCTTATCACTTTTCCCGGAAGGCAGAGCTTGTAATTGGTTGTCTATAAAGACAGGCAAAAAGTGTTTTGTGTATTTGAGTTTTTCTATGTCATATCTGATATTATGTTTATCCAAAAAATGCAATACTTTGCTTAGATATGCTATGTGAAATGGAGCTATTTCGTAATTTTGATAAACATATCCATCGATTTTTAGCGAACATCTAAACATCGTTTCAGATATTAATTGAATCTCTTTTTTCTCTTCAAGTTTTAAAACATCGGGCTTGATGGTAGTTAATAGCTCGATATCATCACCGACAAAAAGATGATCGGATGAGTTTACTATCTGTTCAAAAGCTTTTTTCCAATCACTCGATATTATAGTGATATTTCGTTTGTCCGCAGCAAGCATTTTTAAGAAACTAAGCTCATGAGGATCTAATAGATAAAAATCAGCCTCTTTTTTTAGCAATACATATCGTACTAACTTCATCGCTGCTAGTCTAATATCGCTTACTTTGATCCATGCGATCTCGTTATCGTTTTTGACTATTTCTTCATTGTCATATACTATAGCATACGCACCATTATTTATAGCACTGTCTATTTCGTCTTGTGATGAAGAAAAGAAGAGATCACCGTGTTCTATCTTTGACGGATAAACGCTGGCGCTTTCAACGGCTTGTACCTTGGGAGCACCAATGAGTAACCCATCTGTTATGTTTACAATATCGCTTATATTCATTATTTTACCGGTGTCCCTGCTTTTTTTGGTGCTTCTGGTCTAAGCAGATGCAAACCATTTTCGTCTTTGGCTGCTAGAAGCATACCTTCGCTATGGTTGCCCATTAATTTTGCCGGTTTAAGGTTTGCTACTACGCACACTTGTGTATTTATAAGTTGTTCAGGAGAATAAAACTCTTTGATACCGGCAACTATTTGTCTTGGTTTTTCTTCACCTAGGTCGACTTGCAATATCAATAATCTATCACTTTTTGGAACCTCGTTTGCTTCAATAATAGTTCCGATCTTTAGTGAAGTCAGAAAGAATTGATCTATGCTGATCAAAGCGATTCCTTCTTCTTTTTTCTCTTCAATTTTGGTCTCTTTTGGCTTTTGCGGAGCCGGTGCAGGTTCTGCTGCAGCCAAAAGAGGTTCTTCTATGCGAGGGAAGAGAGGAGGGATTTTTGATATCACAAAAGTATTCAATAGCTCATTGCCTTTAATAAAACGCTGCCATGAATCGTTGTCTATATTAAAATCAAGTGAAGTTGCGATCTTTTTGGTGATGCTTGGCATGACAGGATAGAGCATAATAGAAACGCGGGCTAATATGTTGGCTATCAATGCCACCAATGCCATAGCTTCATCTTCTTTGCCTTCCTTCATCAGTACCCACGGCTGATATTTATCGATTGCTCTATTTGCTACGCTAAGCGGCCTCCAAAGTTCTTCTAGATAGCGATGGATCTGCATCTCAAACAAGAAAGGTTCAAGCTTGTCAAGTGACTCCATGACTTCGTTTAACTCCGCAGAAAAATATTTAGACACATTGGCTGAATCTATACGGCCTTCAAAATATTTTTCACTCATGCCGATAAGACGGTTAAGAAGATTGCCAAGATCATTGCCTAAGTCGTTATTGATCCTGTCTATGAGTGCTTTTTGGCTAAAATCGCCGTCTCCTCCAAATGGTACTTCGCGAAGCATGAAATAACGGAAATTATCAAGGCCGTAAGCATCTGCTACCTCTTTTGGATTGATGACGTTTCCTTTGGATTTGCTCATCTTTTCACCATCTCTTGTCCACCATCCATGAGCTGCAACATGTTTTGGCAACGGCATATCCAAACTCATTAAAAATGCCGGCCAATATATCGCATGGAAGCGCAAGATATCTTTGCCTATGAGATGTACACGAGCCGGCCAATATTTCATTTTGCTTTCGTCATTGCCGTATCCAAGAGCAGTTAGATAATTCATAAGAGCATCAAGCCATACATACATTACATGTTTTGGATCATTGAATTTTTCAGGCAGTTTAACTCCCCAATCAAAACTGGTACGAGTGATAGACAGGTCATCAAGACCGCTCTCAACAAATCTAATGACTTCATTTCGTTTGCTTTTTGGCAATATACATTCAGGATTTTCATTGTACCACGCTAGAAGCTTGTCTTGATAGGCTGATAGTTTAAAGAAGTAGCTCTCTTCTTCTACGATAGTAGTAGCCTTGCCGCATTCAGGACAAAACTCATCGTCTACAAGTTGGGTTTTTGGAAAAAATGTCTCGCATGAGATGCAATAATGTCCCTTATAGACATCTTTATAGATATCACCTTTATCGAACATCTTGCTAAATGCATATTGAACACCTTTTTTGTGAGCTTCATCGGTGGTGCGTATAAAACCGTCATAGCTGATCTCGAAGTCATCCCAAAGATTTCTAAAAGCAGCTGATATTTTATCGGCATACGCTTGTGTGGTCTCATTTCTGACTTTGGCTGCCTCTTCTATTTTTTGACCGTGCTCATCGGTGCCGGTAAGAAAATATGTATCATGACCGATCATGCGAGAGTATCTAGCTATTGTATCGGCTATAATAGTAGTATAAGCATGGCCGATATGTGCAACATCATTGACATAATATATTGGAGTTGTGATATAAACGGGTTTGTGACAAGACATGAAGTTTCCTTAACAAATGAGTTTTCTACTTCGCAAAGCGCATAGCTTTTCAAGAAGGATTTTACAAAATATACGTGTAAAATATGGGTATGATTGTATCCTAAAGATGCTGTGGTTTTGCTAGATAGCAATTTGCTGCTTTACGTAAAAAGCAATTTATAAAGAGAGCAAACCATGTGTTAAAACTATGAATGATAAAAGAGCGCCATTTTTCTATTTGATACAAAAATATCATAAAAAAACAGCTATAATAATACTAATTATAATAGCAAATCATTATCAAAGGTTATTGATGTTTAAAAAATACTATTTCCAGTTTTTTTTACTAGTTTTAACTTTTATCATTTTTTATAGCAATGACTATAAAACTATAATCGCCGGTATCGCCATATTTTTGGTTGGTATGATTTTTCTAGGAGACGGGTTTAAACTTCTTGGCGGAGGAGTACTGGAAAAAGTCCTTTATGTTAGTACCGATACACTGCCAAAGGCTATAGGAACGGGGTTTGTCGCAACACTTATCATGCAGAGCTCAACCCTTGTTACCGTTATTGTTATCTCTTTTTTAAGCGCTGAATTTATAACGCTTAGCGGTGCTATCGGAGTAATTTTTGGTTCAAACATAGGAACAACTGCAACAGCATGGGTAATATCTTCAATTGGCGTGAAAATAGATATTGCTACCTATGCAATGCCTATGATAATCTTTGGCGTAGTGTTTAAATTTTCATATATCAAAAGTTATCAGGGAATAGGGAATATACTTCTAGGAATCGGATTTTTTTTTCTTGGTATTGATTATATGAAAGATGGATTTGAAGTTATGCAAAATACTCTTGATCTATCAAAATTTCAGCTTGAGGGATATCTAGGTGCATTGGTTTATATATCTCTTGGGATTGCAATAACTGTTTTGATACAATCTAGCAGTGCGGCGATGGCTATAATAATAACTGCACTTGCGGCAAATCAAATTGTTTATATGAATGCTATTGAATTGGCAATAGGCTCAAACATAGGTACGACAGTTACGGCCATTCTTGGCTCTATATCTTCAAACTCAAACGGGAAAAGGGCAGCGGCTGCACATTTTATTTTTAACTTTATTACTGGTATTGTAGCTATAGTCTTTCTTTATCAGTTAAGCGATTTGACAACATTTTTAGCCTCTAAAATAGGTATTGCGGACAATGATTATGCTATGAAACTTGCACTTTTCCATACTGTGTTCAATGTATTTGGAGTTATGATGATTGTTCCATTTACATATAGACTTGAAAAATATCTGGAGACGCTTTTTGTGGAAGTAGATGTTTATGCACAAAAACCGCTTTATCTTGACAATGTGGTCATTAATGTACCTGGCGCAGCCATTGAGTCTATAAGAAAAGAGACAATCCACCTCTATGATATCGCAGTAGAAGTTGTCGCACACTCTATATTTTTGCATCGTCATGAATTTATAAAAAATAGAGATATTGACAGTATAGTAAAAAATTCGGTGATAGACATAAGCACGGATGTGAATGAGTTTTATACAAACAAGATAAAATCACTCTATGGAGAGATAATCCATTATGCAACCCTTGCTCAAGAAAATATGGATGAAAAAAACAAAAATATGGTTTATGACTTAAAACTTGCTGCACGTGAGATAGCGGAAGCCATTAAAAACGTAAGAGAATTGCAAAAAAATATCTTTTACTACTCCAAATCAAAAAATAGTTATATAAAAGACGAATATAATAACCTAAGAATCCAAATAGCAAAAACTATAGACACCATAGAAAGATTAAAAGAGGATGGTGATGATTTGGATACCATATCAACGCTTGAGCTCTTAAAAGAAAAAATTAAAGCCCTAGGCAGTATAAAAAACAGCAGGATCGATATGCTTATTAGAGAAAATAAGATTGATTCTAAAATGGCAACATCGCTTATAAATGACAGCTCATTTGCAAACGATGTTGCACAAAAATTGATACAGGTTGCTACGATTTTGTGGATAAAAGATGCAGATATCAGAACACTAGGGGTATAAAATGAAGATCAGTAAGGTATTAAAGGGGATAGACAAACTTTTTTTTGGCAAGCCAAATGATAAAAAAAAGCAGAAAAAGCTAGAAGAGAAACTTTTGAAAAAGATATGGCAGACCAAAGAAGAGATATTGTTAGCTTCAAACGATGAGAAAAAGCAGGACTTAAAAGATAAACTTTCTATTCTGGAAAAACTTTTAAAGAGAGTTTAGGGCACTTTCAGTTTGCCTATGTCATTGGGAGCCACGAAGTGGCGCAAGAATCTACAGAAGGATAGCGGCGTTTTGCCCGCTATGATAAAAGGAATTATAAAAATAAATAGCGTACTAATTAGAACTCAAAACCGCCGGTCTCGCCTTTGTTCATGCTCTCATAAACTGCTTTGACATAATTGTTTCTGATCTCACATTCCAAAAGCTTGCCGCACTCATAACAACTTACAAGATCGCATGATTTTTGACACTCTTGTAATAAAGCCAATGCTTCTTGCAGTGCTTCTTCCCACTTATCCAAAACTTTATCGGACATTAATAGACTTTATATGCATTTTTAAGAGCTTTTATCTCTTCGCTTGATCCAAAAAAGCATGGGCTTGTATCATGCAGATGCGCAGGAGTAAGTGCTAGAAGCCTCTCTCCTTTGTCGTTGATGGCTTCTCCGCCGGCTGCTTCATATGTGAGAGCAAACGGCAATACTTCAAAAAGTTGTCTAAGTTTGCCGTTTGGTTTGTCTGTAGTTCCCGGATAGCTAAAAAGTCCGCCGCCTTTGATAAGTATTTGATGCAGATCAGGCACCATTCCCCCTGAATATCTCAAACGATAACCTTCGCTAAAAAGAGAGTCTATAAAAGCTTTATGATGCGGTGCCCAATGCTGTTGAGTGCCGCCGGGAGCACACAGCTTACCTTTGGATTTTAGTGCTATTTTGCCGATCTCTACAAACTGACGGTCCATAAATCTATAATGAGTAGGAGCCTCTCCTTTGTGTGTAACTACTATTTCGATACGTGGGCCGTAAACTACATATACGGCTGCAACTAATCCTTCCCCGCTTAAAACCCCGTCATAAATACCAAAGATAGAACCTACTGACAGATTTACATCCACAAGGCTAGAACCGTCCAATGGATCATAGCACACAGTATAGCGGCCATCTTCATGCAAAGACAAAACACCTTCTTTTTCTTCGCTCACGATAGATTTAACTATAGGCAATTTGCCTAACATCTTTTCTATTATCAGATCGCTTTGTACATCAAGTTTGAGCTGCTCTTCTCCCGAAGAGTTCTCGCTTTGCGAATATCCTAGATCCGCATTTTTAATAGCATTATCGATCTGTAAGGCTATCTCTTTTATGGTTTCTATAATAGTATTCATTAAATCTCCTTGGCGTTTTTCCATATCCACTCGATTATTTTCTTGGGTTCATTGAGAGGCAATATGTCTATATTTTTTGGTAAATCAAGTTTTGATGCATCTAGACTCTCGTCAATTGCAACAGCTTCGCAAAAATCCAAATAATTCCTGTCAAGCTCACCTCTGGCTATACAGATACGAGGCAATGGCAATGTTTTTAATCCTTCCACAAGAACAATATCCACATTGCCAAACATTGCCACTGTTTCTTCAAAGCTCTTTGGTTTTTGAGAAAAGTAAGTAGTGCGGTTAGGGGATGCAACAGCTACCTCAGCGCCTGTAGCAGAAAATTTGTAACTATCCTTGCCTTCAGTATCAAACACAGCCTTGTCTTTTGGATCATTTTTAATGATAGCTACACGGTACTCCGGCACAAGAATCGTAGCTATTTTTTCTATTAGAGTCGTTTTGCCACTATTGGACATTCCTGTAAATGCTATTGCAACTGCCAATTTGTTACCTTTAGATAATATTGGAAATTATACTTAAAAGTTCATTGAAACTATGTTAAAATTATATAAACAAGGAGCGACTTAATGTCATTTAAACCTATATTTGCTATTCTAATTGCCGGATTGTTCTTGGGGTGCGTTTCTAAAGAAGAAGAAATGCTAATAAGCGATTTTGACCGACAAAAGCATAGTTTCAAACAGATACAACATACACAACAGGTCACTATTGTACAAAACGACAAAGTAACTGCTCTTGTTAGTGCATTATATTTGCACAAAAAAAGCGACCCTTTGGTGCCCGAAAAATATGAAAAATTTATAATAGGAATTTATAGTGATGATGATATAGCACCGACTGCGGTGCTAAACGGAAAAGATGCTATAAATATAACAAAACTTGAGAGTAATGATCCAAAACTACAAGGTATTCCGCTAAAAAATCAATGGAGCAGATACTATATAGCATCATTTTTACAAGACGATGCCAACAAAATGGTACTTAAAGTATCTTTGGGTTATCTTGGGCAAAGAGAGCTGATCTTTTTAAAAGTAGCTAACCTAGAGAATATACAGGAATAATTTAAAGAGCAAGTTCTTGTTTTATTTTCTCTTGATTTAGTTTTCTTGTCAATACCGATACTATTTCGTTATATCTATCGTCATCAAGTTTTAATTTAGAACAAACCTCCCTGGTATTTTTGCCATATGCTAAAGCATCAAGTATCTTGTACTCTTTTTTTGTTAATCGTCTTTTTAATACTTCTTTTAATGACACTTCATCTTTAAGCGGAACTCTTGGATGTGTAATTACAGAGATAATATATTGTTGTAATGGCAAATAAATCCTTTATTTTGATAATTGAATGGTCACTATATATCCGATTGCAGCCATAGCAATAGTGCCAAATACGTTGATAATAATATTTAAAAATCCTTGCATGTATCTTCCGGATTCGAGCAAGAAAAAACTTTCTATAGCGAAGGTGGAATAGGTTGTTAAAGCACCTAAAAATCCGGTCACTAAAAAACTTTTAATATGGGGCGAAATGGTAGCGTGATGGTGAAAATATGCAAATAAAATACCGATAGCAAAACTCCCCGATAGATTGACGATTATTGTACCGTATGGCAGAAAATGACCAAAATATTTTGAAGAAATTCCATTGATAAAAAGTCTAGCAATGGCACCGAGTGCCCCGCCGCTACCGACTGCGATAATTGTAGTTAAATTCATCATCTATAATGTCCTGCATTTGGCTTGCAACCATTTCGTACCAATCTTCAGAAGCATTTGCTGCGTCGATAGTAGGTAAAAAATTATATACGACAGTGCTTGAGTGCGCCGTTTTTTTGCTTTCGTCAAATAGCATTTTACTGCCGGTAATGACGATAGGCTGAACCTTTAGATTTAATTTTTCTGCGATTATTTTTGTTCCGGCTTTGAAATTAAGAAGCTTTTGGCTTTTTGCTCTTGTACCTTCAGGAAAAATAGCAACTTGTCTATTTAATGTATCCCTAGAATATCTGATCTCTTTCATTAGTCCCGGCAAACTTCTTTTGTCGCCCCTGTCTAGCGGTATCATTTCTCCCAAACGAAGAAGGTAGCCAATATACGGTATTTCAAAAAGTTCTTTTTTAGCGATCCATCTGAAATGATTTGTTTGCAACGCTTCAAGTCCGATGATATCTACTATACCTTGATGATTCATGATAAATATATCAGCATCCGGATCTATGGTGCCGATTTGTGATAATTTACCGCCGATAAGCAATAGTATAAGACGATTTAATCTATGAATGATGATACATTTTTTGTCTCTAAAAATAGCAATTAACGGGATCATAAAAAATGCGACGATGACAAAGATTATAAAAGCGCTGTAATAAAATTTGATCTTCGCAATAATATTCATTAAGATGCAAATCCTTGCAGCATATTTATTCCGTCATCCGAACCAAGTATATCTTCTATCGCACGTTCCGGGTGAGGCATGAGGCCAAAAACATTTTTTTCTTTGTTGCAAATACCGGCAATTGCTTCAATTGAGCCGTTGATAGAATCAATATTGCCATCGCTATCAACATATTGAAGTAAAATTTGTCCATTTGCCTTTAGCTCTTCAAGGCCTGCATCGTCAATATAATAGTTGCCGTCTGCATGAGCTATCGGAACATAAAGCATATCGCCTGATTTGAATTTATTTAAAAAAGCATTATCAGTGTTGCTGACTTTAAGATGTTGATATTTGGATATGAAATGTAAATTGGTGTTTCTTTTTAAAGCCCCAGGCAATAGGCCTGCTTCTGTAAGTATTTGAAATCCGTTGCATATTCCAAGTACTTTTCCGCCTTTGGAGGCGTATTGGCTGACAGATTTCATAACAGGAGCAAATCTGGCTATAGAGCCGGAACGAAGATAATCACCGTAAGAAAATCCTCCCGGAACAACAACTAGATCTATCCCGTCAGGCAGTGAAGTGTCATTGTGCCATACTATTGAGACGTCATGGCCTAATTTTTTAAATGCATACTCGGTATCAAATTCACAATTTGTTCCCGGAAAGCGTAAAACAGCTACCTTCATTGCACGATCTCTATATCATAATCTTCTATAACAGTATTGGCCAAAAGAGTTTCACTCATCTCTTTTACCTTTGTTATTGCTTCTTCTTTGCTCATGTTGCCAAGCTTGATAACTATTTGTTTTCCTATTCTTACATCTTCTATACCATGAAATCCTAGTGATTCCAATGCGTGGTGAGCGGCTTTACCTTGCGGATCAAGCACACCTTGTTTAAGATATACGTTTACAATTGCTTTCATTTATTACTCCCTAAAATTCTATTCAATACTTCCTCATATGCTACCTTGAGTCCGCCAAGTCCTTGTCTAAATCTATCTTTGTCCATTTTTTCGCCGGTACTGCTATCCCATAATCTGAAATTATCCGGACTAAGTTCGTCTATAAGTATTATATTATCGTTTATATCCCTTCCAAATTCTAATTTGAAGTCAACCAATGTAAGGTTTAATTTTGCATAGAACTCTTTAAGCAATACATTTATTTTGCGTGCCATATATCTGATGTATTCAAGTTCTGATTCATCTCTTACAAGGTTCAAGATCAAGCAATGCTGATCATTAAGCTTCGGATCCCCTAATGCATCGTTTTTGTAATCGAATTCTACAAGCGTGAAAGGCAAGATGGTACCATCTGTGATACCAAGATTGCGGCTGAGACTGCCTGTGGCAATATTTCTTACTATAACTTCGATCTTTATGACTTCTGCTTTTTTGTGAAGCATATTATTATCATCTATCATTTTGACAAAATGGGTTGCGATTCCTTTTGAATCAAGATAGCTAAATAGTTGGGTTGAAATTTTATTATTCAATGCCCCTTTGCCTTCTTCTACAGCTTTTTTTTCACCATTAAAAGCAGTTAGTTCATCTTTGAATTCGGATATATATAGAGCATCATCTTGTGTACTCCAAATTTTTTTTGCTTTACCTTCGTAAATCAGTTGTTGTTTTGTCATAAATTATTTCCTATTTGATGTAATTATTAATGCTTTTAATATATCGATCGCGCTTTTTAATTGTGCATCTTTGTTGATCTCTGTTTCAGTTATAATATTCTCTTTGCTATTGCTCAAACCGTTTTGTATGACTTTTTTTGAAGCATTTGAGTCTGTATTTGTTAGATGCTTGCTCAATTCACTCTCTTTGATCAATCCGCCATTGCCTGTTTGGTTTGTAATAGCGCCGGAATGGACTATGATATCAGGCTCTACGCCTTTTGCCTGGATAGATCTGCCGCTTGGAAGATAATATCTAGCCACTGTTAGTCTGAGTCCTTCTTCTTTGCCCAGAGGAACAATTACTTGCACACTTCCTTTCCCAAATGTTTTTTCGCCTATTACTACTGCACGATCTAGATCTTGCAATGCACCGCTGACTATCTCGCTGGCACTTGCGCTTCCGCCGTCAACCAAAACAACCATAGGTATTTTTGTATCACCGGCATCTGCTTTTGCTCTGTATGTAATGTTCTCTGCGCTATGGCGTCCTTTTTGGGATACTATTATGCCTTTGTCTACAAACAGATCAGTTAAGCCTACTGCTTGATCTAGAAGTCCGCCAGGATTATTACGCAGATCTAAAATGATCCCTTTTGCTTTTGGATTCATTTTTAATACTTTTTTGACATCATTTACAACTTTTTGATCAAAAGATGTTACTTGAATATATAAAATATCGCCTCCGATTTGTTTGGCAAAAACAGATTGAACTTTTATGATAGCCCTAGTAACTTTGATCTCTAAAGGCTTAGGATTGTCTTTTCTTACAATTGTAAGCTTGATAGTGCTTCCAGGCTTGCCGCGCATTATGGCAACGGATTCGTCAATGCTCATTCCCATTGTGGCTTTATCATCCAATTTTACAATAACATCACCGGCTTTTACTCCCGCTTTGTAAGCAGGGGTATCTTGGATGGGAGCAATGACTGTGAGCAGATTGTCTCTCATGCCTACAGAGATTCCAAGGCCTCCAAATTCGCCTTTTGTTTGGATATTGAGATCTTTATATTCTTTTTTATCCATGTATGATGAGTGTGCATCAAGATTGCCGACCAATCCTTTGAGGGCTTTGTCTACTAAGGTAGTAGTGTTTGTTTCATCAACATACTCTTGTTCTATAAGATTCAAAATTTTTGTAAATTTGATATAGGCTTCAAGTTTGTCTTTTGATATTTGTTGTTGGGTTGTTTGCTGCAAGTTGCTTTCGGCTTGAGCTTCAGCACCGATATAAAAGCTAATAAGTGCAATAGCTATGCTAGAGACAATAAATGGTTTGCTTTTGTTTATCATAATGGTTGCTACCTTTAATTGGAAGAGAATATAAAAACACTATTTTATTTAAAAAGCCTTTATAAAATGCTGATGAGATGGTATAGCTATTCAACCTAGCATCCAAACTCTGAATTTTCGCTTCTTAATTGTCGTTTTTTGCAGGGCTTTAAGAGTATTTTTGGCGGTGTGTTTTCTGATGGCAGCATATGAAGCTTTGTCTGTCACAACTATCTGCCCAATGTCATTTGGGTCCATCCCTAATTCTTTGCACAATGTGCCGAGTATATCGCCTTTTCTTAGCTTGTCTCTTTTGCCGCCGTCTATATGAATAGTCCTAAATTTGCCTTGTATAGCAAAGTTTTTATCAGCTTTGAGTGAGTCAAGAGAGCTGATAGAAGCATTTGGCATGATCTCTTCTATTATCTCTTTTGATCGTCTTGCAAATAAAGATACGGCTATACCGTCTTTTCCTGCTCTTGCTGTCCGTCCTATACGGTGGGTATAGGTTTCTTTTTTGTGAGGTATATCGTAATTTATGATCATCTCTATATCATCGATATCAAGTCCTCTAGAAGCCACATCTGTAGCCACAAGTACAGGAAATGAACCGTTACTGAATTGCAGCAATGATTCATTGCGGTCCCTTTGGTCAAAATCCCCATGAAGCGTTGCCACATCAAAATCATTATCCAATAAAAAGTCTGATAATTCATCGGTTTGCACTTTGGTGTTGCAAAAGATAACAACTGAACTAGGTTTGTATGATTGCAATATTGTTAAAACTGCCTCGTCTTTATTTTTAACTTCATAGGCAAATTCATCTATTTTTGCTTTGTGCTTGGTTTCTGTTTGAACTGTTAATGGATCTTTTAAAATAGCACGGGCAAGTTTATCAATATTTTCAGGATATGTTGCAGAAAATAGCAAACTCTGCGGTTTTTTCGTTAAAGAAGAAGTGATCTTGATAATGTCATCATAAAATCCCATATCCAGCATCCTGTCTGCTTCATCAAGTATCAATGTTTTGATATTGTCTAAAATAAGGGTTTTGCGAAATAAATGGTCATTCAGCCTGCCGGCTGTTCCTATAATGATATCTGCCCCTTTTTCAAGCGAAGCGCTCTGTCCTCTTAAAGGCACTCCTCCATATAGGGTAACCACCTTTAGGTTAGCTTTGTGGATAGAGATGCTTTTTATGACACTTGCTATCTGTTCACAAAGCTCTCTTGTCGGAGCAATGATGAGAGCTTGGGGGAGCTGTTGTTGTGGGGTGATTTTTTCTATAAGGGGCAGGGCAAATGCCAATGTTTTGCCAGAACCGGTTTGAGCTTGGGCTATTAGATCACGCCCTTCCAATATGGCAGGAATTACCCCATCTTGTATAGGAGTCAGTGTCTCAAAACCTAAAATAGATAATGTTTTTTTGGCTTCTTGTGAGATATTTAGGTCTTTAAAATGTTGCAATGTTTCTCTTTTTTTATAGTATTATATCATATATGGTTATTTTTGCAAGGTTATATAATTTTTATAAAGAAACTTGACAACAAGTGACTAAATGTTATATAATATTTTTAGACTTAAACCCAAAGGATTTTTATGAGTATATTAGAAAAACTTACCAATCAAATGACCTCAACCATAGAGTCATCCGTATCTTTAGCATTACACAATAAAAACCAAGAAGTTATGCCTATTCATCTTTTGTGGGCTTTGCTGACTAATAGCGGATCTATATTGCTCCAAGCATTAAATAAAATGAATATAGACAAGTCGGCACTTGAACTTGAAGTCAAAAGCAGTGCGGGCAAACTTCCCGCGGTTTCTACGGTTACCAAAGAAAGTATCAGATTATCCAGAGCCCTTGTATCTTCATTGGAACTTGCAGAAGGCATGATGAATGCAAGCGGAGATAAGTTTCTTGCAGTGGATACTTATTTGCTTGCAAATATCGGCGAACAGTTTATGAAAGAAAGTATCGGTAAATATGTAGATATGATGGAGTTCAAAAAAACTCTGGAATCGATCAGGGGCGGCAAAAGCATAGACAGCCAAAGCGGAGACGAGACTCTTGAAGCATTAGCTCAATACGGAGATGATCTCAATCAAAAAGCGATTGACGGCAAACTCGATCCAGTCATTGGCAGAGATGAAGAGATCCAAAGAACCATGCAGATACTGATACGTAAAACAAAAAATAACCCTATTTTATTGGGAGAGCCAGGAACCGGTAAAACCGCAATTGTTGAAGGATTG
>DLIG01000019.1:218860-219361 GCA_002483605.1 Sulfurovum sp. UBA7648
GGATTGGCTCAACGTATAGTAAACAAAGAAGTTCCTTTGAGTTTGCAAAAAATGAGAGTGATCAGCCTTGATATGAGCAGATTAATAGCCGGTGCAAAATATCGCGGAGAGTTTGAAGATAGGCTAAAGGCCGTAGTTGATGAAGTTAAAAAAGCAGGCAATATTATACTGTTTATCGATGAGATCCATACGATCGTAGGTGCAGGTGCCAGCGAAGGAAGCATGGACGCAGCTAATATACTCAAACCAGCCCTTGCACGCGGTGAGCTTCATACAATAGGGGCAACAACGCTCAAAGAGTATCGCAAATATTTTGAAAAAGATATGGCTTTGCAACGACGTTTTCAGCCTGTTAAAGTAGATGAACCATCCATCAATGAAGCATTGCAGATACTTAGAGGCATTAAAGAGAGATTAGAAGCCCACCATAACGTAAATATAACTGACGGGGCACTTGTAGCAGCTGCAAAGCTGAGCGATAGATACATTACAGATAGATTT
>DLIG01000007.1:0-20580 GCA_002483605.1 Sulfurovum sp. UBA7648
AGATACATTACAGATAGATTTTTGCCGGATAAGGCTATCGACCTTATAGATGAAGCAGCAGCTGAGCTTAAAATGCAAATAGAAAGCGAACCGAACGAGCTTGCAAAAACCAAACGAGAGCTCTCCACTTTGCAGGTAGAAAAAGAAGCTCTTAAAATGGAAGAGAGTGACAAAAACAAAAAAAGAATCGATGAAATAGAAAAAGAGATAGCAGACTTGGAAGAAAAAAGAGTCGGGCTGCAAAACCAATTTGATCTAGAAAAAAACGTATTTAACGATATAGCCAAAGTAAAAATAGAGATAGAATCGCTCAAAACTAAAGCCGAGGCAGTCAAACGCGATGGTGATTTCAGCAAAGCAGCAGAGATAGAATACGGACAGATCCCGGCAGCCAAAGGGAAGCTTGATGACCTTGAAGAGCAATGGGAAAGAATGAAAAAAGAAGGAGTGCTCCTCAAAAACTCCGTTGATGAAGAGATGATAGCCAGTATCATAAGCAAATGGACAGGAATCCCTGTGAACAAAATGCTTCAAAGCGAAAAAGATAAGATACTTCATATAGAAGACGTGCTTAAAGAGGAAGTCGTAGGACAAGAAGAAGCTCTAAAAGCTGTAGCCAGAGCTATCAAGAGAAATAAAGCAGGACTTAGCGACATCAATCGACCGATAGGAAGTTTTATGTTTCTAGGGCCTACAGGTGTGGGTAAAACTCAAGTGGCAAAGACACTGGCTAAATTCCTATTTGACAGCGAAAAATCACTCATCAGGATCGATATGAGCGAATATATGGAAAAGCATGCCGCAAGCCGCCTAGTTGGAGCACCTCCTGGATATGTAGGATACGAGGAGGGCGGTCAGCTAACCGAAGCGGTCAGACGCAAACCGTACTCGGTAGTGCTGTTTGACGAGATAGAAAAAGCTCATCCTGATGTATTTAACACACTTTTGCAAGTACTTGATGACGGAAGGCTCACAGACAACAAGGGCGTAACGGTTGATTTTAAAAATACCATTATCATCATGACATCAAATATTGCCAGTGACAAGATCATGACCATAACCGACAGGGAAGCTCGAGAGAGCGCAGTAAATAATGATCTCAAAAATTATTTTAAGCCGGAGTTTTTAAATCGTCTTGATGATATAGTGATATTCAATCCTCTAGGACTTGAAGCGATCACGGGAATCGTTGATATACTATTTGACGGTATCAGAAAAAAACTTTTATCACAAGAGATAGAGATCAGCCTTACAGACAAAGCGAAAGCTTTTGTAGCAGAGGCCGGATTTGATCCGGTATATGGCGCTAGACCTCTTAAAAGAGCTCTTTATGAGATAGTAGAAGATAGGCTTGCTGAGCTTATATTGGAAGAGAAAATAGGTGCCGGCAGCAAAGTAGTATTTGATGCCAAAAATGGTGAAATAGTAGAAAATATTAGTTAATATAAAGACAAATATTATTTTAATTTAATAGGCAATAATATAAGTCTTGTTTTTGCTATGGAATCAATCATATGCTTTGATCGGTGAGACGTATCCTCCAGGTTTTAGTGCCAGCAGAGAACAGTTAAGTTTTTCGATGACGTTCTCGGCAGTATTGCCAATAACAAATCCGGCTATTCCTGTGCGTGCTACGGTACCCATTATCATGATATCTACCTCTTGGGTGCTTGCAAATTTACTAAGCTCCGTTGCGGCTTGACCGCGCAAAAGATGAATACGGTTTTTACCGGTGATGCCGGCATCGGTCATAAGTGCGTCAAGTGCAATATGGTGTTCATTTTGGGCAGCCAAAACCGCGTCACCAAGGTCTTCATTTGTCACCATTACCCAAGCATTATGGCGAACATAGTCCTCGTAAGGATACTCCCAGCAAGAGACAATATCTAGTGTCCCACTACAGCTATCAGCCATGCTTCGCGAGACTTGCAGTAACCGGATGTTGAGATCTCGTGCGTCTTCATTCTCAGTTACTGGGTCGATCGCTACTGCTACACGGATCTTCTCTCTTGAATTGGAAATTGGCCGTGCAAGATATAGGGCACTCGGACATTTGCGTAACAATGTCATATCAAGAGCCTTGAAGCCACTCTCACCGCCGGTATCTTCGGCTTCTTTGATAAGCAGGTCGTAACCGTGCCGCAATACATAACGAGTGATAGTTATAGCCAGCGAGGAATCGTCTGCCATCACTTCAATAGTTGGTTCAACCACTTCACTGCCCAGTATATCTCGTGCATTTTTTAGTGAGGTCTTGATGCGTTCAGATAAAAAAGTTTCAAAAGCAGATTGCTGGGATTGCAGCTCTTTTGGCAGCATAGGGTAGAGCATTAACAGATGTAATGAAGCGTTATTGTTATGCGCCATACTGAGTGCTTGCTTAAGCCCATCGATGCCTTCATTGGAATGGTTCATGACATAGAGTATGTTGTTGTAGTATTTCATTATATTCTCCTTTTGCTTATTTGCTTTTCGAGCTGTTCGACTGCGTTTTTGGCGGCGTCTCTATAGGGTAGAAATACTATGTCCGCACCATGTTCGATCAGCTGTTTTTGCATCATCTGGTCATCAACATCATACTGCTGCACTGTTACAGCGATTATGCCTTGATAACCATATTCTTTAAGGGTGTCAATGAGTACAAGACGCTGGTCTTCTTGTCTAATGTATGGCAAAGGCTGCGACATAGCAAGAATTACACAATTGCTTCCGGCAAGCGGCAGTGTCGAGATAAACTCCTGATCACCGGCATCGCCGTATATAGCATCAAAACCTAGTCTTTGATGACGCTTTACCTCTTCGGGATTAAAATCGACGATCAAGAGATGCTTACCGGAGACTTTGAGCGCCCATGCAAGTGCGCTACCGTATCTGCCGGCCCCAAAGAGTATCATATCATAAGAGTTTGATTGTCTCGCAATATGACCATTTAATTCCTCGCGGAATGGATGTCGTCGTTCAAACACTCCAAGTATTGGTTCTAATATGTTATAAAGTCGATAAGAATAGGTGATCATATATACCGACATTGCGATAGTGATGAGTCCTACTAGAGTGACAAGCCCAAGTGATTGGGAGCTCACATGTCCAAGCGAAAGCCCAATTGCCATAAATATAAGTGAGAATTCACTGATCTGAGCGACGGTTAATCCTGCTAAAAACCCAGTTCGTTTCTGATAACCCATATAACCCATGATAGCCATTACTATCAACGGATTTCCGACAAGGATGAATATTGAAAATATAATAGCCTGAGTGATCTGTGTACCAAGCAAAGAGAGGTTTAGATGCATACCTAGTGCAATAAAGAAAAACAGGAGCAGAAAATCTCGCAGTGCCGCCATTCGAGATATGATTATCTCGCGATAAGCCGTTGAGGCAAGTGAAACTCCTGCCAGTAAGCCTCCAAGCTCTTTACTGAAACCAAGATAGCTTCCAAGAGCGGCAAGAAGAGTAGCCCATCCAATCGCAAATGTGATCAAAAGCTCTGGTGAATGGGCCAGGCGCTCGACCAGCCGGTTAGCAACGTATCGGATAAAGAGATATATAAAAACGAGCATGATAAGGCCATAGAGCAACACTGAAACGATGTGCCCCAGTGCGCTGCCGTTCGCATTTTGTGTTCCAATGCCAAAAGCAGAGAGCACCATCATACTAAGTATAACAAAAAGGTCTTGCACGATCAAAAAGCCAATAGCGATGCGGCCATGCAGAGAGTCTACCTCTTTTTTGTCCGAGAGAAGCTTGACGATAATGATCGTACTTGAAAAAGTAAGGGCTACTGCTACGTATAAAGAGGTGAGTGCATCTAGTCCCAAAGCCACTCCAATAAAAAAGCCGAAAACTGCTGTAAAAAACACCTGTCCAAGCCCTGTAGCGAGCGAGACGACGCCAAGAGAGCGGACAAGATGCAGATCAAGCTTGAGCCCTACCAAAAAGAGCAGCAGGGCGATCCCAAGCTCTGCAAGAAGACCTATCAGCTCTTCGGAGTGAACAATGCCTAATACTGAAGGTCCGGCAAGTATTCCGACTGCTATAAAGCTGACGATCATAGGTTGACGCAGCAGCATGCCGACAAAGCCAAACACTGCTGCTAGTACGAGAAGCGCGGTCAGCTCATAAAATGGCGATGTGTGTATCAGCGTGATCAGTGCGGAACTTTTCAAGATATTTCCTTAATAGTCTCAAATTACAATCGAGCATTTTTTGACTCTTTTATACAAACTTCACTTTTTTAAATGTTATCAAAAATCAAGATATTATGTGTAATTTAATTATACAAAAATAAACCAAAACAATATAATTTTTTTTAAAAAAATTATAAAATAATACGATACATTTGGCAAGTTCATTATTTATTTTAAAGACATTTTTATGCTTTTTGAGCGGTGGATGCTACCAAGAGCCTCCACCTCCTCCTCCGCCACCGCCGCCAGAAAAGCCTCCGCCACCGCTAAATCCGCTCCCGCCGCTTGAAGAAGGCAATACAGATGCACTGCGCACTGAGGTAGAAAATGTTCCTAAGTTTTGGATGTTGCCGTGATACCAATAGGGCGTTGCAACATTTAATACTGTAAAAAAAGTGAGCCAATGCTCTGTCTCGCCAAACAAAACCGCATATGGCAGCATTTTTTCAAGATATAGAGGATCAATTTCAAGTCTTCTTTTTATCTCGTCTTGTTTGACTCTCTTTATGAACATTTCCAACCCCAAAAGGTGAGTGCGGGCATGAGCACCGTGTTGAGTGAATTTACCTATTTTTTTATAAACAAATATCATTATAGCAACCAAGATCAAAATTACACCCAAGGGACCTGTAAGCATTTCAAACAGAGTAAGCTGGGTTCCTTGCACTACGGCCAGCAAAGAACCAAATCCTACAAGTGTAAAGATAATACCGACAATTTTTGACGGCCATGGTTTGCTTCCAAACAATAGCCCCATTCCTACACCGCCAAAGATCAAGGGAAAAAGTATAAAAAACAGTATATCTACCCCATATTTTTGCATTAGCGTATAAACTGCCAAACCAAACACAAGAAGCAAAGAAAGAATACTTTTGAGCAAAAAACCGTTTCTTGTTTTTTGAGGATTTTCGCTCATGTAGCCCGCGCTTACCACCCAATTATAAAGTTGATCATTTATATTTGCAAAACCTTCTTGCAAAGACTTGGCTTTAGATTGTGAACCAGCGGAGAAGGTGTAGCTTTTCCCTGTTTTGAAAAGTACTTCGGATAATAGATATTTCTGATCTTCGCTGAGGCTATCATCTATCGGCTTTTCTGTTTTAATAAGGATTGGATCGCTTTGCTTTGTCTTTTGTTCGATTTGAAGATATCCAAGTTCCGCAAGTTCAAGCACGGCTGCTGCAAAATCTTCATTATCAGCAAACCGATCCAAAATAACTCCTGATTGCAGAAGGCTGAGTCCTTTTGGAGGGTTATACTGCACTGCGATAGAGCGTCTATCAACAAAACCGGTATGTTTTTTGTATATATTTTTAAAATACAATAAAAATCCAACCAGAGCACCCCATTGCCAATAGTCCAACACCCAGTCCCAAAATGTGCTCTCGATATTTTCCAAACCATGTTGATCCAAACGATTTGCCGGATATGCAAGCTCTAGTGTCAATCCTTCGTGCGGATATAGTAAAGGCACTGCAACTTTTAGGCTGTGAGGATCTATCCATGCCGCATTTGCCTGAGATGTTGTTGCACCATAAACTCCTGTGAATGTAGATACCACAATTTCTTGTTTTGAAAGAGACTTAGGCAAAAAGATATTTGCTTGTACATTATATATGGGTATAGCCCATCCTGTACCGATAATATTCCATCTTATGGCGTCATTTTGATCATTTTGTGCTGCAGGAAGCACCCCCCCCTTTACACGATAAGAGATATTATAAGTATGTTGTCCGCTAAGATATGTATCGGATGATCCGATCTTTAAACGTATAACATCTCCTGCATTTGCAGAACTCATGGTTGATTTTTCCCATTGTACATTTGAGCCGTCAAGCTGTACTGAGAAATCATAAAGTCCTATATCCTTGGGGTGCCTTTCTCCTTTGACCATAAAGGGGATATCGCGATAGATACCGTGTTTTTGTTCTTGCTCAAAATCGTACTTTATAGACTCGGTGATACTAAGCTCTCCGCTTTGTTCCACGGTCAGATTGACATCATATGCCGTAATTTTTTCTGCCAACGCGTTAGTTATCCAGCCGATAAAAAAAACAGCGATCAAAAGTATCTTTTTCATGATAGTAGCTAGAAATCGATTTTTGGCATTTTTTTGGCTTGCGCGGCCTCACTTTCGTCAAGTTCAAAATATTCACGAGCTGTAAATTGAAATTTTTTGGCAACAATAAGATCCGGAAAGGATTCAGTTTTGGCATTATAGTCTCTGACAATAGCATTATAGTATCGTCTGGCATTTTGGATTGCATCTTCAAGGGAACTAAGCTCTTCTTGTAAATGCATAAAATTTGTATTTGCCTTCAATTCAGGATATGCTTCGGCCAGTGCAAAAAGCTTACCTAGTGCGCCAGTGAGCATATTTGCTGCTTCTGCTTTTTCATCGACGGTGTTTGCATTTAGTCCTAACTGGCGTGCTTGTATCACTTTTTCGAGCGTACCGGCTTCGTATTCTTTGTAACCTTTGACCGTATCAACCAGTGCAGGTATAAGATCATAACGGCGCTTGAGCTGCACATCGATATCAGACCAAGACGCATCGATCCCTGCTCTTAATGAAACAAATTTATTGTATATTATTATTAGGTAAGTAACCACAGCTATGACGATCAGCAATAAAATATATCCAAAACGCATGAGTTATCCTTTATAATATTTTATATTTAATTATACAAGAATAAAAACTAAAATGATATAATTTTTCCAAAAAGAGTTCTCATGGCATATGATCTAACCGACAAACTTGTTATCGCAATATCATCTAGGGCTTTGTTTGACTTAGAAAAAGAAAATAACATATTTGATGAAAATGGTTTGCAAGCATACTATGATTATCAACTAGAGCATGAAGATATACCGCTTGAACTGGGTACTGCATACAGGTTTGTCAAAAATTTTCTAGCGATAAATAAAAAGTTTGACGATAAACTCATAGAAGTCATTATCCTTTCCCGTAATAATGCAGCCACGGGGCTTAGAATAGGGCGTTCGCTAGAGTATTACGGACTTTCCATAGAACGTTCAGGATGGACGGCAGGTACTCCGGTGACACGGTATCTAGAAGCATTCAAGGTCGACCTTTTTTTATCAGCAAACAGCCAAGATGTCCAAGAAGCGATCAATGCAGGTGTTGCAGCTGCTACTATATTGCCTCATGCGCATCAAAACAAAGATGATTCTGAAGTCGTGCGCATTGCATTCGATGGGGATGCTGTGCTGTTTGGCGATGAGAGCGAGAAGATATATCAGCAGTACGGGCTGGATGCATTTATGAAGCATGAGATAGAAAATGCCAAAAATCCGCTAAGCAAAGGCCCGTTTTTCAAATTTCTCAAGGTTATATCAGATATCCAAAACCGCTTTTCGATGGAACAATCTCCTATTCGCACCGCACTTGTAACCGCGCGCAATTTTACTACCTATGAGAGGGTTTTGCGCACACTAGATGCATGGGGTGTAAGAGTAGATGAAGCATTTTTCCAAGGCGGAGTGCGCAAACATGAAGTCATAGCTGCTTTTGGAGCGGATATATTTTTCGATGACCAAGATGCTCATTTAGCAGATACTTCGCCATTTACACCAAGTGCGAAGGTGCCGTACAGGAAATGAGTTACAATATCAGGAGCAACAATGATCATCGATAAAATAGAAAACTTTAGACTTTATAATTACGGCCCTGCATGGCAACATATTTTTGATTTCTTGAGCAAACTTTCGCCAGATATGCAAGACGGGAAATATATAATTGACGGTGATGATATTTTTGCTATTGTTATGAGTTATCAGACATCCGCGCCTGATGCGATGGTATTTGAATCACATGAAAAATATATAGATATTCAAACTGTTATTACAGGCGCTGAAGGGTTTGAATGTGCTTTTAGTGATGAGCTGAATGTCATTACTCCATATGATGCCGGTAAAGAAGCTGCATTTTACGAGCGAACATCTCATGGACAAACACGAGTAGACGTATATCCAGGTACATTTGTGATGCTTTATCCGCATGATGCGCATATTGCAGGCTTGATGGTCGGTGCACAAACACAACTTATCAAAAAAGTAGTCGTCAAAGTAAAAAAAGAGTTTCTGAAAACATAAAATGCTAGACAATAGAATAATCCAAATTCAAGGAAAGATTATGGAACAATATTTGGTTGCTACAGATATCATAAATTTTACTCATCCCTCTGTTGCCGCAAAAGCTCATGAATTAGCCATCGGATGCAATAGCGACACCGAGATCTCACGACGATGTTTCGAATTTGTTCGTGATGAGATACGTCATACAGGCGATGCAAAAGAAGGGGTCACGACATGCAGTGCAAGCGAAGTTTTAGAGTATGGTACGGGGTGGTGCTATGCCAAAAGTCATCTGTTGGCTGCATTATTACGTGCAAATGGCATCCCGACGGCTCTATGCTATCAGCGTCTGAATTGTTCAGAATATGAAAAAGGGATTTATTGCCTGCACGGGCTAAATTCTGTGTATTTAAAAGAGTTCGGTTGGTATCTTATTGATGCAAGAGGAAATAAAGATGGTGTTAATGCTCAGTTTGAGCCACCGTATGAAAAACTGGCGTTTATTTTGGGTGAAAATGAATACGATTTGGATGAACAATACGCTCAGCCGCTCCCTATCGTTGTAGAAGCTTTGAAAACACGCAAAAATTATGCTGAAATGGTCTGGCATTTCCCTGATCATATATAAAGGAGCAAAAATGAGACGTTCGGAATTTGAAGTATCTGATCCACAAGTGATTGAATCGGTCTTAATGGAGTGCGAGTACGGGGTATTATCACTTATAAGCGATAACGAACCTTATGGTGTGGCGGTTAATTTTGCTTATCGTGACGGCAAGTTTTATTTTCATGGTTCACTAGAAGGACGCAAAGCCGAGGCGATAGGGGAGCGTGCCAAGTGTTCTTTTGTGGTCGTTAAGCCTTATGCTTATATCCCGTCTTATTTTAGCGATACACGCTCGGCATGTCCGGCGACGCAATATTTTGCTTCGGTAATAGCAAGAGGTGAGGTGGTGCGGTTGGATGATCCGGTTCAAAAGGCTTTTGGATTAACAGCACTCATGGAAAAGATGCAGCCAGAAGGTGGCTATGAGCCAATCGATGCGACAAATCTTATCTATATGAAAATGATAGAAAAAACTGGTGTATATGTAATTGAGTCCAACTCAATTACCCTCAAAGTCAAAGCAGGACAAAATCTATCACAAGAGCGCCAAATATCGCTAATAAGCCGTTTGGAAGAACGAGGAGCAAGTGCTGATAGTGCGACGATTCAGATGATGAGCAGATTTCAAAAACAAGGAGAATAGATGGAGTACAGAGTTGCCACACGTGATGATATTGAGTCAGTTTTGACATTGCATTACCGCTATCAGATCGATTCGATAGCAAAAGAAGACAAAAAAGACGGGTTTGTAACTACTCCTTTTACATACGAGCAACTTTTTGCTTTGATAGAAGAAGAACAAGGGCTTTTTATTGCAGTAGACAATGAAGAAATCGTAGCTTATGTGATGGCAGCATCATGGCAGTTTTGGTCGGCATGGCCGATGTTTGCTTACATGATCGATGGATTGGAAAATTTGGAATATTTAGGACAAAAACTAAGTGTTGAAAACTCTTATCAGTACGGCCCGATCTGTATCGATAAACGGGTACGCGGTAGCGGTGTGTTGGAAAGAATTTTTGATTTTGCAAGAGCGCAGATGGCACCCAGGTATCCGATCTTGGTAACCTTTATCAACCGTATCAATCCTCGTTCATACGAAGCCCATACGAGAAAATTGGGGCTTGAAGTGATTGCTGAGTTTGGTTATAACAACAACAATTATTACGAGTTAGTCTATGACACTGCCAAGCCATTATCACAGGTGTAACATCGTGTATCGGCACAGCGTTTTGTACTTATAGTTCAAAGAAATCCATATGCAATGCATATAGATACGGCTAGATAGTATAATATATCTAAAGGAGTATAATCATGACTTCATTCAAACAAATAAATAGCAACATTGGTGCTCAAAAAAATGAAAAAATTTTGATAGTCGGTGGCGGTGTAGCAGGTTTAATGACCCAAAATAGACTAGAATCATTGGGGTATAAACCTGTTTTAGTTGAAAAATCTGATACGCTCAGGACGGATGGCGCGGGGATTCTTTTGGGGGCAAATGTTCTTAGGATATTTCGCGAATGCGGACTAGAAGAAGAACTGATGCGATATGCCCAGCCGCTTAAAGAGATAGTATCGCTTGATGATCAAGCCAAAATGCTTGGTCGTTTTGATCTGGAAAAAATAGCGCTTGAAACTTCCTATCCGACAGTTGCCATTCACAGAAAAAGACTCCATGAGGTATTGAGCAATTCAGTAAATCAGGAAAATATCCATCTCTCTCAAAAGGTGACGGGAATTGCTCAACGCGATTCTGTTTATAATGTGACATTTGATAATGGTACGGTCGAAGAGTATGATTATATTATCGGTGCTGACGGGCTGCGATCCAATGTCAGAGAGGCATTTTTTGGCGATATACCGCTCAGAGATGCCGGATATGTATGCTGGAGATTTGTATGTGACATACCTGCGGGACTAGATGCGACGAGCAGTAGTGAGTCTTGGGGTGACAATAAACGTGTCGGTATATTTCCAATAGGCGAAAATAAAGTGTATTGCTTTTTGCTTACTTCCACCAAAGGCGGTGAAGAAAAGATGAATTTTCAAGAGATATTGAACTGCTTTAGCGAATTTCAAGGAGATTGGCAAACAATAGCTGCAGCTATTGATATAAACGATACTGAACTTTTATTTAATCCAATTGCTGATCTGTCGCGAGTGGTGCTGCAAAAAGAAAAAATGATACTCATAGGAGATGCGGGACATGCAACAACACCCAATCTAGGACAGGGAGCAGCCATGGGGATCGAGGGTGCATATGCTTTTGGGGAATTGCTCAAAACCAATTCAATGATGGACGCGATGAAACTTTATCCTAAAGTGCGTTTTGAGAGGGTTACATATATTCGTAACCGTTCATGGATGATAGGTAAAATGGCACACTTAAAATCACCGTTTTGGCAAGCTGTGAGGAATTTTATAATGAGGCTGATCCATCAAAGCACAAATCAAAAAGAGTTTGAAAAAGCGATACTTGGCGGTGCAGGCAATGCAGGCAAGTGATATGGTGAGACAATTTATCAAAGATTTTAGAAATTTGGAAGGTCTGCAATGATGACTTTTAAAGAGATTGTTGTTTACCTACTTTCCAAAAAAGGCGCAACATTTGATTATCCTTTTGACGATAAAGTACGTGTGTACCGTGTAGTGGATAAGATATTTGCCTTGATGAGTGACAAAGAACCGTTATCTATCAATCTTAAATGTAATCCTTTTTATGCATTGGAGCTGCGCTCAATGTATACATCGGTAATACCTGGTTACCATATGAATAAAAAACATTGGAATACGGTAGTGGTTGGCGGAGATGTCGATGATGCACTGCTAAAAGAGCTGATAGACCACTCATATACATTGATTGCCGAGAGCTTGACAAAGAAAGAACAGAATATGCTTTCATAGAAAGAGGATTAAAAGTTTTCATTTTGCCATAAAAAGTGTTATCGCATGAGATGTGTTATAATATTTGCAATTTAAAGTGGAGAAAATAATGTTTGTTTCACGTTGTGGATGGGTAAAACTAAATAATCCAGTCTATGTCGCCTATCATGATGAGGAGTGGGGAAAACCTTTGCATGATGATCGAGCACTCTTTGAACTTTTTAGTCTTGAGACACAATCAGCTGGATTAAGTTGGTTGACGGTACTGAAAAAGCGGGAAGGGTACCGTAAAGCGTTCGAGGGATTTGATCTCTCAAAAGTCACTTTGTATACTGAAGCAGACATTGATCGCATATTGGAGAGTGAAGGTGTTATCAAAAGCCGTCCGAAAATCGAAGCTATTATCAGTAATGCGAAAGGGTTTGTAGAAATTCAAAAAGAATTCGGCTCTCTGGATAACTATTTTTGGAGCAAGGTGGGCGGCAAGACTATCGTAAACAATGTAACGGACTACAAAAATGTGGCGAGTATATCTGAAATATCTGATGATATAACGAAGCAGCTCAAAAAACGAAATTTTAAATTTATAGGTTCTACAACAATATACGCCTTTATGCAAGCGTGTGGGATGGTAGATGACCATGAAAATAGCTGTTTTTGCAAAGGAGTAAACAAATGATTTTTGATTTTTCAACTACTAACGAATCAAAAAAATACACAATAATGAGTAATACTATATTTCCAAGACCCATAGCATGGATAACGACCGAGAATAACGGCATTATCAATTTGGCACCTTTTAGCTACTTTACGCCTATTAGTTCTGAGCCACCTCTTGTAATAGTCTCAATCGCTAAAAAAGAAAACTCTGGAGAGCCGAAAGATACATTCATCAATATCTTGAAACAAAAAGTTTGTACAATTAATCTTGCCCATAAGGATTTGCTTAATGAGCTGATAAGCTCAAGCGAAGAACTGCCAAAAGAGATAAGCGAATGCGAGAAGTTTGATATTAAAACAAAAACTCTTTTGCATGATTTTCCGCCTATGGTCGAAGGCATAAAATGTGCACTATTTTGTGAATTTGTGCAGAAGGTGGAATCAAACAACAGATATGAACCGTTTATTTTGGAGATAAAGTATGTGTTTGTCGATGATAAAAGTATCGACAAAAAAAACCATATTTGCTTGGAAAATATCGGGAGAGTTGGAATGGAATTTTTGGTTGATTGCAAGCGAACAAGCTAGAAAAATAAAACAAGGTATGTGTTTATTTGAGATAAAACTTTTATAATTTATTTTTTGATATACTTTCTAAACTTTACAAAGGAGAGCACATGATATATTATCGTAATACTAACTACAATTACTTCGTTCGAGTCGCTCTCTTTTGGCTTATGCCATAACTACTTCTTTTTAACATAACACATTAATTTTTATTTATTATTATATACCACAAAAGGATACCTATGTCGTTACAATTAGACGATTTCCTCATTACAGGTCGTACCTTTGAGGAATATGCGGCATTTTTCGATTTGGATGCTGCATCGATGAAAAATATGAGGGTTTTGGACTGCCCAAGTGGAGCGAGTTCATTTATAGCCGAGGCTAAAAAGATAGGAATATCAGCGCAAGGATGTGATATTCTCTATCGATACAATGTAGATAAACTAAGACTACAAGGAGAAAAGAGTATCAAGAAAATTTACGCTGATACGAGTTGGATGGCGGATAATAATTTTGTATTTTATCATTCAATCAAAAAGCACAAAGAGCATCGAATAAGTGCATTGGAAAAGTTTTGCACAGATTACAACCCCGCAGATTATAAATACGCCAAATTACCGAAATTGCTGTATGAAAATGATAGCTTTGATCTTATTTTAAGTTCACACCTGTTGTTCGTTTATGATGATAGGTTGGATTTGACATTTCACGAAATATCCATAGCAGAGATGTTGCGTATCGGCAAGGAAGTACGTATTTTTCCGCTAGTAGATTATAAAAACTCCCACAAGGATGAGCTCGATAATCTCAGTCCATTAGCTTACCGGATTGCCAAAAAATTTGGCGGTGAAATAATCAAAGTCGGATTTGAGTTTCAAAAAAATGCAAATTATATGATGAAGATCAAAAAATAGGAGAAGCTATGGCGCATCAATATCCGATCATTATACAGTGGCTAGTGTGTGTTTATTTGAGATACAAACGTCATAGAAATTGAAAATATTGTTGATTTAAACTTATTTACTTAATGAAATATTCAAAGCAATTTATACTTTGATGATACAACTATGGTACTCGCATGAAGAATAAGTAAATTACCACCAAATTAATACCATATAAGTATCCATAGCCTATAATCTACAAAGCGTAAAATTATAATTTACGTTTCTAATTATCTTAAAATTTATATCAAGGAATACAATGGCCCACATAGCGTTACCGGAATTTGAGGAGATGAGTCCAGCTATCCAAGAAAAAGCTCGTCCGATCTTGGAAAAAACAGGCAATTTGGGTGAGATTTTTAAACTTTTGGCCCTTGATGAAAAGATCTATTTTGCGACAGACAATATGGTCCAGCATTTTTTATTTGATAAAACTGAACTCTCATATGATATAAAAGAAGCGATCGCGCTTTTGATATCAAAAGAAAATGGCTGCAAAATGTGTGTCGATGTCCATAGAGGAATAGCAAAAATGCTTGGTTTGAGCGAAGAGAGGATCGAAGAGATACTTCAAGGAGTTGATTCTATTCATACTACAGATGCGCAAAAAGCTCTTTTGAGATTTTGTATCAAAGCTTCCAAAAAAGATAATTATAAGATTCAAAAAGAAGAGATAGATGCACTAAAAGAGTTCGGATATAGCGATGTTCAAATCCTTGAAGCAGTAGCAATTACCGGATATTTTAATTATATAAATACCCTTTCAAATGTTTTTGCTTTGGGGCAATAAAGTTTCTTGACTTATTGCTATAATTGATTTATAATAGTTCAAATCTAAACCAAGGGATGCAAAATGGATGTTATAGATAAAGAACTAGAAAAAAGAAGAAGCGAGATCCATCTGGGGCTTGAATTGCTGTATAATCTAAATATGCGCATCACAGGCTGGGATATACCCGAACTAAATGAAAAAGAAGCGTCGAAAAAACTTTTTGCCATGATAGATGAAGAGTTGGCGAAGCTCAAAAAAGAGGTCAATAAATAATCATCTACAAAAGCCATAAAAGCAGATAGAGATTATAGTCTTATAGGAATATAGTAACTCAGATCAAACTCTTCATCATCGGAAAGAAAATGGTTTTTACGATAGATCGCATAAGATGGATTAGTAGTTGTTTCATAGCCGCTTTCTACTAGCCAATGAAAATAAACCCAATTCATGAATTTGAGTACATCTCCGTATTTACCGGAAAAATCAAATTTCGCATAAACGCCTTTAGGGATAATCATTCTAGGCAAGGTTGCATTTTTTAGCTCTTTTTCCAATACTATACATGCAATATACTGACATTCGTTCAGTGCGGTGATGGTAGGATTATCATGGTGTAGTCCGACCTGAATAAAGTTTGTGATATTGTTGCAAAGTGTCCAAGTTTGTAGTTTCTGCCATGTTTCTTTGATGGACTTATCGTACCCCTTATGTCTTATATAATAGCCCTGCATCTCTTCCATTTTTACTATTTTTGGCTTTAGCGATGAAAAATCAGCTCTAGAATTTGCCGCGCTGACCGATCGCTTTAAAATAGTATCGACATAAGATCTATATCCTCCGTTTCTCCACTCTTTTGGTGTCATAAAAAATTTCTCTTTAAATACTTTAGAAAAAGAGGTTTGCGAGCTATATCCGCATATTATCGCTATTTGTGTAATAGTAGAGTGTTTATTTGTTAAAATAAGACTGGCTGCTTTTTGAAGTCTTATTGATTTTATGCTCTCGTAGATATTTTTTCCAAATTCATTTTTAAAGATCCTATGCATATGAAATTTACTAACTTTCAATTCTTTACTCAAAGAATCAAGGTCGATATAGGTATCTATATGTTTGTAAATATAGTAAATTATATCATTGGCTATTTTTGTATGTTGCTGTATCGTGTCTTTTTTCATAGTTTAATTATAGCAATATTACAATGTTTTTTAAGCAATAATAAATAGTAATAATAGCAAGAAAAATTGAGATAAAAAGTTTAATTTCTATTAAAATTGCAGTAAAAAGGGATAAAGTTATGAAAAGATCATTCATACGAGAGATACTTGAATCCATAGATAACGAAACGATATCTTTTGCAGGCGGGTTGCCTGATGAAAATCTATTTCCAATACAAGATCTGCAAAAAGCAGCAAGCAAGGTATTTGAAAATCCAAAAAATCTTCAATATGCCATCAGCAATGGAATAGTACCGCTTAGAGAAAAAATAGCTAACTTTTATAATAAAGAAAGATTTTTTACAAAGCCTGAAAATATACTTGTAACAACAGGCTCACAGCAAGGTCTTTTTATCATAGCAAAATATTTTCAAAACAAACAAATCATCATAGAAGAACCTTCTTATTTGGGCGCTGTGAATATATTCAAAATGAATAATTTGGGTATGCAACCTATATATCTAGATCATGGCGGCATAGATACGCAAAAATTTGATGAAGTCTATCAAAAGATAAAATTAGCTTATCTCATACCTGATTTTCAGAACCCCAAAGGATCACTTTATAGTGATAGCAAGAGAAAAGATATCGCCAATAGCGTTTTAAAATATGGTGGGTATATCATAGAAGATGCACCATATAGTGAATTATATTTTGATCAAAAATCACAAAGTATAAGTTCATATATTCCAGACAACAGTTTTCATCTAGGATCTTTTTCAAAAACCCTTTCTCCCAGTTTGAGAATAGGGTGGATTCGAGCAAATGAGGAAATTATAAAACAGCTTACCATGATAAAGGAGACTATAGATCTTCACAGTAGTGGAATTTCGCAGTATATTTTAGACATTTATTTGGATGATAATTCTCTTTTTGAAAACCATTTGGATCAACTCAGAAAAGCATATAAAGAAAAAATGGAAATGTTTACATCTGCATTAAAACAAGAATTGCAAGAATTTGATTTTGTAATGCCAAAAGGCGGAATGTTCGTATTTGGCTCTCTCAAAGGTTTTGATACCATGGAACTGGTGCGGAAGTGCATGAAAGAAAAAGTCGTTTTTGTGCCTGGGAATCAGTTCTTTTTGGATGGTCGAATAAGCGATGAAATAAGGTTTAACTATACATATTCTACAAAAGAGCAAGTTTCAAAAGGGCTAAGAACTATCGCTGATATAAGTAGAACTTTAAAATAATTTTGTATAAAAGGCAGCATGATGAAAGATATTAAATTTCCATTTTTGGAACATATTGGCGCGAAACTAAAAAAATATGAAAATGGTAAAGCGGAAGTTGAGCTTATAACGCAAGATTACCACTTGCAGCACCTAGGATTTGTTCATGGCGGCGTTATATCTACACTTATGGATAACACAGGATGGTATGCTGCCGTATCAAATGTCGATGAAGGTCATACGGCTGTAACGATGGAGATAAAGATAAATTATCTCAAACCAGCTTCAGGCAAATATCTCATAGCTTCCGCTGAAGTAAAAAGACAAGGCAGATCGACCTCTTTTGTAACTATAGAACTTCACAATGAAGGTAAGCTCGCAGCGTTTGCTACAGGTACTTATGCGATAATAAAAAATTCACGTTAAGCATAGAAAATGAGAATAATTAACTGCTATGCTTGTTGTCTTTTTGCATAAAATTCAGTTCTAAATTCATCGAAACGATCTTCAAGTATCGCTTCTCTCATTTGCTTCATAAGGTCTAAATAATAATATAGATTATGAATGGTAGCTAGCCTAAAATAGGTTATCTCTTTAGCGCGAAACAGATGGCGCAGATAACTTCTAGAATAAGTTTGACAAACCATACATTTGCATTCAGGGTCTATCGGCAATGGATCGGTGGTAAATCTCTCAGCTTTGATAGTGATCTTGCCAAACGATGTAAACAGGGTCCCATTTCTAGCATTACGTGTCGGCATAACACAATCAAACATATCTATGCCCCTTGCTACATTTTCTACTAGATCCTCAGGGGTCCCGACACCCATGAGGTATCTCGGTTTATTTTCGGGCATAAACTGTGTAGTCCATTCTACCGTATCATACATATCTTGATTTGCTTCGCCAACGCTAAGTCCTCCTATGGCAAATCCGTCAAAATCCATGGCACAAAGTTCCGTTGCCGATTTTTCCCTGAAAGCTTTATCTGTACCGCCTTGTATGATAGCAAATATGTTCTGGTCTGCGCCTATTCCTTTTGCTTGGTTGGCCCTATGGTATTCTATAGACTCTGCAGCCCATTTTGTAGTCCGTTCTATGCTGGCCTTGATGCGTTCCTGCGTGGCCGGCAAGGCTACTAGATCATCAAGTATCATCATGATGTCTGAATTTAGATTATTTTGTATATCTATGACCTTTTGCGGGGTAAAATAATGTTTACTCCCGTCTATATGACTTCTAAATGTGATGCCGTTTTCATCTATCTTGACATTATCTGAGAGCGAAAAAGCTTGAAAGCCGCCGCTATCGGTCAAAAAACTTTTCGGAAATTTAGTAAATCCATGTAACCCACCCATGGTTTTGACGATATTATCACCAGGACGAAGATATAGATGATACGTATTGCCTAGAATGATCTCTGGATTTATGAAGCTTTGAAGATCGGTAGCATCAAGAGATTTTACTGCTCCTACGGTGCCTACAGGCATAAAAACCGGCGTTTGAATTGTTGAGTGTGCGGTCGTAATGGTACAAGCTCTAGCTTTACCGTCCGTTTTATCTATACGAAAATACATTATGTTATAATACCTCTATCAAATAATAGTGTAATTGTACCCACACTACCTAGAGAGTTTTATGAAAAATATATTGATTCTAGCCGAAGGTAAAATTGCAAAGCACTTTATCGTATGGCTTAGCAAAAAAAGAGTTGCCAATAATCATTACCATATAGCCTCAAACACAATACATGAAGAAAATATTAAACATAATAAAAATAATACTTCATTTTCTAATATAGATTCAACCAGTTATACCAAGTTGCAGCGTATTTTGGAAGAAAAAAACTACTCTCATGTTTTTATCATTATAGAATCACATGATGATGCAAAGCATATAATCCATAATCTTAATTCAATAGATGATAAATTACGCATAATTTTGCTTAATCAGTGGGATGAAAAAAAGACATCAAGATTTAATCATAATGTTATTGTATTGGATATGTATGACCTATTATCGGGACACTTATATGATAAGCTTCCAAATGTTCCGATAGTACCGAACAATATCGGTCTAGGGCAAGGTGAGGTAATGGAAGTACATGTGCCTTTTGGCAGCAGTTATGCTTTTAGGCATGTAGGCTCTATAGTGCAGCAAAAATGGAAAATAGCGGTTATCTATAGAGATGAAAAACAGATATTGCCAACGGGCGCTACCATGATCCGCCCTAATGATACGCTATTGATTGTCGGCAGGCCAACCGTGCTAGACGGAATTTACAAACTGATCAACAAAAGAAAGGGATTATTTCCTGAGCCGTTTGGCAAAAACATATATCTTCTGCTTGATTTGCGTTATGACAAGAAAAAGGCAATAGAGTATTTAAAAGAGGCGATATATTTAACAAAAATATTAAAGAACAAAGAACTTTTTGTAAGAGTATTCTATCCTACAAATCTAAAGCTCACTGAAGAGATCAAAGGATATCAAAATGACGGTGTTCATATCGATATAACATATGAATTGAACGGAACACAGAGTACCGTCGAATATGATGTTACCCATTATGATATAGGTTTGGTTATGTGTTCGCAAACTTCGCTTTATAAAGAGTATCACAACCTCACTTTTTACTATCTCAGAAAATTGGTTTATATTTTTGGCAGCATACGAATAGCTGATATAAATTCTGCTGTTATTATGATGAATGATGAAGAAAAAATGGAATCTATATCTTCTACTGCTTTTGATGTGTGCGAAATATTGAAATTACCGTTAAAATTATGTGATTTTGATCCAGATGGCGATTTTAGCGGTAGAAAAATGACTATCGACCATTATGAAACAATGGCAAATTTATTCAATTCCAGTATAACTGTAGAGCAAAAGGTAGCGAATCCTATAAGGGAATTGTCAAAAATGAGAAATATTTTACATATAAATTCTTTTCAAGATAAATCAAAACATGCTTTTATGTTGCAATTGATCATGATGAATATTTCAAATCTATTCCCAAAAATTTATAAGCATCCGAAGCTACTGATCCCTTTTGAAGATAGCGATACGTAGACAATATTGGTTTTTAATGCTAAATAGGATAAAATCTAGCATAATAAATACAAATATAAAAGGCCAAAAATTAATATGATTATACCAATTACGCTAGAATCTCACGAAAACCACTCTTATGAAATCACTATAGATTCTTTGCCTGATTTGAATTTTGATAATAAAGTTGCCATCATTACCAATCCTACAATTGCTAATTATCATCTGGAAAAACTGTTATCCAAAATTACCGCCGCCCAACTTCAAATCATTATGGTACCGGACGGCGAAGAGTACAAGACGCTTCAAACCGTTGAAGATATTTTAAATAAACTATTTGAATATAAATTTGATCGAAAATCGCTTCTTATTGCTTTTGGCGGCGGTGTTATAGGCGATATGACAGGTTTTACTGCTTC
>DLIG01000007.1:20697-40661 GCA_002483605.1 Sulfurovum sp. UBA7648
ATATGACAGGTTTTACTGCTTCGCTATACCAAAGAGGTATAGATTTTATACAAATCCCTACAACTCTTTTGTCGCAAGTTGATGCCAGTGTAGGAGGCAAGACCGGAGTAAATAATCAATTCGGCAAGAATTTAATAGGCGCATTCTATCAGCCAAAAGCTGTATATATAGATCCATATTTTTTGGATACATTGCCTTCAAGAGAATTTGCTGCCGGTGTTGCGGAGATGATAAAAGTAGCAGTTACTTTTGACAAAGAGTATTTTGAATTTTTGGAAAATGCAGATTTGCTCGACAAAGAGATCCTCAAAAAAGCTATAAGCAAAAGTGTTACCATCAAAGCAGATGTTGTCAGTCAAGACGAAAAAGAGACCGGTATAAGAGCAGCATTAAATTATGGCCATACGTTTGGCCATGTTGTTGAAAACGAGACAGGATATATCAAATATCTTCACGGCGAAGCAGTAGCGATTGGTATGGTTATGGCAAATCGTTTAGCTGTAGAACTTGGATTTTTGAGCTTGGATGATGCTTTGCGTATAGAAAATGTGTTGAAAAAATTTGATCTTCCTACAAACTATCATATAGCCAACGCGGATAGTTTTTATGATCATTTCTTTTTAGACAAAAAAAGCGCTAAAAATAAAATAAAATTTATATTGCCAAAAAGCATAGGAGACTGCGTCATAAGCTCAGAAATCAGCGAAGATACGGTTAAAAAAGTTCTCAATACATTTGGAGCGAAATAATGAATATAAAAATAATTCTTTTTTTTACATTAACATTTTTCTTGTTTGGTGCACCAAGCCAATCGAATATAGAAATAAATGAAAGCAAAAAAGAAGAATTTATTACTGTAAAAACAAAAGATCTTATTAGTGAAAAAAATAATATTGATGATGAATTGAAAAATAACATTTGGATTACTGTATATGAAAACTATAAAAACTATCAAATACTTCAAAACAAAAAAAATACTCTAGATAAAGAAATAACCAGATTAGAGAGAAAATCCCCGGAAAACAGTGAGAGACGAGCAAAACTTAAGACTCTACAAGACGAAAGAGAAGGGATAAATAATAAATTACAATTATTAGGTGAATATGAAGATGAACCGTTTAAAAAGCTTTTATCACCAAATTTGATAGATAATGCCCCGACAATCAGCAATCCATTGGCAATTTTTTCGGCTTTGTCATATAGAGAAAAGCTCAAAAGTGATCAAAATGAATATGAGCAAAGATATAAGTCCTTGATCTCTGTTGTAGAAAACCTAGAGAGAAAAGAGCAGATCCTAAAAGAATTAGCAGATATTTCTTCTGGCAAACAAGAGCATAAACAAGAAATTGCAAAAACAAAAGAACTATTAAATACATTAAAACCTTTTGTTGAACTTTTTAGAACCACACTGAATGTTTATGGTAAAAAAATAAACGAGATGAAGATCGAGATCACTCAAAAAATAGCCCACGAGAGCAAAAAACTTATAACTGTTGGCATAATTCTTGGCGTTCTGTTTGGATTTTTGCTGTTTTCAAAATATTTGATGAGACGATATTTGAAAGATATTGAACGTTTTTATACACTAAATAAAGCATTGAACGTTACTTTTGTTATATTGGTTGTATTGATTTTACTTTTTGCATACATTGAAAATGTAAATTATCTTGTAACTATATTGGGATTTGCTTCTGCAGGTATAGCAATTGCGCTTAAAGAATGGTTCATGAGTATCATAGGATGGCTTGTCATATTTTTTGGGGGCAGTATCCATGTGGGTGACAGGGTTAGATTTTTTAAAGACGGAGTTGAATACGTAGGGGATGTTATAGATATTTCTCTTTTGAGAATGACAATATTAGAAGATGTGACCCTTACAACTTTTGAGAGAAACAGAAGGGCTGGGAGAGTAATATACATACCGAATAATTATATTTTTACCAACATGATAGCCAACTATACCCATAGCGGACTAGATACAGTATGGGACGGTATCGATTTTATTGTTACTTTTGATTCGAATATCAACAAGGCATCAAATATTGCCAAAGAGATAGCCCAAAAATATTCGAAAGGATATGCAGAAAATACACGTCAAAAATTAAATAAACTTCGCAGGCATTATCATTTAAAAAATATTAGCGTTGAACCGAGAGTTTTTACTCTTATAACTCCTTATGGTATGAAAATAAGTGTATGGTATTATACGAACAGTTATGCGACTTTACCACTTCGAAGCACAATATCTGCTTCTATAATCAATAATATAAAAAATGAGCAAGATATTTTGCTAGCTTATCCTTCTCAATCTATTTTTATGTCAGACGATAATCAAAAAAATATACCTTCTGATGAATTAAAAGCAAACAAAGAGTCTATATAATGAAAAAAGTATACTTTAAAACTTTTGGATGCCGCACAAATCAATTTGATACGCAAGTGATGTTATCAAATTTGCATCAATTTACAATATCAAACGAAGAGAGCCAAAGTGATATAGTTGTTATAAATTCATGCACTGTTACCAATGGTGCCGATAGCTCTGTGCGACAATACATATCTTCGCTTAAAAGAAAAAATCCGAATGCAAAAATTATATTGGCCGGATGCGGGGCTCATGCAAAAGGAGAGACTCTATGGAAAGATGGTTCTGTATTTGGCGTAATGGGGCACTCTGAAAAATCAAATATAAACAAACTTTTACAAAATGAAGAACCGTTTTATGAAATAGGTGATCTAAACCACATTGATACTACGGTTGTAGAAAATTTTATAGGCAAGAGCAGGGCATTTATAAAGATACAAGAGGGGTGTAATTTTGATTGCTCATACTGCATCATACCTCAAGTCAGAGGCAGAGCAAGGTCCCATGCCGAAGATACGATACTAGAACAAATAAAGATCTTGGCTTCCAATGGATACGGTGAATTTGTACTTACAGGTACAAACGTAGGAAGTTATGGCAGGGACATCGGCAGTTCTTTGGCCGCACTTCTTAAAAAAATCTCTTCAATAAGAGGCGTTAGACGCATACGTATAGGCAGCCTTGAACCTATACAAATTGATGATGGTTTCAAAGAATTATTAAATGAACCATGGATGGCAAAACATCTCCATATTGCTTTACAGCACACAAGCGATGAGATGCTCTCGCTTATGAACAGACGAAATAAATTTAATGAAGATATAAAGCTATTAAATTTCTTAGCTGAACATGGCTATGCACTTGGTACTGATTATATAGTCGGGCATCCGGGGGAAAGTGAAGCAATATGGAAAGAAGCTATGCAGAGAGTTTGGAGTTTGCCTCTTACTCATATACATGCTTTTACGTACTCTAGACGAGACAATACCGCATCTGCTTTTATAAAGCAAGATATCAGTGGAGACATTGCAAAAATAAGACACAATGAATTAACCAGCTGTATCAAAGCCAAAAATAGAGAATTTAGAGAAATAAACTACAAAAATCTAGAAGTGCTTTTAGAAAGCGGACAAAATAATATTTACAAAGGGTTTGATCAATATTATAATACTCTTGAAGTTTTCAGCCAAGAAGATCTAAGCGGAAATTGGATCTTAGCAGAGAGCGTGGAGGTGCAAGATGAAAAAAATCGGCTTCAATTTTAAAAAAATAAAAACCATTGCCATGTTTTTTGGGGTTTTGGTAATTTTATTGCTTTTTTCTGTTTTTAGGGATACAAGTATACTGATCACAAGGTCGCAAGCAGATCAATTGGATGCCAACAAAAGCATAAAGAAAATCATTGTAGATAATGAATATCTATATTTTACAACCCCGCAGCAAACATTTAGAATTTACAAAGAGGTTATCGACTATCCTAAGTATTATGCAAAATATCCTGTCGAGATAAAAGAAAGAAAAAATTGGCCTATTTGGATATTGACCGTATCCATTTTGGCTATATTGTTATATTATCTATTTTTTAGCAAACGGCCATTACCTGTATTTTCATCTGCAAAAAAAGTATCTCACGATTCAAATGATATAGCCAATGAACCAATAAAAGCCATTAGCTCATCAGTTCGTTTCAAGGATGTAGCAGGCATCATAGATGTTAAAGAAGAATTAGAAGAGATAATTGATTTTCTAAAATCACCTCAAAAATATACAAATTTTGATATTAGACTGCCAAAGGGAGTTTTGCTCGTCGGACCTCCAGGAGTAGGAAAAACAATGATAGCAAAAGCAGTTGCCGGTGAAGCAGGGGTACCTTTTTTTTATCAAAGCGGGGCATCTTTTGTTCATATGTACGTAGGTATGGGGGCACAAAGGGTATCTGCATTATTTCAAATTGCCAAGCAAAATGCACCTAGCATTATATTTATTGATGAGATAGACGCAATAGGCAAAAGCAGAGGCGGCAGGCAAAATGACGAGAGAGAAGCAACACTCAATCAGCTGCTAACAGAAATGGACGGTTTCGAAGAGAGTTCGGGAGTAATAGTAATAGCAGCTACCAATAAGATCGATGTGCTGGATGAAGCTTTATTGCGTGCAGGTAGATTTGATAGAAGAATATTTGTTTCATTGCCTGATATGCAAGAGAGAATCAATACTTTGGAATTATATTTATCCAAAAAAATGCATAACGTCGACATAGGCGAAATTGCCAAAATGAGCGTAGGATTCAATTTTGCTTCTCTTGCTACATGGGTCAATGAAGCTGCTATGCATGCACTCAAAAACCATAAAAGAATGATAGAATCAAGCGATTTTGAAGCGGTTAAAGATAAGGTAATGGTCGGCAAAAAACGGCTCTTGACCCTTGATGAAAATGAAAGAGCTGTGCAAGCGACATATCAAGGAGCCAAAGCATTGGTGGCAACCTGGTACGATATAGGGTTTGAAAAAATAGGTATTGCCAGCGAGAGATTTGAAGAATTTGATTATACTATTTTAGCAAAAAGCAAATTGTTGCATAGAATAAAAGTGGATCTAGCCGGAACAATAGCGACACAGAAAAAATATAAAGAAGTGTTTACAAATAGCAGCAAGGACATTGTTCATGCTAAAGATTTAGCGCAAAAAGTTATAAACGATTTTGATCTGATACTGGAATCCACGGACGGCATAAATGCGAAAGAGGAGTTATTGCATACTGCATTTGAAGAGACAAGTGCACTGCTTGATAAACTGGATAATATTTGCACCATGATAAGCAATTATCTATTGCAGCATGAATCTATAACACAAGAGCAAGCCAGAGAGATGCTTCGTGAAATTTTTTAGCGGATTTTGTCTAAAAAATGAGCAAGAGCTGTTCGAGCCTTTTTTGGACCAAACTGATTACACGGTAGCCGGTTTTAGTTATGGCGCACAAAAAGCGATAGAATATGCTCTATCTGCCACGCAAAGAATCGATAGGATAATTTTGCTTTCTCCGGCATTTTTTAAAACACGATCAAAATCTTTTTTAAGAGCTCAAACACATTATTTTAGTATTGATAAAGATAAATATATACAAAACTTTCTAACCAATATTTCCCTGCCAAATGGCAAAATTGATCTAGAAAAATATATTGATGATGGGGACATTAAACAACTTGAAGAGCTGATGAGCTATGAATGGAGCGATGATACTCTCATAACATTAAAAAATAGAGGTATAAAAATAGAAGTATTTTTAGGAGAAGAGGATAGGATCATTGATTCCAAGTCCGCTCTTGATTTTTTTTCAAAATATACGATAACTTATTTTATAAAAAAGGTTGGCCATCTGCTTAATGTTAAATAATATTGATAGAAAGATTATGTATATATTGCTTCTTTTGATTATTTTTATTTTTGTTTGGATATTTGCCGCTATTGAACCTGTCAGCAGGCATGATTGGATGCTTGAAAATATGCTTGTATTTATTATTTTGTTGGTTTTATCACTTACATATCAAAAGTTTCCGTTTTCCAATATTTCTTACACTTTTATAGCTGTTTTTTTGATCATTCATGAAATAGGTGCTCACTATACTTATTCTTTTGTACCATATGAAGAGTGGTTTCAAGCTTGCTGCGATTGGAGTTTAAATCAATTTATGGGCTGGGAGAGAAATAATTTCGATAGAATCGTTCATCTATTATTTGGACTGCTTTGGGTCTATCCGGCCAAAGAATTTTTTATACGTCGTTTGGAATTTAGTAACGGTATGAGTTGGTTTTTTGCCGTACAAAGCGTCATGACATTTTCTCTGCTTTATGAATTGACAGAATGGGGTGTTGCTATGATATTTGGCGGTAAACTCGGCATGGAATACCTGGGAACACAAGGCGATATTTGGGATGCACACAAAGACATGCTGCTAGCAGCTTTAGGTGCTTTTATACCTGCAGCAATAGCATACAAAATGGGGAAATAATGAATATCATAGCAATAACAGGTTGCAGCTGCGGTATAGGATTGGCTACTGCGACTTATCTTAAAGAGCAGGGGATGATAGTATGTCCTACTGCCAGAAAAAAAGAAGATGTTTTGAGACTAAAAGAACTCGGCTTCCAAGATGCAAAACTTTTAGACGTCACTAAGCCGGATCAAATAGCAGGTGTTATACAAGATATTTTGGATAAATATGGCAAAATAGATGTTTGGTTTAATAATGCAGGCTACGGACAACCAGGAGCAATAGAAGATTTGCCGACAAATATCTTAAGAGAGCAATTTGAAACAAATGTCTTCGGACTGCATGAATGCACGCGTCAAATACTGCCAGTGATGCGAAAACAAGGATACGGAAAGATCATACAGCACAGCTCAGTGCTAGGACTTATATCACTTTTTGGAAGAGGGGCTTACAATGCAAGCAAATACGCTATTGAAGGGCTCACGGATACTTTGCGTTTAGAGCTAAAAAAGACAAATATCTATCCGGTACTCCTAAATACCGGACCGATCACGAGTTCATTTAGAAAAAATGCTATGCAAAAATTAGAAGAAAATATAGATATTGAAAAATCTAGATTTAAAGAAACATACCATAAAAATCTAAATGGCAAAACCAAACGAGTACCTTTCAATGAAGAGGCATTCTCTGTGGCAAAAGTAGTTTATCGTATTGTATTGGCACAAAAACCAAAACCAAGATATTATATCACAAAGGCCACCTATATACTTGGATCTTTAAAAAGAATATTAACTACTAATATGTTAGATAAAATACTTATCAAAATCTAAAAAAAAGGAAATAATTACAATGGATACCATAACGATCGGCGTAGTAACGACTAGCGATAGGGCATCAAGCGGAATATATGAAGATATATCCGGCAGGGCTATCATGGACACACTCAGTGCTTACCTTAAAAATGATTGCAGATATGAATATCGCTGTATAGCAGATGAGCAATCACTGATAGAGGGAACACTGCTAGAACTTGCACAAATTTACGAATGCGATCTGATAGTAACTACCGGCGGCACAGGCCCGGCGCCTAGAGATGTGACAACAGAAGCTACAGAAGCGGTATGCCACAAATTATTGCCAGGTTTCGGTGAGCAGATGAGAGCAGTTAGCTTGCGTTATGTTCCTACGGCTATATTATCTAGGCAAACAGCAGGTATTTGTAATAAATCCCTTATTGTTAATCTTCCAGGCAAGCCAAAATCTATAAATGAGTGTTTAGAGGCAGTATTTCCGGCAATTCCTTATTGCATCGATTTGATTGGCGGTAAATACATGGAAGCAAACGAAGAAAATATAACCGTATTTAGACCAAAAGCATAAAGAATATTGATGAATATTGCATATATAGAAACCAAAATCAATGAAATTTTAGCTGAATTAGAAAAAGAAGCAATGGATTGTATACTCAATGATAGTTTGGATAAAAAAGCTACCAATCTTCGGATGAAACCTATTGTTAGCACAAAACAGATATTGTTAAATGCACTCGAAAGTATCAAAATGGCAAATAAATTAGCACAAGAAGAGATATCAAAAATGGCTACGAAGTAGCCATAAAGAATTTTTTTTCAAGATATTTCTTGAAGTTTTTTATCGTGCAAACGGCTAAAAACGATTAAGGAAAAAATAGCGCCAACCAGTGCACAGCACATATCAGATTGCGTATCCCATACATACCCTTGGGTTCCAAGAAATTGATCTGCACTGCCTCCCATGATCAATGCACTCCACCACTCAAGCAATTCATAAAATGAGCTCAAAGCCAACACAAAACTTAACAAGAAAAAGATGAACCAGCCATTATACGCTGTAAAAATATTTTTTCTAATCGTAATTTCTCTAGCAACCATAACGGGCACTGCTCCTTGCATTAAATGACCTATTTTGTCATAATTGTTTCTATCTTGCCCAAAATAACCATTTATTACATCATGTATAGGCACATGAGCATAAGTATAGTGACCCCCGATCATAAGTACAATCATATGAGTTAATATCAAGACATAAAGCAGTGTAGTCAAACGAAACGAGTTGTATGTAAAAGCTAAAATTAGAAAACCGATTACAGCAGGCAATACTTCAAGTACCCAAGTGGCTCTGTCTTTTGGTTCATATCCAGACCAAATTAATACTGTAAAAAATATAAAAATCCAAACCCATTTCATATGTCTATACATTTTTTTGAGCCGTCATTGTAAATACGGAAAATTTAGCATGCGGTTTCTCGATAACATTGGCAGTTTCAAAATTTATATTTATAAATCCTGCTTCTTTTGCTATATTTGTTAGCATTTTTCTATCAAAACCGTAATGATATACTCCTTCATTGTCACTATGGAATGTTCCATCCTCGCTGTCCAGGTCTGCAATAGCAATAAAACCGCCTTTATGGAGCATATTAAATAATTTTAAAAATAAAGCTTCAATATCTTCTATATGGTGCATGGTCATGGATGAAATAATGCCATCAACGCTCAATTTTAGATCGTTTTTCATGATATCAGCTTTTATAATATCCGTTTCGCATGCAAATTCTGATTGTTTGGCTCTAAATTCCTCCAGCATAGAAGGAGAGTTGTCAATCGCAATGATCTTGGAGACATGTTTGGCAATAAAATAACTAAGCAAACCGGTCCCTGCACCAAAATCCACGATCTCCATAGAAGGATTAATATCTATATTGTTTAATATTACATCAGAAATTTCTTTGGCATTACGAACACGAATACTATTCATATCCCAATTTTTAGATTTATGCTCAAAAAGATCTTTGTTTTGTTCCATTTTTGTCCTTATATTATATAATATTTTTAAAATAATGTTTGTTTTTGATTAGTTCTAATAGTTTCCCAAAAAAATTCTACGTGTTTTTCAAATAATGATACCATAGAAGAGGTAGATTTTTTGTCTAATTTCAACAAGGAGATCTGCATTTGGTAGAAAAATAGGGGGGCAAAGAACTCATTTGCCAGTAATAGAGGATCTGATGATGCCACCATCTCGTCTTGCATCATTGCAAATAGGTAAGACGAGAGCTTTTTAACGTTTTCTTGATAAAAATATTCATTATATATCTCCCTAATACGCTCGTTATTGAAGATTTCTTGCATCAATAGCTTGAAAAGTGCTTCATTTTGCACATCAAAACTAATCAATTTAAAGGTAGTCGCTATAGACAAAAGCAGTGATTTGCCTTGTTTGTATGATTCTGGAGTACTAAAATTGGCAAAAAGCTTGGCAATTGCAGAAGTAGTAAGCTCTTCTACGAGTGATTCTAGTATCTCATCTTTGTTTTTAAAGTGATTATACAAAGCACTTTGCTTTATACCTATTGCTCCTGCTATATCACGCACTGTAGCAGCTTTGTAGCCTTTGGCAGCAAATAGCTTTAGCGATTCGGTTAGTATCTTTTCCTTTGTCTTATCGCCCTTAGAAGGCGGTGAGTAGGTGTCTTGTAGTGTATTATCCATTGCTTATCCTTTCTATAAAAGTATTATAGTGAACATTTGTTCATATGTCAAGAGTATCATATCCATTTTATATGAACACTTGTTAATTTAATATAAATCATCATCATTTCAAAGAGAACAAACGTTCATTAAATCAACATTACTTAAGAGTATCAAATGAACAATTGTTCTTAGAAGCCTATCTATGCCCCTGTATAGCGCTATTTGTTAAAATATATTAATATACATAAAGGCTAGTGGTAATTAACATTAAACAATATATGTAATATGTGCTGATATACACAAAAAATAGGGTGTTTTTATATTTTTTAATAGTAATATAAGCCCATTGAGCATGGATAAGAAGTTTTTGTCATTTACAAATTGATACCAAAAAACGAATTTTGATCTAGATGATAGAGTTCTGATTTTATATGCTGTTTGTAAAATGACCGTTGATTGTTTTTTATAGCCGCAAAAAATAATTAGTTTTATTTAGATTAAAAAAAATTTCGCTTTGCAAGCAAAGAAAAAACAATAAAGAGTATTTGAAGATCTTTAAAATATAGTTTGTAGAATTTTGCAAATCATAAATGTTGAAATGATAATAAACAACATTCAAAATTTTTATTGATTTTTTGACGAGCAATTTAACATTAAAGGAGAATAATATATTTTTAATAGAATTTATATTATGTTAACCAGTATATATAATATAGCTTTTATATTGAGATTTTCTTGTAATTGCAGCAACTGCAAAACATACACTGCTTGAATCGTATGAAGTAAAATAAAATTTGATATAATTAATTGTTAAAAATTAATCAAAGAAGATATTATGATCCATGAACTTTCAAATGTAGTTGCAAAAAATTTAATAAATCGTCTTCGTGAACACAAATTGGATTCTTTGCATTTTAGACATATAATTAAAGAGCTGGCTAGGTTTTTAGCATACGAGGCGCTCAGCTCTCAAAAACCTAAAACATATAGCATAGAAACGTGGAAAGAAAATATCTCTTGTGATTTTCTGGATGAAGAAAATATCGTCTTTGTAGCTATCTTGCGTGCCGGGCTGCCAATGCTGGAAGCCTTGAGCGATCTTTTTCCAAAAGCTTCATTTGGATTTTTGGCCATGAAACGAGATGAAGTAACTCACAAAAGCAAATTATATTATGATCGCATCCCTGAATGCAAGGATAAAACAGTAGTTGTCGTAGATCCAATGGTCGCAACCGGCGGTTCATTAAGTGATGCCATTGATGTTATCAAAGACAAATTGCCAAAAGAGATCTTTTCTCTTAATATCATAGGCTGCCCCGAGGGGGTGTCTATAATAGAAAAAAACCATCCTGATATACAATTATATATCGCTCAAATTGACAAAAAACTTGATAATAATATGTTTATCTTGCCTGGATTAGGAGATGCGGGAGATAGGGCCTACAATACTCCGGAATAAGCTTAGGGGATATTTGTTTTTAAATATCGATCATAATTTTAAAATTGATAATAATGAATTATTTATAAGATAAATATTTTATTTTTTATTGCCATATTAATAGCAACCATATGCACTCTGGTTTGTTTATGATATACTTGTAAAAACTTAATTTAAAAAGCAAGCAAAAATGGGAAAAAAGAAAAAAAATATTCATATAAAACTAAACAATAAAATCCGTGCTTTCTTTCAAGGGTTGCCATTTGACGAAGGTGTTGCTACATTGAGCGATGAACAGCTTATGGGATTGATGATGTTGCTTGAACTATCGCCCTATTCTCTTAGCAGAGAGGATATGGTGCGTGCCCTAAGACGCATATGGAGCGAAGGTGAAGCAAAACCCAGAGAAATGATAGTTTCATTTTTAACTGATACTGGCGAGCACAAAAAATCATCAAACCAATTTATGACAGAAAAAACAGCCAACATCTTGGATATTCTATCTCAGATCCCGCACACCAAAGAAGAAGAATACAATATATTAGATTCTTTTGCTGATGTAGCAAGTCACAAGATCACACCAAATAAAATAAGAAACAAACTTCTATATAGCAGGCAAAAAAAGAGTTTTGCCGATTTGGAAAAAGCTGCGGATGTAACATTTGATGCACTTGGGCGTATGGAGTTTTATCATAGTTTTTCCTTTGGTTTAAAAGATATTGATTTTAATAAATTATTGTTATGTACATCTGATCCTATAGATCTAGAAACTACAAGCGACAAACCATCAAAAGACCTGATATCAAATCTGCAAACCATAAAACAAGAAATCATCCAAAAAAAACAACAAGAGATCGATGATTTTTTAGAAAAATTAAAAAAACACGGCAATCCATATTTGAATGAAAAAGAGATCATAGATGCTATTAAGTCCATGCCGCCTGATTCGCCTCTTGATCATATACCTATATCTTTTGATAAAATTGAAAAAATAATTAAAGATTTCAACAATAGATATTATCTCACACAAAGTACTGATGATTTTATAATTCAAAAAGAAAAATCATACGAATATTGTGATAGAACATTGAGATATGATATTTCTTTATCATATACTAAAAAATTTATATACGGTCTTATATGGAGAGGCGATAGCCTGCCATACCAAGATGAGTTTGAACAACTCAGCGACAGGCTGATAGAAGATTTGCATATCAGTATAGATGAATTAAAAAATGAGATGTTAGAACTAGCTGATGGATTAAAGATCGATAGCGAAAAAGCTATAGACTTTATACTTCAATTTTTTGAACCTCAACTAATATCATCTAGGACACTAAAACTAAAAGAAAAAACAAAAAGACGCATACTATATCATTGGCATGAATATATTAAGCCATTTTTGGAAAAATATAAACAAGAACAATTGCTGGCAAAAAGCATACGTGACTTTAAACAGCTTTTTCCATTAGCTAGATCGCTTAAAAGAAAAATTATTTTTCATATGGGTCCTACAAATAGCGGCAAAACCCATGCTGCCTTGCAATATCTATCCAATTCTACAACAGGCTCGTATCTAGCACCGCTGCGTTTGCTTGCATTGGAAGGATATGAAAATCTACAAAAGCTGAATGTGGTGGTATCCCTTATTACCGGAGAAGAAGAGATAATCCATGAAGACTCTACACATATAAGCTCTACGATAGAGATGATGAATAGCAGCGTTGCTGTAGATGTGTGTGTCATTGATGAGATACAAATGATCAACGATAGAGATAGAGGCTGGGCATGGGCAAATGCTCTTATTGGTGCACCGGCAAAAACCGTGATACTCACTGGATCTTCAAATGCACTTAAGGCCATCGAACAACTAGCCTTGTATCTGGAAGAACCGCTAGAGGTCATTACTTTTGAGCGAAAAAATCCACTCGAACTTTTACCTCACCCTACTCCTATTCACAAAATAGAACCAGGAAGCGCCTTAGTGGCATTTTCTAGAAAAGATGTATTGTCCCTAAAACAACAATTGACAAGTGAATATAGCGTATCGGTGGTATACGGAAATCTATCTCCTGAGGTTAGAAGAGAAGAAGCAAGACGATTCAGGGACGGAGAGAGCGATATTCTCATAGCTACAGATGCTATTGCAATGGGGCTAAACTTGCCGATTAAAACTATAATTTTTGCCAAAGATAATAAATTTGACGGGATACACAGAAGAGAACTTGAGCCATCAGAAGTATTGCAGATCTCAGGAAGAGCAGGAAGATTTGGTTTTGAAGAGAAAGGTTATGTAGGCGCATTGGATAAAAGTTCGCTAGATACTATCAGCAAAGCTTTTCATACTCCGCTAACAGATATTGCTCTTCCGGTAAGTGTAATGGCAAGCTTTGAGCACGTAATGCTGATTGGTGAAATACTGCAAACAGAAGGTATCGTAGAAATACTAGATTTTTTTGCAGAAAACATGGAATTCGAGGGTCCATTTGTGGCAGCAAATATAGAATCTATGATTGAAATAGCTACAATAGTTGATGAATACAAATTGGACTTAAAAACGAAATATCATTTGTCTTGTGCTCCAGCTAGTTTATCATCTCCATATATAGAATCTGTTCTGCATAAATATATACGTTATATTGAAGCAAATAAAAAAGTTCCATACACTCCTCCAAAAGACTTGCCGCGTTTTGCGCAAACCAATGAAATGCTTTTAAATGCAGAAGATAGAGTCAGGGAGATATCTTTATATCTTTGGTTGTCCTTTCGTTTTCCCGAATACTTCCAAGATACCGCACTTGCCATCAAGAGCCGTGGCAGGCTGAATGGTTTTATTGAAACATCATTAAAGCATGGACATTTTGTCAAAGAGTGTCATCGCTGCGGTAAAGTACTTGATTTTTCTTATAGATTTTCCATATGCGAGAGTTGTCATGCAAAAGGCAAACGAGGCACCAGGTATGCTTCTGCTAGAAATAAAGAGAAAACAAAATAATCATTTTGATCATAAAGGCATAAAAGATAATGATAGAAAGCGGTATATTATTTTTGACCGTGCTGATATTTATAATAGGGATAATCACATCAATTGAAAATAAATTCAAATGGAAAATATTTGACATTTTGCCAAGTATAGTCATTATATATGCTCTTGTGATGATACTCTCTTCTCTTGGGCTTTGGAGCAAAAATGAAGATATAGATTCAGTATACAGTTCATTTAAAAACACCCTGCTTCCAAGCATGATATTTCTTATGCTTTTAGAAGCCGATATCAGAACCATAGCCAAGCTTGGTAAAAAAATGATTTTTACATTCATGCTGGCAACAACATCTATCATGATGGGCTTTATAATATCTTATAGTATATTTCACAATTATCTTGACGGCAATGAAGCTTGGAAATCATTTGGTGCACTTTGCGGCTCCTGGATCGGAGGCACCGGCAATATGATAGCTATACAAGGGGCTTTAAATATATCAAATAATAGTATGGGCTACGTATTGATTACGGATTCCATAAATTATACATTATGGGTAATGCTGCTGTTGGCATTGGTGCCGTTTGCTGCTAAATTTAATTCTTGGGCAAAAGCAGATTCATCCGCTATTGAAGCGGTATCTGAAAAATTAAATATTAAAAAAAGCAAATCAGATATTTCGTTATCTTCGTTAATGCTATTACTGGGTAGTGCCTTGATGGTAAATGAAATCGGCAAACAAATAGCTGCATTATTGCCGACTACAGATTTTGTAACTCATTATACCTGGATCGTAATAATAGCCACACTCGCAGGTATATTCTTTGCCACTACTCCTCTAGCCAAAATCGGCGGATCATCACTGATAGCACAAATGATGTTATATCTTATAGTGGCATTAATTGCTTCAAGAGCTGATTTTTCAGAATTAGCTCAAGCACCATTATATATAGTTGCCGGTTTTGCAGTACTTATGATACATCTTGGCTTAATGATACTATTTGCTAAATTGTTTAGACTTGATCTATTTTCTTTGGGGGTAGCATCTCTTGCCAATATAGGAGGAGTAGCATCTGCACCTATATTGGCAAGCGCATACTCAAAAGCTTTAGTACCGATAGGTGTTTTAATGGCGCTAATGGGATACATCGTAGGTACAGGCGCAGGACTTGTGGTTGCAAAAATACTTCAAATGCTCTCTTAGAGATTCACAATAGTTTCACTTTAATACGATATTATTATAATGTAATTAATTAAAGGAGATTTTTTGAAAAAAATATCAATAAAATATTTAGTGGCAGCCGGTCTTTTAAGTACTACATTTTCATTCGCAGAAGTTTCTGTAAATTTAGGGGTTAATGTTGGAGTTGGTGCAGTAACACCTGGTTTTATAGCAGGCGTTTTTGAAATGGACAGACATTATAATGAACCGGTATATTTTTATAAAGGCAGATATTATTATGGCGGGGATTATAGAAATGGATACTATTTTTATAATGGAATGAGACTGGTTGGCGGAGAATTTTATCGCAAACCAAGATTTTATCATCGAGATGAACCAAGACTAATAGTTCGTCCTAGCGATTATGTTGTTTTTATAGAAGATAGATATTATGATAGACCTGCATATTTCTACGGAGGCAAATACTATTACGGCGGACATTTTAAAAATGGTTACTACTATTACAATGGCCGCAGACTTCATGGCGGTAAATTTTTTTCAAATCCAAGAAAAGTTGACCGTAAACACTTTGCCAAACATGAAGATGTAAGAATATATCAAGATAAACACGACAGGGATTTTAGAAGAGATGATCGTGATGATCGAAGAGATAGGGATTTCAATAGAGATGACAGAAGAGATAGGGATTTCAATAGAGATGACAGAAGAGATAGAGATCATAGATAACAATTCAATAGAAGAATTATCAAACAAAAAAGATTTATTGCTCAAACAATATAAAGATTTGAGCGAGCCCTTAAGCTACGCTCAAAATGATTTTGAAAAAAGTCTAATAGAAGAAAAAATAGCGGTACTAGCCAAAGAGATAAAAGCTTTGGCTGTTCAAATTCAAGATCTTAAAGAAGTTTAATTTTATACTCTTCATGGTAGGATACTGTACGAAGTATCCTCCATGAAAAGTAGCAAATGAAAATAACATCGATTCGTACAGCATTATTTTGCTCGCCACTCAAAACACCATTTAAAACTGCACTTAGAACTGTTGAAAACCTTGAAGATATAGTTGTACTTATAGAGTGTGACAATGGCTTTATCGGTTATGGCGAAGGCGCTCCGACAGCAGTCATTACAGGTGAAACATTAGGAACAATGGAAGCGGCGATCTCTTATCTGGCTCCGATGCTGACAGGACTAAGCATATTGAATGATTTTGAAGAGATTTTGCATCGCTTACACACAAGACTTCTTCATAATACAACCGCCAAGGCGGCACTTGAAATAGCGTTGTATGATCTTAGATCCAAAGCTGAAAATAAACCTCTTTATAAACTTTTGGGCGGCACGCAAACAACTTTCGATACAGATATTACCATAAGCCTCAATGACATAGACCAAATGATAATTGATAGCTTGAAGGCTATCTCTCTTGGTTATAGTATTCTCAAAATTAAATTAGGAAATGATCCTTTGCAGGATATTGACAGGATAATCGCCATACATAACGCGGTGCCAAAAGATACAATATTGAGACTTGATGCCAATCAAGGCTGGAGTAAAGAAGATAGTGTACTTGTAATGAAAACGATTGAAGCTAAAGGAATAATATCTCAGTGCATAGAACAACCCATCAAAGCTGATGATATTGCCGGACTAAGATTCATTAAAGAGCGTATACAAACTCCGATACTTGCAGATGAAGCAGTATTTAATCTGGCACAAGCTATTTTTGTACTGGAATCTGGCAGTGCGGATTATCTAAATATAAAACTTGCCAAATGCGGCGGTATATCAGAAGCTATCAAGATCGCGAACAAAGCTAAGGAATTTGGCGTTTCTTGTATGATGGGTTGTATGTTAGAAGGCCCCATAGGTATAACAGCATCTTTACATGTAGTTTCAGCCTTATGCGATGTCATTACCATGATAGATCTTGATGCGGTTGCCCTGCTCTCAAAACCGCCTACTGATTGCAGTGTTGTATTTAATGAAAGCAAAATTATACTTTCTAATGAAAGCGGACTCGGCATAAAATATGCAAATAAATGAATACCTTTTTATTTATTAATAAAATAAATGTTAAGATTGAATATGAAAATTAAATTATACATACTTACAATAATGTTATTTTCCATGCTTCATGCAGATTATTATCTCATGCCTAGCGCAAGAGTGCAAAGCAAAATAGATAATATGCCCAAAGCAACTATCCTGGATATGCAAACCATACCGCAAAACCCAAATGCATATGCCGCTCAGATCAAACCATTTCATACAAGCGAACAAAAAAAACTAGATAATGAATATAATGAACGATATTTTGCACCATGGAGCATGAGTGATATCAATATTTCTGCAGAAGATTTTGGTTGGGAGGTTCGGTTTGTACGAAAAAAACCCATATATACCGTAAGTGCCAAAATAATACCGCCAAATATTTATGAAGAATGGATCACTAATGCTCAAATGGAACTATTCAATACACAAACAATAAAAGCTATAACTATCAAAAGAACAAATCTCAAATCACTTCCGACAAAAGAATCTTTTTATCGTGACCCCCACGAAACAGGAGAAGGATTTCCGTTTGATTATAATCAAAATAGTGCTTATCCGCCAAATATGCCACTGCTCATTTCTCACTTTTCAAAAGATGGCAAATGGGCATTTGTACATGGCGCATATGCTTTTGGATGGCTCGACATAAAAGATATTGCTATGGCAGATGATGATTTTATAAAAAAATTTAAAAATGGACGTTATGCCATAACAGTAAAAGACAATCTTAGATTATATGAAAATGCAAAACCTATCAGTCTAGTCAAATTGGGCACCCTATTCCCTTATGACAATGAAGGTTATTTTTTTGCAACTAGAGATAAAAAAGGCATGGCAAAACTCAATAAGGCCAAACCTACGCATAGAGGAATTATTGCTTCAAAGCCTATAGCTTTTACACCGCATAATGTTTCTAGGATAGCTGGTGCTTTTGTAAACGAACCTTACGGATGGGGAGAAAATTATGAAACAAGAGATTGTTCTGCATTAACCAGAGATTTTTTTGCCCCATTTGGTATTTTTTTAGAGCGCAATTCAAGCGACCAGGCAAAAGATGGGACACAAATACCCCTTTTGGGCTTGAGCGCAGATGAGAAAAAAGCGAAAATCCTCAAAGATGCCGTTCCATTCAGATCTATGCTGTTTGTTCCTGGCCACATAGTGCTTTATATGGGACAATTTCAAGGCGAACCGGTAATAATGCATTCTTACTGGGGTATCAGACAACAAGATTTTACCAAGCTCATTACTGGACGAACCATTATAACCACAACCCAACCGGGCAAAGAGCTGCCATTTGTTAGAAAAGAAAGCCAGCTGATTGAAACTCTACAAAGCATTGTATTGTTTTAATTTTGATAGAATATCGCCCATGAAACATTTAAAAACATTTAGCACACATATATTAGCCGGCAAATACAAAGGGAAGGCCATCTCAATTCCTGCTATCGACACCACAAGAAGTTCAAAGTCAATACTCAAAGAATCACTTTTCAATACCTTGCAATTTGATATTATAGACAAAAATTTTGTAGAAGTTTTTGCCGGTAGCGGTTCAATAGGACTAGAAGCATTGAGTCGAGGGGCCAAGCATGCCTATTTTATAGAAAAAAATCAAATAGCCTTAACTACCTTGAGAAATAACATCAAAAATATTGACCCATTAAATGCCACAGTATTAAGCGGTGATAGCTTTGAAAAATTTGCTACGATTTACGATATTGTCAAATCTAAAAATATCAAAACTTATTTTTATTTTGACCCGCCATTTTCTATCCGCGAAGGAATGGAAGAGATATATCAAAAAACTCTTGCACTTATTGCAGCAATAGAACCCAATATTTGCGAAATGGTAATAGTTGAACACATGAGCAGTCTTGAGCTGCCATCAACCATAGGACAATTATCTCTTTTTAAAACAAAAAAGTTCGGCAAAAGCACTCTTAGTTATTATAGATAAACCTTTACAAAGTTTAAAAAGATTTTTAAAACGACACCATCTATCGTGACTGTCATTCTGAGCCACTAAGTGGCGTAAGAATCTATAAATCTAAAAAATAGATCTTTACAAAGTCCAAAAAAGACTTCTCAAATGACTTGCATAACAAAACAAATCAATTATACAAAAGTAAAATATAGAACCTTCCGCTACCTACTCTCTACCGACCAGCTCTTCATGTTCTTTTAGCAGTTTTGCTTCATAAAGAAAGATTGACGGTTTGAATTCTGTTTTTTTTACCTTGTCATACTGTGCAAGCGACAGATAAAGCTTCTCTTTGGCTCTGGTGACTGCTACATAAAAAAGCCTTCTCTCTTCTTCGAGATCTCCGCCTTTGCTCATAAGTTTGGTGTTTGGAAATCTTCCATCCATTAGATCGATCACGTAAACTTCCAAAAATTCCAAACCTTTACTAGCATGAACTGTAAGCAGATTCACT
>DLIG01000007.1:40774-45443 GCA_002483605.1 Sulfurovum sp. UBA7648
ACTGTAAGCAGATTCACACCCTCCCCTTGACTGAGTTCACTACCACCCAATATCATGGCATTTAAAAATCTAGCTAGATCATTATAATGCGTTGCTAATTCATATAACAATTTAGCTTTTTGTATTATTCTTTCTTTGGCTAAATTATATTTATTATTATCGATCTCTCCGTTTTTCAGTCTTGAACGGCCTAATGATAAATTCTCTATAACCTCAAGGTATATAGGGGATTTAATAAGTTGTGATAACATTTTTGCAGGATTTTTTTCATATTTAACATCACGTAGATATGCACAAAAATTATCAAAGAATTTCATATTTTCGCTACTAATTTTATCGTGGCCATGAAGCGGATGGTTATGCTTGGATTTGATATCTGCTTTTTTTTCTTCGATCCACTCTTCTTGAAATAATCCTGATTGCTGCGATCTTATAGTTTTTGGTAATGATAATACACTAGGATCCAATATGCCGTTCATGAGATTGCCTTTGCCGCAATGGATCAATGCCAAGAAAAATTCTTTTGCCAAAGCAGGACCTACGCCTCTTGCATATTCAAATATATGTAAAAATGCCATCATATCTTTTGGATTTGATTTTAAACTAAGCATATCAAGTAAAAATTTAACCTCTTTTGCATCAAAAAAACTGGTACCTCCCTTGCGTTTACATGGAATACCGAGTTCTCTTAGCGTGGCTTCTATGCCATCTGCACTTGAGTTATTACGAAAAATTACTGCTATTTCATCGTATGGAATATGTGATGTTTTTATAGAATGCGATATGGCATGATATTGCTCAAACAGCTCATGATAAACCAAAAGTTTTGGCGCACTATCTTCACCTTCTCTGCCTACACGTAATTTTTTGGGATATATTCGCGGATTATATTCAATTACACGATTTGCCAAGGCCAAAATAGATGCTGTCGACCTATAGTTGGTGATCAAAGAAAACAGATTTGCATTTTTATATCTTTTTGTAAAAGTAGATATGTTTTCTATATTTGCACCATTAAATGCATAAATACTCTGATCATAATCTCCTACGCAAAATAGCGAATTTGGCTTCATGGCGTCAATGAGCGCACCTTGTAATGTATTTGTATCTTGATATTCATCGACTAGTATTTCATCAAACCCTATATCAGAAACCTTCAACTCTTCAATAGTTCGCAATAAAAGATCATTAAAAGAGACAAAACCATACTCTCTTTTTTCAATTTCAAATTTTTCTATTATTGCTATATATTTATTGATAAACGGCTCATGCTCTATGTACTTTTCCAAAAACCAATCTTCAAAAGGATCCAAGGATGCATTTTGATACAAACTGTAAAGCTCATATAGATACAAAGCAGAAAACGGCTCTCCATTTAAACTAGAAAAATCGTATGTTTCATAAATGCTTTTAAAAAGTGTTTTTAATTCACTAGGCTGTTTAAGGACAAGTTCTCCATGTTTGGCTTTTAGCCATCTATAGCAAACTGCATGAAAGGTGCCCGATTCAATAACCGAGACTATCTCTTTTGGAAAATATCTTTCCAACCTAGCCAGCATTTCTCCTGCTGCTTTGTTGGTAAAAGTCAACAATAAGATCTTTTCAGGCCGCACACCCGAATACAATAAATGTGCGATTCGCCCTACTATAGTAGATGTTTTTCCTGTCCCTGCACTTGCTATAATTAGATTGTGGCCCAGCGGAGCCTGGGCAGCTTGACGCTGCTCTAAATTTAATCCATTAAGTGCCATATATACCCTATTTATAATTTTAAAAACGGATTGTAGCTAATTTTAGATTAGGAGTTTGCAGATATGTTATTAGATACCATTTGCAACTTTTCTAATAAATGCTTATAATTATCAATATTTTGAAAACCTTTTTCATAGCGCCATCTGAGGATAAATTCTATAATATTGTATTTTTTAGACAGATCCAATCCTTCGCCTTTGCCAAAATAACCCAAAGATATATTTTTGGCTTTTTTCTTTTCGTTATCTTGATTGGCTTCATAGCTAATAGCGATTATTTGTATATATTTGCCTGCTCTCACTTCTCCAAAATCATCATCTTTCAATCCAATTCCGGCTAAATTCATAGCTTTATATGAAAAAATATCATCAAAAACAGGGCATTTTTCATTTATCTCAAGCTCATTAAAAAGCTTCATCAAGCGCTGCATATTATAATTTCTATCTTCGATGTTCTGTGTTGCATTATTATTGTTTTGGAGATTTAAATTCGTATTGACGACATTGGTAGCAATTGTATGTTGCTTTACAAATTCATCATCGAACAATGATTCTTTGACGCTCAATTTCTCTTCGAGTTTACCGCTAAGAGCTTTGAGCCTATCCAAACTGCTAGACACCGTGTAGCCTTTAAACTTGATATTAATACATTATAAACTATATTTTCTAATATTTTTCTAAAATACCATAAATCATATAAAAAAATATTAATTATTTATATAATAACGGCAAAATAAGTACTTAATGATATTTAAGATATAATTTTTAATAAAAAAAGGATGCATGAATGGATTATTTGGAGATAGAAGGCGGAGCAAAATTAAGCGGAAATGTAATTATAAGCGGTGCTAAAAACTCTGCATTGCCGGTAATTGCAGCTACGATATTAAGCGATAAGCCAGTAACATTAACAAATCTTCCAAATGTAGTAGACATTCGTACATTACTTAAGCTCCTCACTATGCTTGGCGGAAAGGTCGAGCATGACAATACTATAGCCCATATCGATAACGGTTCTATTAGTTCAACAAAAGCTGTTTATGAAATAGTATCCCAAATGAGAGCTTCTATCCTTGTCCTTGGGCCGTTGCTTGCTAGATTTAAACACTGTGAAGTTAGTCTTCCTGGAGGTTGCGCAATTGGCCAACGTCCTATAGATATGCACTTAAAAGCATTGGAGCAGATGGGTGCAATTATAGAAATCAAGGGCGGCTATGTCAGAGCGGATGCTCCAAATGGCCTGCACGGAGCAAAAATCGTATTTGATAAAATTACAGTAGGCGGCACAGAAAATGTCCTTATGGCTGCTGCGTTAGCTAAAGGTATTACTACTATCGTAAATGCTGCAAAAGAACCGGAAATCGCACAACTATGCGAAATGCTCGAAAACGCCGGAGTAAAAATCGAAGGTATCGGGACAAGCGAGATAACAATAGAAGGGACTGATGGCAAGCCATTGGAATTTAAAACCACAGAAATTATCCCAGACCGTATAGAAGCAGGAACTTATCTATGTGCTGCTGCTATTACTCACTCTACGATTACACTTCAAAATGCAGATGCCAATCATTTAAAAGCAGTTATCGATAAACTCGAAGCCATGGGATGTGAGTGTAAATCAACAGATACTACTATTACAATTCATGGGCCTGAAAAATTAAAGCCTGTACACATCATTACTACGGAATATCCGGGATTCCCGACAGATATGCAAGCCCAATTTATGGCTATTGCAGCGATTGCTGACGGCGAGAGCATCATCGAAGAGAGACTCTTTGAAAATCGCTTTATGCATGTAAGCGAACTCAACCGTTTGGGGGCCGATATTTGGCTAAAAGGAAATTTGGCTGCAGTTCATGGGGTAGAAAAACTTTATGGAGCAGATGTGATGGCAACTGATCTAAGAGCTAGTTCTGCCCTAGTGCTTGGTGCATTAGTGGCTGAAGGCACCACAAGAGTCAGACGCATATATCATCTAGACCGCGGATATGATGATCTGGAGGGCAAACTATCCAAACTTGGAGCAAAGATAACAAGAAGAAAAGAGTAGTTATGAATTTTGAACAGTTAAATGCATATCTGCTTTCTAAAAACGGGGCTGCATTTGATTATCCTTTTGACGAAACTACAAGGGTATATAGAGTTCACAATAAAATATTTGCTCTATTTGATGATAGCAAAACCCAATTATCTATCAATCTAAAATGTGATCCGCTTTACGCACTTGAACTGCGTTCGATTTATCCATATATCAAGCCGGGGTATCATATGAATAAAAAACATTGGAATACATTTGAAATTACAAATGATTCTGATGATAAACTTCTAAAAGAACTTATTGACCATTCATACAATCTGGTTTTTTTATCGTTAAGCAAAAAAGATCAAAACGAAATAACCATAAAGGCTAAAAATGTCACTTGAAATAGAGAGAAAATTTTTAGTTGATACCTCAAAACTGCCAAAACTTGAAAACGGCAAGAAAATGATCCAAGGGTATCTGCAGCAACGCTCACCGAGCATTAGGATAAGAGTGCAAGATAATGCTGCATTTTTGACTATAAAAGGTGATGCAAAAAACAATATAACAAGAACTGAGTTTGAGTACAACATCCCCATCAAAGATGCAAAAGAGCTACTAAAAGAGTGTAAAGGCCTGCTAATATCCAAAACGCGTTATGAGATACTTCACAAAAACCATTTGTGGGAATTGGATATTTTTGAAAATGAAAATAGCGGGCTTATAGTAGCAGAGATCGAACTTGAAGATGAAAATGAAGAGTTTGCATTGCCAGAATGGGTTACGACCGAGGTCTCAAGCGATCCTAGATATACTAATGCTTCTCTTTCTGAACTACCCTACTCGCAATGGTAACATGAAGCAGTTCATATTTTCTTAACGACTTTCCCAGCCTTCG
>DLIG01000007.1:45708-104910 GCA_002483605.1 Sulfurovum sp. UBA7648
TTCATGTTTGCTTAACGACTTTCACCCTCTTAACACATCAAGAACATTTGTAGCATAGCATCCTTTTGGAAGGGTAAAACCAAGCTCATAATGTGCTTTTTCAGGTATATATCTTTTACTAATATCAGTTGCCCAGATCCAAGCATAGCGTCTAGCACCATCCAATGGGATAGGCTCATCAAACATACTTTCTATAACGCCGGCATTTCCCCCGGCTCTCTTGGTTTTTGCTCCTGGCACAAGCCCTGTAGGAGAAATATCACGCGAAGTAAATCTAGATGCTTCATCGCTCAACTCCTCGGCATCAAATAACCTGCCATAAGGGTAATGCATCATCACATCACCCTTTATAAGTTTAAAAAATTGCGCTTGATCTTTGGTATCATCAAGAGTGCCAGCCGGCAAAGACAATATGCTCTCACATTCTGATTCGCTGTATTTTTGAAGCAGCAAACTAAGTTCTATTCGCTTTGATAGCCAATTGTTAAACAGATAGCTTTGATATGAACCCACCAGAAATTCTCGCAGCTTTCTATCATTGATCTTGAGTTTTTTTTCTATTATCTTCTTGCCGTCTTCCCAGTTAGTGCCGTCAGTTCCGAATCTTTGATTGCCAAAATAATTTGGAAGCCCGTTTTGTTTTATCCATTCTAGTCCTGAATCCAGCTTGTCCTTTTGTACCCCAAGGACTTTTTTTAGACGCATCTCAAAGCGGTTGCCCTTTAGGTGCCCTATTCTTATTTTATTATTATGTCTAGTAGTTTCTAGTATCTTTATGCCATCATGATTCAAATCTTTTAATCTCTCTTCATGTTTGGCAAGCAGCGATATATACTGAATAGTCATCGCATTTTTATCTTTCAGTCCGGCATAGCCTATCTCGCTATGCTTTATGCCCAAATGATTTGCGATAATAGCTATCATATCCCATGTAGTTAGCTCTTTTTTGCGAACTTTTAAAACTAAATGTTCGCCCTCCCCGCTAAATTCATACAGCGGTATCTCTTCAACGGTAAAATCTCGCGGTGATGAATTGAAAACAAAATCATTTTGGATAGGAAGCGGATATAGTAATTTCATAATGCTCTTTTTTATGGAATTATAACATTTTGATACTGCGATATATCCTGCTCTTGATTTTAACCATTTTTTATTTATTTCAAAACATTAAAGAGATCAAAAATCTCATAATCTCTTTTTTTTCTGCCGGCCAATGCTTTGGTCTCTTTTAGCATATTATCAATATCTCTTAATACGCTAAAGCCCATTTCTCTTCCAAGGTAGTAGTACGCATCCCACTGTGCTTTGTCAAAAAACTGATCACCTGTAGGCTCATGCGGAAAAGCCGGATGATATGTTTTGTATTTAAAGCTATCAAACATTACGGCATTTTTCTCTATATTTTCCATAAGTTTATATTTTTGATTGCCATTGTATTTAGGAGGTGTCATTGAGGATTTGATATAGACAAAGGTTCCGATATGTTTTTTTGCACCATCTTCATGCTCTGGAAGTTCATAAATATCTGCTGCGCAATAGTGTTTTTCTGAAAAACCGCTCGATGCTTTTGGCCTGATCTCATCTTCTGGTTCAGATCTGAATTTTATCTCAAGTCCCAATTCATTTCTTGCTCTAATGAGTAAATTTTTAAGATCAGCAAACTCATAATTCGGATCTGCTCCTGCATCTACAGCTATTATTAGTTTACATCTGCGTCTCAAAAGCTCATAAACACCAATATTTTCGATGTGCCCTCCATCAGAAAGGTTAATACGCCATCTCTTTAAAGTAGGCAAACCAAAAAGTTCAGCGAGATTGCAATATGGCCAAAATGTCGGCCAATAATTAAATTTTTGCGCATAAAAATAGGCAAGCTTTTCGAGCCAATTTTTATTCTTTTTTATCATTATCAGAGGATTTAAAGCCCAATAACCCAGTCTAATATTCAATAGTGTCATAAAAAAAGCCAAAAAACGGTTTGATTTGTATCCCATATTGGAATTAAGCGCAGCGCCCGATATGGTCATCGCCGCAGAGAGTGTCATATTTTTATATTCGCTTTGATCACTTGCTATATAGCCTGTTAATTTAGAACCGGTATAAAATGGCGAAAAAAGAAAATAATCACAGCTTTTTAATCCTTTATAGTTATCTTTTCCCATTAAATTTAACGTGGTATTGATCAAAGGATATGGAGCACCGCCCCATTTTTTTGGACTTCTGCCAGGGCTTAATTTATAAACTTTTTTTGAAGGTTTCTCAAACCACAAATAAGCATCTTTTAGGCGAAAATTGTAAAACATATGTGATGAGAGAATATTTGGATTCGCAAATAAACCCAACACAATAGTAACTACGCCTAAAATCAACACTGTTTGCCCTGTTGGCATTCCCAAAAAATTCGGCAATAGGTCTGCAGCATGAAAGAGATATATGATAATTACAATTAGGGTAAATAACCCTTCTGCTATGATCAATTTTTTTGGTGACCATATTTTTTTGCCTGTTTTTGGAAAAATATATAAAAAATGGAAAAAATAATAATAAAAAACCGTGAGCAAAAGAGCTCCGAGAGCAGTAGAGCCTATATACAACAATGCATTGGAATCAAACCACTTCATTAGATAGCCTACAAAGAGGGCAAAAACAACATACCATATCAAATGCAGCAAAGCTGTTACAAAATACCCTCCGATAAGGGAACTGTAATTGAAGAGTCTATTTTTGCTCGGAGTAAGATATTTGCCATGATTTCTAAAATGATCGATATCTTCTTGCAAAAAAAGTTCATTATATGGGTCGCTAGAAGCAATGTTATCTCGAAGCTTTGAATGGATATAGCTGCCGATATATCCTCCGCCCGATACACTTGAGATATAATCAGCTTGCTTAAAAAGACCCATTTTATTCATCGCTTGCAAAAAGCCGAGATTGATAGTCGCCGAGCGCACACCGCCGCCTGATAGTGCAATGCCAATGAGATTTTCTTGTATATTATCCGTATTTTGCCCAAGCTTTGTGCGTTTTGAAGTGATTGCTTCTATCTCTTCTTCAAAAAAATCTTCAAATTTTTTCATTGACGATCCTTGTATAGCAAAGATTACATATAATATTGTATCATTTTTGCATGACTTAATATAAAATTTTTTCTTAATTTAAAAAAATTATTTTAATCATTTTAATAATCAAAATATTTACGTATACCTTAAATAAATATTAGTAAAAATCATACAAAAACTCTCAAAACGGTAACTTTTAGCAAAAAACCATATAATTACATAGATTTAAAGCTTTACAGGAGAAAAAATGCTCAGATTTGCCCCATCGCCGACAGGTGATATGCATATCGGTAACTTACGAGTAGCCATAATAAATTATATCGTTGCCATGCAAAGAGATACAGGCTTTGTAGTTCGCATAGAAGATACAGACAAAGAAAGAAACATAGAAGGCAAAGATCAAGAGATCTTACAAATATTAGAAAAATTTTCACTTCCATATAGTCAACTATTTTACCAAAGTGCCAATCTGCACATTCATCAAAATCTAGCCATTAAACTCCTAGAAGAAGGTAATGCTTTTATATGCACGTGCACGCCTGAAGAGCTCGAAGCTGATAGAGAAAAAGCAAAAAAAGACGGCATTGCATATAGATACAGCAGTAAATGCACCATTCAGTCAAATGAAACAATTGAAGAGATAAAAGCCAAAAATATACCTTTTGTGATCCGTATCAAAAAACCTGATGCTCCGATAGTTCACCATGATGTCATAAAGGGAGATTTTACAACGCAGCCAAACGAAGTAGATAGTTTTGTGATCCTTAGAAATGACAGCACTCCTACTTATAATTTTGCATGTGCTTGCGATGATATGCTAACCAATATAGATATGATAATCCGCGGCGAAGATCATCTGAGCAACACTCCAAAACAGATCCATATCAAAAATCTACTAGGCTACACCAAAGAAACACAATATGCCCATCTGCCTATTATTTTAAATAGTGAAAACAAAAAAATGAGCAAAAGAGATGATGCAAGTTCTGTAAAATGGTTGTTCGAACAAGGATTTCTGCCTGATGCGATTTTAAATTATCTATTGCTTTTAGGCAACAAAACGCCAAAAGAAGTTTTTACACTTCCTGAGGCAATATCATGGTTCAAGCTTGAAAACATCTCAAAAAGCCCAGCTAAATTTGACATAGACAAATTGCGTTTCCTTAACCGCGAACATCTTAGACTTATAGATGATAAAGACTTTTCTGCTTTATTTGGTTTTAGAGATAGCGAGCTTGGGAAACTAGCCAAATTATATCTTGAAGAAGCTAGCACACTAAGCGAGCTAGAACCAAAAATAAAAGCTATTTTTGCTCCAAAAAACTTTGAAGGAGAATGGAGTAAAGAGATGGTTTTATTGCGAGACATCATTGCTGGGGCTCCGGCATTTTCAACATATGATGAATTTAAAAGCTATCTTATAGAAAAAAGCGGGCTTAAGGGCAAGGCATTGTTTAAACCGCTTAGATTATTGCTTACAGGAGCAGAACATGGGCCTGAACTTAGCGATATTTACCCTTATATCAAATCTTATCTACTCGAGGTTATATCATGATGTTTTTATCAAATCTTATCAATGGGCTTATCACACTATATATTTGGATCATAATCATAGTTTCACTTGTAAGTATTTTTTCTCCGTATACACGCAATCCGATCATTGATATGATGCGTAGCATTACAGATCCTGTTTTTGGATTTGTTAGAGAAAAAATGCCGTTTGTAGTAACAAACGGCATCGATTTTTCTCCATTGGTTGTTATAATCGGCTTACAGATCATACGAATATTATTCTAGGAAATGGCTATGAAAATAAAACAATTTTTTATATTTTTGGCTCTTTTTTCTCTCATACTCGAAGCAAAAACTTTTACACTCGAAGATATAAAGGAAATGCCGACATGTTTGGAAAAGGACTATTATATTTGGCGTTTTATTTCTCAACCCCAAACAACACAACAAGAAGCAAGTGATGCTCTTGCGCAAGCTTTCTATGTCAACAAAGCGATTGCGGATGTATACAAAGCAAAAACAGGCATAAAACCGCGTATGGGTGCATACTGCAAAGGTGACAATTGCGTGCCGCCTCCGCCGTCAAATGAAGCCATACAGGCAAGCAGACATTTTAGCGCAGGTATAAAAGCGCTAAAATCCAATGATCCCCAAAAAGCGCTTTCTCATTTTATATACTCCAAACAGACCACAGACAAGCCTGATGATAGGGATAGAGCAACATTTTGGGCATATCAAGTTACGAAAGACAAAGCTTATTTGGATGAACTTTTAGCTAGCAATGAAGTAAATATTTATACGTTAATTGCGCAAGATATAGTAAACGGCCGCTATCCTAAAACGATCAGTCCCGTATTTGCATCGCAGCATAATTACTTACATGATACCAAAGATCCGCTGAGTTGGGCAAAATTAAAAAATCAGGTTTTTTCCGGCAAAAATGATCTTAATAAATTAGCTCAGTCATATGCTTACGAATCAACCGCGGGACATTACGCATTTATAAAATCTTATGCTTCCGAGCACAAAGAAAAATATTATCCATTGCCATATCGCAATATATTAAAATCATTACCTACAGAAAGACAAGCGCTTATTTATGCCATCGCAAGGCAAGAAAGTAAATTTGTGCCTGCAGCAATATCTCGTTCTTTTGCTCTGGGAATGATGCAAATCATGCCTTTTTTAGCACAGCACATAGCCAAAAAAGACGGAGAAACTATAGACTTGGACGATATGTTTGATCCTAAAAAAGCCATTCAGTACTCAAATCGTCATTTGAATTATCTCAATTCATATCTTTATCATCCGCTTTTTGTGGCGTATGCCTATAATGGAGGTATCGGCTTTACTAAACGTCTGATACAAAGACCTAATATGTTTAAAAAAGGTCCATACGAGCCTTATCTTAGTATGGAAACTATTGAAAACGTAGAATCACGAGAATATGGCAAAAAAGTCCTTGTTAATTATGTAATATATATGAACAAATTAGGAGTCCCTACCCGCATATTACCGCTTATTAATAACTTGAATGACGGAACACAAATAGATCGTTTCCGAAATTAATCTCCAATACCCCAACTCTCCCTAAAGAGCGTTAGGGTATAATCTCTATCAAAAATCAATTGTAAAGTTTTCACTATGACAAAAAAACCAAATGATATTTATATACCAAAGCCAAGTCCGCATGACCCTGACGAATTAGGACATTTTGGTATCTTTGGCGGCAGATATGTACCGGAAACACTAATGAGCGCTCTTGAGCAGTTAAAAAAAGACTATCAAAATATCAGATTTGATCATGAATTTTGGAAAGAAGTCGATTACTACTATAAAAACTATGTAGGAAGGCCAAGCCCGCTTTATTTTGCGCAAAATATCAGTGAAGAACTGGGAGCTAAAATCTATCTCAAAAGAGAGGATCTCAATCATACAGGTGCTCATAAGATCAACCATACGGTTGCTCAGGCTATTTTGGCAAAAAAACTTGGAAAGAAAAAAGTTATAGCAGAAACAGGTGCTGGTCAGCACGGAGTTGCTACTGCAACAGTCGCTGCTCTTTTTGGTTTAGAATGTGAAATATTTATGGGCGAAAAAGATGTGGCTAGACAAGAACTTAATGTATTTCGCATGAAATTATTGGGAGCAAAAGTACACTCTGTTAAATCCGGCAGCCGCACACTAAAGGATGCTATGAATGATGCGATTCGCCACTGGGTGACACATGCTAGAGATACATTTTATATAATAGGAACAGTTGCCGGCCCGCATCCTTATCCAATGATGATCAGAGATATTCAATCTATTATAGGCTGGGAAGCAAAAGCACAAATTTTAGAGGCAGAGCAAAGATTGCCTGACAAAGTTATAGCTTGCATAGGTGGCGGGTCAAATGCTATAGGCATATTTAATCACTTTTTAGAACACAAAGAAGTAGAATGTATAGGTATTGAGGCTGGTGGTTTGGGCATAGACACCGATAAGCATGGGGCATCGCTTGAAAAAGGAAGTCCTGGCGTGCTTCATGGGCAAATGAGCTATTTACTTCAAGATGAAGACGGCCAGATATTGGAAGCTCATTCTATTTCTGCCGGACTTGATTACCCGGGCATTGGGCCGGAGCATGCCTACCTCAAAGAACAAGGCTTAGCCAAATATGATAATATTACTGACAAAGAAGCCCTTGATGCCTTTGTTTGGCTTTCACAAAGCGAGGGGATCATACCAGCATTCGAAAGCTCTCATGCGGTTGCATATCTCAAAAAAATGGATAGATCAGAGATAAAAGATAAGCTCATCATAGTAAATCTCTCCGGAAGAGGCGACAAAGATATGATGCAAGCAAAAGATATATTAAAAGATCAATTTAAAGATTAAAGGAAAAAATCAATGTTATTTCATGTTAGTGATACTCCAATAGCATCTTTTGATGGCGATATCACACTAATTTTTATTGCTAATGGAAATTTGGAAGAGGCCCAAGATGCAGAGCTGCTAAAAAAAGTTGGTTTCAAAGCAGAGCAAGATGAAGTAGTTCATCTTATTGAGAAACAACGATTATACGTAGGAATTTCATCACTAGATCCAGATAGCCTAAGAAGTGCATCTGCTACTGCTATTCGTTCAGTATGTTGCAAAAGTATTTATAAACACTTAGCTGTAGCGCCTTTAAATTCTTTGAACGAATACTATATGCATGCTATCTGTGAAGGTATACTGCTTGGCAATTATACTTTCACAAGATATAAAAGCAAACCAATAGTTTCTAATTTGGAAAAAGTATCTATCTTTTTAGAAGATTGTGATAAGACGACAAAAGATATTATCAAAAATGCTATTGATAATGCAACTATACTTGCTAATGCTACGAATTTCTCAAGGGATATAGTAAACACAACTCCTGATGATTGTTATCCGAAAATCATGGCACAAATTGCAACCAAGCTTTGCGAAGATAGCAATTTGGAGTGCAATATACTAGGAATTAAAGAGTTAGAAAAACAAAACATGAATGCCTTACTAGCAGTAGCAAGAGCTAGCAGGCATGAACCTTATGTAATTCATCTAAAACATAAACCGGCCAATCCAAAGTGTGTAATCACGCTGGTTGGAAAAGGATTGACCTATGATAGCGGCGGACTAAGTCTAAAACCATCAGCATCAATGGTAACAATGAAATCTGACAAAAGCGGAGCCTCTGCGGTGCTTGGCATAATGAAAGCAATAGGAGAAATGGATCTTCCAGTAGAGGTGCATGGATTTATTGGCGCAGTAGAAAATATGATAGGCGGAGATGCATATAAACCAGATGATGTATTGTATGCTAAAAATGGCAAAACCATAGAAGTACGCAATACTGATGCAGAAGGAAGGTTGGTGCTTGCCGATGTACTTGCTTATGCACAACAAGAAGTAAATGCTGATTATATATACGATTTTGCTACTCTTACAGGAGCATGTGTGGTTGCCCTTGGAGCTTATACCATTGGTATTATGGGCAACTCAGATGCACCAAAAACATTGCTAAAAAACGCTTCTAAAATTTCGGGTGAAATGGTAACAGAATTGCATTTTAATAGATTTTTGAAAAAACTTATCAAAAGCGAGATAGCAGATATCAGCAATGTGGCTAGCTCTCCGCACGGTGGAGCGATCACTGCCGGATTATTTTTATCTGAATTTATAAATGAAGAAAACAAAGACAAATGGACACATCTAGATATTGCAGGACCGGCTTTTGTAGAACACACATGGGCTGAAAATCCTCACGGCGGATCAGGAGCCGGTGTAAGATTGATGGTCAATTTATTGCAAAACCTAGCTAAATAATTATACCCTCAAAGAGCAAGTTAAAGCTTTTTGGGCCAGCATCTGAGATATTATCTCTCTGTCATTGACTATATGTTTGACGCCAAGTTCTTTTATGATTTTTTCTTCTTCGTCATTACTTACTGTAACTACTGTATTGATATTTGCATCGATTGATGTTACATTCTCACAGATCAATCTTTTTTGTTTTTCGTTTGTGATCGCTATGACAACTGCTACTGATTCTTTGATATTAAAGTGTTCTAAAACTCTTTTTTGGGCAGCATTTGCCAAAAAGATCATCTTCTCTCCATCAGCGATAGCTTTGTCTACCAGTGATATCTCATGCTCTAAGATAATATAATACAAACCCATAGCTTTAAAATTATACGCCAATTTACGCCCCAATGGCCCATAACCGCATATAATGATATGCCCGCTAAAACCACCCTCTCTAAAGGCTCTTTTTCTTAGAGTTGTTGGTTCCGGAGAGAAAAAATCAACAATATCTTTTATATTTTTAAGTATAAATGGAGCAATTATCATTGATATAACAACGGTAATAACCAAGATCTGATTCCATTTATCATTGATCATGCCATTAGAATATGCGAGAGTAAATATGACCAAGGCAAATTCACCAACTTGAAATAGAGCTAATGTTGCTTTAAGCGCCGATCTTTTTTGCACAAAAAAAGACAAAAGGCCAAAAATAACCATAGCCTTTAAAAACATGATCCCGATAACAAGAAACAAAATAATATGCCCGTATTCAAGCATTGATTGCCAATTTATTTGCATACCGATAGTTACAAAAAATATACCGAGTAAAATATCCCTAAAAGGCACAAGGTCGGCTTCGATCTTATATCTAAATTTAGTCTCGGCAAGCACCATACCTGCCAAAAATGCACCTAGAGAATATGAAAAGCCTAGGCTTTCAGCAAAAAATGAGGTAGATATAACAACCAACAACACAGAGACCAAAAATATCTCTTCGCTTTTTGTGGACATGATCCAACCAAAATATCGCTCAATAACATACTTGCTGGCAACAAAAAATACTGCAAAAACAATAGCAGCACTGATCAAAAGCTCCCCAAGTAAAGAAGTCAGAGATTGATCATTGGATGTAAAAATAGAGATCATTAGCAATATAGGGATAACTGCTAAGTCTTGAAAAAGCAAAACACCTAGAGCTATACGGCCGTAACCTGAATGTGTTTCATTATTTTCATTAAGCACTTTAAGTACTATAGCCGTTGATGATAAAGCCAGCGCAAGTCCAATGACCAATGATGTTTTAGCATTTGCATCAAATAACATATAACTCATTGTCGAGAATAAAATGCCTGTTATACCGACTTGCAGCATTCCGTATACAAAAACTTCTCTTTTCATCTTCCTAAAATGCTTAATAGAAAACTCAAGCCCTATGGTAAACATCAAAAATACAACACCAAATTCGGCTACATGAGAAAGCGTCTCTTTTGCACTTGCATCAAATCTAAATAGCGTTGCTATAATGATACCCGATAGTATATATCCTATAATTGTCGGTATTTTGATCTTTTTGAGAAAAACATTAAAAAGTGTAGCAATAGCAATGGTAATAACTACTACAAATAATGTATGTTCCATGCAACACCCCTTAATTTTTTTATAATATTATCATTTTTTACTGAGAAATTCATCTATTCTTTGGCATCTGCCAAAGTTAATGCAAACAATACCTTTACTCCTGATTGAATTAATACAGATTGTGCCTGCTGTAATGTACCGCCGGTTGTTATAATGTCATCAACCAGTATCACATCTATATCTTTTTTGCCTTTATATACGAAATCTCTTGGATGCATGATGCGATATTGCAAACTTTGGCCGGAATATTTTATCTCATTTGAAGCAAGAAGTGATGAGTGTAGGATATTTACGCTTTTAGACTTCATGGCGTGAGTTAACAATGCCACATGAGAATAACCGTTTTTGACCTTCTCATCTATCCCGACGATACTAATTTCACGTGGATCAGTAGTTGTAAATTGCTGAATAAACGGTTTTAGTGTAATATCAGCCAATGCCTTAAAAATTCTATACCCTTGAGGAGTGTGCTTTGCAAGAAGCAGATTTTCTATGGTTGAATATTTATAAAAACTATATACATCCAATGTGCCTATTGTTCTTTTGGTAACAGATGGGGCCAGCAGATTGGTTTCGCAATTCTTGCAAAAAGTACGAAAACTCAGACATTGACAGCTCATGCATCTCATCTTCACCCTCTAATTTCACAAAATATGCCGTACAACAATAGCATAATGCAATATCCAAAGATTCAAAAGAAATATAAGCAAAGAAGAACCCCTAGAGATAATATGCTGCCATTTTGTTCTCTCTTTTGTATTTGTTTGAAGTGCTATAATAAAATGAACAATGGTAAGCATCACTACTATGCCTACAAGCCATAGTTTTTTTCTCAATGCAACCAATACTTCGCTTTGGTCACTGCTTGATAAAACATCTATTAATCCATTTTGTGTGATCAAAGTAATACCTGTTGCTATTAAAATGATTAGCACTACAACTTCATAATATCCAAAGAGCGGTCCTATGCGCGGATAAACTTCTTTTTGGGCTTTTTTGTCTCTGAGAAAAATACCCAAAACAAACATAAACACAGCTCCGCCTATCCAAGAGATAGCCGCGATCAAGTGAATATGAAATACCCAGCCCATTTTAACTATCTAGCTTAAGTACGGCCATAAATGCTTCTTGCGGCACTTCGACTTTACCTATGGACTTCATACGTTTTTTGCCTGCTTTTTGTTTTTCTAATAATTTTCTTTTGCGGGTAATATCTCCGCCATAACACTTAGCAGTTACATTTTTACCCATTGATTTGACATTTGATCTGGCTATTACGGTATTGCCGATACTAGCTTGGATAGCAACTTCAAACAACTGTCTAGGTATCAATTCTTTGAGCTGATTTACAAAAGCAAGTCCTCTTGTTCTAGCTTTTTCATCCGGAACTATGATAGATAATGCATCTACTACGTCACCTGCTACTTTTATATCCAATTTTACCAGCTTGCCCGGGCGAAAACCGATCGGTTCATAGTCAAAACTCGCATATCCTTTTGTTGTACTTTTGAGCTTGTCATAAAAATCCATGACTATCTCGTTCATCGGGATATCATACTCAAGCAAAACCCTTGTTTCATTGAGATAATCCATTTTTATCTGGATACCTCTTCTTTCGCTTAAAAGTTTGATTAGATTACCTACATACTCTTGAGGGGTAAGTATGGTTGCTTTTACATAAGGTTCATAAATAGTATCAATTTTTGGAGTCTCAGGAAGCTCGCTTGGATTTTGTATCTCTATTTTCTCGCCGTTTGTCTTTAGAACTTCATACACAACCGTAGGAGCTGTGGCAATGAGATCAAGATCAAACTCTCGCTCTAGTCTCTCTTTAACTACTTCCATATGAAGCATACCCAAAAATCCGGTCCTAAATCCGCTTCCTAGTGCCATTGAGCTTTCAGGTTCAAAACTAAGGGAACTATCATTTAATTTTAGCTTATTAAGTGCATCCCTTAGGTCTTCAAATTTATCTGTTTCTATCGGATAGATACCTGCAAATACAAATGGTTTAGCAGGCTCAAACCCGTGAATAGCCTCAGCTGTCGGATTTTTAGCATCTGTGATGGTATCACCTACTTGCAAAGCATCAACTGTTTTTAGTCCAAGCACGACTATACCTATCTCGCCTGTTTTTATCTCAGATGTTTTTTTGGGAGCCAAAGGATGAGGATACATAAGATCGAGTATCTGATGTTCTCTTGCAGCACCCATGATTTTTACCATTTGGCCTTTTTTGAGACTGCCTTCAAATACTCTCACTAGCGCCAACGCCCCCAGATAATTATCAAACCAGCTATCATATATCAAAGCCTTAGTAGGAGCATTTTCATCTCCGTTAGGTGCCGGGATGCGTTCCACGATAGCATCGATCAACTCTTTTACACCCTGGCCTGTTTTTGCCGATACCAAACAATGCTCAGTTGCATCTATTCCTATAGCATTTTCAAGTTCACCAAGCACTCTATCAGGATCAGCTGCCGGGAGGTCAATTTTATTGACCACAGGCAAAAGTTCCAAATTATTTTCTATGGCAATATATACATTGGCTATGGTTTGAGCTTCTACTCCTTGCGCAGCATCAACTATAAGCAATGCCCCCTCGCTTGATGCTAAAGATCTGCTGACTTCATACGAGAAATCAACATGGCCTGGAGTATCTATAAGATTGAGTACATACGCTTCACCGTCTTTTACATAATCTAGTCTCACGCTTTGTGCTTTAATGGTAATCCCGCGTTCTTTTTCTATATCCATTGTATCCATGACTTGTGCTGACATCTCACGATCAGAAACCGCACCGCACTCTTGTATGATACGATCAGCAAGTGTCGATTTGCCATGGTCTATATGGGCTATAATAGAAAAATTACGAATATGCGACTGCGGTACTATTGCCATATGGCTTTCCTTGTATATAACTATTTATTTTGTATTTTAATTTTTAACATCAAAAAGAGAATTTACACTTTCATTATTGTGCACTCTTCTGATAACTTCTCCGAGCATTGAAGCTGTGGAGAGCATTTTTATTTTTGGTGACGGCTGTCTCATCGGTATGGTATTTGCAACCACGAGCTCATCTAATACACCATTTTCTATACGATCATAAGCAGGGCCTGAAAGTACCGGATGCGTACAGCAAGCCATTACACTTGTAGCTCCAAGTTTTTTTAGAGCTTCCGCAGCTTTGACCATAGTGCCGGCAGTGTCTATCATATCATCTATTAAGATCACATCTTTGCCCTCAACATCACCTATGACATTCATTACTTCTGATTCATTGGCTTTTTGACGTCTCTTGTCTACTATTACCATCTCAAGTCCCAATCTTTGGGCAAAATATCTAGCTCGTGTTACTCCGCCGATATCCGGAGAAGCAATGATCGGATTTGGCAATTGTTTTGATTTTATATAATCAGCAAATAATATAGCTCCATATAAATTGTCTACAGGTATATCAAAAAAGCCTTGTATTTGAGAAGCATGCAAATCAACCGTAACCATCCTTGTGATCCCGGCAGTTTCCATTAGATTTGCTACCAATTTAGCCGAAATCGGCACCCTTGGAGCCGCTTTGCGATCTTGTCTTGCATAACCGTAGTATGGCACGACAGCCGTAATTGATCTAGCCGATGATCTTTTAAGGGCATCGGTCATTATAAGAAGTTCCATAAGATTATCATTTGCAGGCACGCATGTAGGCTGAATGATATAAACATCTTTGCCCCTTACGCTCTCAGCAATTTGCACATTAATTTCACCATCAGAAAATCTATTGATCGTGGCTTTTGAAAGTGGCATTTCAAGATATTTTGCTATCTCGTTTGCCAGCTCACTATTCGCAGTTCCAGAAAAAATCATATATCCGCCCATAAGCGTTGTACCCCATCTTTAATTTATGGACACCTCTAAAAACCATAGATACTCATAATGGGTTTTGCGAATGTAAGATTTTACAAGAGATTTGAGAAAACCTAGCCCTATAGCTAAGTTAAACAAATATCTTGCGAAAGATTGCGTTCGAAAAGTCCACCCTATAGGCATCTCTAGCTTTCCCTTATGCGTTGTTACTCACTTTCGAATTAGCTAAGGCTAGTCCTTCGAGTGAGCGCCTAGCCTAAGAAAAAGCTAGAGATGTTATGAGTATCTAGGGTTTTTAGGGGTGTCCTGATGTTATATTATATCCAAACATTGATAAAATGGAGGTTTTGAGCTTATACTATAACTCCGCCGCCTAACAATTTCTCGCCATCATATAGTGCTGCAACCTGGCCTTTGGCGACACCAAAAACACTCTCATGAAGTATTATTTGAGCTTCGTTTCCGTTTATTTTTACAGTTGCAGGTACTGCTTGCGTGCGATATCGCACTTTAACTTGGCACTCTATCGTATCGCCAACACTATCAAATAAAGAAAGTTCTTTTAATTCAACGCTACTTACTTCAAGTTCTTCTTTTTTTCCGACAATAATTTGATTTGTCTCCGGTTTTAGCTCTAACACAAAATGAGGATCATGCGCGCCATTTACAAAAAATCCTCTGCGTTTGCCTACAGTATAATGCATATAGCCTTTATGAGTACCTACAACCTCACCTTTTGTATTTAGCACTTCTCCATCGCTGTCAATTTTCATATGCTCTTTTAATACATCTATATACGTATCTTCTACAAAGCAAATCTCCAAGCTCTCTTTTGAAGATGATATGGAAGATAAAAAATCATATTTTTTAGCATGCAGTTTGACATCTTCTTTTAGCCAATCCCCCAAAGGAAACAATAATTTTGGCAAAACACTTTTATCTATTTGTGCTAAAAAATAACTTTGGTCTTTGGTTTTGTCTACCCCTTCGTAAATTGCCCGTCCATCGCATCTGACATAATGTCCGGTAGCAACAAATTGGGCACCTTGTGACTGCGCAAACTCTATCATTTTGCCAAATTTGATGGTACGGTTGCAAGCCACACATGGATTTGGTGTCAATCCATCTTTGTATGCTGACACAAAATAATCATAAACTTCTGCTCTAAAATCTTCACTCAAATCAACAAAATGCGCTTTGATGCCAAGATGCTCAGCTACATTTTGAACTTTTGCAAAATTAGCTTCATGGTACCCTGCTTTATCGTGGAGTTTCATATAAACTCCCTCTACTTCGTAGCCTGCTTGCTGCAATAAAATAGCAACCATGCTAGAGTCAATTCCGCCACTCATGCCAACCATTACTTTTGGTTTCATACTATAAAGCCTCACATTCTATATTTTGCCACTCTTTAGCTAAACGGTCAAGTAAATAATCGCTAGAAGCGGGTATCAAATCTTTTACTATATCTTGTCCTGCAGAAAAAAAGTACAACGACGTTTGGCATGAACGCAAAAAATCCACCAGTCCGCTGATACTTGAAGTTTCATCAAATTTAGTGATTATTATATTATCTGGATTCAAAAATGAAAAGTGTTCATGCATTGCTATTAAATCTTCTTTTTTAAGAGTTGCACAAAGCACCAAAACTATTGAAAGATCATGAGAAGAAGCACCCCTTATAAATGAAACTGTTTCTAGTAATCTATTGATATCAAAAGGAGATATGCCGCCGGTATCCACAAAGATCAACTCTTTATCTTGAAATCTATCCAGTTCTCTGGAAAATTCGCTGGCATCTTCTACATCTCCATACTCAACATCCATTAAATTCGCGTAACTTTTTAACTGTTCGCTGGCTGCGACACGATAATGATCAAGATTAATAAATGCCATCTTTGATGTATCCACTTTATCTTTATAGTAATTTGCCATTTTTGCGATAGCTGTAGTTTTGCCTACCCCAGTCGGGCCTGTCATCATTATGATCTTTGGAGGCTGCTTATCTTGTTTGGAAAAAATTAGCGAATCATCAAGCTCATCGAAAATATAATTCATAATAAGATCTTTATCTAAATTATTTTTGACCAAGATCTTTGAAATTTGATCTAGCCATTTGGCATCCATACCCTTTGCTTGAAGCTCTTCTTTTATCGTATTGATATAAGAATTGTTTAATGACTCCATGTCATCCAAGCTTTCCAGTTTAGCTATCTTATCTTCAAGGCCTTCTATTTTTTCAATAAATGCATTTTCAAATGCCGTGTTGATCTCATTATCAATCTGCTTAAAAGATATTGCGTATCTGATCTTTTCTCCATTTCTTACAAGTTGAGTAGAAACAAACTTTACACCATTTGGGTATTTTGATACTATTTGTCTATATAGTACACCTATGCTGCCACCCAAAAAAGTCTCATGTCGCATCTCTAAACTCCTTTCATCCATTTTAACGGCATCAACACAGAAGCTCTTGTCATCCAAAAAGGATGCGGCAAGACAAGCTTTGGTGTAGCCATAGTTTTGTTGGCATATTTTATCATATCTATATCCAAAGTCCTAGGAGCATTCTTAAAACTCCTAGTTCTTCCAAATAGTTTTTCCACGTGCAATATATAATCCAAAAGAGCATTGGGGGTCAAATGGGTCTTGATGAGTATCAGTGCATTGTAAAAATCTGGCTGATCGATATATCCAAAAGGAGGATTCCTTAAAATGGGTGATGTTTGAATAATAGTTATAAAAGGCGAGCGACGCAGATACCAATATAAATGCTCAAAACGCCTAACAACATCGCCCACATTACCGCCTACGCCAAGCAATACCCTATGTCCCTTTGTTTTTGATGTATTAAGCCATGGATATAGCGGTGTTGTTATCTTAGAGTGATCTTTGTCCAATACTTGTATTTTACGCACCCAAAATCTCCGCTTTGCCGTCTTTCATTACTACTGTATCTTCTATACGCACCCCAAACTCACCAGGCAAATAAATACCCGGTTCGATCGTGAAAACCATTCCATCTTCAATGATCACATCTGATTTGGATGATATTACAGGCAATTCATGAATATCAAGCCCTACTCCATGTCCTGTAGAGTGTACAAAATACTCTCCATGCCCTGATCTTGTTATAATATCTCTAGCAATAGCGTCTATTTCAAAAGCTTTCATTCCGGAGCGTAATTGCGATATCGCTTCATCGTGAGCATTACGTACAATATCATATAAACGTTGTAATTTTGCAGAATTAAACTGCTGATTTGTGCTGCTTTGCATTTGATCATTGATGCATATAGTTCTTGTTCTATCAGAGCAGTATCTCTCAAACTTAAGCCCGGCATCTATTAGCAATAGATCTTTATACTTCAAAACATCATTTGTTGGCCTCGCATGCGGTTTTGCAGCATTTGAATTGATAGCAACTATAGGATCAAAACTAAGCTCATACAAACCGCTGTAGCTCAATTGTTCTTTGGCAAGATAGGTAAGAGTCAGTTCGTCAAGCCCGATTAGGTCAACATCTATTTTTGAAATAAAATTATCAAAAGCATTTGCACCAAGTTTTGCTGCTTGAGAAAGTTTGTCAATTTCTTGCCCGGTTTTGACAATTCGTTTTTTGCGAGAAAAATCCGGGTCTTGATGAAATATATCATTATATCCGACCGAAAGTTTGGAAAAATCCGCTACACTCCATTCGTGTGGATCAAAAATGAGTTTTTGTATGCTCTTTGATGACTTTAAGAGCTCATTTGCTGCTTTAATGATATCTCTATCTACTAAAACAGTTGTATTTTGAGCATATTCTTTGGCTTCTATCTCATATCTTCCGTCAGTAATAAAAAATGCTTCACTTCCGAGCCTTAAAAAGATAGCATTATCACAGCTATATCCGCACTCGTAATAGATCGCATTTTCATTCTTTAGAATATAATTCATAAGATATGTATCTTATTGCTCTTTAGAAGCTTTTGCCTTTTGTCTTGCCTGTTTAAGAGCTTCTATTTCTCCCAATATTTGCATCATGCCTATCATTGCCAAATGGTATCCATATGGCCCCATACCCATAATTTGGCCTGCACACACAGGAGCTGTGAAAGATGTATGTCTAAACTCTTCTCTTTGATGAATATTTGACAAATGCACTTCAATTGTAGGAATACTTACTGCTGCAATTGCATCCCTAATAGCAATAGAAGTATGAGTATATGCTGCAGGATTGATAATAATTCCATCGCTATCCCCTAAGCACTCTTGTATACGATCTACGATTTCGCCTTCTAAGTTACTTTGAAAAAAGTCTATTTCTATATTGTTTTGTTTTGCGATCTGCTCCATTTGATTATGGATATTTTCCAATTTCATATTGCCATAAATGCCTTGTTCGCGAACACCTAACATATTTAGATTTGGACCTTGTATAACTGTGATTTTCATTTGTAACTACCTCTTATAAATATTTTAGTATGATTGTATCAAAATAGTATTAAACAGCCATTTATTAGGACGATAATGAATATTTTAGAAGCAGATTATATATATATTGATGGAGAATACATCACTCACAAAGCAATTGCCTTTGACGATAAGATAAAAACAATTGATACAAAAGAAAAATTGCTAGAGCTTTATCCCAATGCATCAGTGCATCATACGCCGCCAAATTCTATTATCTATCCGGGATTTATCAATACGCATGTACATTTAGAATTCTCATCAAATCAAACTACTCTTTCATATGGCTCTTTTGTTCCTTGGTTGGGTTCTGTTATGGCAAACACATCAAAAACCTCTTCATGCAGCAGTAATGCAATGCAAGAAGCATGCAAAGAGATGCTCACGAGCGGTATTACTACTTTTGGAGCTGTCAGCAGTCACGGTATAGATCTTGAAGTGTGTACACAAACACCTCAAAGAGTTGTCTATTTTAATGAAATAATAGGCAGTAATGACAATATGGTAGAAGCAAATTATGATTCGTTTGAGCAAAGAATAAAAATGTCTCAAAAATACACTTCAGATATTTTTATTCCGGCTGTAGCTGTGCATTCTGCTTACTCCACACATAAAATATTGGTAGAAAAAGCTATATCATATGCCAAAGAAAACCAACTCTTGCTTTCAGCTCATCTGCTAGAAAGCCATAGCGAACGAGAATGGCTCACAACTGCTTCAGGAGAGTTCTGTGAATTCTATAAAAAATTCCTAGGAGTTGAAAAACCTGCAAATACTCTTGATGAATTTATAAAAGCATTTGACGATACGGCTACTCATTTTGTTCATTGCGTACAAGCCACAAAAGAAGAACTGGATATGCTTGCAGCCAAAGGACATTCCATTGCTCATTGTCCAAGATCAAACAGGATGCTAGGATGCGGCAGATTATCAATTGAAAACATTAAAGCGCCTCTTAGTATTGCAACGGATGGATTAAGCTCAAACTGGTCATTGAATATAATAGGCGAACTCAGAGCTGCTCTTATGATGCATTATGATATTCCTCTGCACGAATTATCGATGCAGCTTATAAATAATATTACCTCCATACCGGCAAAAATATTTGGCTTAAATTGTGGTATGATTGCACCTGGAAAACTAGCTGATTTATGCGTAATAACATTACCGGACAAGCCAAGCTCTCTAAAAGAGATTGCGCTTTGGACCATTTTGCATACACATAAAGCTACAAAAGTTTATATAGGAGGAAAACAATATGTTTAAAACGATTAGTGATATATTAAAATGGATCGGTTCTCATTTTTTAGGGATGCTATTTGTGCTTATAGTGCTTATGGTTATTTGGCCGGAAGAAGAAAGGCCGACTAGCAATGCTAACTTGCAAGAGATTCAATTGAATGGTCCCATATTAAACAGTGATGCCATCATCAAAGAGATAGAGGAAGCTAAAAGCAACACAAAGATAAAAGGTGTGCTGTTTTCTATCAACTCCCCGGGAGGTGCCGTAGCTCCATCTATTGATATAGCATATGCTATTAAAGAATTAGCAGCGCTCAAACCTGTTATCGCATACGGCGGTGATGTGATGGCAAGCGGCGGCTATTACAGTGCCATATATGCTACCAAGATCATAGCAAACCCTGGAGGAATGGTAGGATCTATCGGGGTCATCATGGAGGGGGCAAACATAGAACCCTTGATGGAAAAAATAGGTATCAAAACTCAAATAGTCAAACAAGGCACTTATAAAGAAATAGGTACGATGACTAGAGAATGGACACCGCAAGAGAGACAAGAACTTGAAACTCTGACAAAAGATACATATGATATGTTTGTAAAAGATGTTTTATCAGCACGCAAATTAAATCCTGCAAATGCGGCTAATTTTGCAGATGCTCACGTTTATTCAGCAGCTAGAGCACAAAGCGTGGGCTTGATTGACATGGTAGGCACCAAACAGCAAGCAAAAAAAGAGATGGTTAAATTATCCAAAGTAGCTGAACCGAAATGGAAAGAAAAAGACAAAATGGAACAATTTTTAGATAAGGTCAGCAGCCAAGCTTCCGCAAAGATCTCTAGCTATCTTTTTGGAATGAAAGCTACATTATAAATCTTTGTGAACACTTTGTTGTTTAACCCGATTTATATCCTTAAATAGTCAAGGGGTATAGTTTACACTTTATCTAATATGTAATTATGTACCTCTTGAATTTTAAAGTCTTTATCTTTTTATTACAATATAACACATCTGCTATGACATATTTTTGATTGACCCATTCTGTTTCTTATGCCCCCATAATTATATAGACCATTTGCTAAACACTTCATTTTCATTGTTATTTATTTTGTATTTTATATCATGATATTCATGCTTTAGCGTAAGCAAAATTTCTAGCTTGTGCTACATCCAAAAACCTTTAACCAACCTTAGTTTAATCAAAATAAATTTAATATTTTATGCTTAGATAAGTTTTTTACACTATAATTTCCTGCTTAATTTTTATAAGGGATATTTTTTATCCTTTGAAATCAGAAAATAAGAGAGGAAAGAACCATCGAATTACTAATATATACAATTACTGTTTTTTTAGCTACTGCATTTTTTATTATCACAGCAATCAAATCAAAACTAACAATCATGTTTAAACCCGTACTTGCTCTGCTCGCTATACTATTCTTGAGCACTACGACTGCACAAGCCGCTTATAGCAAAATAGCAAAACATGCCGGAATGGATCAAGCAAAATTTGAAAAGATCGTCAAAAAGATCGTCAAAGTAGAATCTGTCACGGGTAACTATCATGCTGTAAATAAAAAAAGCGGTGCTTACGGACGCTACCAGATCATGCCTCAAACGGCCAAACTCTACACAAAAAGTCTAGGCATCCCTTACAATACATGGAAACTGCCGGCAAATCAAGACAGAATATTTCAAGCCATTCTTAAAGATAATATCGAAGCACTAAAAAGTAATGGTATCAAGATTACTGCCTTTACTATATACGGCGCACACCAGCAAGGCTCTGGCGGTTTTAATGTAATTATGAAAAACAAGAAGCTTACTAAAAATATTGAAAGAAATATTAGAAGCAACCTTCCGCCAAAACTAAGTAGAACAGACCGTTCAAGACTTGCAATGGTATGGAAGAATTATTGGGAAAAGAAGTTTGTCTAAGCTGACAACTTCTTTTTAATACTCCCCCCCCCCCTCGTTCCATATCTCCAGATATTGAACGAGGTTAGCGTTTAAAATGAGCAATCAAAAAACCGCCTGCGGGTTTTTGATTGGTCTCCTTTGATTTGTTATGTACCAGACCCTATGCTTGGCGGAATAAAGCTGCCACATCTGATCAAGAGATAAATTGCAACAGCTGCAAAACCTAAAGGCAATAGAAATGCTTGGAACCATATATAGAATGAAGCAAACTTACTTAATGCACTAAACTTATTGCCAGCTGCTTCAAGCCGTTCGATATACAGCTCAGAGTTAATTTTAAAATCTTGATATTCTTTACGAAGGTCTTCTGGCAGATCATTGAAGTTGTCTGTCCACTCTCCGTTTTTTTCAAGGGCAAATACTTTTCGAAGTAATTGCGTACCACCTTTTATGAAACTGTCATCTAGTTTCATGTTTGTATTGAATTGTGACCATATTTCTGATTTTGAGTACCACAAACGATAGGCTGCCAAATCACCAACCCAATTAATAACTAGAACATAAACCATATACAGGACCAGACAGAACGATACAACATCAAAAAGTTCTGAAGGCAGGCTAAGCCCTAATATTGACAGGTCTTCCAAATTCACCCTGTACAGTTTTACCAGAATGATCAGAGAAGAAAGAACGATAATTCTCCTGCCAGCCTTTTCCGTAATGTCTGATATTAAGTTCTTTCCGCTTACTGATGGCATCAAAACTCCTTAAAGCACATAACTATTTATTCAACAAACATTATATATCAAACAGCTTGATATTTACTAGATAAATTAGCAGTAAAAATGTTCATTTAAATGATAAAAAAATGATGACAGTATGATTGTTAGATCCTGAAATAAATTTAAGATGACAAATGGTTGCGGATTCTCGTATGCCTTCATCGGTGCAGAACACATCACTTTCGGTTTCAAATCTACAAAAGCAAAGCAGTTTGCTTTTGCTTAACGATTCTCATGCAGAAATGACGGGGAAAATATTTTATATGAATTCACAAAACGAGTCAGGATGATGACTCGCTGTCACTACGAGAGAAATGTTATTATATTTTTGCAGCAAGCAAGATCACTTTTGTGATTTTGCTCTTCTTTTTTGTTCTAATAGAAGTTTATCTTTTTGCATTTTGCTTTTATTTTTTGCTAGAAGCTGCATATCTTCTACTTCATCCATCTCATCAACTATCTCAACTCCCAAAATAACTTCCAGAACATCCTCGAGTGTCACAACACCCTCGGTTTGTCCGTAGCAATCTTGGACTATAAATAGGTGTGTTTTTCTTTTAATAAACATATCCATAAGCATAAAAACAGGGATGTTTTCAGAAACAAGATTGGCTTCGATGGATATGTCTTTTAACATAGTACCATCTCTTTCTTCTACACTCTCTTCGAGTATAGATTGATTAAGAACTATTCCTACTATATTATCTATAGTTTCATCGTAAATTGGGATACGAGAATGTATATACATACGGTCATCCTCGATGGCTTCTTCTACGGTTGTGTTCATCGGAAAAGCCACAACTACGCTTCTAGGTGTCATAATATCTTTTGCCTTAATATTTTTCAATTTAAGCAAATTTTCTATCAAATGACTCTCTTTTTGTCGTATCGAACCTTCTTTTTCCCCCATAGCAACGACGGCCATGATCTCATCTCTTGAAAAATCTATATCTTTCTTTTTATTTTTGGAGATAAAATTTGTAATAAGCATTGAAAACCATACAAACGGATACGATATCTTTGTTAGAAAATCTATCAAATGGGCAGCCGGAATAAGCAGCTTTTTCCAATACAATGCACCTATTGTTTTTGGAATGATCTCTGAAGTATACAATATAAGAAGAGTAAGAGCAAAAGCTATCAAGGCTTGCCATTCTTCACCGAAAAGTATCTGCGCCTGAGCTCCAACGCCTGCAGCTCCCATGGTGTGTGCAAATGTATTAAGGGTCAAGATAGATGAAATCGGTCTGTCAATATTGGCTTTTAAATCTTTGATCTTATCGACACTATCTCCATATGTTTCTTTAGATAATGTTTCTATGTATGAATTTGTGCTTGAAAGTAGTACTGCTTCTAATATAGAGCAGACAAAAGAGACAAAAAGTGCCAAAAAGAGGTAAGTAAGTAATAGTGTCATACGCGACACTCATTGAGATATGTAGTGGCTAAGCGCCTACAATCCACATCATTAGTATTCATTAAGGTAAATCCTTGGTAATTTATAATATCACTTCTACTATATATACAAAAGTAGAATGCAGCATTATAGCATAATTTTTATGACTTGATAAGCATATGTTTCTAATATAACAATGCCCGGGCAAATTTCAGTGCTTCACTACTCTTTTGTTCACCTCCAACAATACGTGCTATCTCCTCTACTCTCCCCTCATTGTCCAATATAACCGCTTGACTTTTTTTATTATCTTTTGTTACCAAAATATGTTGATTTGCTTTTGAGGCAAGATGAGGCTGATGAGATATGGCAAAAACTTGATAAACACTTGCAAGCTCGACAAGTATATCTGCAATTGCTATGGATTCATCTCCGCTCACATTGGCATCTATCTCATCTAGTATTACTACGCCTTGTTGTTTTGAGGTATGGCTGGTACTTGCAACCAATAATGCCAAGCGAAGACGATTAAATTCCCCTCCGCTTAATGTAGATATTTTTGAATTGCCAAGACTGATAGTTATATCATCTACACCTGATTCCGTCATCTCGACCGGGCTTATTTGAAGATCAATATTGGGCAGCTTTAACTGTTCGAGCAATGGATCAATGCGGCTTTTAAGTGCTTCTATTTCATCCATTCTAGCTGTGGAGATCTCTTTTGATATGTCATCTAAAACTTTTGATTGCTCTGATATAAAATACTCCAACTCGCTTTTATCTTCTTCTATGTGTTTATATCCTTGCAGCTCTGCTGTTTTTCTATCCCTGTAAGCAATTGCCTCTTCTATGGAACCGTAACGATTTTTCAAAGACGAAAGAGCTTCTATGCGATTGAGTACCGATTCTACATCCATCTCTTCAAGTTCACTGCTAAGTGTTGTTATCTCTTGTGCATCTATTCTAAGCTGATTGATAGCATCACTAAACAGCGAGCTATCCTTATTGGCAAGGCGATAAAGCTCAAATACTTTATGTTCAAACTCAAAGATGCCCTGCATACTATTTAATGTATCTTTGAGCTTGTCTATACGGGAAAGCTGTTGCTTTACTTCCAGCAACTCTTCATCCTCTCCTATTTTTGGGTCTATAGTGTCAATTTTTTGGATCTCAAATGTTGCCATTTCTATCAAATCGGCGATCTTTGCTTCTTTTGCTCTGATCTCTTCAAGCTCTTTTTGTGCATTTTTAAGCTCATAATATTTCTCTTTAAAAAGCGTCAATTTATCTTTATACTCATCATCTCTTGAATATATAGAATTATCGATCACATTAAGCAGTGTCTTGCTATCCAATCCGCCCTTGTCTCGAACGCTTAGGTATCGCACATATGGCGAAAAAATTTCTTCTAGTGATTTTTTTGGGATATTCTGGTCATTTAGATAGTGACGTACTTTGTCTTTTTTTAGTGATTTTATTACAAGCTCATCATCAAGCATATAAAGTTCATTTTCCATATCGCGCGGCTTACATAATGATACCTCGCATAATGAAGCATAGCTTGGCATACTGTATCCAAAATTTGAGAGCAATGCCCCCATAAGCACAGATTTCCCTGCTCCGCTAGGACCGGTAAAGACCACTAACCCATCACTAAAATCCAACGATATATTTTCAAAAGATACAAGCTCTTTTAGTAATAATTTTTCTATCATTACAGTTTGTCACCCCAGTGAAGCTTTTCTCTAAGTACTCCAAAATAATTTCTGTGCAGGCTATGGAGTATCTTGGCGCCTCTTTTTGCGCCTTTTATGACGAGTATATCCCCTGCTTGCATCTCATAATCATCCTGTCCGTCTATAAGAGCTATGACCTTCTCATCAGGCGAACTAAGCTCTATTGTAAAATCTACCGGCACTATCAATGGTCTTTGCGTAAGAGAATGGGCCGATATAGGAGTCATGATAAATGCTTGGGTCAAGGGATACATAACAGGTCCTCCTACGGCCAAATTATACGCTGTAGAGCCTGTTGGTGTAGAAACTATAAGGCCATCACCTCTGTATGTATTGAACCAATTACCGTCAATTGAAGCATTTATCTTGATCATTTTTGATATAGTAGGACGAGTCAGCACGACATCATTAAATGCAAAAAAATTGATACTTTTTCCACTGGAAGTTTGAATATATCCTTCTATCATCATCCTCTCATCAATACTATATTCACCGGCAAACAGATCATCTAGAAATTCATCTACGCTATCCAAACTCACATCGGCTAAGAATCCCAAATTGCCTGCATTTATGCCAAAAACAGGTTTTTTGTATTTATAACTTCTTCGCACCAACGACAGCAATGTACCGTCACCGCCCAAAGAGACCAGGCAATCAGCTTCTTTGCACATGGTATCAAACGGTACTCCGGTTTGGCCTATCATCTCGGCAGAATTCTCTGAAAGTAATACTTTTATACCTCTACGTTCAAATAATAATTTTATAGAATCAAAGACCGGTTTCATCTCCGGATCATCTGGCTTAATAGTAAAACCGACAGTCTTTATAGTTTCTAAAAGTTGTGGCATTTATACATATTTCCTATTGTTTTATTGTTAGTCTAAAATTACACATAAGTAATCCTTTGGCTTTTTACTCCAATTCATTACACTCAATGCTCTCAAAAATTGAGGTATTTGCTTGGCATGCCAATAATGATAGAATACCATAAAAGGAATTAAAGTAGTTATTTTATTTCATTATGTCATATTATTACATTATAATCCATTTGCGGCTAGCTTGTCTATTCATTATAATATCCGCCATTAAATAAACCGTGAAAATTAGATTATCTTTGCTGAAAAAAACAAAATATATAAACACTCTAAAAATCGTAACCTTAATAAAACTTTAGGTATAATCGCGTCCAAAATATTGCGTTAAGGATTGCGTGTGAGAACACATTATTGTGCCACAATTGGCACCGAACATATAGGACAAAGCGTCACTCTAGCCGGTTGGGTAGCCAGCAGAAGAGATCATGGCGGAGTAATATTCATTGATCTTAGGGATAATGACGAAGTAGTACAAATTGTTTGCGATCCTGCAGACAACATAGCTGCCCACAAAATTGCTGAAGAAGTGAGAGATCAATTCGTTCTTATCGTGACAGGAATCGTTAGAGCTAGAGGCGAAGGGCTTGAAAATCCAAATCTCAAAACAGGTAAAGTTGAAATAGTAGCCACTAACATTATTATAGAGAACCGCTCTTTGACTATGCCTTTCGAGCTTGGAGATACCAAGGTAAATGAAGAGATCAGGCTTAAATATCGCTATCTTGATCTAAGAACTCCAAAATCACACCACACATTCAAGCTTCGCAGCAAGGCTACAATTGCAGCTAGAAATACGCTTGATTCTCTTGGATTTATGGAGGTAGAAACACCTATACTTACCAAATCAACTCCAGAAGGCGCTAGAGATTATCTAGTGCCAAGCCGTGTACACAATGGAGAGTTTTATGCTCTTCCGCAATCCCCTCAATTATTTAAACAACTGCTTATGGTGGCAGGATTTGATAGATATTTCCAAATAGCAAAATGTTTTCGCGACGAAGACCTTAGAGCAGACCGTCAACCTGAATTTACACAAATAGACGTTGAGATGAGCTTCTGCAACCAAGAAGATGTTATAGGCATCGCAGAAAATCTGATTCATAATATTTTTACTGGGTGCGGTTTTGATGTGCCTTCGACATTCAAACGAATAACTTATAATGAAGCTATGGAAAAATACGGCTCAGATAAACCTGATCTACGCTATGGGCTTGAAATGGCAGATATGATAGATATCTTTGCTAGATGTGATAATGAGATCTTTGCAAATATAGCAAAAGATACCAAGAAAAATAGAATTAAAGCATTAAAAGTACCAAACGGAGACAATATATTCTCAAAACGCCAAATGAAAGGTTTTGAAGATTTTGTACGCCAATTTGGTGCCGGGGGACTTGGTTATTTCCAAATGAAAGAAGACGGCCTCAAAGGACCTTTGGCTAAATTCTTTACAGACGATGATCTTAATGCTATCATAGAGAGATGTGGTCTTGCACTAGGCGATGTAGTATTTTTCGGAGCCGGAGAGAAGAAACTAGTATGGGATTATATGGGCAGATTTAGAATATTCTTGGCCAATGAGATGAATATCATCCCTGAAGGTGTATTTGAATTTTTGTGGGTTGTTGATTTCCCTATGTTTGAGGTTGAAGAAGGCCATACAAAAGCTTTGCACCATCCATTCACTATGCCTAAACTTGATAAAGACGGCAAAATCGGATATGATGATGTAGAAGATCTTGAATCCATTGCTTATGACATAGTCCTAAACGGATACGAGATTGGCGGCGGATCTATACGTATTCACAAAGAAGATATCCAACAGCAAATCTTTAACATACTTGGCATCCAAGAAGAAGAAGCAAATGAAAAATTTGGCTTCTTGCTTGATGCTCTAAAGTTTGGTGCTCCTCCGCACGGCGGATTTGCTTTGGGTCTTGATAGACTGATCATGCTTATGACCGGAGCTACTAGTATCCGCGACGTTATAGCATTCCCAAAAACACAAAGAGCCCAATGCTTGCTCACACAGGCTCCGAATGAAGTGGATGAGAAACAGCTTGATGAACTTGCAATTCGCATAAGAAAAATAAACAAATAAAAAGGGAATACGACATGAAAAAACTATTTTTGATCATTGGGGCACCAGGAAGCGGTAAAACTACAGATGCTCAACAAATTGCAGCTAGACACGAAAATATCACCCACTACTCTACAGGTGACATGTTCAGAGCAGAGATAGCCAGCGGCAGCGATAGAGGCAAAACTATTGACAGTTATGTAAGCAAAGGCAATTTGGTACCTATCGCTATAGTTATCGAGACTATCGTTGAAGCTATCAAAAATGCTCCTACTGACGTGATCGTTATCGATGGCTATCCTAGAAGCACCGAACAAATGATAGAACTTGACAAATACCTAGCCAATGAAGAGAGCGTACAGCTTGTGAGCGTTATGGAAGTAAGAGTAAGCGAAGAAACTGCCAAACTTCGCATACTTGGCCGCGCAGCGGAATCAGAAGTAGTCAGAGACGATGACAACGTAGAAGTATTTTACAATCGTATGAAAGTATATACTGATCCGCTGCCAGAAATTCAAGAATTTTACAGCGCAAAAGACTTGCACAAAGTCATTGACGGCGAAGGTACCATAGAAGAGATAGTAAACACTATGGACGCATTCGTACAAAGCAAAATCTAATTTCACTTTCGCCTTTTTGGCGGAATAATCATACAAAAATATCTATTTTATTCACTATTTATTCACCTTTACAAGGTAAAATAATTTATCATACAAATCAAAGGACACTCATGAAAAAAATTCTTATGGCTTTAAGCATGCTATTTATAACGTTTAACTCATCTGTCATGGCTGAAGACGCTGCCATTATCAATGCTCAAGCCGATATTGCAGTTCAAAAGTTTTATAAAAATGTTGAAGGCGGAGAAGCTTTTTTGAATAAAGTAAAAGGGTATATAGTATTTCCTAATATCTACAAAGCCGGTTTTTTTGTTGGAGGAGAATATGGAGAAGGAGTATTGCGTTACAACGGAGCAAACCAAGGATACTATAGCCTTACAACAGGTTCATTTGGATGGCAATTTGGATTGCAAAAACGCTCTATGATCATTGCATTCGTTTCCGATAGAGCCCTAGATTCATTTTTGAAGAGTAATGGTTGGACAATAGGTGCAGACGGCAGTTTAAATGTAGCCGTATGGGGAGCCAGCAAAGATCTTAGCACTGTCAGCTTTGAGCGAGATGCTGTTGCATTTGTATTTGATGAAGCCGGATTAATGGCTAGTATAGCAATAGAAGGCAGCAAAATAGCGCCTATCCAAAGATAAAATTATATAGATATAGGAATTTATTCTTATTATCTTTTTTCATCCAAAGATTATAATCTTTGGATTACTTTATGGGCCAGAGATTTTTCGATCTCAATATGTTTTTGCTCATCTTTATTTCCAAAACCAAGCCCCACTTGGATACCTAGCAATACCCCTTTACTTTTTAGCAATACATGAAGCCCGGCACCTGCTTTAAGACCGCTTCCGCCATAATATGCCTCATCACCAATACCGGATATTGATTTGGCATTTGCTGTAAATTTTCTATTATTTTCAAACTGATTATCTACTGCCATTACTTTAGCCTCGGCATCAGACGAGATAGTAAGCTGAACAAATTTCATATCATCACCGCTTGCATCCCAAAAGCATCTTCTTGCTCCAAGGGGATTTACAGGCACAATGTCATGGGTAGTTATTTTTATATTTGCGCCGGGAAATATCTCTTCTATATCTTTTGCCTCCAGCATTTGACAAGGATCATATACCTTAGCTAAAAGATCTTGTGATTTAAAGGTACTATCATTCAAGATCACCGGATCATCTTTGGATTTTGCAGAATCATCATTTGAACATCCTGCAATAAACATTACTGCTACAACGGCCATCAAAAACTTTGCATTTGCTTTGAACATCGCTTACTCCTTGTTTATCTCATAGCTTTCATCATCTATTATATACTCATCTTTGTTTGGTGCTATTGATGATGGCAAAGTTTTTTTTGGCTTTAAGCCAAGTTTTCTCATGCCCTCAGCCCGCCTTATAAGGTTTCCTTTGCCTGTGGCGAGTTTATTCATAGCCCCATCGAAACTTTTTTGTGTACGGCCTATCTGTTCGCCTATCTTTTCCATATCCTCTACAAATGCAACTAACTTTTCATACAATGCCTCAGCAGATGCAGCAATCTCTTTCGCGTTACGTTCTTGATATTCACTTCGCCAAATATGCTCAATTGTACGAAGTGTTACTAGCAAAGTTGATGGAGAAACTACTACTATGTTTTGTTCATAAGCCATTTTAAAAAAACTATTATCTTGCTCAAGGGCCAACAAGAACGCGCCCTCAATAGGCATAAACAATAACACAAAATCAAGTGTTTTTACACCATTTAACTGCTCATATCGTTTGCTGCTAAGACCTTTTATATGCGTCCTGATAGACAAAAGATGCTGCTTGAGTGCACTATCTCTCTTTTCATCACTTTCTGCACGTATAAAAGCATCATAGGCTACCAGGGAGACTTTTGAGTCAATGATGATGTCTTTATTCTGGGGCAGATGCACTATGACATCTGGACGGAATCTTTTGCCGTATTCGTCGCTTAAGGTATTTTGGATCTCATATTCATGGCCTTCTCTCAAACCTGATTCTTCAAGTATCCGCTCCAAGACAATCTCACCCCAGTTTCCCTGGGTTTTATTTTCACCTTTAAGTGCTTGGGTTAGATTGATAGCATCCTGACTGAGCCGTTCATTAAGCAATTTAAGCCTGAACAATTCGTCTTTGAGGCTTTGTCTCTCTTTGGCATCATGCACGAATTGCTCCCTGCTTTGAATGGCAAATTCATTTATCTGTTCTCGGAAAGGCTTTAGCAGCATATCAAGCCCTTGTTTGTGTGTCTCATCAAATGTTTTTGTTTTTTGTTCAAAGATCTTTGATGCCAAGTGAGCAAATTCTAGTTTCATTTGAGATTTTGTATCATCGAGTAAATTTATCTTTTCTTCGTATGAGCGTATATTTTCATCAAAGCGCACCTTTAAAGCAGTATGCTCCACCTCAAGCAAATGATATGCACGGCGAACTTTGAGCAATTGCCATATCAATACAGCTGCTCCTATCAAACAAACCGCAATTATTAAATATGCAATATCTATCTTATATCCTTTAATGGTCTTATGTGTAAATCGATTGACTATTATAGCTTGTTTTAGTATTGTAAAAAACATAATATTGCAAAATGACATTTATTTTATTTATAAACAATAAATTATTACTATTTATAATACAAAAATATTTAAAAAAATATATATAATTTTTAAATAATTGTGCTATAGTATGATATTATTATTTTAAAAGGAGAAATAATGGGTACAATACAAATGAAACATTTTGGTGTAATCGGTATTCTTTCCGGTATGTTGTTGCTATCAGGGTGCACGCGTACAGAACAAGCATTTGCCACGGGTGCAGTTGCGGGTGTAGCTACTGCAGCAATTTTGGGTGCATATGACCATCCAAGATATTATGATAGACCTTACTATTATTACGGTGGCAGATATTATTACGGTGGGTACTATCGTGACGGATATTACCATTACAAAGGCCGCAAATATCGCGGCGGACATTATTATCGCAACTACTACCATCATCATCCTAAAAAACGTCATCATCGCCGTGATCGTAGAGACCGTTATTAAAATTAATATCCATAGGCATTTTGCCTATGGCATTTTATCATCGACAGGAATATAATTAGTTTTTCTTGCTTCCTAAAAAAAGCAGAGCTCCTCCAAGTACCATTACGCTTATACTTGCCCACATGGGAATATCAACTGTCTGCTTGTCTTTTATCGTCATTTCCATTGGACCCATCTTGATCTCTTGTGTTTTTTTGGTATAACTAAAACCGCCAAATACCACTCCTAGGATGCCGCCAATGATCAATATTATCCCTACTATTTTAACTGTTTTCATTTTGTCTCACTTTACATTTAAAAAATTTCTATTTTGTGATATTATAGTTTACCAAAAAAAATAACCATTAACACTAAAACAGATAAACGATAATATATTTAAATATTTTAATCTCCTTAGGCTTTTTTTGCAATTAATATTGTAAAATATCGCCAACAAGGAGCCCTTATATGAGAATAGAAATAGATAATCTAAGAATACAAGAGATCATACACAATATCGCAGAAGATTTTAGATTCAGTTCAGAACACGAGCGATATGCACAGCTATTTTATGCAATGGATATAGAAAAATATCTTGATAAGAAAATGCATACAGACGCTCTAGAATATGTGCAAACATCCAAAAAAGAACTCAAAGAAAGCATTGATTGGCAAGAAAAATTTCAACGTGAAAATCCGCAAGTAGATAAAGACAAAATGCTTCATACTATGAAAATAATAGCCCAAGAATATCAAGAGCTAGAAACATATCTCATGATGCTAAATATTTAAAGTAATGTTTGGCTGTACAAATATCATTATATTATCGCTAAATCATCAACTACTTAACCGACTCAGCTATGAGATGGATCGCCATACCATATGTTGCAGCATTATTGTAACGTGTTAGTACGCGAAAGTTTCTTCCTCCCATCCAAAGGTCATCATGAGTATCGTTACGCGTCAATAGTAAATAGGCATTTGGTTCCCCAAACGGCTCTATGGGGTAAATACCCTGTCTGTTGAGTTTTTGCACTGGATATGTATATTTATGAGTAGCTCTGATGCCCTGATAACGTTTGCCTGTAAAGTTGGTTTTTACTGCTGCGCTCAAACCGTTGCGCCAACCGTTTTGACGCATAAATCTTGCTATTATCCCTATGCAGTCTTCTAAGTCCCATGGATTTTTAACGCCATCATTATTATAGTCCATGCCATATGTTCTATATATAGAAGGAACTTGCTGCACGCATCCCATAGCTCCTGCAAATGAGCCTTGCAGCTCAGAGATATCATAGCCCTGCTCTCTTGACATCAAAAAAAGATGTTTAAACTCATTTTTAAAAAATTTTTGCATACGATTTGGATGAAAAGCCAGAGTCGCAAGTGCATCCAAGATACGGTAATCTCCGGTATACTCCCCAAACTTGCTCTCAACACCTATAAAACCTACTATATATTCTGCCGGTACGTCAAATTCATTGCTCGCTCGAGCAAGTGTATCGGCATACTTATTTTTAAATTCTTTTGCTTTTTTGAGAGTGATCGGATCAAGGACATGCGCTTTATAGCGCTCCCAAGGACCATTGGTGGTCCCTACTTTGTAGCGTCCGGTATATCGATTTAATGTATCGCGGTCTAGCTTTGTATTTTTCAAAACAGATTCTATATAGCTTCGTTGGAAATTGTGTTTTTTGACCATCATATCTATAAAAGACTGTACATCTTTTTTGGCAAGAAAATCATGATCTATAGGTGGCCTGTCATCATTGGCAATTAAAAAACAGGTTATAGACACGAGAAGCAAAAGCGATCTAAAAAAACTCATTTGCTTCTCTTTTTGTATTTTTTTGAAGTTACCGTGCAGGCTGCAAATAATATAAACATAACCCTATTGTATAAAAAATGATATTAAAAACAGCACAGCGATCTTTTTAATTATTTTTTGCAACCAATAAAATAATTTTAATAATAAAAAAACTTTTACACAAATAATACACTTACATTTGATATGGTAATTAGGTAATATTATCTAAGCTTAAAACATAGGCAATCTCAACACAAAAGGATAAATGATGAAAAAAGTAACTGTGATAGCAGTTTTTACTTGTGCTGCAATGGCAATGGGAAATAATTGTATGAAAATGCCTACATTTGCCGATATTGATACAGACAAGAATGGGATGATATCGCCTTCCGAATTTCAAAAGCACCAAGAAATGCATATGAAACACATGAGATCCATGTGTGGATGCGGAAATAAGTGCATGATGATGGGAGGCAAAAATATGATGAAAATGCCTACATTTGGCGACTTTGATCTTAATGGTGATGGATACATCACTGAAAGCGAATTAAAAGAAGCACGTGCGAAGCGTATGGAAAAATACGCAAAAGAAGGCAGAATGATGAAAAATATGGCTAATGCTCCATCGTTTACCGATATTGATGCAAACAAAGATGGTAAAATATCGCCTGAAGAGTTTAAAGAACATCAAACAATGCGTATGCAAACTATGTGTAAAAGCAACAAGAGTGGTATGATGGGCACAAATAATAGCACAATGGGTACGCCAAAAAGATACTCCATGATGAATATGCATACATTTGGTGAATTTGATCTAAACAATGATGGGCATATCACAGAAAGTGAGCTTCAAGAAGCACATAATAAGCTTATGGCACAACATGCCAAAGAAGGCAGAATGATGCAAAATGCAGATAATGCCCCGACATTTGCAGATATTGATGCAGACAAAAACGGCAAGATATCGCCTGAGGAGTTTCAAAAACATCAAACTGAACGAATGCAAACTCCAATGAAATAACTTACATTCCATGCTTTGGCATGGAATGATGGTATCATCATATTGAGCTTGCTTTATATTTTTTAGATCTCTCTATGATTGCATGTGCCATATCTCTAAAAATCAAAAAATGTATCGGCATCATAACATACCAATACAATCGCCCTAAGATCCCTCTGGGTAAAAAATATGCGCTCTGTATCAGCTCATTATCCTTTATTAAAAACTCAAGCCAAGCCTTGCCGGGAACTTTCATCTGCGCATACAGCAAAAGTCTCTTATTTGGTATCAGATCTTCAACTATCCAAAAATCAACACTTTCACCAATTCTAAGAGCCTTTTTGTCTCTTCTGCCCCTATTGAGCCCTGCTCCGCCAAGCAATTTATCTATAAAACCTCGTATTTTCCAAAGCCAATTATAGCGAAACCAGCCGTGCTTGCCGCCGATTGAACAAAAAGTCTTATATACAATATCGGAGCTGATCCCTTGAATTGAAACCTTTTGTCTATCCATTAGTACAGATCTGGCAAATTCATTTATATAATTTTCTTCTAGATGCCCATGCCTTCCTCCTGCATCACTCCATCTGCTAACTACTTGATTTTCCTCCATTTGTACTATAGCTCTTCTGACGCTCTCTTTAAAACTTATGGGTTTAATTTGAGGGTAGTACTTGCTGGCATTATCATTTTGCACTACTACTTCGGATGACAAGCCCTCTATAAGTGATCTTGCCACGGTATACGGTACGGGGGTAAATAAATTGAGCCAATATGACGAGAGTTTGATCGTCAATATAGGCAGCGGAAATATCCAGCGTCGCAGCCCTAAGACCTCACTGGCCTCTAGCATCATCTCTTTGTACGTCATCTTTTGACTTCCAATATCTACAATGAGATTTTTTTGGTGTTCTAGGTCCTTAGAATAATCTAAGTAATCTATAACATCATCCACAGCTATTGGCTGGGCCAAGGTATTCACCCATTTTGGCGTTACCATAACGGGGAGCTTTTCTATGAGATGCCTAATGATCTCAAAACTAGTACTTCCAGAGCCTATGATAACACCGGCCCTTATCCATATGGTCTGAATCTCTTTTGGCCTGCTAAAAAGTATTTCACCTGTTTCTATACGGCTCAATAGATGAGTGCTTGCACTCTCTTTTACACCTAGCCCTCCTAGATATATTATGCGTTTTACACGTTGCTTGATAGCAGCATCCAGAAAATTTTTTGCACTTTGTTTGTCTAATTCTCTGTAATTTTTGCTCTCTAATGAATGGATAAGGTAATAAGCCACATCAACGCCCTCAAAAGCTTTTTCAAGAGAACCAATATCAAAGGTATCACCCTTATAAACTTCTATTTTTCTTTGTGGATAATTTTCTATGGTTTTTGGATTTCTGACCAATAATCTAAGATCAATATCTTGTGTCATTAAATGTTTTTTTAGTCTTCTGCCTATGTATCCGTTTGCACCAGTGAGTAAAACTTTCATGATGATCCTTTTGATGGATATATATAGGTATTATATTATTTAAAATCATTTTTGATACTAAAAATTGAATAAAATAATGCAGTTTATTGAAATAATAAGATTAAAATTATAAGAGATTTGTTCCCATCTCTTTGGAGATGGGTGAAGTGCAGGATCGCTGAAAAACTACAAAATAGTTACGTTTTCAGCTTGTGGGCCTTTTTGGCCTTGTCCGATAGTGAAAGAAACTTTTTGATTTTCTGCTAATTCTACACGGCCATAGCCTGTGTTATTTACTTGACGATAATGTACAAATACATCTTTGCTTCCGTCTTCTGGCTGGATAAATCCAAAACCTTTTTCGCTATTAAACCATTTAACGGTTCCATTCATTTGATTTGCCATTGCAATTCCTTTTGTTTTAATACACTTCATGTTGAAGCGACTGAAAATATAAATTGGAGAGTATTCTTTTAAGGTGGTAGTACTGTTAACGAAAGGTCACAAAAATAAAACAAACCAAAGATGAAACTCTAAATCATCTTTCAATACACGCAGTATAGCTGAAATATTTAATAATAGCAAGCCGCATACTGCTTTTGTACCAAACTCTTTTTTATCTAAATATCAAATCTTTCTTTATAATATTACACAATAATTCCACTGTTAGATAATACTATAAACTATTCATTAAAGGAGCTTAGTATGAATCAAAATAAAATTAGGCATTTAGGCGCAATCGCGATGATGTCGGGTATGTTGTTTTTTGGTGTGGGTGCAACTGAAGTGATGGCTGCACCGCCGCCTCCTGGTGGCATATATGATCATCCTAGATTTCATGATAGACCATACTATTTTCACAATGGGAGATACTATTATGGCGGTGAATGGCGTAATGGATATTATTACTACCGAGGTCAAAGATATTATGGGGGGCGTTACCATCATAGATATGATGGATATCGGCCTCGCATAAGAGAAGAGGTTTTCAATTATCCTAGATATCGAGATAGACCTTTTTATTATTATAGAGGCAGATACTATTACGGCGGTGTTTGGCGTAATGGAGCTTATCACTTTAGAGGGCATAGATATTATGGCGGAAGGTATTATCGCAGATAAAGACCGCAGACATCACTATAGATAATGCCAAAGTGGTCTGCTATCATGGTCATCTCAAACTTGTTTTGGGATACCAAGAGGCCTTTAATCGTTTATATTGAGTATCAATTATGAAGATAAAATCTCATGCCATTTTTTTCAAATCCAAATTGAGTTTAGCCGCTTATACTGATGTTGTTTCAGCGTAGGCGGTGTTTTGTTGTCATTGTTTTTATGGCTCTAATATGTTTAAAAGAACAGATTTCAAACTACAAATTAATATTTGCACTCTCATTTTAAAATTTTTTCAGTTCAATTTTTAGATTATTAATCTGTATCTATCCTCTTTTAAATATCATCGATTTTATATCTTTGCCTATAGCATCGGCTACGACATTGCATTTTACGATAAACAGGTAGTATATAGGTCTCTTGGCCACTTGATACAAGCTTTCGAAATTTCCCATGCCTTTTGAGATAATGATATCGGCACGTTCAAATATCTCTTTAGAGATGTCATTGGCCTTGTGTGGCTCGAAACCCGGAGTTTCTATGCCAGTATCTATGATATCTGCACAATTGCTTAGTATCTGTGCTTCTTTTGGTGTTACATCATTGATGATGGGCTTGGTTCTGACAAAATAATGCACCTTGACATCGTACTCTTTTTTGATAGTTTCTATAAGCAGCTTGTCAAAGATATGCTCTCCGGTGTTGTCGCCAAGTATTACTATCTCTTTTGCCTCTTTTAACTCTCTCTCAAATGCAGCAAAATCATCGATTGAAAATTCCTTTTCAAAATGATGTTTGATCATCTCGCTTAGTTCAAATTGCTTTTGCGCGCCAAAATCTATGACGTTGCCAATGACTGACATCTTTATGGCATCTTTGATAGATCTTACAAAAGATGTATCTACCTTTAGTGCTTCTGCTGTTGCGCGCTCTTTGGCACGTAAAACCGGATCTTCATCTTCGGTGATCTCAGATATAGCTTCATAGATATCTTTGGCTATTTGCGGCGGAGTATATGAAAAATCATGTTCAGTTAATATTTGCGCTGTTCTATCCAACACCTTTTTGCTTGTGATATCATCGAGTTCAAGCAGTTTTGTCACTTTTAGTGCTTGATTTAGCAGGCACACTATGCAGTCAGGTTTTATATTCAAATGATTCTCGCTTTTTGATGTAATTATAGCATTTGGGGATTAAGTATTTATCTTCGTTCTAGATGTGAGCCAAATGAGAGATAAATTATTTTTTACTCATTATGTTTTTACATCTTGGATAATTGCTGCATCCGTAAAATTCTTCTCCATTTTGCCTATTTTTACGCAATACCATGGCACTGCCACATCTACTGCACACTGTAGTATTTTTAAAAGCTTCTGTTTGTTTGCGCTGTTTTAAATTTTTGACATGCATTCTGTCTGTTTTAAAACTTATTTCTAAACTGCTATTTTGAAGCCTATTGATAACTTCCTCTATCTGAATATATGACAAAATTTCTTGCTTGAAAGATTTAATATACCTGTTATAAGATGCTCCGCCAAAAACATTTTGTGGCATCTGTGTCTTAAAAGTACACTCTCCTGCGAACACAACAACTGATACAAATTTAGAAAAAGGTAATTCCAACACTTCCTCAAGTGCTTTTACATGACGATGATTTTGATGTAAAGGATTTTGAAATTTATGCTTTTGTTTAAATATTTGTTGTGTCCACTCTTTTTGGTGTTCGCCTCCAAAAATCCAACCTTTCATATTTTTTGTTTCGATGATAAATACTCCGTATTTAGATACCAAAATATGGTCTATCTGCGTTGTGGAGCCATCGTCTAACTTTAGAGTAATATTTTTGATAGGGATGTATGTATTTTTATCCAGCATTACTGCATTGGATAAATTAACGATCCACTCGCCTATTTTACCCTTCATAAAAGGACTTTTGAAAAAACCAACAACCAAAGCAAATATCAGAAAAACAATAAATGCTGGCATTGCCTGCTGAAGTGCATTTAAAACCATATTTGTAAGCATCTTTCTTTCCTTAAAATTATAGATTTATCAAAAGTTGTATTTTTTAATAATTTCATTTAAAAAGTAAATACCATTCGCAGCATATTTATTACAAATTGTTCTTGCGCTTTCAAATTCTTCCAATTGGAACAATCTTTCCACTATTAAAACAATATATTCCTCTTTGTATATGGGAAAGACATCGTTATTCAACATTTCAAGATATATTTCACCCGCATATTTTGCATTATGATCAACAAGTCTCAATAGTTCTTCAATAACAAAATATGAGTTATAATTTCTTTCCGTAAATTGAGCACTTGTTTTCAACCAATCTACATTAGTTTCATCAATCTTTTCAATAAATACAAACCACTTTGATAATGTAGAAAAAATATCTTGTATTGCATCGCTTTGATCATCTTTATATAAATTATATATAGTTTCCCATATTTTATATACAAATTCAGCTTTTCCAGAGAAATCATCCCTATACAAATGCCATATAAAGCGAATTATTTGTAAATTATTTTCTAAATCTTTTTGAGATAAAACTTTAAAAATTATTTCTTTATCAAAATTGTTAAAGTATGCAACAACAATAAACTGAAGAACCTTTTCTTTGATATGCTCATCGTGAAATCCATAACTCAGTGCTTTTTCAAAGTCATTTCTTTCTATAAAAAACTCATAATCTTTTTGATATACCATAGTCGAAGAAAACATATAGCCCATGAAAGATGCTTCCCATAGCTGATTATTATCCATTGGAAAAAATTTTTTCATATTATCATTTACCCATTTTCTGTCTAAAAATCTGAAGTTTGGAAGATACTCTCCTAAAATGTTAAAAATATATAAAGAGTAATTGTTCTGAATATCAAGTTGTTTGTTGAAAAAGTTTTTAATATCATCTTCCCATTTTACATCTTTATCGCTATTCAACCTACCGAATCTCAGAGCATAGTTCATTAGTGCATGGAGGACTTTACCATTTGTTGCATTTAAGCTATATGACAATAGATTATCAAGAGAGACTTCATCTTCCTCTGGGTTATTTAAAAGGTTTAATAATATTTTTTTAGCTCTTATCAAATGTTCTTTTTCAAAAGCATTCTCATCACTTGCTGTACCAGCATGAATCAGTTCAGAAACCTTTCCTTTAACCCATATTGCATATTTTTCATCTGAATGTAAAACTTCTTCACTCAGCACGGAATCAATACAATCAAAAACTTTTTCCCAATCAAACTTTCGTTTATCTTTCCAAGCTCTTTCAAGACCATCAAAAATATAATAAAAATATACAAGATCTAAATCAAAGAATTTTTCTAGTGTTGAAACATATTTCTGTGGATTATTTTGAATACAGCTTCCCAATTCTCCTGCAAGTCCTTCAATCCAATCTTCTTTATTAATTAAGGGATCTTTTTCTACCTTATCAGGATCAAAACTATTTATATATACCTTTGTTTCTTCTGTACTCTTTTCACATAAGTTTTCATCAGGTTTCAATGGACTTTTATCAAGTCTTCTAACACCGCCGTTCCAATAATCATATCCTGGATGCTCGATCTCTTCAGGTGCTAGTTCATTATATATTTTATATAACTCATTAGCTTTTAATGAATAATCCTTAATTGTTAAAAGCCATTCTTTTTTTCTATACGCAGTAATGATTTCAATCTGCTTAGATGTTCGATCTTTATAATATTCACTATAATCAAGGCTTTCAACCCAACCTATTACAGTATCAATTTCATCATCAGAAAAAAGAGCTATTCTATCATCAAGCAATTTGTATAGTTCATGCTTGACCATATTGCCCAATATATTGTCATCACTTTTAAACCATACCCAAAATATACTTTTAAGTGCTTCATAATGATAATTTAATGTATGAAGTGCCAATCTTTTGAATATTGGATGATCTTCAGCTATCAGGTCTTTCACTACTTCATTTAACCCATTTGGAGAGTTTTCTTCTAGCATGTCTCGCACAAAAGAAACTATTTGATTATCATATCTATCAGGAAAACTATTCTGCTTATTTTCTTCAATTGTTGATACCCAAATGATATTGAATGCACCGTGATCATAGGAAAGTATGTCAATCATTATTTTTAAAAATATCTTGATGCCATCTAAACCTACAATGCCAGCAATGGGTTTTGAATAGTTTTTAGTTATTTCATAAAGCCAATACTTCTCGATAATAGGTAATCTTTCTTTTATTTTAAAACTATCTTGACTTTTTTTGTATTCAAATAATATATGTAATAAATGCAGTAAATGCTCTTTCATCTTATTTTCAATCAAAACGGGCAATACCGTTTCTCCAATACCACTATCAAACAATCCGCTGCCAAATTTAGATTCTCTTATTGATGTTCCAATAAAATCAATATGATCTGCAGTGATATTGTCTGGTGGCAAATGAAAAAGAATCTTAATCATATACCAATCGGTTCTATAGTTGTCAATTTTATGCCCATCAACATCCCTATAGTTTGTCACCGAATTTACAATATATAGTAGTAATTCTGTAATTTCTCTTTTATTTTCTTGTTTATTTTGTATTGCTACTTCTTCCAAAAAGTCAAGTACTTGCCAATGAGGTATTTTAAAATAACCTTTATTTTTGGGATCTTCCTGAGGCTTTGGATTATGCTCTGGAGAAAAATAACCTTTATCATCCAAAGGCTTCAGCCATAAATACAGCTTTTGGTATTTTGGTGCATTTTTGAAGAAATATGTTCTGTACTCAATATCATTTTGCATTTTTTGTATTACGGCACTGATTTTACTCATCTGGACGCTCCAGAGCATCTGTTATATCTTCATAAATTACAACTGGAACTAGTGATTTAGATTTTATTTCATCAACCCATGATTCAAGTATGGCAGGGAGCTGTTTAAAACCGCGGGTATCTTTAGAATATGGAATTAAATTTATTCCTAGGTCATCAAAATAAAGTTGGTCAAACATGCATATTCTTTGTTCGTGAGTAAAATAATCTTTTAAAAAGAAATGTTTATTCTCTGTTGGAGATATTGAGGTAAATAGATAATCCATTAGTTCAAATTCGGACAAACCATATCCCAAAAATAAAACTGTATATTTCATAAATATTGCTTCCAAAAATTTTCCGTACTCTGGGTCAGTATATCTTTTTAAATAACCTTCCACTGTAAAAATCAAACTATCAGAATCTGTAATAGAACCATGAATTTTATATAAATGATTATTGTCTATAGTTGTACTTGTGTTAAAACCATTTATCAAGATGTTTTCTGGTGAAAAAATTTGATCTATATGCCTATCAGCATTAGTGGTTATAAATAAACCATTTAAACTAAGGAGGGCATGATAAACAGAAAGATCAACATTTGGCCTACCCACATTGTCATCATTGAGAGATGCTTTCATCTCATCTAAAAATCTATCATCATTTTCTAGTAAACGATTACAGATGGTTATTGTTTTTTTAAAATCTCCATTTTGAGAAAGAACGGTTCTCTCAAAATTATTTATTAACCCTTCAGATTCACACTTGTCTAGTAAATTGTCTGCTAGTTTAGACCAACTACTGCATCCCACAAAGCGAGACAAGCCTGCACCAATAAATATCGCCAATCTTTTATTTTCTGATGCTTCAATAATTTGTGGTGGCAAATCAGGAATAGGCTTAATTTCAATCATTTCTCAAATGCCTCTTTTAAAACCGATGTCATAAGGCTATCAACCGTGGTTTTGTTTTGGTTGATTTCGCCCTTAAGCTCATCGCAAATAGCAAAAAGTTTTTCTATCGTAACTATTATCTCTTTTTGCTTCAACACCAATACTCCATCACATTAATTTGAAATATTATATCAAAATATTAGTTCTCGTTTTAAATAATCTCATCCTATTTATGGATACGATTTTAATAGATTACGGCATTAGTGAGAATGACGGATGATTTTCTATCAATTACCGCAATTTGTTATATCTAATTTTTACGCTTCTTTAAACCTGCTCTTATAACTGCACTTATGTCTCGTTCCCATCGTCTCGATGGGAACGAGGTTGAATATAAACTCAAACTTTTTCGGTTAGCTCACTTTGCCTAGAGCTGACCTGCTTTTGCCTCTATATACTCTTTAAGTATAAGTGCATGAGTGTGTTTGGTGTCTTTTGCTCCATAAACGAATGTTACCGTATCGTGTTTTTTTAAATATTTTATAAACTCTTCGACTGCATCGGTACGCTCATCTAGTTCTTCGATATATCTCTTTTTAAACTCAATCCATTTCGAAGGGTCGTGCGAGAACCATTTTCTAAGAAGTGCACTAGGAGTAACATCTTTGTACCACAATGCGATTGCCGCTTCTTCTTTTGAGACTCCTCGCGGCCAGACTCTATCCACAAGGACTCTATAACCGTCATCACTATGCCAGGGTTCATAGGCACGTTTTAATAAAATTTTCATAACTGCCTTCTTTGATTGAATTTATTTTGCTAATATACTCAATACTTTATGATAAATAATTTAGACATTATATCAAATTTTTAGTCTTGATCTTTTTCGAACCTGCTTTTATAGCTGCACTTTTGGCATAGTTCCTCGACCGCCTTATTTTGTTTGAAACCCTCTTTTATGGCACAAGCTCTGCTTGAACTTAATATCTCATTTAATCTTTGGTTGCGAAGGTTCCCAATTTCCATAACAGCTTCGTAGTCCAAGCAGCACGGCACTACCCTGCCGTCGCCAAGGATCGCTATATGACTATCAAGCCCGCCGCAGTATCCATCACCGTAAACATGATTTGAAAGGGAGGGCCACTCAAAATAATCATCAAAATGAAGCAATATCTTTGAAGCGAGCCTAAGGCCTTTTTTATCTTTGCTATAATCCGCTTTTACGCCAAAAAACTCCGATAACTTCTCAAACACCAAAGAATTAAAATCGTTTTCGCTACCGTTATTGTCCATATTCCAAAGCCGTAGATTTAAAAACGGTTCGGGGTGATTTGCAAGTTTATCGCGGCATAGAGCGAATATCGGCTCAAGATATTCATCGAGAGTAAGTTTGGTGTTATTTTTATTAAAACTGTTTAGTGAGATATTTAGCTGCCGCACACAAGGATGTAAAAGCGTTTGTAAAGAATGTCTGTCGATATAAAATCCGCTTGTAGTTATCATAGCTTTCATGCCGTAGCCATGGATAATATTTAGATAATCTTCAAGATTTGAGAGTACTAGCGGATCGCCCATGACATGACAGACTATTTCGTTTGTATAATCGGAGGCTTGTTTGACCATAGAGTCAAAAACATCTAATTCTATTATATGATTTTTGGTGGATTTTTCGGGGCAAAAAGAGCAAGCTAATCCGCATATATTGGTAAGCTCGATATATATGCGGTTAAATCTCATAAAAAGTCTATTTTTTCTTCGCCAAGTCTTCGACGCTTTTTTCTAAACTTGCCAAGAAATGCTCAATCTTCATGCCAATCTCTTCAATAAAATTTCGACTTTGATTAAGATCAACTTCTATATGCTCATCATCAAGTTTAACACCGATATTTTGAGCTAGATTCTCGCTGCTTTCTTTGATATTTTGCCCTATATTTTGAGCTTTATCTTTGATCTGTTGTTGAATATTCCCAAAAAAGTCTTTTGTCTTGCCGGTATCTATAGCTATCTTATCTTCCGATACATCTATACCCATATCTGATAAAATATTTTGATTTATTTTCTCATTTTTATTAGACATAACTTCTCCTTTTTGGTAATCAACCCGATTATACCATACCTTGAGTGAACTTTGGATACAATGTCAAAACTAATAAAAAACATTAAGGATATAAATATGGGACTAGGTATAGGCTTGGTAGGTTTGCCAAACGTTGGCAAATCAACGACTTTTAATGCTCTGACAAAGGCGCAAAATGCACAAAGTGCAAACTATCCATTTTGTACTATAGAGCCGAATAAAGCTGTTGTACCTGTACCGGATGAAAGACTCGAAGAACTAGCCAAGATAGTCAATCCTGAGCGTATCCAGTACTCTACACTAGATTTTGTGGATATCGCAGGACTTGTAAAGGGTGCTAGCAGAGGCGAAGGACTGGGCAATAAATTCTTATCAAATATACGTGAAACTGAAGTTATACTGCATATAGTCAGATGTTTTGAAGATGACAATGTTGTTCACGTGGAAGGTTCTGTGGATCCGCTTAGAGATGTCGAGATCATAGAAGAAGAGTTATTGCTTGCAGATATTGAGTCATTGCAAAAAAGAATTGATGCACTGAACAGAAGAGTGAAAGGCAACGACAGAGATGCCAAAGCCCAGCTCGAAATTGCCCAAGAGCTAATGGCATTTATAAATGAAGGTAATCCCGTCTCTGAGTTTGGAAAACAAGATGATGAAGCTTTTGTGACACTCAATCGCGAACTTAGATTTTTGACAGGAAAAGAGATAATCTACGGTGCAAATGTCGATGAAGAAGGACTAGGCGAAGATAGCGAATATGTCAAAAAACTAAAAGATTATGCTGCTAAATATAATCGCGAAGTTATCAAATTGTGCTCCAAGGTCGAAGAAGAGATGGTGGACTTTGACGACGAAGAAAAAGCAGAGATGCTCTCTTCTCTTGGCGTAAAAGAATCAGGACTTGATCAGATCATCAAAAAAGGATTTGCAAAACTTGGACTTATGAGTTACTTCACTGCAGGAGTAAAAGAGGTGCGCGCATGGACAATAAGACAAAACACAACTGCGCCAAAAGCAGCAGCTGTAATTCATAACGATTTTGAAAAAGGGTTTATTAGAGCAGAGGTCATAGCATATGAGGATTTCATAGCTTATAAGGGTGAGACCGGAGCAAAAGAAGCGGGCAAAATGAGATTGGAAGGCAAAGAGTATATCGTACAAGATGGGGATATAATGCATTTCAGATTCAATGTATAAATAAAATAAAAGGCAAAGAAGATGAAAAATATTTTACTTGTTGCATTGGCAGCTTTATTTCTAATTGGATGTGGCAATAAGAAAGATTCATTTATAGTTAGTGCTACAAGTGAACAAAATCTTACAGAAACTGTAAAAAACATAGAAAATGCTGTGCAAAAAGAAAAGTTTACTTTAGTAGATACTATTGATCACAAGATCACTGCAGATGAATATAATATATCTATACGTCCACAAAGAATAGTGAGATTTACTCAACCACAAGTTGCGTCCATGCTGATCGCTTGCAATCCGACAATTGGCGTTGATATACCGTTTAAGATACTTATTTGGGCGAGTTATGACGGAGTGACTCATGTGGAATATATAAATCCTGAATATTGGTCATTGACACACAACATAAAAGATAAAAAATGTATTGCACTTGTAGGTCAAACAAAGATTGCCATCGAAAAAGCTGTTGCAGATGTTATTGAAAAATAATAACATATAGATTTGATCTAATAAACCAAATCTATCAAAACGAAAAATGTTCGCCTAAATAATATTTACGTACTTTAGCGTCAGATGCCACTTCATCGCTAGTACCGCTTGCTAACATCTCGCCGCTTCTCATAACATAAGCCCTATCACAAACGCCCAAAGTTTCACGTACATTGTGGTCTGTGATGAGTATACCCATATCAAGTTCTACAAGCTGTTTGATAACATTTTGTATATCAAGTACGGCTATGGGATCAACACCCGCAAAAGGCTCATCAAGAAGCAAAAACTTTGGTTTGCCTACCAAAGCTCTGGCTATCTCAACGCGGCGTCTCTCTCCTCCGCTGAGGCGAATTCCTTCTCGATTGCGTATAGGTTCTATATTGAAAATTTCCAATAGTTTTTCTATTCTCTCAGCGGCTGTTTTGCTATCCAGTTTCAATGCTTCAGCAGCAATTAGCAGATTTTCTTCTACGGTTAGATCTTTAAATATGCTTGATTCCTGAGGTAGATATCCGATACCCAGCTTGGCACGGCTGCTCAATGAAAGATCGGTTATATCGTTGCCATCTAGCAACACTTTACCGCCGGTAGCGTCTGTAAGTCCGCAGATCATGTAAAATGTCGTGGTTTTACCGGCACCGTTTGGGCCAAGCAAACCTACTATCTCTTTGCTTTTGATGTTCAAAGACACATCATGAACGATCTTTGTTTTTTTGATAGTTTTCGACAGATGTTTGGCTTCTAATGTATGCATGCATCTCCAATAATATATCGCCTCATCTTGGCAAATGGCTCGATCTTAATATGGCAAGTATTATACCCTGCACTATCTAAAAAGGCTCTAAGTTCATCTGTGCCCCATTCTACTATATGCCAACCTGGCTTATCAAACTCTTCATGAAGTCCAAGCGACATCATATCTTGTAGCCCAATGCGATATAGATCATAATGAAATAGTTTATCTCCGTAGCACTGCTGGAGACTAAAAGTCGGCGAGCTCACAACGTCTATTAGTCCAAATTCTTTTGCAATGGCTCCTGTTAGCGTGGTTTTGCCGGCTGCTAGATCACCTTCTAGAAAAATTATCACATTTGACGGCAATGAAGCTTTAAGCTCTTTTGCGATCATAGAAATTTCATCTAAAGAAGCTACTATTTCTTTGTCCACTGCATATTCTTTATAATGAGTTTGAAAATGCTACTATCTTCTCTAAATGCTTCATAGCTTTGCCGCTATCAATCGCCGCAGAAGCTTTTTTTATGCCCTCATCAAGATCGATCGCATTTCCGTCCACAAAAAGTGCACAAGCTGCATTTAGAACCACAACATCTCTTTTAGCTCCTTTTTCTTTGCCGGAAAAAATATCTTTTATAATTGCTGCATTTTGTGCCGCATCGCCGCCTAGGATCTCTTTGTGAGTCGCAAGCTTAAAGCCAAGAACTTCAGGATCGATCTCACCATGTGATATAAATCCTTTTTCTACAAATGCAAATGGTGTTTTGGTGCATATGGATATCTCATCGGTTTTATCAAGGCTGCTGACCACCATAGCTCTTTTGACGCCAAGATCAACCAAAGCATTTGCTACCAAGTCGACATAACTAGGATCAAACACTCCTATTAGATATTTTTGTACGTGTGCCGGGTTGGTAAGAGGCCCTAAGAGATTAAATATAGTGCGATGAGGAATGGAATGTCGAATAGGCATAATATGTTTCATGGCCGGATGGTGGCTTGGTGCAAACATAAAACAAAATCCAACGTTTTCTAACATTTTTGCTTGCTGGTCTAGATTCAGATCAAGCCTGATACCCAAAGCTTCAAGCACATCAGCAGAACCGGATTTGCTGGTGATACTGCGATTGCCGTGCTTGGCTACCACGCTTCCAATTGAGGCGAGCAAAAGAGAAACCGTAGTAGAAATATTAAATGTACCGCTCTTATCTCCACCTGTACCTACTATGTCTATAGCTTTTGCTCTCAACTCTTCGGATATCGGCAAAGCAATAGCATATTCTCTCATGATCCTAGCTGCTATAGCCATATCAGAAACACTTTCTCCGTTTTCATATAAAGCTATCAAAAATTCTCTTGCTTCTTCTTCGCTGAGTTCATTTGCGAAAAGCTTTTCAAATTGTGTCTGCGCTAACATTTTATATTTCCTTTAAAGCTCTTTTACATAAAGTTCTTTTTGAGTTTTTGGTATAGTTTTAGTGGTCGGAATTGCTAATACTTCATACATTTTTTGACCATTAAGATATTCTATCCTAATTTTATCACCGACCGTAACATTTTTTGATGGTTTGGCCTCTATGTCATTGACAAATACTACACCGCTTTTGACCATATCAGTTGCGATCGTTCGCCGCTTTATAACATTTACACTGCTTAGCCATTTGTCTATTCGCATGTTATTCCTTGCAGCATTGTGCAGTCGTTTGGCTTTGTTCCAATAAAGCATATTTTGCGTCCAAACTTCCTGCCTTGCTGGCTCTTTTCCATAAAGAAATAGCCATATCCTTATCACATGGTACGCCAAGGCCGTCAAAATAGTGCTTACCTAGCATAAATAAAGCATCAGAATCTTTGGTAGCATTGACTATTTGTTGATAAAGTCTAAAAGAATCATCATATCTGTCTTCATTAAAAGCTTTGTTTGCTTCCATATCATCCATGCGGGATCCTTTTATAGTTTAAATGCCTCTTGGGCTTTATTTGCTAGTGCCATACCTACAAATGATAATTTACCATCTACTATAGCACCCTCTTTTTCTAGATTAGAGATTATCTCTTTGCCCTCAGCCGTTGTCATAGCTCTAGATTCTTCAAGCATTGCTAAAATATCTTGCACACTTTCGTCAGGCTCTTTATGAAGTAAAGCCAGCAACACTACTTGTTCTAAAAGCTCATAATCTTGGGTCATCAATGAAGCTCTACGTTCAATTTGACTTCTCTAGTACTTCTTTTGGCTTCTGTTTCGCCGGTTAGAGAATTATGTCTATAGTGAATACCGTTAAGGCCTTGAAGTTCGCTGCCTTTAAATGTTGTTTTATTTTCTAGCACAGCTTTAGGATTGGCCAGTTTGATCTTTTCGAGTTCCTGTGAAGCGATCTTGACCTTGGTTCCAGCCAAAATAGGGATACCTGCATCTACAATACAACCGTCACCTAGAGGTATGCCGGTAACCGAATTGGCGCCAAGAAGCGTATTTTCTCCTATAGTAATCGGATGACCGTCAGTTCCTGAAAGTACACCAAGGATACTAGCTCCTCCGCCTACATCGCTGCCGGCTCCTACGATAGCAGAGCTTGATATACGGCCTTCTACCATCACGGCACCCAAAGTTCCGGCATTAAAATTGATATAAGAAGCTCCCGGCATCACCGTAGTTCCTGCTGCCAGCTGAGCTCCCATGCGTACCCTGCTAGCTTCCAATATACGAGTGTTATCTGCAGGAATTATATGCTGCAAGTATCTAGGAAATTTATCTACGCTATCGATCATAGGATAAGTACCTGTAAGTTTAAGCGCTATTTCGTGTTCTCTTAGATATTCAAGCTCATACGGAGTATTTCCTACCCATGCTACATTGCTAAGCACTCCAAAAGCACCGTTTAGGTTGATGCTTCTAAGAGCTGCTTTTGAAGTAGATAATGCATAAAGTTTGAGATATACAGCCTCCACGCTAAGTGGGGCTGCATCTTCAAAAAGAAATACTATGCGAAAATTTGCGCCCAAGCTATTCATAGAGCTAAGCGTCTTGATCACTTGTACATTACGGTGTGCATCGCCTGTAGCTTCGTCTATATACGGAGCAAATGCATTCATGGCATTTGCTACAAAATCATCATTGATAGTCGCTACAAATTCTGAGCTGCTAAAATCCACTTTGATCTTCGCTGCTTCAAGTGCGGCTATAAATACTGCTGCTGATCCGTAATTTTCTTTCCAATTGATGAGCGGGAAACTCGCTTGTAAAATTTTATCTGCATTTTTTTGTCCGCGATCTACTCTTGCTATGCCAAATGCGATAGGTTCACGGTAGCCAACACCAGCCTTTGTGTTTTCCACTAAAGCTTTAAATTCATCTACTGTTGCAATTGGTGCTATCATCAAATATATCCTTGTTAAGTTTTTGGGATATTATACTTGTATTTATTTAAAATCTTAAGTTCACGGCGACAAGGAGCACAGCAAAGAACAAGCCAAAAGCGATATTGTGATAAAATTATATTATGAAACACATAAAAGGCTTCGGCAATCGCTACTTTTCACTAGCTATCATAGCTTTATATTCTACACTTTATAAATTATGTAGAAATGACAGCAATTACCGATACCATAACTATGCTCATATATTTAAAACTCCCAAAACTTCTCCCCCTTGGATTTAGAAAAACATAATATAAATTACATTATTTAGAACTTGTCGTCATCCTCGTGCTTGACACTGGGATCCACTGGATTCCTGCTTTCGCAGGAATGATAATCTTGAATAGTTTCAGCATGACAAAGTTAGCCGGCATAAATACAATATAAAACTACAAAACAAAACAAGGGGACAAACAAAATGAACAAACCAACCAAATACAGTATAGCATTGCTTGCGCTGCTTTCACTATCAAATGCTAACACTACTGATCTAGGGGAAATAGAGATCATATCGGCAAACAAAACAAAACAAAGTATCAAAAAAACAACATCAAATGTAACCGTAATAACTGAAGAAGATATAAGACAAAATGGATATGCGTCAGTACCGGGGGCGCTTTCTACAGCACTTGGTATGAATGTATCACAAAATGGCGGAATAGGTCAAAAGGATTCGTTTTTTCTAAGAGGGCTGGATAGCGGAAAAATTCTAGTTCTTGTTGATGGCATAAGGTTAAATGATCCATCAACTACAAATAACACTGCGATGATAGAGTTTTTGCCTATCTCAAATATTGAGCAGATAGAAGTAATTAGAGGCGGGAGTTCATCCATTTGGGGCGCAAATGCAAGTGCCGGTGTTATAAATATAATCACAAAAAATGGTAAAAAAGATGGCGTTAGCGGCAGTATCGGTTTGAATGGCGGAAGTCATAATACCAAAGGTGGCGAACTATCACTTTTTTATAAAAACGATAAATTAAACGCAAAACTGCTTAGCTCTTATTTTGATACGGATGGCATATCTGCACTTGCCCCGCAAAATAGCGAAAAAGACAGATACAATAACAAAAATATAATTGCCGGCTTTGGCTACGATTTTACCGATAAAACAAACGCGTCTTTAACGGTTATGAAAACAAAAACAAAAGGCGATTTTGATGACCCGAATGGAGGAGGTGCAAATGATGATTATAGTAATTTTACAACTGATAGCACAAATGCAACGGGAATTATATCAACCAAATTTGGAGCAATTGATACGATACTAAATATCTCAAGAGGCGAGTATGATCGAATTTATTTTAATGCATCTTTTGGTAAAGATGCATATATGGCTACGACTAATGAATATTCTCTGATAAATTCATATTCTTATGCTTTGGGTAAAAGCGTTTTAGGATTAGAATATAAAAATATCGATGGATATAATAAAAATATATTTTCTTTGGCGGATAATGGCTTTTCCAATAGAGCAGTTTTTTTATCTAATGCCATAAAACCTATAGAGAAACTTCTTGTTGAGGCAAATTTGAGATATGATGATTTTAATGAGTTTGACGGCAAAACTACATATAAAATCGGCGCAAAATATACTTTGTCAAATGATTTTACCCTTAATGCCAATTATTACACTTCATTCAATGCACCATCAGTTTATCAACTTGCAAATACACTTGTGGGCACGACACTTAAGCCAAGTTTTGTAAAAGGGCATGATGCCTCACTCTCTTATAAGGATTATTTGTCTTTGACATATTTTGATAATAAAATAGAAGATGATTTTATCTATACAGGCTCATGGCCAAACAGTGGCTATGCAAATAATGCATCATCTGAAAAAATCAGAGGTATAGAAGTATTGGCAAAAAGCAATACTATAGCTGATAGATTTATGTTTAAAGCAAACTATACTCATTTGATAGACATGAAAGATACAAGCGGGACACCACTATATAATAGAGCAAAAGATGAATTTAACGGTTGGGTTGAGTATTTTTATAATGAAGATACAATTGCAAGCTTAAATGCTCAATATATAGGAAAGAGACATTCTCCTTTTGGTTATCCGACTTCACCAATGCCAAGCGGAAACTATACGCTCTGGAATATAGATATCACCAAAAGTTTTAACGATTCCATCGACTTCGGTTTACACTTCAAAAATATCTTTGACAAAGATTATCAAACCATCTATAATTACAATAGCGAAGGCAGAAGTGTTTATGCAGATGTGAGATATAAATTTTAGGAGTTTCAGGTGTATATCAATCATAATTATTACATTGCCTATAAGATATTTAATGCCCTGTTTGCCGGTTTGGCATTAGGCAGTGTGATGAGCATATATGCACCATTGCAGCCCTCCGTCTATTCGCTTGGCGGAATAGTGCTGGCTCTAGGAATGATAATCGTTGCTAGGCTGTATGAAAAGATATTGACCATCCGATGGTTTTATAGATTTACCATGCTGGTCGAAGTGATATTATTTGGGGTCATACTATTTTTCTTGACCACAAAATTTTCTTATCAGACAGCACTTTTGGTTTATATTGGCTACCAAATTACATTTATATTCAGCAGTTACCTAATACGTGCTGAGACACTGTTTTTGAGCGAGACATATATGCTTATCCGCATCGATACAGTCAAGCAGATAGGTACACTTATCGGTATGGCTGTTGCTTATGTTTTTTATAGATTTTTAGAGAACAAAACCAATATAGAACAGGTTTATACCATGCACTATTTTCTTGCAGTAATTCAAATTGTCGTAATATTTCTAGTTTTTAAAAGTTTTGAGGATAAGCGATTATAGCTTATTTTGGCCGCTATACTAGGGTTTGGAAGCTATTTTGATCGCCAATTTTTTTCGTGATTATAGCAAATTGGTTTTAAACATTCAATTTATGATTTTATCTTGTTTCACTAAATAGCTTCGTATTCTTCCTTGTCTTGCGTAAAATTATATACAACAATTGATACTAAAAATATCAAGATCCATGCTAGTAACATCGTGGTAATAGTATGACTTAAAAAATGATCACCGTTCATCATTTTATAAAGTCCAGTTATCCAGCCAGTCAGAAATGCACCTGCCAATGCCATTCTTTTATTCCTTTTTGTTTTAAATAAAAAGTAGAGTCCCATAAGTGCAAAACCCCCTGATGCATGGCCGGCTGGATAACATTTGGCTTTTTGAGTTTGAATAAAATTAGACGGATAACTATTAAATAGTTTAATTTCTGGAAATTTACCGCCATATCTCTCCAATTGGCAAGGACATGGCATATTGGTATTACCTTTCAATTGACCAACAGTAAACGGCACTACAATCAGCGAGAATGCCACTATCATCAATCCGCTTTTATAATCTGAAACGATTTGCTTTTTGCGATAAAAAATCAAAGCCAAAACAACAGATATGCCAAATATCAATATGAGCTTTTTTTCACCGCTATATAAAATAAAATGCAAAAACCAATTATCCTTGTTTGACAATAGCCATGTTGAATTTTGAAAATTATAAAATAAGTCTTGAACCGCCAAATCAAGAGTTGTAAACTGGAACGTAATCAAATCGATCACAAGTAATATCAAAGGTATAGCAATATTCATTATTCCCCCATTAGAAAGAGAAAATTATATCTTAAAAATATGGTATTTTTATAATTAATTTGATTGATTTAAAACAATAAAATAAATGTTTAATAATCAATTTTTTATATTTAATAAAAAATTATTTCTCCCCGCCGCCTAGTGCTCTATATAATGTGATCCGATTTATCCTCTCTTCTAGTTGGACAGCAAGAAGTGTTTGCTGTGCGGTATAATATGTACGCTGCGCAATCAATGCGTTCAGATATGTGTCAACTCCGTTTTTGTAGCGAAGATCTGATATCAAATAGCTATTTTTTGATGATTGAGCCAACTTGGTTTGTGCGTCAAGCTGCTCACTGATCGTTTGCCTGCGAGCTAGGGCATCGGCAACCTCTTTGAACGCTGCTTGTATGGCAAGTTCATATGCTGCAAGATAATAATCTCGTTGTGCTTTAGTATAGTCTAGTTTTGATTTTCTAACACCGATATCAAAAATTGGCAATGTAAGACTTGGCACAAACGACCAAACAGATGCACCGCCGCTAAAGAGATGAGACAAAGCAGTGCTTGCCAGCCCTCCCTCCGTCGTTATAGAAATAGATGGAAAATAAGCCGCACGCGCTGCGCCGATATTTGCATTGGCAGCTTTGAGATCATGTTCTGCTGCAAGTATATCCGGCCTATTTAAAAGAGCATCGGAAGTCATATTTGTTGGAACTTCTGCTAGATATTTTTTGTTCACATTTAAGCTATGAGGAAGCCACTTCTCATCAAGTATTTCGCCTGCTAATAAATTAAGTGCATTTTTGTCTTGCTCAACTTTGGTTTTATATTTAGCAATATCGGCTTGCGCTTGATAATAAAGCGTTTGCGCTTCATAGAGATCCAATGCCGAACTAACTCCCATATCAACTTTTCGCTGCATAAGCTCTAATGTTTTTTTGGCACTTACTTCTGTTGATCTTGAGAGTTCCAATAAATCTTTATCCAAAGCTAAAGTTAGCCATGCTGATACTATTTCGGAAATTAGCGTAATACGAAGTGCACGCTGGCTCTCTTGCAAAGACAAATACTTTTCATACTCAGCGACTGATAAACTATGAGCTTTCCCAAACAAATCAAGTTCATAGCTGCTGATTTTGGCTACGGCTGAATAGTTTTGTGTAATTGAGGATGAACCCAATGAATTTCCCTTGCTGCCAGACAGTACTGCATTTATCATTGGGAATTGTGAAGCACGCTGCATACTATATGTTGCTTTGGCTGATTCTATATTAGCTACCGCTTCACGTAGCGAACGGCTTTGCCCGAAAGCTGTCTCTATAATATGACGCAACTGCTCATCTAAGACAATTTCCCTCCATTGCATTGCAAAAACTTTATCCTTGGAAGATAATTCAATATTTTGTTTTTGAGAAATACCTTTATTCCATTCAGACGGAATTGGTGCTGTTGGTCGCTTATACTCCGGGATAAGCGCACTGCATCCGACTATATAAAATGTAGATCCGGCAGCTATGATGAGTTTTAGTTTATTTGTATATTGCATATCAATCACCATTTATATTTTCTGAGAAGTTTTTACGATCTGCTTTTGTTTTAAATATGGTATTAACCAAAACAAAAAACATAGGAACCATGACAATAGCCAACAGTGTAGCGGTGATAGTTCCTCCAACTATCCCAGACCCGATAGAAATCCTACTTTTTGCACCGGCTCCTGTTGAAATTGCCAGAGGCAAAACTCCCACAACGAATGCCATTGACGTCATCAATATAGGCCGCAATCTAAGTCTTGCGCCTTCTATTGCTGCTTGGCTTAATGTTCGGCCTTTTTCAAAAGCAGATGAGGCAAATTCGACAATTAAAATTGCATTTTTAGATGATAAGCCAATAACGGTCAATAATGCTACTTGAAAATAAACATCATTTTCCAATCCGCGTACCGTAGCAGCAATAACAGCCCCGATTATACCAAGCGGAATAACCATAAGTACGGAAAACGGGATAGACCAGCTCTCATACAACGCAGCCAGACATAAAAAAACAAATAATACAGAAATAGCATATAAAAAAGTACTTTGTCCGCCCGAGAGTTGCTCTTGATACGAAAGTCCGCTCCACGAATAACTGCTTCCTGGCGGAAGCTGCTGCGCCAATCTTGCTATTTCATTCATCGCATCTCCGGAACTTACTCCTTTATTTCCGGCTCCTTGTATATTGTAAGAAGCCAAACCGTTATAGCGAGATAAGCTTTCTGGCCCGTACGTCCATTTTGTGGTTGCAAAAGCCGAAAAAGGAGTCATGCTCTCATTGTCACTGCCGCGAACATACCATTTAAAAAGATCATCCGGAGCTGAACGAAAAGCAGCGTCCCCTTGGATGTATACTTTTTTGATACGTCCGCGATCAATAAAATCATTGACATAATTTCCGGCCCAAGCAGCATTCAAAGTGTCATCAATATCTGATAATGAAAGTCCTAACGCTACTGCTTTGGCTTGATCAATATCAACATGCAACTGCGTAGTTTCCGCCATACTTCCCAAACGAACAGCACTCAAGAGAGTGCTTTTGGAAGCATCGCTGATCAATTGGTCTCTCATATTTTTTAGAGAATCCCGATCGGTTCCCGCATTTGCCTGAAGTTGAAAATCAAATCCGCTGCTATTGCCCAATCCTCTAATTGCCGGAGGATTTAATGCAAATATCCGCGCATCCCTGATGGATGCTAATGCTTTATTGGCACGAAAAGTGATCTCTTCTGCGCTGCTGCCGGCATCTTCACGCTCATCCCAGTCTTTTAAATTAACAAATGCCATCCCTGCATTTTGTCCGCTCCCGCTAAAATTAAATCCTGAAATAGTAAAAATTGTATTTGTTGTATTTGTTTCATTATTCAAAAAATAATTTTCAACATCTTTTGCGACAGCTACCGTTCGTTTCACGGAAGCACATTCAGGCAAAGAGATTTGAACCATGACCGATCCTTGGTCTTCAACAGGAAGAAACCCGGTAGGCAGCCTTAGAACGAGAAATGACATTGCTATGATGATAACAGCATAGAGTATCATCCAGCGCATCGGTTTATTTAATATTCGCACAACTCTTTGCTCATAACGCTTTGTCATAAGATCAAATGCTTTATTAAACCATCCAAAAAAGCCCCTGGAGGCATGGTTATGTCCCGCAGAATTCAAAAATGTTGCACAAAGCGCAGGAGTCAAGGTCAATGCAACTATAACCGATAAGATCATTGATGAGACAATAGTAATAGAAAATTGTCTATATATTACACCGGTTGAGCCTTCAAAAAATGCCATTGGCAAAAATACCGCCGAAAGCACCGTAGCAATACCGATAAGCGCACTGCTTACTTCATCCATTGATTTTATCGTTGCCTTGCGAGCATCTAGATGCTCTTCTCGCATAATCCTTTCAACATTTTCTACAACTACTATGGCATCATCCACAAGCAGGCCTATCGATAAAACCATCGCAAACATTGTCAAAGTATTAATCGAATATCCAAAAACATACAAGATCCCAAAAGTACCCAGCAAAACAACCGGCACAGCTATGGCAGGTATTAAAGTGGCTCTCCAATTTTGCAAAAAAACAAACATAATGATCACAACCAGTCCAATTGCTTCAAAAAGTGTTTTTACTACTTCATTTATTGATATTCTAATAAATTTTGTACTATCCCTTGGATAAGCTACTTTATATCCTTTTGGCATATTGTTTTGAAAACCCTCAACAACTGCGCGGACACCATCAGCTGTCGCCAAAGCATTAGCATCCGGAGCCAACATAACAGCTATTCCCGATGCCGGATGGCCATTTAAGCGTGTTACATTATCATAGCTTTCACTTCCAAGTTCAACACGTGCAACATCGCAAAGACGCACCAATGCTCCACCTTGATTGTGTTTTACTATGATATTTCGAAACTCTTCTGGAGTTTGCAGTTTTGATTTTGATGTTACTATCGCATTGAGCTCTTGATCGCCCAAAGTCGGCATTCCGCCGATCTTTCCGGCTGAGACTTGGACGTTTTGAGACAA
>DLIG01000007.1:105059-167854 GCA_002483605.1 Sulfurovum sp. UBA7648
TGAGACAAAATAGCATTTGAAATATCAGAAGGATTTAATTTGTAAGCCATTAGTTTTGAAGGGTCTAGCCAGACACGCATAGCATATTGAGAACCAAATACACGTACACTGCCCACGCCATCAACTCTTGCAATGGCATCTTGCATATTGCTTACCATATAGTCAGAAATATCCGTTGCAGTTGCTTTGTCGGTTTCGTCGTATACCGATACGATCATAAGAAAATCACTTTGTGATTTTCTTACATTAACACCGTATCTTTGTACATCATTTGGCAATCTTGTAATTGCTTGAGAAATTTTGTTTTGCACCTGGACTTGTGCAGTATCAGGATCTGTGCCCTGCTTAAAAGAGACATCAATATTTGATTGCCCCGAAGAACTGCTGGAAGATGAAAAATAAAGTAAACCGTCTAAACCGGTTAATTGCTGCTCTAAAATTTGTGTGACACTATTTTCTACTGTTTCAGCCGATGCACCTGTATATGTGGTAGAAATTTTAATGGTCGGCGGCGCAATATCAGGATATTGGGCTACAGGCAATGATATTATAGAACCGATTCCTGCCAGCATAATAATAATAGAAATTACCCAGGCAAATATTGGACGGTTGATAAAAAATTTACCCATTTTTAATTACTTTTAGAATTATTTTTATTTAATTTGGAGGAGATATCAACCGGACTTACACTATCGCCTATTTTTATTTTATTTAGCCCTTCCACGATCAAACGATCATTTTCTTTGAGCCCGGACATGACGAGCCATTGATCCCCTATTGCTCTATCAAGGGTTATGTTTCGCTGCTCGACTTTGCCGTTGTTGGCTACGACCAAAGCTGTAGCTTCTCCCTTTGGATTTCTGCTAATGCCTTGCTGTGGTGCTAAAATTGCACGCGTGCTTACAGCTTCATCTATTATAACTTTGACATACATACCGGGCAGCAATACATTCTCAGGATTTAAAAATTCTGCTCTTAATGTAACAGACCCTGTCGCCTCATCAACTGCCACCTCTTGCAATTTAAGTGTACCGTTATGCTCATACAAAACATCATTTTCCAATTTCAAACGGACATTTGTGCTTCCCGAATGGATCGTTTTTTCTCTCAATAATTGTTTTAAATTTAACAATTGAACACTAGATTGTGTAAAATCGACATAAATTGGATCAAGCGTACGAATAGTTGCCAATGGAGTTGTTTGATCCAATGTCACCAATGCCCCTTCTGTCACACTGGAAGTCCCGATACGACCAGAAATAGGAGCTTTAATATTGGTATAATCCAGATCTATACCGGCACTTTGCATAGCTGCTTTTTTCTCTTCAGCAGTAGCTTTTGCTTGCAAATATGCAGTATGTGCATCTTCATAATCTTGTTTGGATACTCCTAGAACTTTGACCAGCTCTTTATATCTCATATCTTTTAACCTAGCGGCCTCTATAGCTGCTTGAGCATTTTTATATGCTGCGTATGCTTCATTGTAAGCCGCTTTATATTTCACAGGATCAATAATATAAAGCACATCTCCTTTTTTTACTTCTGCGCCTTCAGCGAATAACTGCTTTTGAACGATCCCGCCGATTTGCGGCCGTATCTCTGATGATAATGTGGCCTTGGTTCTTCCAGGGAGCTCTTGTTGCAATGTAATTGATCTTGATTTTATCGTGTATACACCTACTTCAATGGCAGGATTGGCATTTTTTGCAGACTGGTTATTATCATTACAATTTACAAGTAAAATAGCCGAGGCAATTAGCATGGCAAATTTTAAAATTTTTTTCTTTTTGAAAAATGGTACGAAGCTGGAATTATGTGACATGGAACATTTCCTAATTTTATCCGATTTAAGTTATCGAGTTTCTATATAAAAAAATATATTAATATTTTTATGGCTACATTATACTTCGTTTAACTTATATAAATCAAAAAAACAGAAAGCTTTATTGAATGAATAAGCATCAATAAAAAAAGAGATACTCAAAATAGATATAACAAAAGTATTTTGATAAACATTTTTTCTTCATAAATTTACACAATATTTGAAAAATTTCATATCTTTTAAAGGAGTACAGACATAATAAAATGTTGTAAAATCTTTGAAGAAAAAAATAAAAAGTAATTTGAAATTCTGGATTTTAAATTGAATTTGTAGTGGCTCCGGATGCAGGATTCGAACCTGCGACCAAGTGATTAACAGTCACCTACTCTACCGCTGAGCTAATCCGGAATGGATTTAAAGAGTGTGTCTCTTTTGTGGGTGAGATTATAGCCTAAAAGCCCTCTAATGTCAAGGGATTTTAGGCCAAAATATAAAAAGTTACGCCATAAATTTTAAAAATTTTGACTTTTTTGTTTTCTAAAAGTATTTTTAATCTATCTTTGCTTTGTTCATCAAATAAAATATTAATATCATCTTCACTCAATGGTCGATTTGCTATAGTAGCTAGTATTTCATCATTGCTATATGATCCTGCCCTTATTTCTGAACTTTTTCTATGAACAATATATACAGGCAAAGAAGTATCAAAATGTGATGCAACTTCCAGCAAATCTGCAGAACTCAACGGTTCTACTTTATAGGCAGGCGGCCTATCTATAGTACCTATATCCACCCTGGTAGGATTTAAGGTAGTTAAAAATTTATTTAATACTTCAATATGCTCTGGAGTGTCATTGATAGATTTTACAAGTAAAACCTCCACGATGAGCGGCTTATGATATATTTTTTTAAAATCCAACATCCCTTGCATGATATCTGCTACATTGATGCCTTTATGAGCACGGTCTAGTTTTTTGAGACATTTATCTGTGGCACAATCCAAAGAGAGCTTGACCATATCAAATTTTGCTAATGCTTTTCGCACATCTGGATCTACGATAGTGCTTCCGTTACTCAAGATCAGAGTCGTCTTGTCGCCTTTGATAGCATCTATCCGGTCAATAAGCTCATCAAGATATGGATAAAGTGTAGGTTCGCCGTTAGCTGTAACTGTAATAACGTCAATATCTTTATGCTGAGCCAACGCATCTTGCAATGCCGACATGATACTTTCGACAGAGATAACATCATCATACTTATCTACGGTTTTAGCCGGCTTTAGTTCGCAGTACAGACAATCAAAATTGCACTGTTTTTTATGGGGACTTAGATCGATACCCAAAGATTTGCCAAATCTGCGGGATAGAAGAGGACCGAAAATTATATTACCCATACTAAGCCTTTTTGTGTAGATATTTCTATCTGTAAAACTAACGACTAACGACTAACGTTTGCTAACCTCTTGGCAAAGAGTAACAAAGTATTGCGCATTTTCTACCGGTACATCCGGTAAGATCCCATGACCCAGGTTAAATATATGTCTGCCGTCCCGCATAGTACTTGCAAGAGATTCTACACATTCTTTGGTAGCTTCTTTGCTATAAAGCCTGCACGGCTCCATATTTCCCTGAAGAACATAGCGTTTTCCTAATTTTTCTTTTGCCAATGCCATAGGTGTTGACCAATCAACTCCGAATACATCAAAGTTGCCGTACACTTTATCTAAAAACGCTGGTATTCCTTTTGGGAACATGATGATAGGGATATGAGGATATTTTGCTTTTAGATAATCAGCTATCTCTATCATATATTTCCATGAGAATTCATCATATTTAGACGGCTCAATTGCAGCTGCCCAGCTATCAAAGATTTGCACCACATCTATACCGGCCTCTATCTGTTTTTCCATATAAAGCTTAACTACTTGCGTTACTTTTGAAAGTATTGCATGCAAAAGCTTTGGATTTGAATACATCATTTTTTTGCAGATATTGTATGTTTTTGTACCTTGCCCTTCTATCATGTAAGTTGCTAAAGTCCATGGAGCTCCGGTAAATCCGATAAGCGCTTTATCTTCTGCTAAACGCTCTTTTATAAGTTTGATGGTCTCATACACATAAGTAAGTTTGTTTGCAGCTTCTTCTCCGCCTAGCAGGGCATCGATATCAGTTTGTGAGGTGATAGGATCTTCAAATACAGGGCCTTCGCCTTTAACAAAATCAAGCTTCATGCCCATCTCATTTGGCACCACCAATATATCACTAAATAATATCGCAGCATCGACTCCGAGTCTATCTACAGGCTGAAGCGTCACTTCGCACGCAAGTTCAGGATCGTGGCAAAGATTTAAAAAATTTCCGGCCTTTGCTCTTACCTCCATATATTCAGGCAGGTATCTTCCTGCTTGTCTCATCATCCATACCGGAGTATATGGTGTCGGTTTTCCCAAACATGCATCTACAAAAATTTTACCCATTAATGGTTACCGCCTTTATGTAAAAAATAAAGGCCTACAGAAAGAGCCAAGATAGAAAAAGAAAAATATAACATTTCCAATGCACCGTTATAATCAGTATGCAATACTCTCTGGAAAAAACTAACGATCAAAACCATTACAATAACTTTTGCAAGCTTATCTTTTAGCTCATCAAGAGAGTGGATCTCAAGTATTTTAGAAGAAGCACTCTGTTTGGCTATATCAATATCTGATATGAAAAGCTCATACAACCCAAAACCGAATATGAACAAAACTATAGCCATCAGATATAGATCAATAGCGCCTATAAGTCCGCTAACGACCTCTTCGTGAAAATGCTCAGGATGAAGATGATTTAAAAATACATCAGCTACACTAACCACTACGCCAAAAACATCCATACTGGCAACTATAAATAGTGCTATACCGCCCAACATACTAAAAATAACAGCTAAGAGTACAAAAAATCTACTGTCCCACAATATTCTCTCAAAAATTGATTCTATAAATTTCATATTTCCTCCAATTTGATCCATTTTTGTGCTATACGCACCGCATTTGTAGCAGCCCCTACGCGTACTTGGTCTGCAACACCCCAAATGTGAAGTATGTTTGGCGCAAATATATCTTTTCTTATTCTGCCTACATATGTCATATCAGTATCTGTAGCTATTAAAGGCATTGGATATTCTTTGTTTTCAAGATCATCGATAACAACTACATTTTCAAATGCGGCTAAAGCTTTTTTAGCTTCTTCTACACTTACATCGACACCTTCTTTGAACGTAATGGTAATAGATTCACTATGGCTTCGCAAGACTGGGACACGGACACAAGTTGCACTTACTGCAATATTAGAATGCATGATCTTATTGGTCTCATTAACCATTTTCATCTCTTCTTTTGTGTATCCGTTTGATTGTGGGGTATCTATATGTGGAATAACGTTAAGCGCTATTCTATGAGCAAATGCCTCTACTTTTGCTTCATCTAATGAGAAATTAAAGAATGCCTGCATTTGGTTTACAAGCTCTTCCATCCCTTTTTTGCCCGCACCGCTTACTGCTTGATATGTGCTGACATCTACTCTTTTGATACCGTACAGATCATCGAGCGGCTTAAGCAATTGCACCATTTGAATAGTAGAACAATTAGGATTGGCTATGACGCCTGTCTCTTCCCAAAGCTCAATATCTTCCGGATTTACTTCAGGCACTACTAAAGGAACTTTAGGGTCCATTCTAAAGTGACTAGTATTGTCTATAACAACTGCTCCTGCGGCTACTGCATACTTGGCAAATTCTGCAGATATGCTTCCGCCTGCGCTAAAAAAAGCTATATCGATATCACGGCCTTCAAATACCGTCGGTGTTAATTCTTCAATTTTATATCGTTTGCCGGCAAACTCTATCTCTTCTCCGGCACTTCTTGCACTTGCCAAAGGCAGCAAATTTTCAACCGGAAATTTTTGCTCTTCAAGTACACGAAATAACTCTTCACCTACAGCCCCGCTGGCACCCACAACTGCTACATTATATTTTTTCAACTCTTTTACCTCTTATTCTTCAGTTATATCTTCATCAATGCCATTTTCACTGGCTTCTTCTTTTGGACATTTTGCAATACTGACCACAGTATCTTTATTTTCTACTTTTACTATTGTTACACCAGATGCTGCCCTACCCGTTTTGCGGATACTTTCCATATCGACTCTTATCATCTTGCCTACACTTGTCAGACACATAAGATCTTTATCATTTTCTACAAATACCACACCTACAACATCTCCGGTTTTTGGTGCTATTTTCATAGAAATCACACCTTTACCTGCTCTAGTTTGTTCTCTATATTCACTTGCAGTTGTTTGTTTGCCAAAACCTTTTTCGCTTACTATCAAAATCTCATTTGATTCGTCTTCTATAGTAGTGGCACCGCATACATAATCATCTGCTATTTTAAACTTGATACCAGTAACTCCTCTAGCAACCCTGCCTATCTCTCTAAGGTCATCGATTTTAAATCTGATACACATACCCTTTTTGGTAGCAATGAACAGCCATTGTGTTTTAGAAGTAGCTATCTGAGTCTCCACAAGTTCATCATTTTCATCCAAATTAATCGCTCTTACACCGTTACTTCTGATATTTTGGTATTCAGATAGGTTGGTTCTTTTAACAATACCATTCTTTGTAAAGAATACTAAACTCTTATCTTCGGCAAAATCAGTAGTAGGAATAATAGCCATTATCTTCTCGTCTGCTTGCAGGTTAATGAGATTTACTACTGCTTTGCCTTTGGCTGTACGGCTTCCTTCAGGTACGCGGTAAACTTTTAGCCAGTACAGTTGCCCCTTGTCAGTTACAAACAGAAGTGTATCATGTGTATTTGATATAAAGAATCTCTCAATAAAATCATCATCATATGTAGTAACTGCTATTTTGCCTTTACCGCCTCTATTTTGCTTCTCGTACTGCTTGACAGGTACTCTCTTGATATATCCGCGGTGAGTAATAGTAACTACCATAGGTTCATTTGGAATTAGATCTTCAATATCTATATCATCATAGTCATCTACGATCTCGGTACGTCTTTCTATACTATATGCACTGCTTATCTCTACAAGTTCAGCTCTGATGATACCGTTGATCATCTCTTCGCTTTTTAGTACACTCTCTAGATATTCGATGGTTTTACGAAGCTCAGCCAGTTCGTTTTCTATTTTTTCTATCTCAAGACCTGTAAGACGTCTGAGTCTCATCTCGAGTATTGCTTTAGCCTGTATCTCAGAAAGAGAAAAACGTGCCATTAGATTATCTTTAGCTTCTGCATCATCATTACTTGCTCTGATAATTTTGATGACTTCGTCGATATTGTCTACAGCAATCTTGAGACCTTCAAGTATGTGAGCTCTTGCTCTTGCTTTTTCCAGGTCAAATATAGTTCTGCGAATCACTACTGTTTTGCGGTGATTCAAGAAAAGGTCCATCAGTTCCATCAGATTGAAAACTTTTGGCTCTTTATTGACAATAGCAAGCATTATAATACCAAATGTCACTTGCATCTGTGTGGATTTAAATAGGTTATTAAGTACTATATCGCTCATTGCATCGCGTTTGAGTTCTATGACGACGCGTATTCCTTCGCGATCCGATTCATCTCTGAGCTCTGCTATGCCTTCTATTTGTTTATCTTTGACTAGAGCTGCAATATTTTCAATAAGTCTTGCTTTGTTTACTTGATACGGGAGCTCATCTATGATGATGATCTCTTTATTTGCTTTTTGCTCTATATGAGTTTTTGCTCTTACTTTTATGCGCCCTCTTCCGTTTTCATATGCCTCTGTAATTCCTTTGCGTCCAAATATAATACCGCCGGTTGGAAAATCAGGGCCTTGAATTATACGCATAAGATCACCGATGGTTGCATTGCTGTTATCTATACGATAAACAAGAGCATCTATGAGCTCTGTAAGTCTATGCGGCGGTATATTGGTTGCCATACCGACAGCGATACCGGAACTTCCATTGAGAAGAAGATTTGGGATACGGCTAGGAAGAACATCAGGTTCATTCATACTGTCGTCGTAGTTTGGAATAAAATCAACAGTATCTTTATCAAGATCGGCTAACAATTCTTCTGCTATTTTGGTCATCCTGGCTTCAGTATAACGCATAGCTGCGGCACTGTCTCCATCTACTGAACCGAAGTTTCCTTGACCGTCTACAAGCGGTGCTTGCATAGAAAAATGTTGTGCCATACGAACCAGTGCCTCATAGACAGAACTGTCTCCATGCGGGTGATATTTACCTATTACGTCTCCGACGATACGAGCAGATTTCTTGTATGCGCTTCTATGCCCAAGGTTAAGCTCATGCATAGCAAATAAAATTCTTCTATGTACAGGCTTTAGGCCGTCTCTTGCATCTGGCAACGCCCTACCGATAATGACACTCATAGAGTAGTCAAGGTAACTACCCTTGATACTGTCTTCTATTAATACCTCTTCTGTATTCTCTATCATTAAGTTCATTGGACTCCTTTGGCTGCCTCAAAAATTGGATTATTATATCTAAGCATGGCTTAAGGGTAGTAATCACAAATAGCCCAAGAATGCTTTTACGATTCACGAGCTATAATTTCCTAAAAATAAAATAAATTAGGAGTTGCAATTGCCTATTGAAGAGATGAAAGTTGTTATAGATTATGGGATTATCGGGCTTTTAATGCTACTTGGATTTGTGACAATATTTTTCGGGATAGAAAGGATCTTGTATTATAGAAGTATCGATATATCTAAATACTCAAGCCGTACGGCTCTTGAGCTTGATCTGTCTCGCAATCTCTCAACTGTTGCCACCATCGGCTCAAATGCACCTTATGTTGGATTGCTTGGTACGGTAATTGCTATTATACTTACTTTCTACGTTATGGGAGATGCAGGAAACAATATCGATACCGGTGCAATAATGAAAAACTTGGCTCTAGCTCTCAAGGCAACGGCAGCCGGATTGGCTGTTGCAATTCCTGCTACCGTGATATACAATATACTTTCAGATCAAGTAGATGTGTTGTTGGCAAAATGGGATATACACAGAGAAGATATAACATCTCAGAACAAGTAGGTTAAAATGAAAAGAAAAAAATTTACTACAATGAATGTAGTACCTTTTATCGATATCGTTCTAGTTTTACTTGTGATCGTTCTGGCTACTGCAAGCTTTGCTGCTAAAAATCAATTGTCTATCAATTTGCCTACATCAAGCAGCCAAACAAAAGAAGAACCAAAACAAATAGCAATAACTATTGATAAGCAAGGAAATTACACTTATGACGATCAAAAGATATCACTTGCAGACATGGAGCAAAAGCTTTCACTTCTAGATCCTGGCAATGATGCGATATCTTTATATACAGATGAAACGGCTGATTTTAAATATTTTGTCTCAGTAATTGATATTCTTAAAAAAAGAAATTTTGAAAAAATTTCTATCGTGACAAAAAGCGAATAAATAGCGCGCTATCTAAACGGACCTTAGCTGCCGTTCAAAACGCTTAGCAGGTCAATATGTCATATACTCTGCTTAATTTTTCTTCCAAACTGCTTATGCTCATATTGCGGCCTTCACGCACAAACTCCTTGCCGTCTAAAAATACTATAAGAGTTGGCACGGAAAACACTTGAAAATGTGCAGAAATATCTATATTTTCATGTGCATCTAAAAACAGTTGCTCAACAAGTGGAAATCTGCTATCAAATAGCTCTTTTACTTTTGGACGAAGAGCATGGCATACATTGCATCTCTCTCCTGAAAAATACAACATTACTCCAAGCTTGGAAGATATCAGATCTTCTAAAGTTTTTATATCCATTTGTAACCTTGCAATCATAATTTTAAATATTTTTATTTTACTACTTTTTTATAAAAGTAGCACAAAAAGCGACTCCTAAATACCAAAGGTGTATAATGTCAATAATTTTTTTAGACAAGGAAATAAAATGGGAAGAGCGTTTGAATACCGCAAAGCAGCCAAAATGAAAAGATGGGGAAATATGTCAAAAGTATTTCCCAAATTTAGCAAACTCATCACTATGGCGGCCAAAGACGGAGTGCCTGATCCTGATCAAAATGCAAAACTAAGAACTGTTATACAAAATGCAAAAGCCCAGAATGTACCAAAAGATGTCATTGATAATGCCATCAAGAGAGCAAGCGGCAAAGATGCAGCTGACATCAAAGAGATAAAATATGAAGCTAAAGGGCCGTATGGCGTGCAGCTTATCATAGAATGCGCTACTGACAATCACACCAGAACCGTAGCTAATGTCAAGGCAATACTTGTAAGAAACAAAGCAGAGATGCTTACATCAGGAGCACTTGATTTTATGTTTACTAGGAAAGCTGTTTTCGTATTTGATAAAAAAGATGACATTGACCTTGAAAGCCTTGAATTGGAACTAATTGACTTCGGACTTGAAGAGATAGAAGAAGATGTCGAAGCTCAAGAAAATGGCGAAGATAAAAAAATTATCCGAATTTACGGTGACTTTACCTCTTTTGGAGAACTTAGCAAAGCCCTTGAAGATCAAGGTATAGAAGTAACAAAAGCTACGCTTGAGTATATCCCGAATACTCCTATCGAGATAAGCGAGGAACAAATGAATGATGTAGAAGCTCTCATAGAAAAACTCGAAGATGACGAGGATGTACAGGTAGTTTATACCAATTTGGCGTAACTCCTGTTTTTAAACATACCCTCTATATCTTAAAATGACTATGTATAGTCATTTTAAGCCTCAAAAACTCACTTAATAATTTTCTTTCCAGTCCCAAACGGCTTAAATATCACTACTAGTAGCGGCGAAAACAACAGATCAGAAACTATCGCTACTAGCAAAGCTATCACGGTCAATAACCCAAAAATAAGCGTAGGAATGAAATTGGAAGTTACAAGTACCAAAAAGCCTATGATGGTTGCAATGGAATAATAAAACATACCAAATGCTATGGTACTGTGTGCCCTATGCATAGAAGCTATATAATCACCGTCGATTGCCACTTCTTCTCTAAATCTATAATAGTAGTGAATAGTATTGTCCACCGTGATTCCAAGAGCAATAGAAGCAATAGTGATACTCATCATATCCAGAGGAATATTTGCACTGCCCATAATACCAAAAACCACACTTATCGGAACCAAATTTACCATCATAGCAAGTATAGCTATCTTGATAGATCTGAACAAAAATAAAAACATGCTGCCAAGCAACAAAAGCGCCAAACCAAGTGTGGAGATCTGAGAATCAAAGAGCGACTGAAGCATATTGTTATACAAGACCATCATGCCGGCTAATTTATACTCTTTTGGGTCTAACCCAACTTTTGTATTTAGCTCTGTTTGGATTTTTTTAAGTAATTCATCGCGTCTTAGATTTGGGTTGGAATCTATTATACGAACTACGAAACGAACCTCATTGTTATCAATGCTCACATAAGGAGAGAGAAGTATTTTTTTATACTCTGGCGATAAATGATTATACATCAGCGCTAGATCAAAATTATCAAGATCATGGCCATTTTTCAATCTTTGGCCTACTTTTAAAAGCGTACCTAGAGAGGATACATTTCCAATTTCAGGCAATGACTCCAAATAATTGTGCACTTTCATGATAGCTTGCATCTTATCCGGAGTAAACCAATATTGTGCTTCATTTTCAAATTGTGCAAATTCATCTTCAAAACTGTCTAACTCTTTTGAAGTTTTTGTGTTTGTTGTACTATTATTGACATCATTTTTTGGAAATTTTAGAATTAACTCTAAAGGAGTAGTGCCTCCAAGATTATTGTCGATCTTTTCCATGCCCTTATATATTTCGGTGCTTTTTTTGAAATAATTGATAAAGCTGTTTTCAACCATAAGTTTGCTAACGCCATAGGCGCTAAAAGCAAAGATCGCAATGATTATAACCAAGATCGCTTTTCCGTCTTTTTCAACTATATTTGCAAATACATTATTAAGCTTAAATGCTTTATCAAATGTCATGACCGGATCTTTCTTTTGATACAACATCATCATAGCAGGAAAAAGAATATATGCAACTATCAAAGTAACACTCACTCCGATATTCATCATAATACCAAGATCGACAATAGGCAAAATATCACCCAGCATCAAAGATGCAAAACCGGCAACTGAAGTAAGTATTACAAACACAGAAGGTATATACATTCGTTTTAATGTAATTTCCAATAATTCTTTTTGTGAATGATCAGGATAAAGGCCGTATTGTTCCCTATAGCTCACGATTAGATGTATCACCAATGAAAGAGTTGTAATCAGCTGCATTGCAACATAATTTGATGATACTACGGTTACTTCTAAGCCCACAAGTGCATTTATAGCTGTAGAGATTATAAGTGCAACGATAGAGATAACGATAGGAATGACAATAAAACGTACTTGTCTAAAAATAACCCAAAGCATCAATATAATAACCAGCAAAATAGCGATCCCGTATATAACAATATCGCTTTTTACAAACCCGATCATATCGTCTGCTATCATTATAGCCCCGCCCAAAAACAGATCACCTTTATCTCTAAATTGATCTATTGTCGATCGAACTTGAACGATCATATCATGTTCTTTTACCCTTAAATGATCACGGTAATCTTTTAACTCCTGTTTGGCTTTTTCAAATTGTGCATTTTCTTTTTTTGATAATTTTCTTGTTTGTTTTAATTCTATAAATTTATTTCGTTCACTCAAAAGCTTTGTATAGTTTGCATCTTCTTTGAGATTTATCATAATAGCTGTGGTTTTAAAATCACTGCTGACAAGATTTTTGGCATATAGAGGGCTTGAAGTAAGCTCTTTTTGAACAAGTTTTTTATCAATATTAGGTGACAAAAGAGTTTTTGTATCTACTACAATATCTTGAATGCTCTTTGTAGGGCTCTCTAAGAGCGGAACATCCAAGATCGTTGTAATACTTTCTACTCCATCTATTGATTGCAAAGATGATTTAAGATTTTTAATAGTAGAAATTGTAGAATCTGAAAGTAAAAATTCTTTTGGGCTAAAAGCAACGATCAAATAATCAGAATTTCCATATCGATTGTGTACTTCACGATTTAATTTCAGATCAGGATCGTTTTCCAGCAAGAGCGTTTCAGCAGATGCATCAATACTCAAAAATTGCGCATAATATCCAAAGATTCCTGTCGCAATAAGCATTGCAAATAAAATCGATTTGGAATATTTAGCAAAAAAATTTATATAAGATCTCATAAACACGGCATTACCTTTTAATTGGTTGGTGTATAGTTGTCACAAAATCAACTAATGTCCATGTATCTCAGCAAAAGCTTCGTAATCTCCTTCGAAATCTATCAAAGTTCCGTCGTTGTTCAATTTAATGATTCGATTAGCAAACGCATCAATAAGCTCACGGTCATGGGTAACACAGATAACACCGCCTTGATAATCATGCAAAGCCTCGCCAAGTGCTATAATTGCTTCAAGGTCGAGGTGGTTATCCGGCTCATCAAGCACTAAGAAATTAGCACTATCCATCATCATTTTACTAAGCATCAAACGGTGTTTTTCTCCACCTGAGCATGCCGAGACTTTTTTGGTTTGTTCTTCACCGGTAAATAGCATTCTACCTAAACATTTACGTATTTCATCAATATGCCATTTAGGGTCAAAGTTTTGCACCCATTGAGGCAATACATCATCTCCTGATATCAAGTCCGTAGTATTTTGAGGGAAATATGTAGTTGATATCGTTTGCCCCCATACAAATTTACCGCTTGTCGGGACAAGTTTGCCCATAAGTATCTCTAAAAGCGTAGTTTTACCTGCTCCGTTTGATCCTATTAGTGCGATCTTATCGCCTTTTTTAACTTTAAAGCTTACACCTTTAAGTGCTTCAAGTCCGTCATAACTATGGTGAATATCGACAACGTCAAGAACTTCATTGCCTATATCTCTGTGTGGCTTAAACATGATAGACGGATCTCTGCGGCTAGATAGTTTAACTTCTTGTATTTGAAGTTTTTCAAGCTGTTTTTGACGGCTTGTAGCTTGTTTCGCTTTAGAAGCATTAGCAGAAAAGCGTGCTATAAATTTTTCCAGCTCTTCTTTTTCTTTTAAGCCTTTGGCCCTATCTGTTTGGGCTTGTTTTGCTATAAGATTTGCTGCTATGTACCAATCGTCATAATTACCTGTAAATTCACGAATTTGCTGAAAGTCAAGATCAAGTATATGAGTAACAACACCATTAATAAAGTGTCTATCATGCGATATTACAAGCAGTGTGCCTTCATGTCGTTTGAGCTCTTCTTCAAGCCAACCTATAGTTTCAATATCAAGGTTATTGGTTGGCTCATCCAGCAGCAATACATCAGGTTTCAAGAAAAGTACTTGGGCTAGCAAGATCTTGAACTTATCACCGCCTGTTAATGAACTCATGAGATCATAATGCTCAGATGCCGGGAACCCAAGAGCTTCTAACAGTTTTTCTATCTTTACTTCACTCTCGTAAGTTGGATCTTCGTCTGCGCATATCATTTCCAGTTCTGCTAAACGATTATTAACTTCATCGCTATCAAAATCGCCTTCCATGTAAAGCTTTTCTTTCTCTTTTTGCGCATCATAAAGACGTTTATTCCCATACAATACTGCGTCTTTTAATGTAAAATCTTCGAATGCATATTGATTTTGCCCCAATACACCTATTCGAACTCCAGATTGGAGTTGAACCTCACCTTCTGTCGGCTCTATTTCACCTGATAAGATCTTTAGAAAAGTAGACTTGCCGGCTCCGTTAGCTCCAATCAGCCCATATCTTTTGCCTGCATCCAGTGTGAGGTTGATTTTGTCAAATAATACACGCTTACCATAGCGTTGAGTTAAATTTACAGTTGATAACAAGAGATTTTCCCTTAATTTAGTTTATTTATAAATATAGGGCGATATTTTACCATAATGAATTGAAACTAACCTCTTATAATGTCATAGTCTCGAGGCAATACACATTTCATTGAGCTACTTGGAAATGGCGCATTGCTATATTTCATGCCGCTAAAACGAATATTAACTGAATTATCCAAATCGTCATTATATGCAATGCCGGCCAATTGCCCATTGGCATTCAAGTTTATATAATAATTCTTTTTTTGGTAAGCTGCCATAAAGCTGCCATTCTTTTGTTTTTTGGCATTTTCAAGAACTGCGGAAAGATCAAAACCTTTATCGATCGTATAAAACGATATCTGTTCTAGGTCATGATCTACAATGACCAATTCTTTGCCGTCTGTACATACTTCTTTTTTAGTAGGTGATATATATTGCCATTTCAGCAAAGAGCTTTTTGAATATTGGACTTTGCCGGTATATCTGATTTTTTTCTTTGACGGCGATATGATCTCTTGAACAAATTGAGACTCAAAAGCTATCGGCATTTTCAATTCTTCTGCATTTAAAAATGTAAAAAACAGCGCTATTGATATTAATATGTTTCTTATTTTCATTATAATTTCCTAAAATATTTAATTGGTTTCTTAATTAAGCGTAAAAATATACCCTACTCTCACTTTGACAGGGATAAGGGGCATTATTCCAAAAAATTGTGAAAAAAATGCGTGATTGTATTTTTACATTTTTTTGGTAAAATACACTTCAATATTATATTATGACACAATATAAACTCAAGTAATAGGCGCAAAAGAACAATGATTAAGATCCTCAATAAAGTCTTCGGAACAAAAAACGACAAAATAGTAAAAAAACTTCTCAGACAAGCACACAAAATAAATGCTCTTGAAGAAAAATATATTAACATGAGCGATGATGAGCTAAAAAATACATTTCTTATACTTAAAAAAGCTGTGCAAGATGGAGAAAAAACACTTGATGATGTACTCCACGAAGTCTTTGCTATTACAAGAGAATCTAGCAAACGCGTGCTTGGCATGCGTCATTTTGACGTACAATTGGTAGGCGGCATGGTCCTTCATGAAGGCAATATAGCAGAGATGAAGACCGGGGAAGGAAAAACACTTGTTGCAACTTTAGCAGTAATTCTAAACGCTATGAACGGTAAAGGCGTACATGTCGTTACGGTCAACGATTATCTAGCAAAAAGAGATTCGCATGAAATGGGCAAACTGTATGAATTTTTGGGTTATAGCATAGGATGTGTCACGGCTGACCTGCATGACGAATTTGTAAGAAAAGCACAATATGCAGCAGATATCACATACGGAACCAATAATGAATACGGTTTTGATTATCTCAGAGATAATATGAAAGTTCGAGCAGAAGAAAAAGTCCAAAGAGAACATCATTATGCCATTGTTGATGAAGTTGACTCTATTTTGATAGATGAAGCCAGAACACCTCTAATTATTTCAGGTCCCGCAAAAAGAGACCAACAGCATTATGCAACAGCAAATGCAATTGCTCTCCAAATGCTAAGGGGTGAAAAAATAGAAACAAGACCTGGGGAACCGGAACAAACAACGGGTGATTTTATAGTAGATGAAAAAAACAGAACCATTATTATGACAGAGGACGGCCTTCAAAAAGCTCAAGATCTTTTTGGCGTAGAAAATCTATATAATCTAGAAAACGCTGTGCTTTCTCATCATCTTGATCAGGCACTCAAAGCTCATTACCTTTTTGAAAAAGATGTGGATTATGTGATCAGAGATAATGAAATAATAATAGTAGATGAATTCACAGGAAGACTCTCTGAAGGCAGACGATACAGCGAAGGCTTGCATCAAGCCATAGAAGCCAAAGAAGGTGTAAGAATTCAAGAAGAGAGCCAAACGTTAGCCGAGATCACATATCAAAACTATTTTAGACTTTATGATAAATTAGCCGGAATGACTGGAACTGCACAAACAGAAGCTAGTGAATTTGCTCAAATTTATGATCTGGATGTTATCTCCATTCCTACTAATTTGGAAGTTAAAAGAATCGACAAAAATGACCTTATATACAATACCGAACGAGAAAAAGTTGATGCTGTGGTCAAAAAGATCAAAGAACTACATGAAAAAGGCCAACCGGTACTTATAGGGACAGCCTCAATAGAAAAGAGCGAGATGATCCATGGAAGACTCAAAAAAGAGAAAATTCCGCACAATATCCTAAATGCCAAAAACCATGAACAAGAAGCGCAGATCATTATGAATGCCGGTGTCAAAGGAGCAGTAACCGTTGCTACAAATATGGCCGGACGCGGTGTGGATATAAAAATTACCGATGAAGTCAGGGAACTTGGCGGGCTCTATATCGTAGGTACCGAAAGACACGAGAGCAGAAGGATAGATAATCAGCTTCGCGGACGAAGCGGAAGACAAGGCGATCCTGGAGAAAGCCAATTTTACCTGAGTTTGGATGACAACTTGCTAAGAATATTTGGCGGTGAAAAAATAAGAAACATTATGAATAAACTTGGTATTCAAGAAGGCGATTTTATAGATTCAAAAATAGTCACAAGAAGTGTAGAAAAAGCACAGAAAAAAGTAGAAAATATGTACTATGAATCTCGTAAAAATATACTCGAATATGATGATGTAGCAAACCACCAAAGAAAAGCTATATACGGCTTTAGGAATCAGCTATTGGATCCTGCTTTTGACATAAGCTCTAAAATTCATGACAATAGAGTAGAATATATAACGCATATATTGGCAGAATGTGATATGTTTGAAGCTACCGAAGAAGAAGATTTTAATCTAGATAGACTTGTATCATTATTGCAAGAAGAATTGATGCTTGTTATCAGCAAGGATACATTAACAGATAAAACATACGATGAAATAGCAGATATTATCCTTAATAACATGAAGATACAATACGAAATTAAAATGTCGAACTTTACTCCTGAACAAAGAGATGAGATAGAACGGGTATTGTATCTTCAAGTACTTGACCCGCAATGGAGAGAGCATCTGTATGAGATGGATGTTTTAAAAACCGGTATCGGCCTTAGAGGATACAACCAAAAAGACCCGCTCACTGAGTACAAGCAAGACAGCTATAGACTGTTTGCCGATCTGATACAGAGAATTAAATATGAAGCTGTCAAAATACTTCAATTGGTACAATTTGATTTTAGTTCACCTGATGAGGAGCATGAAGCTATAGAAGCTATTAAGGATGAACTATCAAGTGATCTAGAGTATGCAAAATCGAATACTTCTGATAACCAAGAGGAGCAAAAACGTACTCCTATCACAACAAACAAAAAACCGAAACGAAATGACGAATGTCCTTGCGGAAGCGGCAAAAAATATAAAAGCTGCTGCGGGCAAAGCGGACCAAAAAAAGGATTGCTTGCGTGAATCGCGAGACATTTTCAAGTTCTTTTATTCGTAAGATAATATCCCATTACCTAAAATACGACAAAGAGAACCCGTTTATCTTTATCGCCGCAATATTGGCATTTTTGGGTATTGCTGCAGGAGTAATGGTACTCATGCTTGCAATGGGGATCATGAATGGCACACAAAAAGAGTTTGAAAAAAAACTTTTTGTTATGAATTATCCAATGACCATTGTCTCTTTTATTCCAAATACATTAAATGACAATTTCATTGCATCTTTGCAAAACAAATTTCCTGAGCTTAAATTTAGTCCATATTATTCAACTCAAGTAATATGCAAAAATGATACTATAGTACAAGGCAGCCTTCTTTACGGTGTAAATTTTGAAAAAGAAAGCAGTATCAATCCTATATTTGCCGCATCAAAAAGTACAGCCGATATACCGTTTAAAGCTGTAATAGGAGATGGGCTGGCAAGCGATATGAATATTTCAACCGGCAATAAAATAACTCTATATTTTTCAGAGCAGCAAGCTATCGGATTTACTACTATGCCGTTACAAAAGCGTTTTATGGTAGATGGTGTATTTAAAAGCGGATTAAAGGTTTATGATAAAGCCATTATATATACAACTTTGGAAGCTTTTGAGACTCTTCTTGATAGACAAAAAGGAGTTTATGACGGAGTGCATATATTTGCCAAAGACCCGATGAAAAGCATCAAAGAAATAGAGCCGTTACTTCCGGAGGGCATCATCATAGAAGGTTGGTGGCAGCAAAACGGCAATTTTTTTGCTGCTATGGAAATGGAAAAAAAGGCTCTTTTTTTAGTGCTGTTATTAATAATATTAGTAGCTTCGCTTAATATCATTTCTTCGCTTTTAATGACAGTTATGAGCAGGAGGAACGAAATAGCACTTATGCGTACTTTAGGGGCAACAAAAGCCGAGATCAGAGCTATATTTTTTCGCTTAGGGCTTATCATTGGCGTTGCTGGCGTAGCAACCGGAACAATTTTGGGTCTTGCGGGAAAATGGGTTTTGCAAACATTTGACATTATAACCCTGCCTGAAGATGTATACGGCACAACTAAATTACCGATAGATATGACATTTGGCGACTATGGGATGATCGTGCTTGGAACATGTATCATAATACTAATATCTTCACTATATCCTGCAAAAAAGGCTTCTGAGACAAATCCTTTGACAGCACTAAGAAACGAGTAAAATTTTATATATGAAAAAAAATAAAAAAATTATATATGGCTATAAAAAAAATAATTATGCAAATTATTTTAAATATTTTTACATTCTCACAACACTCTTTTTGAGTTTAGTTTTAACATTTATATATTATATGTATATGCCTATAGATATTCCAAAAAAAGCAAAAATTCCATCCGGCAGTATCTCCCATGTTGTCTCAGAGTTGGACAAACAAGGCTTTTCTGTTAGCTTTCTAGATAGATATATATTGTATTTTATGGGTGAACCAAAAGCAGGTGTTATTGACTTTGGCGACGCAAAAAGTATTAATCGTATCGATTTTCTAAATCATATCGTAAATCTATCTCCATCACATGTTTCAAATCAGCTTACACTGATTCCTGGTGAAACATTGGAAATATTTTTTGAAGAAATTGCTGCACAAACAGGACTGAACAAAACTCTTCTTTTCCAAGAGTACAAAAAACTATCTCCATATCCTGAGGCTGGAATATATGCTGATACTTATTTCATAATTGACAGCATGAATGAAGCACAGCTGATAAAATTTTTGATTGTTCAATCAGAGGCAAAATATACAAAACTTGCCAAAAAATACCAAGGTTCATATGATGTTAAAGAGTGGCAGCGCATACTCACTATTGCTTCTATAATACAAAAAGAGGCAGCAAACAGCCAAGAGATGCCGATAATTGCTTCGGTTATTTACAATAGGCTTGCAAAAAATATGAGATTGCAAATGGACGGCACGCTAAATTACGGCAAATATTCTCATATAAAAGTAACACCGGAAAGAATAAGGAATGATGCCAGCAGCTTCAATACTTATAAAAACTATGGCTTACCAGATTCCCCGATCGGCGCTGTATCACAAGAAGCTATAGATGCAGCTATAAATCCTGCCAAAACCGATTATCTATATTTTGTTAAAAACTCAAGCGGTACTCATACCTTTAGCAATGATTTCCAAACCCATAGAAAAGCTATAGAATCAGGCAATTAAATACACATGATCCATTTTTGAAAATCTTGCAGGTCAAACAAGAAAAGATTTTTATCTTTCATTACAAGCAATTCGCCTGAAAAACCCTGTTTTGAAAAAAGTGCCCAATATGTTGCCGGCAATCCTGATTGCGATGCTTTTAACTTTAGCTTTGTGAGTTCATTTTTGCATACTTTTCTATCTTTATATTTACATTCGGCAACGATCATCTCTTTTTTATCTGTTATGGCGACTATATCAAATTCATTATCCCTATCCCAATAGCTTCCGGAAAAAATAATTTTTTTATTATGTGCTTCAAAATATTCACATAAAAGTTCATTTGAAAGCTGTTCAAATATTAAGCTTCTTAATCGTTCATAATGGGCCTTGAAGTATTCTATAAATCTTGCTGCATCTCCTTGCTCCAATGAACTTCTAAAAGGCTCTACGAAACCAAACCAAAATCTATAAAAAGGCATATTGAATCTTAATTTATCTTGTATGCGATATTTTCTTGATACATTAAGTACCAATTCTGTAGAAGCTTCCAGATGAATGACGCCCAAATTTGTCAAATCTTTTACTATCTTCTCCCCTACTGTTTCGCTTAGCTTCGCTTTTTTTAATGCGCTATATATTTTGCCGTCTCCTCTGGCAATAGCCATCAGTACCTCGCGATAAGGACTTTCCAAGAGATAAGATGGCGCAATAAGTGACTGAAAAAAAGAGAAGTTTGATACAAATTTTGTTTCTATAAGTTCGAATAGTGTGTCAAAAAAATCAAACTCTATAGTTTGACCGGCACCTCCGAATATAGCAAAATAATCAATTAATTGCTCAAAATCCAAATGAGCATATTCGTCGCAAAAAGATTGAAGTAGTGTTTTGATGTCCAGCCTTAATATCAAAATATCAGATATTATTTTAACATATTTTTGCTATAATTGTTTTGGATTATATTGATGTTTTTTTCATCAATTTTTATGAGAAATTTTAAGCAGGGAGAAGATGAAATTGTTTTATAGCACATCCACAAAAGTACAATATATAACAAAAGGCTTAGAGCTAAGTAAATCTCTTTTTGTGTCATCGCTTATAATCGGAGAAGCCCATATAGGTAAAAAATCTCTTATCAAATCTATTTTCCCAGAAATTCCATGGGTAGATGGAAGTGATATCATTAAGCTCAAACAAACGCTAAATAAACACGATGAACTTATAATCAGCAATTTTGAACTATATGGTGATTATAGCATCGGTGATTTTAAAGGCAAGAGAATAATTGCTATAAGTGACAGCACATCATTTCCGTCCCATATTGATTCACTTTTTGCTTTTATTTACACTATGCCTTCATTAAAAGAACGGCCTGAAGACGTTGAGTATCTTGCTGATATTTTTACCAAAGAAGCCAGATCTATATTTATGACAAAAGATATATCGCCATTAGACTTAGCCAAAATAGATCTAGCCGATAACACCAAATCCTTAAAAAAAGCCATCTTTGAACATCAAGCATATAATACTATTACTCCAAATAAGATAGAACGAATACTATATAATTATTTTGAAAAAGAGCTAGGCGGCAATAATGACTATGCAAAATATCTTCCTATTTTTGAGCATCCTCTTATTATGGCAGGATTAGATAAATTTGGGTCTCAATTAAAACTATCTAGCATACTCGGTATCAATAGAAATACATTAAGGAAAAAAGTATATGAACTTGGAATCAATTGACTTTAAGCTTTTTATTGAGACTGACAACAATCCATTTATTTTATTTGAGTCGTCCGGACATATTATTTATCTCAACAATGCTGCTGAAATGCTATTATGCTATGTTGGCACAAAAGAGCTATATGATCTAACGCTCACCTACGCCCCAAAAACTTTTGGACATAAAAGCACCATACACTCTTTAGAATATGAATCATTTTCATTTTATTCACTTATGGTCGGATATGAAACTGATGAGCAAATTTATCTAAGATTATACAATAAGCCTCTAGTTCAAACCAAAATATCTATTAGCAATGAATCTCTTATTGCTACTGATATAAATACGATACTGGAAGCAAATATAACCTTATTCCAACTAGAAAGCAATGCTGCTATCTCTTTATTTGTAGACCAAGAACTTCCGGCATTTAAACTTGATCAAAATTATTTTTCAATAATGCTGAGAAAAGCATTCAATTCTTTTATCAACTCTCCTACGCTTGATGTAGTGCTTAAACTGATCGTGGGTGAATATATATTGATAGATGACAAAAAGCATCAAATGATCGAACTTATCTTAAAAGCTCCAAAAAGAAGAGTTGACCATGATGATGAGATCAGCCAATTGGCAAATCAAACACATATAGCATCTTCTCTAAAACCGGAAATAATTAAATTTCAAATTCCTCTTATTTTATAATTGCCTATTTTTTAATCATAATATCGCATTATAAGTATGCAAATAACTGTTATTATTTACTTGTAATTCAACTACAAAGGAAAGAAGATGAAAGTAAAACAGTCGGTCCTTTTAGGACTTTTAATCTCAACGGTTGCTTTTGCAGATCAAAATGCCACATCTGCGCCTGCTCTAAATAGCGGTGATACTGCTTGGATGATGATATCAACAGCTCTTGTGATGCTCATGACTCCAATAGGGCTTGCTCTATTTTACGGGGGTATGAGCAGATCAAAAAATGCTCTTAATACCTATGGTATGGTATTTATGGCATTTGTTGTCGGCTTTATTGCTTGGATCGTTGCAGGTTTTTCTATCGCATTTGGCACAATGGAAGGGCCTTTGAACAATATTATTGGCGGATTTGGGCATATCATGCTTAACGGTATAAGCTGGACTGACTTTGCAAGTGTAGAGCTAGGACAACTGTATCCTAAATTTGTTTTTGTCGTATTTCAGGGCACATTTGCAGCAATCACTGTTGCAATTGCTGCGGGTTCAGTTATCGAGAGAATAAAATTTTCTACATGGATAGTTTTTGTAGCCCTGTGGACAATTATTGTCTATGCTCCAATCGCACACATGGTATGGGGAGGCGGTTACCTATTTAACGAAGGCGCACTAGACTTTGCAGGCGGAACCGTTGTGCATATGAACGGTGGATTAGCCGGATTGGTATTAGCTATGCTTGTCGGTAAAAGAGCGGGATACGGCAAAGTGGCCATGAAGCCTATGAGCGTACTTGTAACTGCACTTGGTGCCGGGTTATTATGGTTTGGATGGTATGGCTTTAATGCAGGTTCTGCATTCGGCGCAAATGCAATAGCCGGAGTTGCAATGCTAACTACTACAATTGCAGCAGCAGTTGCCACGATCACATGGGTATTGGTCGAACAAATGGTATTTAAAAAACCTACTTTGCTAGGGGCTGCCACTGGTGCTATCGCAGGACTTGTCGCTATCACTCCGGCTGCAGGCTTTGTGGGTGTTGGAGGTTCATTGATCATAGGGATCGCAGGTGCTCTGATAGCGTTTTTTGGAGTAACCGTGCTCAAGAAAAAACTTGGATACGATGATAGCCTTGATGCTTTTGGAGTACACTTCCTAGCAGGCCTATGGGGTGCTATTGCCACTGGGGTCTTTGCGCTTAACGACAAAGCTTTATTGTGGGATGGGCCGCTTAAAGGCAGCAATGACCGCTTGGGACAAATTTTTATTCAAGCAGAATCTGTTTTGATTGTCGGACTCTTTACTCTGATTGGCACCATTGTGGTATATTATATTTCTTCAATGTTAACCAAAGGAAGCAGAGTAAACAGTGAAATAGAGGAAATGGGTCTCGATGAAGCGATTCATGGTGAAAAAGTAATGAACCTTTAATGGGTTCTTACCTATAATATTACTAAGATTACATAAGGAATATAGTATGAAAAAAATAGAAGCAATTATCAAACCGTTCAAACTTGAAGAGGTAAAAGATGCTTTAGTTGAAGCGGGCATCACCGGTCTTACAGTAAGTGAAGTAAAAGGATACGGAAGACAGCAAGGTCATTCAGAACTTTACCGTGGCGCAGAATATGTTGTAGAGTTTATTCCTAAAATAAAAATTGAGATAGTCGTAAGTACCGACGAATATGCTCGTATAGCAATCGATGCTATCAGCAAAGCTGCCAAAACCGGCAAAATCGGTGATGGAAAAATCTTTGTCAGCACGATCGACCATGTCCTTCGTATCCGCACAGGCGAAGAAGACGCAGACGCTCTATAAGTTTATTTTTAAATATAGCGAAGACTTCAAAAGTCTCGCTATGATAAATTTCTTTTTTTAAAAACCATTTCAAAAATCTCATAATTCCAACAAATACTTTGTGATAATAAATCAAAAATATTTCATTTCGTACTCATATAAAATAGGATACAATAACATATATATTTACCAAAAGGAAAAGATATTTTATGAAAGTACTACTTATTAAAGAAGTAAAAACACTAGGAAAAGCCGGAGAGATCAAAGAAGTTAAAGACGGTTATGGCCAAAATTTTTTGATCAATAAAGGACTTGCCAAGCTAGCTACTCCGGAGGTAATATCAAATTGGCAAGAAGAACAAGCATTGATGGCTCAAAGGGAAAAAGAGGAGATAGCTAGACTCACAAACGAAAAAAATACACTTGAAGCTAAGAATATTATTATCAAAAAACATTCTGCGCCTATTGGAATACAAGGTTCAGTCGGCAATAATGATATCTCATCTGCCATAAACGAACAATTTGGCTTTGCTATAGATAAAAAAAATATCAATCTGGATAAACCGATCAAAACAACGGGCGTCCACGAAGTGGATGCAAAACTGGGGCATGGAATTCATGCAACTTTAAAAGTTGAAGTAATAGGAATTGAATAATGTTTGAAGCAACCACCATACTTGCATACAAAGCATCTGATAAAGCAGTGATCGGTGGGGATGGTCAGGTCACTTTTGGAAATACTGTTCTAAAAGGCAATGCAACAAAAATTCGTACTTTATATGACGGTAAAATTTTGGCAGGATTTGCCGGAAGTACTGCAGATGCATTTACGCTTTTTGATATGTTCGAAACGATCTTAAGTGAAAAAAAAGGCGACCTGTTTCGTTCTGTCATAGCATTTTCCAAATTATGGCGCAGAGACAAACATTTAAGACAATTAGAAGCCATGATGCTCGTTCTTGACCGAAAGCATTTATTTATCTTGAGCGGAAACGGGGATGTAGTTGAACCAGAAGACGGAATGATAGCTGCTATTGGAAGCGGCGGAGCATATGCTCTCTCGGCTGCTAGGGCTCTTAGCAAACATACTGCGCTCGATGCTACGGAATTAGTAAAAGAATCTCTCAAAATAGCCGGTGAATTGTGCATCTATACAAATACGAATATAACTACCTTGGAGTTGTAATGAAAAATAGCAATATAGAGCACCTCACACCAAAAGAGATCGTAAGTTATCTTGACAAATACGTCATAGACCAGGATGACGCAAAAAAAACCATAGCTGTTGCTCTAAGAAACCGATATAGACGTATGCAGCTTCCTGAGGAGCTACAAAAAGATATTGTTCCCAAAAACATTCTAATGATCGGCAGTACCGGGGTAGGTAAAACCGAAATCGCTAGACGTTTGGCTCAAATGATGCAGCTTCCATTTATAAAGGTAGAGGCTAGCAAATATACAGAGGTTGGATTCGTAGGTCGCGATGTAGAGTCAATGATAAGGGACTTGGCAAATATTGGATTGCAGCTCACCAGAGAAAGTGAAAACGAAAAGAACAGAGAAAAAATTGATCAATATGTTGAAGATAAGATCTTAGAGAAACTTCTTCCTCCCCTGCCCGATGGTGCAAATGAACAAAAAAAAGAAGAATACGCTCATACCTTAGAAAAAATGCGCCAAAAATTTAGAAATGGAGAAATGGATGATCTCAAAATAAGTATAGAGATGCCTCCTAGCAGCAGCATATCCGGAATGGACGATATGCTGCCTCCACAAATGATCAGTGTGCAAGAATCCATAGTAAAAGTGTTGGGCGGAGTAAACAAAAAAGGGCCCGTAAGAGAAATTACTGTAAAAGAAGCTAAAAAAGTCCTTCAAAATGAAGCTAGCAATTTTATTTTAGACGAAGATGAGATAAAAGCACTGGCATTAGAAAAGGTAGAAAAAGGCAGTATTGTTTTTATAGATGAAATTGACAAGATAGCAGTATCGTCTAGTTCAAGCAGCAGACAAGATCCTAGCAAAGAGGGCGTACAAAGAGATTTGCTGCCGATAGTTGAAGGTTCTACGGTTAATACCAAGATCGGTATGGTTAAAACTGATCATATCTTATTTATAGCTGCAGGTGCATTTCATGTCAGCAAACCAAGCGATCTATTGCCTGAATTACAGGGCAGATTTCCATTAAGAGTAGAACTTAACGGACTAAACGAAGATGTACTATACAGAATACTAACCGAACCTGAAAATTCACTGATCAAACAGTACCAAGCGCTGCTTGGAGTTGAGGGCATGAAACTGATATTTGATGACGAAGCATTAAAAGCTATGGCGCACTATGCATTTTTGGCAAATGAAAAATCAGAGGATATTGGTGCAAGAAGACTTCACACAATCATAGAAAAAGTTCTTGAAGACATTAGTTTTGAAGCTGATGAATACAAAGGCAAAGAAGTAGTTATATCAAGCGATGATGTGACACAAAAAGTTGCAGATATCGTCAAAGATGAAGATGCTACAAATTACATTTTATAAGGATCACTGTGGCACATAAAGCAGGATTTATAGCAGTTATCGGACGGCCTAATGCAGGTAAAAGTACCCTGCTTAATTATCTCGTAGGCGAAAGGGTTGCTATGGTTTCAAAAAAAGCTCAAGCAACAAGAAAACGGATGCAAATTATAGTAATGCATGAAGAATCGCAACTTATATTTGTAGATACTCCGGGTATTCATGAAAAAGAAAAACTTCTCAATAAATTTATGATGCAAGAAGCTCTAAAGGCAATGGGAGACAGTGACCTTATTCTCTTTGCTGCACCGGCAAGCGATTCAACTGCAGAATATGAGAAATTCTTAAAATTAAATGAATCAAAAAAATGTAAACACATTATTGTACTAACTAAAATAGATCAAATCTCTCAAGCCAAACTCTTGCAAACTCTTCAAAATTATCAGAAATTTCAAGAACATTTTGAAGCAATTATTCCATTTTCTGTCAATAAAAATGTAGGCAGAGCCGATTTGCTTCGTACGATCTCAAAATATTTGCCTGAACATCCTTGGCTATATGATCCTGAACTGTTAACTACGGAGCATATTAGATCTATATATAAAGAATTCATAAGAGAATCGATCTTTGAAAATATGAGTGATGAGATACCTTATGAAAGCGATGTTGTAATAGAAAAGATCGACGAACAAGAGCATATTGATCGCATAACGGCTACTATTGTGGTAGAAAAAGAGGTACAAAAAAAGATGATCATCGGCAAACAAGGAGAAGCCATAAAAAGAATCGGTATATATGCAAGAAAAAATATAGAAAAATTTGCAGTAAAAAAAATACATATTGACCTTTTTGTAAGCGTAAAAAGCGGATGGAGTAAAAACAAAGAAGAATTAGAGCACTTTGGATATATTGTTTAAATATATTTGTTTTTAACTTTAATATTAATATTTATTTAATATTATAAAATGTAAAATTAAATTTATTCAAGAAGCTAAAGAGGTCTAAATGGTTATCAAAAAAGATTCTGCAAAATCATCCTTCGATAGCATAATAATTGCAAATCCGTATACCGGGTTATATTCAATAGTAAAAAACAATACCATAGACCCTATAGCCAAGCCTTCTTTTATTGCTACTAGATTTACTTCATCATATCTAAGCAATAAAGAGATGATCGTATCCAGTTTATATATAAGCAGAAGAGTCCCCGATGAAGATCTGCGCAGCGCTATAGAGATCAAAGCCGAAGAAGATCTAGGAATAAACGGCGAAGAATATATAATTGATTTTTTCGAAGTCGAAAGCAATACAGAAGATAGATTATTTCATATATTTGTAGTAAAAGCCGATGAGCTCTACAAGCTATTTAATGCTGTGAAAAATGATGTCAAATACATTGATCTTATTGTTCCGGCACCGCTATTATATAATGTACTTTATAAACAAAATATTTTACTGACAAATGAAGTACATATTTTTATATATTTTATGCATCATGACGCATTTATAACAATTTATAAAAATGGCAATTTTGCCTATAGTAAGGCACTAGATCAATCTCTAGACAAAATGTATGATAGATATTGTGAATTAACCGGACAGCATAGCGAAAAAGATACTTTCTTAAATTTATTAAAACATGATGCTTCACAGATTTCAAATACTGCCTCTCAAGAAGCTTTGATGAAAATTTTTAGAGAACTTTTTCTCTCAATTAATGATGTCATCATATATGTAAAAAGGTCTTTAAAATTAGAATCTATTGATGAAATATATATTTGTTCGGACATAGGTGAGATCAGTGATATAAATGAACATTCTTTGAGTTATCTGGGCAAACAATCCAAAGATTTTAATTTTAACTATAATATTGGAACCAATACGCAATATGTTGCCAACAAACTTGAATTATTACTTGCAAAAACCTCTATAGATTATATTGAGAATGATACTCCGCTGCCGAATATGACACAATTTCACAGACCACCGTCTTTTGAAAAACGTCCCGGCGGTAAATTTCTTATATCGATCGGCATTGCTGCCATATTGGGTTTGACATATCCGTTATTTTATCTATTATCATCTTTTATCAACAATATTCAAATAATCAGATATACCTATCAGTCAAATGAACTCTCAAGCGAGGTCGAACATTACAAAAAAACTATTGAAGCCAAAAAAAATGAGATCAAGCTATTAAGCTTAGAAGAAAAAAGAGAAGCAGAAGCATATCATGCCAAAGAGGTCACGCTAAATACCATTTATGATAAAAAAGTTAATTATCGAATGAAATCGCAAACTTTTTATGATCTTGCCAACGACCTTCAACAATACGGTGTTTCTGTAGACAAACTTCAAAACAATGATAATAATTTCTCACTTTCTCTTATAAGCGATGGGGATCGAAAGGTAACTGAACTTATCAAATATATCTCAAATAAATATTATAATGTGATTAAAAAGATTGATATTAAGCTTATCGAGAAAGATCAAAACGGCACTTATTATAAGGGTATTTTGACAATGGAGTTTAAATGAAATTATTAGATGATATTCTCGAAAAGTTAGATAATTATTTTAATGTAAAAAAAGACACTGAAAAGAATATTATTATTTTTGGTGTTGGTATATTAATATTTGTATTTTCATATTATGTGTTATTGCCTATGGCTGAAGATAGACATAACAGAACAAAACAAGAAAAACAGCAAATTAAAAAAATTCTAGATGAACAACAAAATTATATGCGCTCAATTACGGTAAATGGCGATAAAGACTATTACGTAAAAAAATATAATCAAGAACTTGTAAGGATAAAAAAATCAATTACAGATCTAACTTTCAAGATAAAACTAATTGACGAAAGCATGAAAAAACTCTCCGATATGATCTTTAATGAAAAAAGCTGGTCAAATTTTTTAAATTCGATCACCGGCAAGGCAGAAGCTCATAATATAGATATTTTAAAAATAAACAATGAAAAGATACATACAAATGGTGTAAATTTCGGCCATGTCCTAAAAATTCAAATAAAATGCCAAGGCGAATACAAGAATATGCTAAAATTTATACATGAATTAGAGCAAACTAGATTGGTTACTGATGTATATAGCAGCACACTGGAACCAAACAAGAAAAAAACAGCTGTAGTGGCAGATCTAAACGTGTCAGTATGGGGAGTGAACAATTAATGAGAAAGATTGCATTTATAGCTTTAATTGCGATGTCGGCAGCAAATGCGATAGGGCTATCAGCACAAGAGATAAATACAAAAGTAGCTAAAATTCAAGTTACAAGAGGCGGCATGGATGTTTCAAAATTTCAAACCGTATCTGATCCATTTTTTTATTTTGAGAGAAATGCAACAACGGGTGCAATAATTACTCCAAAAACAGAAGACGAGATCACAATTGCAGCTATCATGAATAACAAAGTTTACATAGATGGCGGTTGGAAAAAAGCAGGAGATACGATCGGAAGCTATACGATCAAATCGATTGGACCAAATTTTATTATACTTAAAAATGGCGGCAAAATGAAAAAACTTTTTATTGGCAATAAGCAAGAGAATAATTTTATAAAAATACAAGGAAGGTAGCAAACAATGAAAAGAGATACCTATATAAATAAATTTTTTATAATAGTAGCAATATTTTTATCAATCGGTAATTTGGCGCAAGCTGGCAGCAAATGCGATACGAGATTATTTAGCGTGACTGCTGATAGCAAGATCACTATTGGGGATATGATAGATAATCTAGCCGATACATGCGGCCTGACTGTGATCATCAAAGATGAAGCTGCAAAAATGCGCATGAACAAAAAACTATATTATGTAAAACTAAAAAATGCTACAATGAGAAGTTTTTTAAACACGATACTCAAAGACAACGACTTATATTATTCACTTGAAGGCAATAAGCTTTCAATATCATATCTCATCACAAAAACATTCCGTGTTCATTATATAGCAGGCAAACGAGTAGGAAAAAGCAATGCTCATGTTACAATCGCAAACTCAAACAATACTGCAGCCACTTCAATTGGCAGTGTTGGCACAACTAGTACAACAACCGGAGGAAGTGCCGGTTCGCGTACCGGAATGTCCATAGAAAGCAATGATGAATTCCTTTTTTGGAACACTGTGGGCAAAGAAGTTCAGCGTATCTTAATAGGTGCCGGCGATGGCAGTACGCACTATGCAAAAACATCAGAAAACTCATGGGTCGGGCCAGATGGCCAAGTGTGGGAATATAATCCTGTAGCTCCTATTATAAATCCGGAAGCCGGAATGGTTACAGTAACCGGCACTGCAGCGCAAATTGCAAGAGTAAACGAATATATAGACACATTAAGCGAACAGATCAAAAAACAAGTACTAATTGATGTGAGAATATTGTCTGTCAATTTAGATGATAGCCGCACAACCGGAATTGATTGGACCCAAATATACAATTTGCAAACCATTGCCGCACAAACATTGGCAATGACACAAAGCAACATCGGCAGTGCTACTTATACCATAGGTACCGGTATCACTGAATTTACACCTGTTGCAGGAGCATCTCCATCCAATGCCCAAGCATTGATCGCCACAGGAAGTGTAAATGTGACAGATATTATTAAATTTCTTGGAACACAAGGAGATGTTAAAAGCATTTCAAGTCCTAGAATAATGACGCTCAACAACCAGCCTGCCCTTATTAGTGTAGGAAAAGAATTATTTTATAAAATTAAATCATCTACATCGACCACAAGTACTGCCGGCGGTACTGTAGCTGAAGGTGAAATAGTAGATTCAGTGTTTGCAGGGATCTTGCTTGATATTACTCCTGAAGTTGACGATAACGGTATGGTTACATTAAAAATCAATCCTTCAATATCAGACACTATAAGCACTACAACCACCGGAGACGGTACTAGAACTATGCCTCCGGATTTGGTTAGAAGACAAATTGCTTCGGTTATCAAGGTAAAAAATGGAGAACATGCCATTCTTGGAGGATTAATATCAACAAAAGAAGGGGTAGAAGCAAACAAAGTACCTCTTTTAGGCGATATTCCAATTATCAATTATGCATTCAAAAGAGAGAAAAAAATCAAAACTCTAGAAGAGTTGGTTCTTATTATAACTCCTCATATCATCGAAACACCAAAAGATATATTATTAAAAGACCTAGGATATACAAAATTGAATGAAAAATAGGTTCCAAATTGCCAAAAATGCATTTGTGGATGCTATCGATATCAACGAATATATAGAAATCGAGTCATCTTATACGATAATGACCCAACTCGAAAATGTCATTCAAAAACCGTTTAAAATGGTTATACTGTTTGGCAGGCCGGGTACCGGCAAAAGTATTTTACTTAAAAATCTGTTTGAACAAACAAAAGATCAAAAAGAGATATATCTTTTCGAAACACCATCTAGCAATAAACAAGAATTTTTGCGCCAGCTTTATAAAGCTATTAAAAAAGAGGATTCGCCGCTTGATGCCGATGTTGCTTTTGTTGATTTGGTCAACTATTGCAAAAGCATAAAAGGCCAAAGAGAAATTATCTTCTTGCTTGATGAAGCACAAATGTATGAGATTGATATATTTGAAAAAATCAGACTTATTTCAGATACAAACAGTGTTAAATTTATAATATCAATACATCAGCACGAAAAAGAAGAACTGCTAACCCAAACCCATTTTAGTTCAAGGATCTGGGAAAGAATAGAATTAAAAAACATTACACCCCAAGAACAAGCTATATATATACATAAAAAACTCTCACATAAAAATTTAATAGATATTGCTAATAATATTAAAGATAAAAATTTAAAACTTATCTATAAATATACAAAAGGCAATTATAGAGAATGTAATAAATTAATGTTTACGATTTTTGAGATTTGCGAATATTACGATAGGTACAATCCGCTAAAAATGATGAATCTAAATAACATTCCCAATAAAATTATTGAAATGGCCGGATTGAAATTGGGATATATAAATGCATAATATTGAATTACTTGAAAAACAATGGAAACGTTATCAGATTAAAAAATATTTTCCATTAATAGCTATTGCACTTTTTATACTGATCGGCTCTATGGCCTTTAATATTTTTGACTCCAAAATTTCAAATGACCGCTTAGCTGCCAAAAAATCCAGACCAATTGACATACAAAATGTCTACAATAAAGAAAACTTGCCATTTTTCACGCATGGCGCTATAGAGATAATGGAGCCTGCATTTTCTGAACATAGAACTATAATTGCCGCAGCTAATGAAGAAAACGTACAAGATCTAAACGCAACAAAAGAGACAAATGATAGCAATAATACCTATAAAACCGATATTGCTGAATCAGCATACAGCCCAAAATCAATTTCATCAGCAAATAATATGCAAGAACACACGGAAGAATACAGTAAACAAAAAATTAAAATTAACCTGGAACAGACAACCGATATAAATTCGATAACCGATGTAATGCGTAGGTTTTACGAATCAAAAGACCCGAATGATTCTTTGTTTCTTGCTAACAACTATTATGAACAAAATGATTATGGTAAAGCTTTTTATTGGGCATTGGAAACAAATAAAATTACTGAAGAGATAGAAGAAAGCTGGCTGATAATGGCAAAATCAAAAGCAAAAATGGGCGACAGAAATGAAGCGATCAGGATCTTGCGTGCATATGCTGCCAAAACAAATTCGAAAAAAGCTCTACAACTCCTAAATCAAATAGAGACAAATCAATGGTAATTTTTATATAATAACACATATAAAGCTTGGAGAATCAAAATGGTAAAAATTATTGAAATGATGCTAGATGAAAAGATTTTAACAAAAGCCGATATATCAGAACTGCTAAACAGTAATCCTCCAAAAAAAATAACAATTGCGAATTTGATCCAAGAACATTTAATTGAAAAATCTGCCGCTGAAAATTTTTTGGCCAAAAAGATTAGAATGGGAAAAATAACACTCGAGCAACTAGAACATATTGATGACGGGTTTGACATAATTCCGGTTATTAAAGATCTTGCAAAAGAACTTGGAGTTACTTATATAGATCTGGATGATTATGAAATAGATATGCATCTATTTTTAAAGCTGCCGTTTGCACAACTCATGAAATATCATGCTATTCCTGTCGAAGAAAATGAATTGAGCGTTACTGTGATCTTTGCAGATCCGTTTGATATAGAAGCCCAAGACGCTATTCAAAGGCTATTTCCCAAAAAACCTATAGTTATAGCAATAGCTAGGCCAAAACAAGTAATGCAGCATTTGCAAAGATTGGAAGCCAATGAAAGTATCAAAAATATTATTGCTGATATAAGAAAAGATCTAACACAAAACAGTATAGACAATGTCAGAGAAGAATCATCTGCTATCTTAAAACTTATAGACATTATTTTAAAATCTGCAATTTATGCCGGAGCTAGTGATGTCCATATAGAAGCAATGGAAAAAAGCTGCATCGTAAGAGAAAGAGTCGATGGAATGCTTAGACAAAGTTTTACCTTCGATAAGGATATTTTTCCTCCGCTATCTTCTCGCGTAAAACTTCTTGCCAATCTTGATATTGCCGAAAAAAGAAAACCGCAAGACGGCCGATTTGGAGCAATAATCAACAATAGAGAATTTGATTTTAGGGCTTCAAGTTTGCCTACATTGTTTGGAGAATCCATAGTCCTAAGGATTCTAGATAAAACAAAGGTTATGATAAAACTTGAAGAGACCGGCATGAGTGCCATATCCTACGAGAGATTTTCAAAAGCCATCAAAGTACCATATGGGATCGTTTTGGTAACCGGGCCAACCGGAAGTGGTAAAACAACCACTCTTTATGGTGCAATTAATGCCATTAAAGATGTAAAAGACAAAATTATCACAGTAGAAGACCCTGTAGAATATCAAATGAACGGTATTCAGCAGGTGCAGGTTCATGCGCATGTCGGTCTTGGTTTTTCTGATGCCCTGCGTTCAATTCTCAGACAAGATCCGGACAAAATAATGATTGGAGAAATAAGGGATCAAGAGACACTCCGCATAGCCATACAAGCAGCCCTCACAGGACATTTAGTATTATCCACTTTGCATACCAATGATGCGATCAGTGCGGTTACTAGAATGTTGGATATGGGGATAGAAAGCTATCTTGTCAGCGGATCGCTGATAGCCATACAGGCGCAAAGACTGATACGCAAAATCTGTCCACATTGCAAAACAACGGCAGAAATACCTGAGAATGTTTTAAAAGATCTAGCTCAGTATTTACCTCAAAATCCAATATTCTACAAAGGCGCAGGATGCAAAGAATGCAGAGGAACCGGATACGCAGGAAGGGAGATGATATCAGAAGTATTAACTATAAGCGAAAAATTATCCCGCATGATCGCCGCTGGTGCTTCTAAAGAAGAGATGACCATCCAGGCTGCAGAAGAAGGTTTTGTGACAATGTTTGAAGACGGTATACAAAAAGCACTCGAAGGCAACACATCAATAGAAGAAATATACAGAGTAGCAAGGCTTTAAAATGAATTACTTTAATGTATCTATCCTGCATAAAGGCAAAAAACAAATAGAACTTGCAGAGGCTGATACGAGAAATAAAGCAAAGGATAAAATCAAATCAAAGTTTCCTCATGCAATTATTATCAATATAGAGCCCACATCTCCTCCTATGAGTGTTATGTTCAAAGATTTTACTATATGGTTTCAAAAAATATTTAAAAAAAAGATAAATATGAACGACAAGATCTCTACTATTCGCCAGATATCGGTAATGACTGATGCAGGAATTCCAATTCATGACACACTGAATGATGTGGGTTTAAATACACACAACAAACAACTTGGATTTATTTATAGCGATATCAGCAATGATATTGATGCAGGCAGAAGTCTTTCTGATGCAATGGGAAAATATCGCGAAGAGTTTGGGCATGTAGCACTTGCAATGGCAAAACTAGGAGAAAGAACCGGCAGTATCTCTAGTTCTTTTGGAAAATTAGCCGATATTTTGGAAAACGTAAGAGACAATGCTGCAAAATTTAAAAAAGCCATTCGTTATCCGCTTATAACATTAGCTGCCATGGCTGTTGCTTTTACGGTTTTGATCATGGTTGTTGTTCCTAAATTTAAAGCCATTTTTGAACAATTCAAAACAGAATTGCCTCTTCCAACTAAAATTCTTTTGGGTATAGAATATGTTCTAGGCAACTATGGGATATTTATACTAATAGCTTTATTAGGTGGCATCTATGCTGTTATTTATTTCTATAAGAACGACGACAAATTCAAGATGAGCATGGACAAATTACTTGTTAACAAGAATTTTTATCTCATCAATAGAGTCATATTTCTCTCTACAATGCACAAATATACACTTGTTTTTAGTGAACTTATACGTTCCGGTATTCCTGTATCTGATGCATTGCAAACTGCGCTAGGAATGGTTGACAATGCTTATATTAAACAAAAACTAGAAAGTGTAAATATAAATATCAAAAGAGGCCTTAGTCTTTCTGAAGCTTTCGAACAAACAGATCTTTTTGAAAATATGCTGCTGCAAATGATAAGAGCCGGAGAAACGAGCGGCCAGCTGGATTTGATGCTAGGCAAAATAACGGAATATTACAATATGCAGTTTCAAGATATAATTGACAACTTAAGCACCTATATAGAGCCTATATTGATGTTTTTTATTGCTCTTTTGGTTCTATTGATGGCACTTGGTATATTTATGCCTATGTGGGATCTTGGGAAAGCCGTAAAAGGGGGATAAAATACACCCCCCCTGAGATATCAGATCCAAAAAGAGAAGTATTTTATAGTATATGCCTCTTTAATGCCCGCTCTAGATCATCAGGAGTATCTATACCGAAACTTTGCGTCTCTACTTCAACCATTGCTATATTATATCCATGATACAAAGCTCTTAATTGCTCTAATTTTTCTATATGTTCCAATGGAGCATGAGGCAAATCACAAAAAGTCCTTAATCCTTTCATGGTAAATCCATAAATTCCGATATGGCCTTTATACTCATCAAAATGATGATCCCTTGGATATGGTATTTTTGCGCGAGAAAAATATAAAGCTTTGCCATTGCTATCAATAACCACTTTTACCAAATTAGGATCATCTGCTTCACTTGAATTTAAAGCTTTATAACATGAATTCATCAATACTGGCCCATTTTTAACATTTGATTTTGTTAGCTCGTAAACTGCTCTGACCACATCAGTCTCTATAAAAGGTTCATCAGCTTGTACATTGATTACGATCTCATCATCTTTGAGCTTTGCTAAGCTGACAGCTTCAAAAATACGATCCGTACCGCTTTGGTGCTGATCGCTGGTCATGACAGCTTCAAAGCCATATTTATTGGAAAGCTCCATCACTTCGCTGCTATCAGTTGCTATCAAAACATCATCGACGCTTTGCACTGCTTTTGCTGTACGTATTACCATTGGTATGCCATCGATATCTGCTAAAATTTTGTTAGGAAATCGTGTAGATCCTATGCGGGCCGGAATAACAATCATCTTGTACCTTTTTTGAAATGATATTTATGTTATTGTATCTCAATGAATATATAATTTTAGTAATTATCCATTCAAATAAAAAAACAATTTTAAATTATGATATAATCCGCACAAAAAGGTATTTTAAAAGATGTTCAATGATTTTCAAACACCAAATTATGATAGTTTTATAAAACAATTAAAAAACATTATCGATAAATATAATATCAAGGTAGAACAGCTTATATCTAGCGGTTCTGTTGAATATAATGAAATGATTAAGCCTATGCAAGAGCTTGATGAAGAATTATCGCTATTTTTTACTCCCCTTAGCCATCTTAATAGCGTAATGAACTCTGATATTACTCAAAAAACATATGAAGAATCATTGCCAATACTATCAGAATTTCATACTAAACTTGCTCACAATAAAGCATTATTTGAAAAACTTCAAACCATAAAAACAAATACTCCTGAACAAAAAAGAGTAATAGATGAGAGCTTAAAAGAGTTTCGCCTATCTGGCGTCACGCTGCCTGTCAAGACAAAACAACGCCTTGAAGAGATAGATGCTAGATTAAGCACACTTTCCAATCAATTTTCTCAAAATTTGCTAGATGCGACAAATGCATTTGTTTTGTCTATAGATAACGAAGAAGATATAAAAGGCATCCCCGAAGCAAGCTTGGCTTCTGCGCGTAAGATCAAAGATGGAAAAACCGTATATGAATTTACACTTCAAATGCCAAGCTATATTGCTTACATGACTTATGGGCCAAACCGTTCGCATAGAGAAACACTCTATCGTGCTTACAATACCAGAGCACCTCAAAATGCTCATATCATCGATGAGATATTATCTCTCAGGCAAGAGGAGGCAAAACTTTTAGGATTTGGCAATTATGCACTATATGCTTTGGAGAGAAGAGATGCATCATCGCCAAATGAAGTAATTGACTTTTTGGAAAAGATCATAGAAATAGCTACTCCTTACGCTATAAAAGAAATGCAGCAATTAAAAGAATTTGCTAAAAAACTTGACGGTACAGATTCCTTGCAAAGCTATGATGTGGGGTATTATAGTGAAAAACTAAAAAAAGAGTTATTTGATTTTGACGAAACAATGACACAAGAGTACTTCAAAAAAGAAGATGTTTTAAAAGGCTTGATAGATCTTGTATCAAAACTTTTTGACGTTAAATTTAAAAAGTCAGATATAGATCTTTGGGATAAAAGCGTAGAGGCGTATGATATTTATGAAAACGATAGAACTTTGGCCAGATTGTATTTTGACCTCGAAGCAAGAGCACAAAAACGGGGCGGAGCGTGGATGCATGATTTCGAAACCCATTTTATAGATAGCCATAAAAACAGACATTTTGCTTCGGCATTTATTGTGTGTAATTTTATGCCGAGCTCTCTAGAGTCTCCATCTTTGCTCAGGCATGATGATGTAGTAACATTATTTCACGAAATGGGACATGCATTGCATCATATTTTTGGCAGCAGTGAAGAAAGAGCGCTTTCCGGCATTAACGGAGTGGCATGGGATGTAGTAGAATTTCCTTCCCAGTTTTTAGAAAACTTCGCTTACCAGGCTAATGTACTTCGATCATTTGGTTATCATTATGAAACAAAAGAAGCAATCCCCGAGTGGCTTTTGGGCAAGATAGAAACCAGTAAAAATTTTCAAGCAGCAATGGGAATTTTGAGACAAGTTGAATTTTCACTGTTTGATATCAAATTACATCTAAAGCCATACAAAAGCGATGAGATACAAGCATTGCTTGACGATATAAGAAAAATCACATCATTGATAACCCCTCCGTCTTACAATAAATTTCAGCACGGATTTAGCCATATCTTTGCCGGAGGATATGCAGCTGGATATTATAGTTACAAATGGGCAGAAGTTCTAAGTGCTGATGCCTTTTATGCCTGCATAGACAAAGATGGCGGCTTTGATGCAAAAAAAGCAAAAGATTACAAAACTTACGTATTGTCACAAGGAAGCAAGCGTGATATGCGTGAACTATATAACCAATGGCTAGGAAAAGAACCGGAACTTAAAAGTCTTATATCTCTATACGGACTTGATTAAGGATTTACATGAAAGAATATCTTTGGCTCGCTTTAATTATAGTATTAATTTTTGTTCTTATACTAGCAGGAGCTGTTTTTAGCCCTTCATTTAGCGAGCAAATGAGTTATCTTGAACTTTTTATAACAATGGGAAGCTTGCTGTTTGTTTTTAGCGTATTAGTAGTAGCTGCAACATTGGGATTTAGCTCTTTTGCTATTTTTATGACATTAATGGCAACGATCATAATAGTAATTTTTGGTGTAGAAGCAGCACTATTGCTGGTTGGTATCGTATATTGCATGTGGGGATTTATTTTTGCAATGCAGCTTTTGCTTTTTGAACACAGAACAGAAGCTGCAAAAGAGTGGTTTGTAAGCAGATACACTCACAGAAGTTTTCTGATGGAATATCGTTTTTTCTATCCATTACTGGGCATGGTATATCTATTACTAGAATATCTTCCACATTTCATCTATAAAGACAATATATCAACATTCAGGCCGGCTGATATTGCCGCACGAATAGACAGCATGTTAAAAAGATAAGCAGATACTAAAATATATAAATACCCATTAATTATGGATTGATCTGTATCGGCGTGCCTCTTTCAACATATGCCCATAGGACATCCATAGTTTTATTTGGGACTCCGATACATCCTTTTGTCCAATCATACTTCAAAGAATATTTATCTCCATTGCCATCGGCATTCCACTTTGGTTGTCCATGAATACTTACATATCCACCCGGATCTACACCTAACTGATGCGCCCTAGCTTTATCTTCGGCATTTGGATATGATATATACATTGCACGATATCTTCTATCGTGGCATCTCATGCTATTGATCGTATATAAACCTTCCGGTGTTTTACCGTCACCATCTTGTATCTTGTGTCCTTTGGTGCTGTTTTTACTCAAAGAGACAGGAAATTGTTTGTATATATCGCCGTTTTTATATAATTGCATGATCTTTTTGGATTTATATACTACTATCTTGTCGATCTTTTTATCTAAAGGGATTTTTTGTTTTTTAGATAACTTTTCAATACACTCAGCTACGTCATATCTTGGTTCGATATCGTCTCTAGGCGGCACATAAAATGTATTTTTTTGACTGCAACCGCTCACAAACAAAAGTAATATGCTTACAAATATAGTTAATTTCACATTTTATCTTTATGTACGAGTGGCGCTTATTAAAACAATATTATTTTGTTTCTATTATTTTTTTAATACGTTCAGGCTGTTTTTTGCCCTCTATTATAAATCTCAAAGCATTTAAACGGATGAATCCGCCGGCATCTGCTTGATTGTACACTTCATCTTCTTCAAAAGTAGAGTGTGCTTCGCTATACAGAGAGTTTGCCGAACTTCTGCCTACAACCATAACATTGCCTTTGTAGAGTTTTAGCCTCACATCTCCGTTTACATTTTCCTGCGTGGCATCGATAGCAGCTTGAAGCATATTTCTCTCAGGAGACCACCAATAACCGGTATATATCAGCTTGGCATATCTAGGCATAAGCTCATCTTTTAGATGTGCTTCTTCTCTATCTAGAGTTATAGACTCTATTGCTCTATGAGCTTTGAGCATTATTGTGCCGCCCGGAGTCTCATAACATCCTCTAGCCTTCATTCCAACATAACGGTTTTCTACTATATCTATACGGCCGATACCGTGTTTGTTGCCGTAATCGTTTAGTGTTTTTAGCAGAGTTGCCGGTGACATTTCAGTTCCGTTTATTGCCACAGGATCACCATGGCGATAAGTGATAGTGATATATTCAGCCTCATCTGGAGCATTTTCAGGTGAATTAGTCCACAACCACATATTTTCTTCCGGTTCATTGTCCGGATTTTCCAAGTGTAGGCCTTCATATGAAATATGAAGCAAATTTGCATCCATTGAGTATGGGCTCACTGCAGGATTGCCATTCTCGTCAAGATGTTTTTTAGAGATCTCTATATCGTTTTCTCTTGCATATGCAAGTAATTTTTCACGAGAATTCAGATCCCACTCTCTCCATGGAGCAATTACTGCGATATCAGGATTTAAGCTTAAGTAACCTAACTCAAATCTTACTTGATCATTTCCTTTTCCGGTCGCTCCATGGCTTACTGCATCAGCTCCGGTTTTCTGTGCGATCTCTATCTGTTTTTTGGCTATCAGAGGTCTGGCTATTGAAGTACCAAGAAGATACTCGCCTTCATAGATGGCATTAGCTCTAAACATTGGAAATACAAAATCTTTGACGAATTCTTCTCTTAGATCAAGAATAAATATATTTTCCGGTTTTATACCAAGCTTAAGTGCTTTTTCACGAGCCGGCTCCACTTCTTCGCCCTGCCCTAGATCAGCCGTAAAAGTTACTACTTCACAACCGTATTCATCTTGAAGCCATTTTAGAATAATGCTAGTGTCTAGCCCTCCAGAGTAAGCCAATACTGCTTTTTTGATATTTTTCTTTGCCATGCAGATACCTTTTGTTTATTTATTAAATTGTGCGGATTTTACCATAATGTTGGTAATAGTTGGTTTTTACATGATATAATCTCTATAGATTATACAGCAAGGAATATCATGAAATTAGGTGTCAATATAGACCATATTGCAGTTTTGAGGGAAGCTAGGAAGATAAATGATCCGAATCCTCTTGATGCACTAGGTATATGCAAATTGGCAGGGGCTGATCAGATCACCATTCATTTGCGCGAAGACAGACGGCACATCCAAGACAGTGATGCTAAAAATATAATATCTCTTTCACAATTGCCGGTAAACCTGGAATGCGCTATTGAGCCTTCCATGATAGATATCGCTTGTTCTCTAAAGCCTCATCGCGTCACTCTTGTGCCTGAAAAACGTGCAGAAGTAACCACCGAAGGCGGCTTGGCGGTAACCGGTGAAATCTCACGACTTCAAAACGCGATAACAAAACTTCATGAACACAAGATCGAAGTCTCTCTCTTTATAGACCCTACGCTAGAAGCCGTTAACGCCTCAAAAGAACTAGGCGCAGAATGGATAGAATTTCATACCGGATCGTATGCCAATATCTATGCTATGCTTTATGCAAATCTTTCATCCACGCATTGCTCCATCAAAGAATTAGAGCTGCCTAGGGATATCTTGCATCAAAAACTTTCTCAAGAAACAGACAGGCTCGCAATGTTAAGTAAAAAAGCGCATGAAATGGGTTTAAAGGTCGCTGCAGGACATGGATTAAACTATCAAAACGTACAGGCAATTGCCAATATACCTTACATTGAAGAACTCAATATCGGACAAAGTATCATAGCCAGATCTGTATTTACCGGGTTAGAAAAAGCTATCTTAGATATGAAAAAGTGTATTGCAAAATGATCATAGATTTTTGTCATCCTGAATTTATTACAGGGTCTAAATATTATAAGATACTGGAACAAGTTCAGTATAACGGTAACTAAGATGAAAAAAGTTGCCATAAGCGTAGGTGATCTAAACGGCATCGGTATAGAATTGATACTTAGAAATCATTACGAGATATCAAAGAGTATATTACCGATATATTGTATCGACAAAGAGATGTTGCTGCAAGCAAGTGATAAACTGCAGCTCAAAGTGCCCTCAAATTTTCAAACGATTGATAACATAGCTCCATATTTTCAGATCAAGGCCGGCGAGATAGACAAGCAAAGCGGTGCATATAGCTATGCATCATTTTATGCCGCAGTACAATTGGCAAAAGAAAAAAAGGTTGACGGCATCTGCACGCTGCCCATTCATAAAAAGGCATGGGAATTAGCCGGCATAAATTACAAAGGGCACACGGATGCATTGAGGGATTTTTTCAAAACAGATGCTATCATGATGCTTGGATGTCAAAAACTTTTTGTAGCGCTTTTTACAGAGCACATACCGCTTAAGGATGTTGCCGCAAGTCTTAGTGTAGAAAAATTGACTAATTTTTTAATGAATTTTGCCAAAAGTGCCAAGCCTGCAAATACGGTTGGTGTTCTTGGGCTCAATCCCCACGCGGGAGACGGGGGAGTATTGGGGGATGAAGAGGAGATGATCACCCAGGCCATAATACAAGCAAACAGCACCATAGGCAAAGAATTATTTACTGGGCCCCTAGTGCCTGATGTAGCATTTACGCCGCATATGCGTTCACTTTATACACATATGGCAGCAATGTATCATGATCAAGGATTAGCGCCTTTGAAGGCTTTATATTTTGATGAAAGTATAAATGTCTCTCTTTGTTTGCCGATATTGAGAACTTCGGTAGATCATGGAACTGCATTTGACATAGCATACAAAGGCATGACGCTAAATAGTCTTAGCTATCTAAATGCGATTAGATATATTGTGGATCACATCTCAATCTGAAGCAAAAAATACTTTGCTTCGCAGAAGAAAAAACAAATTTCTCCGCTTCAAATACCTTTCTTTTTACTAAAAAAAGGTAACCAAAGAAAAGCGTCATTTTCGCGAATCGCACACGCTCGCTTTTGCACTACTGCAGCAAGCGTGGCTTTCAAGGAGCGCTCAAATGACCTTGTTTATATAGGTTGTGGATTGCTTCTTCGCTTTGCTACTCGCAATGACGTCACTGCGAGCATAGCGCGGCAGTCTATAACCATTTGTTATACTGAACTTGTTTGGGGATCTCATATGCAATATTACGTCTTTCTGAGCTACGAAGTGGCGTAAGAATCTATGGATTTTATTATACTAAAATTAAAAAAGCCCTGCTTCGCTTTTTTCTATTTCGCACTCTTCGTTCATATGCTCGGAGAGTTTTTCTTTGCACGATTCGCATAAATAACGGTAAGAATGCATATCATAATATATCTTTGCACCCTCCTTTAAAGAAGCATAACATATGCTGCAAACATTGGTTACTCGCAAAAGTATATCATTAGTTGCAATTTGTTCTACAAAACAACGATCATTCATTACGACTCCTTTGAAGAAAGTTTGTCTATCATTGCCTTCGCATCTTCTAAGGCATTATCCAATTCCAATGCCTTTTTATAATTCGCCAGCGCCTCATCATTGCGCCCAAGCTCATATAGTGTATTTGCATAATTGAAATAATTCGGCGCATAGCGAGAATCTAAAGATATTGATTTTTCATGATACTCGATAGCTAGATCATTTTCATTTTGTTTGCGATAAATATTAGCTAGTGAGGAGTAGGCAGAATCATTATCTTTATCGACTGTCAAAATCTTTTCATAATATTTTTTTGCTTCCTCAAGTTCATTGTCTTGCAGTGATAAATATCCAAGTCTTTGCAAAACCCCGATATTTTTACTATCAACAATAACTGCACTTTGAAGTGCTTTTTTTGCCTCCAAAAAATCTCCTTTGGATACTGACTCATCAGCAATAGCCAAAAGCTCATCCAGCCTGCTTATATTTGGTTTTGGTTTGGAAAATATCTTATCCGGAGTTGACACGCCGCCTATTTGCTCTTCTGAAAGCGAGGCTTCAAAATCCACACCTCTTTTAGGATAATCTCCTGCAAAAAGTTTTTTGAAAAAAATATAAAAAATTACAATGGCAACTATAAAAAGTAAAAGTTGAAATAATGACATAAAAACTCCAAAAAAAATGTTTATTATTATGATAGGTGAATTTAACTTAAACCTAACAAAAAGATTTTTACTTAGAAGTAAACTGCTTTTGTATAGAGATAATTTCCTCGGTTAATTCATCTTTTGTATGGTAAAAAAATTCTTTTTTTACACCGTCTTGCAGATTGACGACTATCGCATATCCAACGACTATAACCTTGCCGACTTTTTCGGTTTCCAGCCATTCTATACTGATATGCGTTGTCTCGTTTTCTTCTCCGGTACCCACTATGGCAACCGGATAAAGTTTGGTAATTTGTTTACTGTCTAATTGTGTATCGGCAATTGTTAAAATCATAAATGAGATTATAGTATAATCATCTTCAAATTACCAATAACAAGGATACTAATATGAATCTCAAAGAAGAAATAAAAGAAGCTATAAAAGAAGCAATGAGAGCCAAAGAAAATGCCAAAAGAGATACGCTTCGTAATATTCAAACCATGATAAAACAGATAGAAGTTGACGAAAGAAGAGAATTGGGCGATGAAGAGGTTATAAAACTTATCGCAAAATATGCCAAACAAAGAGAAGAAGCAAAAGCGCAATTTGCAAGTGCAGGCAGGATGGATCTGGTAGAAAAAGAAGATGCAGAACTTGCGATCATCGCTTCTTATTTGCCAAAACAACTTAGCGATAGTGAACTTGAAGCCATCCTAAAAGAGATCATAGCAACCACTGGAGCAACATCTATGAAAGATATGGGCAAAGTCATGGGCGCAGCCAAAGAAGCTGTTGGAAATCAAGCAGACGGCGGACGAATAAACCAAATAGTCAAGTCGCTATTGGGATAAATATATCAACTCGGTAAAAGATTTATAGCCGTTATCTCGCTGCTCACGCCTAATCTCATAGGCGGGCCCCAGTATCCTGTTCCTCGATTGACATATACCTGCAATTTATCATTGTGGCTATAAAGTCCTGCAATGTATGGTTGTTGCATTTTTACAAGCAATCTAAACGGATAAAGCTGTCCGCCGTGAGTGTGTCCGCTAAGCATGAGGTCTACACTGCTGTTTTCAACTTCTTGAATGTATAATGGCTGATGTGCCAAAAGCACGGTAGGCGAATTTGCCACGATACTCTTCAATGCTTTTTGGAGATCGGGGATAAACTCCAATGTACGATACCCAAACATATCATAAACACCGGCTAGATTAAAGCCGCTGCCCTCTTCTCCTATATAAACAGAATCATTTTCCAATACGTTTATACCTAGAGATTTAATGGTTTTTAATATTTCGTAAATGTCGTGAAAATACTCATGATTGCCGACTATAAAGTATGTTCCGTATTTGCTTTTCAAAGATGCCAATTCATTTAAGGCGCCTTTGGCGTATTTTATCTCTATATCCACAAGATCGCCGGTAATCACTACAAGGTCAGGCTCTAGTGCATTTATCTTTTCGACAATTGATTTGATAAAACCTGCATCTATCAAACCGCCTATATGAATATCGCTTAATTGTACTATATTATATGGTTTTTTTAGATCTTTTATATTGATATCCACTTCTTCGAATACTATATTCTGTGCTTCGCTAACTGCTCTAATATTCAGGCCAAACAAAGCACCCACAGAGATAATATCCAATGATCTTCTAAAAAAGTCTCGTTTGCTTTGTGATATTTTCGATAACTCCAATGTTTGGTTGAATGTATCATAGATGATAGTCCAGCAAAACATCAAAAATATGATGCCTATCGGCAAAGAAAATATAAAATAGAGCCAATTGGGGATAAAAGGATAATATCTCGTTAATGCATAAGCAAAAACACCGAGAAAATTCAATATCAAAAAAATATTGAACGCTCTTTTAACAGATCTTCGCAGATGTGATTTTTCTACAAAACGTCTATGAACATAATAATGAAGAGATGCCAGCACGAGAATCAATAGGGAGATAAAAATAATTCTCATGGCAGTTTACCGGTTGGTTTTTTATTTATGGCTTCTATAGATCATCGCCATATTTCAAATTTCTGATAGCTTGCGTGATGTCGTCTTGGCGCATAAAATGTTCACCCACCAAAAATGCATCAGCTCCGATCTTGGAGAGTTCTACGACCGTATCATGACTGTCTATTCCGCTTTCTGCTACTATTATTTTACCATTTGGGATAAGCGGAATGAGCTTTTCGCTCAAGCTCATATTCATCTCAAATGTCTCTAGATTGCGATGGTTGATGCCTATTATATCTGCCCCGGCAAACATAGCCTTTATGAGGTCACTTTTGTCATGGACTTCTACCAATACATCAAGCCCCAAATGAAGCGCATAATCATATAGCTCTTTAAGCTCTTTTCTGCTCAACGCTGCGGCGATAAGAAGCACAAAATCAGCTCCGTATACCAAAGCTTCAACCAATTGATATTTATCTACTATAAAATCTTTTCTTAGCAAAGGAAGCCCTACGTATCTGCGGATCATTCCTAGATACTCTTTGTCTCCTTGAAAATAATGAGGCTCGGTAAGTATGGATAATGCATCCGCTCCTCCTCTTTCGTATGCTTGAGCTATAAGCACGGGATCGAAATCTTCTCTTATCACTCCTTTGCTCGGACTTGCTTTTTTCACTTCGGCAATTATACGATATGGATTTTGCGGTGTCGAACGAAGTGCGCCTTTAACATCTTTTGGGATAAACGGATTAAATGCCAACGAACGGCCAAGCCACTCTAGTGGAAAATCTACTTTTCTTTTTTCTAGATCATCTTTGGTTTTTCGTATAATTTCTTGAAGTATCTTTGGCATTTATAAACCTTTAAATTTTTTGCAGCATTATAGCTTAGAGCTACTTATGTACCTGTGTAGTTGAACCTGGTATGTGATGATCGCATTTTTGTATCTTGAGCCAATGCACTTTAGAATCTGGCTTGCTTAAAACTTTCGCGTTGGGAATATTTTTTATGATCTCTTGGGCTTTAGCACACTCACCGTTTTCATAAGATTGCCACGCTATTGTAATAATATTATCTAAATATTTATCATCTCTGGTCTTGTTATATAATAGTTTTGATGTTTGCACAATTCCATCTGTATTGTTGGTCTTGACATAAAGATCCAATAGTTTTTTATGCAAAGTATCTTGACTTGCATATTTTGAACCGTGCTCAAGCAATATACTGATAGCCTGCTGATGCTCACCATACATATCCGATAAAATAATAGCTATCCTCATAGCCACATCCTCTCTCAAGCTCTCATCATAAAGTTCTTTGAGTATCGCTAGGGCTTTATTTGGATCATTGGCATACAAAAACGCATCAGATGATATTTCTCTATCGACAGGATCTTGAGACAATTCCAATAAACTTGCAGCATTGCTTTTTGCATTCTCATAATCTTTTTGCATTAGATATAGGGTCAATCTAAGTCTTAATACTTCTATATCGCTTGGATCATTTGCGTACAATATATCAAGTTCTTTTTTTGCAAGATCCAGATATTTGTTCATCAAAAGCGAGAGGTGAATTTTTTTGAGCAGATAAACCTTGGCATGATTGGTCTCATATAATTTGCTAAAAACCTTATAGCTGTTAGCATAATCTTTTTGTTCTTCGTACCACAAGCCTTGCATTATAAGATCATCTTCTGTAGAAATTTGCAAAGATAAAGGTCTATTATCAGCCCCGTTAAAGTCTTGCGGATGGGTATATATCCACAATTTTAAACCTATAAATGATAATGTGATCACCAATAAAAATGAAAGTATTACAGTTACTATACGATTCCTGGACACTCGTCTCTTACCTCGTCTTCATTATTTTTAAATTGTTCCCAAAAAGGAAATGTGCGACATTGCAATGGCCTTGCATCATAGATAGAACACTGCTCCTTTATTTCATCAAAAAAAACACATGCATGATCATCTTCTTTTAGCTCTTTTTCGATCAAAGAATAACGATGTCCTACTTTTTTGAGATATATTGTAGCGAAATCTTCGACACTTAGCGACAAATAAGTTGCAATATGATTTATTTCTTCATATTTCACCCATATATAACCGCTCTCCCCTCTGCAGCAATGACCGCCGCAGCTCGCACATTTTGAAGGATCAAAACAATAACTATATCCCTCTTTGCATTCAACCATATATCTAACCCCTTTGTGCTTTTATGCTATGCGCGGATGCAAATTCAAATGCTTCTTTCGCTTCATCTGTGTATATATCATTTTTTTCAAAAATAGTCAATGGCGGCAACACTTTTGTGGATGCTTTTGAATTATGTCGGCAAGCAATAAGTACCAATTTGGATTCTTTGTCGATTTTTGAATGTACGAAGCGTACCACCTCAGGTGTTAAATGATACTTTTTGAGCATACTAAAAATATCGCCTATCTGCTTGGCATCATAGCAAAAGAAAAACCTGCCTTGAGTAGACAGTATCTTGTGTACTTTGGCAAAAAACATCTCTAGGGGCAAATGAGTGGCGTATCTAGCCATATGCAAACTGTCATTCGCACTTTTAATAACTCCATCAGCATAAAAAGGAGGGTTTGAGACGATCACGTCAAACGGTTTAGAGGGTGCTAGATCTAAAAAATCTTGATTGTATGGCTCAACTGCGATCTGATTGATATTATAATTATGCACGGCATACTCTATCATAGATGCCTGCTTGTCTACAACAGAAGCGCTCAGTGGAAATTTACTGCTTAAAACAAGTCCCACTATCCCTACTCCGCACCCTACATCAAGCATTCTTCCTCTCAAAGCAAATGAAGATATAAAATGGATAAGAAATATAGAATCGCTATTGTAGCAATATCCGTCAGGTGATTGGTATAGAAGCATTTTAATGTCTTTTTGTTGTAATTTTACTATATTTCAAGTATAATCGCGTTTATGAATAAAAATGATGCCCTTAATCCGCCATCTACGGATTTTTCGATGCTAGACTATGAGTGTGCCTATCTGCCAAATAAGCTGGTGCGCATGAATTACAAATATGTCACACAACCCAATGCTGCATTTGCATCAGCTGTCATCCAAAGAGGCTGGAGAAGATTTGGCAGATACTATTTTAATCCTACATGCCATGGATGCAATGAGTGCAAAAGCCTTAGGATCGATGTAGAAAATTTCACCCCATCAAAAAGTCAAAAAAAAGCCATCAAGCGCAACAGTGCAACCCAGATCGTTATCAAACATCCAAGTCTAACCAAACACCACATAGATCTATACAATAAATACCACTATTACAAACAAAGCAAAGACAACTGGAAATATCGTTCGATATCACACAAAGAATATTATGAAAATTTCGTAGAAGGTGCTGAGGATTTTGGCAAAGAAGTGCTTTATTTTCAAGACGAAAAACTCATAGGTGTTGACCTGATTGATATACTAGAAGATGGGATAAGCTCGATCTATTGCTACTATGATCCTGATTTTAGCGAACTCTCCCTTGGTACTTTTTCACTGCTTTATCAAATAGAACTTGCTAAACAGCTCGGGTTAAAATGGATATATCTTGGGTACTGGGTCGAAGGGTGCAAAGCATTTGCTTACAAAACAAATTTTCAGCCGCAAGAGCTGCTTGACGGCTTCCCTGCCTTGGAAGAGCCGCCTGGCTGGAATAAGTTTTAGTACTATTATCATGCCTGCAAAGAGAGGCTTTAATATGTCACTTAATATTTTATCTTTCTTATCCAATTCCAAAACAATCTATCAGGGTTGACCCTGCTGTCAATTTCTGCGCCATTTACCATATATGAAGCCAGCTCATTGGCTAAGTAAGGCCCCAATACAAATCCTCTAGCACCTAATCCATTTAATATAAAAAGATTATCTATATACTTGATCGGATATTTTCTGCCATTTAAGATATTTGGATAATTGAGCATATTGGCTACATCTATCACTTTGCCGACTACCGGAGCAAAATCCCTGCTCCCGCTTCTCATGCCGCAATATGTTTTGATAAGTTTAAAATCACTTGTATCAATGAGTCTTGATGCATTATTCTTTAACTCCATAGCCTTGCTTTCATCGCACGGTTTTGGTTCTTTTACTTCAAGCTCATGCGTAGCTCCAAGCTTTATGACACCCCCCATATTGGCAGAGATAGACAAACTCTCATGAAGTGTTATCTCAAGAGGCAAGGATGATCCAAAATCAGCCCTATTGCCCCAAGTGCCCTTAATGCCCATATATTTGACATCAAATAGATCATTCTCAAATCCTGTAGCAAGCACTAAATTTTTTGCATCAAAGCCTTCAACATGCCATTTGCCGTCTGCAAAATCTATATTTTTTGCCTCTAATAGTTTAAAATCGATACCTTCCAAAAGTGCCTTGCAAAGAGGTACCGTATCGCAAGCTCCTGCTTCATTGAATAATGTACCCTCATATATGGAATTAATATGAAGTTTGGATAATTGTTTTGGATCTAATATCTCATTTTTGGTTTTATGAAACTGCGAATAGTATGGGATCTTAGCTGCATCTGTGGCGGTTTTTGGGATTCGCACTATACCTGTAGCATGATAATGGTCCGGAAAATGATCAGAATAAAACGAGTATGCAAATGCAAATGCATCATCGGTAAGATCTTTTAATGGCGAGTTTACTCCTATTTTGGGAGAGACAAATGCTCCTGCAGCACCGCTTCCCCCGCTTGCTATTCCGCTCTTGTCGATCACTAGGACTTTTTGCCCTAGTTTGTTGAGATAATATGCCGCAGCCGTTCCTGCGATACCAGCACCGATCACAATGGTATCATAGGAGCTGCTTGACATTTATATGGTGATCTCTTTGATATCCGCGATACTTTTGAAGCTGTTGTATATAGCTCCTATTGTAGCTTGGCGATTTGATCTAAGCATTTCATCGTCACTATTTACCATTACATTATCAAAATAAATATCGAGTCTGCTTTTAAGTCCAAACAATGCTTCTAATTTCTCTTTATAGCTGCTGTATGTTCTATTTGATACTGCCGTAAATTCATCATATAACACTTTTTCTTCGTCTTGCGCAAACAGTGTCGTATCGACTATTGTTTGACCATCTCCGCCAGAGATATTGGCAACCCGTTTGAATGTACTGGAAATACTTTTAAAATCATCTCTTGAAACTATAGAATCCAAGGCTAAAGCTTTTTTGAATATTTCACAAATATCTCTCTCGCCTGAAGCCAATACGGAAGCTATGATAGACGGATTTACATCTATAGATTTATAGATTCTCTCTACAATAAAAGATGATAAAAGTTCCAAGTCAAACGACTCATAGTTTGATGATAGATCCAAAATAGTACTATCTATATCAAAAGAGAGATCATATTCGACCAAGATGCGAACGATCCCGTTTACTGCGCGACGAAGGGCAAACGGATCTTTTGAGCCTGTAGGGATCTTGCCCACACTAAAGAGCCCCAGTAATGTATCAAGCTTGATAGCCATAGCAACGATAGCACTAAAAATAGAACTCGGAAGCTCTGCGCCCTCGCCTACTGGCATATACTGTTCTTTTATAGCATCACAAATCTCTGCTTCCTTCCCAAGTGCCGTGGCATAGTAATATCCCATTAGCCCCTGAAGCTCTGTAAACTCATATACCATTTCGCTCGTAAGATCCGCTTTTGCCAATCTCATGGCTTCACTCATCAAAGGTTTTAAAATGTCTATTGTTTTATCAAATTTATGGCTATATTTATTTAAGAGATAAAGAGCTATTTTCTCTTCTCTATCTATCTTATCTTTAAGAGATCCGAGTCTATCCATAAATTGAACTTTTTCAAGCCCATCTATGCTAAGCCCTCTTTTTAAATCATTGTCATAAAAGAAAAGAGCATCGCTCAGCCTTGGCTTTAGTACTCTTTGATTGCCCTCTACTACCTTAGTATAGTTATCGGTTACGGCATTGCTGACCACCACAAAATGATTGGATAATTTACCGTCTTTAAATACAGGAAAATATCTTTGATGCTCTTTCATAGAAGTAATGATAACTTCTGGAGGAAGACGCAAAAAGCCTTCATCGAATGTGCCAAGCAATGCTTTTGGATTTTCCGTAATAGCTACAACTTCGGCAAGCAGATCATCATCTCTTTCTATCGTAACACCCTTGGATTGTTCAATATCATCAAAATCAGCCAATATCAAAGCTTCTCTTTCTTTTGGTTTTAATATCACGGCACCGTTTTTTAGAATATTTTCATACTCGCTAATAGTTGGAACGCTTACGCTGTCCATATCTACCATACGATGTACAAAAGTAACATTACTGCTTTGCACTCCATATAAAGATAAAGGCACATTTTCATTTCCAAGACGGACCTGAAGCCAACGGATCGGACGAATAAACTCATCGCTCTCGCTACCCCATCTCATCATTTTTCCAAATGCCATAGAGCTTATCCACTCTTTTAGCATATCTTCAAACAAACCAACAGATGCTTTACCTTCAACAGTACTGGAATAGAAAAACACTTCTCTGCCTTTCTCTTCACGAGTAGTAAGCTCGTCAAAAGATACACCGCATTTTGCCGCAAACCCAAGCCCGGCTGGCGTGGGTTGACCGTCTTTTGTGGCTACATTTAATGGCGGGCCAACAAGTTCTACTACTTTGCTTGCTTGAGTAGCAGGCATAGCTTTATGCATAAGCACCAAACGGCGAGGAGTATAATAAAACTCAAAGTCACACTCTAGAGAATATTTTTGAAGTATATCTTGCCAAGAAGTTTTTATATTTTGAATAATTTTCAATAATGGTATAGCTGGGAGTTCTTCAACCCCGATTTCAATCAATAATGGCTTTGTCATCCACTAATTCCTATCATAGATAAAGTTAAAGGATTGTACCAAACCTTTGGTAAATAGGCGATTAATGTGAAGTATTATCGGTACCTTTCATATCTATTCTATTTCCGTCCGGATCAAATTTATTGCGATAATAATTGCGAATGATCACAAAAGTGATGCCGACAAACAATACCAAAGCTATTATATAAAATATTTCTCCTATACTCATTGATCGATCTCCTTGAATGTATTATAATTTTGTCTAAGCGCCTCATATGCTACGATACCGACACTTAGGGCCAAATTTAAACTTCTTCCTTCGCTGGTCATCGGTATAGTTATACACTTGTCTTGGTTTGCTTCAAGTATATCGGAAGGTATCCCGCTAACTTCTGAACCAAACAATAAAAAATCACCTGCTTTATATTGTGATTCAAAATATAATTTATCTGTCTTGGTTGTAGCTAGATGAAAATGCTCATTTATTGGATTGGCTTCCAAAAACTCCTCTAAGCTCTCCCAGACCTTCAAATCAAGCTTGCTCCAATAGTCAAGCCCTGCACGCTTAACCTCTTTATCATCTATAGAAAATCCAAGCGGTTTAATTAAATGAAGCCTAGCACCTATATTGACGCATAATCGTCCTATAGTGCCGGTATTTGGCGGAATTTGAGGATGAATAAGAACTATATTGAACATCAAAAAACTATCGTTTTATTGCCGTTAACAAATACACGATCATTTATAACAAGCGATAACGCACGAGATAATACGATCTTTTCTACGTCTTTGCCGGCACGCTGCATATCTCGCCAGTCAAATCTGTGATTTATAGGTATCACATCTTGGGCAATGATCGGGCCTTCATCCAGATCATCGGTCACAAAGTGTGCCGTTGCACCAATGATCTTAACTCCTCTGTCGTAAGCTTGCTTATACGGATTTGCACCAACGAAAGCCGGCAAGAATGAGTGATGGATATTGATGATCTTCCCACTAAAATGAGAGACAAAATCCGGGGTCAATATCCTCATATATTTAGCCAAGACCATATAGTCAAAATCAATACCTCTAAGCACATCGATCACTAACTTTTCATGATCTTCTCTGCATATGCCATCGGCACAAACATTATAAAACGGTATGTCGAATCTGCGTACCAATCGCTCTAGTGTATCATGATTTGAAATAACGGCTTCTATATCGGCATCAAGTTCTCCGTCTGCATGACGAATAAGAATATCACCCAATGCATGTGATTCTTTAGTGGCAAGTATGACTATTTTCTTTCGCTTAGGAAGAATGACCCTGGTGTTTGCATTTGGAGGTAAAATGGCTTTTAATTCTTTTTCCAAATCTTTTGCTTCAAACTCTCCGGATATCACGGTCCTCATAAAAAATCGTCCATTTTCCGGATCAACGAACTCTCTATTGCTTTCGATATTTAATTCTCTATCATAAAAGACTTTTGAAATTTTATATACCAAACCCTTGGCATCTTCACAATCAATAAGTACTCTAGCTCTTGGCAAATCTTCCATTATTTTATCCTTGACATTTACACCGAAGCGTATTTTGCAACTACGTCACCCATTTGAGAACAATTACACATTACCTTCGCATCATATGCGCCTATATCTCCAGTGCGATAACCCTCTTTGAGGGTTTTTTTGATAGCATTATCTATTTTAGCAGCAGCTTCTTCTTCTCCAAAAGCGTATTTTAGCATCATAGCAGCACTTGAAATAGTAGCAAGCGGATTAGCGATACCAAGCCCTGCGATATCAGGTGCACTTCCATGTATAGGTTCATAAAGCCCTACGCTCTCTCCGGTACTTGCACTTGGCAGAAGGCCGATAGAGCCACTTAGCATGCTGGCAGCATCAGAGAGAATATCTCCAAAGATATTACCAGTAAGGATCACGTCAAATTGTTTTGGATTGCGGATGAGCTGCATAGCAGCATTGTCTACATACATATGGCTAAGTTCGACTTCCGGATATTCTTTGGATATCTCCACGACTATATCTCTCCAAAATTGACTCACTTCTAAAACATTTGCTTTATCAACGGAACAAACTCTTTTGTCTCTTTTCATTGCAATATCAAAAGCAACTCTTGCTATACGTTCCACTTCATTTCTTGTATAGATCATGGTATTGTATGCATAATCTTCTAGATATTCTCTAGGTTTTCCAAAATATATACCGCCTGTTAGCTCTCGCACGACCATTATATCAACACCGCTTACCACTTCCGGTTTAAGCGTAGATGCATTTACAAGCTCATCATATACGATTGCCGGGCGCAAATTTGCGAATGTTCCCATTTCTGCTCTAAGTGCCAATAATCCGCTCTCAGGTCTAAGGCGTCGCTCCAAATTATCCCATTTAGGGCCGCCTATTGCACCGAAAAGTACGGCATCACACTCTTCGACTCCATTTTTTGTATCTTCAGGAAACGGTACACCTGTAGCATCGATCGCAGCACCGCCTAGCAACATTTCACGATATTCAAATTCTAAACCGCAGCTTGGAGCAACAGCTTCTAAAACCTTGATAGCCTCATCAACTATCTCGGGGCCTATACCGTCACCTTTTATTACACCTATTTTATACTTCTTTGCCATATTAATTTCCTAACTCTTTTTTTGCAAATTCCATAAGTCCCCCTGCATCAACAAGCGACTGCATAAATTCAGGGATTGGAACGAACTTATATGTTTTAGCCTGGCTTATGTTAACCACTTCGCCCTTATCCATATCTATTTTTATAGTGTCGCCCTCATTGATCTCATCGGCTTCTTTTAGTTCAAATATCGGTAACCCCATATTGAATGCATTTCTATAAAAAATTCTAGCAAATGTAGGAGCGATAATGGCACTGATGCCCGCTGCTTTTAGTGCGATTGGAGCGTGTTCACGGCTGCTTCCGCATCCAAAATTCTCACCTGCAACTATAATATCGCCCATGTTCATTTTTGAAACAAACTCCGGATCAGCATCTTCCATAACATGTTTGGCTAGCTCTTTTGGGTCACTTGTATTTAGATACCGTGCTGCGATTATCAAATCTGTATCAATATTCTCTCCAAATTTCCAAACTTTACCTTGCACGAGCTTTCCTTTTGTCTTAAATTTGGGCGATTATATCTAAAATTAGCATAAAATGACAAACAAAAATGTTGCCAAAATAACAAAAAAATTACAAAAAACTCAACACAATTTAAAAAATTTCGGTATAATATGCTTCATTTTACAAAACAATTAAAATTAGAAAAAGTTATATCTCTTATTATTAATTGAGCCGATCAAATTAAGAGACTTTCGCAACAAATACACTAAAAATCAAGGACACATAAATAATGGCAGAAAAAGATAGCGTAGTTCGCGTAGAAGAAATATTGGGTGCCAAAAAAAAGGGCGATTTCATCACATATGAAAATATAGCTAAAGAATTTGCCAAACCTATTACAAGCGCACAAGCCAAAAAAATATACAAAATTTCTCAGGAAAAGCATATCAGTGTTATAAGTGCATCAGAATATGCCAAAAATGCTACTATCAAACAAGGCGCAAATAGAGAACTTTTACGCAAAAAACAACATGACGGCAATCTGGAAGAAGAGTTTGATTTTGCAAAAGAAAAAGAACTCTTAGAGTGGAGCAGAAGTGACAGCCCGGTTCGAATGTATCTACGTGAAATGGGTAAAATTCCACTTCTTACAAAAGAAGAAGAGATTGATCTGAGCGTTCAAATAGAAGAAGGCGAAGATATCATTATCGATGCTATATGTTCGGTTCCGTATCTTGTAGGATATATCATAAAATACAGAGAACCTCTGCTTAACCGTGAAAGACGAGTTAAAGAACTATTTAAAAGTTTTGAAGACACCGATACCGAAGAGGAAGCAGAAAGCGAAGAAGCAGATGATACCGAGGGCGAAGAAGGCGAGACAAACGGGACCGAAGAGACAAAAGTAAAACCTGCAAAAGACGACAAAAGGGTACAGCAGGTACTTGAAAGCTTCAAGGCTCTTGAAAAAGCAAAAAAAGAGTGGATGAAATCACGTAATGAACTTATCAAAATGATCGAAGAAAAAGGCGAAGAAGAATCCGAAACCCTATTTTTTGAACGTTTGAAAGTTGCTTTCAAAAAAGAACAGCTCAAAGATGCCTTGCTGCACCTAGGGCCTACAAGTAAACTTATAAATGAACTTGTTAAAGCAATGGAAACAGCGCTTAAAAGCGATGACAGTTTTGACAAAGAATTAAAAAGACTGGAATACAAACTTCCGCTCTTTAATGAAATACTTCTTAAAAACCATCAAAAGATACTAAAAAATATCATCAACATGGACAAAGAAGATATTGCCTTAGCCGTTCCTGAGGCTACGATGGTAAGCACTTATGTAGAGATCAAAAAACTTTTTGAAACCAGAGAAGCCAGTAAGGGCGGATTTGATCTAAGTCCTGAAAAATTGGCTGAGATATTAAATCAGATCAGACTCGGAAAAGCAAAAAGCGAAAAAGCAAAAACCAGAATGGCAAAATCAAACCTAAGACTGGTTGTCTCTATAGCCAAAAGATACACCAACCGCGGATTGCCATTCCTTGACCTAATCCAAGAGGGAAATATCGGGCTTATGAAAGCTGTTGATAAATTTGAATACGAAAAAGGATACAAATTCTCAACATACGCTACATGGTGGATCCGCCAAGCTATCAGCAGAGCTATCGCAGATCAAGCTCGTACTATCAGAATACCTATACATATGATAGAGACTATCAACCGTATCAATAAAGTGACACGCAAATATATCCAAGAAAACGGCGCAGAGCCTGATATGGAAACCATAGCCAAAGAAATTGGATTGTCAGTAGATAAAGTACGGAATGTTATCAAGATCACAAAAGAACCGGTAAGCCTTGAGTCTCCTGTAGGGGATGAGGATGACGGAAGATTCGGTGACTTTATCGAAGACAAAAATACTCTCAGCCCTACTGAAGAAGTGTTGCGTGATGACCTAAATAATCAGATCGACGAAGTCTTAGAGCAGCTAAACGAAAGAGAAAGAGCGGTTATCAGAATGAGATTCGGATTGCTTGATGACGAAAGTGACAGAACGCTAGAAGAGATAGGCAAAGAGCTTAATGTAACTAGAGAAAGAGTCAGACAGATAGAATCATCAGCTATCAAAAAACTAAAACACCCGAAAGTCGGCAGAAAGCTCAAAAATTATATAGAAGAGTAAAAATTGGATTTTTATGCGCTTATCATAGGCACTGAGATACTAAATCGCCGCCGAAATGATAAGCATTTTGAATTCCTCTCACGCAAACTTGCCAAATACGGATATACACTCAAAGGCTCGCTCACCATAGCCGATGAGCCAAACCTTATAGTTTCTACACTCAATTGGCTCCATTCACTTCCAAATAGCATAGTGTTTAGTTTCGGCGGCATAGGTTCAACTCCCGATGACTATACTAGACAAGCCGCAGCTGATGCGCTGAGTGACGGCAAGCTCTATCAGCATAAAGCTGCAAAAGATATAATCATATCGGCTTTGGGAGACAAAGCATACCCTCATGCTATCAAGATGGCCAATCTGCCTTGTGAAGCCAATATCATAGAAAATCCATTCAATCAAATGCCTGCTTTTAGCATGTTTGGCCGTTTCTTTTTCTTGCCTGGTTTTCCTGAGATGAGCCATCCGATGATCCTTGATATCCTTGGCAAACTGGATATTGTCCATAGAAAAATATACCGACATACACTAACTGCTCTTTGCAAAGAAAGCGTGCTCATAGAAACTATGGAATCCTTACCCAAAGATATAGAATGCTCATCTTTGCCTAAAATCTATAGCGACGGCCCTAGAGTCATACTCTCAGTCGCATCAGATGATGAGACAAAAGCCAAAAATGCTTTTGAGATGTTTACCAGGCTACTAGATGAGAAAAATATCCCTTATGCTTTGCAAGATGAGCATGAAGATTGAGGCGTAAGTAATATTTTCTTAATATGCATTCCTTATCGGGAGATGCGGAACGAGGAGAAGCATTTTTTCATCAAAATAAAACTAAATAAGGAGTTAAGTTGAGATTAAATGCAATAACATTTATTTTAAATAATTTTTATATCATTTTATTCTTTATAATTATTTTGAGTGTACTATTATATTATTTTGGCGATAAATTGGTTATCGAGGATAAAAAAACAAACAATCAACAACGAAACAAACAAAAATATACATATTTTTTTAAACAGGATATTATTTTAAATAATCTTAATATGATAATTTTTATCGTGGCAATTTTAGTATTTTTAACTATTGGATTTTTAATTAAATAACATGAACTTTAGTATGAGTTCCATATCTTCCGATTCTACATTCTACGCATTCTACGGGTCAGGCGTTGAATTTCCACTTTTTAGCGCCTTTGAAATAAGAGATTTTGACAATCCTAAATGATTACCTGTCTGAGATTTGTTATATCCGTCATTCAATGCATTGATTATAGCAATATTTCGCAAATGTTTTGTTTTGTCATCATAGCATCACTTTGTATAAGTTTAGGCTGATATTACTTCTAATATTGGCAGTGTATTATACAACCATTATTCATCGGATAAATTTGTTATGTTGTAGTAATTTATAATATGCATTCCACCTTACGAGAGGTGGAGCAAAAAGCTATCTATTTTGAAATTACCAATAAAATTCCACTAAGCACTATCAAAGCTCCGCCTATCAAAACTTCTGAAAAATAGAAAATAGGGGTCAGGTGAAAATGACAACTTAAGTTTTTGTATGATATAGTTTTTAAAATCATGATGGAGCTTTTATGCCTAGAAAACCTCGCATTGAAATCGCTGGATTTTATCATATCATTAACAGAGGCGTAGAACAAAGAGTAGTATTCAAAGCAAATGAAGATTATAACTTCTTTTTGGAGCAGTTAGCTATTTTGGCAAAAAGTTTTCATATAACCATCCACAATTATTGTCTTATGAACAATCACTATCACTTGCTTATAGAGACAAGGGGTGAGAATCTCTCAAAGTTTATGAGGCAATTAAATGGTATCTATGCTATATACTTTAATAAAAAATACAAAAGAAGCGGACATCTTTGGCAAGGAAGATTTAAATCATGGTATATAATAGATGAAGCATATCTTTATACGTTAATTCTTTATATAGAACAAAATCCTCTTAAAGCAAAGATCGTAAAAGATATAACTGATTATCCGTATAGCTCATGTCATTATTTCTTAGAAGAAAACATACCTGCTTTTTTAAAAGATTCATGGATTGCAACAAACTACAAAGATGACAAGAATGCTATAAAAGAGTTTTTAAACTCAATTGTCGACACTTCTGTATTGCAAGAGCTTAAAACTGCTTCAAGTCTCGTCGAAGCTCCAAATATAGACAAAAAACCAAATGTCGAAAAACTAAGAAAGATACTTTTAAATACAAAAAACATAAAAGAGAGAAATGAGCTCATTGTAAAATGTTACAATGAGGGGTATTCTCAACATATGATGGCTAAAATATTAAATATATCACAGTCTGCCATATATGGAGTCATAAAGAGGAACAAGAAATGAGTTGTCATTGTTACCTGACCCCTTTAACCGACCCCATTAACCCTTTAACTTTAGGTCAAGCCGGACTTGCTCAACAATTTACCATAGCAGGCGAAACTCTGGCAAATTGGATACGAGACTATAATCTATCTTCTGCCAACACTACAATAGTCGGACACTCACTTGGAGGTGCATTGGCACAGTATTTCGGGGCAAATTTTACAAATGAAAGAAAGGTGGCATGATGAAAACAACAAATAATCAACAAACAAACCAAAGAGATTACGGCAAAGACCCGATAGTTATAGAGGATTACAATCCACTAATTAGACTTTTGGATTATATAGTTTCTTTAACTTTGTTTATAGCTATAATATTTTTTTTTAGTTCCGACATTACTTCTAGCAAGATAATAAAAGCAATAACTATTATAAGTGTTGTTTCAATTCCTTTTTTTCGCATATATTTTTATGCAAAAGATAAAAGAAAAATAATCTTAAATAGTAATAGAATCTCTTTTGTTCACGATAATTTTATTGTTGAGTCAATAGATGTAAATAGTACTTTCTTCATAAAGCAAACATTTTCTATTATATATCATGTTTATCAAAAACCGTCAAAATTACAGCAAAACTTTCGCTATTTGATATTTGTTTTTTCTATTTATAATGATTTATGTCTTTTGATAATAAAGCTTCTATTTCATATCTATAAAGATGGTTATAAAAGTTATCGAATTTATGATGCTATTATAGTTTTTGACCAAAATAGACTTATAAATATTTTACCGACCACACAAAAAGAATATATTGAAGTTAAAAAGTATTTTAATCAAGTTATGAATATCAATATAGAACATCTTGATCCGTATTATGAACTTAATAATATGAATTTTAATGATATACCAAAACTAAGCAAAGGAGAATAAATGACCATTCTACGCATTCTACGGGTCAGGCGTTGAATTTCCACTTTTTAGCACCTTTGAAATAAGAGATTTTGACAATCCTAAATGATTACCTGTCTGAGATTTGTTATATCCGTCATTCAATGCATTGATTATAGCAATATTTCGCAAATGTTTTGTTTTGTCATCATAGCATCACTTTGTATAAGTTTAGG
>DLIG01000007.1:167946-188447 GCA_002483605.1 Sulfurovum sp. UBA7648
GCATCACTTTGTATAAGTTTAGGGTGACAACCTTCTTCCAATAATGGCAATATATTGTATAGCTGTATTTTATGAAATAAATGTGTCATATTGTCATAATTTGTAGTATGCGTTCCATATCGGGAGATATTGAACGAGTTAAGAGATATTGAACGAGTTAATGTTTTTATTTATCCTTTTTTATATTGTGCTTTAATAGTTTAGCTTAATTCTAAAACTAATAAATTCGCACATCGTACTATACGACGAGAGGATATTTCTTATTGTCTTAATCTTTGCTCTCTTGCTGTAACTTATTTGTAGATTTATTGTTTCTGTAGCAATAGTATAATACAAATATAACAATAGGGGATAATGCTATAAAATAAAAATCGTTAATCATATTAAATATAAACATACCAAAATAAATAGCAGAAAATATTGATATTAATTTACAAATACTAAATGCTGTACTTATATCTTTGTTTTGCAAATTTTCTATAAAAAAATGCTCTTTTAATATCTTGTCTCTCTTGACAACCTGATACAAGATTTCAATAATTACGAAAGAAAGACATCCAATGTAAAACCATTCTTTTGAATTTTCTATAAATTCACTACTTGTCGTGAGCTCAATCCCTGTTCCAGTCATATCATAACCTAAATAAAAAAGATATGAATACAAAAAAGATATCAAAGTTGGAAATTGTCTTTTTAAAAAGGATTTAATCATTTTTTATCCTTCTGTTATTTTTATAATATTATTTATGGTCGACTGTGATAATTTAAGTATTTTAGCTTTCATTGCTTAAGAGCATCCTTTTAAAATTATTTCTCTCTCATATATCATAAAGCAACGCTCCACATCAGGAGATGTGGAGCGAGATAAGATGAAAAAGATCAAAGTCTACTTCGAATACACCAGCAACACGCCGCTAAGGATTATCAAAGCGCCGCCTATCAAAACTTCTGATGAAGGATATATGTCTCCCAGCATTATGCCAAATATAGTTGCAAAAAGCACGACCGAATAACTAGCTGCACTTACTATACCTGCAGGAGCTGCATAATAAGCTTTTGTCATAAAGATCTGTGCCAACGCAGCAAAGCTTCCCATCATCACTATCCATAGCCAATCCAAACCTTGTGGCGATACATACACAGCAAGCTTATCGTCTATAAACGGGAATTTATAAAAAGCGCCGGCCATCATCAAAACAAGAGGAATGATCGTACCAAATCCCATAAAAGATAACACGACTGCTTTTTCATCATAATATCCTTTGAGACTGCGCACGCTCGTATATGCAAGGGCAGCTAGAAATCCTGTCATTACTCCGATTACCTGCAATGAATCGATTTCGAACCTGCCCAAAACGGCTATACCGATAAAGCCTATCACTATAGCAAATATCGATACATAGCCTAGCCTCTCTTTTAAGATAAAAAATGCCAATAGTGCCGTAAAGATCGGTTCTGTTTTTGCATAGACCACAGCGCTTGAGAGTGATGTTGCTCCAATTGTATAAAAAAATACTATGAGTGCAGCTGTGCCGATGATCCCCCTAAAAATAAGAGTAGCAAACATGCCTCCCCTATTTTGCATCGGATTACGCCAAACCATCCATAAAACTATTATCAACCCGACTATGTTTCGCCAAAATGTTACTTCAACTGCTCCCATGCTATGAGATAATAATTTCGCAAATGCCATAGTAACAGCAAACAAAAAAGAGCCTGTGAGCATATATACTACGCCAAGTTTTGTTCCACTCACAAGCTTGCTTTCGTATTTGATCTAATGCTAAGGGCAATTTTATTTTTAAACATCAAATTCCTTTGAATATATTGCCGGAATTATATCATTCAAGTAGCCAAAAATGCTTATCGCCTTAAACATAATTATGCTAATATTTTCAAAATTTTCCAAGGACACAAATATGAATATAGATAAAATAGGTTACGGTAAAAATCCGGATGAAGTTAAAGTAGTCATTGAAGTACCTCTAAATTCAAATATCAAATATGAACTAGACAAAGAAAGCGGTGCGGTTATGGTCGATAGAGTTCTTTACTCTGCTATGCACTATCCGGCAAACTATGGTTTCGTGCCAGATACTCTTTCTGATGATGAAGATCCTGCAGATGTATTGGTTCTTTGTGATTATGTGCTTCAAGCAGGAAGTGTTATCAAATGTCGTCTAGTAGGCGTCCTGATGACAGAAGATGAAAAAGGCGGAGATGAAAAACTGATTGCAGTTCCGTCAAGTAAAATCGATCCAACTTATGACAATATCCAAGACTTGAATGATATCCCAGTGCATACACAAAACCGTATCAAAAACTTTTTTGAAACATACAAAGCGCTTGAGCCAAATAAATGGGTAAAAGTTACAGGATTTGGCGGCAAAGCAGAAGCGACTGCAATTCTAGATAAAGCTATCAAAAACTACAAATAATTTCTGCGACGGGACTACGGTCTCGTCATTATTCTAAAAATACAATTCTATAAACAATCCAATGATTTAATTATCTATCTCTTTTGCACGGTTTGCAAGATATCGTCCAATACCATCAGCAATTCCCATGGCTGCTTGTTCTTGATATGATGGGTCAAAAAGCTTTATTCGTTCTTGCGGATGTGTTATATATCCTATTTCTACCAGGACAGATGGCCTGCTTGCTCCAACCAATACCCAAAACGGAGCGCTTCTCACGCCTCCGTCATAGGCACGCAGATTGCTAAGCAAATTTCTTTGAATATCAATGGCCAATTTATGAGATAAAATGATCTTAGGGCCTGATAAAACTGCATCCAAGATAACTTGCTTGCTGCTTCTGTCAGTTCCTTGCAATACCGCGCTGTTTTCTCTCTCGGCGACCCTTTGGCTTCTAGCATCTCTGGTCTTTTGCAAGAAAAAGGTCTCCACGCCATACATCGAAGATGCCCTTTGTTCATTTGGTGCCGCGTTGCAATGAAGAGAAACAAAGATCTTGGCATCTTTTCTATCAGCCATCTTGGTTCTTTGTTCCAAAGTCAAAAATCTATCATCGTCACGAGTCAAATATACTTTGTATCCTCGTCTGCTCAAGACCTTGCCCAATTCTTTTGCCATAGCAAGCACTGCATCTTTTTCTTTTTTACCTCCGCTTGTAGCGCCAGGGTCTTTGCCGCCATGACCGGCATCAATTACTACCACATCTCCGTTTGGAGAATATGACGAAGTGGTGGAGGCTTCTTTTTGTGTCTCTTGTTTGTCAATATTTTTTTTATTATTTTCATTTTGAGGTTCTAGATCATTTTCATTTTTTAATTTATCGGTAAATAGAAATGCTAATTCATTTTTTTTTAATTCTAGTGGGATTTTATATGTCTTGTTAGTTGGCGAAAAATACGGTTCACCGCCTATCTCTCCATCTATCACGACTCTTATCTTTGTGGGTTGATTTTGAGCTATGCGAACCATTTTATCTGCATCAATGACACCGATATTTTGCCCCATAACTGCATCATTAAAATCAAATACTTTTTTTGTCGGGTTTTTCATTGCAAAACTATGGATCTGTCTGCTATCCAATGCAGACTTGAATTGCAACTCTAAGACTTTGTCATTCAATAATACTTTTTCTAAAACATTTACTGCATATACGCTTGTATATGCAAATAAAATATTAATAAAAAGCCATCTTGATAACATACCAGATCATCCATTCTCACCAAATTTTAATTTATGCATTAATTCTTTGACGGTAATAATTTCTGTAAGTTTATATCCATTTGAGCCTGTGAAAAACAATCCTCTGTTTAAATCGCCGTAATATGCGTCACTTAGTCTATCGGCTATACAATATCCAACCGCTTTTGCCTCTACACCTCTATGGCATGGGGCAACGCAGTTTGAAATACAGGCAACTTTTGGCGCAGTACCCTCTTCTATCATTTTATGAAGATTTGTTTTTACGCCCCTGGCAGGATAACCAACCGGTGATTTAAAGAGTTGAATGTCGTCTTTCGTGGCATTAATGATAGTTTGCTTGAAAACATCACTTGCATCACACTCTACTGTGCCTATAAATCTGGTACCGAGCTGAACTCCTCTAGCACCAAGAGCAAACATTTTTTTGATATCTTCATTATCCCATACGCCTCCGGCTGCGATCACTGGTATATCGCCCCAAAGTTTTGCTTCTTCTACTACAGGAGGCAGTATGACCTCTAGTTGATTTTCAGGTAAAAAACATTCTTCATATTTAAAGCCTTGATGGCCTCCGCTAAGCGGTCCTTCTACAATAACGGCATCAGGTAACCTGCCATGGCTTTTTTCCCATCTTTTGCATAAAATCTTAAGTGCCTTTGCTGTTGACACTATCGGCACTATGGCAACATCTGGAAAATCTTTGACACATTCTGGCATTGTAAGAGGCAAACCTGCACCTGTTATAATGATATTAGCTCCTGCTCTACAGGCATCCTCGACAACTCTTTTGTAATCATTCATAGCATATAATATATTACATCCGAGCGGTCTGTCCCCGCAAATTTTACGGGCATTTTCAAAAATAACGCTCAAAGCTTTTGCTGAATAGAAATTTTCTGCTTCAACAGGACGATTATCACCGGCAAGTTTATCGGCATATGCGCAATTCTCATAAATACCAGTACCAACAGCACTGATCACTCCAAGCCCTCCTTCTAAAGAAACAGAACCGGCTAATTGATCCCAACTAATACCTACACCCATGCCACCCTGTATAATAGGTGTATCTATGGTATATTTTCCAATTTTAAGAGGTGCGAATGCCACTATAATACCTTTACTTTTGCAAATTTTCTTTTTCCAACTTGAATAACATATTCCCCACTATCAAGTTGCAACTGGTCATCAACGACTTTTTGTTGATTGATCTTAACTGCACCTTGTGCAATATCTCTTCTCGCCTGTGAAGTTGAAGGTTCCATATTGGCATCTACTAATGCTTTGCATATCCATATAGATGTTTCAAATGAAAACTCAGACATCTCGGAAGGAATTTCATTTGATTTAAATACCTTATCAAACTCCTCTTTTGCAATATTAGCCAACTCTTTATTATAAAACCTTTCAACAAGCTCCATTGCTAAATTTTCTTTTACGATCTTTGGATGCATAATACCATCTTCAACACCTTTTTTAAGCAAAGCGATCTCATCGAGTGTTTTTGTACTAAGCAGCTCATAATAACGCCACATAAGCGTATCTGAAATTGATAAAACTTTGGCATATATGGTATTTGGGCTTTCTGTGATACCGATATAATTATTTAAAGATTTACTCATTTTGTGTACGCCGTCTAAACCTTCAAGTATAGGCATTGTGATGACGGCTTGCTCTTTTTCTATACCGTAAGAGCGTTGCAGGTGTCTGCCCATAAGCAAATTGAACTTTTGATCGGTACCGCCTATTTCGATATCGCTTTTGAGTTCTACACTATCATAGCCTTGAAGCAGTGGATATAGAAATTCGGAAATGGATATGCTTTGTCCGCTTTTGTATCTCTTTTCAAAATCATCACGCTCTAACATTCTTGCTACATTAAAAAGGGTACTCAAGCCAACCATACCGGCAGCTCCAAGTTTATCAAACCAAACTGAATTATAATAGATCTCTGTTTTGGCTCTATCTAAAATTAAAAACGCTTGATCTTGATATGTTTTTGCATTGGCAATGATCGTATCTTTGTCCATAACTTTTCTAGTTTCACTCTTGCCGGTAGGATCACCTATAGTTGCAGTAAAATCACCGATAATAAGCTGTACTATACCGCCATGATCTTGAAATATTTTTAACTTATGCAAAAGCACGGTGTGCCCCAAATGCAGATCTGCTCCGGTAGGATCGAAGCCGACTTTAACAGTATAAGTTTTACCTTCATTGTAATATCTGGTTATCAATTTTTCTATATATTCTAGATCGATTATTTCAGATACTCCTCTTTGTATCTCCCCAAGTGCCTTTTGTACCATTAATTCCCTCTATTGTTTAATTGCTGTATGCGTCATTAAGGCTAATTATCTCAATTAGCTTATACGATTTCGATATTTTACTTTCTAAAACTGATTTTTTACTCTCTATGCTTTCTACATCTATTTGGCAATATTCAGCCTTGTCACTGCGCTGGATGCCAAGCTCTATACTAACCAAATTCAAATCAAGTTTAGATAAAGTTGTAAGCAATTGAGCCAAAACACCTTTTTGATTTTGAAGACTGATAATCAGACGGTACTTTGAAAGTTTAGAATTTTTCCAAGATACATACACCATAGGCGCATTATCACGCATCATTTGATATGCTTTTTTACATAATTTGTGATGCACTATAACTTTATCATTTTCCCAAAAAGCTACAATTTGATCGTTTATCTTTGGATGGCAACAATAATCAAATTCGACAGCATCTATGCTCTTGTTCGCAAAAAATTCAAAAAGTTCGATCGTTTTTACAGAAGGTTTCTTATATCCTTTTTTAAAAAGTTCCCATAAGCGAACCTCTTTTGCACCTATATGTTCTGCTATTTTGTATATTGTATCTTTTAAAAAATCCAACTGTGTCACTGTGCGATAGATATTGTCTTTAAGATGTAGCTCTTCTATTATAGGCTTAAGATCATGCACTTTCAAATCAAACATAGTAGCCAATATGTTATATGCGCTCAATGTATCACACTCTTTTAGCCTAGCTTTACAACGACTTCTTATGCCTTCTTTTGCACGAGATGTTTTGACGCTGTCTACCCATGAGCAATGAAAATTTGATCCTTTACCCGTCTCAATACGTACAATATCTCCATTTTTGAGAGGAGTGAGCAATGATACTTTATGTTTATTTACAAGCGCACCTACTGCTTTGGCTCCTATCTCGGAATGTACAGCATAAGCAAAGTCTATAACCACAGAGCCTTTTGGCAAAGTATAGTTATCTCCCTTTGGCGAAAATACCGAAATATCTTCGCTAAATAGATCTCCTTTTGCAAGCTCGTAAAATTCTTCGGCAGATTCGTTTTGATACTGCAACCCTTCAAGCCAGCCAAGCTTGATCGCTGAGTATCCGCCTTTGTACTTCCAATGAGCAGCTACTCCATATTCTGCTAATTTATGCATTTGTTGAGTTCTTATTTGAATTTCTACAATTCCTTGCTCATCAAAAAGTGTTGTATGTATCGTTTGATAACCGTTTTCTTTTGGCAAAGCAATATAATCTTTAAAACGGGAAATAAGAGGAGTAAAATGCAAATGCATAGAACCTAAAACCTTATAGCATTCTATAGGTTGTTCGACAATAACCCTAACGGCCAACAGATCCAAGACTTCATCGATATCAATACCCTTGCGATGCATTTTTAAGTAGATTGAGTAATGATGTTTGACACGGCCGAAAATTTCAAAATCATTTTCTAAAATACCGTCGTTATTTAATGTATCTTTGACTTTTGATATGAATGAATTTAATTTTACTTGAATATTTTGATGATTTAATTCTAAATAATCTGAGATTTTTTGATAATCTTCGGGATAGATCACTTCGAAACTAAGATCTTCTAGCGTATTTTTCAATCTTGAAATACCAAGTCTATGAGCTATCGGAGCATAAACAACCAATGTTTCTTCTGCTATTCTTTTTTGCTTATCTTTATTCAGCGCATCAATTGTTAGCATATTGTGAAGCCTGTCACAAAGCTTAATAACTAAAACTCTGACATCCTGTATGGAAGCGATAAGCATTTTACGAAAAGATAGGGCTGAGCTTAAAAGTTTTTCATTTGATTGGGAAGATGCAAGTTTTTCGTCCCTGATGGCCACGATCTTTGTAAGCCCCTCAACCAAATGCGCCACATCATCACTGAATTCTTTTGCAATATTTTCTATATCAAGATCAGTATCCTCCACTACATCATGCAGCAATGCAGCTTGCACCATTATCTCGTCACCACTTACAAATGCCGTAATAGCAGCAACCAAAATAGGATGTACTATATATGGCTCACCACTTTTTCGTTTTTGATCAGCGTGTGCTTTTATAGCAACATCCAGTGCTTTTACGGTAGACGGAGAATAATTAGGCAATTGGCCAAAGAGCAGTTCTTTGGCTGCTTTTGTATCTCGACAACCCTTTATATTTTTTAAAAAAATATCCACGACAGATTAACTCTCGTGGTGAACTATAATTTTTCCTTCTGCAATCTCAAGCAAAGCAATATCTGTATATTTCATTTTTTTAGTATCAGCTTCAACCAATGGTTGAGCGCCTTTTGAAATTTCTTCGGCTCTTTTGCCTACAGCAGCCGATAAAAGATATCTATCAAATCCTACTTTTTCTAGTGCTTTTGCTGTAATTTGTTCTGTTCTTATCATAACTTATCCTTTTAAATTATTTCACTATCGAGCAATGCGTCATATCGCCTTTTGCAATGGCAAGCAAATTGCCTTTTTGAAACATATTGCATACCAGTATCGGCAAACCATTCTCTTTTGCTAAAGCTATTGCCGTATCATCCATAACCCTAATATGGTCATTTAATGCTTCATCATAACTGAGAGTATCAAGTTTTATTGCATCACTAAATTTATTTGGGTCTTTGTCGTAAACTCCGTCTACTTTTGTTGCTTTGATCAAAACTTCTGCTTCGATCTCAGAAGCCCTAAGCGTTGCTGCTGTATCAGTAGTAAAATACGGATTGCCCGTACCGCCTGCAAAAATAACCACTCTGCCTTTTTCAAGATGTCTTCTAGCGCGTCTTACTATAAACGATTCTCCAATTTCATGCATTTCAATAGCAGTTTGCAATCTAGCATCAAGCCCTATATGCTCCAAAGCTTCTTGTATAGCTACACCATTTATAACGGTAGCCAACATTCCCATATAATCGCCGCTTGTTCTTTTGATAATACCGTCTGCTGCAGCGCTAACGCCTCTTATGATATTGCCGCCGCCTACTACGATACCAACTTCTATGCCATTATCTACAAGCTCTTTGATCTCGTTTGCTATATAATTTAGGATTTGAGTATCAATACCGTATCCATTTTCACCAGCCAATGCTTCACCGGAAAATTTTACTAAAATTCGTTTTATCACGACATATACCTCTTTGATTTATCGCGAGTATACCAAAAAATCATTTAGAAGATGTTGAAAAGATCATATCCGTATCAATTTTAAAGGATCAATATGCTTGGAGTTTTTGGTAGCTTCAAAAATAAGCCGATTTGTAACTTTGCCTATAGTGTAGCCCTTTGAAACCGTAGAGCCCACTCTGATCGTAGGCGGGATTTTAGACAATCCTGCATAAACGGTATGCATGTTTCCGCTATGTGCTATTACAACGACCTTGCCAAGCATACTGCTATTTCCTGCATAAACCACTTTGCCATCCAATACGCTTACCACTTGCGCATCAGATGAAGGAGCTTGCAATGTAACTGATTCATTAAATATCTTTATTTTATAAACAGGATCTTCATATGTTCCGAATCTTTTTACAATGCTTGCCCCGGTTATTGGGGAGATAGTTTTGCCGCCTTGATAGCTATAAACCTCTTGTTCCTGATAAGAAGAGTTGATTTGTCTAACCCTGTCACTTTGTTTACTGGCCTCAAGAGTGCTCATGTCTACTTTTTTACCGGTTTTGCGTTCGTAATTTTTGGCATTTGCCTGCTGCGATCTGAGTCTTTTTTTGCGTGCAGCTTCCAATCTTATAGCTTCTTTTTGTGCTAATTCTCTGCGGCGGGCTTCAGCAACTTCGTTTGCTCTTAAAATATTAAGTTTTACCAATGTCGAACGCAGTGCATCTTGTCTTTTTGCAATTTTATGCAGTTCTGCTTGATATCTCTCCTCTTCTTTGTTGAGCTTTTCTATCATTTTTTCCTGATTTGCTTTTTGTATCGCAAATGTTTTTCGCTGCTTGTTTATCATGCCAAGTTCTTCTTTGGCATGATTTGCTATTTTTGTTTTGTTGGTTTTTGTAGCCTCAAGAGACAATATCTCTTTTTCTAATGATATTATTTTTTTTTGATTATATAATCTATATTGTTCATAAACTTCTTGTGAAATTACCGAAGATTGTGTTGTATCATTAAATTGTTTCATAGCAGCTATAAGTGAAAGTTGTTCTGCAAAAAGTGCTATAAGCGCATCATGCTTAACTTTCAGCTCTTGATTAATTTGCATGAGTATCTTTTCATACTCTCTAACCTCTCTTGAAACTTTTTGATATTCATCCTCTGTATATACATAATCCCTGGAGAGTTTGGTCAATTTAGTATCAATAACCTTGATCTCGCTTTTGGCTTTTGTGATATTTTGTTTTGTGCCTTCTATTTTTTTCTCAAGGGTTTTTACCTTTTTTGCACTTTCATTTATAGCTTTCTTTGATTCTTTTATTTTCTGTGTTGTAGTCGTTGCTAACAACAAACTGACTGCTATTACGCAAATAGCTATAATGAGTTTCACGCTTCTTTCTCCCTAGAAGAAAACACTACCATGTATACTGAGATCACCACAATTACAATTGCACAAAACAATAAAATAAGTGCATCAATTGGCTGAAACAGCAATTGGCTATTATTTACCAAAATATCCAATTCCATAATTTCAGCCAATTGATATCTAAAATATAAAAAGATCGACACTATTATCGCAGTAGCAATAAATGCATCAACTATTGCAACTTTAAACAAAATACCGCTTCTAAGCATCACAGGTGCTCCAAAAATTTCCATAACCTGCATTCTTTCTCTGTGAACATAGCCCCATACTTCCATTTGCTTGATCACAAGAAAAAGACTTACAACACTCATAAATACAATGAATACCTTAAGTATAAATTTGATAAAACTAAAAAGTTTATAATTTGAGCTATAGCTGCTTCCAAAAGTTTCTACTCTTTTTATTTTCTTATTTGCACTTAAATCTTTTTGTAATTTATCAAGATCAGATGTATCTAGATATTTTGCTAATTTTATAGTATAAAAACTTGGCAATGTGTTGATTATCTCTTTGATATCTTCTGGTTTCTGTCCCAAGGAGATCTCTTTTAGAATCTCATCTTTTTCTATTTTGGTGCTTTGTCCTATATTTTTATTAATTGACTGCAGCTCTTGCAAAGTGACAGGTTCGTTACTTACGACCAGCATAGAATATCCTTCCCTTAGCCGCTGCTCATAACTAGCTGTCATTCTGTCAAATACCAAAAAAAACTCTATTCCAAGCAAAATCGCCACCAATGGCAAAATGAACATAATATGATCTTTAATGAACTTCATAAACACCCTTATTTTCAATAATGAAATGTCTATACGGCAATGAAAAGATAGTAGGAATCCTGTGTGTTACAACAACAACCGTTGTTTCCAATTGCCCACATGCATTTTCCATAAGATCCCAAATGACATTGGATGAATATTCATCCAAATTGCCCGTCGGCTCATCAGCTAAGATCAGCATTGGATTTTTTGCCAATGCTCTTGCAATACCGACCCTTTGCTGTTCGCCGCCGCTAAGCTCAAATGGATGTTTATTTCCGTATTCTGTTAACTTTACATGTCTTAACAGTCTTTGTGCTTGCGTCTGCTGTACATCCAATGAATATCCGGCTATCATTAGCGGCAATACTACATTTTTAGCAACGGTCCATTCATTGATCAATTTATAATCTTGAAACACCATACCCATATGAGTTCTAAGTTCTTGCAGCTTCGAAGTCGACACCCCGCTCAACTCCACTCCCCCAACTATCATGCTTCCGCCGGCCGGTTTTAAATGTCCGTAAAAAGATTTAAGCAAAGTTGACTTACCGCTTCCGCTTGGCCCTGTTATAAATACAAATTCTCCTTTTTTTATAGAAAAATTAGCATTTTTTATAATTTCATTTTTACCTCGATCATACGCAAGCGTCAAATCTGTAGCTTTAATGATATTAGCCATGCAAAAGCTCCTTTATTGCTTTGTGTGCTTTAAAGTTCGAATTAGATCTGATCGGCAAAGATGGATAGTAGCGGCAATTATTTGTATTCATAATAATGTACTTATGCTCAGGTCTGGCAAAACTTCCAAATGCACATTTCATCAAAAACGTATCCTTGTCTATCTCATATAATCTTTCAAAATGTACAAAATATTCATCAAACACCTGACTTTCTTGCGGCAATTGTTCATTTATATTTATATTATATCTTAAATCGGAAAAGGAAAAGTCAAATTCATCTCTTTTATCATCAGATTTTTCATCACAAAAAAGAGTGACATCATAAATGTCTTTGGATTGTCTTTGCCATCTTGCTTCATATTTGCTGATAATCGGCAAAGCATGATTTTTATTTATATGCATTCTCATTTTTGGAAGTTTGCTAAAAGTTTGCAATGCATACTCATAATAAAGATCGCTATCTGTGCGAAGCTCCAATGTGCCTCCGGCATCCAAAACTCTCATTGCTTCACTGGTAAACTCATCTCCTATTACTCTGCGGGATGGTTTTTTGTCCCACGGTACAGGGAAGTGGACAAAAATCTGCTTACAAATATTTGATGGAAGCATCTCCAAAAAAAGCCTCGCATCATAATTGACAACCCATATATTCTCTAGACCCTGGATCTCTATTTGCTTCAATAATTGTCCCGCTGATGGCGTGTGGATCTCGATACCGATAAACAAAGTTTGCGGATTTTGCTTGGCTTGATACAAAATATGTCTTCCGCTTCCAAAACCTACCTCTATGGCTATTTCTTTATGTTCAAATTTGATGTCGATAAAATCTTCTATTTTTTTGAAATACTTTGACGCAAACAGAGGTTCTTTATGACGTATATTAACAATATTTGAGCTTAATACATCAAACCCCAAAGCATTGGCTACATTCCCTATGGCTTCTTTGAGAAGTGATAGTTTCAACGGCCTTGTAATTTTCTCATATTTGAGCATAGCCTCATTGTCTGCATATTTATAGACCAGCAAAAACTGCTCATTTTGATAATTGATGCCGATCAAAGCCTCCGGATAGTTCACTGAATGTGCTATAAATTCTATAAGTTCGCTATGTTTTTTGGCTCGGCTGACAAGCTCTTCTTTTGATATGGGCATTACTTTAATATGTGGCACTGAATATTCCTTGTAAGTTATCGCTTTTAAATAATTCTAATATATTCTCATCAAAATGTTTTAATATAAAATCTTTCATATCGTCAAATAAAGGTGCTTCAAATTGCATCTTTTGCCCGCTTATGGGATGGGTAAAATAAAGTGACCTGGCATGCAAAAACACTCTTGGCATCTCTTTGCCGGTATATCCATAGAGCGTATCTCCCAATATATGGCGTCCAAGAGTGGCCAAATGAACTCTTATCTGATGTGTCCTGCCGGTATATAGCTTGGCTGCAATTAATTCTATATTATGATCGCTCGTTGCTATTTTAGCAAATGCGCTTTTCGCACTTTTCCCGCCTTCAACCACACCCATTTTTAGGCGATTATGTACGCTTCTGCCAATAGGAGCTTCTACTTCACATGAATCTTTTAGCGGATAATCTATCAAAGCTATATAATATCTCCCCATGCTCTTATCTTCAAGCTGTCGGCTCAGAGCTTCATGGGCTTCATTGCTCTTGGCAATTACCAATGCCCCTGTGGTCTCTTTGTCTATACGATGAACTATACCGTGTCTCTCTTCGCCTGAAATAGTTGAAAGAGATACTCCTCTTTGGACAAGCCAATCAACAAGGGTCGGCTCTTTAACGCTAGGGGCTGGATGAACGACAATCCCGCTTGGTTTGTTTACTACCATTAGATATTCGTCTTCATATAGTACTTCTACATTAAAATCGACATTCATCGCAACTTTATGTTCGGCTTGCGGCAATGTATACGAAATAATATCGCCTATATGCACTTTGTGGCTTGTTTTTGTTACATCTTTGTCATTGACCTTCACAAAGCCTTTTTCTATAAGTTTTTCTATCTGATTTCTGCTGGCATTTAGATGAGATGCCAGTATCTTATCGATTCTGCCGGGCTCGTTTGTTATAAACCGATTCTTGCTTGCTTCTTCCTTCATCCTTCTACCTTGCTTATGTCATCTCTTTTCCATCTGACAGGATCCAAAAAAGTATCATCATGTATATGTGATAATGATGCTTGCATCATCTTAAATAGGTTTTTATTCTCTTTTTCCATGGCCGAAAGCCACTCTTTTGTCTTGGCCCTGGCAAACGGCATCTTGACATTTTTAAGCATAGCAGGACATGCCTCATCACCGATTGCAACAAGCGCGTTATCTTCCACAAAGGCTCTGGTTTGAGATTCTCTCACTTGTATTAGAGGGCGAATGAGATGAAATCCTCTTTCAGTCTTATAGATCGGAGCTAAACTTCTCATAGTGCCGTTATAAAACATATTCATAAAAAAACTCTCCACTGCATCATCCAAATGGTGTCCAAGGGCTACCTTGTTAAACCCGCCCTCTTGTGCATATGTATACAAAGCACCTCTTCGCATACGCGAAAAATAACTGCAAAAAGAGCTATTTGGGCGAATGGTATCTTGTGAAATATCGAATATATTAGTTTCAAAAACCTTATGCGGTATGCCGTGTTCTTTGCAATGAGCCGACAAGGCTTCATACTGTTCATTTGGCATACCGTAATTTATCGTGCATGCTTCATATTCAAACTTAAAAGGTGCATGTCTTTGGATATGCTTAATGATATGCACAAGCGCCAAAGAGTCTTTGCCTCCGCTAAGCCCGATCAATACCTTATCACCTTCGTTTATGAGCTTAAATGCCGCATTTGTTTTGCCGACTATGCGCAAGAGTTTTTTACTTACGCTTGGAGTTTTGATCTGGTTGTTTATATCTTTTGATTCTGTCAATTTGGTATGCCGTATAAGTAATTTCTTTTATTATACCATTTTGTCGTTTAGTAGCTAATTATTGTGGATTTATTTTGCTTATACATATGTCTAGCAGCTCATTGCAATTGTACAAAATAAGCATATAAACTAAAAATAATATAACAAATAGAGACTCGCATGTTTTCGCATGCGAGCCGGAATTTAACGCATCAATTAAGCGTAGATCTCATCTACCATATCTAGTATAAAATCTGCACTGATCTTAGCAGAACTTTCTAAAAACGTATCAAAATCTACACCGGCTTCATCATTGGCTGTATCGCTTATGGCTCTAAGTATAAAAAATGGGACATTAAGAGCATTGCACACTACAGCGACACTAGCCCCCTCCATCTCCAAAGCAGACGCCTTAAAGGTTTCAGCAACCCAGCTCTTTTTTTCACCGCATGCAACGAATTGATCTCCTGTAGCTATAATACCTTCTTTTAAAACGATCCCCTTGTTTGCGGCTATTTTTTTGGCGATCTCTCTTAGTTTCGCATCGGTTGGTATGCACACTTCGCCTTCTGGAACATATCCATAAGGATGCCCAAAAGCTGTGATATCCAGATCATGCTGACACAATCCGTCAGCTATGATCAGGTCTCCGATCTTAAGCTCGCTGCTGATAGCTCCGGCAACACCTGAAAACAAAACTGTTTGGCATCCAAATTTTTCTATCAATATCGTTGCAGTAAGCGCTGAAAATACTTTTCCTATTTTGGAGTATGCAATAACAAGCTTTTTGCCGTTATAGACCGTTTCATAGTATGTATTATTGGCATACTGTGTCTCTATCACGCTATCCATTTTAGACAAAAGCGGATCTATCTCCTCTCTCATTGCTCCGATTATTGCTATTTTCATTGTATATCTTTAAGTGCAGCTATGGTCGCTTCAAGGCTTGCCATATCGCTTACATTGAAATGCGGTTTAGATGTTGAGCTTTTATTGAGCCCTTTGAGCACATTGCCGTGCCCGAACTCTATATAACAATCGACTTCATTGTCTATATTGGCAATAGATTGTTTGTAAAGCACAGGCATAACAAGCTGTTTTGGCAGCAATTCCAAAGCTTCTGTTTTTGTATTATAAGCTTTTGCAGTAACATTGGAAATGACCGGAGCAATGAAACTCTCTTTTAACATCTCTTGCAATTTTGCTTCCAATGGTGCAACTGCGCTATCTAGTAACGGGCAGTGAGAAGCAACCGACATGTTAAGAAGCATTGCTCTTTTTGCTTTTGCCTCTTTTAGGGTATCTACTAATTCTTCCAGATCTTTTTTAATACCTGCAATTACTATCTGGCCGTCTGAATTATAATTAACCGCCCAAACTTGTTTTCCTTCTTCTCTAGCTTTAGCGCAAATGCTCTCTACCGTGGCATCATCTAGTCCGAGTGAAACCAGCATACCTACCTCTTGTTTTGAGCATGCTTCAGCCATCAGTTGACCTCGAAGATTTACAAGCTCAACTGCATCAATAGCATCAAGGGCACCTGAAGCCACAAGAGCAGAAAACTCACCCAATGAATGTCCAAGAGTAAGTACCGGCACAATTCCCGTTCTATCTACAAAAAGCCTATTTGCTATAGCACTAACTAGCAATATAGCAGGCTGAGTAAATGCTGTTTGAGCCAGATTTTCATTTTCTGTAAATAAAAGAGTTTCAAAATCTATACCTGTTCTTGCTTTTGCGTCAGCAAACATCTCTTTTGCTATTGGAGAATTTTCAAAGAAATCCTTTCCCATACCTACTGCTTGAGACCCTTGGCCGGGAAATACAAACGCACACTTTAATGACATATCTTTTCCTTTGAATACATAATTATAAATAATAATATATTATACCATGTCATCGTTTAGGATTAAGAATTCGCATTCAAACTAGGCGTTGGATATTTTTGATTTTTCAATCTATATTTATGATACAATATTTAAAATACAATGAGGAGTTTTATATGTTCGCTATTTTATGGTGGCATTGGATTGTGTTTGGATTATTGTTATTAATAATCGAATTGGCTATCGGCACTTTTTTTATATTGGGTTTTGCTATTGCGGCTATAATTGTTGGCATAATGACATTTTTTATAGTTTTCTCATTTAATGCACAATTAATGTTATGGTTGTTGTTTTGCATTATTTTTATAGCTATTTGGTATAAAAAATTTTCTGATACAACAATAACAAAAAGCGGTCAATCAAATTATTCTCTTGATACTTTAGGTACAGTTACACAAGAGATACCAAAACATGCGAGAGGCAAAGTGGTTTTCGATACCCCTGTACTTGGGAATACTGAGTGGCATGCAACAGCTTCAATATATATACCGGCAAACACACGCATTAAAATTGTTAGAGTCAACGGACAGCTTATAGAGGTTGAGCCTCTTTCAATCAAATAAAGGAGAAAAACCATGGAAATTATGATCATTTTAGTCGCAGTTGTTCTATTCACTTTATATAAAGGCATTAACATAGTACCGCAAGGCGAAGAATGGGTGGTCGAGAGGCTCGGAAAATTTTCACGCACACTAAATCCGGGGCTCAATATTATAATCCCATACATAGAAGACATAAGACAAAGAGTTTCCACTAGAGATATTATACTCGATATTCCGGGACAAGAGGTAATCACTAAAGACAATGCCGTAATTCATACTAATGCTATCACATTTATTCGTGTCACCAACCCTGCTGATGCGATATACGGTGTAGAGAATTTCAAGCTTGCTATCCAACAGCTTGTTATGACAACTCTTCGTTCTATACTTGGAGAGATGAATCTAGACGAAGCCCTATCAAGTAGAGAACATATCAAAACTAAATTAAAAGATCAAATCATAGATGATGTGGCAGGCTGGGGAGTCACTGTCAAATCTGTAGAGATCCAAGACATTGCCCCAAGCCCATCCATGCAAGCATCGATGGAACGTCAAGCAGCAGCAGAGAGAGAACGGAGAGCCATTGAAACCACGGCCGAAGGAACAAAAAATGCAATGATCCTTGAAGCAGACGGCAAGCTTGCAGCTGCCCAAAGAGAAGCACAAGCGCAAATAACTCTAGCCAAAGCCTCAGCAGAAGCCATTCGTGCAATTGGTGAAAACACACAAGATCAAGAATTACCTGCAATGTTTTTACTCGGTGATAGATATATAGCTACCCTTGAAAAAATGAGTCAAAGCCAAAATGCAAAATTTGTAGTTTATCCTGCTGATCTGCAAGAAGCCATAAAAGGCATGCTGGGAAGTGTATTTAAGAAATAATCTTTTGTGTGTTGCCGCATCGTACAAAGCTGATGCGGTTTTTGATGGATGAGCAGGCAAAGTGACAAGAGTTGAGCTTAACCTCTTTCTGTTTTTCCTCTAAAAGAGACTATGCCGTATGCTAGATTTGCTACTTTATTGTAACCCATTTTTTTCATGATCTGCTGACAATATGCACTTCTGCTTCCGCTAAAACAGTAAACTATGATATTTTCATCTTTTTTCTCATCTATTTGCGAAAGAGCTTGATAAAAAGAGGTTGTAGGCACCAAAAAGTCTGTGCCGGCTATACGTCCCCCCTTATACTCCATCCATTCGCGTACATCAACAAGAATAAAATCCACAAGCCCTATTTCTCTAGCTTCCATAAGTGATTCAAGTTCATCTGAATCTAGATCTTTTTGATCCAAAAGAGCCAAACATTCTTCTTTTGATAACCCTCTTGAATGGGTATGAGAAACTTGCGCAGCACTCTTTTCTATAGCATGCTTTGCTGCATATTCAGGAGTGCAAAATATACCGCAGTGACAGTGCCCGTCATTTGGGATCTCTGCTTCAAGAGCCGGCTTGCATGGGCATATTCTGTTATTTGCTGCTTTTCTTTCTTCTTCGGTTTGTCCTTCTACCATAAAACATGGGCAATATCTTTTCCCGTAGATAAGTTTATTTCTTGTTAGTCCGATTTTAACCGATTCGTTTATCTCTTCTTCCGGATTATATACAAATCCGAATTGATTACAGACTTTTTCTGCAAACGAGAGTGTTCTTGCATATTCTTGTTGAAATTCTTCCGATTCTGTATCGATTTTGATTAGCATATAATTTCCTATGTGATTATAAATATTTTTTGAAATTATAGTAAAAAAATTTGAGAATTTTGTTATAAAATAGAACAAAAAAAGTTAGTTAAGCTAGCATTATAAATATAATAATTTACAAGAAAGATTCTAAGCAATCCTCCCATTTAAAAGTGGGAGTTTGCATCGATTATTAATGGCAGTGACCGCCGCCGCAACAACCGCCGCTGCTATGGCTATGTCCGTGATCATGATGACCGCCGCCACAACAACCGCCGTTGTCATCGCATGCTAATTGTCCTGTCATAGCTTCATCTGCAGTTGCTTCTCTAGCATCAATTATCTCTACAGAAAAAAGCAAGTCTTTGCCGGCCAAAGGATGGTTAAAATCGATTGTCACTTCGTTATCATTAAATGATTTTACAGTAACTTGTACGCTTTGCCCATGTTCTCCTTGTCCATAAAGCACCATACCTTCTCTAAGGTCGATTCCTTCGAACTGATCTCTAGGCAAAACTTGCATAGCTTCAGGATTGGTCTCGCCGTAAGCCTCTGATGCTTTGACCAAAATCTCACCTTTTTCTCCTGCTTTCATACCGACAAGTGCATTTTCAAGTCCGATTATGATATGGCCTTTGCCTGTGATAAACTCCAAAGGAGCTCCGCCTATATTGCTATCGATAATATCGCTTTTTCCAGCTTCGGTTAAACTGTATCCCAATGATACAACACTATTGTCTTTTGTAATAATCATAATTTTCTCCATTTAATATTTTTTGTCATTGTAGCCAAGCAAACTTTACAAACCCTTAGCTATTTTTTTGAATAGCAAATTTAAAGCTTACTTCATGCCGTCTAATTTATTTTTTGCTATTTTCGCACTTTCTTTGGCAGGATATTTTTTTATAATAGTTTCATAAAAAAGTTTTGCCTGAACCTTATCGTTCGTGTTTTCCAAAGAGATCGCAGTATGCAACAAAAGCGTATCTATATAACTTGCCCTATCATCAAGTTTGGCACTGCTCTTATAATAAAAAATTGCATCTTTATATCTTTTTTGATAATAAGCTATTTCTCCCAAATAATAATTTGTAGATGCCGCCTTGTACCCTTGTTGTTGGGCATCTAAAAACTGCTCTTGAGCTTTATCGTATTGTTTGGCTCTAAATAAAGTAATACCATTAGCATATGTCAGCTCTTTGGTTGAGGATCTTACAGGCGGTATCGCATTTTCTGTTTTGCTATTTGTTTTTAAGATTTTATATAATTCGTCTTTTTTGACACATGATGCATTAAGGTCATCTATCATCCTGCCTAGTTCTTGAATTAATTTCATATCATTTTTGGAATCTTGATTTCTATTTGTCTCTTCAAGTTCCATTATTTTGACATTTAAACCTTCTACTAGACTTGTAAGTCCGTCTATGCGTTCGTTTTGTTCTTGTATCTTTTGCTCAAGCATAATTATATTAGAGCTTGGAACTTCTTGTGCAAAAGAGACAAGATTGGCAATGCTGAATATGGCTAAATAAATTTT
>DLIG01000007.1:188558-189156 GCA_002483605.1 Sulfurovum sp. UBA7648
GAATATGGCTAAATAAATTTTTACATTCATCTTTATTGCTTATGCAGGTCTACTCTTCTATTTTGAGCATAACATTCATCCGTGGTACTATTGGTACATACTGGCGCGCTTTCACCCAATGAGACTATAGTAAATCTTTCACTTGCAATTCCTTGTGCGACCAAAGCATCTTTTACGGCTTTTGCTCTTTTTAACCCTAGGGCATAATTGAACTCATCTGTACCAAATTCATCACAATTGCCCTCTATTTTTATATTGCCGCTATAGCTTTTTAGGGTCTGTATATTTTTGTCAATAGCTTTTTGCATATCATTTACTATACTAAAATCTCCAAATCCAAAATACACACTTTGAAAACCGCCGCTACTGTTATTATAAGTACCGTCATTTGGCAATCCGCCGCTCGGACTCATTTTGCCCCTAAGTGCATCGGCATTTGTCATCTCGCCATGTTCACCCACATTCACACCTGCATTGCTCATTGAAGGCACATCGGATATATTAGCACTTGTATTTAATTCCGGTGCTTTTTGACTGCATCCTGTCCAAAAAAATGCAACTAAGATTGTTGTTGCAATTAAAAATAATTTTTTCATAT
>DLIG01000007.1:189288-201714 GCA_002483605.1 Sulfurovum sp. UBA7648
ATTAAAAATAATTTTTTCATATAAATCCTTTCAAAAATTAATACAATACGATATTACCACAAAATTACCAATCAATAGATTGGACTTTGCTTCCGACATTGAAAATATTACTCTCTTTTGTCTGTATGTTAATATACCCGACTAAGCTTTTACCGCCTTGTTGCTTGACATACAAAACTACATTTCCGTCACTTGAAAACCTAGGAAATTGATTATCTCCGCTGCTAGTCAATGGCATTGTTCCAAAGGCCGAATTGAGATATATATTAAAGGTATTGCCACTGAAGCGTTCACCGCTTTCTCTGGATGAATATACTATTTTATTCTCAAATGCATCACAGCTATTATTATTTCTACCTCTTGATACTACAGGGGACACAGAAGGGCTTGTTAAATATTTTTTAAAAATATTTGGATACCCAAGCCTATTTGATACAAACACGATCTGTTTTTCTCCAGATATGTATTGCCCTCCGACATCAATACCGCTAAAATCCGTCAGACGCGTTGCGGCTTTTGTGGCTACATCAAATTCATAAATGTCAGGCTGTCCGTTTGGCGCCATAGTAAGAAGGAGTTTTGATCCATCCCGGCTCACATCGGAACATACAAGCATGCCGTCTGATGATGTGATAAAATCTTTTGTACCGTTATTTAAATGATATCTATACAAAGCAGGTTTGGCCCCATTCATTGCAGTATAATAAAAGCTGCTTTGAGATCTGTCTGACCATTTTGGAAAAAGATTAAGTCCGTTTCTGATTATTGGCTGCTTGTATGTAAAAGTATAATCAGAAAGTATTATTTCACTCTGCTTAGAAGCTGTATATCTAGTAAATAAAACCAAACGATTCATCCAATCTATACTTCTATATCCCAATATACGATTGATATCGCTCACTGCCTTATGTATCAAGAACGGATATTTGTTAAAGGCTGAAATAGAATAGCTTTTTTGAAATAAATTAATTCCATTGCTGTTTTTGATAAGTATAATTGATAAATTTACACCGTTTATATTGTCTAATCGGTATTTTAATGTATACTCATTGGATTTTAATTCGCTCGGCAATATCGCAGAATCATAAGCTGCGTTGTAATGGTTGTTATCGGCACTAAAATTTCCGCTCAATTTCAAATCATTCAAAAAAAGCAAAAAAACTTTTTTTGCCGTGCCATTGTCAATCAAAGTACTTCCGTCAGCAATTGCTATTTTGCTGCGGTTATCTACCTTTTTTTTGATCGTTAGTTCTGCATCGCTGTCCCCCATCAAAACAGTTAGGAGCATAATTATAGAAAATATAAAACGCATCATTACCTCTCCGCAATAAAATTTACATCAAACAGATAAGCCCTTGAACCTGCATGCGGTCCAAAACCTACCTTTTGTAGCTGCTTGAGGTATTGTACCAATCCTTGATTAAATTCCTCATTAGCTGAGGGTTGTGTGATTTTAAAATCAAAATCACCATTTGGCTGTATAACAAACGAGATCCTTGCTCTCTCTCCTGCATAACTGCTTTGTGCAGGCCAACCTTGCAAAATGGATCTTACTTTTGACTTATACGCATCTTCTACCCCGGCATTGCCTTTTTTGCTAAATTCTTTATTGATCAGTTCAGATGCCGCACTTGATGAAGATTGCGGCAGTTTGGTTGCTGCCGGCATCGACTGCTTAGATGACGTTTTGGTTTTTGGTGTTGGGTGTATTGGTTTGTCTGATTTTATATTTGCAAACAGATCGGTTGTGTTTGCTGGTCGATTTTTTGAATTTTTTATGGGTTTTGTTTTTTCTATTTTTTTAGTCTCTTGTTTTTTTATTACAGGAGATGTTTCTTTAGGTTTATCAGCAGGAATTTGTTTTTTTTCGATCAATTCTTGTTTTTTTTCAATTGGCTCTTGTTGTTTTGCAACAATTTCATTTTGAGGCTGCTCTATTGGTTTTTTAATTTGTGGTTTTTCTTCTTGCGGCTCATTTATTGATTGAGGGATATCATTAGATTCTGTTTGAACCGGTTTAGACGGTGACAGATCTTTGGATGCATCTAATGTGGACAAATCGACTGCAATGATCTGTTCTGTTTGTGTACCGATATCTTTCTCTTCTGATCTATATCCAAAATGCCAAAAAAGCAATCCTACAATGACAAGATAAATAGCAACAGCAATAATACCGCTTTTAAATGTATATTCTTTTTCCATAAATTATTGCGTCACCAAAGATACATTTTCAAAGCCGGCATTTTTAACGCTTTTAAGTAGAAACATAATATCTTTATATGCCAAGTCCTCATCGGCACGGATATATATATTTGTTTTTGGGTCCATATCTGATTTGTTTGCAAATTGGCTTGGAAATGTATCTAAAGAATAGACATCATTATTTATATATATTTTTTGATTTTTATCCATACGAATGGTAAGTGAATCACTCTTTTTTGTTTGGCTTTGTTTTGAGCCTTGAGGAAGTGTGATCTGTTCTTGGTATGTTATAGTTGGAGCAGCTATCATCAAAACCGCCATAAGAACAAGCATAACATCCATGAGCGGAGTAATATTCAAATCCGGATCGTCATCCCAATGAAACATTTATACTCCTATTTGTCATCAATTTGAGCCAGCATCATTTTTGACTGAGATGCCAAAAGCGAGCTAAGCTCATAAGCCTTGCGTTTTAATATTAAATGAAAACTATATGCAAAAATTGCCACTAAAATACCTGCAGCAGTTGCAACCAGTGCTTCTGATATTGCCGGAGCGACAATATTCAATGCGGCACTTGACTGATCGCCAAGCTTGCTAAATGTTTCCAATATCCCAACTACAGTTCCAAAAAGACCGATAAAAGGTGATGTTGATGCTATTATAGATAAAAGTGTTAAATTACGGGTAGCTATTCTTACGGCATCGGAAGCAGCAGCTTCTAATATCACAGAATTTGGATTATTAACTTTGCTAAGATATGCATTTAATAGTGATGATTTGCTTACAGCTCTAGACGCACCCATATAAAGAGCTTTTAGCGAATCGGTTTCAATCTCGATACGTTTATGCAAGAGCTTGAAACGATCCATAAATACCCAAAAGGTAATTATAAAATAAAAAGAAAGAATCAATAAAACCAAAATAGTGATAACACTACTTTGGGATAAATATTGAGAAAATGAATTAAACAATTATATAGATTTCCCTATGTGCTCTACTTTGCTTACGGCAGTAGCAATTGCCACGCTTGAAGCTTCAGTGCTTTTAAGAAGTGTTTTTGCATCTTCGATTGCTTTTGCCAATTCATTATCTTCGCCGGAAAGCGACACTGCACCATCAACGATACATATAGTTTTAGCTTCATCTACCTTGACATATCCGGAATTGATAGCTACTGCAATTTCTTTATTTTGAGCTGTTTCAATGACAATAACACCGGTTGCAAGCATAGAAACCAAAGTTGCGTGTTTTGGAAGAACTCCAAACTCTCCTTCGGCTCCAGGCAGAGTAACCTGTTTAACGTCATTGTCGAAAATTACACCGTCTGGTGTAACTATTTCAAGCTTCATTAGTTCCATAGTATTCCTTTAAGGATTAAGCTTTTGCTTTCATTTTTTCAAATTTAGCAACGGCTTCGTTCATATCTCCAACCATATAGAAGGCAGCTTCAGGCATTTCGTCATATTTACCTTCTAAAAGTCCTTTAAATCCGGCAATTGTCTCTTCAAGAGTAACATATACACCAGGGCTTCCTGTAAATACTTCCGCAACGTGGAATGGTTGAGATAGGAATTTTTCAATTTTTCTAGCTCTCTCAACAACAAGTTTATCATCTTCGCTAAGCTCATCCATACCAAGAATTGCGATAATGTCTTGCAAATCTTTATATTTTTGTAAAATTTGTTGTACGCCGCGAGCTACTTTATAATGATCTTCACCGATAATTTGCGGATCGAGCATTCTAGAAGTTGAATCTAGCGGGTCAACTGCCGGATAAATACCTTTTTCTGCAATTGAACGGTTAAGAACTGTTGTTGCATCAAGGTGAGCAAAAACTGAAGCAGGAGCCGGGTCAGTCAAGTCATCCGCAGGTACATAAACAGCCTGAACTGATGTGATAGAACCTTTTTTAGTAGAGGTAATTCTCTCTTGCAATGCACCCATTTCTCTGCTTAGTGTAGGTTGATAACCAACTGCTGACGGGATACGGCCCAAAAGTGCTGACATTTCAGAACCTGATTGTGCAAATCTGAAAATGTTATCGATGAACATCAATACGTCTAGTCCCATTTCATCACGGAAATACTCAGCCATTGTAAGACCTGTAAGAGCGATTCTGTTTCTTGCTCCCGGTGGTTCACTCATTTGTCCATAGCACAGTGCAACTTTGTCAAGTACGTTTGACTCTTTCATTTCATGGTAAAGGTCATTTCCTTCACGAGTTCTTTCACCAACACCGGCAAATACAGAATAACCGCTGTGTTTCATAGCAACGTTGTTGATAAGCTCCATGATGATAACTGTTTTACCAACACCAGCTCCGCCGAATAGTCCGACTTTACCGCCCTTTGAATAAGGAGCAAGAAGGTCAACAACTTTGATACCTGTTTCAAAAACTTCTGTTTTTGTGCTTTGCTCTTCAAAAGGAGGAGGATCTCTATGGATTGACCAGTATTGTTTTGCTTCAACAGGCGCGCCCTCATCAACAACATCACCGATTACATTGAATATTCTACCCAATACTTCTTGTCCAACAGGAACTTTTATTGAATCTCCTGTTGCTCTAACTTCTTGGCCTCTAGATACACCTTCGCTCATATCCATAGCGATCGTTCTTACACGTTTGTCACCAAGCTGTGCAGCAACCTCTAATACCAATTTTTGCTCTTTACCGTCAACTGTAAATACAGTTTCAAGTGCTTCATTGATCTCTGGCAGGTAATCTGTAAAATCAACATCGATTACCGGGCCAAGTACTTGTACTACTTTTCCTATCATTATCTTTCCTCTCCTCTAATTATTTCATTGATTCCATACCACTGATGATCTCGATGAGTTCAGTAGTAATCGCTTCTTGTCTGGCTTTATTGTATTTAACTGAAAGAGTTTTTACCATCTCTTTTGCATTGTTTGTTGCCGCATCCATTGCTTGCATTCTAGCGCTATGCTCAGCTGCAAGTGAATCGATCAGTGCATAATACATAGTATATTCTACATATCTCTTGATCAATCCTTCCAATAGTGTATTATCTTCATCCGGTTCAACTTCCAATTCTGAAGTAGAAACATTATCCAAGCTTAATGCACTATGATCAACCGGCAATACTTGTGATTGTCTAACTTCTTGTGTTATCATATTGACATAACCATTATGAACCAAGATAATTTTTTCACTTTTGCCGTCGATATAATCTTGTGCAATTTGACTGATCAATTCTGATGATCTTTCAAAATCAGGTGAAGAACTAAGACCAACAACTTCATTGCTTAAAGCCACACTATTAAAACGGAAATAGTCGATACCTTTTCTACCGACTGCTCTAAGTCTAACTTCAGTACCATTAGCCGCAAACTCTTTTCTAAGAGAATTTACTCTTTTGATAGTTTGAGCATTAAAGCCACCGCAAAGACCTTTGTCAGCAGTAACAAAAACTATATCCACATTTTTTGGATTTTGAACTTCTCTAAAGTAAGGCAAGTCCAAACCATTTGCATTTTCACCAGCCATCTTTCTTGCAATTTCATTCAAAAGTTCAGTAAGCTTGTTTGCATAAACTTTTGATTTTTTCGCAAGCTCCTCTGTTCTTTTTAATTTTGCAGAAGAGACAAGCTTCATGGCCCGCGTAGTCTTTTGCGTGTTTTTAACACTTTTGATCTTACGCTGAATATCTTTTAAACTTGCCATGATATGCCCTTATGCGTTAAATGATTCTTTGAAATCTTCAATTGCTTTTCGTAATTGTGCTTCAGTCTCATCATCAATTTTTTGACTAGTTCTAATGTTATCCAAAACTTTAGAATATTTTGTATCCAAAAAGTTCAATAACTCCGCTTCAAATGTTGTTACTTTAGATGCTGGAATGCTGTCCAAATAACCTTTTGCACCTGCATAAATAACAGCAACTTGTTTTTCAATAGCAACAGGAGAATAAGGAGGTTGTTTAAGAACCTCTACCATTCTTTGTCCGCGCTCTAATTGTTGTCTGCTGTGCTCATCAAGATCTGATGCAAACTGAGCAAATGCTTGAAGCTCTCTATATGATGCGAGGTCAAGTCTAAGTGTACCTGCAACTTGTTTAGTAGCTTTAATTTGAGCTGCACCGCCAACACGAGAAACAGACAAACCAACGTTAATCGCTGGTCTGATACCTGAGTTGAACAAGTCAGTTTCAAGGAATATTTGACCGTCAGTAATTGAGATTACGTTTGTTGGGATATACGCAGAAACGTCCCCTGCTTGTGTCTCAATGATAGGGAAAGCAGTAATAGAACCTGCACCAAGCTCATCGTTAAGTTTCGCTGCTCTCTCAAGAAGTCTTGAGTGTAGATAGAATACATCCCCTGGATAAGCTTCACGACCCGGAGGACGTCTAAGAATAAGAGACATTTCACGATAAGCAACAGCATGTTTAGAAAGGTCATCATAGAAAATTACAGCATGTTTGCCGTTATCTCTAAAATACTCAGCCATTGTAACACCGGCATACGGAGCAAGGAATTGCAATGCTGCTGATTCAGAAGCACCTGCATTTACAACAATCGTATAATCCATAGCGCCGTATTCTTCTAATTTTTTAACTGTGGCTGCGACAGTTGATTGTTTTTGACCAATTGCTACGTAGATACAAACAACATCTTGACCTTTTTGGTTGATGATAGTATCTATTGCTATTGTTGTTTTACCTGTTTGTCTGTCACCGATAATAAGCTCTCTTTGTCCTCTACCAACCGGTACAAGAGCATCGATAGCTTTGATACCTGTTTGAAGCGGCTCATGAACTGATTTTCTAGCCATGATCCCTGGAGCTTTTTCTTCTACAAAACGGCTCTGTGTTGATGCGATTGCGCCTTTACCGTCAATTGGCAAACCAAGTGCATTTACAACTCTACCGATCATTGCTTCGCCAACCGGAACTTTAAGAAGATCACCTTTTCTTTTAACGCTCATTCCCTCTTTGATACCGGCTGATGATCCAAGAACAACTACACCAACGCTTGCTTCTTCAAGGTTAAGAACCATACCTTCCATACCGTTTTCAAACTCAACGATCTCACCCGCCATAACATTATTCAAGCCATAAACAGTAGAGATACCGTCTGCGATACCTACTACTTTTCCAACTTCGTTTATGTCTAAATCAATTTGAAAATTTTCAATTCTCTCTTTTATGATAGAACTAATTTCATCTGCTTGTAATTTAACTGCCACTGCTACTCCTTTACTTAATATAATGACTTATAATGATCGATTGATATAATCGATTAATTGTTCTTTAACTCTCTGTTTAGAGAAATTAACCTCGATGCCCAAATCTTCTACCAAAACTCTTAAGCCTTCAAAATCACTTGTTTCTTGTGTTAATGAAATTTTTGATCCTGTATATTTGGCCAAAGCATCTTCAAGTTCAGTAACTTCTGATTTACCCAAACTTTTTTGACTTTTTATAACACCTTGATAACTGTTTTGTTCTTTTTGAAGTTCAGCATTTACAATTTTAGCAATAGCCGGGATCAAAGCCAATCTTTTATTTTCACCTAAGATCTTGATAAAATTGATCAATTTAACATCAGCCGTTTTGCCAAGTGCATCAAGAACACTTTGTGTTTTAGACTCATCGCTCAGTAAAGGCGAATTAAGACCATTTACTATAGACGGTGTACTTGCAAAAGCATTTGAAAGCTCAGTAAATATTTCTGCATACTGGCTAATTAATTTAGAATCATTGATAGCAAAAATCGCTTTTGCATATCGTTGTGCTACTAATTCTTCCATTATGCTACCACCTTATTGCTTATCATAGATACTACTCTATTTTCACCTATTGCAATATCATCGTTTGTAATATTTTCATTTAAAACTTCATTTATAGTTTCTCTAACGCTTTTTCTTGATTCAAGTTCCATCTTTTCTTCAAGCTGTTTATCCAAAAATGACAATTCCTGTACATTGTTTTGCATAACTTTATCAGACAAAAATAAAGCTTCTTTTTTAGCATCAGCAACTATCTCTTTTGCTTTTTTTTCACTCTCTTTGACCAAGTTTTGTGCATCTTTTTGTTCTTTTTTGGCCAATTGCAATCTGTTTTCAATATCTTTGAGCTGATTTGCTATACCATCTTGACGACCAGCTAAAAAACCTTTAAGCTTATCGGCCAATAAATAATAAAGAATCCCTGCAAAAATCAAGAAGTTAAATACTCTTGGCACAAAGTCTGTTTCTCTGCCGGTCATTGCTAAATATTTACTAGCTTGAGCCGAACCTTCATGGTCGCCGCTCGCCAACAAAATTGCAGGAACGATCAATAAGCCTAGTGTTATAAATTTATTTTTCATCCAGCCTCCTAAAACTTACTTAACTTGGCTTTTATGCCATCTTTGAATTGAGGCATTTGTGCCAACAAAGCATCTTTGAGTGCATTTTTTTCTTTTGCGAGATTTTGCGCAAAAGAATCATATGCTGCTTCAAGTTCTTTTTGTTTAGCGTCTATTTTGCCTTGTGCTACCAATTTGGCCTCATCTATTGCTTTTTGTCTAATAGCTGCTGCTTCTGTTTTGGCATCACTTATGATCTGCATTGCTTTAGTATGCAACTCTTCGCTGTCCCCAGAAAGGTTTTTGCTGGACTCTAAATCTTTTGCTATTGACTGATTACGTTCATCCATAAAACCAATAAGAGGTTTAAATAAAATTCGATTCAGCAAAAACAAAAGAGTCATCAAGACCACAAAGACAAACACCATCAAAGGAAGATGTATATCAAGCATGTCCACTCCTCTTATAATTTCGCATTATTCTACCATTATAGAGGTAATACTTTGGTTAATTTTTCATGCTTTTTTTAGTTTTTCGACAAAGTTTGTAAATTCTTCCTTATTAGAAAATTCTAATTCAATTATGTTGCCTTTAATTTTATGTTTAAGCGGAAGTAATTTTTTTAATAAGTCTGCATATTCATTCAATGTAAATGGTGGAGTTTTTTTATCATTAGGCTTGGTTGTCTGCTTATAACCTTTTATGATACTTTCTGTTTCCCTAACGCTCAATTTTTGTCCGATAATTGTAGATAATAGAATTTTTTGTTTTTCAGGAGGAAGTCCTACTAATATTTTGGCGTGTCCTTGTGTTATTTTGCCGTTTACCAAATTATCTTGTACTTCTGGGATCAATGATAAAAGACGCAATGTATTTGTAATCTGGGAACGGCTTTTGTGGACTATATTTGAGAGTTCATCGTGTGTAATATTGTGAACTTCGATCAGCTCAGAATATGAATGAGCCAATTCTATAGGATTTAGATCCTCTCTTTGAATATTTTCAACAAGAGCTAATTCTCTTAGCTTGACATTATCAATATCTACTTGAACTACTATGGCTTTTACGGTAGAAAAGTTTGCGAGCTTGTGAGCTCTTAGACGTCTTTCACCGGCTACCAATAGATAGCCATTATCTTTTTTAATGACTACGATAGGCTGAAGAAGCCCGTGCTGCTTAATAGAATCACTAAGCTCCTTAAGGGCATTTTCATCAAAATATTTGCGTGGCTGGTAAGGATTTGGAACCACGAGTGTCACATCAATATCTTCAACTTTTGCTTTGACATCATCCAAAGCCAAAGAATCTATGCTGTCAAAATTTTTACTGTATGCTTCTTCTACCTCTTCTAGTATAGCTCCAAGTCCCCTGCCAAGTGCCATAATTACCTCCCTGCAATTACGCTAGCTAATTCTTCATACGCAACGCTGCCTTTAGAGCCTGATGCATATTCCCTGATCGGCTTGCCAAAACTTGGACTCTCTGCTATCTTAACGTTTCTTGGAACTACTATGCACTCTTTGTTTTTCTTGAAATAAAACAATTGATTTTTAAAATGATGGCTCAAATCCTCCAGCACTTGCTTGGAAAGATTGTTTTGAGTTGAATACATTGTAGGCAAAAATCCTTTGATAGAAAGTTTTGGATTGATCGTCTTGCGCAACATGTTTATAGTGCTTAGCAATTGAGCCAACCCTTCTAATGCAAAAAATTCACACTGTATAGGAATAATAACTGAATCTGATGCGCTCAATGCATTGATGGTTATAGGCCCCAATGCCGGTGGGGAATCTATAATTATATAATCATAAAGATCTTTAACTTCATAAAGTTTATCTTTGAGCATCAATTCACGATTTTGTTTATTTGAATCATAAAAATCTTTTTCGATACCAACCAATCCTATATTGGAAGGCACCAAAAAAAGTGATTCTATATGTGTCTGCATGGTTACTTGTGAAATACTTTTTGAACCGTTCATTACATGCAAAATATTGAATTCATAATCATTTCTATGAAATCCCAAACTTGTCGTAGCATTTGATTGCGGATCTATGTCTAAAAGCAATACTTTTTTCTTTTTTGCTGCTAAAGAAGCTGCCAAATTAACCGCAGTAGTAGTCTTTCCAACGCCGCCTTTTTGATTTGCAATACATATAATTTCTATCATCTTAAGCTAAATACCTTTTCTCCATCTAATATAAGCGATCCATCATCGCACAGCACAGCCATTGCTAGGCTCTTTTTACTATCATTGATGTGTACAAAATATTCTCGATTCTTTTCAAATTCTAGCTTAACCTTACTAAAGACTTCCTTCCATTTTGGAAATTTTTCAAGTTCACTGATATATTTTTCCAAAAGAAAGTACGGATCTATTTCAATACCTAGATTTGCATAAGGTTTTGGAGCTGAGAAAATATTTATTCCAATCCCGCATACTAAATTTTGATCGATTTTTTGAGTTATAACGCCGCCTATTTTTGATCCTCCAAGATAGAGATCATTTGGCCATTTGAGCCAAACATTCTCATCTATATCTTGCAGCAATCCTTGCATAATTTGTGCAAAATATATAGATGCCGAAGCCAAAGGCAGGTCTAGAGGCAATAAATCGCAAGGCAAAGCAAATGAAGCAAAGAAATTATCCTTTGAGCCTTGCCACTGATTTGATCTGCTGCCAACGCCTTCTGATTGTTCTTTTGCAATCACTGCTATTGGGGCTTGAAGTTTATTGCTCTTGAGTTCATTGATTAGATAGCGTTGCGTAGAAGAGAGCAGATCAAATGAGAGTATCTCCAATTTTCAACCCCCTTCCTACTAGATAAGCTTTGGCATTCATGGCTTTTTTGGATGGTGGCTGAAGCGATGATATCTTAATCGAACCATTTTTGCATCCTACTACGATGCTGTCGTTTTCGATAGCAAGTATCTCCCCAGCTTTGTTGTTACTATTTGTATCAATGATTTTTAAACCTGATAACTTTAATCCATTGGCCAAAAACAGGCCCGGCCATCCATAAAATGCACGATATTTATTTATAATTTCAGATGCATCCAAAAAATCAACTTCACCATCACTTTTTTGAATTTTACGACAATGAGTTGCTGCTGCTCCTGTTTGCGGCAATGGAATTAAATTCTCAAAATTTCTGAGCACTTCTATGGTCAAGAGTGCCGCATCATAGCTTAATCTATCCATCAGATTAGTCACTACCATATCGTTTGGAATTTTGAAGTATCTATAAGCTAGCACCGGACCGCTATCTAGCCCCACTTCCATCAACATAGCCGTAATTCCGGTAAATTTATCTCCATTAAGCAAACTCTGCTGCACAGGACTTGCCCCGCGATATAAAGGCAATAGCGAAGCGTGAAGATTGATACACGGTGCGATATCAAGGATCGATTTTGGCAAAAGCTGCCCAAAAGCCGCTACTACAATAAGATCAGGTTTTGCCTCGGTGATAGCTTCATATATACCGTCTTCTTTTAACCTTTGGGGCTGCAATACAGGCAGATCATATTCGAGTGCCAATGATTTCACAGGCGGCGGTGTAAGCTCTTGATGCCTGCCTACAGGACGATCAGGTTGTGTAAGCACAAGAGTTACTTCAAATTCATTTTCTTTAAGTATGGCTTCTAAAATAATTTTGGCATATTCGGGTGTTCCCATATATACGATTCGCTTCATTGGCCTTCTTTGTGTGAAATATATTGTAATTATTATACCATTAATTGGATTTGAGATAAGAATTGGAAAGCTACTTACCTTTCTTTGTCTTGTGCTTGCACTCTCTGTGAGAAAAAGAAAGATAGAGAGAAGTGTTTTTTTGTTTTTTCTTTACTACTTTTTTAAAAAAAGTAGCGCAAAAATCGTCATGATCACAAAGACTCTGAGAAATGATG
>DLIG01000003.1 GCA_002483605.1 Sulfurovum sp. UBA7648
TTATTCAAGCAATAGACATTTTGCCATTATCATTGTCAGAAAATCATAGGTTAGGTTTAAAAAATTATAAAATTATTTATTTAATAAAATATTTTATAATTTAATATTTACTTAACAAACATGAAATAAAATTTGAGAGTGGGAATTTATTTCCTTTACAAAATTTAAGCTTCAAAGGAGGATTTTATGGAAATGTTAGGGCTTTATCCAGTCTTTTATGTTCCAAATTATGGTTCAGCATGGCTTATGGGACTGACAGGTACGATTCACATCCTTGCGTCTCATACATCTGTTGGTGCAGCTATGTTGTTTGCATTTTTGGCACACAAAGCATACAAAGAAGATAGACCAGATTTGTATGATTATATGAAAAGATATGGTATGTTTTTGCTTATTTTTTCTTATGTCATCGGTTCGATCACAGGACCCGGTATTTGGTATACGGCAACCGCGGCCAGTCCAAGAGGCATAAGTGCACTGATTCACAACTTTGTTTGGGTATGGGCAACCGAGTGGGTTTTCTTTATATACGAAGTTATCGGGGTGTTTGCTCTTGTTTATTTTATCAACAAAATAGACCGTAAAACGCATCTTAAATTGACCTATACATTTGCATTGGCATCAGTCGGTACGCTAGCGCTTATCATAGGTATTATCAGTTTTATGATGTGGCCCGGCACTGACGCATTCTACACTACAGGAAGCGCGAGTGATGCATTCTTTGGTATCAATACATTCCCACATATGTTCTTAAGATTAGGATTTATGATCATGATGTCAGGTATTATAGGCATGATCATCTCTAGTGCCATGAGAAAAGAGAATGCCGCGTTATCAAAAGAGTTAACTCAAAAAATGGGAGTAGTAGGATTGCTTGGCGGTTTTGTAACAGTATTCTTCTTTATGTGGTATATGAGTACTTTGCCGGTAAATGCAAACTCAGTGCTTGCTATAACTATAAACTCGATTGTTCTAAATCGTATTATTCTTGCCATATTATTTTCTCTTTACTTTTTTATGGCTATATTCAAACCGCAATGGATTACTAGATCACTAGCAATAGTAATGCTTTTTGTTATTGGTATTTCGGGTGTATGGCCAGGCGAAAAACTCAGGGAGTCTATGCGTAAACCTTGGGTAGCAGGACAATATATCTATAGTAATAATATTATAGGCAGAGATGTCCCAGGAAAAGGCATCAAAAATGAAGTTCCTCTTCTTGCCGAAAAAGGATTATTGAAAGTTGACCCTTGGGTGCCTGAAAATCTTCGCACAATTACTCCTGAGAATAAACTTGAAGTTGGCAAGATGCTTGTAGTTAGAGCATGTTCAAACTGTCACTCTTTGGAAAAATATGGTGCTTATAGACCTATGATGGGGTTAGTTGGCAAAATAGCACAAGACGAAGCGGGTATTAAAAGCTACATTAAAAATGTAATAGGCACAGGGTCAAGTCCATATATGCCTAAAATTGCTCTTCCTGACGAAGAGTATGATGCGATGGCTGCATGGATTGCCATGCAAGCAAAATAAAGGAGTAAGAATATGGATGCAACTTTCATAAATTTAATGAGAGATCCTGCGGGTGTACCGTTTTTCCCGGTCGTTTTTCAAGGACTCTATATCTTGACATGGGCTCTTCATGCAGCCTTTGTTTTATTGGCAATTGGTGCTTTGGGACTTTCAGTGTATGGAAGCACCAAGCAAAAACATGATAATAATTGGAAAATTTTTAATCCGCATCTTATCATGACAGGTAAATTGAGCGTATCTCTATTGATCTTGCTAGGTATTGCGCCGCTATTGTTCACGCAGGTCATATATGATTCAGGATGGTATGTGGCCAATACACTTTCAGGTGCATGGGTATTTATATTTATCTATTCGCTTATTGCAGGCTATATGATGTTTTATTGGTATTCATATGCCAACAAAAAAAGCAACGGCAGTACACTGATCGGTCTTATCTCTTTTGCTATACTTGTATTTTGTGGTATCTTGATGCACAACTTTGCAGTTGAGTCGATCTCTCCTACAAAATGGACAGAGTGGTACGCACCGAATGGAGTGATCGATAATTCAGGATGGAACTTTCATATTGATATCATAAGACTAGCATTTATGGTAAGCCTTACTATTCCGGTGACTGGTATCTTTATGCAAAACTATAGCGACTTTTTGAGCACTAGAAAAGATTTTTCAGCTGAATATCTTACATTCGTAAAAAATCTTGGTACTAAATTGGCTGTTACAGGTTTGCTTATCAGCGCAGTATTGTTTGTAGTTTGGATGCTGCAAGCCGGCCTTCTTCTCCATCCGGTAGTATTGGCAACGATAGCTTCTGTTGTTGTATTGCTTCTTGCTGCCAAAGCTAATAAAAACAGCTATATAACTACTGCCATACTTGTGGTGGTCGCACTGTTTATATCCGGTGTTAGAGAGCTTATCAGATACAATATCATGTCAGGCCTTGGATATGATCTTTACGGCTATCCAATGAATCTTGAATGGGAAACTATCATTATGTTCTTGCTTACTTTCGTAATCCTTGGATTCACAGGCGTAGCGTTTATTCTTACCATGGCTTGGAAAGCGGGTAAAAGAGAAGGTGTTTTTGATGCTAGTAAAGATGTGGCAGTAACCAGACTTGGTAATGCTACGTTGGCATTGTTTATAACATGGACAATGGTTTACTTTGCATGGGGCATATTTGCTCTATTTAAAAATACTCTTTAGTATTTTATTTAACCTTTTGGTTGATATGTCCTCACAATTCACGTGAGGACATATTCTTATATATTCAAAATGCAAGGCTGATTAAAATTTATAATTAGCAAAAATTCTTAGATTTTTCATATCTTCGTTTTGATTATCGTTGATATCACTATATATTGCACTAAAACTTAGATTTTCACCATATTCATAACTAATAGCATAGTCAATTTCACTTGCATCAAGCAGTACCGATCTGTTTAGTTTTGCATAGGTTGCTTCAAAACTTAAGCCGTCAATTATTTCATAGCTAAGTCCGCCTTTTATAATGTCGCCTTTTCCCTCAAGCTCGGCTACGGTATAGTGCTCCATGCTTGTAACAAATGGCCCCCCGCCGTATAGATTGTCAGCAACTCCATCGTCAAAGTTTTTATTGTAAGCAAAATTTAATCCCAAAGGAATGTTTTTTAATCCAAGTTCTGCAGCAACTCCAAAAGTGCTGGATTTTGTTCCATCATCATAATCTTGTAAAGCATATTGGAGAGTTGCGGTATATTCGAATGAATCTGTTTCGTTTTCATAAGCAGCTTCAAGATAGCCCGCATTTACAAAATTATTTGCATTATACCCAAACGCTTTGATAGCCATATTTTCTATTCCTGAATATTCAATTCCGGCAAGCTGCAAGCCGTCATTATCATTTATACGGTTAAATTTACTAGGATCATCACTATCAACACCGCTCCAGCTTCTAATATGGGCCAAGGTTAATGTAGTATCTTTAATATCTTTATTTGTCAAGACAACCGCTTCAAATCTGTTATCTATAAGCCCAAGCCCTTCATCTGTATCAACGAAAGGAAGATCAATAGCTTGTCTGCCGATCGTCAGTTTGCTATTTCCATAACTGCCTTTTATATACAACTCATCAATGATCCCATAACCATCATTGCCAGCATCAAAAAAAGGTATGCCGTAAGGCTCTTTCCCTTCTCCAGTCGCAGCTGCAATTCTCGCACCAAAGACAATGTTGTTCCAGCTATTGCTTTCATATTTAATGGCCATAGATAGTCCAATTTCATCTGCTGAATCAATTGAATCATCGGTGTATTGGTAGCCGCCTCTCATCTCGCCTTCAAATTTGCCTTGATTTGACACATTATTTGCATTTGCCGTAATTGTTATAAAAGCCAGTAGCGACAACTTTAAAGTTGTATTTCTCATGTATATTATCCTCTTGTTTTTGTTTGAAGTGATGAATGATAACAGCCATTCGCTTTAATCATACTTAAAATGATTGTGATTATCAATTTAATATTTCTTTAAGTCATTAAACGCTAAAATTTTGATATTAATTATCAAAATAAAGGATTACAAATGTCAGTATTAGTTTTAGGCGGCGATAAGATCGATCCGATAAGATCTGTTTTATATCAATTAGGCGTGGAGTCTATCATTCATTGGACCGCAAGAAATCAAAAAAACGGCTGCAAAAAAGATAAACCGATCCCTACCGGAGTTGAGATAGTATTGATGTTAACCAATTTTCTCAATCATAATGCAATGAAATATTATCGTGCAGAAGCGAAATCAAAAGGGCTGCCGATCGTTTATAGCACTAGAAATGTTGATTGCGTTAAGAGTGAATTTACTAAAATACTAGGAGAGCTCGGACGAGATTCCAAAACATGTCAAGCATGCGAAGAATATAATAAGTGCTACACTAGGAGATAGGGTCGTGGAAGATTTTTTTATCATACCTACCCAAAAGCTTGATGGAGAATTGCCTCTGAAGGGATATGAATTTTTTGCATTGGAGTATTGCCAAGATACGTTGGATATCCCACTGTATTATATAGAAGAAGCCAGTTTAAATGAAGACGGGTTGGAAATACAGCTAAAAAACCTTAATGCACCGATATCAAAAGATGATTGGTATGTCCAGCTTTTGCGCGTATCAAGTTATTCGAGAGCATCTTGATAGATGAATTTGAAGTATAAAAGATCAGGCAAATGTCTGCCTGATCCTATAAAGAGAATTACAGAACAGTAACGTTTTCTGCTTGTGGGCCTTTTTGTCCTTCACCTACAGTGTAAGATACTTTTTGCCCTTCTTCTAGAGAAACGCGTCCATAGCCAGGATTGTTTATTTGGCGAAAATGTACGAATACATCTTTGCCGCCGTTATCTTGTTGGATAAATCCAAAACCTTTTTCGCTATTGAACCATTTAACTGTTCCGTTTAAAACTTCTGCCATTTGTTGCCTTTTTTGTAGAAATACACCGTTTTAATGGTGGTCGAAAATATAAAATGGAGTAATCTCTAGGCATAACATATTGACAGGTCAATAACACTTAACCAAAGATGATACTCTAAATCATCTTTCTTGATATAAATATACCAAAATAATGTTAATTTGGCAAGAAAATTACATATTTTTATAAAATATTTTAAAATTTTTTTATATATCCATGGCAATACGGCATTTTGTTCTGTTTTATATAATAATTTTGATGATACTCTTCAGCTTTATAAAAAGGTTTCATATCGTATATTTTTGTAACTACATCATAACCTTTATTTTTCAAAATGCCTATCAGATTATTTATAGTTTCTTTTTCTTTTTCATCGCTTGTAAATATAGCTGATTGATATTGCTCTCCGATATCCGGTCCTTGCCTATTGGCTTGAGTGGGATCGTGTATCTCAAAAAATGCTTTTGCTAATGTTTCATAGCTTATTTTGGATGGATCATAGATGACTTTTACCACTTCAAGATGTCCACTGCTGCCGCTAGATACATCCGTGTATGTAGGGTTTTCTTTCTCTCCTCCCATATAACCTGAAATGACATCCTTTACTCCATCTAGTTTTTCCAAATAATATTCAACCCCCCAAAAACATCCTCCGGCAAAATAAGCCTCTTTTTCTTTTGGAGTATCTGCATCTTGTTTGTCAAAATTGAGCGAAAGAGAATTGACACAATATCTTGTATTTTTAGGTGTCATTCCTTCCCCCCTAAATACATGCCCTAGATGTCCTCCGCATTTAGCACACACTATTTCTGTGCGTTGTCCATCTTTATCCGGAATTTCACGCAGTGCTCCATCTATAGCATCATCAAAGCTTGGCCATCCGCTGTGAGATTCAAATTTTGATTTTGATGTAAACAGCGGTGAGTCGCAAAGTTTGCATTTGTAAATACCGGTTTCTTTATTGTACGCCAATGTACCGCTAAAGGGGCGCTCGGTACCTTTATTGATAAGTATATGCTTCTCTTCAGGTGTCAATTTTTCTATAGCTTTATGCCAAGTATATTCATTGATAAATGTTGACATTATGATAACCCCCAATAGTATTTTAAATTTCATTTTAGATTATTAGTCAGGCTTTGCGGCATACTTCCCTGAGCCTAGCAAAACAATGCATATGGATCCAAATAGATAAAACATTTGTGTCTCCACTGCCCATGCTCCAGTATTGGTCAGCATAAAGATATCATTCAAATGCACTAAATATATCGCTACTATCATATTGAAAGCCACTACTCCTGCAGCTAATCTGCTTTTAAATCCTATTATTATCAGCAATGGAGCTAAGACCTCTCCAATGTATACACCAAAAGCCAAAAAATCAGGCAAGCCATTTTTGGCGACCAAACCTTTTATAAAATCTATGCCATGTGACAGTTTGGCTAATCCATGCAAAAACATCATCCCGCCTATCATTAGCCTCAATATTAATTTTGCAATATTCGACTGCATTTTGGATCCTTAAATAAAAAATAATTTATAATTAATTATACTACAAAAAAAAGAAAAGAAATATTTATCTATAATTTTTTTATTTTTTTAATTAGCTTAAAATATATTCACCGGCTTTTTGAGTATCTTTATATAAAAGGTATGTTAATATGTTGCAAAGTTTATCTAGAAGGTGCGCGATGAAAGCAGAAACAAAAAGAAGTAAAAAAAAAGAATCAATCATAAAAGCCGCGCTTACACTATTTTCTTTAAATGGATTTCATAAAACAACAATTCCTGATATCGCTCGAAGAATAGGTATGAGTACGGGGAATATTTATAATTATTTTGCATCAAAAGATATTTTGGCACAGGAAATTATCAAATATACATCGGAAGTATTGGGTACGGAAATACGAAAAATAAATCAACAAAAAACTCTCTCAACACATGAAAAAATACATAAAATAGTTGAAGTTTATTTTACTATGGCAACTAAAAAACCGGAGATGATAGAGTATTTTTTGCGTGTATATCTTTCTCACAGAGAGGTATTTGTCGGCGAATGTGACAAGATGATCTGTGTAGCAGGATTTATAACTGAAATAATGATATTTTTTGCAGACGGTGTAGAGTGCGGAGATCTTAGAGATCAAGATTTTTTCTCTGCTTTTGGGTTATTCATGGGATATTTGGGCGGCATGGCGTTTTTAAATGGCGAGGCCATATTGCCACGTGCACTGGAAGACTATATAGATGATATTGCATACAATATATATAATGCGCTAAAGACATAAAAGATGGCAAGGTCAACTAAATTAAAAATATTATGGCTACAATCCATTACATGCAATGGAAATACACACTCGTTTTTCTCTCACCCTAATTTTATGACGCTAATGCAAAAATTTGAAGTGATCTATCATCCTATTTTAGATAGTAAATATAGCCTTGATAATGTAATAAATAAAAAACTAACATGTGATATTCTGGTTCTTGAAGGAGCTTTTAGAGAAACTGGTATGCAAAAAGCAGATCGAGAGATTTATGAAATAGCAAAAAGCTATGCCAAAAAAGCAAAACATGTAATTACAGTTGGAAATTGTTCTACTTTTGGTGGGGTTTTTAGATTATATGACCCAGAATCTATCGGTGGATTTTGTTTTAACGATGAAACTCCAAATGAAGCCTATAAATTGTTTAAAAGAAAACTTATATCTCTTCCCGGATGCCCAGCACATCCTAGGTGGATAGGAAATTTACTATCTATGATTTTGAGCCAAAGGCAAATATTATTAGATAATTTCCATAGACCCATTGAGGTTTATGGCTATAGCGCACATGCAGGATGTCCTAGAAATGAATATTTTGAATGGAAAGTAGATAGCAAAAACTATGGCCATAAAGAAGGATGTCTTTTTTATGAATATGGGTGTCAAGCACCATACACTCATGCAAATTGCAATAAAATTCTTTGGAATGAAGTAAGTTCGAAAACAAGGGTCGGTACACCGTGTTTTGGATGTACGGAGCCATATTTTCCAAAAAAAGATCTATGGCACACCAATACATTAATGGGCATACCAGCCACAATGCCGATGGACGTACCTCGCAGAGCTTATTTAACTATTACGGGTATCGCAAAAAGTTTTTCGATAAAACGTCTTAACGAACCTATTATAAAGTACAAAAAATGAAAGTAAAATATCTTATAGAAAAAATAGAAGGCGAAGCAGAGCTTGAGTTTGATTTTAAAAATGGCTTAGTAGACAATGTCAATATATACTTTCCGTTTTATAGAGGAATAGAAGAGATATTAAAAAATAGAGATGCCATGGATGCCTTGGTAATTACACCTAGGGTTTGTGGAATTTGTAATCATGCTCATTTGATAGCCAGCGTAAGAGCTATAGAAAATGGACTAAATAAAGCGGGCATCAATATCGATCTTACTCAAAAAGCAATCTCTTTGCGTGAATTTACACTATCTTGTGAAATAGTTCAAAGTCATTTTAAATGGTTTTATTTGGTTGCATTGCCTCAATTATTGAATCTAGATAGAATGAAATGTCCTGATAATTATATTCTTAAAGCTTCATGGGCAAGTACAAATATAGTCAAAGCTTTGGCGATTTTTTCCGGACAATGGCCGCATGCTAGTTATGCAGTGCCGGGGGGAGTAAGTTGTGACCCAACGTATGAAGATATTATACAAGCCGAATCGTTAGTTGATGAAGTGATTAGATTTGTAGAAAATGAGCTTATTGGAATGAATATTGATGAATACCATAAAAGAAAAGAAATATCAAACATAAAAGGCGATATGGCAATCATATTTGGTATGTTGGACAAACACAATATGAAAGCCAAAGGCAAAAGTTATGATAGATTTGCGGTTTTCGGAGAGCATCCAATATTTCAAACCGGACAATATAATAAAAAATATAGCAACGATATCGACTTTGCACATATAGATGAACATCCACAACATAATTCAAAAGCAAAATCTGTTACTTATAAAGATATGTGTTATGAGGTTGGTCCACTAGCAAGGGCAATTATGACTAAAAATGATTTTATGTTGAATCTTCATGATAAATATAAAGATAGTGTTTTAACAAGAGTATATGCAAGGCTAGATGAAACTATAAAGCTTTTGGTGCATATCAAGAGTTTATTGGCAAATTTGAATGTCAAAGAATTGTCTTGTACGCTGGCTAATATGCCAAAAGCATTGGAAGCTGATGGAGTCGGCATGGTCGAAGCTGCTAGAGGTTCACTTATACATCAAAGCATCATAAAAGATGGAAAAATACAAAAATATAATATTATCACTCCAACCCAATGGAACCTTTCAAGCGGAACCCAAAAAGAAGCTGGGATTGCCGCACAAGCTATAAAAGGAAGTGTCAGTATCGAAGAAGCTACATTCATATTTCGTACTTTTGATGTATGTTCTGTTTGTACAACCCATTAGATAACCTATAATTATTATTAAAAATAGTAATTAATAAAAAATATTTTTTTATTTATTGCAACTTTTATATTTCATTAAGGTAAATTCTCTTACAATATGAATGATTATTCATTTACTAAAAAGGAGTGTGACATGGGCAAAGATACTATGGAATCGGTAAAAAAACTTTTTACTACGCAAAGTGCTAAAGTCGATACGAATAGGGGTGGGGAATATTATACCGATCTTTATGAAACCTGTAGAAAAAGACTTGATGAGCTAAAAGCATTACCGGTTGTTAATAATAAGTTAGATTTTCAGGAAACCATCATGGATGAAGGTTTGGACAGAAGAGACTTCCTTAAGTGGGCATCTGCAACAACCGCTATGTTAATGCTGCCGGCATCTTTTACACCGCTAGTAGCAGAAGCTGCCCAAGTAATGAACAGAATTCCGGTTGTGTGGATTGAGCTTTCTGATTGTGCTGGAAACTCAGAAGCATTACTTCGCAGTGACGGACCAAAGATTGATAAAATTGTGCTTGACATCATTTCATTGGAGTTTCATGAGACATTGCAAGCAGCAGCCGGACATCAAGCAGAAAAACAACTAGAAGAGGCTATCGAGCTTTTCAAAGGTAAATATTTATTGTTTGTAGAAGGCGCTGTGCCGTTAGGAATGGATGGGCAATATGGTACAATAGGAGCAAAAGCGGAAACTTTCAAAGATCATTTACTTCGTTTAGCCAATGGTGCTGCTGCGGTTATCGCAGTTGGGTCATGCGCTACTTATGGCGGTATTCCAGCTGCTGCACCAAATCCTACGCAGTCAGTAGGGGTTATGGATGTAGTTTCTGGCAAGCCAATTATAAATATTCCTGCATGTCCTGCAAACCCGTCAAATATGGTGGGTGTGGTGTTGCATTATGTTCTTACCGGGAAAATCCCTGAACTTGATTCATTACTTAGACCTAAATTCGCTTTCGGATATCGTATCCACGATAATTGTGAAAGAAGAGCTCACTTCGACGCGGGAGAATATGTTGAAGAGTGGGGTGATAACGGTGCTAAAAACAATTTTTGTCTTTACAAGATGGGATGTAAAGGCCCAATGACATTTAATAACTGTTCCATTGTTCGCTATAACGAAGCTGTCAACTGGCCGATTGGCGTAGGACGCGGATGCATCGGATGTAGTGAACCTGATTTTTGGGATAAATATGCATATGAGCGACCAATGGCAAACGCTAACATTAAAGCCCCTACCGGCGGTGTAGAAAAAACTGTTGATGAGTTTGGATTGGCATTACTCACAGCAGCAGGCATTGGTATTGGAATTCATGCGGTCGCAAGTGCAGTTGCAGGCAAAAAAAACAGTGAAAAGGATGCATAATGAGCAAAAAACATATTATCGTTGACCCAATTACGCGTATTGAGGGACATTTACGTATTGAGGCAGTAATTGATGAAAACAACACAATAGTAGATGCCTATAGCTCGTCTACTATGTTCCGCGGAATCGAGACTATTCTAAAAGGCAGAGATCCTAGAGATTGTGGTTTGATGACGATGCGTATTTGCGGCGTTTGTACAGGGACACATTATCAAAGAAGTATCGAGGCTGTCGAGGATGCTTTTAATATAAATATTCCTAAAAATGCAAGATTGGTACGTAACCTTATACAAGGTGCATTGTATGTTCATGACCACACGGTCCACTTTTATCATTTGCATGCTTTGGATTTTGTTGATATAGTTTCTGCTACTACTGCAAATCCGGAATTGGCGGTAAAAGAGGCAGAAAAGTGGGCCAGTGTTGCTGGCGTAGTTCCATATATAGCAGATGCTGCAAATTTCAAAGCTATCCAAGATCGTGTCATTAAATTTGTTAAAGAAGGAAGACTTGGAATTTTCGGTAACGGATATTGGGGCAATCCTCACTATAAATTAACTCCTGAACAAAATCTCATAGGTGTAGCACATTATCTTCAAGCTCTTGATCTGCAAAGAGATATGGCGAAAATGCATGCTATTTTCGGAGGCAAAAATCCACACCCGCAATCTATAGTTGTAGGCGGTGTTACTTGTGTGCAAGATATTCAAGACCCTGCACGTATCGGACTATACAAACAGCTTCTTGAAGAAGCAGCCCAATTTGTCAAAAGGGCATATCTTCCTGATGTTTATATGGCTGGAACTATGTATGCTGCAGAAGCAACTGACGCAAAAGCTACATATAAGGGTGCGGGCGGAACAGGCGGTGGACTTCTTAGCTATATGAGCTATGGTGACTTTAGATTGGATGATACCGGCTTTTACAAATCAAAACTTCTATTCCCTTCAGGAGTAGTACTAAATGGAGATATTACAAAAGCATATGAACTTGATCAGGATAAGATCGCCGAAGACGTTACCCACGCTTGGTATGAAGGTACAAAACCATTGCATCCTTACGAAGGAGAAACAATCCCTAAATATACAGGGTTTAAAAAAGGTGCCGATGGATATGCGTATCTAAAAACGGATGAGAAATACTCATGGATCAAGTCTCCTACATATGATGGTCAAAAAGTAGAAGTAGGTCCACTAGCTAGAATGGTGGTTGGCTATGTTAAAGGTGATGAGAGAATCAAAAAATATGTAGACAACTTCCTTAAACGAGGCAATTTGCCTATAACAGTACTATTTTCTACTATAGGTAGAACCGCTGCTCGTGCTATTGAAACTGAATTGATGTGTGATGTAATGATGGGATGGATAGACGAACTTGGTGTAAATGCATTGGGTGGGGATTTGTCAACATGGACAAAATTCGATTTTGATAAAGTAAGTGTAAATGCTAAAGGTATGGGACTTGCTGAAGCACCAAGAGGAGCATTAGGGCACTGGGTAAGTATAGAAGAAGGAAGGGTTAAAAATTATCAAGCTGTCGTACCTTCGACTTGGAATGCCGGTCCTAGAGATGCCAAAGGGCAGCTTGGTGCGTATGAAGCTAGTTTGATTGGCACAAAAGTTGCCAATCCAGATCAGCCACTAGAATTATTAAGAACCATACATAGTTTTGACCCGTGTCTCGCATGCGCCGTACATGTTGTGGATACAAAAGGCAAAGAACTTGGAAGCTATAAAATAGATCCAACCTGTGTGTTTTAAGTGAGGTTTGCGATGAAACAAGAATCTTATAAAAAAGTGGAGAGAATGACCGTAGCAATGCGATCTATTCATTGGGCAAATGCTGCATTTATGGTAGTAGCTGTTATTACAGGGTTGTATATCGGCGAACCATATTATCAAACACTTATAGCAGAACCAGCCGTGCAAAAATATGTGATGGCTTGGAATCGATGGTGGCATTTTATTGCCGCCATTATATTTGATGTTACATCCATTGTTATAGCTTATCTTTATTTCTTTTCACGATTTGAGAAGCCGTATAAAAAACTTATACCTAATGCTCATAATCTAAATGAATTTGGAGCGGTGTTTTTAAATCTTATTACGCTAAATCGTAAAAAATCGTTTGATTCATCACACAGTGATAGTTTCAATACGGTATATTTTACTATTTTCCATCTTCTTTTATTTTTTATGCTATTCACAGGTTTGCAATTATATGTGCATGGACTAGAATCTGGAATAAGCAGTATAGGAGCGTGGTGGCCATGGATATTGCATGTGGGGACTGATTGGACCATCCCAGTTACTGGCGGGAGTCTTATGGATGTAAGAATAGCACATCATATTACCATGTGGCTCATCATAGTTTGGGTCGCGTTTCATATCTATTATCAAATATGGCGCACTATTTTTTGGGAAGAGGGCGATTTGGCTATCGTTGTCGGCGGCAGTAAATTTGTAAAAGACAAGAAGTAAGCATTTGAAATCTATAGAAAATGATAAAGTGGCCCTTATTGGGGTTGGGAACATTATGTTTTACGATGAGGGAGTAGGACACTACCTCGTCGAATTTATAAAATCAAATTATGATCCGCATCCCAAATTGACATTGGTTGATGGAGGAGTGCTCGGATTTACTTTGATGACATATTTTCAAACATATCCAAAAGTTGTTTTGGTTAGTACCAGTTCTAAAAAAGATAGTGTCGGCTCTATCTTTATAGATGATGCCAACGAAGTCATGAGTCAAGGCGCTTCTCATAAAACCGCAAATGAAGCTGAGATAAATATGATGCTTGAAATTTGTGCTTTTGCTGATAAGATAGCAGATATTACTATGATTGGTATCATCCCAGATGATATCATAAGCGTAAACAATGGCATGAGCAATGCCATGTTCGCAGCATTTCCAGAGCTACTAGATATTACTCTTTCGTACCTTAGCAGTTGTGGAATTGACCTAAAGCCAAAAAAAGAGCAAATATCTATCATATCCGTTGTAGAAAAATGTGCTAATCCCACACAAGAATACCTGCAATAAGGTATAATAACTTACAAAATTTACAGGTGGTACAAATGTATTATATTGTTGTATTGCCTTTTTTGGCTACAAAAACATATATTACTACACTAATAAGGGCTATTGCCAGCAATGAAAATATGCCATGTGAAGTCATTCAAGAAAAAGATCAGATACTAATAGTTTTTGATACCTCTTCCGCTTTGATAGATGAATTTCTATTGACACTTGAAAAAAATCTTCCAGCATCAATATATCTAAGCAAAAGTAGCTATTATATGAGCGAAACAAAGCCAAAAAGTGTATTGCAAAATTTTAGATCAAACATTCCTTTCAATATAGCTCCTTGCCCTTATTGCCAAAAAGAGATGTTCGATGTTTCTAGCAGATATTATTATTATCCATTTACAAGCTGTAATAATTGTGGTACTCAAACACCATTTATGGATGGATACCCATTTGTAAGAGCTAAAAGTTTTATGCGTTTTATAGTTCCATGTGCTGCATGTCAAAATGAACAAAAAACAAATATCATGAGAAAAGACTATCCTCTAGCTTCATGTGTAGAATGTGGTATAGCTTTGCGAATCAAAGATAATAAGAGTGAACGCATAGCCAATGACAAGGGAACCTATCGGAAGCTATTTGAGGTAAGCGCCAAAGCGATCAGTGAAGAAAAGCAGGTACTCGCAAAAACTGCAAATGGATATCGTCTTTTTGCAAATCCTTACTCGTCACTCAAATTAGAAAATCCTATTGTAATGATAACGAATTTTAATACCATAAATACACATTTTATGCTTATACAAGAAGAATTTAATGCTCTTTTATCTATAGAACGACCCTTGATCAGACTTGCAACTAAAAGCGATGAAGCAAAGAAATTATTTGGATCCAGCATTTGGGTAAAGTATCCAGACGACGGCATTAGTATGCTGTTGGCAAAAGAAGCTATGAATTTAGGATTGGATTATATAATTTACGCCGATTCTAATGCTCATAAAGAAGCAGAGCTTGTCATAGATTTTGACATACCTGTTTTGCCTCAAATTGATAGTAAACTTTTTATCAATCAAGATACAAAAAAAATTATATCTGGAGAGAGGTTGACATTTCCTGCTATAGATTTCACTGGGGATGATAGAATTATAGTAGCATATAACCTGGCCAGTGTAGTATTGGATGGAGTAAGAATCATAGATTTTATAGAAAAGTTCGATGTAGCCCAAACCTCAAAATTTTACCAATTAGAGGGTGATAAGTTTGAAAGCGGCCATTCAAATGTAAAATATTTTACACAATGGCAAACTAGTATGTTATCGGTTTTGGCAGAAAACGATAAGTTGTCAAGTAAGGCTCTCGGTATATATTTTGATGAAAAAGCATTGCATTTTTTATACTACAATGGAAAAGAAGTCATAAATGCTGTTCCGGCTAGAGAATTTGATTCTGATTTGCTGTTTGAGCGAATTTCAAATTTACGTGATGGTTCTGATAGGTTAGTTGGAAATTATCGTCTTCGTTTTCCTGGCAGGATAGAACAAATAGAAAATTCAACCACAAAAGTTGACGCATTTGGTATAGCCGCTATACTGATAGGCTTAGAGGATAAAAGTTTAAACGGTATCGCTACTGAGGCATTAAAATTTCTAGGCAAGGGCGGCATACAGATAGATACACATATTAAAGACAATAGATTTGACTATGACGCACTTTTGGCTAGCATTATGAGTTATCAGCTTGGAGGCGTAGAGTCCAGTTTGCTTTGCTATAGTATTTATGAATCTTTTGGAGATTATATAGGTGAAATTGTCAATCAATTGATAGAAAAAACTAAAACAAATGTTATAGCCTTATCCGGCGAAACTATAGCAAATCAGATTCTTTTTGGTAGAATAAAAAGAAATCTTAGCTCAAGAGAGTTGCTTACCAATAAAAAATATCCAATGGGCAAGGAGAATGCGCTCCATGGAGCACTATACCTATAAAATCAATATCTATGGTGTTGTACAGGGCGTTGGTTTTCGTCCGTTTGTTTATTCTTTAGCGACAAAACTTGGATTAAAAGGAACAGTTAGCAATGGCACAAGCGGAGTTGAAATATATATAAATGCCACGCAATTAGAATTTGAAGAATTTATAAAAATTGTCACCAACAATCCTCCCCCTTTAGCAAAAATTGACAATATTGACCATTTTAAAGTTGACAATCTAATTTTTGATGATTTTTCCATAGTACCAAGCGATGGCAGTGGAGATAAAAGCGTGAAAATCCCCCCAGACATGTTTGTGTGTGATGATTGCAAAAAAGAGCTTTTTGACCCCGAGAATCGAAGATATAAATACGGATTTACAAATTGCACAAATTGCGGCGTGAGGTATTCTATCATTAAAAACCTCCCGTACGACCGACACAATACATCTATGAGTGAATTTGAAATGTGTGAAGCCTGTAAAAATGAATATAATGATCCGTCAAATAGAAGATATCATGCCCAGCCGATCGGTTGCTTTGACTGCGGGCCAAAATTGTCTTTTTATATTAATGACAAAAAGGTAGAATTTTCCCAAGATGAGTGCTTACAACATGCAGCAGATCAGATATTGAATGGCAAAATAGTAGCCGTTAAGGGCGTTGGAGGATATCATCTGGTATGTGATGCTACCAATGAACATGCTGTATCAGAACTAAGAAAAAGAAAGCGTCGTCCTTCAAAGCCTTTTGCAATAATGGCGTATGATATGGCTATGGTGCATTCCTTGGCTTGTGTATCCAAGATAGAAGAAAAATATTTAATTTCCAGCCAGAGACCGATTGTGCTGCTTAAATCCAAACCAAACGCAGTTGCTCCATCGGTCGCACCAAATCTTTCTCAATTAGGTATTTTTTTGCCATATACCCCTGTACATTTATTGTTGCTTGAAATTCTCAAACGGCCAATAGTAGCAACTAGTGCGAATTTAAGCGATGAACCGCTTTGTATTGATTTGAAATCTCTTAAAAAGCTTAATAGCATTTACGATGCAGTACTTGATCATAATAGGGAAATAATAAACGGATGCGATGACAGTGTCATTAAAATTGCAGCAGATCACACATTGGTTTTGCGTCGTGCTAGAGGATATGCGCCTGCACATATTAAACTCCCCTTTAGCTTACCTTGTCCGGTTCTTGGGCTTGGCGCAAATCAAAAAAACACGATTGCCATAGGTTTTGACAAAGATGTCATACTTTCTCCACACATAGGAGATTTGGACGGTATAGAGTCGGTTAAATATTTTGATTCCAATATCAGAACACTCAGAAGAGTTTACGACTTTGATCCGAAAATTGTAATACATGATAAACATCCATCGTATGAATCTACCAAATATGCCAAAGAAAATTTCACAAATACAAAAGCCGTCGGGCATCATTATGCCCATATACTTTCTGTTATGGCACAAAAAAATACAACTGCAAAAGTATTGGGAGTGGCATTTGACGGTACTGGATATGGAGATGACGGCACGCTTTGGGGCGGAGAATTTTTAGTGTGTGACTATGACGGTTTTGAGCGAGTCGCTTCACTTCAAAACTTTGTATTATTAGGCGGCGAAAAAGCTATCAGAGAACCTAGAAGAGTCGCACTTGCTTTGTTATTTGATATATACGGTAAAGATGCAATCAATCTAGATCATCCTGCCATCAAGTCATTTAGTTCAACAGAGCTTGAAATACTTTACACCGCATGGGCAAAAAAAATAAATTCACCATCAACATCATCTATGGGCAGGCTTTTTGATGCGGTAGCTTCTTTGTGCGGAGTGTCACAAGTTATTAGTTTTGAAGGGGAGAGCGGCATGCTTTTAGAGGAGCTTTTTGATCCGAATATTACAGATTCGTATACATTTGAAGTAAAAGAAAATAAGATAATATTTTTGCCGATGATAAAAGAAATTTTATTAGAAAAAGAGCCTATAGTCGCAGTATCCAAATTTTTTCATACGATCGTTAAAATGATAGAAGAGATATCCAAACTCTATCCTATGCCTTTAGTGCTTGGTGGCGGAGTTTTTCAAAACGGGGTGCTTTTGGAGTTATTATTTAAAAATTTTCCTGATCTGTTATTTGGCGAAGATATTCCGCCAAACGATGGAGGAATTGCATTAGGACAAGTCGCTTCCATGATGAAAACCCATTAGTTCATTCAAGATTTTTATTTGCTCATTTTTAGTGTAATTAAATAAAAATTCCGCTTCTTTAAGATAATAATAAAACTCATTATGCGATACACCCCTAAATTTTGATATAAAAGTTTCAAAAAAATCCCAAAAAGCGGTAATAGTATTGACAGATTTTTGTAACTTCGCAACTTTGTGATAGCGTAAAAATTTACCTACAAGCATTTTATCCATGATGTTGGCATACCTTGTTGGAGAGGGCATCATAATAGTATAGATTTTCTCTTTAAAACAAAGCGTAAGAAAATTTTCTATCTTAGATACTGTATCTTTATCGCCTCTTAAATTTTTTGGCAAATAAAAATATTCATCAAATTCATTAACCAAGTGCATATTTTGATTATAAATTACATCAGCATGTGCCGCAATTGCATGTCGTATCTTGAGATAATAATTTCTTGCGGTTATGTAGTGTACATTACACAACGCAGAAGCTTTTGTTGCAGTCATTTCTTGACAAAAACATTCTAGCAGCTTTTTTTCACGTTTTAGCCTAGCAGGGCTAAATTTGCGTTTGCATCGGCTACATTTACATAAACCATCGCTAAGTAAATATATGTGGTTATGTTGGCAATATATACATTTCATAATGCTAGTATATATATTAAGTCCTTAAAATATACAAGAATGTCTATTTTTAATATTGCTTTTTGGGTAAATTAATTACTATGGCTATGGGGAAAATACTTTATGCTTTAAACTGCAAAATAAGGATTATACATGCATATCCCAGACGGTTTTATTTCGCCTTCAACATCGATAGCTATGCTGGCTATAACAGCTCCACTTTGGTGGTATGGTTTCAAAAAAGTTAAACAAAATATTGATAGCGATGATAATGCATCTACATTCCTCTCTTCAATGGCTGCATTTGCATTTATGGTTATGATGATCAATATTCCAATTCCAGGAGGAACCAGCGGACACGCTGTAGGAATGGGGGCATTGGCTATATTGCTTGGGCCTTGGGCTGCATTTTTTTGTATCACTATTGCATTGTTCTTTCAAGCCGTGATATTCGGGGATGGCGGTGTTTTGGCCTTTGGCGCCAATTCGTTTGCTATGGGATTTATAGGTGCTTTTGGATCTTACTATTTTTATGAGACATTTAAAAACAAGTTGTCAAATACCCTAAATCTATTTCTTTCCGGATACACAGGCATGGTGCTAGCAAGTGTTGTTATAGCTGTTTTGCTCGGAATTCAACCTATGCTTTTTAGCGAAAGCGGCAAAGCCGTATATTTTCCTTTTGATCTGAGCGTGACAATACCTGCTATTGTAGGCTCGCACATATTGGTATTTGGGGCGATAGAGGGACTAGCAACAATAGGCGTAGTTCGTTTTTTGGCTCACGTAAAGGAGAAAATCTATGCCAACTAAATCATTAATAATATTTTTGCTTATAATGTTTGCATTGGTGCCGCTGGGGCTTATAAGTGAATATCCGGCATGGGGAGAATGGGGAATTGAAGAGTTTCAAACGATGGTAGGATATATTCCACAAGGAATGCAAAATGCTGGCATTGATACTCCTATCCCTGATTATGAAATTCACAGTCTCTCACCTATATGGAGCACATTGATAAGTGCAGCTATTGGCACAGTTTTAAGTTTTTTATTTTTTACTAGCATTAAAAAAAGTAAAAAGTAAAAATTGATGAATATACGATTAGGCGTCTACGACAAGAGCAAACTATTGTCTTTATTGCTTTTGTCATTATTAATATTATGCGGTATGCTTACAAGTAAACTTTTGATATGCCTGTTTGTCATAGGTGCACTTATTATCTCTGTCGATCGTTTTCGAATATTTAAATTCGCGCTCTTGGCAGTACTTGTGTTTTCTGGAATGACGGCCATAGCAAATGGGATAATGATGTATTATCTTGACGGGCAAACAGATATTTCTCATTTGACAACTTTTGTTTGGCGTTCATTCGCTTTGAGCTATATAGCTTTGGCTTTTATAAATCGTTTTGGCATTATCGGCCTTTTTGGCGTGAATGCAAATACAAGGCTATTTTTAGTGCTCTTTTTATCAAAAAAAGAACTTTTTATGCATATGCTTGAAGAGAGTTATGAAAGCGCACAAAGCAAGGGATTAAACACTAGAGATATTGTCAGTACGCTTAAGCTTATCTCATCTTTGTCTGTAACGCTTTTTATCAAAGCCATTCATCTTTCAAAAGAAAATAGTTATGCGCTTAAATCAAGAGGCCATTATGATTTCATGTAAAAATATTACCTTCAGCAGAGGGGAGAATATTGTCTTGGATAACATTTCTTTTGATATTAAGCATGGAGAAAAAGTGGTTTTACTTGGTGTAAACGGAAGCGGCAAAAGCACACTGCTTAAACTGTTAAACGGCCTTATATTTCCACAGAGCGGTGAATATTTATTTGAAAATCAAAAGCTTAATAAAGCATTTTTAAAGAATAAAAAATCTTTTCGTGATTTTCGCAAAAAATGCTCTTTACTGTTTCAAAATGTAGATGCGATGCTTTTTTGCGAAAGTGTACAAAAAGAGCTCCTCTTTTCTCTAGAATTATTAGATATTCCTACTGATGAAAAATTTTTAACACACATCATTGATGTCTTGGACATTGCCAATAAACTTGATTCATTCCCGTTCTTACTGAGCGGAGGAGAAAAACAACGCATAGCTCTTGCATCCGTTTTGCTTGTTAATCCATCCGTGCTTTTGCTTGATGAGCCTACCAGCTCGCTTGATAGTTCTGTAAGCGGTAATTTCATTGATTATATTCATGATATACAAAATACCGTTATCACTTCTACCCATTCTTTATCTTTGGCTGAAGAGCTTGGCTCAAGAGCGATAGTTCTTCAAAACGGCAAAATAATACATGATGGGCCGACAACGGAATTTACACAAAATCATGAATTGCTCCGCAAGGCAGGATTTTTACATACCCATCATACGCGCAAGGGGAGTATTTGGCATAGTCATTAAAGAAATTTTTGAAAATTTTAATTAAATTCGGCAAAACAAACAAAGGAGAAAAATATGTGTACAGATTGCGGATGCAGCATTAGAGGCAAAGAAGACAAACATCATCATGATCACGAGCATCATCATGATCATCATCATAATTCGCATGAGCATCAAAAGGCTCACAGCCATATTCATAATAACCCACATTTAAATGACCCAAAAACCATCACTGTAATTCAAAAGATATTGGATAAAAATGACCATGAAGCGATGCACAATCGCTCTCATCTTGATAATCACGGCGTACTCGGCATTAATCTCATGAGCAGTCCGGGAAGCGGTAAGACCACTCTTTTAGAGCATTTAAAAGATGTGTGCGAATTTAATTACGGCGTCATAGAAGGCGACTTGGAAACCAATAGGGATGCCGAGAGGCTGAAAGCAAAAAACATACCGGCCATGCAAATACAAACAGGCTCGGCATGCCACTTGGATGCTTTTATGGTGCATAAAGGATTGCATGATCTGCCGCTGGATGATATAGATGTTTGTTTTGTGGAAAATGTAGGCAACCTGGTATGTCCTGCTAGCTACGATGTGGGGACCCATCTAAATGTCGTACTTGTATCTATCCCAGAAGGCGAGGATAAGATAGCAAAATATCCCGTGATGTTTAGAAAAGCAGATCTGATCATATTTACCAAAGTAGATCTATTGCCTTATTTTGATTATGACATAGAAAAAGAAAAAGCAGTAGCAAGATCGTTAAAACCAAATGTTGATATTTTGGAGCTTAGCATACAAGACAAAGATTCTCTGCGTCAATTTGCGCAGTGGATTGAATTTAAAAGAAAGATGAGGGGATAAAATGTGTTTATCAATTCCTAGCAAAGTAGTAAAAATCGATGAAGAAAATCAAATGTGTACAGTTGATACCATGGGGATATTCAGAGATGCAAGTCTGGCAATGATGGCTGAAGGAGACGTAAAAATAGGTGACTTTGTACTTATACATATAGGTTTTGTCATGAACAAAATAAGCGTCGAAGAAGCCGAAGCATCACTGGAAACATACAGGGAAATTATTGCGCTTATGGACGAAGATGAAATGAGAAGAGCAATAGAGGAGGATGATAAGTGTCAATAGAACTCAAAAACCTTTATGATGATTTCAGAGATGCCAAAACTATAAAAGCATATGCCAAACAAATCGCAATCGATGCCAAAAAACTAGGCCGCCCTATTGGAATAATGGAGGTTTGCGGAGGCCACACCCACACTATTATGAAATACGGGTTGCCGCAACTTATGCCTGCAAATGTACATTTCATTCATGGGCCAGGATGTCCTGTTTGCATTATGCCAAAAGAGAGGGTAGATCACGCATATACTCTTGCCATGCAGCCGGATGTTATCCTTGTAACTCTTGGAGATATGATAAGAGTGCCTGGAAGTCATGGCAGCTTGCAAGATGCCAGAGCCAAGGGTGCAGATGTGAGATTTGTCTATTCGCCTATCGATGTTTTAAAAATTGCGAGAGAAAATCCTGACAAAAAAGTTATATTTTTTGCCATAGGATTTGAGACCACGACACCAATGACTGCGGCTTTATTGGAAAGCGTTATTAAAAATGATATAAAAAATGTACTATTTTACATCAACCATGTAACAGTCCCTGAGGTAATGACAACTCTTATGATAGACGGAGAAAACCGTCCGGTAGAAAACAAAATCGACGCATTCTTGGGGCCTAGCCATGTGAGCGTTATTGCCGGTAGCCAGATATATGAGCCGTTCGCTTCTGTATATAAAAGGCCTGTTGTGGTTTCCGGATTTGAGCCTGTTGACGTGATGCAAAGCATTCATATGATCTTAAAACAACTCATTGAGGGCAGAAGCGAGGTAGAAGTCCAATATGCTAGAGCTGTCGAAAAAGGCGGAAACAAAAAAGCCCAAGAGCTCACAAATAAATATTTCGAAAAAGCACCTCTGTTTTCATGGAGAGGACTTGGCAAGGTGCCAAAAAGCTCATGGCAGCTTAAAGATGAATTTTCTGCATATGATGCCCAAAAAATATACGACTCTATATTGTCTAAGGAGGAGTGTCAAGATCATAAACTTTGTCGTTGCGGAGATATATTAAAAGGGTTGGCAACGCCGCCTGATTGTACAATATTCGGCACTTTGTGCAAACCAAGCAATCCAGTAGGAAGTTGTATGGTAAGCAGTGAAGGTGCTTGTTCTGCATACTACAAATACGGGAATATAAAATGAAAATAAAAAATATAAGTTTGGCACATGGAAATGGCGGGAGCGAAAGCAAAGAATTGGTCGAAGGACTTTTTTATAGTGTTTTTGGCAACAAGATCTTGAACAAGAGCGAAGACGCCGCTTTGATAGAAAATGGCAAATTAGCATTTACCACAGATAGCTTCACGGTAAATCCGCTTAGTTTTGCCGGCGGAGATATAGGTAAATTGGCTATTTGCGGCACATGCAATGATCTAGCAGTGATGGGAGCAAAGCCCAAATATCTTTCTATAGCATTCATGATAGAAGAAGGCTTTAGTTTTGATGAGCTTAAATCTATTATAAAAAGTATGCATGACGAACTTGAAAAAAACGATGCCATTATAGTTTGCGGCGACACAAAGGTGGTACCAAAAGGGAATGTAGATAAGCTGTTTATCAATACAACAGGCATAGGCGAGATTTATTATAGCGGTATAAGTGCGAGTAATCTCAAAGAAGGAATGTCAATTTTGATCAGCCGAGATATAGGCGCTCATGGGGCGGTTGTGTTTGCAGCCAGAGAAGGCATGGAATTATCTACGGAGCTTAAAAGTGATTGCGCATCATTGTATCCGCAAGTCAAATCCATAGTTGACGGCGGTGTAAATATAGTCGCGATGCGTGATGCCACCAGAGGCGGTATTGCCGCCGTGCTTAACGAATGGGCGAATGCTTCTGGAATAACGATAGAGATTGATGAGTCAAAGATAAGCATTTCACAAGAAGTACAAGGGATATGCGAGCTTCTTGGGTTTGAAGCAACCGCGCTTGCAAACGAAGGAACTTTTGTCTTGGCCGTGCCGTCAGAAGATGCTCAAAAAGCTTTAGCCATACTTCGTCAAACCCATGAAAGTTCTGCCATAATCGGTTCGGTTAATAGTACATACAAAGGCAAAGTAGTGCTAAAAAGCAGCTGGGGGACTCAAAGATTTTTGGACTTGCCGACAGGCGAACTATTGCCTCGTATTTGCTAGGAGTAAAGATGCATGAATATAGTATAGTACAAGCACTTCTAACTCAATGCGAAGATATAGCCGCCAAAAACGATGCAAATGCGGTAAACTCGATCGAGATTAAAATAGGTGTTATGAGCGGAGTGGAATCTCATTTGCTTAAAACAGCATTTGACACATTCAAAGAAGGAACCGTTTGCGGCAGATCACAGCTTATTATTCACGAACAACCGCTTAAAATACTATGTAACGAATGCGGTTTTGAGAGCGAGGTACCTGTTTATAAATGTTCAAAGTGCGAAAGTTTAAATGTAAAAGTAGTTGACGGCGAAGATATGTATCTAATGAGATTAGAAATGGAGTAAAAAATGGATGAGCATTGGGAAATATACATGAAGGTCATAGATGGCATGATAGCCTCTGTACAATGCAATGTGGGTTTAGTTAGAGAGGAAGATGTTAAGGTTATGTTTCCTACTGTTGGATTTATCAAAGTGATGCTTAAAACCCCTAAAGAAAACGGATTATTGCATGATGCAGAGCAAACAGAGATATTTTATCTTGAAGACAAATTAGAGTCATCTCTTATAAAATTTCGTCTTGGTAAATATGTTGGCCGAATAATATCACAAGGGAGTGTGACTTTTATTTTTTATCTTCAGTTTACATATAACTGGGAAGATTTTTTATCTTATGCATTGGAAGAATTTGAAAGCTATGAAATCATTCATGGTTTTCAATCCGATAATGAATGGAATTACTATCATCGTTTATTGTATCCTACAATTTATGAATGGCAAATTATACACAACCATAAAGTGTGCGATATGCTTCAAACAAACAAAGACGATCTCAAGATCCCAAGAATGATAGAGCATAGCTTCTATGCAATAAAGAATGCTAATTCGGTCCTGCTTAAACAGAAACTTATCAAAGATGGATTTACTTTGCATGAAGAATCAAAAAATTCAGAAAATAAGATAATATTTTATCGCAAAGATATTCCGTTTTATTATGATATTGACGAATTGACTTTGGATTTGATTAAGCTCGGAGAAAAATACGGGTTTGTTTATGACGGATGGGAAACCAGTGTTGTTAAATCATGATGTTATGATGGAAAATTTACCTTTTGTATGATATCGGATAATGTTACTTGATTTTTAAGCGCAGACGCACTATACCCCAATGTTGATAAATGATGCAAAATAGTATGGATATATTTATCGAAATGAGTTTCTAGCTCTGTACTAAGAGCAATATCAAATGATACCAAATAAGGCACTATTCCTATAACTGTTGCCTGAGGCGTAGGTTTTCCTTGAAGCTCAAGCATATCAAAACATTGCAATATTCCTATCTCATGAGCTCCTCCGCCGTTAAGTCCATATCCGCTTAATTCAGAAGCTGGAATAACGTATATACTGCCTGCCTCATCATTTATCTCTATAGCATCTAAAATGATCATATGTTCAGTTTCGCTTAGCAGATTTAGAAGCCCCATTCCTTCGACTCCACCATTTATACATTTAATAGCAGGAGTGAAAGTGTAATTTTGTTCTAAATACGATATGGCATAGACACCTATACCATCATCTAATTGCAAGACATTACCTACTCCTACTATAGTGAGTTTGTTTTTTGATGCATCGTACATAAAAATCCAATTTAAATTTTATTGTTGTTACAAATAGTATATCTTAAGTTATTAAAAAATAGCTCAACGGGTACTATTTAGTATATTTTTAATACAATTGAGAAATCATTTTAAAAAGAGGGAAAAATGAATGATCTGATGGGGAAAATGCTTCGCAGGAAAGAGTATCATGCAAATGAAAGTAAATTCGAAAAAAAACTTGGTGCACTAGCTCTAGTGATGCTCGGCGTTGGAGGGACTATAGGTTCTGGTATTTTTGTTCTTACCGGAACTACAGCAGCAACTGTAGCAGGACCCGCTATAGTATTATCATTCATTTTTGCAGCTATTGCGGTTGGAATGTCCGCGCTGGTATATGCAGAGCTTGGCTCGAATATCCCGATTTCCGGCGGTGCATATAGCTATACATACACTTCAATTGGTGAATTTGCTGCATGGATAGTAGGGTGGAACCTTATTTTGGAGTATGGTTTAATAGTGCCGGCAGTTTCGACAGGATGGGCTGGATATTTTAGAGGATTTATAGAAAATACTTTTGGGTTTAGTTTCCCGGTTGCAATTACGGGTTCTTTTAATTTGGCAAAAGGCACCGTTGTGGATCTATTTGCTCTGCTTATGACGGCGGCAATTTTTATGCTGCTTACACTTGGTATCAAAAAAAGTGCAAATACAAATACTGTGATCGTTTCTATTAAATTGGCAGTGCTTGCACTTTTTATATTTGTAGGCATTAAATATGTGGATTTCAATAATCTTAGCAATTTCACACCATTTGGCTGGAGTGGTGTTTGGGCTGCAACTTCCCTTATGGTTTTTGCTTATCTTGGGTTTGATGCCCTAGCAACAGTAGCAGAAGAGACCAAAGATGTTCAAAAAAACCTTCCGATCGGATTGATAGGCTCACTCGCTTTGAGCACGGCATTGTATTTGGTTGTCAGCTTTGTACTGGTGTCCATTGTTCCTTATCATAAACTAGATGTGCCCGATGCCTTAGCTTCAGCCATGTATCAATTGGGTGAACCTTTCATAGGCAGTATTATAGCCATAGGTGCAATTATCACTCTTACCTCAGTTCTTATAGTGATGGGTATCGGGCTTACCAGGGTTGTCTATGCCTTATCTAGAGATGGACTGCTTCCTCATGGCTTGGCTACACTTCATCCAAAGACAAATACTCCATATAAGATTACTATTATCACAGGCGTGATCGCAACCTTTGTTGCAGGATTTGTGCCATTTAAGGTCTTGGCAGAACTTATCAATATCGGAACCCTTTTTGCCTACTTCATGATAGGAGTTGCTGTTATTGTCATTCGTAAAAAAAATAATAACAAATTGAATAAAGGATTTAAAATACCATATGGAAAAGTACTTTTGCCATTAAATCTTATTTTGCTGGGCATTGTCATGCTGGGTTTTTCTGCCGAAACTTGGTTTAGATTTGTAATATGGAGCTTGATCGGTGCGTTCATATATTTTATTTATGGAATGAAAAATAGCGTGTTAAATAAAGAGGAAAATCAATGATAACAACAATGCGTCAAGTACTTGCCCTTCCTGTGGTCGTAATTGCTATGGGATATTTTGTAGATATTTATGATCTGATTTTATTTGGTGTTGTCAGAGTACAAAGCCTTACAGAACTTGGGCTCGATAAAGACGGAGTTATGTATTGGGGGTCCATCATACTTAATATGCAAATGATAGGAATGCTTCTTGGGGGAATACTATGGGGCATACTCGGAGACAAAAGAGGACGTATGTCTGTGCTTTTTGCTTCTATAATACTCTATTCTGTTGCCAATACTCTTAATGCATTTGTTACTAGCGTAGAGCAATACGCCATTCTTCGCCTAATTGCCGGTATTGGTTTGGCCGGAGAACTCGGAGCTGGAGTTACGCTTGTTGCCGAGATATTGCCTAAGCATCTTCGAGGATACGGGGTTATGGCAATAGCCGCATTTGGTGTACTTGGAGTAGTGGCAGCCAATATCGTAGCCACTCATTTTGATTGGAGAAATGCTTATATATTTGGCGGAGTGTTAGGATTCGCATTATTGTTTTTACGATTTAAAGTACGCGAGTCGGATATGTTTACGCACCATGTCAGCGATGACGTTAAAAGAGGAGATTTTTTTTCATTATTTCGCCGTAAAGCTCTATTTACTAAATATCTTAAAGCCATCATTATAGGTGTGCCTCTTTGGTATGTGGTAGGTGTATTAGTTATGTTTTCACCCGAATTTGCCGTTGAATTGGCAATAGATGGCAAGGTGAGTGCAGGGGAGGCTTTGATGTATTGTTATATCGGGCTTTCTGTGGGGGATCTGGCTAGCGGGATTTTATCTCAAAAACTTAAAAGTCGCAAAAAAGCTTATTTTGTATTTTTGATCATCTCTGCGCTTACTGTAGTATATTATTATACTTTGCATGGGGCTAGTGTAACACAATTTTATATAGCAGTGTTTTTGCTTGGTTTTTTTTGCGGATATTGGGCATTGTTTATTACTATGGCAGCCGAGCAATTCGGCACCAATATCCGTGCTACGGTAGCAACAACCGTCCCAAACTTTGTTAGAGGTTCTGTTGTGCCGGTGACATCAAGTTTTATGTTGCTAAAAGGCAGCTTGGGAGTTTTGGGTGCCGGAGCAGTAGTAGGTATAGTTGTGTTTGCTTTAGGATTTGTTATGTTGTATCTTACCCGCGAGACATTCCATGAGGATTTGGATTATATAGAGGCGTAAAAAAGAAGGTTAGATTAATGATATATCATAACTAAACATAAAATGCTTTTAAAGCATTTTTTGCTATACTTTTAATTCTAAAATTTATGTGATCGCGTAGCTCAGTTGGTAGAGCACTACCTTGACATGGTAGGGGTCGTTGGTTCGAGTCCAATCGGGATCACCATCTACAATTATTTCTTATTTAATCCGCTTATTACTACTTTTCGATATAATAATGCCATTTTCAAGACATTTATAAGGTTTTTCAGATGGACAAAACAGTTATTGGCTATATAGATTCCAATGGAGCATTGTTTGATACTCAAAGTATCACTTCTAATGCAGGGCTAAAAGAGATATATTATGATAATTCTCCTGAAGGCTTGGAGATCATTCGTCACTCTACGGCACACTTAATGGCCCAGGCTATATTGGAGCTTTACGGAAATGCACAGTTTTTTGTAGGACCTGTTGTTGATGAAGGTTTTTACTATGATTTTAGAGTAGATAAAAAAATAGGCGAAGAAGACCTAAAAACTATAGAACAAAAGATGAAAAAACTCATCAAGAAAAAAGCTCCGATTGAAAAATATACGATCAGCAAAAGCGAAGCATTGAATAAGTTTGCCCACGACGATCTTAAGCTCGCTGTTTTATCTAGAATTCCTGATAATGAAGTTTCTATTTATAAGCAAGGCAATTTTGAAGATCTATGCCGCGGACCGCATGTGCCAACCACTGGTCTCTTGCATAATTTCAAACTTACTCGTGTCGCCGGGGCTTATCTGGGCGGAGATGAAAAAGCAGAAATGCTAACACGCATTTACGGTATAGCATTTGCTGATAAAGAATCTCTAAAAGCTCACCTTGATATGATTGAAGAGGCCAAAAAAAGAGATCACCGTAAACTTGGAAGCGAGCTTGAGCTTTTTATGTTCAACGAAGAAGCCGGAGCAGGACTTCCGTTTTGGCTGCCAAAGGGTGCACGCCTTCGAGCAAAACTCGAAGCTATTTTACATAAAGCACATCGCCAAAGAGGTTATGAACCGGTGCGCGGGCCTGAAATTCTTAAAGCCGATATGTGGAGAATATCAGGGCATTATGCTTGCTACGGCGAAAATATGTACCTAACCGAAATAGATGAGCAAGAGTATGGCATTAAGCCGATGAACTGTATAGGCCATATACAGATATTTAAACAATCAGGCAAAAGTTATCGCGATTTGCCGCTTAAATATTATGAATATGGAGTAGTACATCGCCATGAAAAATCAGGTGTGCTTCATGGGCTTTTGCGTGTACGAGAATTTACCCAAGATGACGCGCATATATTTTGTACACCAGAGCAAATCAAACCGGTAGTTCTTGAGGTCGTAGAATTTGTAGACAGCGTTATGAAAAAATTTGGATTTAATTATTCGATGGAGATATCAACCAAACCCGAAAAAGCCATAGGAGATGATGCAGTTTGGGAAATTGCCACTCAAGCACTTAAAGATGCAATGGATGAAAATAACCTTCCTTATGGCATAGATGAAGGCGGCGGAGCGTTTTACGGACCGAAAATTGATGTCAAGATCACTGACGCGCTTGGCAGAAAATGGCAATGCGGCACAATACAAGTCGATTTTAACTTGCCAGAGAGATTCGGCGTAGAGTATGTAGCAGAAGATAACTCCAGAAAGCAGCCTGTTATGATACACCGCGCTATTTTGGGATCATTTGAGAGATTTATAGCTATCCTTACAGAACATTTTGCAGGAGAGTTCCCATTATTTATAGCTCCTACACAAGTGATCTTTGTGCCGATAAGCGAACCTCACGTAGAATATGCAAAAGAGCTGCAAAAAGCTTGTATGGGCATAGATATCGATAGTGAGATATATGATAAAAATGATAGTCTCAACAAAAGAATCAGGAATGCCGAAAAACAAAGAGTGCCTTATGTGGTTATTATTGGTGACGAAGAGGTGGCAAATAGAAGCGTTGCTATCAGAGATAGAAGAGCAAAAGAACAATATAATCTAACTCAAGAGGAATTTATGATACAATTAAGCAAACAACTTCAAGAAGGAAAGATTTGAGCAAGCAGTTTAATACAAAAACTAAAGGCAAGAAAGATGAAACACTCATAAATGATGAGATTACAGCAAAAGAGTTAAGAGTTATCAGCGAAGACGGCGAACAATTCGGTATTATCGCTAGAGATGCAGCCCTCAAAACAGCTGAGGCTAAAGGGTTGGATTTGGTGCTTATCTCTCCAGACGCAAATCCGCCGGTAGCCAAGATCATGGACTATGGCAAGCATCGATACGAAGTAGAAAAGCGTAAAAAAGAAGCCAAGAAAAATCAAAAGATAATCGAGATCAAAGAGATTAAGTTTTCATGCAAAATTGCAGAAAATGATGTCAATTATAAAGTTAAGCACGCAAGAGAATTCTTAGAAAAAGGCAAGCATGTTAAGCTTAGAGTATTTCTTAGAGGCCGCGAAATGGCAAATCCTGAATGGGGTGCTGAAGTACTTAAAAAAGTATGGCCTATGCTTGCGGATGTTGCAACTATAGAAAAAGACATTCAACAAGAGGGAAGATATATGAGCATGTATGTAGTCCCTAGTAAAAAATAAAAGCTTCAAATTTTCTCTTCTTTACTCCGCGTTATAATGCGGAGTTTATAAAAAGTCACATATTATTTTTATTTTGCTACTCAGTTTATCTAAATTTCAATCTTGTATGGTATAATTATGTCCCATTTTCTATGAGAAAAATTTTAAAAGGAAGACATATGCCTAAAATGAAAAGTGTCAAAGGCGCTGTCAAACGCTTCAAAGTCAAAAAAAGCGGTGCTATCAAACGCGGAACAGCGTTTAGAAGCCATATTTTGACTAAAGTTGATGGCAAACACCACAGACAAATGAATAGCTCAAAGTATGTTAATGCTAGTGATGCTAAAAAAATCAAAGAGATGATCGCGTAATACGCTCATATCCAGCTCGCGAGAAATCGCCAAATGTCCCCCATCACATATGGGGCAAGTTCAAGCAAAATTGATAGCTTGACACCTCAAAATACAAGGTAAAGGAACACCATGAGAGTAAAAACAGGCGTAGTTAGACGCAGAAGACACAAAAAACTATTAAAACTGGCTAGAGGTTTTTATAGTGCTAGAAGAAAACATTTTAGAAAAGCAAAAGAACAACTTGAGAGATCATTAGTTTATGCTTACCGCGATAGAAGACGTAAAAAAAGAGACTTTAGAAGACTTTGGATCGTTCGTATCAATGCAGCTGCAAGACTAAATGATATGAGCTATTCAAGATTTATGCATGGTTTAAAACTTGCCAATATTGAACTAGATAGAAAAATCTTGGCTGATATGGCAATGAATGCTCCTGAAAGCTTTGCCGCAGTAGCAAAAACTTCAAAAGCAGCACTCGCTAAATAAACCTGAATAGTGGCTTAATGCCACTATTTTTCTCCTATTTTAATTCACATATCTTATAACTTTGTTAACAATCTATTAATTTTAATCAGCTAGAATTTCAGAATCACAAATTTTACAAAGGGGATTTGAATGAAGAAAACTATATTATTTACCGCATCATTGATGTTCACATCTACCATTTTTGCTAATGCAGAAATTTACAAGGTAAAAAGAGGTGATACTCTTACTGCTATTGCGCATAAGTATCATTTAAAAAGTTCTGACCTTAGAAGAGCCAATAATATAGCTTTAGGGGAAAAGCTTAGTATTGGCAGAAAAATCACAATACCTGAACAACGCAATTCCAGACAAGGTTTGGCTAGCAATTTAACATTAAATGCAAGTACAGCTTCAACAAAAAGTGACAGTTTTATATCTGAAAGCTTGAAAGCAGCTGCACTTCCGTTTAATGCACAAAAAAAGCTAGGGCATAGATATGTATGGGGTGCTACGGGGCCAAATACATTTGACTGTTCCGGATTAACTACGTATCTTTTGAAATCAGAAGGCATCACTTTGCCTAGAAGAGCGATAGAACAATTTCAAAAAGGTATCAAGATTGCAAGAGCTGAGCTTCAAAAAGGAGATTTGATCTTTTTTGATACCTCAAGACGCAAAAACAAAATTGTAAATCATGTAGGTATATATATCGGTGATAATAAATTTATCCATGCAAGTTCCGCAAAGCATAAAGTTGTTATTACAAGCCTTTCACATCCGTTTTATAGCGCTAGATTTATGGGCGCTAGACGATACTCATAATATTTTATAAAAGAGGCTAATACTGCTTAACAGCTAACAAACAGAAGATCTTCCTTCTGTTTGGATGATAGTTATAGATATCTTTTTTTGTATAAGATTTTTTGACTGAAGGAAGATCTCTAACGCGCGGAATTTTTATTATTCCGCTTCCAGCACAGCACCATTGCTTGCATTTGTTACAAGCGCGCGATATTGTTTTAGCCATTTGCTTGTTAGAGGTTTTACAAATGGTACAAAATTATCTCTTCTTTCTGCAATTTCTTCAAAACTGAGTTTTGCTTCTAATATATAATTGTCGACATCTATAAATATCTCATCGCCATCTTGAAGCAGTCCTATTAGTCCACCTTCCGCAGCTTCTGGAGATACATGCCCGATACTTGCACCTCTGGTTGCTCCGCTAAATCTGCCGTCTGTTATGAGTGCTACTTTGTCGCCAAGCCCCATACCCATGATAAGGCTTGTAGGAGCTAACATCTCTTGCATTCCAGGCCCGCCTTTTGGACCTTCATATCTAATGACAACAACATTCCCGGCTTTGACCTTGCCGCCAATAATGCCTTTAATGGCATCTTCTTGCGAGTTGAAACATACTGCGGTTCCGGTAAACACACGGCTACCCGTAATTCCTGCAGTTTTAATGACAGCTCCTTGCTCGGCAAGATTTCCGTAAAGGATCGCGAGTCCGCCAACTTGGCTGTAAGGATTTTGTAGCGTATGTATTATATCAGTATCCAATATTACGCTGTTTTTAATTCTTTCTTTGATGTTTTCACCGGATATTGTCAAATTGTCAAGCAATATATCCTCGCCTCTTTTGCTCATTTCATGCATAACAGCACTTACTCCGCCGGCTTTATCTATGTCTTGCATGTGTACTGTTGTCAAGCTCGGGCTAATTTTTGCTATGTGGCTTACTCTTTTTGAGATAGCATTAATATTTTCAAGTTTAAAATCAACATTTGCTTCTTTGGCTATGGCAAGCATATGAAGAACTGTATTGCTGCTTCCGCCCATTGCCATATCAACGGCAAATGCATTATGAACGGCTTTTTCATTTAAAATATTTTGTATTTTGTATTTTTCTTGATCTTTTTCGTTCATGAGCGCGATTTCGCAAATTCTTCTTGCTGCTTTTCTGTATAATTCTTCTCGCTCAAGTGTTAGAGCCAAAATAGTACCGTTGCCTACAAGAGCAATACCCATAGCTTCCATTAGCGTATTCATAGAGTTTGCAGT